>NZ_JAUSUJ010000007.1 GCF_030813915.1 Rhodoplanes tepidamans
GCCTCGACGAGCTTCACCGGCACAGCCGACATCACCGCGGCAACCCTGACGCTCGCCACCGCCGGCACGGTCGCCGGCAGCAAGGTCTACGACGGAACCACCGCGGCTACCGTCACGGGCAGCGGCACCCTCGCCGGTCTCGTCGACGGCGATACCGTCACGGTGAGCCTCACGGGCACGACCTATGCCGACAAGACCGTCGGCACCGGCAAGACCGTCACCGGCACCTACGCGCTCTCGGGCGCCGATGCCGGCAACTACGTGCTGGCCTCGACGGCCTTCACGACGACGGCCGACATCACCGCGGCGACCCTGACGCTCGCCACCACCGGCACGGTCGCCGGCAGCAAGGTCTACGACGGCACCACCGCGGCCACCGTCACCGGCAACGGCAGCCTCGCCGGCCTCGTCGACGGCGACGCCGTCACGCTGACCCTCGGCGGCACCACCTACGCCGACAAGAATGTCGGCACCGCCAAGACCGTCACCGGCACCTACGCGATCTCGGGCGCCGATGCCGGCAACTACGTGCTCGCCTCGACGGCCTTCGTCACCACGGCCGACATCACGGCGGCGACCCTCGTCGTCACGGCAGACCCGCAGACCAAGCAGGTCGGCCAGGCCGACCCTGCCCTGACCTATCAGGTGACCGGCACGCTCTACGGCACCGACACGCTGACCGGCGCGCTCACCCGCACGCCGGGCGAGACGGCCGGGACCTATGCGATCCTGGTCGGCACGCTCGGCGCCGAGAATTACGCCGTCACCTATGTCGGGGCCGACCTCACCATCACCGGCGGAACCGCGGAGCCGACCACGGCCGACTATCCGACCAGCCGCTACACGGCCCCCGGCGTCGCCGCGACGCCGGCCCCGGTGAGCATCAGCTGGCAGGCCGTGGCCGCCACTCCGGTCGTGCTGACGACGGCCGGCGCCGCCCTGCCCGGCCGCACGGCGGCGGCCCGGCCGGCGCGTCAGACCACCGTCGCCACCACGACGGCACCGAGCCAGGACGTCGCCACCGGCAGCGGCGGCGACCTCGTGTTCGTGCCGATCTCCCAGTTCGACAAGTCGCAGTACACGGACGCGGCCCTCCCGCCTTATGCGCCCGATGCCGGTGAGGCGACCATCGCGGCCATGGTGGCGCGGGCGCTCGCCGGCGAGCCCGGCACTCCGGCGGTCGACCGGCTGTGGTCGGACGGTGCGGCGCGCTGGGCCACGGTGCCGGGCGTGCGGCTGGTGGACCGCGCCGGAACGCCGCGCACCACCGCGGACGCGGCCGGGTTCCCGCTCGCCGCGGGCCTCGATCTGCCGGCCCTGCTCGCCGCCGGTCCGGTGATGCTCGCCAGCGCCGCACCGCAGCGCACCTCCGGCCCGGTCTGGATGCTGGTGATCGGCCTCACGCCCGACGGCACCGGCCTCCTCGCCAACGATCCCGGCACCGGCCTGCAGGTGGTGCTCGCCTGGGATGCGCGCACCCGCACGGTCGGCGGCGTGACCGCGGTGCTCGATCCGCAGACCCGCCAGCCGCGCGCCCTCGGCGCCGAGGCGCCGGCGGTCGCGCCGCCCGGCTTCCCGCCGCCGGCCGAGGCCTGGGCGGCGCTCCGGACCTTCGTGCCGACCGGCTATGTGTCGATCGCGATCGTCCGCGATCGGTGAGCGACACGGCGCCCGCGCCGGGACGGTGCGGGCGCGACCGGCCTCGTGCGGCCGGCCGTCCGGCACGTTTCGTCTTCGCCGCACCGGCGGTGCCGGCCCCTCGAGTCCCTGCACGGTCGAAGACCGGATTCGCGCGATCGTGATTCCCGGAGGCGAGACGCCGCCTTTCGGGGGACGTTCCCCGAGCCGCCCACGCGGCGATCGCGGGACGACCGCTTCGGCCCGCCTCTCGAGCGGATCATCGGCGGTCGCCGCCCGCGGCCGCCGGCCGGCGCAGGATATCGACCGGGATCCCGTCCGCCGCCGCGTCGGCGCGGCGTGCCGGACCGAACGCGGCCGTCCGCCGCCGCCCGGCCGCCGGCTGAACCATCACCCCCGCTCCCCCGTGCGCGACCACTCCGCCGAGACCCTGCGCGCGGGCCGGATCGGGATCCCGGATGGCCCGGCTCGTCCGCGGCGCGGTGAGCGTCCCCGGCCGGTTCTGCGACTCGACCGCCGGCGCCGGCGCGCGCCTCCGACGGTCCGATCGTCGGTCGCAGCCGCGGCCGTTCCGCCGGTCCCGCCGCGAGCCGGCAGGGGCATTATTCGCAACGTCAATAAGCGGTATTCTATTAGGTTATATATTTCTACGGAAAACCTTATATTTGTCGCTGTGTTATTTTTATCACCACAGGTCCGGAAGACTCTATTAGGTTACATGCATCCTGACTTTTTGGAGGGTGGGAGAAACATGAAACGGATTCTGCTCGCGACTGCCGCGGGGCTCGCGCTGACCTGTGCCGCCTCTGCTGCCGATCTGCCCGTGAAGGCGCGCCCGTTCGCGCCGGCGCCGGCCTTCAGCTGGACGGGCTGCTACATCGGCGCCCATGTCGGCGCCGGCAGCCTCGAAGGCTCGGTGGCCGACTACTCGAGCATCTTCTATTACGACAGCGTCACCGACCGCACCGGCGTCGGCGCCATCGCGGGCGGCCAGATCGGGTGCAACTATCAGGTCGGCATGCTCGTCCTCGGCATCGAGGGCGAGGGCGCGTGGTCCGGCGTCAAGCGGACGAGCGAGCTCAGCTACGACGACTACACGTACTCCGCCGAGCTGAAGAGCAAGTACACCTACGACGTGGCGGCCCGAATCGGCGTCGCGTTCGATCGCGCGCTGGTCTACGGCAAGCTCGGCTGGGCCTGGGGCAAGTTCGACTATGCGTCGAGCTACGGCTACGCCGGCCTGACCAGCAGAGACGGCTCGGCGAGCGCCACGCTCAACGGCGTCCTGCTCGGCCTCGGCCTCGAATATGCGCTCACCGGCAACTGGACCGTCAAGGCCGAGTACAACTACCTGAACTTCGGCGCCGACACGCTGGACATCACCTACTGCGACAGCGGCGTCTGCGCCGGCGGCTACCGCTCGACGCTCGATGCCACGCAGCACATCGGCAAGATCGGCGTGAACTACAAGTTCGACTGGGGCGCCGCCCCGGTCCTCGCGAAGTACTGATTTCCCGAGTCCCCCTCTTTCTGCAAAGCCCCGGCCATCCGGCCGGGGCTTTTGTCTGTCCCGGGGCCGCTTTTTATTTCGGTATGGTTCCATCATTGCCGCGGCGTCATCGGCTTTTTCCGATGCGCGACCCGCGAAGGAGCCGTCGCCTCACCCGCCGAGGCGCCCTCCGCGGCCGGGTCGTCCGCTTCGCACCGGACGTCCCCCGAGACCCCGGCAGCGAGCCGGGCCGGAATCACGAAGCCGAGTTCGTGATCGCTCTCGACAGAATCTTCAAGGACGCCACTCGGACGAAGCGGACGGGATTGGAGCGGGTGAAGGGAATCGAACCCTCGTCATCAGCTTGGAAGGCTGTTGCTCTACCATTGAGCTACACCCGCCGACACGCCGTCGCCCGGAGGCCGGGGACGCGATCGGGCCCCGCGCGGGGCTCGCCGGCTTCTCGCACAAGGGCGGGACGACTTCAACCCTGGCACGACGACACAGCAGGACCTGGGACTCGATCCCTGCCGGCAAGGCCCGGGACCTGCCCGCAGGACCTGGGATCGCCCGCAGGACCTGGGCTGCCGTGGCGTGGATCGAACGCCGGTCATGCACCAATCGACCGCCCCTCATCCACCGCCCCGCCTCGACGACCGCCGCATCGCGGCGACCATCCGCGGCAGCTCACGCTGCACCGCAAATAAAACCGGAATCGGACGCCGGTGGTCCAAAACTGTGCCCGAACGTAGACGAGATCCGTAAGCCCTGTTTTACCGAGCTGTGCAAGTCTTCGCACAGTGGGAATGCATCGAGTGCATGCGTGCTTGAGGCGAAACGTGTTTCCGCCGGCCCGATCTCTTCGCCGCGCGGAACGCAGACCTGCCACGACTTGACGGCACTCGGGATCCAGGTAACGGATGGCCACCCTAGAACCTGTCGACAGCAGACGCGACTAAAACGAGACCCAATAACCAGAGACACCCCCATGGCTCCGACGCATCATTCCCTTCCCGACGACCCGCCCACCGCGGTCCTGGCGATCCTCGACACGTTCCGGCGACACCCCAACGCGGTGTCCGAACGGGCCCGGGAGACGCTGAAGTCCTTCGGCCTGATCGACAGCGCCGAGGGCGGCGCGACCCGCACGGCGCACCGTTGCTGAACCCGGCCGACGGGCGCGCGACGGCGCGCCCGCAGCGGCACGGCACGAGCGCGCTCCGCGCCAGGCGGACCGCGCCCTCGCGAGGCCGGGCCCGATCGGTTCGCCCGCCCGCCACGCCAGGGCGACCGGAAGCCCGCGGGGCGATCCACGCCCGGGCGCCGGCCGCGACCAGGCCGGCCGGTCCCGCGGTTCAGGACCCGCCGGGACGGGCCCGCGAGTCGCGGATCGATTCAACCTTTCCTCAAAGCCTCGGTGGGACAAAGGCGTCCGGCGCCGTGCGGACGGGCACCTTCACCAACCGGGCGGCCGCCGCAAGACCCCTCGCCCCGCCGCCCCCGCCGCCCCCGCCGCCCACGAGGAGATTCCCATGCCGGACGAGATCACGATGCGCTGTGCCCGCTGCGGTCTCGCGGCCGAAGTCCCCGCCAGCCTGTCGCCCGTCTCGATCGCCGACGGCGAGTGGGAGAAGTGCCCCAGCGGGGTCTACGGGGTGATCTCCTGCCCGGCCCTCAACGACGCCTGGCTCGCGGTCGCCGACGCCGTGCGGGCCGACGCCCCGCCGACCGGCTGAGTCGAGCGCCGGCGCCCTGTCGCGAACCTGACACGGCGCCTCAGAGACTCGCCGCAACGCTTTGGCTAGACAATATTTTCGCTGACAATCGAATCCAACGGGACCGAGCGGAGTCCGACGCCGCACGCCGTGTCGCAGGTCCGCTGATGCGGCAGGCGCTCCGGCGGGCGGGGCCGTGGGCCGTCGTCGTGACGGCAGAGCGGCAACGCCGGCAGCCTTGGCCTCGGGGCGGACCGCAGCGCGGCCGGGCGAGCCCCGGGACGGTGCGCGAGCCCCCGGCCTCCCGAAGGCCCGATCGACCCGCCGGAGGTCCACACGACCCGGTCCGTCGACTGCAACGAAACTTAAGGACAATGGCTGCATGGTTCCCGGGATAGATGGACGGGTCGAGAGCTTTGTCGAAGTACGGTCATCGGCCGATGCGGGGTGGCGCGACACGGGGGCCCGAACGATCGGGAGCGCGCGACGCGCGAGATCGACGGACACTTCGTCCGGACCTCGATTTCGGCCCGCTCTGCCGGACGGCTCGCGCATTGTTCGACGTTCCGGCCGCCTGTCTCCGGCTGGGACACGACGGACCCTGCTGGACCGATCTCGCCGCATCGGAAGACCGAGCCACATGGGCGGCCGTGACCTCCGCGGTCGGCCGGCTGGACATCGGAGGACCGATCGTCTGGATCGAAGACGTCCTGAAGGACGCCGCCCTGGCCGGGCACCCGGGCGTGGCCGGAATGCCGGCCCTGCGCTTCGTCGCCGCGGTGTCGCTCGGCCCGGACGGGAGGGACCGGCTGGTCCTGTTCGATACGCGCCCGCGCGCCCGGTCGGTCGAGGGCCTTCGGCGCCTGGACGACCTCGGGGCCATCGCGCGACAGCAGGTGAGCCTGTCGACGGCCGCACGAGACGCGACGGACCGCGAAGCCGAGTTCCGGCTTCTCGCCGAGACCTCGACCGACACGATCGTTCGCGGCGATCTCGACGGAAACCGGATTTACGTTTCGCCCTCGGTGAAGACGCTTCTCGGCTACGCGCCGGAGGAGCTGGTCGGGCGCAGAGCCGTCGAGCTGACCCATCCCGACGACCTGCCGGCGTTCCGATGTCTCATGACGGATGTCCGTGCCGGGCGCCTGGACGTCGGCGTGACCGAGCAGCGCCAACGCCACCGGGACGGCTCGTGGGTGTGGCTGGAAGCCTCGCTGCGCCTCACCTTCGACCGCCCGACGGGCGCCCCGAACGGCTATGTCGCCTCGGTCCGTGACATCGGCCGGCGCAAGGCGCTGGAAGCGCAACTGGCGCAGCTCGCGATGTCCGACGAACTCACGGGCCTGCCGAACCGGAACCTGTTCGGGAAACGCCTGCTCGAGGCCGTCGAGAACACGCGGCGCACCGGTCGTTGCTTCGCGCTTCTCTACATGGACATCGATGGCTTCAAGCAGGTGAACGACAATCTCGGGCATGCTGCCGGTGACGCTCTCCTCCGCGAGATCGCCACGCGGTTCCGCGCCGTGCTGCGCAGCGACGACACGGTCGCCCGCCTCGGTGGCGACGAGTTCGCCTTCATTCTGACCGTGAACCGGACCATGGCCGCGGACCTGACCCAGCGCCTGATCGCCGTCGCCGAAGAGCCGTTCAGATACGGCGATGCGGACTTCATGATCGGGCTCAGTGCCGGCATCGCCTGTGCACCGGACGACGGGCTGACTCCGGACAGTCTTCTGGTCCGCGCCGACCGCGCTCTCTACACCGCCAAAGCGGCAGGAAAAGGCGTCTACCGCTATTTCGACCCGTCCATGCTGTGAGCGAGCGGGTCCCGGCGGCGACGCGATCGCCTCGGGCCCCCGCACCTCAGGGCCGGCGTCATCCGCATCCACACCGAGAGGACGGGCGAGCGGATGACGATCGCCATGGCGCCGGGCTGGAGCAGCCGGATTCGGAACGATCGCCGACCCGCCACGCCGACCTGAAAGAGGAAAATGCTGTTATATTTCAGCATGATAGCGACTGAATGGTGGGGGAGGTAGGACTCGAACCTACGAAGGCATAGCCAGCGGATTTACAGTCCGCCCCCTTTGCCGCTCGGGACACTCCCCCACGCCGCGGTCGGCGTCTCGTCGCCGAGACGGCCTCGCTCCGGAAGACCGGGCAGGCGCCGCGCGTCGGGCCGTCTTATGGGTGGCCATCCCCCCGGTGTCAACACGAAAAACCCGGTCCCGGCCGGACCATGCGGCGGCCCGGACGGGGCGGCGGCGACGCCGCGCGCGGCGCTGCGGTTCCCCTGCCCCGGCCGGCCGGCGCAGCCCCGTTCCGCGAGGCCGGGCCAGATTTTCGCCCGACAGGCGCCCCGACATGCTCTATGCAGTCGGCAGCCGTTCTTCCCACGCCGGACCCGCCATGCCCGACCACGATCGCCCGAAGAAGCCGTTCCGTTCCGGCACCTCCGGCCCCGGAAAGTCCGGCGCCTCCGGCCCCGGAAAGCCCGGCAAGCGCCCGTGGCGCCCGGAGGGGCCCCGCGCCGGCGGCAAGGCGACGCCCTGGCCGCGCAAGGACGGTCCCCGCAAGGACGGTCCCCACCGGGACGGCCCGCGCGGCGGCCGGCGCGGCTTCCGGCCGGAGCCGCGCGACCGCGACGGCCCGGCGATCCTCTACGGCTGGCACACCGTGAAGGCGGCGCTGGAAAATCCGGCGCGGCGCTTCCTCCGCCTGCTCGCCACCGAGAACGCGGCCCGCCGCCTCGCCGACGAGGGCGTGCCGACCCCGGTCGCCCCCGAGTTGGTGCGGCCCGAGCAGATCGCCGCCATCGTCGGGCCCGAGGCCGTGCACCAGGGCCTGCTCGCCGAGGCCGAGCCGCTCCAGTCGCCCGACATCGAGGACCTGCCGGCCGAGGGCCTGATCCTGGTGCTCGACCAGATCACCGACCCGCACAATGTCGGCGCCATCCTGCGCAGCGCCGCCGCCTTCGCGGTCGCCGCCGTGGTGACCACGGCGCGCCACAGCCCGGAGGCGACCGGCGTGCTCGCCAAGGCCGCCTCGGGGGCGCTCGACATCGTGCCGATCGTCACGGTCGGCAATCTGTCGCGGGCGCTCACCACGCTGAAGGACAACGGCTGGATGACGGTCGGGCTCGACAGCGAGGGCACCGCCGACCTCGCCGACACGCCGCTGCGCGGCCCGCTCGCCCTGGTGCTCGGCGCCGAGGGCAAGGGCCTGCGCCAGCTCACCCGCACCACCTGCGACGCGGTCGCCCGCATCGACCTGCCGGGGCAGATCACCAGCCTCAACGTGTCGAACGCGACGGCGCTCGCCCTCTATGTCGCCCACACCCGGCTGAAGGCCGGCGGCTGAGCCGTCACGCCGGTGCGGCGCCCGGCCGCCGGCGGCGGCGCGCGGGGCCGGCGGCCGCCGCGGCGGCGGCGCGGCACCGGCGCCTGCCGGTCAGGCGGGGCCGACCGCGAAGAAGTCGATCGGCCCGGCGCCGAGCAGCGCGAGCTTCGCCCGGGCCGCGAGCGGGATGGGCTGGCGGCGGAACGCGGGCCGGCCGGCGAACAGGGCCCAGCGGCGCGGATTGACGTAGACGATGCGGATCGCCCGCGGCTCGCGCGCCGCCGCTTCGGCGATGCGGTCGGCGACCCGCTCCAGCACCTCGAGTCCGAACGGATTGTAGAAGAACAGCACGAGGTCGCCGGCCGGCGGCACGAAGTCGGCGGCGTTCATGTGCACGACCGACACGTCGCGGCAGGCGAGGCGGTCGGGCGGATGGGCGGCGATGTTGTCGCGGGCCTCGGCGTGCAGGCTGGCGGAATACTCGACCCCGATGCAGCGCGCGAAGGGTAGCCGCGCCGCGGTCAGCAGGGCGCGGCCGCGCCCGGCGCCGTAGTCGACGAAGGTGGTGCCGGCCGGATCGATGCCGAGCGCGGCGAGCGACCACAGAAGCGGCAACCGCGGGAACGCCTCGTAGCGGCGGTCCTGCAGACGGCCGGGCGGACCGGCGATGTCGTCCGCCGCGACCGTGCGGCTGCGCCCGCTCGGCCACCGCTCGAGCGCGTCGAGGGCGCGGTCGTAGACGGCATGATGGACCAGGATCCGGCCCTGCCGGAGATAGTAGCCCACGGGGGTGCTGCCGGAGCGGCCCTCAGCGCTGGCCGCGCCGGCGCGGCTCGGTGCCGGGCTTCGGCGCCACGGTGCCGGTCGCGGCCGGGCCGTCGACCACCTCGGCGCGGGCGACCTTCTGCACGTCGATCACCTTGGCCTTCGGTGCCGGGCGGACCTCGTAGGCGCCGAAGGGCGGCGCCCCGGCGACCCGCGGGCTCGGCCCGATGTCCCCCGGACCGACATAGCCGTAGCGCCGCGGCCCGTAATAGGGCCGCCTGTAGGCGCGGTGGACCGGGCCGTAGGTGTAGGGATAGCGCAGCGACCAGGCGTAGCCGCCCTCCGAATAGGTCGGCACCGCGTAGATGCCCGGGCCGCGATAGAGCGGGCCCTGGTCGACCACGTACATGGGCGGCCGCGCGTCGGACGGATCGAGCAGATAGCCGGTCGGCGGCACCACGGGCGGCACCGGCGCGGCGCCGTACACCACGACCGGACCGCCGGCGCAGCAGCCCTCCTGCGCGACGGCCGGCGCGGCCACCGCCGCGATCGCGACCACGCACGCGGCGGCCGCCGCGACGTCGAGCCCCCGAATGCTCCGACCCTGTCCCATCCGACGCATGACTCGTCCCTTCTGGCCCGTTCCCTGTGGCCGTCCCGGTGGCGGACTCGCCTGCCACCGTCCGGGAACTCTACGCGCGACCCGACGCGGCGCAAGCCGCGCCGGCGGTCGCTCCCCGGATCGTCATCGCGGCCGCGGCGGCCGCGGTCGCGGACGCGGCCCCGGTTCCGGCCCTGGCCCCGGCCCGCCCCATGGCGGCGTCACCACGACGCCCGGCATGTCGTAGGAATAGTCCGGCGGCATGATGGTGGCCGGATTGTCCTGCGACTTCGCCGACCAGGATTCGTGGAACTCGGGTGCCGGCTTCGGCGGCTTGTTCTTGTCGGGATCGTATTCGAGCCGGCCGACCCGCGGCAGCTCTCCCGAGCTCGGATACCACGGGCGATGGCGGGCGACCCGCGGCTGCGGACTGCAGCACAGCGGCTGGATCACCGACGGGCCGTACCAGCCGGGCCGGTAGAGCCCCCAGTCGCCGTCGACCACCGCATAGGATGCCTCGCGCCCGTTGACGAAGACCGGCACGTCCTGCCGGCCCGGAATCACGATCACGGGCCCGTTGTCCTGGGCGACCGCCGGCAGCGGCGCGGCCGCGAGCGTCACGGCGACGAGCCCCGCCCATCCGATGATCCTCGCCTGCGACGTCATGCCCCCTCCTGCCCCGATCGCCCCGTCGGCCGTGCGAACCCGCCGGCGCACGGCTCCAGCACATCCGACAACGATCAAGAATTCCCTGGGATCGCCGGTGTTCCCGGGCCATTTCGCCGGGTAACCCTAAGAGACCGTAGCGGCGCGGCGGGGCCGCCGCGCCGGCCCGCACCGGCCCCGCCCGGTTCGACTTTCGACCAACCCGCGAAGATCCGGAGAGACTTGGCCGGCGGCGCGTCATAAAGCTGGGGCGGGCGAGCGGCCGTACCGGCCCGCCCCAACGACAAGCAGCGAGACGCGGAAACACCGAGGGGCCAGATGGTGGGCAGGACCCGGATTTCGGCGCGCGGCGCCGGCATGACGAAGGACGAGAAGTTCGTCATCTTCGCCTCGTCGCTCGGCACCGTGTTCGAGTGGTACGACTTCTATCTCTACGCCACACTGGCGCCGTTCTTCGCCGCGCTGTTCTTCCCGCCCGGCAACGACACCGCCGCCCTGCTCTCCGCCTTCGCGACCTATGCGGCGGGCTTTCTCGTGCGGCCGTTCGGCGCCCTGGTGTTCGGCCGCATCGGCGACCTGGTCGGCCGCAAGTACACGTTCCTGGTGACCATCTTCGTGATGGGCGCGGCGACCTTCATGGTCGGGCTGCTGCCGACCTTCGACACCATCGGCTGGGCCGCGCCGCTGCTGCTCGTCGCGCTGCGGCTGGTGCAGGGGCTGGCGCTCGGCGGCGAGTACGGCGGCGCTGCCACCTATGTCGCCGAGCACGCCCGCCCGCAGAACCGCGGCTTCGCGACGAGCTTCATCCAGATCACCGCGACGCTCGGCTTCTTCCTGGCGCTCCTGGTGATCGGCGCCTGCCGCATCTACATGGACGCCGACACCTTCGCGTCCTGGGGCTGGCGCATCCCGTTCGTCGTGTCGCTGCTCCTGCTCGTCCTGTCGATCTGGATCCGGCTGCGCCTCAACGAGACGCCGATCTTCCAGCGCATGAAGGAGGAGGGCAAGGGCTCGAAGGCGCCGCTGACCGAGAGCTTCTTCCGCTACCCGAACAACAAGTACGTCCTGCTCGCGCTGCTCGGCGCCACCGCCGGCCAGGGCGTGGTCTGGTACACGGGCCAGTTCTACGCGCTGTTCTTCCTGCAGATCACCCTGCAGCTCGACTACCTGCTCGCCTATCTGCTGGTCGGCGTGTCGCTGCTGATCGGCACCCCGCTGTTCATCGCCTTCGGCTGGCTGTCCGACCGCATCGGCCGGCTGAAGATCATCCTGCTCGGCTGCCTGCTCGCCGCCGCGACCTACATGCCGCTGTTCCAGGTGCTCACCCGGGCCGTGAACCCCGACCTCGTCGCCTTCCAGGAGCGCTCGGCGGTCAGCGTCTCGGCCGACCGCGCCACCTGCCGGGTGCACGTGTTCGTCGGCCCGTGGTCGGACTTCTCCGACTGCGACCGCGCCCAGGACTTCGTCACCAAGCTCGGCGTCTCGTTCCACAAGGTGGACGTGCCGGGCGGCCCCGTGACCCTGACCATCGGCGAGACGACGGTCGCGGGCTGGAGCCAGGCGCGCTGGCAGGCCGCCTTCGAGGGCGCCGGCTATCCGACCTACGCGGATCCGAGCAAGGTCGACTGGGTGACGGCGGAGCTCGTCCTGCTCGTCATGGTGCTCTACGTGGTCATGGTGTACGCGCCGATGGCGGCCTTCCTGGTCGAGATGTTCCCGACCCGCATCCGCTACACCTCGATGTCGCTGCCCTACCACATCGGCAACGGCTGGTTCGGCGGCATGCTGCCCCTGCTCGCCACCGCGATCGTCGCCTCGACGGGCGACATCTATGCGGGCCTCTGGTACCCGATCGGCGTCGCCGGCATGACCGTCCTGATCGGTGCCGTGTTCCTGCGCGAGACCAAGGACGTCGACATCGCGACCGGGTCGGGGGTGGAGATCTCGCGGCGGGGATGAGCCGTCCGGGGCGGCGCCGGCGGGCCCTTCATTGAATCGCCCTGCCCCGGCTGCTAGACGGGTCGACCCTCGGACCCCGCGTGCCCGTGACCATGCCGAACGCCTTGCCCCTGAAGACCCCGATCGACGCCGTACGGCCGCCGGCCGCACCCGGCCGTCTCGCGCAACGCGAGCCGCTGGCGCGGCTTCCCCTGCTGCTGGCGATCCTCGGCGCGCTGACGGCGCTGCGGCTGATCGGCCTGCGGCTGTCGGTGGTCGACCTCTTCTACGACGAGGCGCAGTACTGGTCGTGGGCCCAGAACCTCGCCTTCGGCTACTACTCGAAGCCGCCGCTGCTCGCCTGGATCATCTGGGGCGCCGAACGGGTGTGCGGCGACGCCGAATGGTGCGTGCGGGCGCCGGCGCCGGTGTTCTATCTGGGCACCAGCCTGATGGTGTACGCGATCGGCCGCGCCCTCTACGACGAGCGGACCGGCTTCTGGGCGGCGCTGATGACGGCGCTGACCACCGGCGCGGCGTTCTCCTCGCGCATCGTCTCGACCGACGTGCCGCTGCTGTTCTTCTGGGCCGTGGCGCTGTGGGCCTTCGTGAAGCTCGTCGAGGCGCCGCGCTGGCGCCACGCCGTGCTGCTCGGCATCGCCACCGGCCTCGGCCTGCTGGCCAAGTACGCCATGGTCTACATCGTGCCGGGCATCGCCCTCGCGGCCATCCTCAGCCCGCGCGCCCGCGCCCTGCTGCGCAGGCCGCATCCGTGGGTGGCGCTGCTGGTCGCCCTCGTCGTGGTGTCGCCCAATCTCCTGTGGAACGCTTCGACCGGCTTCATCACCTTCAGGCACACCGGCGGCCTCATCATCGGCGAGGAGGTGCGCTGGAGCGTCCTGCGGGCACTCGAGTTCCTCGGCGCACAGTTCGGCGTGTTCGGCCCGGTGATCTTCGGCACCATGATCGTCGTCACGGTGCGGCTCGTCCGCGGGCGCCTCGCCGAGCCCGACCGGCTGATGATCGCCTTCTCGCTGTTCCCGATCGCCCTGGTGACGTCGTTCGCCGTGACGGTGCACGCCTATGCGAACTGGGCCGCCGTCGCCTTCGTGTCGGGCGTCGTCGTCGCTGCCGCGCATCTCGTGCGCGAGCGGGCGTGGGGCTGGATCGGCGCGAGCCTCGCCATCGGCGCGGTGACGCAGGCACTGCTGATGGTCGGCGACGTGGTGGCGGACAGGGTGGCGCTGCCGTTCCTGAAGAACCCGAACCCCTATGCCCGCACGCTCGGTTGGCGCGACTTCGCCGAGAAGGCCGGGGCCGCGGCGCGCGCCGCCGGCGCCGGCGCGATCGTCAGCGATTCCCGCGGCGACCTCGGCGCCCTGCTCTACTATCTGCGCGACCAGACCATCCCGGTGCTCTCGTGGCGCACCGAGGAGATCCCGTCCTTCGACCTCGGCCGGCCCTACGGGCCGCGCACCGAAGGCCCGGTCGTGATGATCACGGCCTGCCGCGACGTCGCGCGCATCCGGCCGCATGTCGACACGGTCGAGCCCCTCGGCCTCACCCGCACCGGCGAAGGCACCGGCGGGCCGCGCGGCTTCCACGCGTTCCGGCTGACCGGCCCGAAGGACCCGCTGCCGCCGCTCGCGGTCTGCCCGTTCCCGTGAGGGTCAGGCGGCCCGCCCCGGCCGCAGGATCAAGGCGTGGAGCACCCAGACGGTCAGCGCCGTCAGCACCGCCGACATCAGCACGTCCGAGGTGAAGTGCCCGCCCATGGCGATGCGCACGCCGCCGACCGCCAGGGCCCAGGCGAGCACCGCGGCGACGCCGAGCGGCCGCCAGCGCGCCGGCAGCAGCACCGCCACCGACAGGAGCCACATGGCGCTCGACATCTCGCCGGACGCGAACGAGCAGTTGGAGTCGCAGCGGCCGAACGGGCTCCACCACGGCACGAAGTCGAGCGTGCCGCCGAACTGCGTCACCTCGATCGGCCGCGGCCGCCCGCCATGCGGCTTGAGGATGCCGTTGATGATCAGGCCGGGGGCGACCGCCAGGGTCGCCAGCACGAAGGCGGCGGCGCGCAGCGACAGCGCCCGCGGCAGCCGCGCCGCGGCGACGCGCGGCGCCGCGAGCCACAGGATCAGCACCACGCCGGCCGCCACCGCGACGGCCCGGACGAGGCCGTCGTTGACGTCGCGGATGGTCTGCAGCGCCTGCGTGTAGGTGTAGGGAAAGAAGCGCCGGGCCTCGTCCCAGACGAGCGACGTGACGGCGAGGTCGAGCCTCGGCCACAGGCCGAACACGATCCCGACCACCGCGCCGACCGCCAGGATCGCGGCGAGCGCCAGCGCGGCGCGCCGGCCCGGCGGCGTCGCGGGAGAAAGCGCCCCGGCGGGAACCCGCAGGGGCGTGGCGGACGGGCGGGACATGCAACCTCCGGCGGGCCTGATGGGCACGGCCGGAGCGCGGCGTCGCCACGCCCTCCCCGGCCGCCGCCGTTAAAGCAAGTCCGGCGCCGGGGCGAAAGACCCGCGGCGGCGGCGCGACGCCGCGGCCCGGGTCCGCCGGATCGCTCCGTCAGTGCCCGGCGGGCTTCAGCACCGTGAAGCCGCCCGCCTCGAACACGGCCCGGGCCGCGGGCTGCGACAGGAAGGCGAGGAACCTGGCCGGCGCATCGCCCTTGGCGACCGCCGTCAGGGCGAACGGGTAGACGACCGCCGGGTGCGAATCGGCCGGGAACACCGCCACCACCTTGACGCGCGGCTCGGCCTTGGCGTCGGTCTCGTAGACGATGCCCAGCGACGCCTCGCCGCGGGCGACCAGCACCAGCGCGGCCCGCACGCTCTCGGCCTGGGCGAGCTTCGGCTCGACCTCGCCCCACAGGCCGAGCGTCTCCAGCGCCGTCTTGGCGTACTTGCCGACCGGCACCGAGGCGACCGCGCCGGTGGCGAGCCGGCCGTCGCCGAGCGCCGCCTTCAGGCCGTCCCGGGTGAGATCGACCTTGGCGATCTTGCCGTCGGCCGGGGCCACCACCACGAGGCGGTTGCCGAGCAGGCTGACGCGGGTCTTCGGATCGATCAGCTTGCGCTCCTGCGACCAGTCCATCCAGGCGAGGTCGGCGGAGGCGAACAGGTCGGCCGGGGCGCCCTGCTCCATCTGGCGCGCGAGCGTCGAGGACGCCGCGTAGGAGAACCGCACCGGAATCTTCGTCTCGGCCGTGAACGCCTTGCCGATGTCGTTGAGGACGTTGGTGAGCGAGGCGGCGGCGAACACCGTGACGGGGGCGCTCTCCTGGGCGCGCGCCGGCATCGCCGTCGACCAGGCGACGACCGCCGCGACCAGGGCGTGGACGACCATACGGACCATGAAAGGGCTCCTGAAAGGCGACGGCCGGTCCCCCGGAGCGGCCTGGATCGGAGCCGCGGCACGGACGTCTTGCTGTATTCATATCGATATAGCTACGGGCGCCCGGGCGGGTCAAGCCGCACGCGGCCTCCGCCGGCCCGCCGGCGCGCCGCGCCGACGCCGGCCGCCCCTCCGGCCCTCGCCCGTGCCGCCCGCCTCATTCCGTGAGGATGTCGACGAACGCCTCGGGATCGAGATTGTGGAAGTAGTCGCCGATCGCGATCGCGGCGAGGGTCTCGCGCAGGCAGCCCCTCTCCAGGCGGGCCCCCTCCAGCAGACGTCCGAGCTCGGCGCTGTCGCCGTCGCCGAAATAGTCGCCGAAGAAGGCGATCCGCCGGATCGTGCCGCGCTCCACGTCCATGTGCACCTCGATCTTGCCGCAGCCGTCCACGCGCCGCTCCTTGCGAATCCTGTAGGCGGGGGACTCGCCGAAGTTCCACGCCCAGGTGTCGTAGACGTCGCGCTGCAGGCGCCGCGTCGCGTCGCGGTCGGCCGCGCTCAACGCATGCGGCTCCATCGCGAACTCCCTGAACATCGCGTCGCGCAGCTCCTCCATGAAGCGCTCGACGCCGAGGTCGGCGGCCATGTGGTCCCTGATGTTGCAGACCCGGCTCCGCACCGACTGGACCGCCTTGGACTCGTACTTGTCCTTCGGCACCATCAGCGCCTTGCCGAGGACGGACAGATCGGAATCGTACAGGATCGTGCCGTGGTGCAGCACCCGGCCGCGCTTGCGGTACTGCGCGTTGCCCGAGAACTTCCTGCCGCCGATGGTCATGTCGTTGCGGCCGCTGATCTCCGCCGTGACACCCAGGGCCGCCAGCGCCCGGACGACCGGGCGGCAGAACGCGCCGAAGTCGAGCGGCCGGTCGCCGCCGGCCGCCGTGATGAAGGTGAAGTTGACGTTCCCGAGATCGTGATAGACCGCCCCGCCCCCCGACAGCCGCCGCACCACGTGGATGTTCCGCTGCCGGACGTATTCGGCGTTGATCTCGGCCGCCGTGTTCTGGTGCTTCCCGACGATGATGGCATTGTCGTTGCGCCACAGCATGAAGCAGTCCTGCGCCGGATCCAGGCTGTCGAAGACGACCTGCTCCAGCGCGAGGTTGAACCGCGGATCGACGGAGTCGCTCTCGAGATAGTGCATCGCACGAACCTGCTTCCTGATGACGTCGGACGCGCCGGGAGGACCGGCCCCTCTCCTCAGCGCCCCCGCTTCTCCGTTCTGCCCTTCATCCGTTGATGAAGCGTGTTCCGACTGATGTTCATGAGCTGGGCCGCCTTGGACTTGTTGCCGTCGCAGCGGGCGACGACCGCCTCGATGAGCTCGCGCTGCATGTCGTCGAGGGTCCCGAGCGGGACCTGGACGAGCGTGGCGTCGGCCGGGAGCGGCGCCGGATGCGCCGCCCTCTGGAACTCGTGGAAGAAGTAGCGGTCCAGCCGGTCGACCCGCTCGCAGAGCACCAGGTAGCGCTCGACGAAGTTCTGCAGCTCGCGGATGTTCCCGGGCCAGTCGTAGTCGCGCACCAGGGCGTGCATCGCCTCCGCGTGCCGCTCGACGTCGCGGCCGCCGCCGGCGAGCTTCCGGGCGAAGTGGCGCAGCAGCACCGGGATGTCGGCCCGACGCTCACGCAGTGGCGGCAGCGTGATGTTGAGCACGTTGATGCGGTAGTAGAGATCGCTGCGGAACGTCTGCGCCGCGATCTTGCCCTTCAGGTTCTCGTTGGTCGCCGTGATGATGCGCACGTCGACCGGGATGACGCTCTCGCCGCCGACGTGCCGCACGGTCTTCTCCTGGACGATCCGCAGCAGCTTCGACTGCAGCGACGGCGACAGCTGGTTGATCTCGTCGAGGAAGATCGTTCCCTTGTGGGCCTGCTCGAACAGGCCGGTCTTGCCGCCCTTGCGGGCGCCCGTGAACGCCCCCTCGTCGTAGCCCATGAGCTCGCTTTCCAGCAACGTGTCCGGAAGCGCGGCGCAGTTGATGGCGACGAACGGCCCGTGCTTCCTGGCGCTGGCGTTGTGGATGCTCTGGGCGAAGATCTCCTTGCCGGTGCCGGTCTCGCCTTCGATCAGGATCGTCGTGTCGCAGCGCGTGTAGATCTTGGTGCGCTCGACGATCTCGCGCATGATCGGGCTTTCGCAGACGATGTCGTCGAACGTGTAGCGCGCCACCAGGCCGCGCGACCTCTGGAGCCGGAACTTGCTCTCCATTCCCTGGATCTTCGCGGCTTCCTGCAGGGTTCCCACCGAGCCGATCGTCCGTCCCCCCTCCTGGATCGGCTGGCGGGTGGAGAAGAAGCTGTTGCGCTTGTAGGTGAACAGCGTGTCGACCTGCACGGCGTCCTGCCCGTAGACCTTCTCCCAGGTCGGATCGCCGAGCAGCTGGCAGACATTGGCGCCGAGCACCTGGTCGCGCGACAGGCCGAGCATCTCGAGCGCCCGCTTGTTGCACAGCCCGATCGTGCCGGCCGCGTCGGTCTCCAGCAGTCCTTCCGGAATGATGTCGATGATCGCGTCGAGGCGTTCCCGCTGGCGGATCTCCTTGTCCATCAGGGACAGGATCTCGCGCGTCTTCTCGACCGCGTCCTGCAGCGCCTGCTCGCGGTAGACGAGCTGCACGGCGTCGAGGTCGAACCCGGCCGCCATGCCGACGGCGGTCGGGCCGCCGACGACCAGGGCGTAGTCGTGTCGCGCCAGCCTCTCGAAGACCAGGCGCATGTCCGCCTTGGTCCTGTAGGTGAAGAGATCGATGGTCCGGTTGATGAAGTGTCGCAGCCGGCCTTCGTCGATGCGGTTGTCCTCGTGCAGGATGAGCGCGATCTTCTTGTTCTCCAGGGTGCGGCGCGCCTCCGCGTATTTCACGGTCTCGAGAATGTCGATGTAGTTCGGATAGGCGATCACGAGCGGCACGGGGATCAGCCGGCGCGTTTCCGCGGCGATGCCGGGCGCGCTGATCACGGCGCTGATCGTGGAGAAATCGAGCTGGCCGATGATCGCCGGCACGTCGTCGACGCCGACGCTCTGGAACATCCGGATGTTGTCCTGATCCGCCATCGCGCCGGCGTCGATGACGCCGGCCCACATGATGACGATCGAATGGGTCTTGGCGTCCATGGCGGTCGAGCCCCCTCGCCGGCGCCGCATCCGTAGTCTTGCTGATGACGGGCCGTGACGACGGCGCCGGGCCGGTCCGTCCTGAATGCGGCCAGCGCGGCGCCCTTTGCGCAAAATCAGGACGCCAATACAGGACACACCATCCCCGGACCAGCGAAAAGTCGCGAGAACACGCTGGAATCTCACTGGCATGGGACTTGCGGTCATCGACCCGTGAACGTGGCGGGCCGTGCCCCGACGACGCGAGACCGGTCGTCGGAGCTGGCGAAGCTGCTCATCCGGTCCGGCCTCGCCGGGCGGAGCATGCGGGAGGTGCGTCGTGGCGGTCGAGATACGAATGCCGCAGATCAGCATGACGATGACGGACGGCACGATCGTCAAATGGCTGAAGGCGGTCGGCGATGCCGTGGTCGAAGGCGAGGCGCTGGTCGAGATCCAGACCGACAAGGCCGTCGACGAGCTCGGCGCCGCCGCGTCCGGCGTGATCCGGTCCATCGCGGCGCCCGAAGGCGAGATCGTCCTGGTCGGCGACGTGATCTGCACCATCGCGGCGGACGGCGAGGCCGAGGCGGCTGCGGGTGGCGACGCCGCCGCGCCCGCCCCCGCGGATGCGCCGCCCGTCGCATCCGCCGCCGCCGCGGCGCCGGCACCGGCCGATGCCGCCGCCGACGGCCGGACCCGCGCCTCGCCGCTGGCGAAGCGCATCGCGGCGCAGCAGGGCATCGATCTCTCGGCCGTCTCCGGCACCGGACCGAACGGCATGATCGTGAAGGCCGACGTCGAGGACGCGGCGACTCGCCGCGCCGCGTCGCCGGCCGGGCCCGCACCGTCGGACCGGGCCGCGTCGAGAGCCGCCCCGCCTCCCGTGGCGGTGGAGGCGGACGACACGGTGGTGCCGTTCGAGGGCATCCGTCGCGCCATCGCCGACAACCTGATGCTGTCGAAGCGGTCCGCGGCCGAGGTGACCACCGTGGCCGACGTCGACATGGGCGCCGTCAAGGCCATGCGCGCGGTGCTGCCGGTCTCCTACACGGTGTTCTGCGTCCTCGCCGCCGCCAAGGCGCTGCAGGACTATCCGGTCATGAACGCGCTCGTCGAGGACGACCGCGTCGTCCTCAAGAAGCGCATCAATGTCTGCGTGGCCGTCGCGACCGCGATGGGCCTGCTGACCCCGGTCATCCCGGACGCCGGCCGCAAGAACCTGCTGACCATCGCCGAAGACCTCGCGGATCTCTCCGAGCGCGGCCGGGCCGGCAAGCTCGGCGCCCGCGACTTCGAGGGCGGCACGTTCACGGTGACCAATTCCGGCGTGTTCGGCTCGGTCCTCTTCACGCCCATCATCAACCACCCGCAGAGCGCCGTGCTCGGGCTCGGCCGCATCGCCCCGACCCCGGTGGTGCGCGGCGACGCCATCGTGCCGGCGCTGATGATGTACCTGTCGCTCACCTACAATCACCGCTCCATCGACGGAGAGACCGCGGTGAAGTTCCTGCAGCAGGTGCGTCACTATCTGGAGCATCCGGACGACATGCTGGGGCTGAAGACGAAATAGCCGCTTCGCGGGGCGCGCGGCCGCGCGCCGTTCAGCCCGCACCGTGGGGCGTCCCCCGTCCCCCTCGCCTGCCGCCCCCGCCTCTCCGCCGATGCCGAACGAGGACGCAGAGCCGTCATGGAACACCTGGACACACGAGATCTCCTGAAGCTGTACGAGTGGATGCTGCTCTCCCGCATCACGGAAGAGCGCATGACGGACTATCACAAGCACACGCCGCTGCCCGAGCTGCCGCATGCCGGCATCGGCCAGGAGGCGATCGCCGCCGGGACGGTCCTCGACCTGCGCATCGACGATCAGATCCTGCCGTCGCTGCGCACCCGCGGCGCCTTCATCTTCAAGGGGATCTCGTCGCGCACCATGATGGCCGGCGCGTTCGCCAAGGTGACGGGCGCGGCGCGCGGCAAGAACACGTCGCATCACATGGGCGATCCCAAGGTCGGGGTCGTCGCCGGGTCCGGGGTGGTCGCGGCCCATCTGCCGATCGCCGTCGGGGTCGCCCTGGCCGCCAAGCTGCAGAAGAAGGACTACGTGGCGGTCGCCTATTTCGGCGACGGCGGCAGCAATCGCGGCGACGTCCACGAGAGCATGAACATGGCCGCCGTCATGAAGCTCGGCGTCGTCTTCGTCTGCGAGAACAACGGCTACTCCATCTCGACGCCGCTCGACGTGCACTGCGCGGTCCGCGACATCGCGGTCCGGGCGCAGGGCTACGGCATGCCGGGCGTCGTCGTCGACGGCAACGACGTCCTCGCCGTGCTCGCGGCCGCGCGCGAGGCCTATGCGCGGGCGCGCGCCGGCGAGGGCCCGACGCTCATCGAATGCAAGACCTATCGGTGGCTCGGCCATTCGGAACGCGACCCGCGCGACCTGCGGCCGGCCGAGGAGATCGCGGCCTGGCGGGAGAAGTGCCCGATCAAGCGGCTCCGCGACCATCTCCTCTCCAACGGGCTCGCCGACGAGGCGACCCTGGACGACATCCGGGCCGGGGTCGCGGCGGAGGTCGACGACGCCATCGTGTTCGCCGAGCAGAGCCCGCTGCCGCCGCCCGAGGAGGCCGCCTTGCACGTCTACGCCGAACCGAGGACCGACCGATGAAGATCACCCTTCGCGAGGCCGTGCGCCAGACGCTGGCCGAGGAGATGCGCCGCGATTCCCGCGTGTTCGTGCTCGGCGAGGACGTGGCCGCCTACGGCGGGACCCTGCAGGTGACGGCGGGCCTGTTCGACGAGTTCGGTCCCGATCGCGTCTTCGACACGCCGCTCTCCGAGGTCGTCATCACGGGCGCGGCGATCGGCTCCGCCATGATGGGGATGCGTCCCGTCCTCGAGATCATGTTCGCCGACTTCATCCCGCTGGCCTTCGACCAGATCCTGAACAACGCCGCGAAGATGTGCTACGCCTACGACGGCGAGATGAGCGTGCCGATGGTCCTGCGGGCGCCGTTCGGCGGCGGCATGCGGTCCGGCATGCATCATTGCCAGAATCTCGAAGCCATGTTCGCCCATGTCCCGGGCATCAAGGTGGTGATGCCCACCACGCCCGAGGACGCCAAGGGCCTCCTGCTCGCCGCGATCCGCGATCCCAACCCGGTCATCTATCTCGAGCACAAGATGCTCTACGGGGCGCGCGGCGAGGTGCCGGACGGCGACCACGTCACGCCGATCGGCAAGGCGGCGATCCGGCGCGAGGGTCGCGACCTGACCATCGTCGCGTGCGGCGCCCTGGTCGGCAAGGCGCTGCAGGCCGCCAAGGAGCTGGAGAAGACGGGCGTGGAGGCGGAGGTCGTGGACCTGCGCACGATCAGCCCGCTGGACAAGGACACGATCCTCGACTCCGTGATCAAGACGAGCCGCCTGCTCGTCGCCCACGAAGCCTGCAAGACCGGTGGCATCGGGGCCGAGATCGCCGCGATCGTCGCCGAGCACGCCATCGACGCCCTCGACGCACCGATCGAGCGCGTCGCCGCCCCCGACTGCCCGGTGCCGTTCAGCGCCTCGCTCGAGGACGCGTTCCTGCCCCAGCCGGCGCAGATCGTGGCCCAGGCGAAGCGCATGCTCGGCCGACGCTTCGCCTGAGGAACGACGGAGCATCGGTGGCGGATGGTCGAATGAATTGATAGCCGTGTCATTCAGCATCAGAGGTTCGTCATGATCGTGAAGTCTGCCGTGCGCTGCGCTTTCGGTCTCGTCGCGCTCGCCCTGTCGTTCACCGCCGGCGTCGCGCCGGTTTCGGCTCAGGACTACCCGCAGCGTGCCGTGACGCTGGTGGTGCCGTTCGCGGCGGGCGGGACGACCGACTCGATCGGGCGCCTGTACGCCCACTACATGGGGGCCGTTCTCGGCCAGTCGGTCATCATCGACAACCGGCCCGGCGCCGGCAGCACGGTCGGCGCCACCGCCGTGGCCCGGTCCGCGCCCGACGGCTACACCCTGCTGCTGGGCGCCATCAGCACGCATGCGATCGCGCTCGCGATCTACGACAAGGTGAGCTACGACCCCGACAAGGACTTCATCCCGATCGCCCATGTGGCGAGCGTGCCGAACGTCCTGGTGGTCAGCCCCAAGCGCGTCAAGGCGACGACGGTCCAGCAGTTCGTCGAGGACGCCAAGAAGTCCGGCACCGCCCTCAACATGGCGTCGTCCGGCGCCGGCACCTCCATCCACCTCTCCGGCGAGATGTTCAAGGTCGGGGCGAAGGTGGACATGGTGCATGTTCCCTATCGGGGCGCCGGGCCGGCCCTCAACGACATGATCGCCGGCAACGTCGATCTCATGTTCGACAACCTGCCGTCGTGCCTGCCGCACATCCAGGCCGGGCTGCTGCGGCCGCTCGCGGTCACCTCGAGCAAGCGCCTCGACAGCCTGCCGAACGTGCCGACCGTGGACGAGACCGTCATCCCGGGCTTCGAGGCCGGCTCGTGGTTCGTCGTGTTCGCGCCGGCCAACACCCCGGCCGACGTGGTGAACCGTCTGAAGGCGGCGACCGCGAAGGTGATCGAGAATCCCGAATTCCGGGCCCGCACCATCGCGCTCGGGGCGACGCCCCAGCTGATGACCGGCGAGGAGCTCGAGCGTTTCCTCCACCAGGAGCGCAAGAAGTGGGCCGAGGTGGTGCGCATCTCCGGCGCCAAGGCGCAGTGAGCCGGCGCTCTCCGGGCCCGTCACGGCGGATCCGCTCCGCCTGACGGTGCCCCCGACGGCCGGCCGGACGGGTTTCCGTCCGGCTCGGCCGCGCTCCTGACGATCCCGCAGCCGGAGCCCGGCGGCCGGCGTCCCCCCACCCCCGTTCAGGCTCGGCCGATCGGCCCCGGCGGTGCCGGTCGGCCGCATGACAGGACTTCACCCGTGTCCGACACCACCTTCGACGTCATCATCATCGGCTCCGGCCCGGGCGGCTACGTCACGGCGATCCGGGCGGCGCAGCTCGGCTTCAGGACGGCGATCGTCGAGAAGTCGCATCTCGGCGGCATCTGCCTGAACTGGGGCTGCATCCCGACCAAGGCGCTGCTGCGCTCGGCCGAGATCTACCACCACATGCAGCACCCCGAGGCCTACGGCCTGAAGGCCGACAATGTGAGCTTCGATCCGGCCGCCGTGGTGAAGCGCTCGCGCGGCGTGTCGAAGCGCCTCGCCGACGGCGTCGGTTTCCTGATGAAGAAGAACAAGGTCTCGGTGATCTGGGGCGCCGCGACCCTCGACGCGCCCGGCAAGATCACGGTGGCCGCCGCGAAGACCGAGGCGCCGAAGGGCGCGCTCGGCCCGGGCAGCTACCAGGCGAAGCACATCATCCTGGCGACCGGCGCGCGGCCGCGCGTGCTGCCGGGCCTGGAGCCGGACGGCAAGCTGGTGTGGACCTATTTCGAGGCGATGGTCCCCGAGAAGATGCCGAAGTCGCTCCTCGTCGTCGGCTCGGGCGCGATCGGCATCGAGTTCGCCTCGTTCTACCGCACCATGGGGGCCGAGGTGACGGTGGTCGAGGTGCTGCCGCAGATCCTCCCCGTCGAGGACGCCGAGATCGCGGCGTTCGCGCGCAAGCAGTTCGAGAAGCAGGGCTTCAGGATCCTCACCGGCGCGAAGGTGACCAGGCTCGACAAGCAGGCCGACAGCGTCACCGCCACCATCGACGACGGCAAGGGCGGCACCCAGACGCTCACGGTCGACCGGGTGATCTCCGCGGTCGGCGTCGTCGGCAACGTGGAAAATCTCGGGCTGGAGAAGCTCGGCGTGAAGATCGAGCGCGGCGTCGTCGTCACCGACGGCCTCGGCAGGACCAACGTGCCGGGCCTCTACGCGATCGGCGACCTCGCCGGCCCGCCGATGCTGGCCCACAAGGCCGAGCACGAGGGCGTCATCTGCACCGAGGCGATCAAGGGCCTGCACCCGCATCCGCTCGACAAGGCGAAGATCCCCGGCTGCACCTACTGCACGCCGCAGATCGCCTCGGTCGGCCTGACGGAGGCCAAGGCGAAAGAGCAGGGGCGCGACATCCGGGTCGGCCGCTTCCCGTTCGCCGGCAACGGCAAGGCGATCGCGCTCGGCGAGGACCAGGGCCTCGTCAAGGTGATCTTCGACAAGAAGACCGGCCAGCTTCTCGGCGCCCACATGGTCGGCGCCGAGGTGACCGAGCTGATCCAGGGCTACGTCGTCGCGATGAATCTTGAGACGACCGAGGAAGAGCTGATGCACACGGTCTTCCCGCATCCGACCTTGTCTGAGATGATGAAGGAAGCCGTGCTCGACGCCTATGGGCGCGTGCTCAACGCCTGACGCCGGGGAGACGGTCGGCCGGCGGCGCGCCTGCGACTCGCATCCGTCGCGGCTCGAGGCCGGCGCCCCGAAGGCCTTCCGGCGACCGGTCGAGGCCGCCGGCACCCGAGCCCCCTCGCCCGGCGAACCGCCGCGAGACGCGCCCGCCCGGGCGCCGCCCCGGTGAAGCAACTCGTTGAAATTTTTGAAGAAGTCGTCTTCTGGTGCCGGCTGAGGGATTCGAACCCCCGACCCCCTGATTACAAATCAGGTGCTCTACCAGCTGAGCTAAGCCGGCGCGCCGACGATTCGGCGGCGGTCGCGGCGCGGATTCGGCCGCACGGGCGGCCCGGCCGCCCGGCGACCTCGCGCTCTATACCAAAGCGCGCTGCGCGACGCCACGTCGGCCGAGGCCGGACGCGCCACCGGCGACCGGCGGCCACCCCGCCGGCGGCCAAAGCGATGTCCGCGGGCGAAGGGCGCGACGACTGTGTCAATCCGCCGCTCCGAAGTATTCGTCAGGATCAGTTGACGTTCGTCACAAGGACGACATCCCTTCTCTACTCGGCTCGTCTTCGGTTCCGCTCGAGGAACCCGGATCATGCTCTGTCGTTCGACGATCATGGATGCGAGCGCGGCGGTGATGCGCCGCCGCGCGTCGCGTTCGCCACGGAGACGCCGCATGCGAGACTTCGCCCGCCGTTACGGGACCGCCCTCGTCGAGACCATCACGCGCAACCCGGTTCGCAGCAACGCGGTCGAACGCATGAACAGCCTGGTCGGCGCCACCTTCGCGGTGCTGTTCGCCGGCCTGGCGGCGACGACCGTCGTCGAGGCGGGGTCCTGGCTGGCGCAGGCGCTCTGCCTTCCGCTCGCCGCCGTCACGGCGATGCTGACGCTGCTGATCGTTCTCGAGCTCGCCGCCGCGATCCGTCGGGTGACCTGAGACGTCGGGCCGCGGCCTTCGGGCAGCGCCCGGCTCGCCCGGCCGCTTTCGCCCGACCTCGATTTCTGCGACCCTTCGAGCCGGCCGGCGGACTGCCGCCCGCAGTCACCGTCGCCGCATGGGCTTTGTCGTCGTCGTCCCGCCGGGCTCTCGCAGGGCGCTGCACGGAACGATAGTGCGCCACGGGGTGTTGCACACCGGCAACCATCCACTCGACGGGTTTCATGTCCATCACGTCTCTCGGCTCCTCGTCCTCCCGCACGCGCATGTCCGGCGGCAGGCCGACACCGACCCGCCCTGCCCCGCGGTTCGGGCCGCAGCTCGATCGGGGCGGCGTGCGATTCCGCCTGTGGGCTCCCCGTCACGACCGCATCGACGTCGACCTGCCGGAGACGAGCCGCCGGATCGCCATGACGCCCGGTGCGGACGGCTGGCACGAGGCGTTCGTCGCCGACGCCGGCCCCGGGACGCGCTACCGCTTCCTGCTGCCCGACGGTCTCGCGGTGCCGGACCCCGGATCCCGCTTCCAGCCCGACGACGTGCACGGGCCGAGCGAGGTGATCGATCCCGATGCCTATGCGTGGACGACGGCCGGCTGGCACGGCCGGCCGTGGCACGAGGCCGTGGTCTACGAGCTGCATGTCGGCACCTTCACGCCCGAGGGGACGTTCCGGGCCGCGATCGAGAAGCTGGACCATCTCGTCGATCTCGGCGTCACGGCGATCGAGCTGATGCCGGTCGCCGACTTCCCGGGCCGGCGGAACTGGGGCTACGACGGCGTGCTGCCGTTCGCCCCCGACGCCGGCTACGGGCGGCCCGAGGATCTCAAGGCGCTGATCGACGCCGCGCACGGCCGCGACCTGATGGTGCTGCTCGACGTCGTCTACAATCACTTCGGGCCGGACGGAAACTACCTCGCCGCCTATGCGCCGATCTTCACCGAGCGGCACCACACGCCGTGGGGCGCAGCCGTCAACTTCGACAGCGACGGGGCCGACATGGTGCGGGCCCTGGTGATCGAGAACGCGCTCCACTGGATCGACGAGTTCCGTTTCGACGGGCTGCGGCTCGACGCCGTGCACGCGATCCTGGACGACAGCGACGAGCATGTCCTCCACGCGATCGCCGCCGCGGCCCGCACCGCGGCGCCCGAGCGCCACGTGCACCTGATCCTCGAGAACGAGGAGAACGAGGCGCATCTGCTGGCCCGCGACGCCGACGGCGGCGCGTCGCTCTACACGGCGCAGTGGAACGACGACGTCCATCACGTCCTGCACTGCGCCGCGAGCGGCGAGTGCGCCGGCTATTACGCCGACTACGCCGGCGACACCGACAAGCTCGGCCGCGCGCTGGCCGAGGGCTTCGCGTTCCAGGGCGAGGAGATGCCGTATCGCGGCTCGCCGCGCGGCGAGCCGTCGGCGGATCTGCCGACCACCGCCTTCGTGTCCTTCGTCCAGAACCACGACCAGGTCGGCAACCGCGCCTTCGGCGACCGCATCACGGCGTTCGCGCCGGCCGCGGCGGTGCGCGCGGTCACCGCCGTCTATCTGCTCCTCCCTCAGGTGCCGATGCTGTTCATGGGCGAGGAATGGGCCGCGACGGAACCCTTCCCGTTCTTCTGCGACTTCACCGAGCCGCTGGCGAGCGCGGTGCGCGAGGGACGCCGCGCCGAGTTCGCCCGCTTTCCCGAGTTCCACGATCCCGCCCAGCGCGACCGCATCCCCGATCCGACGCTCGCCGAGACCTTCCTGTCGGCGAAGCTCGACTGGAGCGCCCTCGCGCAGCCGGAGCACGCCGGCTGGCTCGCCGTCTATCGCGACCTCCTCGCCGTGCGGCATCGCGAGATCGTGCCGCGGCTCGCCGGAGCGGGCGCCGGGCGATGGACCGTCCTCGGTCCGGGGACCGTCGCGGTCGACTGGATGCTGCGCGACGGCACGCTGCGGCTGGTCGCCAATCTCGCATCCGGCCCGCGCGCGGAGATCGGCCTTCCGGCCGGCCGGCGCCTGTGGACCGAGGGGACGGTCGGCCCGCAGGGCCTCGGTCCGTGGAGCGTGGTGTGGGCGATCGACGACGGCACCGCCCCATAACGGTGCCATGACACCTTCACCGGATCCGACGTGATCACGATCGCGGCGCGGCGTGGAACGCTTCCCGCCGTCGCACGTTGACCCGCGACCTTCACGCCCCCGCGGCCACGGAACCGCATGCCGAGACCCGCACGAAGCGGGCCGCGCCGCCGGATCGGGCCGTCGCACCGGCTGCGGACGCAGCCGACACGTTTCGTAACGACACCGCAGCCCTCGACGCCCGCGACCGACGGTCCGCGGCGCCGCGACCGACAGGATCGTCATGACGAAGCTCCGCATCATCCCGGCCCTGACCCGAACCCGCCCGGACCGTCCGGCGCCGCGCGCCGCCGCCCCGGCCGCGGGGTCCTTCACGGTCGGCCTCGAGGAGGAGTTCTTCCTCGTCGAGGCGCACAGCCTGGCCGTGCCGGCGCAGGTGCCGGAGGCCTTCTTCGCCCGCGCCGCGGCCGCCACCGGCGGCCGCGCCAAGCCGGAATTCCTGAAGGCCCAGATCGAGATCGTCAGCGGCGTGCACGACGATCTCGGGGCGGCCCGCCGCGAGCTCGCCGAGCTGCGCGACTCCGTCGCCGAGATCGCCGGCGAGCACGGGCTGGCGGTCCTGGCGGCCGGCACGCATCCCACCGCCGACTGGCGGCGCGACGCGCAGCAGACCGAGGCACCGCGCTACGACCGGGTGATGGACCAGCTCCAGATGATCGGCCGCCGCGACATGCTGTGCGGCCTGCACGTGCACGTCGCCCTGCCGGACCCGGCCCGGCGGGTCGAGCTGATGGGCCGCATGCTGCCGTGGCTGCCGCTGCTCCTGGCGCTGTCGGCCTCGTCGCCGTTCTGGGCCGGCATCCGCACCGGCCTCAAGGCCTACCGGCTCTCCGCCTACAGCGAGCTGCCGCGCACCGGCCTGCCGGTCGCCTTCGCCGACGAGGCCGAGTACCGCGCCTATGTCGAGGCGATGGCGCGGGCCGGCGCGATCCCCGACGCCTCCTATCTGTGGTGGGCGATGCGCCCCTCCGAGAGCCATCCGACGCTGGAGCTGCGCGCGCCCGACGCCTGCCCGCGGCTCGACGACGCGATCGCCATCGCGGCGCTGTACCGGGTGCTGGCGCGCCGGCTGTATCGCACCGCGCCGGAGGGCGGCGACAGCCCGGCTCTCGCCGCCGCCTTCGCGGCCGAGAATCTCTGGCGGGCGCAGCGCTACGGCGTGCAGACGAGCTTCGTGACCCGCGACGGACCGGAGCCGGTCGCGGCGCTGCTCGAACGGCTCCTGCACGAGACGGCCGAGGACGCCGAGATCCTCGGCTGCACGGCCGAGCTCGCCCGGTGCAGCCGCATCGTCGCCGACGGCACATCGGCGGACGCGCAGCTCGCCGTCTACGAGCGGCACGCGGAGATCGCCGGCCATCGCGAGGCGCTGCGGGCGGTCTCCCGTGCCCTGGTCGAGGAGACGCGGTCCGGCCGGCGCGGCCCGGCCGAGATCCTGCCGGCCGTCTCCGCCTGCTCGATCCAGCCCGGCGGGACGCCCCTGCCCGTCCCCGGCGGCTGAACCCGCCGGCGTGACCGGCGCCGGCACACGCGGCGCGTTCTGCGAATCTCCGTGCTGGGTTAGAAGCTCGGCGAGTTCTCCCGTCGCCGCCGGCCGGAGCCCGCATGAGCGTCGCCGCCCTGACCAATTTCGACGTCGCCCAGTTCGCCAACACCCTGGTGAGCCTGACCACCGCCTTCGTGCTCGGCACCGCGATCGGGGCCGAGCGCCAGTGGCGCCAGCGCACCGCCGGTCTGCGCACCGCGGCGCTGGTCGCGGTCGGCGCCGCCGCCTTCGTCGACATCGGGATGCGGCTGAACGGCACCGCCGCGGCCGTGCACGTGCTGGCCTATGTGGTGTCCGGCGTCGGTTTCCTGGGCGCCGGCGTGATCATGAAGGAAGGCCTCAACATCCGCGGCCTCAACACCGCCGCGACCCTGTGGGGATCCGCGGCGGCCGGCGGCGCGGCGGGCGCCGACCTGATCGGCGAGGCGGTGGTCATCGCGGTGTTCGTGCTGATGGCCAACACGGCCCTGCGGCCGCTGGTCGACCGGATCAACCGCCAGCCGCTCGACGAGGCGACCACCGAGGCCACCTACGAGCTGAGGATCACGGTGTCGCCCGAGGAGATGCCGGTGGTGCGGGGCGCCCTGCTCGACCGGCTCGACGCCAAGAGCTACGCGGTGCGCGGCACCGCGGTGGCGGAGCAGACCGAGGACTCGCTCGAGCTCGCCGTGACGCTGGCCGGCTCGTCGGCACGGCCGGGCGAGCTCGACGAGATCGTCGACGCGATCGGCACCCTGCCCGGCGTCGATCACGCGTCGTGGGCGATGCGGACGGCCGACTGACCCGGCCCTTCACCCGGCGGCGGCGGACGGAGCGGTCGGGCTCGCGTCGATCTCCGCCGTCAGCGGCACCCGGATCTCGAAAGCCGCGCCCGTGGTGCCCGGCAGCGCCCGCAGAACCCCGCCGAGCTGGTCGAGCGCGCTCGTCGCCATGCGCAGGCCGAGGCCGCGACCGCGGCCGATCTCGAAGCCCTCGGGCAGCCCGCGGCCGTTGTCCGACACCCGGATGACCAGCGCGCCGTCGTCGCGCCCACAGCGCACCCGCACGGTCGGCCGGGCGCTGCCCGCATGGGTGAGCGCGTTGGTGACGAGCTCCGTGGTGGCGAAGATCAGCGGAACGGCGAGATCGCTGCGCAGCCGCACCTCGGTGGTGCCGACGATCTCCATGTCGGCCGGGCGGCCGGCGATGCCGACCAGGTCGCCGACCAGCTGACGCAGCGTGGCGCCGATCTCGATCGTGCCGAAGTCGGCGCTGCGGTGAAGCTGGTCGTGAATGCGGGAGATCGCCCCGACGCGCTGCTCGAGCGCCGTGATGCGGCGGCGCGCGCTTTCGTCCTCGACCTCGCGGGCGCAGGTCCAGATCAGGCCGGCGACCGTCTGCAGGGTGTCGCGCGTGCGCTGATGGATCTCGGACAGCAGCAGAATGTTGTGCCGGTTGGCGTCGCGCAGCGCCTGCTCCGAGGCGACCTCGCGGCTGATGTCGCGCACGATGGCGGCGACTCCGATCCAGGTGCCGTCGGCGAGGCGCACCGGCCCGGTGGCGACGGCGACGTCGATCCGGCGCCCGTCACGGGTGATGCAGACGGCGGCGAACTGCGCGCTGTCGCGGGCGAGCAGCCGGCGCGCCCCGCCGGCGTCGGGCTCGCCGTCGGCGCCGAACAGCACGCCGGCGGGCCGGCCGACGATGTCGGCGGCGGCATAGCCGAACAGGCGCTCGGCCCCGGTGTTCCAGTCCTCGACGATGCCGGCGCGGTCGAAGCCGATGATCGCGTCGGTGCTGTTGGTGACGATCGAGGCGAGCCGGGCGGCGGCGGCGGCGTTGCTCTCGGCCCGGCGGCGGGCGCGCTCGTAGAGGCCGGCGGCCCACAGCACCAGAATGCACAGGATCGCATAGGCGATCAGATTGCCCGCATCCCTGAAGCTCGGGACCGCGAGCACGAAGTACGGCTCGACGAACGCCCACTGGCTCACGACGCCGCCCAGGATCGCGGCGAGCAGGCCGGCGCCGAGGCCGCCGGCGAGCGCCGCGACGACGACGGCCGGCAGCATCGCGGTGAAGGACAAATCGGTCGAAAGAACTAGCCCGAGCAGTACACGCAGGCCCGCCGCGACCGTGACCGACGCGGCGGCGACGAAGACCGCCCAGGCGACGGCCGACCCGGCATTCCGTAAACGTCGTGACGGCATCGACGACCTCGCGCCACGTCTGGAAGCAGCACGACGTCCTAACACGACACCATCGTGCCAGACGATGGCCGGCGATCAAAAACCTCAGCTGTCGCGAAACAGCTCCGCGACGAGACGCGCGGGACGCGCCTCGACCTGGAGCTGATCGAACCGGCACTGATGCGGCGCCTTGTCGGGACGCCAGCGGAGCAGCGTCGTGCCGTGCCGGAAGCGGTCGCCCGTCACCTGATCATATCCGACCTCGGCGATCAGCTCCGGCCGCAGCGGCTGCCAGGCCTCGACCTCGCCGTTGCTCCACCGGCTCGGGCCGGGGCTGCGGCCGGTGAAGCCGGGCGGCGCGATCAGGGCCTCCAGCCGCGACGTCAGCGCCGTCCGCTCGTCGCGCGGCAGCGAGGCGGTGAAGCCGACGTGATCGAGCCGGCCGGCGGCGTCGTACAGGCCGAGCAGCAGCGAGCCGACGATCCGGCCTCCCGTCGCGTAGCGGAAGCCGCCGACCACGCAGTCGGCGGTCCGGCGCCGCTTGACCTTCAGCATCGCCCGCTCGCCCGGCCGGTAGCCGTCGTCGAGACGCTTGGCGACGACGCCGTCGAGCGCGCCGCCGGCGCGGGCGAGCCACGCCTCCGCCTCGTCGCGATCCCGGGTCGCTGGCGACAGCCGCAGCGCCGGCCCGGCCTGCGCCGCGAAGAACGCCTCGAGCCGGGCGCGGCGCTCGGCGAGCGGACGATCGAGCAGGCTCTCCCCGCCCGGCCCGACCGGCATGTCGAACAGCACCAGACGCGCCGGCGTCTCGGCGGCGAGCTTGCGGACGCGGCTCGCGGCCGGGTGCAGGCGCATCTGCAGCGCATTGAAGGACAGGCTGTCGCCCTGCGGGATCACCAGCTCGCCGTCGAGCACGACCCGGCGCGCGGCGAGCGGCGCGAGGGCCGTGACCATCTCGGGGAAATAGCGGCCGAGCGGCTTGCCGGAGCGCGCCCGCAGGTCGACGGCTCCGTCGTCGACGACTCCGCAGAAGGCGAGGCAGCGGAAGCCGTCCCATTTCGGCTCGTACTGCCAGCCGGGCTCGTCCGGCAGTGCCGCGACCGCCTTCGCCTCCATCGGCCGGAGCGCGTCGGGCGAAACCGAGGCACCGGCGGGTGACGCCGGCCCGGCCGGCGCCGGAACGGCCGGTGCCCGGACGGCATCGGCCGCCCGTCGTCTGCTGCGGCTCACGCCGCGGTCTCCGCGTGCGGGCATTGCGGTCCTGTCTGATCGACTGTCGACGGGACTCAACGGGAGGCATCACGCCACGTTCCGCCGGCCCGTCATGGCGACGGCGACGGCGCGACGGCCGACGGCGGGACCCCCGACATGGAAACGGCGCCCGCGGGCCTGTGCTGCCCGCGCGCGCCGCTCGTGGCACGCGTCACGGTCGGGCGCGGGCGGTGCCCGCGCGCCGGTCTACTGCGGGGTCGCCTCGCTGCCGAAGGCGAGCACCGGAATGTCGGCGGCCATCGGACCGCGGAAATCGTCGGGACGCGGATCGTCGTTGAGCGCGACCGTCAGGTCCGCTGCCCCCTGGCCCTCGAAGGCGGCCTGGATGGTCGCGGCGTCGGCGGTCGGGCAGGTCCAGCTCTCGCCGGTCGGCGCCGCCGCCATCCAGCGCTGATCGATGAGCTGGCGCACGTCCAGCGTCTCGGCGTTCGCGGCACCGATGCCGAGACCGGCCAGCGTGAGCAGAAGGGTCAGGGTCTTCATGGTCCACCTCCCGTGCATAGGCGCCGCCGTCGGGCCCTGTGGCCGGACGGGATCGGCGTGGGTCCGCGAGAACACTGCGGCCGGTCGAGAACGCGAGGGAAGACGGCGTGTCCCCCTCGGACCGGGCCGAACTCCCGACTACAACTGCGGAGAGCGCGGCCGGTTCCGTCGGACGTCAAGATTATCGAAAGAGGTCGGCCGGACGGGCGGCACCGCCACGGCAGGCCTCAGGCTCGCGCGCGGTCGGCACGTGGCGGCCGCTCAGAAGCTCGCCTGCCCGCCGGAGAGATCGAACACGGCGCCGCTGTTGTAGCTGCAGGCGTCCGAGCACAGCCAAGCGACCAGCTCGGCGAACTCGGCGACGTCGCCGAGGCGCTTCATCGGGCTGCGCGCCACCATGGCCTCGACCACGGCCGGCGCCATGGCGCGGACGAACTCGGTGTCGATCCCGGCCGGGGCGATGCAGTTGGCCCGCACCGGCGTGTCGGCGAGCTCGCGGCCGAGCGCCTTGGTGAAGGCGACGATGCCGGCGCTGGCCGCCGAGAAGGCGGCGAGCCCGGCGCGGCCCTCCTTGGCGGCCAGCGAGGCGACCGTGACGATGCGGCCGCGGCCGGCCCGCCGCATGTGCGGCACCACGGCGCGACACACCTGGAAGACGCCGGTGAGCGTCACGTCGATCACCTGGCGCCATTCGGATTCGGTCACCGCCTCGACCGGCCGGCGGGTGCCGCCATAGCCTGCGGCGAGCACCAGCATGTCGATGCCGCCGGCCGCCACGGCCCGGGCGGTCGCGGCGGCGACCTGGTGGGCCGAGGTGACGTCGACGCCGACCGGGACGATGCCCTCGACCGGCACCGGGTCGACGTCCCATGCCTCCACGGTGGCCCCGGCGGCGCGCAGCCGCTCGGCGACGCCGCGTCCGAGACCGCGCGCCCCGCCCGTGATCACGGCCCGGCGGCCGGAGAAGTCGTACGAGACCGTCATGGCGCCCCCGCTGGCCGGCGCCGCCCGAGCGGCGGCCCGGCATGCGGTGACATCCTACGGTCGGCGGGCGAGCGTGAACACGCCCCGCATGTCGCCGGCCTTGAAGCCGGTGGCGGTGTCCTCGGGATAGAGCTGCTTCAGGGCGGCGGCGACGTCGGGCTTCAGCGTGGCGCCGTGGCAGGCGAGGCAGGGCTCGCCGGTCGGAATCGCCTTGACGAAGCGGAACAGCGGCCCCTCCGCGGTCTCCACGGTGGCGCTGCGCATCTGGGCGGCGACCGCCTCGCCCTGGGCGATGCGGGCCGCGAAGTCCGCCATGGCGGCGCGCTCGAAGTCGTCGGGGGCGGAGGCCGGATTGCGCGGCTTCAGGCTGGTGCGGGCGATCCGCCAGCCGGTGCGCTGCGACTGCTCGGCGGCGATCGCCGGGGCCTGCTCCTTGCAGAACCCGATGGCGCCGACCAGGCCGGAGGTCTCGATGGCGCCCTTCACGGCGCCGAGCAGCGTCGCGCCGTAGTCGGCCGCGACCCTGCCGGCCTCGGCGGCGAGCCGCGTCTCGCGCGCCGCCCGCTCGCGCTCGGCCGCCAGGAACAACGCGACGGCCGCGACCGCCGCCGCCGCGACCACGAGGGCTCTCACCGTGACGACCATCCGCGCCTCCGTCTCGCCGGAGGGTTGTCGTCCGGCCCAGCAGGCAGCATGGCGCGAAGCCGGGCCCCGGTCTGTGACGGAGTCACCGGCCGCATCGGGCGCGGTGGCCAGGTGCGGCCCGGCGCGGACGGGCGGACCGGCTCAGGCGGCGCCGGCGTCGCGCATCGGCGCCTCCGCCTCGGCGGCGTAGCGGTCCGACGCCTCGCGAAGGATGCGGGCCACCGGGCGCGCGCCGAGCGTGCGGGCGAGATCGCGGGCGGCGAGGTCGAGCAGCACGGCGCTGCCGTCGCCGATCCCGTGTGCCTCGGCCTCGGCCGCGAGCCGCGCCACCCCGTCGCGCCAGAACGCGTCGGTGCGGGCTCGTTCGGCCGCCAGGATGTCGGCGATCGGCGCGCCGCCCGAGGCCGGGACCACCGGCACCGGATCGGCCGGCACGGCGGCGAGCTGGACGGCCCGGGCCACCGGTGCGTTGCGCTTCGGCGTGCCGCGCGGCGGCGCCCACTGGTCGGGGAAGCGGCCCTCCCGCATCGCCTCGGCGGCGGCCTTGCTGCGGCGGATGTCGGCCCGCAGGCCGACCAGCCCCACCACCATGGCCACCAGCGCGGCGCCGAGCACCAGGGCGTTGCCGCCGTCGCCGCGGATGAACATCAGGCCCTGAATGGCGACGAGCGCCGCGCCGAAGGCGGAGGCGCCGACGGTGAAGAAGAAGGAGATCAAGCGGATCATCTGGTCGTCCCATCGCGCCGTCGCCGGCGCAGGATCCTGCCGGCGGGCACCGGGATCCTCGCGCTTCCGGCCGCCGGGTTGTCAAGCTGGGAATGATCCGAGATGTCGCGCCAGCTTGACACCCGCGACCCGGCGGCCCCGGCCGGGCTCGCTGCACGCGGGCTGCCCGGGGTGGCGGCCGGGATTTCGCCAAACTGCTGCCGCCTTGGCGGCGTCAGTCGGCCCCGACGGGCGGGAGAGATCTTTCATGCGATACGTGCTTGCGACCTTGATGTGCCTGGCGACCGCCACGGCCGCTTCGGCCCAGTCGTCCGGCGGCGCCCCCGGCCTGCCCGGCGTCGGCGAGCGGCCGCCGCCCGACATCCGCGCGATCAACCGGCCCGGCACCGATCCGGTCCGCCAGTCGGCGCCCGCCTGGGACGCCAACCGCGACGGCGTGTTCACCTGCGACGAGTGGAAACAGTACGCCACCCGGATCTTCAACACCGCCGACCTCAACCGCGACGGCTATGTCGACGGCAAGGAGTTCGACGGCATCCGCCGCGCCGACCCGTCGTTCAAGAACGCCGAGTTCGGCTACTTCGACGACAACCGCGACGGCCGCATCGCCCGCGCCGAGTTCATCGAGCGCAAGAGCCCGCTGTTCGCCCGCTTCGACCACAACGGCGACTGCCGGGTCACGGCCGAGGAGCTGCGCGGCGAGGGCCGCGGCCGCGGGAGCGGCGGCGGACCGAGCATGCGGCCCAGCCTCGGCGGCGGCGGCATGGGCGGCAGCATCGGCGTTCCGTTCTGACCGCCGGAGCGGTCGACGCCGCGCCGCTTGCCGGGACGGCCGGCGCCTGTGCTACCAGAGGGCCGCGCCGCCGGTGCGGCCCTCTTCGCATGCCCTTACCCCGATCGAGTTCACCCCCATGACCAGTGCCCTGTTCACCCCCCTCGAGATCGCCGGCCGGACCTTCGACAACCGGATCGTCGTCGCGCCCATGTGCCAGTACAGCGGCGACGACGGCTGCGCCTCCGACTGGCACATGACGCATCTCGGCATGCTGGCGAACTCGGGCGCCGGCCTGGTCGTCGTCGAGGCCACCCATGTGGAGCGGCGCGGCCGCATCACCCATGGCTGCCTCGGCCTGTACTCCGACGCCTGCGAGGCGGCGCTCGCCCGCGTCGTCGCCCACTGCCGGCGGATCGGCACCGCCCGACTCGGCGTCCAGCTCGCCCATGCCGGCCGGAAGGCGTCGTCGCAGCGGCCCTGGGAGGGCGGCAAGGCGCTCGGTGCCGACCAGGACGCCTGGCCGACCGAGGCCGCCTCGCCGCTGCCCTTCGGGCCGGGCTGGCACGTCCCCCAGGCGATGACCGAGGACGACATGGAGCGGGTCGTCGCCGCCTTCGCCCAGGCAGCGACGCGGGCGGTGCGGATCGGCTTCGACGCGGTCGAGCTGCACGCCGCCCACGGCTACCTGGTCCACGCCTTCCTGTCGGCGGTCTCCAACCGGCGCACCGACGCCTATGGCGGCTCGCGCGAGAACCGCATGCGGTTTCCGCTCGCGATCGCCCAGGCGGTGCGGGCGAGCGTACCGCGCGACGTGGCGCTCGGCGCCCGCATCACCGGCAGCGACTGGCTCGACGGCGGCATCGACATCGACGAGGCGATCGTCTTCGCCCGTGCCCTGAAGGACATCGGCTACGACTATGTGGACGTCTCCTCGGGCGGCCTCACCGCCGACGCGCGCAACCCGACCACGCCCGGCTACAACGTGCCGCTCGCCGAGGCGGTGCGCCACGCGACCGGCCTGACCACCCGGGCGGTCGGCTTGATCGTCGATCCGAAGCAGGCGGACGCGATCGTCGCCGAGGGCAAGGCCGACATGGTGGCGCTCGCCCGCGCCATGTTGGACGATCCGCACTGGGGCTGGCACGCCGCCCGCGCGCTGGGCGCCGAGACCCGCCGCCCGCCCCAGTATCTCCGCGCCGGTCCGAGCCTGTGGGCCCCGGCGGCACGCGGCTGAGCCCGCGCGACCGGCGACGCGGGCGCGCCGGGTAGCTATTCGCAACCCGGGGCGGCTATGCTGTCGGGATGCCGCACCAGCCGCCGCCCGACCCGCTCCGCCGCGCCCTCCTGGGCGGGCTCGCCGGCGTCGCCGGCCTGACGATCGCCGGAGCGCCCGCCGCCGCCCAGCCGCGCCCCCCCAGAGCCGCCGGGGGCGGACCGGTTTCCGCCTTCGGCGTCGACGCGGCGACGCTCGGGCTGCGCCCCGGCAGCCCCGACGACCAGACCTTCGTGCTCCAGCGCGCCCTCGACCGGACGGCCGCGACCGGCGCGCCGCTGGCGCTGCCGCCCGGCGTCTACAGGGTCGGCGGCGTGCGGCTGCCCGACGGCGCCCGGCTGGTCGGGACGCCCGGCGCGGTGAAGCTCGTGTTTCTCGGCGGCGCCTCGCTGCTCTCCGCCGACCGGGTCGGGCGCGTCGCGCTCGACGGCCTGGTGCTCGACGGCAACGGCCGGCCGCTGCCGGAGAACCGCGCCCTCCTCCATTGCGAGCGGGTCGACGCGCTCGCCGTGACCGACTGCACGATCGCCGGCGCCGACGGCACCGCGGCCTATCTCTACGCCTGCGCCGGCACGGTCGCCGACACCCGCATCGCCGATGCCGGCGACGTCGCGATCCAGGCCCGCGACAGCCGCGGTCTGGTGATCGCCCGCAACGTGATCGCCGGCGCCGGCAACGCCGGCATCCAGGTGCTGCGCTTCGAAGCCGGCGAGGACGGCACGCTGGTGGTCGACAACCGCCTCACCGGGATCCGCAACCGGTCCGGCGGCACCGGCCAGTTCGGCAACGCCATCAACGTGTTCCGGGCCAACGGCGTGATCGTGCGCGGCAACCGCATCGCCGACTGCGCCTTTTCCGGTGTGCGCGGCAACTCCGCCTCCAATCTGCAGATCGTCGGCAACACGGTCACCCGGGTCGGCGAGACGGCGCTCTATTCCGAGTTCGAGTTCGAGGCCGCCGTGATCGCCGGCAACATCGTCGACGGCGCCCAGATGGGCGTCTCGGTGGCCAACTACGCCAGCGGCGGACGGGTCGCCGTCGTCCAGGGCAACATCCTGCGCAACCTCGCCCCCGGCCCGGTCAATCCGGACCCCGAGTTCCTGCTCGGGGTGGGCATCTCGGTCGAGGCCGACACGGCCGTCACCGGCAACGTGGTCGAGCGGGCGACGGCGGTCGGCATCGCGGCCGGCTGGGGGCGCTACCTGCGCGACGTCGCCCTCACCGGCAACGTGGTGCGCGAGTGCGGCATCGGCATCGGCGTGACCGTGGTGCCGGGCGCCCGCAGCACCCTCGTCGCCAACAACGTGATCTCGGGCAGCCGGCGCGGCGCCATCCTGGGGCTCGACCACAAGGTTCCGGTGACCGAAGATCTGGCGGCCGGCGGCGCCGAGCGTTATCCGCATCTCTCAGTAAGTGGTAATAAGGTTTCGTGAGCCCGCCGGACCGCCGGCTCGTCGTGGCAACGCGACGAAAAACTGCATTGCAGCAAGCACCTGATACTAGCCCGCTGCGACGATCGAGAGCAGATTTCCGCGTTCACCAGTGATTTCTTGCTGGCACAATCCCCGGCTCATCTGTTAGACTAAAGTCCAAGCTGCAGTCGAACATCGCCTCGGCTGGCAGTCTTCCAAAAAAATGGCAACGCTACGGGGGATTTCGGTCGTCGCCTCAGGCGCCGGGCCGGAATCCGTACTGTGTCCGTGCGGCACCCTCGAGCCGCGATACGGATGCCGGTGCCGTGGCCGCGCCACCGCCGGCGGTCGACAGGGAGGAAGATCATGATGAACAGCGGCGGCCTCGAGGTGCGGGGGCCCGAGAGGCCACTCTTCGGAAAGCAGCACTGCCCGCGATGCTCCTATCTGCTCGTCGCGCCCGACGAGTCCCACCACATCGCCGACCGCGTCGTGCGGCACATGTGGACCTGCGAGGCCTGCGGAACCGGGTTCAGCACCTGGGTCAAGTTCCAGCCGGAGCTCGGCGAGTTGCACTGCGTTCCGCAGTGCGCCGAAGCGGCCTGACGGCAGGCCACGCCACACGACGATCGACGTCGGTCCGGCAGGCCGCCCGGCCTGCCGCGGCGTCGCATCGCGCCATTCGGCCCTCCGCGCCATTCGCTCCCGATCGTCCGTGCATCCTGTTCGCGTGCCTGTCGCGCAGCGCCTCTCCCGGGGTGTGCCCGTCCCGGGCCGTCCCCGTCCCGCGGCGAGCCCGTTGGTGCGACCGAGGGCATGATGGTCGCGTGCCCGGGGCATGACATCGACGCGAAAGCGATGCAACCCGAGAGAAACGTGTCGACGCGTCGCGCATCGGGATGCGGCGGCGAGCCCGGCAGGCTCATTCCGCTGAGCGGAACGGTCGGGCCGCCGCCCCGTCGCCGCGGGGCAGCCGCGGCGCCGCGCACGGCGCCGGGCCTTCCGGTCGGCGACATCGGCGCTCCATGTCCTCGCGCTACGCCGCGGTATTGCCGAACGCCGTAAAACCCGGCTAACTCCACGGCCCCGATCAAGAGCCCGGCCGCCGCCGACCGTCGGCCGGGCCATCGCACAGGACCGCCGATGTTCTCGCACCTGATGACCACCCGACGGTTCGCGCCCCTGTTCTGGTGCCAGTTCTTCAGTGCCTTCAACGACAACTTCCTCAAGAACTCGCTGGTCTTCCTGATCCTCTACCGGATGACGGGCTCCAACTCGGAGGCCCTGATCACGCTCGCCGGCGCCACCCTGATCTTCCCGTTCTTCGTGCTGTCGGCGATCGGCGGCGAGATCGCCGACCGCTACGACAAGGCGATCGTGGCGCGCTGGCTGAAGCTCGCCGAGATCCCGGTGGCGCTGTTCGCCGTGCTGGGCTTCTGGCTGCACTCGATCGCGCTGCTGTTCGTCGCGCTGTTCCTGGTCGGGGTGATCGCGGCGCTGTTCGGGCCGATCAAGTACGGCATCCTGCCCGACCATCTGGAGCGCTCCGAGCTGCCCGCCGGCAACGCGCTGGTCGAGGCCGCGACCTTCCTGGCGATCCTGCTCGGCACCATCGTGGGCGGCCTCGCCGCCAAGGACGGCGGCGACCCGGCCTCCTTCGCCGGCCTGATGATGGTGGTCGCCATCCTGTGCTGGCTCGCCGCGCTGCTGATCCCGCGCACCGGCCAGGGCGCGCCGACCCTGCGGATCGATCCCAACATCGTCCGCTCGACCACCCGCCTGATGGGCGAGCTGAGGGCCGACCGGCGGCTGTGGTGGGCCGCCCTGGTGGTGAGCTGGTTCTGGCTCACCGGCGCCATCGCGCTCTCCCTGATGCCGCCGCTGATCAAGACCACGCTCGGCGCCGCCGAGGAGGTGATCACGGTCTATCTCGCGGTGTTCTCGATCGGCATCGCGGCCGGCTCGGCGCTCGCCGCCTGGCTCGCCTCGGGCCGCATCGTGCTCTTGCCGACCGTGCTGGGCGCGGCGCTGCTCGGCATCCTGTGCATCGACCTCGGATGGTGGATGTCGGGCGTCGCGAGCCCGGTGACGGGGCGCGGCATCGGCGAGGTGCTCGGCTCGGTGCGCGGCCTGCATGTCGGCTTCGACCTGTTCGGCATGGCGGTCGCCGGCGGCCTGTTCATCGTGCCGGCCTTCTCGGCCATGCAGGCCTGGGCCGGGCCCGACCACCGCGCCCGGGTGATCGCCGCCAACAACGTGCTCAACGCCGCCTTCATGGTGGCGGCCGGCCTGTTCGTCGCGCTGCTGCAGCTCGCCGGGCTGGCGCCGTCGATGCTGTTCATCCTGCTCGGCGCCGCCAATCTCGTGGTCGGCTGGGCGATCTTCAAGACGCTGCCGACCAACCCGGTGCGCGACTTCCTCTCCACCGTGTTCCGCGCCTTCTTCCGGGCCGAGGTGCACGGGCTCGAGAACCTCGAGAAGGCCGGGTCGAACGCCATCATCGCGCTCAACCATGTCAGCTTCCTGGACGCGCCCTTCGCGCTCTCGGTGCTGCCCAAGGACCCGGTGTTCGCGATCGACTGCCACATCGCCGAGCGCTGGTGGGTGAAGCCGTTCCTGCGCTTCACCCGCGCCATGCCGATCGACCCGACCAATCCGTGGGGCACCCGCCAGCTCATCCACGCCGTGCAGGGCGGCGAGAGCCTGATCATCTTCCCCGAGGGCCGCATCACGGTCACCGGGAGCCTGATGAAGATCTACGACGGCGCCGGGCTGATCGCCGACAAGTCGGGCGCCATGGTGCTGCCGGTGCGCATCAAGGGGCTGGAGCAGACGCCGTTCTCGCGGCTGAAGGACCACCAGGTCCGCCGCCGCTGGTTCCCGAAGATCTCGCTGACCATCCTGCCGCCGGTCCGGATCTCGGTGCCCGAGGAGCTGCGCGGAAAGAAGCGGCGCGTCGCCGCCGGCGCGGCGCTCTACCGGGTGATGTCGGACCTCATCTTCCGCACCACCGAGATGGACGTGACGGTGCCCGAGGCGATGGTGCACGCCGCCCAGTTCCACGGCATGGGCCGCATCGCCATCGAGGATCCGGTGTCGGGCGCCCTCTCCTACAAGCGGATGCTGGTCGGCGCCGCCGTGCTGGGCCGCAAGCTGAGCGCCTATGCGGGTCCGGGCGAGTATATCGGCGTGCTGCTGCCCAACGCCAACGGCGCCGCCGTGACGCTGCTCGGCCTGATGTGGGCGGGCCGCGTGCCGGCGATCCTCAACTTCTCGGCCGGGCCGACCAACATCAGGGCGGCCTGCAAGGCGGCCGGCCTGACCACCGTGGTGACGTCGCGCACCTTCATCGAGAAGGGGCGGCTCGGCCCGGTGATCGCGGCGCTCAAGCCCGACTACCGCATCGTCTGGCTGGAGGACGTGCGGCCGACCGTGACGACGCTCGACAAGCTCCGCGGCCTGCGCGAGTTCCAGAAGCCGATGGTCGCCCGCCAGCCGACCGATCCGGCCGCGGTGCTGTTCACGTCCGGCTCGGAGGGCGTGCCGAAGGGCGTCGTGCTGTCGCACCGCAACGTGCTGTCCAACGCCGCCCAGGCCAAGGCGATCGTCGACTTCGGCTACTCGGACAAGCTGTTCAACGTGCTGCCGGTGTTCCACGCCTTCGGCCTGACGGCGGGGTTCATCCTGCCGCTGGTCAACGGCGTGCACGTCTATCTCTATCCCTCGCCCCTGCACTACCGGCTGGTGCCCGAGCTGGTCTACGCGACCAACGCGACCATCATGTTCGGCACCGACACCTTCCTCAACGGCTACGCCCGCACCGCCAATCCCTACGACCTGCGGTCGCTGCGCTACATCTTCGCCGGCGCCGAGGCGGTGAAGGAGGCGACCCGCAAGACCTACATGGAGAAGTTCGGCGTGCGCATCCTCGAGGGCTACGGCGTCACCGAGGCGGCGCCCGTGATCGCCCTCAACACGCCGATGTTCAACAAGTTCGGCACGGTCGGCCGGTTGTTCCCGGGCATCGAGGCGCGGCTCGACGCGGTCCCTGGCGTCGACGAGGGCGGCCGGCTGTTCATCCGCGGCCCCAACGTGATGGTCGGGTATCTCAAGGTCGACAATCCCGGCGTGATCGAGCCGCCGCACGAGGGCTGGCACGACACCGGCGACATCGTCGCCATCGACGCCGACGGCTACGTGACGATCAAGGGCCGGGCCAAGCGCTTCGCCAAGGTCGGCGGCGAGATGATCTCGCTCGCCGCGGTGGAAACGATCGCGTCCGACCTGTGGCCGGACGCCCTGCACGCGGTCGCCACCGTGCCGGACGCCCGCAAGGGCGAGAAGCTGATCATGCTGACCACCCAGAAGGGCGCCAGCCGGTCCGACTTCATCGCCTTCGCCCGCAGGCGCGGCGCCTCCGAGATGCTGATCCCGGCCGAGATCGTCCATGTCGAGACGATGCCTCTGCTCGGCTCCGGCAAGGTCGACAACCTCGCCGTCGTCCAGATGGTGCGCGAGCGCGCCAAGCTGGAGGGCGTGGCATAGCGGCACGACGAGCCGCGTCGCCGACCCTTCCCCCTAGCGGGAGAGGGTCGGGCGCGCACGACGTGCGCGGCCGGGGTGAGGGGGGCCGCCGCGGGCTCGGAGCTTGCGGACCGCCCCCTCACCCGTCTCGGACCTTCGGTCCGAGCCACCCTCTCCCGCGAGGGGAGAGGGAAGCAAGGCAGAGCGGCGAGGCCGCCTGACCGAGCAGCCGTCCGCGGTCAGAAATTCGCCCCGGCCCGCACCAGGAAGGTGCGGCCGGCGAGCGGATAGGCGTTGTAGATCCCGATCGTCGAGGCCGAGGCGATCGCGTAGTCGAAATAATCCTCGTCGAACAGGTTCTGCACGGCGACCGACCAGAAGTAACGGTCCCACTCGCCGCCCAGCTTGACGTCGACCAGCACCACCGACGGGATCAGCGGCTGACGGTTGGCCGAGTCGTTGTCCATGCGGCGCGAGCCGACGTAGCGGACGTCGCCGTTGAACACGAGGCGCTTGTCGAGGATCGACCAGACGACGCCGGCGCTCGCGGTGTTGCGCGACACCAGCGGCACGTCGTTGCCGGCGTAGTCGCCCTCGCGGAACACGGCGCGCGTGTAGGCGACGCCGGCCTTGAGCTTGACCGCCTCGTTGAGCTGGAACGTCGCCATCGCCTCGGTGCCGTAGCGCCGGGTCGGATCGAGATTGATGTTGGTGAAGGTGGCCGGGCTGTAGAAGATCTCGTTGTCGAGATACATGTCGTAGACGCTCCACTGCATCCACAGCGGGCCGGCGGACACGCGGATCCCGCCCTCGTAGTCGTAGGAGGTCTGGGTCTCCAGGTCGAAGTTCCCCACCGCGTAGTAGGGCGAGCTGCCGACCCGCTCGTCGACGTTCGGCACCCGGAAGCTCTGGGCCGTGCGTCCGAACAGGGTCAGCATCGTGTTGAACCGGTGCTCGAAGCCGAGATGATAGGCGTGGTTGGTCTGCGTCTGGTCGAGCGGGCTCGCCTGCGGCCGGTCGTTGGCGTAGCAGCCCCACACCGGGTCGCAGACATAGTAGCCGGGCGCCGCGGTGTTCAGGCTGTCGGTCGCGGTGACGCGGGTCCGCTGCACGCGCCCGCCGAAGGACAGGTCGGTGCTCGGCAGCACCGTGACGGTGTTCATCGCGTAGGCGGCGAGCGAGGTCTGCGCGAGATCGTAGGTGTGGATCGGCGCGGCGCCTTCGAAGTAGCTCCGCGGCGACCCGTAGTCCGTGTAGTAGTAGTCGACCCCGATGGTCGCCTTCCACGGCACGCCGAGCACGCTGGTGTCGACGCGCAGGCGCGGCGTCACCGACGAGGTGACCAGCGTCGAGTCGATGTAGCTGGTCGGCGTGCGCGCGCATCCCGGGACGGAGACGTTGGACGTGTAGTCGAAGCAGGAGACGAAGAAGCCCGCCTGCTGCTTCCTGGCCCGCACGCCGCCGTCGAGGATCAGCTCGATCCCCGGCAGCAGATCGTAGGTCAGGCCGGCCGTGGCGCTCGCCTGCTGCTGGTTGCCGTAGTCGTAGGGCGTGTCGGTGCCGCGCCGGTCGGTGCCGAGCTGGTTGACGCCGTTCCACGGGTCGACGCGGCGGGCGCCCGGATAGCCGAGATGCTGGTCGCTGCCCGTCGCGGTGAGATAGAAGCTCCCCCACTCCCGCGTGTAGCGATAGTCGGCGACGGCGTTGGTCTGGTGATAGGCGTTGTTGTCGCGATAGCCGTCGGAGCGGACGGCGTTGCCGTACAGCGCGAGCGCGTGCGCGCCGCTCGCCATCGTCGCCGACGCGCGGCCCTCGACCTGCCCGTAGGAGCCGAACGCCGTCTCGACCCGGGCGCTCGGCGTCGCCCCCGCCCCGGCCTTGGTGACGATGTTGATGACGCCGCCGACCGCGCCGTCGCCGTACAGCACCGCGCCGCTGTTGCCGCGCGTGACCTCGATCCGCTCGATGCTGTTGAGCGGGATCGAGCCCCAGTCGAAGCCCTGCTGGTCGGGGACGTCGACGCGGCGGCCGTTGACGAGCACCAGGGTGTTCGACATGCCGGTGGCGCCGAAGCCGCGCAGGTCGACCGTGGACCGCGCGCCGTTCACGCCGCCGTACATGTTGCTAACCTGGACGCCCGGCACGCGCGAGAGGATTCCGGGAATGGTCTGCTCGGGCGACCGCTCGATCTCCTCGGCCGTGACGACCGTGGTCGACGCTCCGGCGATGCCGCCGGAGCCGCCGTCGAGACGCGTCGCGGTGACGTAGAGGTCGGGCAGCGTCGCCTCGGTCGTGGTCGCCTGCTGGGCGAGCGCGGCGCCGCAGAGCAGCGCGCTGCTGCCGATCAGTGCGCTGCTGCCCAGCAGCATTCCGAGGCCGGCGGCGCGGGCCGCCCTAGGGGTGTATCGGTCGAGACGAATCATTCCGGTCGTCCTTCGCTGAAGCGTCATGCGGTTGGTGCTGCATGAGCCGACGCGAAGAACGCCCGAGCGGCCGGACGGGCCGTTCGACGTGCTGCTGCTCGAAGAGACGTACGCGCATTGCGGTCCCCGCGCCGGTCACGGTGTCACCGCTGCGAAAGACCGCTCCGTATGGGGCTTCCCGCCCACCGGTTGGGTGACCGTGCCGGCAGGTCTCCTGGCTCGCGGGTCGTCGCTGCATCCGGCCTTCCCGGTTTCCCAGTGGCCGTGTCGGATGCGGCTCGCCGCTCACAGTTGCGGGACCAGCCACGGCTTCGCGGCCGGAGCCGCGTCCCGTGTTCCCTCTTTCCTCTCCGCGGTCGCCCGCGGAGAACCAGCACGGCGTCACATTCGGGCGCACGCCCCCCGAGCGTCAAGCGTACAGCTCCCGACCCGGACGCATTAGGCGGGCAGGTGTTGCCCGCCGTACACACCCCGAGGCCGACCGTCGAGCGGGGCCGGCCGAAGCCGCCCCCTCCTCCGCTCATCCGCGCGCCAGCGGGGACGAGCGGAGCCAGGGGCGATGCTGCGCCAAAGAGGTCGCGCGGCTCAGTCGGCTTTGTCGTCCTGCTCGGTCTCGGCGAGCAGCCAGGAGAGATACGTGTGGTCGACACTCTCGATCGGCAGCACCAGGATCGCCGGCGTCGTGTAGGAATGGCGCTCCTTCACGGCGGCGCGCACCGGCTCGGCGAGCGAGGCGCGGGTCTTGACGACCATCACCACCTCCTCGGCCCGCTCGATCGCCCCCTCCCAGCGGTAGAGCGAGACCATGCCGGGCAGGATGTTGACGCAGGCGGCGAGCCGCGCCTCCAGCAGGGCCCGTCCGGTCTCCTCCGCCTCGACAAGCCCCGGAAACGTCGTATAGACGAACACCACGCGTTCCATCGCCACTCCTTCTCGCCGGCGGCGGTGCGGCGCCTGGACCGCACCAGCTGCCGCACGAGCCGCGCATGACCCGCCTGCCCGCCGAGATCGAGCGGATCGCCTTCGTGGCGAGCCAGACGCCCGAGGCACACGCCGCCCTGGAGCGGCTGGCGAAGCGCTACGGCAACGCCGAGCCCGAGGACGCCGACGTCATCGTCGCGCTGGGCGGCGACGGCCTGATGCTCAAGACCCTGCACGTCTTCATGAGCACCGGCAAGCCGATCTACGGCATGCATCGCGGCACCGTCGGCTTCCTGATGAACGAGTACCACGAGCACGGCCTCAAGGAGCGGCTGCACGCCGCCGAGGCGACCGTCATCCATCCGCTGGTGATGCGCGCGCTCGACTTCGCCGGCCAAGGCCACGAGTACCGCGCCATCAACGAGGTGTCGCTGTTCCGCCAGACCTATCAGGCGGCCCGCCTCGACGTGATGGTCGACGGCAAGCAGCGGCTGCGCGAGCTCACCGCCGACGGCATCATGGTGGCGACGCCGGCCGGCTCCACCGCCTACAATCTCTCGACCGGCGGCCCGATCATCCCGATCGGCTCGCCGCTCCTGGCGCTCACCCCGATCAGCCCGTTCCGGCCGCGGCGCTGGCGCGGCGCGCTGCTGCCCGACACCGCCGTGGTCACCATCGAGGTGCTGGAGGCCGACAAGCGCCCGGTCGCCGCCGTCGCCGACCACGACGAGGTGCGCTCGGTGAAGCATGTCGACATCCGCATGGACCACGCCATCGACATGCTGATGCTGTTCGACCCCGGCCACAGCCTCGACGAGCGGATTCTGCGCGAGCAGTTCAGCCACTGAGGCGACCGCCGCGCGGCCCGCGTCGGCGGGGCGCGCCCAGATGCCGCCGCAGCCCCGGGCCGCGCCGGATTAACCTAAACCCTTCCTTAAATCTTCCGCGTCAGGATCGCCGCGACTTCTGGACCTCTGTTCCGTGCGCGTGAGCCATGATCCGCATCGACTTCAACCGGCTGCGGTTTCTCCTGATCGACGACAACGCGCACATGCGCCGCATCCTGCGCACGCTGCTGCACGGATTCGGCTCGCGCGAGGTGTACGAGGCCGAGGACGGCGCCGCCGGACTCGAGGCCTTCACCCACAACATCCCGGACATCGTGATCACCGACTGGGCGATGCCGATCTTCGACGGCCTCGAGCTCACCCAGATGATCCGCCAGCCGGGCGCCAACGCCAATCCGTTCGTGCCGATCATCATGCTGACCGGCCACTCGGAGAAGAAGCGCGTGATGGCGGCGCGCGATTGCGGCGTCACCGAGTTCCTGGTCAAGCCGATCTCGGCCAACGCGCTCTACCAGCGCGTCCTCACCGTCGTCGTCAACCCGCGCCCGTTCATCAAGACCAAGACCTTCTTCGGGCCGGACCGGCGGCGGCTGGTGAATCCGAACTATGTCGGCGTCGAGCGCCGCAAGGGAACGGCCAAGGCCGAGATCATCCCGCAGCAGGCGCTGCTCGAGCGCGTCAAGATCAGCGAGTGAGCGGGGATTTGCGATGACCTCCGGTCGACGGGGCGGCAGGAAGACCGGCAAGCCGGACGCTCCGAAGGTCACCAATTTCGGCGACCACGCCGTGATCGTGCCGAAGAACCTGCTGCGCAAGGCGTGGGCCCGCAACTCCGCCGAGGGCCTGCCGGATCCGGTCGCCGACGCCGAGCGGGCGCTGGCCGCGCTCTCGGGCGAGTTCGCCGGCTGGATGGACAGCGAGTGCGAGCGCCTCGACACGGCGCGCAAGGCGGTGCGGGCGAAGGGCTTCGACGCCGAGACGCGGCAGGCGCTCTATCACGCCGCCCACGACATCAAGGGCGAGGCCGCGACCTTCGGCTTCCCGCGCGCCGCCACGGCGGCGGCGAGCCTGTGCCGGCTGATCGAGCGCACCACCGACACCCGCCGCATCCCCCTCACCCTCGTCGACCAGCACGTCGACGCGGTGCGGGCGATCGTGCGCGAGCACGGCACCACCCGGGCCGAGATCGTCGCCGACGCGCTGACGGCGCGGCTGCGCGAGATCGTCGACGCGTTCCTCAAGAGCGAGAACGGCGGCCGCCTGCCCGACGACGACGAGGTGCTGAGCCCGCCGACCGTGCCGCGCGCCGACGGGCCGTAGCGCAGGGCGGACCGTAACGAAGGCGGGCCGGGCGCGGACCGCGCCTTCCCCCTCCCCCGGACGACTTCGATTCCGCAACCGGCCTACGCCGCCATCCGGATCCGCATCAGCTCGGCGACGACCTCCTGCTCCAGCTTCTCGCAGGCGATCAGCGCCTCCTCGCGGGCGGCCTCGGCGGCGAAGCGGCGCAGCAGCGCGAGCAGCGGCTCGACCTCGCCGACGTCGGACTGGCCGCAGGCGGTCAGCACGCGCTCGACCATGCGGCGGTGCAGCCGTGCCGAGCCGTCGAGATCGGGCCCCTCGCGCCACGCCTCCAGGGCGAAGCGGAACGCCGGGAAGGTCGAGGCCGGCAGGCCGGCGCGCGAGAACACGGCCCGGAAGCCGACGCCGGTGCGGTCGTACATCAGCAGGCGGACGCGCCGCAGCGGCAGCCCGGCGAGCTCCGCCAGCGCCTCCTCGAACAGCGCGATGTTGCCGGACAGCAGCGCCCGCAGCACCAGGCCGGCGGTGAGCTGGCCGGTGACGCGCAGGTGGCGGACCAGCGGGCCCGCCGCCTCCTCGCCGACCTCGGCGGCGAGCGCGACCGTCGCCTTCTCGCAGGCCTCGCGGGCGGCCGTCTCGGCATGTCTGTCGTTCATCCAGGCGCGGCCGGAGACGAAGGCGGCGAGCGTCGCCGAGAGGCGCGCGATCAGCGCCTGGCGGCTCTCCACCGGCAGGTCGGGCCGGGCGAGCAGCGCCTCGCGCATCGCGCCGAGATGGCCGAAGCGCTCGATCATCCGGTCGAACGACAGCCGCGCGATCGCGGCCTGCGGGTTCTCGACCAGCACCAGGCACGCCTCGGCGGTCGCCACCTCCGCGATGGCGGCGGCGACGGGCCGCGGCAGCGGCATGCGGCCGGCGATCGCCGCCTGCACGGTGTCGCCGCCGGTGGCGACGAGATCGACCAGCTCGGCGTCGATGAACAGCGGCGAGCGCGCCAGCACCACGGCGGCGATGTCGGGGCGGTCGTGCGCCAGCATGTGGACGACGGTGGCGGGCGCCTCCGCGCTCGGCGCCAGCGCGCCGGCGAGCGCCGCGCGCACCAGCGGCGAGACGTCGTCGGCCAGCATCACCAGCACGCCCTCGATGGCGGCGCGCTCGTCGTCCGGCAGGTCGGAATAGAGGTAGGCGCGGGCGAGCGCGCTGGTCGCCTCGGCCCGCTCGCCGGCGGGCGCGGTACGGACCCACTGCAGGAACTGGCGTACGATCATGTCACTTCCCGAACGCGACGGAGGGCGGCACGGACAATTCTCGAGGGATCCGGCCGGAACCGGCCACACGGCCGGCGAGTCCCGACAGACCTCAGCCTACCGGCGCGCCCTTAACAAAGGGTTCACCATAAATCTTTGCGTTCGTTGCCGAATTGTTAACGGAGCGAGACCGTCCGCGGCGCTCGGCGGAGGGCGCAGCGGGTCCGCCGCGGACGCGCGCCCTACCCCCGCCGGCCGAACAGGCCGCCGGCATTGGTGCCGGGGGCGGAGAAGAGCTCGGAGGCGCGGCTCGGGTCGGTGGCGGTGAGCGCGGCCGGCGCGGCCTGCTCGGCGACCGTGGTGGCCGGCGCCGGCGGGGCCGGCGGCGTCCCGGCCGTCGCGGCGGCCGGTGTCGTGGCAGTCGGCGCCGCCCTGGTCGCCGTCACGGGCGGCGGGGCCGGGTAGCCGCCCGCTCCCGACAGCGCCGCCGCGACATGCGGGCGGGTCGACCACAGCTCGCTGACATAGCTCGACACGGCGCCGCGCGCCGGATCGCTCTGGAACAGGCTGTGGAACAGCGGCGCCGTCGATGCGGTGCGGGCCGCCTCGGGCTCGTAGGTCGCCGGCGTGAACAGCTCGGGATCGAGGCGCTCGCCCGCGGCCGCCGGCCGCGCCGGCTGCGCCGCGGCGGTGGCGGTCCCCTGGGTGGCGCCGCCGAGCGCCCGGTCGTAGCGGCCGACCAGCACGCCGTAGACCTGGGCGAAGCTGCGCGGCGTGCCGTCGCGCTCGTAGAAGATCGAGCGGTTCGAGGCGGCGGCGTTGGGAAAGGTCTCGGCCGCGATGCCGGAGGGATTGCGGCCCGCCTCGGTGATCAGCCGCGCGGCGCCGCCGGGGCCGAGGAAATGGGCGATGTAGAGCTCGCCGTCGGTCGGCGTGCGGCCGATCAGCGCCTCGACCTTCTGGGCGTTGCGCTGGGTGAAGGCGCCCGCCATGGCGGCGCTCGCCTGCGGGTCGCTGCGCAGCTCCATGACGGCCTGCTGCAGGCCCGGATCCGTCACCTCGTAGCGGCCCGAGGCGGTCTTGCCGATGGCGTCGGCGTAGCGGCCGAAGCCGAGCGCGGCGCCCGCCTCCTTCAGCATCATCAGCCAGGTCTGGTCGATGAACTGGAACAGGCCGCGGGCCGACGAGCTTGTCGACGCGGCGTTAGGGTTGAAGTCCGATTCGACCTTCGCAGTGGCCAGAAGATAGGTGAAGCTGGTGCCGGTGGACCGCGACGCGCTTCGGATGGCGTCGTTGACGGCCCATCCGGAGGTCGAGGCGTTGGTGCCGGAAACTGGCAAGAGCAACCTGCGGAGCGGGCCCGAGTCGGGTCGTGAGACACGTCCGAGGCTGCGCCCTTTATGGTAAACAAATTATGAATCGGCGCCGCCGGCCGGGCCCGGCCGGGGGGCGCCGACAGCCAGGAGGGAGCGAGAGGAATGTCCCACGCGACGGCCGTCCGGCACCCGCGCGGCGGACTGTATTTCGAGGACTTCGTCATCGGCGAGGTCGTCGAGCACCGCTATCGGCGGACCGTGACCCAGATGGACAACATGTTGTTCTCCAACATGACCCTGAATCCGCAGCCGCTGCACATCGACCGGCACTTCTGCGAGAACGAGACCCAGTGGGGCCGGCCGCTGATGAACTCGCTGTTCACGCTCGGCCTGATGATCGGAATGTCCGTCTCCGACCTCACGGTCGGCACCACCATCGCCAATCTCGGCATGACCGACGTGATCTTCCCGCATCCGCTGTTCGAAGGCGACACGCTGCGGGCGCAGACCGAGGTGATCAACAAGCGCGAATCGTCGTCGCGGCCGAACGCCGGGATCGTCGAGTTCCACCACCGCGGCTTCAATCAGAACGACAAGCTGGTCGCCGAATGCCGGCGCCAGGCCTTCATGCTCAAGCGCCCCGCCTGAGGAGACCCCGAAGATGCGCTCCCTGCTGTTCGTCCCGGCCGACGCCGAGAAGAAGCTCGCCAAGGCGATGGAGTGCGGCGCCGACGCCGTGATCGTCGACCTCGAGGACTCGATCTCGGCCGACCGCAAGGATTCGGCCCGTGCCGCCGCCGCCGAGTTCGTCGCCGCCGTGTCGGAGTGGCCGACGCGGCCCCGCATCCTGGTGCGGGTGAACGGGCTCGAGACCGGCCTCACCGACCTGGACCTCGACGCCGTCATCCCGGCCCGGCCCGATGCCGTGATGCTGCCCAAGGCCGAGGGCGGCCAGGCCGTCATCCACCTCGACGCCAAGCTGGCCGTGCGCGAGGCGGTCGCCGGCCTCTCCGACGGCCACGTCACGGTCTACGCCATCGCCACCGAGACGGCCGCCTCGCTGTTCGTCGCCGGCAGCTACCGGGCGTCGAGCCGCCGCCTCGCCGGCCTCACCTGGGGGGCCGAGGATCTCGCCGTCGAGCTCGGCGCCGAGCAGAACCGCGACGCCGACGGGCGCTTCCTCGACGCCTTCCGGCTCGCCCGCGCGCTCTGCCTCGCCGCCGCGGCGTCGGCCCGGGTGCAGGCGATCGACACGGTGGCGGTCGACTTCCGCGACGAGGCGAAGCTGCGGCGCGAATGCGAGGAGGCGCGGCGCGACGGCTTCACCGGCAAGATGGCAATCCATCCGGACCAGGTGCCGGTGATCAACACGGTGTTCACCCCGACCGCGGAGGCGGTGGAAAAGGCCCGGGCGATCGTCGAGGCCTTCGCGGCGCAGCCCGGCGCCGGCGTGGTCGGCCTCGGCGGCGTCATGTTCGACCGCCCCCATCTGGCGCGCGCCCAGGCCCTGCTCGCCCGCATGAAGGAGATCGAGGAGGCGGTGTGACCGTGACAGCCGGCGCGGCGCACCGCGCGGCCGTCGGCGCGGCGGACACGGCGATCGTCACCGCGGCAGCACGGCCTCCAGGATCTGGCCGCTCTCGGACTCGGTCATCAGGAGCGTGCGGCCGTCCGGCCGCAGCACCGCATTGGTGAGGGTGCGGCCGGCGCAGGAGCGCACCCGGTAGAGCGGCTCGCCGAGCGGTGACAGCACCCAGGCGCTGCCGTGGCCGGGATCGCAGACGATCACCCGGCCGGCGGCGTCGACGACGAGGCCGTCCGGCCCCGAGACGCCGCCGGGCAGCTGGGCGAACACCTGGGTCTTCGACGCCAGCGCCGACGGGGCGAGCGGCACCCGCCAGATCTGGCAGGCGCGGGTGAGCGCCAGATAGGCGTGGGTGCCGGCCGGGGCGACGGCGACGCCGTTGGGCGAGGCGGCGTTGCCGACCAGCCGGTCGAGGCGGCCGTCCGGCCACAGACGATAGAGCCGGCCGCTCGGGTCGTGCATGCCGGTCTGGCCCTGGTCGGTGAACAGCACCGAGCCGTCGGCCAGCAGCGCGAGATCGTTGGGCCCCTTGAAGCTCTCGCTGTTCACGCTGGTGCACACCGGGTGGATGGTGCCGCTCTCCGGATCGATGCGCAGCAGGCCGCGCCGATAGTCGGCGACCAGCAGGCTGCCGTCGGTCGTGACCTTCATGCCGTTCGGCCAGCCGTCGTACTCGTGGACGAGGCTCCACCGCCCGCTGCCGTCGATCGCGAAGATGCGGCCGTAGGGGATGTCGGCGACGTAGAGCGTGCCGTCCGGGGCGCAGCACGGGCCTTCCAGGAAGCTGTCGATCGACACGCCGGGCTTGTTGGCGACCCCCCACTCGGTCGGCCGGGGAGTCCTGAAGTTGTCGGGGAGGCGCGCAAAGACGCGGCTCTCGATGTCGGCGGGCGGGGCGAACCAGGTCATGACGGATGTCGCTTCGGCTGCGGGCGGGGCCGCAGAGTAGCCCGGCAGCAGCGGCTTCGGAAGGAGCGTACGCCATCGTACGGGGGCGGCCGGAGCCGGGCACGTTCCCGGGGCCGGCCGGTTTCCTCTGGACAGCGCCGCGCCGGTCGCGCCCCGTCCCCGGCCGCGCCGCGGCATCCCGCAAACACCTCGCCAGGGAGCCGTCCATGAGAGTGGTCGAGGATCGCGCCAGCCGTCTCGCCCTGCAATCGAGCGGATTCGCCAACGCCGTCACCTGCATCCTCGACAAGCCCGAGGGCACCCTGCGGGTGCAGCGCAAGGTCCTGCTGTGGCCGCGCTCGCCGATCGAGGCGCCGCTCGACGCGGTCGAGGACGTCACCGTCAGCGAGGTCAAGGACCCCGCCTCCGGCACCCATCTCCACATTCCGGTGCTGCATCTCGCCACCGGCCAGCTGGTCTCGCTGTCCAGCACCGACGAAGGGAACGCCACCGAGGTGGTGGAGAAGATCCGCGCCTTCCTGGACATCGACGGCGACGGCGGCGACTTGGCAGTGCCGCGGCGCTGAGCCGCCGCGGCCGCCGATCGCCCGGCACGCACCGATCCGTTCGACACGGGGTGTCGCATCCGCTTGTTCGGGGCTAGATTTGGCGCTCGGATTTCTGGATGGTGGCCGGATCGACCGATCGGGACCGAGCACGGCCGACCGGTCGCCCTGGCCGCGGAGAGTGTCGTGCCGACCATCGACTCCAAGCGCTCGACCCTGGTGGTCGTCGACTTCCAGGAGCGGCTGATGCCGGCCATCGCCGAGAGCGAGACGGCGATCGCCAATGCCCGCCGCCTGCTCGACGCCGCCGCCCTGATCGGCATCCCGGTGGTGTTCACCGAGCAGAACCCCAAGGGCCTCGGCCGGACCGTCGCGGCGCTGCCGACCGGCGGCCACCCGGTGGTGACCAAGTCGACCTTCGATTCGGTGCCGGCGCCGGGCTTCATCGCCGCCCTCGCCCCGGCCCATGCCCTGGTGATCGCCGGCTGCGAGGCTCATGTCTGCGTCTGCCAGACCGTGCTCGGGCTGCTCACCAAGAAGCGCCAGGTCTATGTGGTGCGCGACGCGGTCGGCTCGCGCCGCGCCGAGAGCAAGGAGACGGCGCTGCGCCGGATGGAGCGCCACGGCGCCGAGATCGTCACCACCGAGATGGTGGTGTTCGAGTGGCTGGAGTCGGCCGAGCACCCGCGCTTCCGCGAGGTGGCGGCGCTGGTGAAGTAGGCGGGCGCCGCACGCCTCATTCGGTTTCCCGGAATTCCATCGCCGGACCGCGGCCTTGAAGTCGCCCTGCCGGACCACGGTGCCGCCGCCGGGCGGCCATCGCGTCGCCGAACTTCCACGCCGCCGCCGCGATCCCTCACGAATGGCGCCCGAGTTCCGGCCGACCATGGCATGGTTAACGATTCACGCTCGTCGGGGGGCTGAGCATGATCGTGCTGGACTGGATCCTGCTGGCCTCGGTCGGCGGGTTCGTGGCCGCCGCGCTGGCGGCGAGCACCATCGAACGCAACCGAACCGGTACGGCGGGCGGCCGGCGGCCGCTGTCGGGCCGCGCGCCGGCGCCGCACGGCCTGTGGAGCGTGGCGGAGGCCGCCTGGATCGGCGCGCGCCGCCCGCTCGGCCGGCGGACCGGCGCGGACGGCGACGGCGGCCCGGCCGGCTACGGCATGGCGGGCGCCTACGACGTGCGCGTCCGCTGGTCGACCGAGCGCGACCGCGCCGGTCCGGCGTAGCGGCGGCGCGACGGCACCGAGCCCGGGACCCAGCCGCTGTCCGTCGTGGGCCACCCGCACCGGGGCCGGGGATTCCGGGCTCGCGGACCTGCGGTCCGCGCCCCGGAATGACCATGCTCGTCACGTTCGGCCTGCTATACTGCAGCCATGCCCGAACGCGCTCCCCTTCCCGTCTCCGCCCCGGCCGGGGCCCCGGTCCCGATGCCCGCGGCGAAGCTCCGTCTCACCGCCCGCACCCTGCTGCTCGGCGACCGCATCGACACGGCCGGCCTCGAGCGCAGCGACCTGATCGCGACGACGCCGCTCGCCTTCCGGTCCGGCGCGACCGGCTACGCGGTGCTGTTCCGCTACGGCGTCGCCGTGCTGGTCGGCCTGTCGCCGGTCGAGGAGGACGAGGTGGTGCGGGCGCTCGGGCCGCGCCTCGCCGGCCGCTACGCCCCCATCGAGGACGAATCGACCGTCGTCGAGATCACCCCCGACCAGGACGACCAGGTGGTGCCGGGCGGACCGGTGGCGGTCCGCGCCCTCACCCCGCCCCGCCTCCTGGTGATCGCCGACGTGCTCGCCAAGAACGCCGCGCTGTCGCGCGACGAGCGCGAGGTCGGCAAGGTCCTGGAGGTGATGGAGCCGTTCGCTGCGGCGCTCGCCCGCACCGGCAAGACGCCGTCGAACCGGCGGCAGATGCTCAAGACCATCGGCCAGGCCCTGCAGGTGCAGCACCGCCTCGCCGGCCGCGTCGAGATCGAGGACAAGCCCGACATCCTGTGGGACCAGCCGGAGTTCGAGCGGCTGTGGCTGCGGCTGGCCGACGAGTACGAGCTCAAGGAGCGCGCCACCTCGCTCGCCCGCAAGCTCGCCGTGATCGACGACACGGCGCACGCCCTCACCGAGATCATCGACACCGAGCGCGGCGTGCGCCTGGAGATGACCATCATCCTCCTGATCGTCGTCGAGGTGCTGGTGACGTTCTACGAGCTGTTCGTGCGCGGCGGCCACTGAGGACCGGCGCCGGCGGAGCCGGGCGCCCGGGCCGGCGAGGCGGTGTCGCGCGGCCGGAAAACTCGGGCGGAATCGGCGGAATACGACGGTTCCGCCGGTCTTCCCGCGACACGACCCGGTCGTGCGCACCTGCCGCTTCCGATCGCCGCAGTCGATGCTATGACGACCGGATCATGCCCGACTCGCTCCGTCTCCGCGACCAGACCGACGCCGACGCCGACGCCGTCCGCGCCCTCGTCACCGCCGCCTATCGCGGCCTGCCGCACGCCTCCGGCACCGAGCCGGCCATCATGGAGGCGCTGTGGCGGAGCGGCGCCGCCGCGGTGGCGCTCCTCGCCGAGGATTCGTCCGGCCTGGTCGGCCAGGCGGCCTTCTCGGCCGTGGAGATCTTCGGCCCCGGCACCCGGCCGAACGGCAAGGCGCCGGCCGGCGGCTGGTTCGGCCTCGGCCCCCTCTCGGTGCGGCCCGACCGCCAGCGCCAGGGGGTCGGCACCGCGCTGATCCGCGCCGGCTTCGCCCGCCTGGAGGCGCGCGGGGCGAGCGGCTGCATCGTGGTCGGCGACCCCGCCTATTACGGCCGCCACGGCTTCCGCCGCGCCGCCAACCTGCACGTCCCCGGCATCCCGGACCGTTACGTGATGGCGGTGCTGTTCGGCGACGCCCCCCCGCCGACCGGCACGGTCGAGTTCCACGAGGCGTTCTCGGCGAGCGAGGGATGAGCGGACGGCGCGCAGACCCCGTCGAATCCGGCTCCTCCTGCGTTGTCGGACCGCCGTCATCGTGATCTCCTAGATGATGGCATTGTCCCACCACGCGCCCGGACCCGCCGCGCCGAGCCCGGGGCGCGCCCGGGGCACCCGGCGCTTCCGGGCCAAGGAGGTACGATGTTTCCGGTTCCCACCCAGGTCTTCCTCACCCGCGGGGTCGGCGTCCACAAGCAGCCGCTGACGGCGTTCGAGTACGCCCTGCGCGACGCCGACATCGAGCAGCAGAACCTCGTCACGGTGTCGTCGATCCTGCCGCCGCGCTGCCGGCTGATCGGCCGCGAGGAGGGCGTGCCGACGCTCGCGCCCGGCGAGATCACCTTCTGCGTGATGGCGCGGGCCGAGACCAACGAGCCGGGCCGCCGCATCGCCGCCTCGATCGGCCTCGCCCGGCCGAAGGACCCGACCGTGTACGGCTACATCTCCGAGCACCACGGCTACGGCATGACCGAGCGCGAGGCCGGCGACTACGCCGAGGATCTGGCCGCCACCATGCTGGCCTCGACGCTCGGCATCGAGTTCGACCCCAACGCCGCCTGGGACGAGCGGCGCAAGCTCTACGCCACCACCGACCTGATCGTCGACACGCTGTCGATGACGGCCGCCGCCACCGGGGCCGACAGCGGCGACTGGACCTGCGCTGTCGCCTGCGCGGTGTTCCGCTTCTCGCCCGTCGACGCGCAGGCGGGCGCAGCGCAGCCCGGCGGGGCGCCGGCATGAGCGTCTCCCCGGCCACCTTCGCGCTGCCGGCCACCTTTCTCGGGCTGGCCGCGCACGGGCGCGACGCGTCCTGGTGCATCGCCGGCATCCCGCTCGACGTCGGCACCACCAACCGCTCGGGCGCCCGCGACGGCCCGGCGGCGATCCGGCGGGCGAGCCGCATGCTGGTCGACGGCGCCCACCCGGTGCACCGCATCGAGCCGGCGCTGCTGTCGGTCGCCGACATCGGCGACTTCGCCATCGCGCTCGGCGACATCGAGAAGAGCCTCGCCCTGATCGAGCGGCAGGCGGCCGGCATCGGCCACCTGATCGCGCTCGGCGGCGAGCACGGCATCACGCTGCCGCTGCTGCGCGCGCTGGCGAAGCGCACCGGCCCGCTCGCGCTCGTCCATTTCGACGCCCATGTCGACACCTGGCCGGACAATTTCGGCCAGCGCTACGCCCACGGCTCGGTGTTCTTCCACGCCATCGAGGAGGGGCTGGTCGATGCGCGCAGGGCCGTGCAGGTCGGCATCCGCTCGCCGATGGGCATCGACGTGCACGACTGGACGGTGGAACGTGGCGTGCGGATCGTGCCGGCCGAGGCCGTGCACGAGGCCGGGCCGGCCGCCGTGGCGGAGCAGATCCGCGCCGTGGTCGGCGACGCGCCGGCCTATCTCTCGGTCGACGTCGACGTGCTCGATCCCGCCTTCGCGCCCGGCACCGGCACGCCGGAGATCGGCGGGCTCGCCAGCTGGCAGCTGCTCGCCATCCTGCGCCGGCTCGGCGAGGTCGGCTTCGTCGGCATGGACGTGGTCGAGGTGGCGCCGGCCTACGACGTCGCCGAGATCACGGCGCTCGCCGCCGCCACGGTCGCCTGGGAATACCTCGCCCTGATGGGCAAGCGCGCCGCCGGGTAGCCGCCGGCGGCGGCGCGCTCGTCGAGCGGGTTGTTTGTCGGCTGCGTGCCCCGGCGTACGGCTGCGGCGCCGGGGCGCTTTGTCTTCGGGTCGGCCGGGAGGTCAGCGCCGCCAGCCGGGCGGCGGGGGGCCGTGGCGCTCGATCGCCTCGACGATCTCGCGGTGCCGGCGGTTCTCGCGCGTCATGTAGATGCTGATCACGGCGTGCGCCGAGGGCAGCAGCATGAGCACCGGAAACGTGAAGATGGTCAGAACCGTGAGCACGATGCTGACCGCCAGCAGGGCCACGTTGAACAGCGCCGCGAAAGGCTGCCCGTTCACGAGCAGGCCGAGGGGAGGCAGGAAGACCGCCAGGATGTAGATCATCGCCGCATCGCTCCCAAGCGCGAGGTGGCGCACGGGGCGCCGTCGGCGGATATGTGGGGGCTCCCGACCCGGGTGCAATCCGGTGCGGCAGGATATGCCGCGGCGTCGCCCCGCCGGTAATCCTGCGCCGCGGCGGCCGCGCCGCCGATCTGCGCGCTTGCCGGCCGGCGCGTCCCGGCGCATAGGCGGGGCCCGCGGTCCTGCCGCCCTCCGCCCGTCCCCTGCCCGCCCGGTGTCCTCCTCCCCATGCCCCTCTCCCGCGAGCGCATCGTTCCCTTCGTCGTCGCGGTCGCGCTGTTCATGGAGAACATGGACTCGACCGTGATCGCCACCGCGCTGCCGGCGATCGCGGCCGACATCGGCACCTCGCCGATCGAGCTGAAGCTCGCCATCACGTCCTACCTGCTGGCGCTCGCCATCTTCATCCCGACCAGCGGCTGGATGGCCGACCGGTTCGGCGCGAGGACCATCTTCCGCAGCGCCATCGTGGTGTTCGTCGCCGGCTCCCTCGCCTGCGCCGTGTCGCAGGAGCTGTGGCACTTCGTGCTGGCCCGGTTCCTCCAGGGCATCGGCGGCGCCATGATGAGCCCGGTCGGCCGGCTGGTGCTGATCCGCGCCGTCGACAGGAGCCGGCTGGTCGACGCCATGGCGCTGGTCACCCTGCCGGCGCTGATCGGCCCGCTGCTCGGGCCGCCGCTCGGCGGCTTCATCACCACCTTCGCGAGCTGGCACTGGATCTTCATCATCAACGTGCCGATCGGCGTGGTCGGCTTCCTGATGGTGACGGCCTTCGTCGAGAACGTGAGGAGCGAGGTGCCGGAGCCGTTCGACGTCCCCGGCATGGCGCTGGTGGCGCTCGGCATCGGCGGGCTCGCCTTCGGCTCGACGGTGAGCACGGTGGCGTTCGTGCCGGCCTGGGTCGCCGCCGCCCTGCTGGCGCTCGGCGCCGCCGCGACCGCGACCTATGTCGTGTATGCGCGCCGCGTCGCCAACCCGGTGATGGACCTGTCGCTGTTCGCGCTGCCGACCTTCCGGGCCGGGGTCGCCGGCGGCTTCGTGTTCCGGGTCGGCGCCGGCGCGCTGCCGTTCCTGCTGCCGCTGATGCTGCAGGTCGGATTCGGCATGACGCCGTTCGAGTCCGGCATGGTGACGTTCGCCACCGCGTTCGGCGCCATGGTGATGAAGACCCTGGTGCCGCGCATCCTGCGCCGCTTCGGCTTCCGCCTCGCCATGACGGTCAACGCCCTGCTCGCCGCCGTGACGATCGGGGCGCCGGCGCTGTTCTCGCCCGGCACCCCGGTGTGGATCATGATCGCCGTGCTGCTGGTCGGCGGCCTGTTCCGCTCGCTGCAGTTCACCAGCGTCAACACCATCGCCTTCGCCGAGGTGGAGCCGCGCCGGATGAGCCGGGCGACGTCGCTCGCCAGCGTGTCGCAGCAGCTCTCGGTGTCGACCGGCGTCACCATCGGGGCGCTGGCGCTGGAGATCGCCATGGCGGCGCGCGGCGACACGGCGCTCACGGCCGCGACCTTCCCGCCCGCCTTCGCCACCATCGCCCTGATCTCGGCCTCCGCCGCGATCCTGTTCGCGATGATGCCGAAGGACGCCGGGGCCGAGATGGCGCAGCGGAAGTGAGTTTTTGGAACTCGTAGGGTGGGCAAAGCCGCGCAGCGGCGTGCCCACGCCGTCCCCTTTGCCGCTGCGGACCGCGTGGGCACGGCGCGCCTTCGGCGCACCTTTGCCCACCCTACGACGATCCGGCGACGCTCGCTGAAGTCCAGGGCGGGGAAGCGTATTCTTGAATCTCACAGCGCCAGCTACGGTGGCCGAGCATCGAATCGAGAGAAGGACCAGCGATGGGCGACGCAATCACCAAGGACAGCAACGGCAACCCGCTCGGCGACGGCGATTCGGTGACCGTGATCAAGGATCTGAAGGTCAAGGGCACGTCGGAGACGATCAAGCGCGGCACGCTCGTCAAGAACATCCGGCTGACCGGCAATCCCGGCAAGGTCGAATGCAACACCAAGCAGGTCAAAGGCCTCGTGCTGAAAACGGAGTTCCTCAAGAAGGCATAGCCCCGCTTTGCGGGTCCGCCGGGCGCGACAGCGAAGCGCATTGCGCCGAAACGTCTGCGCCGGCGGCGATGCCGAGACGGCGGAATACGCTTCGCTGTTCCGCCCTACGAGGAACCGGGGTACGCTTGCTTAGGCAATACTGAAACGAAGTCGATTCGAGGCTCGCCGAGTGAGCACTTCCCCGCGGAAGCGTCCATGCAAAATGAGCAAGAACGGCGTGAGTTGGCACGACTGCACTTGGATGCGGTGGAAATTTGGCTGCGCCGAATCATAAACCAATAATTAACGAGGTTTTTTGGGCAGGACTATTGGAATGCGAGGTTTTCTGCCGATCAGCAGGCAATAATTCCGCCGAGAGTCCGGGACCGTGTTACGAAAAGGCAGGCGGCAGAACCCGACCGCTTCAAACGGCCCCTGGAAGCAATCACGTTCGATGATGCTATTGACATAGTACTGCATCAACGGCCTTTTCCGGAATACTTTCGACCTGCACTTAGCGCCGCCTTCTCCGACGGATCAGCGGAAGCGCGCACATTTCTTTCACGCCTAAAATCGCACCGCGACCAACTCGCCCACGGCGGCATCTGCAGCCAGCGCTGCCTTGAGCAATGTATTTGCTATTCGAACGATGTGATCGACTCACTCAAGGCACACTTTCGGGAACTGAAGATGGAGCAAATATTTAACGTTCCAAGATTCATTCACGCTATCGACAACAAAGGAAATGATTTCAGCCTGGATATCGAAAAAGAACAAGGTCAATTCGTTGATCGCTGGACGCGCGGCAAGGGAGATCTCTATATTGGAGAATGCCTTGTAATCGAGGTTGAGGTAGACGAGAGCTTCTCTGATTTCACAATAGAATGGTTTTCATTCAACGGCGACCGCGGTAATGGAAAGGTTGCAATCATCGCGATCGAGCCCAAACATGTTGGAATTCAAATGGATGTCAGATTTGAGTTAAGATCGAAGGAAACTTGGCATCGCTTGCATGGCGGCATAGACGATATGCTTGATATTCGCTATCGTGTTTTCCCGCCAACCCAAGCGATTAATGACGCCAAGCCTCGGTAGCAGCAGAGCGTAGGGTGGGCAAAGCCGCGCAGCGGCGTGCCCACGCCGTCCACCCTCGCCGCCCCCGACCGCGTGGGCACGGCGCGCCTTTGGCGCACCTTTGCCCACCCTACGCGTCGGAGACCTGCCGGAACCCCATCGCCAGAACATAAAGCTCGGCCGAGTCGGCGCGGCTGGCGGCGGGCTTGACGTGCTTGACCTTGGCGAAGTCGCGCTTGAGGTCGGCCAAGAGGTCGCCCTCGGTGCCCCCGCGAAGAACCTTGCAGAGGAACGATCCGCCGGGGTCGAGCACCTCGCGGGCGAACATCGCGGCGGCTTCGGCGAGCGCCATGATCTTGAGGTGGTCGGTCTGGCGGTGGCCGGTGGCGTTGGCCGCCATATCGGAGAGGACGACGTCGGCGGGGCCGCCGAGCAGCGCCTTCAGCCGGTCGGGGGCGGCGGGGTCGAGGAAGTCGAGATGCAGCACGTCGACCCCGACGATCGGCGGCATGTCGAGGATGTCGATCGCCACGACCCGGCCTTTGCCGGCCTCGGCGCCGACCCGCTTGGCCGCCACCTGGCTCCAGCCGCCCGGCGCGGCGCCGAGGTCGACGACGCGGCCGCCCGGCCGGAACAGCTTGAAGCGGTCGTCGAGCTCGATCAGCTTGTAGGCGGCGCGCGAGCGGTACCCCTCGCGCTTCGCCCGCGCCACATAGGGGTCGTTGAGCTGCCGGTCGAGCCACAGTTTTTGGGCCAGGGTGCGGCCCTTGCGCTTCTTGACCTGGACTTTGAGGGGGCGGCTGCGGTCGGTGGTCATCGGGTGGCGATCTCGGGGTCGGTGGCGCGCGCAATCGAGGTCGGGCGCTCTCGCATGAGCGGCGTCATGCGCGGGCTCGACCCGCGCATCCATCCCTGCGCAAGACGGTTTTCTGCGTCGAGTGCTCTTCGTAGAGGGATGGGTCGCCGGGTCAAGCCCGGCGACGACGACGGTGCGGAACCGGCCTGCCCCGCCCGATCCCTCCCGGGCAACTCACCCCCGCTCCCACACGCCGTCGGCGCGCATCATCTTGACCAGCATGCCTTCGCGAAGGCCGCGGTCGGCGACGCGCAGGCGCGGGCACGGGAAGGCGCGGCGGATCGCCTCCAGGATGGCGCAGCCGGCCAGCACCAGGTCGGCCCGCTCGGCGCCGATGCAGGGGTTCGCCACCCGTTGCTCGTAGCCCATCGCCATCAGCCGGTCGATCACGGCGGTGATCTCGTGGCCGCGCAGCCAGCAGCCGTCGACCCGGCGGCGGTCGTAGCGCGGCAGGTCGAGATGCACGCCCGCGATGGTGGTCACGGTGCCGGAGGTGCCGAGCAGGTGCAGGCCGCCGAGGTCGCCGCCATGCGTCCGCACGAAGTCGGTCAGCGCCTGGCCGACATGGGTCACCATGGCGTCGAAGGTCGGCCGGTCGACGGCGACGCCGCCGAACCGCTCGGCCAGCGTGACGACGCCGAGCGGCAGCGACACCCAGCCCTGGATGACCGGCCGGGGCGGGCCGCGCCCGGCCGCCTCGGAGCGGGAGAGCCGGACCAGCTCGGACGAGCCGCCGCCGATGTCGAACAGGATGGCGCCGCGCGCGTCCGGGTCCATCAGCGGCGTGCAGCCGGTGGCGGCGAGCTCGGCCTCGGTGCGCTGGTCGACGATCTCCAGGTCGAGCCCGACCACCTCGCTGATGCGGGCCTGGAAGTCGGCGCCGTTCTCGGCCGCCCGGCAGGCCTCGGTGGCGATCAGCCGGGCCCGGCTGACGCCGCGGGCCCGCATCTTGTCCCGGCACACGGCGAGCGCGTCGACGGCCCGGGCGATGGCGGCGTCGCCGATGCGGCCGGTGAGCGACACGCCCTCGCCGAGCCGGATGATGCGCGAGAAGGCATCGACCACCCGGAAGGCGCTGCCGGTCGGGCGCGCCACCAGGAGCCGGCAGTTGTTGGTGCCGAGGTCGAGGGCCGCATAGGTCGGCCAGTGCGGCGCCGACGCGGCGGCAGGGGCCGGCCGAGACTCGCTCCCGGCGCCGGCCGCCTGCGGCCAGCTCCGTCCGGGCGGCTCGGACGCCCCCTCCCTCCCCAGACGCGCCGATCCGAGGAGGCCGGTGGTGGGGGCCTCTTGATCCATCAATCGCCTTCGCGCCGGCCGCCGCGAAGGCGCCAGACGTCATCACGATGTGTCGTTTCTTCGACTCGAAGTGTAACAGGCCTTTCAAAGGACGCAATTGCCACGCCGTGGCGACGCTTGTGCTTCGCGGCGACGACAACCGAAGAAGTGAACCTGCTTCTCGGTTCATGGGGACGGTTTGTCGCGGCCCCCCGAATGGTCTAGATCTGCGACCTCCCCATGCCCCCGACCCGCAGCACCCCATGACCTCACCCGACGACGCCCGCCTTCCCGGGTCGCGCGCGACCCTGCCCGACGCCCGGCCCGACGCCCGGCCTGACGCCTTGACCGACGGCCGGGCCGACTGGTCGACAGCCCGCTTCGCGGTCGGCCAGCCGGTGCCCCGCACCGAGGACCCGGTGCTGGTGCGCGGCGCCGGCCGCTACACCGACGACATCGGCCTGCCCGGCCAGGCCCATGCCGTGATGGTGCGCAGCCCGCATCCGCACGGGCTCGTCCGTGGCATCGACACGGCGGCGGCCCGGGCCATGCCGGGCGTGCTCGCCGTCTACACGGCGGCCGACCTCGCCGGCTGCGGCACGCTGAAATGCGTGCCGCCGCTGAAGAGCCACGACGGCACCGCGATGGTGAAGCCGGCGCGCCCGCCCCTCGCCACCGACCGGGTGCGCTTCGTCGGCGATCCGGTCGCCGTGGTGGTCGCCGAGACCGCCGTGCAGGCGCGCGACGCCGCCGAGGCCGTGACGCTCGACATCGCGCCGCTGCCGGCCGTCACCACCACGAGCGCCGCGATCGCCGAAGGCGCGCCGGTGCTCTATCCGGAGGCGCCGCGCAACGTCGCGCTCGACTGGCGCACCGGCGACAGCGAGAAGGTCGCGGCCGCCTTCGCCGGCGCCGCCCATGTGGTGCGGCTCGACCTCACGGTGAGCCGCGTCGTCGTGGCGCCGCTGGAGCCGCGCGCCGCGGTCGCCGCCTTCGACCCGGAGAGCGGCCGCTTCACCCTGCATCTCGGCTGCCAGGGCGCCTTCGGCATGCGCGGCCAGATCGCCGACCTGATGCAGGTGCCGGTCGACAGGGTGCACATCCTCACCGGCCATGTCGGCGGCTCGTTCGGCATGAAGTCGGCGGCGTTCCCGGAATACGCCTGCGTGCTGCACGCCGCCCGGGCGCTCGGCCGGCCGGTGAAATGGACCGAGGAGCGCAGCGCGAGCTTCCTGTCCGACACCCACGGCCGCGACCAGGAGCGCACCGCCGAGCTCGCCCTCGACGCCCGCGGCCGGTTCCTCGCCCTGCGGCTCACCGGCCATGCCGACATGGGGGCCTATCTGGGTCTCGTGGCGCCGCTGCCGCCGACCGTCAACGCGCTGAAGAACGTCGCCAGCGTCTACCGCACCCCGCTGATCGAGGTGCGGACCCTGTGCGTGTTCACCAACACGACGCCGGTCGCGGCCTACCGGGGCGCCGGGCGGCCCGAGGGCAACTACATCATGGAGCGGCTGATCGACGTCGCCGCGCGGCAGACCGGCATCGACCGGCTGACGCTCCGCCGGCGCAACCATGTCCGCCCCAAGGACCTGCCCTACGTGGCCGCCTCGCAGATGACCTACGACTCGGGCGACTTCCCGGCCGTGTTCGAGCGGGCGCTGGCGGCCGCCGACTGGGCGGGCTTCGCGGCCCGCCGGCGGGCGAGCCGCAAGGCCGGCCGGCTGCGCGGCATCGGCATCGGCAGCTATCTCGAGGTGACGGCGCCGGCGAGCCCCGAGATGGGCGGGCTGACCTTCGCGCCGGACGGCACCGTGACGTTCACGACCGGCACGCTCGACTACGGCCAGGGCCATGCCACCCCGTTCGCCCAGGTGATCGCCGAGCGGCTGGGGATTCCGTTCGAGCGCATCCGGCTGCGCCAGGGCGACAGCGACGCGCTGATCGCCGGCGGCGGCACCGGCGGCTCGCGCTCCAGCGCGGCGAGCGGCACCGCCGCCGTCGAGGCCTGTGCCCGGGTGATCGAGCAGGGCCGCGCCATCGCGGCCGCGATGCTGGAGGCCGGCGCCGCCGATATCGAGTTCGCGCACGGGCGCTTCACGGTCGCCGGCACCGACCTCGGCATCGGCCTGATCGAGATCGCGCAGCGTCTCAGCGACGGCTTCCAAGTTCCTGACGGCGTTCCGCAAACCCTCGACGTCGCACTGGTGAGCCCGGGCGCGCCGTCGACCTTCCCGAACGGCTGCCACGTCGCCGAGGTGGAGATCGACATCGACACCGGCGTGCCGTCGGTGGTGCGCTACGTCTCGGTCAACGACTTCGGCACCGTGCTCAACCCGATGATCGTCGACGGCCAGATCCACGGCGGCGTCGTCCAGGGCATCGGCCAGGCGTTCTGGGAGCGGGTCGTCTACGACGCCGACGGCCAGCTCCTCACCGGCTCGCTCGCCGACTACGCCCTGCCCCACGCCGCCGACGTGCCGGCCTTCGACACCGCCTATCACCCGGTGCCGACCGCCAGCAATCCGCTCGGCGTCAAGGGCTGCGGCGAGGCCGGCTGCGCCGGCGCGCTGGTCGCCGTGACCAACGCGACCATCGACGCGCTGGCCGAGCACGGCGTCCGCCACGTCGACATGCCGCTGACCTCGGAGACGCTGTGGCGCATCATCCACGGCGCCGACGCCGCGGCGTGAGGGACGCCGGGCCCCTCTCCCCGCCAGCGGGGAGAGGTGAAGATCCCGGCTCCGACCTGATACAGGAGCATCCGTCGGTGTTCGCCCGAGCGCCGACGCCGCAGCCAGACCGAGGCCGACCATGACCGAGACCCGCCTGCCGCTCGCCGATGCGACCCTGGTCCAGGCGCGGGCCGCCGACCTGCGGGTCGTGATGGCGGTGAGCGCGGCGCATTTCGTCTCGCACTACTACATCCTCGCCTTGCCGCCGGTGTTCGAGATGGTGCGGGCGAGCTTCGCGGTCAGCTACACCGAGCTCGGCCTCGCCCTCGTCGTCTTCAACCTGATGTGCGCCGCCTTCCAGACCCCGGCCGGGATCCTGGCCGACCGCATCGGGGCGCGCCGCGTGCTGGTGTTCGGGCTGGCGGCCGGCGGCCTCGCCCTCGCGGGGGCCGGGCTCGTCGGCTCGTTCTGGCTGTTCGTCGTGCTGTTCGGCCTCGGCGGGCTGGCCAACTCCGTCTACCACCCGGCCGACTACGCGGCGCTGTCGGAGCGCGTCTCCTCCGAGCGGATCGGCCGCGCCTACTCGATCCACACCTTCGCCGGCATGATGGGCGGCGCCGTCGCGCCGCCCGCGATGCTGCTGCTGGAGAGCCAGATCGGCTGGCGCGGCGCGTTCCTGGCCTCCGCCCTGCCCGGCCTCGCGCTCGCCCTCTGGCTGGCGGTCGCCGGCCGCGGCCTCCTGCCCGAGGCACGGCACCGCCCCGCCGCCCCCCCGGCCGCGGCGCCGGGCGGCCCAGGGAGCGTCTCGCCGAGCGTCTCGCCGAGCGGTTCGGCGAGCGGCTCGGCGAGCGGCTCGGTGCGGCTGCTCACCTCGCCCGTGATCCTCCTCAACTTCGTCTTCTTCGCCCTGTTCGCGGTGTTCCAGCTCGGCCTGCAGAGCTATTCCGCGGTGGCGCTGACGGCGGCGCACGGCCTGCCGCTGTCGGCGGCGAGCCTCGCCCTCACCGCCTATCTGCTGCTCAGCGCGATCGGCGTGCTGCTCGGCGGCCTGCCGGTCGACCGCGTCAGCCCGACGCTGATCACGGTCGCCGGCATGCTGGTGGTCGCCGTCTGCACGGCGGCGCTCGGTCTCGCGTCGCTCGGCACCGTGGGCGCCGTGCTGCTGCTCGGCCTCGCCGGGCTCGCCGGCGGCATGGCGATGCCGGCCCGCGACATGATCGTCCGCGCCGTGACGCCGCCCGGCGCCTTCGGCAAGGTGTTCGGCTTCGTCACCACCGGCTTCAACCTCGCCGGCGTCGCCGGCCCGCTGATCTTCGGCCTGCTGATGGACCACGGGATGCCGGGCGGCGTGTTCCTGGTGGTGGCCGGCGCCTGCCTCCTGTCGATCGCCACGGTGTTCGGCGGACGCGCATCGGCCGTGCCGCGCTGAGGCGTTGACGCGCCGCCGCATCGGCGGATGCTCGCCGGCGCGGCGGTCGCGAGTCGCGGCCGCGCATCGTCGAGAGCATTCCCCATGCACGTGTTCGAGGCCGTCGACTCGCGAAAAAGCTGCCGCGCCTTTCTGCCGACGCCGGTCGACGGCGCCGTCGTGCGCGAGCTGATCACGCGGGCGACGCGCGCCGCCTCCGGCGGCAACCTGCAGCCGTGGTCGGTGACGGCGCTCACCGGCGCGCCGCTCGCCGATCTGGTCGCGAAGGTCCGCGCCGCGCTCGAGACGGTCGACCCGCGCGGCCTGAACGACGAGTTCCCGGTCTATCCCGAGCCGCTGTTCGAGCCGTTCCGGTCGCGCCGCTTCGAGAACGGCGTGGCGCTCTATCGCGCGCTCGGCGTCGCCCGCGACGACGACGCCGGCCGGCTCGCCCACTACAAGGACAACTACGCCTTCTTCGGCGCCCCGGTCGGGCTGTTCCTCTCGCTCGACCGGCGCTGCGGCCCCGGCCAGTGGACCGATGTCGGCGGCTTCCTCGCCACCCTGATGCTGCTGGCCCGCGGCTGGGGGCTCTCGACCTGCGCGCAGGAATCGTGGAGCCGCGTCGCCGGCCTGGTGCGGCCGCTGATCGGCCTGCCCGACACCGAGATGCTGTTCTGCGGCGTCGCGGTCGGCTTCGCCGACGAGAGCGCGCCGGTGAACCGCTTCCGCACCGCCCGCGCCGGCGTCGACGAGGTCTGCCGCTTCGTCGGCTTCGATCCGGCCTGACGCCTGACGCCGGGCTCACGGCGCGCCGGCCGGGCCGTCCGCTGCGAGTGGCCACGACGCCGCGTGCCGGGCGCCGTCCCAGCCCTCGGCGACGATCCACAGGCGGGTGCCGGGATCGAGCCGCGCCGGCAGCCGGAGAAACGTCGTCGCATAGCCGGGCCGGCCGCCGACCCGGGTCCGCTCGGCCTCGGTCGGCGCGTCGCCGACGCTCGCCCACAGCCGCCGGATGGCGGGCCAGCAGCCGGGGCAGACATCGACGAACAGGATGGCGCGGCCGCCCGGCCGGACCGGCGGCGCCGTGTCGCCGATGCTGGCGACCGCCGTGGCGCCGAGCCGCCATGGCCCGACCGCCTGCGGCGCGAACCGTGTCGTCGCGAGCCCCGCTCCGCCGCCGTAATAGCCTATCGCCACGCTGGCGCCCCAGGCCGACAGCCCCAGCACCGCGAGGTTCACGGGCTTGAACAGACCCATGCCGCCGCCCCACGGCCGCAGCCACCGCAGCCGGCGCAGCATCGCCGGCCGGTGCGCGGCGGTGGCGCGACGCGTGCGGTCGGCATGGACGATCAGGCCGGTCACCGCCATCGCGGTGGTGATCAGGCCGAACAGCACCCAGACGAGCTTGGTGACCAGCCCGCCGAAGTCGCCGTAGTGGAAGCGGTCGGCCAGCACGTCGAGCCAGGACAGCAGCGGCGCCTGAGGCGCGAGCTCCCGGCCGACGATCGCGCCCGAATAGGGATCGACATGGACCTTGGACAGGAGGTCGGCGAACAGCTCGCCGCGGTTGCCGAGGAACGTCACCGGCGCCTCGGCCGCGCCCGGCAGCGTCACGTGGCGGATCGCGAAGCCGGGGATCTCGCGGCGCACCGTCGCCGCCATGGCGTCGAGGCTGTGGCGGGCCGGCGGCGCCGGTCCCAGCCGGTCGAGATCGGCCTCCGAGAGCCGCGGCGGATCGTGGTGCGGCGTCGCATGCGGAAAGCCGAGGAACGGCTCGCCGACGAAGGTCCAGAAGTACCACAAGCCGGTCAGCACCATGATGGCGAGGAACCACAGCGACCAGACGCCGCCGAGCCGGTGCAGGTCGCCCGTCAGGGTGCGGCGCGAGCGCGCCCGCGGCACGCGGAAGAATCCGCGCCAGAACCTCTTGTAGGTGACGAGGCCGGTCACCAGGGCGATCAGCAGCACGACGGCGAAGCTGCAGACGACCGCGTAGCCCCACACCGGGATGAGCAGATAGGCGTGGAGCTGGGCGAGAAAGTAGCCGGGCGTCAGCAGCGGGGTCGTGCCCGTGACGACGCCGCGATACGGATCGACCCAGACGCGCCGCACGCCGCTGTCCGGCGACACCGTGACGATGCCGAGCGCGGTGCGCGGCCCGGCGCCGACCACCGGCACCTCGCCGAGCAGGCCAGCGGCGGGATCGTGCGCCTGCGCGGCGGCGACGATCGCGTCGATGCCGGCGCGCTCCGCGCCCGGCACGACGCGGAGCTGCGGATAGACCAGCCAGTCGATCTCGTCGCGCAGCACCGCCAGCGTGCCGGTGAGCATCACCAGCGTCAGCACCAGGAAGAGCTTCAGGCCGAGCCAGGAATGCACCAGGAAGGCGAGGCGCGACGCCGTCACGGCCGCGCGCCCCCGCCTGCCCTGCCCCGACTCGCCGGACCTCGGCGCGTCACAGCCGTCCCGTCAGCCGGATGCCGACCAGCCGTCCGTCGCCGATGGTCGCCTCGTTGTAGACGCCGCCGCTCGGCGCCGAGATGCTGGTCAGGTACTGCTCGTCGAACAGGTTGCGGACGAACACCGAGACGGTGGCGTGCTTCGTCTCCCAGCCGACCCGCGCATTGGCGACCGTGAAGGAGCCGACCCAGCGCATCGGGTCGTTGCCGGGATCGCCGGCGCTGTAGTAGCCGTGCGTGTAGGAGACGTCGCCGGCGACGAAGAAGCCGGTGTGGTGCTTCCAGATGCCGCCGATCGCCGCCGTGACGGTCGGCGACTCCGGGAACTGGTTGCCGCTGAAGTCGCCCGAGAACGTGACGGCCTCGTCGAAGCGGGTGCGCAGCAGGCCGAGCGAGCCGAACATGGTCAGCTCGTCGGTGACGCGGGCGCGGCCCTCGATCTCGGCGCCGTAGACATGCGACTTGCCGGCGTTCTGGGTGATGCTGGTGCCGCGCACCAGCGGATTGTCGACGACGATCTGCTGGTCCGTGTAGTCGTACCAGAAGACGTTGGCGTTGAGCTGCAGGCGGTTGTCGAGCCAGCGCGACCGCCAGGCCAGCTCGTAGGACCACAGGAACTCCGGCGCCACCGTGTTGACGCTGCCGGTGCCGGCGACCGCCTCGGCGAAGCCCGCCCGGTAGCCGCGGTTGATGGTGGCGGCGAGCGTCTGGTCCGGAGTGAGGTCGTAGGCGAGCCCGCCCTTGGGCAGGAACACGGTGTTCTCGGTGGTGCCGCTCTGGTTCAGCGCGACGTTCATGAAGGTGTCGAAGTCGAGCGCGACGCCGTCGGTGCTGTTCGAGACCTTGTCGCGCAGGATGCGGCCGCCGGCGATGAGGGTCCAGCGCTCGGCGAAGCGGAAGCGCAGGTCGGCGTAGCCGGCGACCGACTCGGTGCGGTTGGCGAGCGTCAGGTCCTGGATCAGCAGCGGGAAGCCGAACGCCGTGGTGTCGATCCGGGATTTCGTGTCGTTGGTGAAGCGGCCGCCGAACAGGCCGAACACGCCGCTCACCGCCCAGCCGGCCGGATCGAAGACGAGGCGCAGATCCTGCGAGAAGTCGCCGCCGTCGCGGACCTCGGCACGCTGGAAGGAGGCGCCGTTCGGGGTCGAGATCGCCGCCGCGGTGTCGACATAGGCGGTGAGCGACTTCACGGTCCAGCCCGGCGCCACCTCGTAGCTGAGATCGGCGACGTAGTTGTTCACCTTGGTCTCGCGGAACTCGACCGAGGAGTTGGTCGAGTCGAAGCGGCGGGCGAAGAAGTCCGGGCCGGTGACCGCCGTCACGGCCGGCTTGTCGCGGGTGTGGCTCACCGTGAACAGGCCGGTGAGGCCGGGCGCCCACTCGGGCGTCACCAGCACCTTGCCGCGGATCTGGTCGAACTCGTCGCGCCCCAGCGAGGCGACGCTCGGGTCCGTGTAGGTGATCGCCTTCTCCTCGCGGAAGGTCTGGCCGGCGATGCGCACCGCCACCTGGTTCGGCACCACGGCGCCCGACACCGCGAAGGCGCCGGATTTCCACTCGTCCGTGCCGACCTGCCCCTCGACGATCGCCTCCGGCGTGAAGGTCGGGTCCTTGGTCTTCACCAGCACGGCCCCGCCCAGCGAGTTGCGGCCCTGCAGGGTGGACTGCGGGCCGCGCAGCACCTCGATCTGCTCGACGTCCCAGACGCCGCGGGCGCCGCGCCGCGTCGCCTCGCCGTTCTGGATGGCGCCGTCGATCACCACCGAGATGATCGGCGCCGAGTTGGTCGGCTGGGTGACGCCCTCGGAGTTGAGGCCGCGGATGACGAAGCCGTTGTTGCCGCGGTTGGCCGGCGCCGAGCGCACATTGGCGAGCAGCTCGAAGGAGCGCTTCAGGTCGGGGATGCCGAGCTCCTGGATCTCCTGGCCGGTGACGACGCCGATGCTGGTGTAGGTGCGGAAATAGTCGCGGGCGACCTTCTCGCCCTGCACCGTGATGGCGTCGAGCAGCACGACGCCCGCCTCGCCGCCGCCGTCCGGCGCCTGGGCGAAGGCGCTGACGATGGTGGCCGTGGTCGGGCCGGTCATCCGGTAGACGAGGCCGCTGCCGTGCAGGAGCCGCTGCAGGGCGGCGCCCGGCGTCATGGTGCCCTCGACGGCCGGCGAAACGAAATCACCCGCCGCGGCGGACGAGAAGCCGACCTGCCAGCCGGTGACCCGGACGAAGGCGTCGATGGCGCCCGCCAGCGGCTGGCGCGGAATGGAGAAGCTGGTCGGCGTGCCCGCCTCGGCCGCCGCCGGCCGGGCAGTGTCCCGCGCCTGGGCGAGCGCCGGATCGGCCGCGGCGAGCCCGAGCAGCGCCGCCAGCGGCGCCGCGATCCGCGGCCATCCCGCCAGGGGTCGGCGCGCGACCGTGCTGTGCAACGCCTGGCTGCGCAACGCTCGGCTGCGCAGCTCTTGGCGCGGTCCTGCGACGACGCGACGATCAGCGCCGGCCGGGCCGGCGACGGGCTTCGGTGCCATGACGGTCCCCCACTCGGCACGGCCGCCCGCGGCGGCCATGCTCCCCGACTCCCGAGACGATCGAGGGCCGGCGATCTCACAAACGAGGTTTGGGGGGCGCCTCGCCGTCCGGACGGTCAGCGCAGGATCAGCACGTGGTCGGACAGGCGGGTCAGGCGGGCGCCGACCGCGTCGGCCAGCGAGGCGACCACCAGGGCGGGGTCGTCGATTCGGTAGTTGCCGCTCACCCGCAGGGCTTCGAGGCGGCGGTCGGCGACGATGATGACGCCGCGGTGATAGCGCCGCAGCTCGTCGAGGACGCGGCCGAGCGGCCGGTCGCGGAAGCGCAGGCGGCCGTCCAGCCAGGCGAAGGCGGTGTCGCCGTCGACCGCCGCGACCCGGCCGGCACCGGCCGCCCCGACCGAGACGGCCTGCAGCGGCGCCAGCGTGACGGAAGCGGCGGCCGCCGGCGCGGCGGCGAGCGGCCGCACCGCGAGCCGCCCGCGCTGCAGCACCACGTCGTCGGCCGTGTCGCCGGCCCGCACCGCGAAGGCGGTGCCGACCACCTCGACATCGGCGAAATGGCCGGTGACGTGGAACGGCCGGTCGGGATCGCGGACGACGTCGAGAAAGGCCTCGCCGCGGATCAGCCGGACGGTCCGCCGGTCGGCGGCGAAGTCGAGGCCGACCGCAGTGTCGCTGTTGAGGACCAGGGTCGAGCCGTCGGGCAGCACCACGCGGTCCTGCCGGCCGGTCGCGGTGACGTGGTCGGCGCCGAGGTCGCGCACGACCCGCACCAGCTCGGGCGCCGCGACTGCGATCGCCAGCGCCGCCGCCACGGCCGCGAGCCGGCGCCGCCAGACGCCGGCCCGGCGCACCGGGGTTCCGTCGAGCCGCACCGCCGGCCCGACGCCGCGGCGGACCGTGCCGAGCCCGACCGGGCCGTGGCCGCGCGCCCCGCCCTGCCGGCCCGCCGCCGACGCCAGCTCGGCCGAGCCCCACAGCCCCGCCACCCGGGCGAAGGCCGCGGCATGGCGCGGATCGCCGGCCCGCCAGGCCTCGAACTCGGCGCGCACGCGCGGATCGGCCTTCGCCGCGTCGAGCCGCAGGAGCCAGGCGAGCGCGTCGTCGTCGACCGGATCGAGGCGCGGCGGTCCGCCCGGGCTGCGGTGGTTCGGCGCGTCGGACTGGGAGGTCATGCGCTCACGCGAATCGTCGATCCGACGGCATCTGTCAAATGAACCGCCCCCCGGGGGGCGCCGCGCTGAAGTTCAGCGCCGCTCGGCGCGCGCCATGGCGTCGAGGCAGTGCGCCATGGCCAGACGGATGTCGTTGTAGACCGTGTTGGGCGAGACGCCGAGATGCGCCGCGATGCGCGGATAGGGCCAGCCGTGGATGCGGCTGAGGAACAGCACCTCGCGGGTGCGCGCCGGCAGGTCCGCCAGCACGCTCTCGAACAACGCCAGGCGCTGCCGGTCGATGATCTCGACCTCGGGCGAGGGATGCTCGGACGGCACGTCCAGGAACGCCTCCTCGTCGACCGGCTCGACCTCGACCCGTCGCTTCACCCCGGTGCTGCGCAGATGGTCGAGCGCGAGATTGCGGGCGGTCTGGTAGAGAAAGGCCTGGACGTGCTCGACCGGGCGCTGCGCCATGGCGCGCGCCACCCGCAGATAGGATTCCTGAACGAGGTCCTCGGCCGTCGCCTCGCAGCGCACGATGCGGGTGAGCGCGCCGACGAGCGCGCTCCGCTGCGCCAGAAACAGACTGTCCAGTGCGCTGCGCACCCCTCGCCCCCGCCTGCCGCGGCCCCGCACCGCGTCATCGCCGTGTCGTCGTCGCCGCGTCGAACGCGCGTCGCGCCGAAGCTCTTCCCGGCTCCGCCAAAATAAGTCCGCAGCACCGGGCTTGCCAACGTAGAAATCCTCCAAACTATTGTTGTATCGAACTATTCTGAACACTTTCGGGCGCCGGGGGCGGCGCCGGCAACATTGGACCACCGCCCCGGATCCGGCGCCGAAACCGGTCTGCACCGGGTCGCGGGCGATCCGGAACCGGCGCGGCGGCCGGCGCGCGGCTGCCCCGCCGAGGCGCGGCCCCTGCCGGGCATGTCGGCCCATGGCCGGGGCGCCGGTGCCGTGCCACGATGCGCCGTTCTGCTCTGCCGGGGGACCGCCATGCTGCATTTCGTCTACGGCCGCGACCGCGCCGGCGCCGGGCCGACCCGGCGGGCGCTCCTGAAGGACCACTGGGCCTTCATGACCCCCTATATCGACCGCATGGTCGCGCGCGGCCCGACCATGTCGGAGGACGGCCGCCTGCCGACCGGCAGCCTGCACATCGTCGACCTCGCCGATGAGGACGCCGTGCGGGTGTTCGCCGAGGCGGATCCGCTGGCCAGGGGCGGCGTGTTCGAGGAGATCGTGGTCCGCGGCTTCGAGAACCTCACCGGCCGCACCATGTGGCAGTTCGCCGGCGATCCGGCGAACCCGCGCTTCCTGTTCGTCGGCGAGGCGGACGCGGTGCCGGACGTGCAGGCGGACGGGATCGTGGCGGCGCAGCGCACGCTGCTGGCCCGGCCGGAGGCGGCCCGCGCCGTCATCGTCGCCGGGCCGCTGCGCGATCCCGAGAGCGGCCGCTGGCGTGGCACAGCGGTGCTGCTCGAGGCGCCCGACCGCGCCGCCGCCGAGTGGCTGCTCGCCGCCGATCCGGCCGCCTCGCTCTACGACCGCACCGCGCTGCACCGCTGGCGGTTCGGCGGCGCCGAGAACCTGCAGGATCTGATCGGCGGGGCGTGACGGCGCGCCGTGACGCCGGCCCGTGAGACCGGCCCGTGACGCCGGGCCGCCGGCGCCTCACTGGACCGGCGAGCCGGGCACCCGTCCGTAGCGCAGATCGACGGCGATCCGGCCGAGCAGATCGGCGGTCCAGCCTTCGCCGCCGGTGGCCACCATGCGGGCCAGGGCCTCGCACAGCAGCACCGAGACCACCGTCTCGGTGCCGATGCCGGCCGCTTCGGCCGCCGTGATCGCCTCCGCCACCAGGGCCTGCGCAGCGGCAAAGCGCGGCGGCCCCGGGCTGGGCGCATTGCCGTCGCCACGACTCATGACTCGTCCTTCGACCCCGGCGGGCATCGCTGGCCCGCCGCCCGGTCGGCAGGACCGGGTGCGGTGCGATTTACTGTGACGTTATATCGTCCGTCAATCGGTCCGCCCGCACGGGCGGCGGCCCCTGACCGCGTTCCGGCGGCGCCTCTCTTCGCAACGCCACACGAGAATGGTATTCCTGGCTGGATAAATTCCGGACATGGTGCATCACGGCAGACACCACGACTCCGGAGGCGCCGCGCCGACATTCGTCAAAACGCCATGTACGACAGGATCATGGAACCGTTGTCTCAGATCGAGGTCGAACACGTGCGCGGCTCCTTCGACCGCGTCTGGGCGGAGTCGCGACGGCTGTCGGACCTGTTCTATGCCCGGCTGTTCGAGACCGCGCCCGAGGTGCGGCCGCTGTTCCGCGGCGACCTCGACGAGCAGAAGCAGAAGTTTCTCGGGACGCTCGCCGTGATCGTCGGCAGCCTGGAGAACGCGGCCGTGCTGATGCCGGCGGCCGCCAGCCTCGCCCGCCAGCATGTCGGCTACGGGGTGGAGCCCGGGCACTATCCGGTGGTCGGCGAGGCGCTGCTGTGGAGCCTGGAGCGCTGCCTCGGCGCCGGCTGGACGCCCGAGACCGCCGCCGCCTGGCAGCGCGCCTATGCGGCCGTCACGGCCCACATGGTGGCGAGCGCCTATTCCTGACGGAGCCGGCCCGCGTCAGCCGCGGCTCCGGACGGAGCGGCGCGCCGATCCGGCCGTACCGGCTCGGCATGTCCTGGGCTCGGACGGCGAGCCCTCGAGCCAGACCACAGGTCGCTGCGGCCGGTCGGCGCGGCTCGTTCTCCGGACCCGTTCTCCGTGACCGCCGTCGACGCCGTAGGTTGGAGACGGGAAGCTGCCGGAGGGGGCGCCCCGCCGATCTGCCGACCGGCGGAGCGTCCCGCTCGGACGGCCGATCAGGCGACGTTGTGACGGCCGGCGTCGACGAAGATCGTGTCACCGGTCATGCCGGACGCGCCGCCGCCGACCAGGAAGGCGACGGTGCGGCCGACCTCGGCGATGTCGACGAGGCGTCCGGCCGGACTCCTCGCGACGGCGTCGGCGACGAGATCGTCGAAGGCGGCGATTCCGCTCGCCGCACGGGTCTTCAGCGGCCCGGGCGAAACCGCATAGACGCGGATGCCGGCCTCGCCGAGCTCGGCGGCGAGATAGCGCGTGGTCGACTGCAGGGCCGACTTCACCGGCCCCATCAAGTTGTAGTTGCTGACGACCTTGTCGGCCCCGTAATAGCTCATCGTCACCATGACGCCGCCGTCGCTCATCAGCGGCTCCGCGAAGCGCGCCATCTCGATGAAGGAATAGCACGACACCCGCATCGCCTGCTGGAAGCCGGCGAGAGAGCAATCGACCACTCGCCCGTGCAGGTCGTCGCGCGGCGCGAAGGCGATCGAGTGGACGAGGAAATCGAGTCGGCCCCACTCTCGGCGAATGCGCTCGAAGACCGCCTCCATCTCGCCCGGACGCTCGACGTCGAGCGGCATCAGCAGGCTCGCCCCGATCTGCTCGGCGAGCGGCCGGACGTACTTCTCGGCCTTCTCGTTCAGATAGGTCAGGGCGACCTCGCCGCCGAATGCCCGCAGCTTGGCGGCGCAGCCGAAGGCGATGCTCTGCTCGTTCGCGACCCCGACCACCAGGCCGCGCTTCCCGGCCAGCATCTCGCCGATCGGGGTGTCGGGGTTCCAGACCTTCGGCAGCGGGTCGACCGGTCTCGTCGCATTCGTCATGATTCGTTCCTTCGTCTTCGAACTCTCGGGAGAGGAGAGAGAGGCGCGCGGCGTACCGGCCACCTCTCGAAATCGGCGCGTCAGCGCTCGAGACACATGGCGACGCCCATGCCGCCGCCGATGCACAGCGTGGCGAGCCCCTTCTTCGCGTCGCGCCGGCGCATCTCGTGGAGCAGCGTGACGAGGATGCGGGCGCCGGAGGCGCCGATCGGATGACCGAGGGCGATGGCGCCGCCGTTGACGTTCACCTTGTCGACGTCGAAGCCGAGATCCCGGTTGACCGCGCAGGCCTGGGCCGCGAACGCCTCGTTGGCCTCGACCAGGTCGAGATCGCCTGCGGTCCAGCCGGCGCGTTTCAGGGCCAGACGCGAGGCCGGGATCGGGCCGGTGCCCATGATGCTGGGATCGACACCGGCATGCCCCCAGGAGGCGATGCGGGCGAGCGGGGTCTTGCCCTCCTTCGCCGCCCGGTCCGCCCGCATCAGCACCAGCGCAGCGGCGCCGTCGTTGATGCCGGACGCGTTGCCGGCGGTCACGGTGCCGTCCTTGGCGAACGCCGGGCGCAGCTTGGCGAGCGCCTCGAGGGTCGTGCCGTGCTTCGGGTACTCGTCGGTGTCGACCACGATGTCGCCCTTGCGCGACTTCACCGTGACCGGAACGATCTCGTCCTTGAACCTGCCGGCCTTCTGTGCGGCCTCCGCCTTGGCTTGCGACGCGCAGGCGAACTCGTCCTGCATCTGGCGCGAAATCTCCCACTGCCTGGCGACGTTCTCGGCGGTGTTTCCCATGTGATAGCCGTTGAAGATCTCCCACAGCCCGTCCCGGACCATGGTGTCGAGCATCGCGAGATCGCCCATCTTCGTTCCGGCGCGCAGGTGGGCGCAGTGCGGCGCGAGGCTCATCGATTCCTGGCCGCCGGCGATCACGATGTCCGAATCGCCGACCTTGATGGCCTGACAGGCCAGCGCGACCGAGCGCAGGCCCGAGCCGCACACCTGATTGATGCACATCGCCGGGCTCTCGACCGGAATGCCCGCGGCGATGGCGGCCTGGCGCGGCGGGTTCTGCCCCTGCCCTGCGGTGAGCACCTGGCCGAAGATCACTTCGGACACCTCGGCAGGCGCGACGCCGGCGCGCGCGAGCGCGGCCGCCATGGCGACCCTGCCGAGCTCGTGCGCCGGAAGGCCGGCGAAGGCCCCGTTGAACGCGCCGATGGGCGTGCGCGCGGCCGATACGATGACGATGTCGTCTGTCATTTGGAGAAGTCCTCGATCGATTGATGCTCCCGGACGCGACGTGTCGTCGGGACCGGTCGCTGCATGCGCCCTCGCTCCGGGGGCACGGGAGAAACGGGGTGTCAGCGGGTGCCGTATCAGCGGGTGCCGTAGACGGGCTTTCGCTTCTCGACGAAGGCGGTCATGCCTTCCTTCTGGTCGGGAGCCGCGAAGCACAGCCCGAACAGCTCGGCCTCGTAGGCGATGGCGGATCCGAGATCGACGTTCATCCCCTCGTTGGCCGCGGCCTTGCAGTAGCCCACGGCGACCGGGCTGCGCGAGGCGATCTTCCCGGCCATGGCGAGCGCCTCCTCGAGCGCCCGACCGACCGGCACCACCTTGTTGACGAGACCGATCCTGAAGGCTTCTGCGGCGTCGATGACATCGGCCGTGAAGAGCAGCTCCTTGGCGCGCCCCGTCCCGACGAGACGCGGCAGCCTCTGGGACCCGCCGAAGCCCGGGGTGATGCCGAGACTGCTTTCCGGCTGCCCGAAGCGGGCGTTCTCGGCGGCGATGCGGATGTCGCAGGCCATCGCCAGCTCGCAACCGCCGCCGAGAGCGAAGCCGTTGACGGCGGCGATCACCGGCTGCGGCAAGGCCTCGATGGCGGCGAAGACCTTCTGGCCGAACTTTCCCCAGTTGCGGGCTTCGGTCGCCGACATCGCCTGCATCTCGGTGATGTCGGCACCGGCGACGAAGGCCTTCTCCCCGCGGCCGGTGAATATCACCACCTGAACCGACGTGTCTTCGGCGAGGGTGCCGACCACCTTCGACAGCTCGGCGAGGGTGGCGGCGTTCAGCGCATTGAGGGCCTTCGGCCGGTCGATCGTGACGATGGCGATGCCGTCCCGGTGCTCGACCAGGAGATTCTCGTAGGTGTTCATGGGAACGCTCTTCGGAAGGGGATCACTTGGTGGCGTAGTCGTAGAAGCCCTTGCCGGACTTGCGGCCGAGCCACCCGGCGGCGACGTACTTCTTCAACAGCGGACAGGGCCGATACTTGGGATCGCCGAAGCCCTCGTAGAGGGTGTTCATGATGGCGAGGACGGTGTCGTTGCCGATCAGGTCGGACAAGGCGAGCGGACCCATCGGGTGGTTGAATCCGAGCCTGGCGACGTTGTCGATGTCCTCGACGCTCGCCACGCCCTCCGACAGCGCGTAGACGGCTTCGTTGATCATCGGGATCATGATGCGGTTGCCGCAGAATCCGGATGCATCGCTGACCTTCACCGTCGTCTTGCCGAGGCGGGTGACCAGCTCGTCCACCACCGCGAAGGTCTGCGGCGACGTCGCCAGCCCGCTGATCACCTCGACCAGCTTCATCACCGGCGCCGGATTGAAGAAATGCATGCCGATGAACTGCGCGGGCCGTCTGGTGAAGGCGGCCAGAGTGGTGATCGGCAACGAAGACGTGTTGCTGGACAGGATGGTGTGCGCCGGGCACAGCCCGTCGAGAGCCGTGAAGATCTCCTTCTTGATCGCCGGGTTCTCGCTCGCCGCCTCGATCACCAGATCGACCGCCGCAGCTTCGGCATCGAGCTCGACCACGCCGGTGATGCGCCCCAGCACCGCCGCCTTCTCGTCCGCCGTCATCTTGCCCTTGTCGACATTGCGGCCGAGGGCCTTGTCGATGCCGGCCAGGCCCTTCTTCACGAACCCGTCTTCGATGTCGCGCAGAACGACCGGAATTCCCGCCTGGGCGATGACCTGGGCGATTCCGCTTCCCATCTGGCCGGCGCCGATGACCAAGACGCGATTGATTGGCATGTCTTCCTCTCCTGAACTCGGTTTCGATCGGGTCGGGTGAGAATTCGGGAGGAAACGGACCGTCGCCGCGCCTGCTGTCCGGCAGAGTCGCAGCGACGAGCCGGTACCATCGTCGATTCGGGGGCTCGATCGCGGTGACCCGTACTCTCTGATGGCGGAGTGTCGGACCGCCGCGTGAGTCTCAGGTGGCGAAAACGACCGGACGTCCATATTCGCGCCTGAAGCGGCGAATATCGCCAACCGGCGTACAGCAGCCGCCACGACGGACGTCGGCTTTCGGCAGAACGCGAGACGAAGCGAGCAAAGGCCCGGGCTGCGAGGCGGCGCGACATCGAACGGCAGACGGCACGAAAATGCCCACCGGCGCCGCCATCTGCGCCACGACCATCTCGCCGGCACCGAAATGCTGCGGATTCGACGGGCGACGGCGACGCTGCTCGCTGGCGCGGAGAGCCCGGACATCGTGAGCGGCCCCCGGCCGCATCACCGTCATGCTGTCGCGGCGCTGCCGTTTCCCGGCCGTGCACACCACCGCGCGGCACGGCGTTCTCGCCGCCCGACGCGACCGTCGGATGCCGGGTGACCGCGCCATCCGGATCCGATCACGTCCGCGACCGCAGCTCGTGTCCGGCACGCCTATGGGCGTGCGATCAGAACTGGACGTACAGGCCCGCCACGCGTTCCTCGCGCCGTTTCTCGGCCGGCGCCTCGACGACCGCGATCCCGGTGAAGGCGGTGTCGCCCTTCTGGTTGATGCCGTTGCAGTCGAAGGTCACCATCCTGTCGGCGGCGTCGAGCCCGACGACCGTGATCGTGACCGTCAACGTGTCGCCCAGCATCACCGGAGCGGCGAATTCGATCATCTGCTTCTTGTAGACGGTGCCGGGGCCCGGCAACTCGTTGCCGAGAAGCGCCGAGACCAGTGCGGCGCCCCACATCCCGTGGCCCCTCACCCGCTGGCCTCGGGAGTCCCGCCCGAGATCGTCGTAATGGGTGGGGTTGGCATCACCGGTCAAGACCCCGAACAGATAGATGTCCTCGACGGTCAGCGTCCGCGTGAGCTTCGCCGATTGTCCGACACTGATTTCGTCGAACGTCTTGTTCTCGACGACGACCATGTGACTGCCTCCGCTGCTCATCCTACTCGTCAGTCGAACTCGAAATACTTCTTCAGATGCTTCACGAAGACCCTGCTCACGGGGATTTCCGTCTTCGTCGCACTCTTCAGGGTCAACAGGTATCCTCGATTGAACCAGTTCGTGAGATATTCGATCTTGTTCATGTTCACGATGTAGTTTCGATGACATCGCATGAACTGACTGCCGTCGAGCTTTTCCTCCAGCTCGCTGAGGGTCGAGCGGATGGAATGCTGCCGTCCGTCCTCGGTCTGGACGAAGACGAGCCGATCCTTGGCGAAGAAGAGCTGAATGTCCTGATTGTCGATGACCTTCAGCCGGCCGGCGTGATGGAAGCAGAACTTCTTGGGATAGTCGCGGCGCTGCTCCGGCCGCTCGGTGCCGAGGTCGAGCGTGCGCTTGCCGATGCCGGCCGCGTCGCCACCCCGCATCTTCTCGACGGCGCGATGGATGTCCATCTGCTTCAGGATGTAGTCGACGTTCTCGACCTTGATCAGGATCAGCATCCGGACGTTGCCCCAGAGGCGTCCCTTGATGAAGATCGGTGAAGAGACGTCTTTCAGAATCTGGGTGCAGTCGCCCAGCCTGCGGCGGAAGACCGTGACCAGGAAGGGCTTGGTCGACCTGGCGATGCGCGCCGAGATGCGGTCGCGGTGGCGGATGCGATACCGGGAATGGGTGGCGTTCCACGCCGGATCGTTGGTCGGCGGGTGCGAGAACTTGAGATTGTTGACCGGCATGTAGGCGTTGCGGTCGGTGATCGTGCAGAGGACCACGTCCGGAGCCATGGTCGAGAGGGGCTCGCAGATCGGCGGGATCAGCTTCTCGATCAGCGGGAGCCAGCGCGTCGTGTATTTCGGCGGCTCGATGTCGGGCATTTGCACGTAGTCTTCGTCGAACAGCGTCTCGAGGTCGATCTCTTCGTTGTCGAGAGCCTCCTCCAGCGCCGCCGTGATCGTCTTCGCGGTCTCGATGACCACCTCGATGAACGGCGTGTCGGCGGTTTCCACCCCGCTCGCGAGAATGGTGTAGTAGAGCTCGGCTCCGAGATCGGAGAGCTGAAGGCACTGGTTGGAGACGTTCTTCGAATCCTCCTTCGTCGCCAGCTCGGCGTCGTTCAGCTGGGCGACGTCCTCGAGGATCTCCTCGCAATGCTCGCGGTTTCGGGCGGTCGATTCGGCGATGGACGCGGCACGCCGCACCACCCGGTCACGCAGCTTGGCGACCTCGCCGAAGCCGTCCACCGCCCGCGCGATCTCGTCCAGGGCCCCCTTGATCGCCGGCAGACGGTCCACGATCGTCGCGGTGTCCTCGATCAGGCCGATCGCTTCGCCGATGGAGCGCGTGGCCGCCGCCTGGACTTCGCTCATGCGGTCGGTGACGATGTTGGCCCCGACGAGGAGCTCGTGCGCCGAGGTGGCGATGCAGGTGTTGATGTCGGTCATGTCCTTGATCGACGACGCCACCGCGCCGAGCAGCTCGGTCTGCTCGACGATCCGGTTGGTGATGTCCTCGACGTGACCGGTGATTTCCGCGGCGTTGATGACGACCTGATAGGAGGCGTCTGCCATGCTCTTGGCGAGGTTCAAATCGTTCGCATGGGAGCGCGTGTCACGATCTGGCAGCACTTGAAACATGGAGGTCTTCCTTCCCGGGCCAGTTCACCTGGTCACTCGAACCTTGTTCCTCGCCAACGGAAGAGAGGGAGAGCTTGGCGTATTCCGGCAAGCCATTGTGCATTCGTTCGAATCGATCGCAATACGGCAAAGACCGGTTCCGCACCGGTCGAGCAGGTGCGGAACCGACCTTCGACGTCACCGCACCACGACGCGGCGAGCCGGCGCCCGAGCAGAGCGGACGACGCACGCAGCGCCGTGCTCCGGGTGGCTCGACCGGTCCTCCGCGTGTGTGCGGACGGCCGCGCCGGCGGCGGGCGGGATACGTCTCAGGAGTGCAACCGATACTCGCAGAGGTCCTGCGAGACGACGAAGTCGGCGTCGGTGATCGCCTTCAGTTCGTCGACCGTCAGGCCCCGGGCGATCTCCTTCAGGACGAGCCCCGTCGGCGTCACCTCGAAGACCGCCTTCTCCGTGATGATGGTCTTCAGAACCCCTTTGCCCGTGATCGGCAGCGTGCACTTCTTCAGGACCTTGGAGCGTCCCTTCTTGTCGGTGTGCTGGAGCACCGCGACCACCTTGCGGGCGCCCCCGACCAGATCCATGGCGCCGCCCATGCCGGGCGAGTACTTTCCCGGAGCGACGGGCATGGCCCAGTTGGCGATGCAGCCGTCCTGATCCACCTCCAGCGCGCCGAGAATGGTGGTGTCGACGTGTCCGCCGCGAATGATGCCGAACGACGTGGCGAGATCGAAGATCGACGCCCCCGGCAGCAGGGTGATCGGCTGCCCGCCGGCATTGGCGACGTCGCCGTCCTGCTCGCCGAGCGACGGCGTCGGCCCGAACATCAGGCAGCCGTTCTCGGACTGCAGAATGACGTTCACGCCGTCGGGAATGTGGTTGGCGACAGCGGTCGGCATGCCGAAGCCGAGATTGACGACCTCGCCGTCCGCCAGCTCGAGGGCTGCGCGTTGAGCAATGGCATCCTTGGTTTCCATGACCGGGACTCCTTTCTTCTACGCTGCCGTCGCGCGTGCCGCGAGGCGGCCGGTGCTCACCCAGAGGCGTTCGAAGACCGCCTGATGCTCGGCGAGCGAGTGGCCTTGCACGACGGCATCGACGAACAGGCAGGGCGTGCCGACGCGCGACGGATCGATCTCGCCCACGTCGACGATCTCGTTGACTTCGGCCACCGTGAAATCCGCGGCGGTCGCGATCACCGGATTGCTGTTGAGACTGACGCCGCGATACTCGACGTTGCCCATGGTGTCGGCGCGATAGCCGGCGATGAAGCCGTAGTCGGCGCGGAGCGGCATCTCGACCAGATAGGACTTGCCGTCGAGCTCGAGCCGCTGCTTGCCGTCCTCCACCAGGGTCCCGAGACCGATCGGCGTCAGCACCCCGCCCAGACCGGCGCCGGCGGCGCGAACCTTCTCGATCCAGGTTCCCATCGGGTAGAATTCGATCTCGAGGTCGCCGGCCTTCAACGCCTCGACGGCTTCCGGGCACGTGCCGGTGTGGGCGGTGATGAACTTCCGGACCTGGCGGTTCTTGAACAGCGGCGCCAGATCGAAGCCGCCGCCGGGATAGGAATTGACCACCGAGGCGACGGTCAGATCCTTCACGCCGCTGTCGACGATCTTTTCGATCGACTTGAGGGGAGAGCCGACGCCCAGGAATCCCCCGAACATGATGGTCGCGCCGTCCTTTATGCCGGCGATGATGTCGTCGAGTTGCCTGACTTTGCTCATGAGATGTCATCCTTGTCGAAATGGAGCCGTCGGCGGGCCGCAACGCGGTCACGAGCCCGCACCGTCGCCGGCGCGTGACCGCGCCGAGGCGTCACCGAACTCAGAGAAGAGGCTTGCCCACGGGCAGAACGTCGCGCCCGAACATGTCGGCGAAGACGATGTGCGCCATCACGTACCAGACGCAGGCGACGGTCCCGAGCAGGGAGACGGCGGACAGGGTCGTCAGCGCCGCGCCGCCGCCGAAGTGCTCGGCGACCAGCGCCACGAGCCCGACCATCAGGGTGGCGAAGGCGCCGAACAGCACCTTGCTGGTGCGCATCGAGGCGATCGTCATGATCCCGCTGTAGAGCGTCCAGCCGACCAGGAACCAGCCGACATCGGTCTTGCTGGCCGGAAACAGGCCGTACTTGCCGGCGACGACGATGCCGCAGAAGGACAGCCAGAAGCAGCCGAAGCTGGTGAACACCGTGTAGCCGAAGTTGTTGCCGTTCTTGTGCTCGTGAAGGCCGACCATGACCTGGGCGGCGCCGCCGTAGAACACGCCCAGCCAGAGCACCGGACCCATGCCGACGATCCCCAGGGCATGCAGCTGCAGCAACAGCGTGGTCATGCCGAAAGCGGCGAGCCCGACGGCAGCCGGATTGCCCAGCTTGGGAGCGGCCGCGACGAGTTGCTGAGACGGAGCTTCGTTGATTTGCGTCATGAGGTTTCATCCCTTCCCGTCATTTCCCTGCCGGAACCGGTCCACCGGATGCGACCGCGAACAGAGTCCGGCGATGGTGCAGACGCAGACCGCCTTGCCCCGAGGAGATCCCCTCGGGTCTCCTCGGAAGCTCTCCGGCGACTGCTCGTGCGGAGGATTAGGTCGCGATGTCGGAGATCGCGCCGGAAAAACGACCAGACGGACAAATGGGCTTCTGAAGAGCCCATATCGGCCACGGCCCGATCCGGTTCTGAGGCTGCGGGGCCGGTCGAGAGCCCGGCCGGCGAGATCACCTGCGGCACGTGCCGCCGCGATCACACGGTCATCGCGATTCGCCCGCGGCCGGGGACCCAGACCCGCACCGCGTTCGTTCGGTCGGCCTCCGACTCCCTCGCCGCCGACGAGCACCGCGGCGCGTGGAAACGGGACGCACCCTGCCTCGCAGGCACGTCGACGAGAGTCACGACCTGCCGCTCCTGAGAGTGCTCACGCAGGATAGCGGCGATCTCGACGTGCACGTTCTGCGCGGCGACGACGACCGGCCATCGTCTTTCCGGGGCTCGTGGACCATATGAGTCGAAACCGAGGACGGCGGGACGCGGCGCCGCCGAAGGAAAAGGAAGGTGCGGGCGCGCAGGTCGAGAAGCGCGGCAGGGACGTCGCCGACGACGCTCCTGCGCTCCCTCCCCTGCACGAGCTGCACGCCACCATTGCGGTGAGCCGGCTGGGATGCGGCGGCTCGGTGAAACCGCTCTCGAGCGGCATCGGGCTGAACCTGCCGACGATCCGGCGCGACGGCCGCGTCAGGGACCAGGCTGCTGTCGGAGACCAGTCCGGGCCCGCATCACGAGCCTGCGACGAGACCCCCTAGACCTGGGGTCCGAGACTCGCTACAAGGGCCGCCGCTGACCCCGGTCTTGGAACGCTCTTCGAGATTGGACAATTTTCGAGCGTCAAGCGGCTGAGATCGCTCGGATTTTTGGGGGATAGTTTAATGGTAGAACAGCGGACTCTGACTCCGTTAGTCTAGGTTCGAATCCTAGTCCCCCAGCCAGCTTGAAATCCTCCTCCATCGCTGCGATCGCTGAGGCGCGCCGGCAGGGTCCGGCCGGCGCCGTGGTGGCGGCATGACGTTCCTGGTTCGGCTTCCGATCGATCTCTATCCGGCCGATGCGCTCGACGGGCTCGCGGCGCACGAGGGGTTCGACCTCGGCACGGCGCGGGCGGCCGCCTGGGCGGCGCAGCTCGCCTACGAGGACGAGGCCGACAAGCGAGCGGCGATCGCGCGGCGCTGGGGCGTCGACCTCGTCGCCTTCGATCCGCCGACCCGGGCGGCGCTGCCGATGCCGCACACCCGCGGCGTCGTGCTGCGGCGCGGCGGCACGACCCTCCTCGCCTTCTCGGGCACCGATCCGCTGGTGCTGGCCGACTGGCTCACCGACTTCATGGTGATGCTCGACGACGACGGCCTGCACCGCGGCTTCGTCGGGGCGCTCGCCGCCGCCTGGACCGACATCGCCGCGACGCTCGCCGGCCACGCCGCGACGGACCGGCTGCTGATCACCGGCCACAGCCTGGGCGGGGCGCTCGCCGTGCTCGCCGCCCAGCGCGCCGTCATCGAGCACATGCTGGTGCCGGAGGTCTACACGTTCGGCATGCCGCGGGTCGGCAACGAGGCCTTCGCCCGCGACTACGACGCGGTGCTCGGCCGGCGCACCTTCCGCCTGGTGCACGGCGAGGATCTGGTGCCGACGGTGCCGCCGAGCGTGCTCGGGTTCCACCATGTCGGATGCTGCCTCGCCTGCGCCCGCCACACGCGGTTCGACGCGCGCCTGCTGAAGCCGCCGCCGTGCGACGATCCGCTGTTCGTCCCCGGCCTGCAGAGCGCGCTGCGCGAGGGCGTGCGGCGCATGCTGTCGCTGTCGCTCGACCCGCTGATCCGGTCCGACCTGAAGGGCCAGGCCTCGCGGCTGCTGCCGCCGGCGCTCGGCGACCACCTGCCCGACCGCTACTGGCAGGCGCTGGCGCCGGAGCCGGAGCCGACCCCACAGGCGGCGCCGGCCGCCGGCTGAGCCCGGCTCGCGCCCGCGCCGCCGCGAAGGATCCCGCCGTCCGCCCCGTAGAGAAGCCGAGATCCGGCGCCGGGCCGCGCAGCGCGCTCCCGGCCGGACCTGCCTGGACGCGGGCGTCCCACGCCGTCCGCGCCCCCGGCGGCCGCCGCTGCGTCCCCTAGCGGCGGCCGCCGACCTCGTCGATGTGGTTGAGGAGCGCCAGCGGGTCCTCGTAGACCCGGTAGGCGCCGGCGCGCTCCAGCTCGGCCTCGCCGTAGCCGCCGGACAGGACGCCGACGCCGAGCGCGCGGGCGCGGCGCGCCGCCAGCATGTCCCACACGCTGTCGCCGACCACGTAGGAGTCCTCGATGGCGACGCCGAGCCGCCCCGCGGCGGCGAGGAACAGGTCGGGGTCCGGCTTGGCGTATTTCACCAGGTCGCGGGTGACCACCGGCACGGTGTCGGGATCGACGCCGAGCGTGTCGAGGGTCGGCCGCGCCGTCGCCATCCGGCCCGAGGTGGCGATCGTCCACGGGATGCCGGCCTCGGTCAGATAGGCGAGCAGCTCCTTCGCGCCGGGCAGCGGCCGGATCTCCTTCGAGCGGCGGCCGTAGCTCTCGGCGTGCCGCTTCTGCAGCCGCTCCGCCCGTTCGGGATCGAGCGCCAGCGCACCCGTCTCGCGCAGCAGCATGTTGGTGAACAGGCCGCCGCTCATGCCGATCTTGCGGTGGATGCGCCACACCGAGAGGCTGATGCCCTCGGCCTCCAGCGCCTCGTGCCAGGCGAGCACGTGCTGGTAGACGCTGTCGACCAGCGTGCCGTCGAGATCGAACAGAAAGGCCGTCTGGCGACGCTCCATGCGGGGCTCTCCGGTTGTCGCAAGGATAGGACCCGCCGAGCCTCGGCCCGGCGGCCCTGCATGGCAAGAGTTGGTGACGCGGGCGTGGCGGGCCGCCGGTCGTTCCCGGGGCGCGCCCCCGGGTCCCCGCGGCGCCCGGAGGGCCATGGGGCCATGGGGCCATGGGGCCGGCGCTCAGCGCCGCGCGCGCGGCGGTGAGCGTCGACCTCCGGCCGCCGGTCCGGCGCCGCCGCGCCCGACGGCGGCGGACGGCGGCGCCGTCGAGCCGCGCAGCACCAGCTCGGGCCGCAGCAGCACGTCGCCGGCCGTCTCCTGCCCGGCCATGCGGGCGAGCAGCAGGCGCGCCGCCTCCGCCCCCATGTCGCGATGGCGGAACCGCACCGTGGTGAGCGGCGGATCGACGAGGTCCATCAGCGGCAGGTCGTTGTAGCCGGTGACCGACACGTCGCCCGGGCAGGCGAGGCCACGCGCCGTCAGGGCGTCGTAGCAGCCGAGCGCCAGGAGATCGTTGGCGGCGACGACGGCGGTCGTCGCCGGATGCGCGTCGAGCAGCGCCGCGCAGGCCAGCCGCCCGGCCTCGCGCGAGAACGACGCCGCCTCGGCGACCGGCAGGGCCCGGCGCCCGAGCGCCGCGCCGGCGGCCGCGAAGCCGCGGCGCCGCGTCGCCCCGGTGGACAGCGTCTGCGGGCCGGCGACATGGCCGATGCGGACGTGGCCGAGCCCGGCGAGGTGCTCCATCGCGAGGCCGATGCCGCGCAGGTCGTCGCTCAGCACGGCGGGCGCCCGGCCGCTGTCGTCGGTGCGGTTGATCAGCACGATCGGCGCGGGCCCGTCGAGCCACTCGTCGAGCACGGCGTCGTGCAGCATCGCCGAGGCGAGGATCAGGCCGTCGACCTGCCGCTCGACCATGGCGGAGAGGATGCGGCGATGCCGCTCCGGATCGTTGGCCGTGTCGGCCACGATGGTGAGGTAGCCCTGCTCCTGCAGGGTGTGCTCGATGCCGTTGAGGATCGCCGGGAACAGCAGGCTGGCGAGGTCCGGCACCACCAGGCCGACCATGTGGGAGCGGCGCGTGCGCAGGCTCGACGCCGCCGTGTTGGCGCGGTAGCCGAGCCGCCGCGCCGTCTCCTCGACGCGCGCCACGATCGCCGGATTGACGCGCGCCCGGGTCGCCGGGCTGAGCGCCCGCGACACCGTGGAGAAGTGCACGCCGGCCGCCTCGGCGACCTCCTTGATCGTGACGGTCGGTCTCTTCGCGGCCATCGGACCCTCCGGCGGACGGTATCGCATTGGCAAACGATTGCAGCAAGCGGCCAGAACTCGCGGCCGCGCACGATTGACAAGACCTGCGAGATCTGCGGAGATGGGTTTTGCAAACGTTTGCTGACACAAACCAGCATCGAGAGGAAACGCCGATGGCCCCCCGCATCAGCTACGTGGAGCCTGCCAGCATCACGGATCCGGCGATGATCCAGGAGCTCGAGCGCTGCGCCCGCGAGGGCACGCCGCGCCCGGAAAGCCAGGCCGTGCGGGCGCACGTGCCGGCGGTGTTCTGGTCGTTCGCCGACACCTGGCGCACCGTGTTCCACCAGGGCGTCGCCGACCACTCGATCAAGGAGCTGTGCCGCGTCTACGTCTCGCGCGCGGTGCTGTGCGAGTTCTGCGGCAACCAGCGTTCGATCAAGTCGGCCAGGGCCGGGCTGGTCGAGGACGACTACCGCGACCTGATCAACTTCGAGACCTCGTCGCGCTACGACGAGAGGCAGAAGGCCGCCCTCTCCTACGCCGAGGCGATCACCTGGGACCTGCCGACCGACGACGCCTTCTGGGCCCGGCTGCACGCCCACTTCTCCGAGCCCGAGCTGGTCGAGATCGGCTATTTCGTCGCCATCACCATGGGCCAGCAGCGCTGGCTGCGGACCCTGAACATCGAGCACCACCAGGTGATGGCCGGTCAGGACGGCTCGATGGCGCCCGGCTTCGAGACCGCCGAGGCGCTGGCGCGGTCGAAGGCCGACCCGGACTACTGGGCGCGGTCGAAGACCCGCCCGGCGACGGCTGCCTGACCGGCGCCCGACCTCCTGCGACGCCGATCCCGGGCGGGCCCGGGATCGCCCCCCCGGCGAAGACGCGGCGCTCACCGGCCGGCGCCGCCGGCCTCACGTGATGCGCAGGGCGGCCCGCAGCCCGAGAACGGCCGAGTCGATCACCGGCAGCGAGAGCTCGCGCTCCAGCGCATCGGCGAAGCCGTAGCCCGGAATGTTCGTGCTCCAGACGAGCACGGCGTCCGCGTCGCGCCGCGCCGCGACGGCCCGTGCAAACGCGACGATCGGCTCGGGCGACGCGCCGGCGGCCGCGAAATTGTCGGTGAATCCGAGATGCAGCTCGCTGGAGGTGCTCACGCCCCGTTCGGCGAAGCGGAGCTTGTAGACCTGCCCCTTCGCGGGGATGCCGTGCGTCACCAGGGCGATCCGCCGGATGCCGCGACGGTCGAACTCGTCGAGCGCCGCGAGCGCCGTGGTCACCATCGGAATGCCGACCCGACTCTCCACCAGGGCGCACAGCTCCCTGTCGGCGTCGAAGCCGATCGCGGAGCCGCGCGTGGCGTTCCAGCAGATCACCCCCACCCGGGCGTGGGCGAGAAGCTCGGCCGCGGCGAGAAAGGAGGCGGCATCGTAGCCGGTCTCCGGCTGCCCCTGCCCGTCGCCGAAATAGGGCACCCGGGCGAAGCACGCGTCCACCCCGGGCCGCGCGCCGATCAGATGCCTGGCCGCCCGCTCGACCACCCGGTTCGAGGACGGCAGGATGATGCCGATCGCCCGGCCGGCCGGGATCGTCACGGCCGCCGCTCCGCCGCGCCGGCGAGTGCGGGCTGCGGCGTGTCCGGTCCGGTGGCGGCCATCCAGTGGCGGGCCAGGTCGATGCGCCGGGCGACCCACACGCGGTCGCCGAGGCGCGCGAGCAGGCCGAGAATGCCTTCGACGGCGGCAAACCGGGCGGGACGGCCGCATATCCGCAGGTGAAGGCCGATGTTGAGGAGACTGCTGCGGCCCCGCTCCGCCTCGTCCAGCAAGGTCGACAGGGCGGCGCCGGCATAGCGCACGAACTGGTCGGGCTCGACGAAGCCGTTGGGATGGAAGAACTTCATGTCGTTGCAGTCGAACCCGTAGGGCACCACGAGAATCCGGCCGGCGCCGGCCGGCGCCATGTACGGCAGGTCGTCGTCGAAGCCGTTCGAGTCGTAGGCGAAGCCGAGCTCCGCCAGGAGCTCCCGCGTATGGACGCTCTGGCTGCCGCGGCAGCAGAAGCCGAGCGGGCGCTCGCCCGTGGCCGCGCGGATGACGTCGATGCAGCGGACCAGCGACGCGCGCTCCGCGGCACGATCGGCGAAGTCGGCGTGCGGGCGCCACAGCCAGCCGTGGCAGGCCGGCTCGTGTCCCCGCGCCACGATCTCGGCCGCGAGGTCCGGCAGGCGCTCGACGGCGCGGCCGCACATGTAGAACGTCGCCCGCCGGTCGTGCCGGTCGAAGGCGTCGAGGAACCGCCAGAGGCCGACCCGCGTGCCGTAGGCGAACATCTCCTCCTGGCCGAGATCGCGGCGCCCCGGCGCCACGACGCTCACCACCTCGCCGATGCGCTCGCTGACCTCGTCGCCGTCGCCGACGGCCAGTTCGGCCCCCTCCTCGAAATTGACCACCAGGGAGACCGCGACCCTGGCGCCGTTCGGCCAGACCATCGCGGGCGGACGACCGCCATAGCCGACCAGATCACGCTGCCGCATGCCGTTCTCCGAAAGCACCTGTCCGGTTGCTAGATCATGCCGCCATTATTGTCGACAATACTATTCCATTTTTGTTGCATATATGTTGGGCAGACGGTTGCGGGAAAGCCGCCCGGCTGTCACACTCGACCCCACAACAACGTGCGGAACGCGATGCGGAAATCGAAGGCGATGTCGGCCGGCGGGCGGACGACACTGGACCAGGACCCGGTGGTCCAGGGCATCCTCAAGGCGATCAGCCTCAAGCGCCTGCGGCCCGGAATGAAGCTCGGGGAGATCGAGCTGGCGTCGGCCTTCGGCACCAACCGGACGCACGTCCGGCAGGTCCTGTCGCATCTCGGCTCGCGCGACCTGGTCACGCTGATCCCGAACCGCGGCGCCTTCGTCTCGCAATGCTCCCCCGAGGAGGCCCGCGCCGTCTTCGACACCCGGAAGATCCTGGAGCGGGCGGCGATCTCGGCGGCGCTGGACCACTTCACCCCGGACATGGCGCGGGACCTGTCGCGGCTGGTGGCGCTGGAGAAGTCGCATTCGCACAACGACCGCTGGGACGGGCTGGACCTCAGCGCCAGCTTCCATGTCGAGATCGCGCGGCTGAGCGGCAATCCCGTGCTGGTCAAGTTCATGGAAGAGCTGACGCTGCGCACGTCGCTGATCATCGCCCAATACGAGATGCCGGGATCGGAGGACCGCTGCCCGGAGGCGCATCCTGGCATCGCCGAGCGGATCCTGGCGCGCGACAAGGCCGGGGCGATCGCGGCGATGGATCGCCATCTCGCCGACATGCAGGCGCGACTCAAGCTCGACGGCCGCGGCGAGAGCGACGCCGACATCGCGGCCATCTTCCAGGATCTGGGCATCGTCCCCAAGGCCAGGCCCGGGGCGCGCCGCCGCGACTGAGGCGGCGAGGACCGGCCCGGCCTCCTCCGGCCGCCCAGAATGCCATCACGGTGGCGACAATATAATCTTTTAATTGTCTACAATATTTGAGACGCTTGTCGCAGCTGATGCATTCACGCTTCGGGGCACCCGTCCATGCTCGCCGATGCCGCCCTCCCCTCGCCGTCTCCGGTCCGGGCCCGCAGCGCGTCCGTGGAGCTGACGTCCGTCTCGCATCGGTTCGGACCGGCGACCGTGATCGACGACGTGTCGCTCGCCATCGCGCCCGGCGAGTTCATCGCCTTCCTGGGGCCGTCGGGCTGCGGCAAGACCACCCTGCTGCGGATCGTCGCCGGGTTCATCACGCCGAGCTCCGGCGAGGTGCGCATGTCCGGCGCTGCGGTGGGCGGGCTGGGGCCGGCCGAGCGCGGCGTCGGCATCGTGTTCCAGAACTATGCGCTGTTCCCGCACATGACCGTGGCGCGCAATGTCGACTACGGGCTGCGCGCCCGCGGATGGCCCCGCGCCCGGCGCGACGCGCGGGTGCGGGAAATGCTCGGCTTCGTGCGCATGTCGGCCTTCGCCGACCGTTATCCGCGCCAGCTCTCCGGCGGCCAGCAGCAGCGCGTCGCGCTGGCCCGCGCGCTGGCGGTCGACCCGTCGATCCTGCTGCTCGACGAGCCGTTCGGCGCGCTCGACAAGAACCTGCGCCTCGACATGCAGATCGAGCTCGAGCGCATCCACCGCGACGCCGGCCTGACCACCATCATGGTGACGCACGACCAGGAGGAGGCGCTCGCCCTCGCCGACAGGATCGCGGTGTTCGATGCCGGCCGCCTGGAGCAGTTCGGCACCCCGCAGGAGATCTACGACCGCCCGGCCACCCGCTTCGTCAGCAGCTTCGTCGGCCACACCAACCTGCTGCCCGGCCGGCTCCTGAACAGCCGGGGCGAGGCGCGGATCGCCACCGATGCCGGCCCGGTGCTGGTGCTGCCCCAGGCCAGGCCGTGCGGCCGCCCCGGGCGGGTGCTGGTGGCGATCCGGCCGGAGAACCTGCGTCTCGCGACGTCCGGCGAGGCGAGCGCGTTCGCCGCGGTCGTGCGCGCGGTCATGCCGCTCGGCCCCACCATCGCCTACGACCTGGCGCTGGCGGACGGAACCCCGCTCAAGCTCCTGCACATGCGGGGCGCCGCGCCCGGCGCCACACCCGGCGCCCAGGTCCACCTGCAGATCGCCGACCCGACCCACTGCCCTGTCTACATCGACTGACGCCACCGACCGACGCCATCGGAGCCCCTGCCATGTCCGCCACCGTCTCACGCCGCCAGCTTCTCGCCTCCGGTGCCGCCGCGGCGATCGCGCCCGGCCTGCTGTCCGGCATCCCGGGCCGGGCCGAGGCCGCCGGCAGCCTCGTCGCCACGACCTATCCAGGGACCTGGGAGGTGGCCCAGCGCCAGATCCTGCTGCCGGCCTTCACCAGGGCCACCGGCGCGAGCGTCGCGCTGCAGCCGGTCCTCGCGCTCGACGCGGTCGCCAAGATCGCGGCGTCCCGGGCGAACCCGCCCTTCAACGTCGTGCTGATGGACGAGGGCCCGTATCTGGCGGCACTGGATCTCGGGATCTTCGCACCCTTGCCGAAGGACAAGGTGAAGAACCTCGCCGACCTGCCCGAGCGGTTCATCGACCCCAACGGCCGCGGCGCCTTCATCTCCGCCCAGATCATGGGCATCGTCTACAATCCGACCGCGATCAAGACGCCGCCCACCTCCTGGCTCGACCTGTGGAAGCCCCAATACAAGGGCCGGGTCGGAATCACCGGGCTCGGCAGCAGCCTCGGGGCCGCCTGGATGGTGGAGATCGCGAAGCTGCACGGCGGCAGCGAGAGCAACATGGATCCGGGCTTCGCGGCGCTGAAGACGCTGCTGCCGAATCTCGGCGCCGTGGCCCCCAATCCGGGGGCGCTGGCGACGCTGTTCCAGCAGGGCCAGATCGACATCGGCTTCAACTATCTCAACGCCGTCCTGCCCTTGGCGCAGCGGGGCGTGGAGATCGCCATCGCGCGGCCGGACTCCGGCTGGGTGCTGGTACGAAACTCGCTGCACGCCATCGCCGGCAGCGCGAATCTCGATCTCTGCTACGCCTATATCGACGCCGCCCTGTCCGGTGCCGTCCAGGGCCAGATGGCCGCCGCGCCGAACTTCTTGGCTCCGACCAACAGGACGGTCGCCTTCGGCTCCGAGCTGCAGAAGGTGGCCAGGAACGACCAGGATCTCGCCGCCCTGACCCTGGTCGACTGGAAGGCCCTCAATCCGCAACGCAGCGCGCTGATCGAGCGCTTCAACAAGGAGGTCCGGACCTGACGCCGGCCGAGCGCATGGCGATGCCCGGCCCCTCCGGATCCGCGGCCGTCGCCGCACCGGCCGCCGCAGCGGCGGCCGCGACGCCGCGCCGGAGGCTTCGCGTACGGCTCGGCAGGCCGTGGCTCGCCTTGCCGCTGCTGGCCTTCTTCCTGGTGTTCGTCGCCCTGCCCGTCCTCGTGCTCGTGGCCGTCGGCATCAGCGGCCCGGACGGCTTGACGCTGGTGCATGTCCACCGGTTCCTCACCGACGGCCTGAGCCTGCCCGTGCTGGGGCGCACGCTGATGCTCGGCCTGGCGACCGCGGCCGTGGCGCTCGTGCTCGGCTATCCCCTGGCGCTGCTGTTCGTCTCCGCGTCGCCGCGGCTGCAGCGGCTGCTGATCCTGCTGATCGTGCTGCCGCTGCTGACCAGCGCCGTGGTTCGCACCTTCGCCTGGGTCGTGATCCTCGGCCGCCAGGGGCTCGTGAACGAGACCCTGACGGGGCTCGGCCTCGTCGGCGGGCCGGTTGCCCTGCTCTACACCGAGCCCATGCTGATCCTGACCCTGGCCCAGATCGAGCTGCCGCTGATGACGCTGCCGATCATCTCCGCCTTGTCGGCGATCGATCCGCGCCTGACGGAAGCCTCGGCGGCGCTCGGTGCGGGCCGCTGGCGGACCCTGCTCCTCGTCGTCGTGCCGCTCAGCCTGCCCGGCGTGATCGCCGGCGTGCTGCTGGTCTTCGCTGCCGCCTGCGGGGCGCTCGTCACCCAGTCCATCGTCGGCGGCGGGCGCCTGCTTTTCATGCCGATGTACATCTACCAGCAGGGCATGCAGGGCCAGAACTGGCCGTTCGCCGCGACCATCTCGCTGATGCTCCTGATCTCGGTGCTGGCCGTCGTGGCGCTGCTGAACATGGCCGGCCGTCTGGCGACGAGGCACCTTCATGTCTGAGCCCGCAAGGACGCCCTCGCGCCGGGCCCGGCTGTGGCGGCGTCTCGACGCGTGGAGCTATGCGGCGGTCCTGTCGACGCTCGGCGGCGCGGCGATGGTGCTGCTCGCCCTGCCGACCGTGATCGTCCTCGTCACCTCCTTCACATCGGCGGCGACGCTGCGCTTCCCGCCGCCCGGCTTCTCCACCCAGTGGTACCGCGCCCTGGTCCTCGCCTCTCCCGAGATCGTCGACGCGGCGCTGGTCAGCCTGCAGGTCGCCGCCGTCGCGACCGCGGCCGCGACCGTCCTCGCGACATCGGCCGCCATCGCCATCGACGCGAGCGCATCGCGCTGGGCGCGGGTGGCCGACACCATGCTGATGTCGCCGCTGCTGCTGCCCGGGCTGGCGCTGGCGCTCGGCCTGCTCCTCACCTTCAGCCTGCTGGACATGCGCCTGTCGATGACCACCCTGATCATCGGCCATACGGTGATCTGCTGTCCCTTCATCCTGCGCACCACCCTCGCGAGCCTGGCCCAGATCGACCGCGTGCTCGCCGAGTGCTCGTCCAGCCTGGGAGCCGGCGCGCTGTTCACCTTCGCTCACGTCACCTTTCCGCTCGCCCGGGGCGGCATCGGCGCCGGCGCCTTCATCGCCTTCATGGCGTCGTTCGACAACGTCGCCATCTCGCTCTTCCTCGCCGACGCCCATTCGGAGGTGCTGCCGATCCGCCTGTGGGACCTGATCGAGAACCTGCTGGACGTGCGGGCGGCGGCCGCGTCGGGCGTGCTGATCGTCACCACCATCGTGCTGATGGTGGTCATGGAGCGGCTGACCGGACTGTCCCGCTACGTGCGCTGACGCGCGGCGCGCCTGCGGGTGACGCCCGCCGATCCTCGCTCGTCGGGCCCCGTGTTCCGCTGTCGCGGCGCACGGGGCGCCGGACGCGGCGCCGTTCCGCCCGTGCGGGACGACGATGCTCCTCACCCGGCCAGCACGGCCCGCACGGTGCCGGCGACCGCCTCGGCCGTGAAGCCGAAATGGGTCAGCAGATCGCGCTCGGGGCCGGATTCGCCGAAGCGGTCGAGCCCGATCACCGCGCCACGCCGGCCGGCGAGGCCGCGCCAGCCGCGCGTCGCCCCCGCCTCGACCACCACGACCGGCCGGTCCGGCGGCACCAGGGCGGCGCGCACCGCGTCCGACAGTGCCTCGACGCGCTCGACGCACGGCATCGACACCACCCGCACCGCGATGCCGTCGTCGGCCAGCCGCTTCGCCGCGTCCATGGCGAGCCGCACCTCGGAGCCGGTGGCGACCAGGGTCGCGGCGGCGTGCGGCGCCTCGACCAGCACGCGGGCGCCGGTTCGGCCCAGCGTGTCGAGATGGTCGGCCGGCTGCGGCGGCAGCGCCTGGCGGGTGAGGATCAGGGCCGAGGGCCCGTCGCGCCGCTCCAGCGCCGCCTGCCACGCCACCGCCGTCTCCGCGGCATCGGCGGGGCGCCAGACGTCGAGGCCGGGGATCAGCCGCAGGCTCTCGACATGCTCGATCGGCTGGTGGGTCGGCCCGTCCTCGCCGACCGAGATGGAGTCGTGGGTGAAGACGTAGATCACCCGCAGCCCCATCAGGGCCGACATCCGCACCGCGTTGCGGGCGTAGTCGGAGAACACCAGGAAGGTCGCGACATAGGGGATGAAGCCGCCGTGCAGCGCGATGCCGTTGGCGATCGCCGACATGCCGAACTCGCGCACGCCGAACAGGATCTGGTTGCCGGCCGGATCGCGCGTCACCGGCACGCTCTTCGGATGGAAGGTGAGGTTGGAGTGCGAGAGGTCGGCCGAGCCGCCCAGGAGCTCGGGCAGCGCCTTGGCGAATTCGGTCAGCGCGATCTGCCCGGCCTTGCGGGTCGCGACCGCACCGGACGCGGTCTCGGCGGCGAGCGCCGCGGCCGCGGCCTCGGCGAAGCCCGCCGGCAGGTCACCGGCGAGGCGCCGCTCGAACTCGGCGGCGAGATCGGGATGGGCGGCCGCATAGGCTGAGAAGCGCGCCCGCCACGCGGCGGACAGCGCGGCGCCGCGGGCGCGGCCGTCCCATTCGGCATAGACCTCGGCCGGCACATGGAAGGGCGGATGCGTCCAGCCCATCGCGGCGCGGGTGCGGGCGATCTCCTCGGCGCCGAGGGGCGCGCCGTGGGTGTCCTGATGGCCCTGCTTGGTCGGCGCGCCGCGGCCGATGGTGGTGCGGGCGCAGATCAGCGTCGGCTTCGTCTGGTCGGCGAGCGCCTCGGCGAAGGCGCGGGCGATCGCCTCCGGGTCGTGCCCGTCGACGCCCTCGATCACCTGCCAGCCATAGGCACGGAACCGCGCCGGCGTGTCGTCGGCGAACCACTCGGTCACCTTGCCGTCGATCGAGATGCCGTTGTCGTCCCACACGGCGATCAGCTTGCCCAGCCCGAGCCGGCCGGCGAGCGAGGCCGCCTCGTGGCTGATGCCCTCCATCAGGCAGCCGTCGCCGAGGAACACGAAGGTGCGGTGATCGACGATGGCGTGGCCCGGCCGGTTGAACTGCGCCGCGAGCGTCTTCTCGGCCAGCGCCATGCCGACCGCGTTGGTGAGCCCCTGCCCCAGCGGCCCGGTGGTGGTCTCGACGCCCGGCGTCAGGCCGTATTCGGGATGGCCCGGCGTCTTGGAATGGAGCTGGCGGAAGCGCCTGATCTCGTCGATCGGCAGGTCGTAGCCGGTGAGGTGCAGCAGCCCGTAGAGCAGCATCGAGGCGTGGCCGTTGGACAGCACGAAGCGGTCGCGGTCGGGCCAGCGCGGGTCGGCGGGGTCGTGCCGCATCACACCGCGCCACAGCACGGCGGCGATCTCGGCCATGCCCATCGGCGCGCCCGGATGACCGGATTTCGCCTGCTCGACCGCGTCCATGGCGAGCGCCCGCAGCGCCGCCGTCACGGGCCAGGCGAGCCCCTGCTGCGTGTCCTGCCCCTCGCCGTCCTGCCGCTCGATCGTCGCCGGCATGCTCATGGTGGTGTCTCCCCGGTATCGTTCTGGCGGTCATTCCGGGGCGGCGCGCAGCGCCGAACCCGGAATCCAACCGCACTTTCGGAATAGTTCGCTGGATTCCGGGTTCGCGCCTTCGGCGCGCCCCGGAATGACCGCGCTGAATCTCACGCCAGCGCGCGGCGCTTGCGCTCGACGAGCTTGAGGATCATCGGCGTCAGGATCAGCTGCATGGCGAGGTCGAGCTTGCCGCCCGGGATCACGATGGAGTTGGCCCGGCTCATGAAGCTGCCGTCGATCATGGTGCGCAGATAGGCGAAGTCGATGCCGCGCGGGTTCTTGAAGCGGATCACCACCATCGACTCGTCCGGCGTCGGGATCCAGCGCGCCACCAGCGGGTTCGAGGTGTCGACGGTGGGCACCCGCTGGAAGTTGATGTCGGTCTCGGTGAACTGCGGGCAGATCACGTGCACATAGGCGTGCATGCGGCGCAGGATCGTGTCGGTGACGGCCTCGGTCGAGTAGCCGCGCGCCGCGCGGTCGCGGTGGATCTTCTGGATCCATTCGAGGTTGATCACCGGCACGACGCCGATCTTGAGGTCGGCATACTGGGCGACGTTGATGGTGTCGGTCGCCACCGCGCCGTGCAGGCCCTCGTAGAACAGGAGGTCCGACTTGTCCTCGAACGGCGCCCAGTCCGTGAAGGTGCCGGGCGGCGCGCCGAAGCGCTCGGCCTCCTCGGCGCTGTGCACGTAGTGGCGGGTGCGCCCCTTGCCGGTCAGGCCATACTCGCGGAACACGCGCTCCAGCTCCTCGAGCTCGTTGGCTTCGATGTTGAAGTGGCTGAAGGTCTGGTCGCCCTCGGCGGCGCGCCGGGCGATCTCGGCCTTCATGGTGGCGCGGTCGTAGCGATGGAAGGCGTCGCCCTCGATCGACACCGCCGTGATGCCCTCGCGGCGGAAGATCTGGTCGAAGGTGTGCTTGACCGTGGTGGTCCCCGCTCCGGAGGAGCCGGTGACCGAGATGATCGGATGCTTGACGGACATTTTCCTGAACCCGGACTTCTGTCTGCCGTCATTCCGGGGCGCACCGCGGGTGCGAACCCGGAATCCAGCGGCAACGACTGCATTCTTGGCTGGATTCCGGGTTCGCCGCTCCGCGGCGCCCCGGAATGACCGGGAAATGGCTCAATTCAAATCCTCGACGCCGCTGCTCTCACGCCGTCAGCAGCCCCCGCTTGCCGAACAGCGGCGAGCGCTCGGCGATCTCGCCGGGGCCGGTGAGATAGTTCGACACGCGGTCGACCTTCTCGCGCGAGCCGAAGATCAGGGGCACGCGCTGGTGCAGCTTCTCCGGCACCAGATCCAGGATCGGCGTGCGCCCGTCGGTCGCCGCGGCACCCGCCTGCTCCATCAGGAGCGCAATGGGAAAGGCCTCGTAGACGAGGCGCAGCCGCCCCTGCGTGTAGCCGGCCCGCGTGTCGGCCGGATACAGATAGATGCCGCCCCGGATGATGATGCGGTGCGCCTCCGCCACCATCGAGGCGATCCAGCGCATGTTGTAGTCGACCTCGCGCGGCCCGTCCTTGCCCTGCAGCAGATCGTCGATGTAGAGGCGCAGCCGGTCGTCCCAGTGCCGGTGGTTCGACATGTTGATGGCGAACTCCTTCGCCGCGGCCGGGATGGTGACCCGCTCCGCCACCAGGCGGTAGACGCCGAGCTTGCGGTCGAGCACGAAGTGCACCGTGCCCTCGCCGACGCTGAGCACCAGCGCCGTGTGCGGCCCGTAGACCGTGTAGCCGGCGGCGAGCTGGGAGCGCCCCGTCTGGAAGAACGCTGCCTCCGACACCGGGTCGACGCCCGCCGGCGCCGGCAGCACCGAGAAGATGGTGCCGATGGTCACGTCGGTGTCGATGTTGGAGGAGCCGTCGAGCGGGTCGATGGCGACCAGCAGCGGCGCCCCCGCCGTCACGGAGACCGGCAGCTCGGCCTCCTCGGAGGCGTAGGCGGCGACCGGCGCCGCCTTCAGGGCCTCGAACAGCAGGGCGTCGGCGCGGACGTCGAGCTCCTTCTGCTCGTCGTAGCCGTCCGCCCCCTTGCCGAGGGTGGCCGACAGCGCCCCGGCGAGCGGCCCGTCGGCGACGATGGCCGAGATCGCCGCGGTCGCCCCGGCGATCGCCACCAGGGTTTTTCGCACGGCGCTCCGGGTCTCGTCCGCGCCGGCCCAGCGTGCCAGATAATCGTCGAGTGTGTCCGCCATGATCGTTCCCCGTCCCGCTCCGGCGTGCACTGTCGCGCCGCCGGCACCAGCTGTCAGTCCGAAAAAACCCGGCTGGCGCGGATTTCCGCCGCCGTGATGGTGCGCAGCGCGTCCTGGTCGACCGGTCCGTCGGCCTCGAACAGCCGCATCGCCTGGCGCAGCCGCGCCCGGTCGAAGGCGTTGCGCATGGATCGTGCGTTCGCGAAGGACGGCCTCCGCCGCCGCGCCGTGACGTAGTCGACCAGCGCGGCCCGCGCCCCGTCGTCGAACCGGTAGCCCTCGGCGGCCGCGAGCGTCTCCGTGATGGCCACCAGCTCGGCGTCCTCGTAATCGGGAAAGTCGATGTGGTGCGCGATGCGCGAGCGAAACCCGGGATTCGCCGAGAAGAAGGTCTCCATGCGGTCGCCGTAGCCGGCCAGGATCACGACGAGGTCCTCGCGCTGGTTCTCCATCACCTGGAGCAGGATCTCGATCGCCTCCTGGCCGTAGTCCTTCTCGTTCTCGGGCCGGTAGAGATAGTAGGCCTCGTCGATGAACAGGACGCCGCCCATGGCGCGCTTGAGCACTTCCTTGGTCTTCGGCGCCGTGTGGCCGATATACTGACCGACGAGATCGTCGCGTGTCACCGAGACGAGGTGGCCTTTTCGCACATAGCCCAGGCGGTGAAGGATGCTGGCCATGCGCAGCGCCACCGTGGTCTTGCCGGTGCCGGGATTGCCCGTGAACGCCATGTGCAGGGTCGGCGGCGTCGCGGTGAGCCCGAGCGTGCGGCGCGCCTTGTCGACCAGCAGATAGGCGGCGATCTCGCGGATGCGCCGCTTCACCGGCTTCAGGCCGATCAGCGCGGCGTCGAGCTCGGCGAGCACGGCGTCGATCTGGGTCTCGTGGTAGAGCGCCTTGAGGTCGACCCGGGCGTCCGCCGGGTTGTCGCCCGCCGCGCCCGCGACCGGCACCGCCTGCCCCGTTCCGATCGTGCCGATGGTCATGACCGTCTCCGCTGCCACCCGTCATTCCGGGGCGCGCCGAAGGCGCGAACCCGGAATCCAGCCACCAATTCCGAGCCCGGCTCTGGATTCCGGGTTCGTCGCTGCGCGACGCCCCGGAATGACCAGCGAGGCTAGGCCCGCACCACCGAATAATGCTGCACCCGGCCCGGCCCCTCGGTGCGCTGGAGGCGATAGGCCACCTCCTCCTTGGGCCGGTGCACCATGAAGGCGAGCCGCACCGTCTCCCAGCCGCGGGTCGAGTCGAAGGCGGAGAGGCGGATGTAGCTGTCCGGATGCGCGGCCCGGCAGGCCTTCAGCTCGCCCATGACGCCGGCGGCGTCCTTCAGGTCGAACATCGGGATGCCCCACATGTCCCAGTAGGTGTGGCGCGGATGCGGGTCGTCGGTGAATTCGAGGCTCACCGCCCAGCCATGCGCGAGCGCGTACTCGATCTGCGCGGCGATCTGCTCGTCGGTGAGGTCGGGGAGGAACGAGAAGGCCCCCTGGGTGATACGCATTGCTGTGCTCCTTGCCGCGCGGCGGCGAATTCTGTTTCCGTCATTCCGGGGCGCGCCCCTGGCGCGAACCCGGAATCCAACCAAACACTCCGAGACTGCCGCTGGATTCCGGGTTCGCCGCTGCGCGGCGCCCCGGAATGACCGAGGCTGCTGAATCACGCCACCGAGGCGGTGGGGACGAAGTCCGAGGTGTCGGTCGAGGTGTAGTCGAACGTCACCGAGCCCCAGGTGTGCAGCGCCGCCTCCAGCGGCTTGCACCACTTCGCCGCCGCCTGCAGGATCTCCGGGCCCTCCGAGAGGATGTCGCGGCCCTCGTTGCGGGCCAGCACCATGGCCTCCAGCGCGACCCGGTTGGCGATCGCGCCGGCCTCGATGCCCATCGGGTGGCCGATGGTGCCGCCGCCGAACTGCAGCACCACGTCGTCGCCGAAGAGATTCAGCAGCTGGTGCATCTGCCCGGCATGGATGCCGCCGGAGGCGACCGGCATGACGCGGCGGATGTCGGCCCAGTCCTGCTCGAAGAACAGGCCACGCGGCAGGTCCACCGCGTTGTGACGCTCGCGGCAGACGTTGTAGTAGCCCTGGACCGTCATCGGGTCGCCCTCGAGCTTGCCGACCGCGGTGCCGGCATGCAGGTGGTCGACGCCGGCCAGCCGCAGCCACTTGGCGATCACCCGGAACGAGATGCCGTGGCTCTTCTGCCGCGTGTAGGTGCCGTGACCGGCGCGGTGCATGTGCAGGATCATGTCGTTGGCCCGGGCCCACTCGGAGATCGACTGGATCGCGGTCCAGCCGATGATGAGATCCACCATCACGATCACGGATCCGAGCTCCTTGGCGAACGCGGCGCGCCGGTACATCTCCTCCATGGTGCCGGCCGTGATGTTGAGATAGTGGCCCTTCACCTCGCCGGTGCGCGCCATCGCCTGGTTGACGCCCTCCATGCAGTAGAGGAAGCGGTCGCGCCAGTGCATGAAGGGCTGCGAGTTGATGTTCTCGTCGTCCTTGGTGAAGTCGAGGCCGCCGCGCAGCGCCTCGTAGACGACACGGCCGTAGTTCTTGCCGGAGAGGCCGAGCTTCGGCTTGATGGTGGCGCCGAGCAGCGGACGGCCGAACGAGTTGAGCCGCTCGCGCTCGACCACGATGCCGGTCGGCGGGCCCTTGAAGGTCTTCACATAGGCGACCGGCAGCCGCATGTCCTCGAGGCGCGCCGCCTTGAGCGGCTTGAACGAGAACACGTTGCCGATGATCGACGCGGTGAGGTTGGCGATCGAGCCTTCCTCGAACAGGATCAGGTCGTAGGCGATGTAGACGAAGTACTGCCCCGGCTGGCCCGGCACCGGCTCGACCTTGTAGGCCTTGCCGCGGTAGCTGTCGCAGGCGGTCAGCCGGTCGGTCCACACCACGGTCCAGGTCGCCGTCGAGCTCTCGCCCGCCACCGCGGCGGCCGCCTCGACCGGATCGACGCCCTCCTGCGGGGTGATACGGAACACCGCCAGGAGATCGGTCTCCTTGGGCTCGTAGTCGCCGTCCCAGTAGCCCATCTGCGCGTATTTCAGCACGCCGGCGGCGTAGCGCTTCTTGGCGTCCGTGATGGCGCCTTGCGGTGCGGCACCGGCCGGCGCGTTGCCGGTGGCGGGCGGGGCGAGCGAAGTGACGCTGGTCATCGAAAAGGGCTCCTCGGCTGTCCTCGACGCCGACATTGCAATTTCCGAATGCATCAGTAAATTTTAATGTTCTGAAGCTCCACTTCAGATCGCCTTAACCCATTCCGGACCCCGGCCGTCCCATGCGCAACCTCACCCTGAAGCAGCTCCGCCTGATCGACAGCGCCGCCCGGCTCGGCAGCTTCGCGGCCGCCGCCGAGGCCAACCACGTCACGCCGCCCGCCGTGACCATGCAGATGCGCCAGCTGGAGGACGAGATCGGCCTGCCGCTGTTCGACCGCGACGGCCGCGGGCTGACGCCCACGGCGGCCGGCCGGGAGCTGCTGCTCGCCGCCCGCAAGGTCGAGGCGGCGATCGCCGAGTGCCGCGAGGCACTGGCCTCGCTGAAGTCGCTCGATGCCGGCCGGGTGACGGTCGGCGTGGTCTCCACCGCCAAGTATTTCGCGCCCCGCATGCTGGCGGCCTTCGCCCGCAAGCACCCGAAGGTCGAGCTGCAGCTCGTCGTCGGCAACCGTCGCGACATCGTCGCCCAGTTCGAGGCCGGGCTGTTCGACGTCTGCGTGATGGGCCGCCCGCCCGAGGGGGTGGAGATCGAGAGCGACCGCATCGGCCCGCACCCGCACGTCGTCGTCGCCCCGCCCGATCACCCCCTCGCGAAGAAGCGCCGCCTCGCCCCGCAGGCGTTGGCCGAGGAGACCTTCCTGGTGCGCGAGCCGGGCTCGGGCACCCGCACCCTGATGGAGAGCTTCTTCGCCAAGGCCGGCCTGGCGCCGACCATCGGCATGGAGATCGGCTCCAACGAGACCATCAAGCAGGCCGTGATGGCGGGCCTGGGCCTCGCCTTCATCTCGGCCCACACCATCGCGGCGGAGATCGCCGACGGCCGCCTGAAGGTGCTCGACGTCGACGGCCTGCCGCTCGAGCGCGCCTGGTTCGTGGTGCGGCTCGCGTCCCGCCGCCTGATGCCGGCCGCCCAGGCGCTGCGCGCGTTCCTGGCGGCGGAAGGGGCGACCTTCCTGCCCAGGCCGTGAGGGCACCGGCGCCCGGGACCGGCGACGATCCGGACCGTCACCCGGGCTGGAAGCAGACGAGCCCGTTGGCCGGGATGACGATCTCGGCGGAGGCCGGCAGGCCGTGCATCGGCGGACCGCCGGCGACCACGCCGCTGCCGTTGCCGGCGACGATCGGATTGACCCAGTTGTCGTAGACGTCGCTGTTGAACACCTCGCGCCAGAGGCCGCCGCGCGGGAAGCCGAGCCGGTAGCCGGAGTGCGTCGTCTCGGCGAAGCTCGCCACCACGACGAGATCGTCGCCGAAGCCCTCGATCCAGCGGTGGAAGGCGATCACCCGGTTGCCGTTGTGGACGTGGAACACGTTCATGGCGCCGCGCCGCAGCGCCGCGAGGCGCCGCCGCAGCGCGATCAGCTCGCGGGTGAAGCGCAGGTGATCGCTCATCGCCCTGTCGGTCGCGAGCCCCTCCCACCAGATGCGCAGGTCGCTGCGGTCCGGCGAGTCGCTCCACATCTTGTCCTCGAGGAACTCCTGCCCCATGAACAGCATCGGCACGCCCGGCCCGGTCAGCAGCAGGCCGGTGGCGACGCGGGCGCGGCTGCGCGCATACCAGGAGCGCGGATCGTCCCAGTGGGCGATCTTGGCGACCCGCGGCCGCTGGTCGTGCGGCGCGTGATCGATCAGCAGGCCGTCGTGGTTCTCCAGCATCTGCACGGCGCGCCACGCGCCGTCGAAGCCCGGCGGCGGCCGCAGCGCGCCGGCCACCCGGTCGAGATCGACGAAGGCGTCGCGTCCGCCCGCCGCCTGGCCGACCGCGCCGCGCACCGCCTCGCGCATGCCGTCGTGCCAGACGAGGTCGAATCCGGCGCCGCCGAAGGCGCTCGGGCGCACCGCCCAGTCCTTGCCGTCCTTCCAGAACTCGGCGATCTGCACGGCCGACGGCTTCACGAACCGCACCGTGCCGGTGAGATCCTGGCAGAACCGCCAGCCGCCGAAATTGTCGATGACGCTGACCTCGTCGTAGCGGAAGCCGTCGACATGGTATTCCGACAGGTAGGACAGCGCGTTGTCGATCAGGAACTGGCGGACGCCGTCGTTCCAGTAGGCGAAGCCCAGGCCGCCGGCCCATTCGCGGTCGGTGAAATAGAGGCTGTCGTTCTGGTTGCCGGGATCGAGCCGGTCGAAGAAGTAGAGGCTCTCGTCGCCGAAGTCGCCGCCGGCGTGGTTGTAGACCACGTCGAGGATCACGGCCATGCCGTAGACGTGGAGGATGTCGACGAGGAGCCGCAGCTGGTTGGCCGCCCCGGTGACGTCCTGCATCGCCACCGGCGGATGGCCGCGCGCCGCGAGCAGCGCGTTGGCGCGCGCCAGATAGCGGCCGAGATCGGCATCCGACACGCCGTAGTCGAACTCCGGCGAGAAATAGTCGACGCCGTTGTAGCCGAGGCTGAACCGGGTCGGATACTCGACGATCGGCAGCGGCTGGACCGCGGTCACCCCGAGATCGGCCAGGTACTCGACCCGGTCCAGCACGTCGAGGAACTTCGCCACCCGGCCCGGCCGGATGTCGCGTCCGGCCGCGTCGAGCGCACTGAACGTGCCGACGTGGAACTGGTAGATGATCAGATCCTCGAACGGCGGCGCCCGGAAGGCCAAGTCGTGCCAGGGATAGCGGGCGGGATCGCAGACGACGCAGTTCCAGCTCGGCGCGCTCAGCTCGCGGGCGTGCGGATCGCGCTTGAACCCCTCGCGGCCGGTCGGCCCGACGACGTAGAACTTGTACTCGGTGCCGTCGGTCACGCCCGGCAGGAAGCCGGTCCAGAACCCCTGCCCGTCCTTGACCAGCCGGGTCGCCTCGTCGGCCCTGCTCCAGCCGTTGAACGGTCCGGAGACGTGGACCGCCGTCGCGCGCGGCGCCCAGGTCCGGAACGTGCTTCCGCCCGGGAACACATTGGCCCCCATCCGCGTCGTCGGGCCGATCCCCCTCTGGCTCGCCGTCATCCGATGGCCCCTTCGCAGCAGGCGTCAGTCGTAGCCGCCGAACATCATCAGGAAGATGTCGACGTCGGTCGCGTTCATCAGCGCGTGGAGCTGCCCCGGCTTGAGCAGCGCGAAGTGCCCGGCCTTGAGGGTGCGGAGCTCGAAGCAGCGTTCGCGGGTCGGCATCTTGGTCCAGTCGCCGACCATCATCACGGCCTGGCCGCGCAGCAGGAAGAAGATCTCCTGGTTGTCGCGGTGCCGGTGGATCCCGATGCCGCAATTGTTCTTGAGGATGTGGAGGTCGATGTAGTCGACCGCGAGGAAGCCCTCGGTGCGCTCGCCCGCCGCCTTGCGGCCGTAGGCGTCGAACTGCCACGGCTCGATGGTGCGGCCGAGCTCGCCCGAGCCGGCGAACGCGAAGTAGTTCGACATCAGGTTGCGGTAGTGCAGGAACCCGACGCCGCCGTGCGGGCTCGGGCTGATCCCCGCCTTGAGATAGGCGTCCCAGCCGCGCACCGGCATGGCGAACTCGTAATGGTAGTTCCGCCCGTCCTGCGAATCCCAGACCCGGCCGGTCTCGTCGACCCACGCCAGCTCGAGCCGCAGCGGCAGGATCGGGTGCATCGCGCAGTCCGGCGCGACGCTGCGCATGTCGACGTCGTCCTTGCCCTCGCGATCGAACGCGCTCTTCTCGCCGCGGACGATGTCCGGCCGGGTGACCAGCTCGCCGCTGTCGAGCGCCCGCAGCCCGCTCTCGTCCTCGTTGTCGGCGAAGACCCGGCGGAGATCCGCCCCGGGGTCGCCCCACAGCTCGATCTCGTAGCGGTCGGTCGCCTCGACGTAAGGCACCGTGATCAGCCCGCCCGCGTCCCGCCCGTTGACCTTGAGGAACAGCCGGATGGTCTTTCCGGGCAGCCCGCCCATCAGCTCGGCGAGCTTCGAATCCGGGCCGGCCCGGTAGGAGAGCTTGATGAACGGCACGATGCGGGCCGGCTGCGGGTCGACGTTCTCGAGGTCCCGCCAGGCGCTGGTGGTCACCCAGCCGCGCAGGATGTAGGTGTCGGTGACCAGGAAGTCGCGGACGTTCTGCTTCTGGAAGTCGTTCTTGCTGTCCTGCCGGGTCGGGTCGAGGATGTCGGCGTCGGCGCCCTGCGGCCCGGCGAGCGTCAGCTCGCTGAACGGCACCAGCGCCTGCAGGTCGTCGGTCAGGTAGTAGTGCCGTGCCGCGGCGAGGTGCTGGGCCTCCGCGTAGCCGATCAGCCGGACCAGCGGATTGTCGCTGTTGTAGTCCGGGGTCTCGCCGGGCGGGATGCGGACGACGTGGTCGGTGGTGACGATCTCCGACATCGTGGATCCGCCTCTTCAGGAGGTGTGATAGCCGAAGGCGACGAACTTCAGCGGCCCCGCATTGCCCTTCGGGTTGCGCACGCCGTGGATGCCGCCGCTCTTGGTGAAGATCGTGATGCCGGGGCGCACCGGGATCTCCCGGCACGGCTTCGGCCCGAGCCCGTAGATGTCCGGCGTCGGGTCGACCAGCGGGTATTTCGCGTCGACGGCCGGGTCGTCGCCGTCACCCAAATAGGCGATGCCCTCGCCTTCGATGAAGTAGTAGAGCTCCTCCGAGCCGATGTGCTGGTGGGTACCCTCGACCGCCCCGGGCGGCACGACGACCTGGTGGAAGTAGACGATCGTGCCGCCGAGCTCGCGCTGGACGATCCAGCGCATGCCCATGACGTTCTTGTCGCCGTCGAACCTGCCCGGCTCCGGCGGCGGCCCGGTGAAGTAGTCGCTGCTGCTCGGCTCCGTGATCGCGTTCTGGTAGTACACCGGCGTGATCGCCTCGGCGTCGAGCACGAAGCCGCGCTGGAAGTTCACCAGATAGAGGCCGTCGCCAATGGTGTTCTGCGGCGAGTTGGGCTCCGGCCGGTTGGGCTCCTGGTGCGAACGGACGTAGTCGTTGTCCCAGCCGGCGTTGTCCGCCTTGATCCGATAGTTGAACGGCCGGTCGAGGTCGGCCTCGCGGAACGAGAGCCGGACGTCGACGATGCCGTAGAGATCCTTCAGCGCGTGCCGGAACCCGGGAATCGTCGTGATCGGCTTGTGCAGCCCCATCTGGTCCAGCACCTTGAACGAATGGGTGGCCGACCGCGGCGGCTCCAACGTCTCCCAGATCTCGACCTGGTAGGCGTCGACATAGGTGTCGTAGAACAGCTTCACGTAGCGCTTGAGCGCGGGCCCGACCGCCGGATCGCTGTGGGTCAGCTCGATCCAGGCCAGGACCTCGTCGCCGAGGAAGCGGCCGCGCTCGCGCACCTGCTCGGCGAGCCGCCCGGCCCGGTACTCGATGCGCAGCGCGTTGCACAGATACTTGCCGTCCAGATAGACCTCGGCCTTGAGGACGATCAGGTCGGCGCGGCCGCGCACCTCGAGCACGTTGTACTGGTAGCGCGGGCTGCGCGTCGCGTTGAGGTACTGGGCGTGATAGATGCGGTCCGGGAAAAAGACGACCTTGAAGATCGTGTTCCAGGGCGCGTCGAAGTTCGGATTGGTCGCGGCCGCCGCCTCGAGCCGCGCCATCCCTTCCGAATCCCGACGCTCCTTGACGATCTCGGCGCCGGCCCGGATGACCTCGTCCTTCTCGATGGCTGAAAAGCGCGGATCCATGGTCACACTCGCGTCAGCAGGTGGTCGGCCACGCGGAACGCGTTGGCCTGGATCGTCAGCGTCGGGTTGGCACCGCCGGAGGTCGGCATGAACGCCCCGTCGGTGACGTAGAGGTTGTCGAACTCCCAGGCGCGGTTCTGCGGGTCGAGCACGCTGTCCTTCGGGTCGGTGCCGAAGCGGGCGCCGCCGAGGATGTGGTTCGCCATGCGGGCGAGCGCGTTCTCCGCCATGTAGATGGCTCCCTGCCCCTGGATCGGGTAGTTGCGACCGACCGGATCGCCGCCGTAGCGCAGCACGTTGCCGCACTGCCGCGCCATCGTGTCCATCAGGTAGCGGTCGTGCGGATGCCAGGTCTTGATCACATAGGCGACCGGGCGGCCCCACTTGTCCTTGACGGTCGGATGCAGCTCGATCCTATTGTCGAACTGCGGCACCTGGTTGGCCATGAAGCTGATCGACAGGCCGCGGCCGAACTCGTCGTCGAGGAACTTGATGAACCCGTCGGCCCGCATGCCGACGTCGGACATGAAGCCGTTCCACAAGGTGTCGAGATCCTGGCTGCCGTGGGTGCGGAACAGCGACAGTGGCAGCGCCTGGTCCGAGGTGTTGTTGTAGATCGCGGCGCCGGCCCAGAGATTGTTCGCCTCGAGGAACTCGTCGGTGGCGCAGCAGTCGGTCGCCCAGTCGGCGTCGAGCGCCTTCGACTTGTCGAACCGGCCGGGCATCAGGGCCCGCGCGCCGCCGAAGCAATGGGTGAGGAAGTAGCGCCCGAGCAGCGGGTTCTGGTTGATGCGGCGGTCGAAGTCGTCGTCCTGGGCGGCCGAGAGCTTGAGCAGCCGCACCGATTCGATCGCCGAGCACGCCACCACCACGATCCGGCCGCTGACGGTGCGCGCGATGCCGCCCGGGTCCAGGTAGTGAACCTGCGTCACCCGGCCGTTCTGGCTGGACAGATGCGTGACCACGCAGTTCGGTCGGATCTCGAAGCCCGCCTCCCGCGCCACCGGGCCGAGCAGCGACACCCAGGTGTTCGATTTCAGCCCGAGCGGATCGCCGTAGCGGTTCACGTAGCTGGTCTTGGCGGACTCGGGGTCGGGATTGCCGGCGGCGTCGCGCGGGATCTTGCGTCCGCTCGGCGCGTGGTCGCGGGTGATGACGGCGAGCGGCGTGCGGTACGGCTCGATGTTCGACCCGAGCCGGCGCCCCAGCTCGGCCATCCCGTCGTTCGCGTAGGCGCTGATCGGATTGGGCTGGAGCGGCGGCTGGTAGCGGTTGCCGCTGGTGAACGGCTTCTGCTGGTTGTCGTTGGTGCCGCAGATGCCGACCAGCTCCTCGGCCATGGCGTAGTACGGCTCGAGCGTCGCGTAGTCGTACGGCCAGTCGCGCGCCTCCCGCTTCACGTCGCCGGCCGGATCGTCCTTGAGGGGGGAGCGGCGCTGCTCGTTGAAGCTCTTCAGGCGCAGGTCGGTCGGCGTGAAGCGCAGCGAGACGCCGCCGTAGAGCTGGGTTCCGCCGCCGACCACCTGGGCCGTGTAGCCCTCGATCGTCCCGTAGTCCCGATTGTCGGGTCCGCGATAGACGTGCGGCTCGTCGTTGATGTCCGGCTCGACATGGCTGCTGTAGTAGGACACGCCGGCATTCGCGAGGCCGGGGACGCGCAGGATCTTCTCGGCGCCGGAGGAGAAGAGCTCGTCGCGGCGATAGTCGCTGCGCCGGCCCGGAACCTCGTAGTCCGGCCGCAGCAGCGGGCCCTTGTCGAACACCAGCACCGACTTGCCCTGCCGCACCAGCCGGTTGGCGATCGGGGCGCCACCCGCGCCGCTGCCGATCACGACCACGTCGAAGCTGTCCCTCATGGCGAGCCCTCCCTCCGCGACGACGGCGTTCGGAACGATGTCAGCTGTAGTACGGGCTGGTGCCGAGCGGCTTCTCCAGCGCGGCGCGCCAGTCGAAGAGCGTCTTCTTGTTCCGGTCGGCGTAGCGGAACTCGAGATAGGCCCAGCCGGCGGCGCCGACATTGCCGGCATAGCGCGGGTGCGCGAAGGCCGTGGTGACCGCGTGACGCCGCAGCAGATAGAGGAAGAACTTCGGGTCGGCGTAGGCGCCGTAGTCCCAGCCCGCGATGGTCACGCCGTTCGCCATCTTGTCGTAGAGCTCGATGAAATCCTCGGCCGGCATCTCGTAGGGCTCGACGAACGGGTTCTGCTGCCTCAGCGCGCGATCGATCTGCTTCAGGCAGATGCGATAGTCGGCGAGCCGGTGCGCCTCGTCGCGCGCCAGGAGCTTGTCGATGGCGTTCACCTCGCCGACCGACTCGTCGAGCCGGAACGCCTTCGGCATCTCGGCCTTGCGCTGATCGCGGTTGAGGCCGAAATAGTAGCGCCGGAGGAAGTTCTCGGCGTCGCCGCTGCGGAACGGCAGGATCTGGTCGATCAGCCGGTAGAGGATGCGCAGCTCCCACGGCTCCAGGATGATCGGCTGCAGGAAGCCGTCGGTGAAGAAGCGCGACCACGTGCGGCCGTTGGCGAGGCGCTTGCGCTGCGGGTTGATCGGGTCGAGCACGAACCTGCCGTCGACGAGATACTTGTAGAGGTGCAGCTCGGCCACCGGCACCTCGACCGACACGGCGCGATAGCCGGTGTCCTCGCCTTCGAAGAGCACGGGCGTCAGCGGGATCGGCTCGTAGAGCGTGCCGAAGGTGCCGAGCACGGCGACCGGCCGCCCGTCGCCCGGCGTCGTCTTGTAGACGAAGGTCACGAGATTGACGGGCGGCGCGTCGTCCGGACGGACCTCGCGGACGAAACCGACGATCGGAAACCGCCAGGCTTCGGCGATGCGGGCACGAAACGCGGTCGCGGCAGCCTCGTCGCCCGGTTCCGGGGGAGGCCCGCTCCGGCTGAGGTGCTTGGTACAATGGTTGAGGACGTACTCGCTTCCGGGATCACGAACAGCGACAGCCATGGCCCCACCGTTCTCGGGTTGGAACAGACACGCGTGTTTCGGCCGACGCGCCTTCCGACGCGCCGTCGTGCTTCGTCATCGCGGAACTAATCACGCGGGCACGCGCTCTCGTCGCGAGAGACGCGCCGTCGGCCCGCCGCCGGACCCCGCCTCCGGTCGCATCACCGTCAGGGCTGGACAACCTAACGCAACTCGGAGGTGAGTTTCCAGCGAGTCACGGCTTTTTGAGAGTCGTCACGTTCGGCGGCCGCGCCGCTGGTCCTGCGTCGGAGCGGCTTCCACGCGGCGCCGGGCCGGCGATCTGATCGGCCGCGACCTCACTTCGCCATCGGCCAGACGAACGCGATCGCCGGGACGGCGACGGCGATCACCAGGAGCGACAGCGGCAGGCCGAGGCGGGCGTAGTCGCCGAAGCGGTAGCCGCCCGGGCCCATCACCAGCGTGTTGGACTGGTGGCCGAACGGGGTGAGGAAGTCGCAGGCGGCGCCGACCGCGACCGCCATCAGGAACGGATCGGGGCTGAGCCCCAGCCGCCCCGCGAGGCTCGCCGCGATCGGCGCCATCACCAGCACGGTGGCGGCGTTGTTGAGGAACGGCGTCACCACCATGGCGACGACCAGGATCAGGGCGAGCGCGCCGATCGCCGGCAGCACGTCGGTCGCGACCGACAGCCAGCCGGCGATCAGGTCGGTGCCGCCGGTCGTCTGCACCGCCTCGCTGACCGGGATCAGCGCGCCGAGCAGCACGACGATCGGCCAGTCGATCGCCTCGTAGACCTCGCGCAGCGCCAGCGTCTTGGTCAGCACCAGCGCCACGGCGGCGGCGAAGAAGGCCACCGCGACGGGCAGCAGTCCGGTCACGATCACCGTGACGGTCGCAGCCAGCACGGCGACCGGGATCCAGCGCCGGCGGCCGCGGCCGAGCTCGAGGTCGCGCTCGGCGAGCGGCAGCAGGCCGAGTTCCTTGAGCGCGTCGGGCAGCCGCTCCAGCCGCCCCTGCAGCACCACCACGTCGCCGGGGCGGAACCGCACCGTGCGCAGCCGCTGGGTGACGCGCTCGCCCGAGCGGCTGATGGCGATGAGGTTGAGGCCGAAGCGGTCGCACAGGAAGGCGCTCTCGTGCGTCTCGGCGATCAGGGCCGAGCGCGCCGTGACGACCGCCTCGACGGTCCCGACCTCGTCGACGTCGCCCTCGACGGCCGGCTCCTCGCCGTCGCGCTGCCCGGCGAGCTGCAGGCCGGCCCGCACCACGGCGCGTTCGAGCGAGTCCGGCTCGCCCTCGATGAGCAGGATGTCGCCCTCCTTCATCCGCAGGCCGGCATGCGCCCGCTGGCGCCGGACCTCGTCGCGCACCACGGTGGTGACCTTGCTCACTCCCTCGTCGAGCTCGCCGACCTCGGTGACGCGCTTGCCGACCAGCGGCGAGTCCTTGGGCACCTCCGCCTCGACCACGTAGTTCTCGATGTTGATGGCGGCGTCCATCGAGGCGCCGCCGTGGCGGTCCTTCGGCAGCAGCCGGTACGCGAAGGCGAGGTAGACGAGGCCGACCGCCGCGACCGCGATCCCCACCGGCGCGTAGTCGAACATGCCGAACGGCTCGCCGACGATGTCGGCGCGCAGCCGCGCCACGATCACGTTGGGCGAGGTGCCGACCAGGGTGATCAGCCCGCCGATCAGCGAGCCCGAGGCGAGCGGCATCAGCAGCCAGGACGGCGGCGTGCCGGTCCGCTTGGCGAGCTGGAAGGCGACCGGCATCAGGATCGCCAGGGCGCCGACGTTCTTGATGAAGGTCGACAGCACGATGACGGCCAGCACCAGGGCGAACACCTGGCGGCGCGGGGTGGTCAGCCACGGTCCGAGCGGCCGCACCACCTCCTCCATGACGCCCGACTTGGCGACCGCGGCGGAGACCAGGAGCGCCGAGGCGACGATGATCACCACGTCGTCGCCGAATCCGGTGAAGGCCTTCTCGGGCGGCACGATGCCGGCCACCACGGCGGCGATCAGGGCGAGCGCGGCGACGAGGTCGTAGCGGAGCCGCCCCCACACGAACAGCACCATCATGGTGCCGACGATGGCGAAGGCGAGCCCTTGCGGAAGGGTCATTCGAGAATCCGGGCTGTCGGACGTGAACGTCCGGGGCGGGGTCGGGAACCAACGCGCCGTGCCGACCCGTGTTCCGGGCCGGTCCGCCGGCCTGTGGACCGCCGGCCGGACTGTCACACCACTGTCACGAGAGCCACCGAGCTTCCGTCAACCGATTACGAAAGAAAGGGATTCGCGATGCCCCCCGGCGGCTTCAACTTCAGCGTCCTGGCGCGTCCCGAGGTGCCGGAGCGCACCCTGAGGGCCGGCGAGGTGATCTTCCGCGAGGGCGAGCCGGCGGCCGAGATGTTCCTGATCAAGAGCGGGACGGTCGCCATCCGGTCCGACGACCACCTGATCGCCGAGCTCGGCGACAACGAGGTGTTCGGCGAGATGGCCCTGATCGACCGGTCCCCGCGCAGCGCGACCGCGCTCGCCGTCACCGACGTGACGCTGATCCCGGTGTCGGAGAAGCAGTTCCTGTTCCTGGTCGCGGAGACTCCGTTCTTCGCGCTGACCATCATGCGGGTGCTGGTCCATCGGCTCCGCCTGCTCAACCGCGTCGGCTGAGGCCGGCCGGCGGGCTGGGCGCCGCAGTCCGGCGCCCAGGGCCGGGCTCACGGCCAGTCGGCGTAGGAGTGGTGCGTCCGGGCGAGGCTGCGGTGGGCGGCCGAGCGCGCCGCCTCGTGCCGGAAGGCGCCCGGCGGCAGGCCGGCATTGGCCTTGAAGAACCGGTTGAAGTGGGCCGGATCCTTGAAGCCGAGATGGGCGGAGATCTGCTCGACCGTCAGCATCGAGCGCTCCAGCAGCAGCATCGCCTCGCGCACCAGCCGCTCGTGCACCAGGGTGAGCGGCGAGCGGGCGAGCTCGCGCAGGCAGATGGCGTGCAGCCGGTCGGGTGACACGGCGAGCGCCGCGGCGTAGCGCGGGATGCGCCAGTGCTCGCGGAAATGCAGCTCGACCAGGTGCCGGAAGCGCTGCAGGATCGACGACGCCGGCCCGCCCGAGCGGCCCGCCACCGCCTCGATCCCCGAGGCCCGCCACAGCCCCACCATCACCAGCGCCACATGGGCCGTCACGGCCGTCCACGAGCCGCGCGCCGCCGCCGCGAGCTCGCGCTCGATCGCCGCGAACGAATGGGCGAGGTCGTCGAGCGCCGCGGGCGAGCCGACCGGCACGGCGAGCAGCCGCGCCGCGATCGCCGCCAGGACGATCGATTCGGAATTGCCGCTGATCGTGCTGGCGATCAGGTCGTCGGCGATGGCGAGCAGCCAGCCGCCCGCCCCGGCCTCGAGATGCAGCCGCGCGGCGCTGCGCGGCGGCACCCACACCAGCGCCGGCCCGGAGAAGTCGAGGCGCGGCTCGGGACCGACCAGATGCCCCTGCCCGGCCGCGACCAGGACGGCATGGTTGAGCCGGCCGGCCTCGCCGCGGCCGAGCGTCCATTCGCGCCCGGTCAGGGCCGGCCGGATGGCCTGGAGTTGGACCTTCTGCCCGGCGAGCGAGCCCGCCAGCAGCGACGTGCCGAGCACGCCGGAGAGGTCCTGCTCCACCCCTTTCGCTTTCAGCATGCGCCAATTTCGCTCAAAAGACGGCCACGGCCACGGCAATTCGTCAATAAAGGCCCGGAAAACGATATTCCACTCGCCCCGGCATTCGGGTCAACTCCCCGGTACCGGACGTTGCACCCCCGAAAACAAGCAGCGCCGGGCGGGAATGGGACATCCAGGGAGGCGACCGGCCGCAGGCGCGCGGCCGGCTCGCGCCGCAGCGGCGCGCCCTGTCGGGGCGCCAAGCCGGCGACCGCCGGTGCCGGCCTTCGGCCGGCGCGCCGGCCGGCCCGGCGAGCGGCGCGAAAGCCGCCTGGATGTCTCCCTTCTCGTCACTGCGATGCGTTCGGCGGTCCCCCGGCCGCTGCCCGCCACAGGCCCGCGTCAGTCGGGCCGCCACGAAGGGAGGAGACCATGCGACGCGTGTCTGCGGCGGTCCTCGCCGCGCTCGGTGCCTTCGCGTTGACGAGCACCGCCTCTGCGCAAGCCGCATCCGACAAGGCCGTGCCCGACAAGGTCCGCATCGGGTACGCGATCTCCAAGACCGGCCCGTTCACGGGCGGCGCCAGCATCACGACCCTGCCGGTCTACCAGCTCTGGGTGAAGGAGGTGAACGCCGCCGGCGGCCTCAAGATCGGCGACAGGCGCGTACCGATCGAGGTGGTCGAGTACGACGACCGCTCGAACTCCGAGGAGGCCATCAAGGCGATCGAGCGGCTCGCCAGCCAGGACAAGGTCGACTTCATCCTGCCGCCATGGAGCACCGGGCTCAATCTCGCGGTCGGCCCGATCCTCAACCGGCTCGGCTATCCGCATCTCGCGGTGACGACCAACACCAACCGGGCGCCCGAGCTGGCCAAGCGCTGGCCCAACGCCTCGTTCTGGCTCGGCCTGCCCTCCGACATCTCGGTCGAGATGGTGGCGGTGCTGAAGACGCTGCGCGACCAGGGCAAGATCGGCCCGACCGTGGCGATGATCGCGGTCTCCGACCAGTTCGGCATCGAGCTCTCCACCGCGGCGCGCGACGCGTTCGGCAAGGCCGGGTTCAAGCTCGCCTACGACAAGTCCTATCCGGCCGGCACCCAGGACATGCAGCCGATGCTGAAGGACGCGATGGCGACGAGCCCGGACGTGTTCGTGTCGTTCAGCTATCCGCCCGACACGCTGGCCGTCACCGACGCCGCCAAGGTGCTGAGCTTCAATCCCAAGGTGTTCTTCACCGGGGTCGGCACCGCGTTCCCGCTGTTCAAGCAGCGCTTCGGCGGCAATGCCGAGGGCGTGATGGGGATCGGCGGCTGGAACGCCGAGTCGCCGCGGCTGAAGGACTATCTGGAGCGCCACAAGGCCGGCGTCGGCCGCGAGCCGGACCGCTGGGCCAACCCGATCACCTTCGCCAGCCTTCAGGCCCTGCAGCAGGCGATCGAGCGGGTCGGCGTCGACCGCGCCGCGGTGGTGAAGGAGCTGCAGAGCGGCACCTTCGACACCATCATCGGCACGGTGAAGCTCGAGGGCGGCCTCCTCAAGGACGTCTGGGCCGTCGGCCAGTGGCAGAACGGCGAGTTCTACGGCATCGCCCCGAGCAAGAAGGACGGCGCCCGCGCCGCCATCGTGCCCAAGCCCTCCTGGGGGCCGTAGACACGACGCGCGCCCGCGCACCGCGACCTCTGCTCCGTCACCCTGAGGTGGCCGCGCCATGGGCGCGGCCCTGGAAGGGCGACGGCCGGAGACTCCGGGGCCGCATCCTTCGAGGCTCGCTGCGCGAGCACCTCGGGATGACGGTGAAGTTTCGTGCAAACAAGCGGAAGACCGTTCCGTGCTCCTCGTCGACATCCTCCTGTCGGGCCTGATCCTCGGCGGCATGTATGCGCTGACCGCGATGGGGCTGACGCTGCAGTACGGCGTCGCCCGCATCCTGAATCTCGCCTATGGCGAGGTGATGGTCGCGGCCGCGTTCACGGCCTATGTGCTGTTCACCGGCGCCGCAGTCGTGCCGCTTCTCGGCCTCCTCCTGGTGCTGCCGCTCGCCTTCGCGGCCAACTGGGCGATCTACCGGGTGATGCTGGTGCCGCTGGTGCGGCGCGCGAGAACCCGCGCCGCGCTGGAGACCGATTCGATCCTCGCCACCTTCGGGCTGCTGTTCGTGCTGCAGGGGATCGGCTTCGTGATCTTCGGCGGCCAGTACTACGGCTACGCCTATCTGTCCGCGCCGGTCTCGATCCTCGGCACCACCGTCGCCGTGAACCGGCTGGTGGCGCTCGGCTTCGCCGCCGTTCTGGCGGTCGGCCTCTATTGGCTGCTCACCCGGACCCGCACCGGCACGGCGATCCGGGCCGTCGCCGTGAATCCGGACGCCGCCCGCCTCGTCGCCATCGACGTGCAGACCATCGCCGGGCTCGCCTTCGCGGCCGGCGGCGCGCTGTGCGCGGCCGGCGGCGTGCTGGTCTCGATGTTCCTCACCTTCAACGCCGCCATGGGCGTGCTCTTCACCATGAAGGCGCTGATCGTCGTGATCATGGGCGGGGTCGGCAACCTGCTCGGCGCGCTCGCCGCCGGCCTGCTGCTCGGCCTGATCGAGACCGCGGTGGCGCGCCTCGTCGATCCCGGCCTGACGCTGGCGGCGAACTACGCCCTGTTCCTGGGCGTTCTGCTGGTCCGGCCGACCGGCCTGTTCGGCAGGCCGGCCCGATGAGCGCGATCCTGCGATACGGGCCGGCCGCGCTGGTCTCCGGCACCCTCGCCGCGCTGGCGCTGGTGCCGCTGCTCGGCTCCGACTACCACGTCGCGCTCGCCGTCGCGGTGCTGAGCTACATCGTGCTCGCCACCGCCTGGGCGCTGTTCTCCGGGCCGACCGGCTACGTGTCGCTCGCCACCGTCGCCTTCTTCGGCATCGGCGCCTACACGGTCGCGGTCCTCGGCGAGGTCCTGCCCTGGCCCGTGGTGCTGCTCGTCGCCGCCCTGATCGGCCTCGTGGTGGCGCTGGTGGTCGGGCTCTCGACCCTGCGGCTCTCCGGCATCTACTTCGTCGTGTTCAGCTTCGGGCTCGCCGAGCTGATCCGCCAGCTGGTCACCTGGTACGAGGTCAATGTCGGCCGCTCGGTCGGCCGCTACGTGTTCCTCGACATCGGCCAGACCGCGATCTTCTGGCAGCTGTTCGGCCTCGCCGTCGCCGTGTTCGTGGTCGGCTGGCTCGTCCGCCGCTCGCGCCTCGGGCTCGCCTTGCAGGTGATCGGCGAGGACGAGACGGTGGCGCGCCACTGCGGCATCGACACGACGCGCGCGAAGCTCGCGCTGTTCGCCGTCTCCTCGGTGTTCATCACCGTGACGGGCGCCGTGATGGCGCCGCGCTGGACCTATATCGACCCCGCCATCGCGTTCAACCCGCTGGTCTCGTTCCAGGTCGTCGTGATGGCGCTGCTCGGCGGCGCCGGCGTCCTCTACGGCCCGCTGCTCGGCGCCGTGCCGCTGGTGCTGCTGTTCGACGTGATCGGCGCCAACTTTCCCAACCACTTCTCCATCCTGCTCGGGCTCGTCTTCGTCGTGGTGGTCTACGGCCTGCCGCGCGGCGTGGCGGGGCTGTTGGGGCGCGCAAATTCTATCGAGCACCGCGCCGGTCCTCCCTCTCACCGCGTGCGGGGAGAGGGTGGCTCGCCGCGGAGCGGCGAGACGGGTGAGGGGGCGTCTCGTGGATACGCAGACGCCCCCTCACCCGGATCGCATGCCTCCAGCGTGCGATCCGACCTCTCCCCGCGCGCGGGGAGACGTGAAACCTGCCTCGACGTGAGCGGCGAGCCCCTTCTGGAGATCGTCGATCTGAGCAAGTCCTTCGGCGGCGTGCGGGCCGTGGACGGGGTGAGCTTCCAGGTCGCCCGCGGCAGCATCGTCGGGCTGATCGGGCCGAACGGCTCCGGCAAGACCACAGCCCTGAACCTGATCTCCGGCCTGATCCCGCCGCGCGGCGGCGCGATCCGCTTCGACGGGGCGGAGATCACCGGGCTGCGCTCCGACCGCATCGTCCATCGCGGCATCGCCCGCACCTTCCAGCTCGTGCGGGTGCTGGACGAGCTCACCTGCGCCGACAACGTGATGGCGGCGATCGCCTTCCGCCGGCATCCGTCGTGGGGCGAGAAGGCGCGCCATCGGGCCGCCACCCTGCTGGCGCGGGTCGGTCTCGCCGGCCGCGACGAGGAGCCGGCCGGCCGCCTCACCTACATCGACAGCAAGCGGCTCGAGCTCGCCCGGGCGCTGGCGCTCGATCCGAAGCTGCTGTTGCTCGACGAATGGCTCGCCGGCCTCAATCCGACCGAGCTGCAGGAGGGCATCGCGCTGATCGCCTCGCTGAAGCGCGACGGCCTCACCATCGTGATGGTCGAGCACGTGATGGACGCCATCCGCTCGCTCTGCGACCGCTGCGTGGTGATGAACACCGGCAGGACGATCGCCGACGGCGGCACGGCCGAGGTGCTGGCCGCCCCGGAGGTGGTGCGGGCCTATCTCGGAGGCGGCGATGCTGACGATTGAGCACCTCTCCGTCTCCTACGGCCGCCACCGCGCGCTCGACGGCGTCGGCCTGACGGCCGACGCGGCCGAGATCGTCGTCGTGCTCGGCGCCAACGGCGCCGGCAAGTCGACGCTGCTGAAGACCATCGGCGGTCTCCTGGCGCCTCACCCCGGTGCCGCCATCGCGCTCGACGGCACCGCGCTCATCGGCCTGCCGGCGCACGCGATCGTCGAGGCCGGCATCGCGCTCGTTCCCGAGGGCCGCGGCCTGTTCGGCGAGCTGACGGTGCGGGAGAACCTGCAGCTCGGCGCCTATCCGGCCCGTGCCCGCCAGGCCGAGGCGCAGAACCTCGACCGCATCCTGGCCCTCTTCCCGCGGCTCGCGGAACGGCTCGGCCAGACCGCCCGCACCATGTCGGGCGGCGAGCAGCAGATGCTGGCGATCGGCCGCGCCCTGATGTCGGCCCCGAAAATCCTGCTGCTCGACGAGCCGTCCCTCGGCCTGTCGCCGCGCGTCTGCCGCGAGCTGTTCGCGGCGCTCGCCCGCATCAAGGCCGGCGGCATCGGCATCCTGCTGGTCGAGCAGAACGCCACCGCGAGCCTCGCCATCGCCGATCGCGGCTACGTGGTCGAGACCGGCCGCGTGACGCTCGCCGGCACGGCCGCCGCGCTCCGCGACGATCCGGCCGTGCGCCGGGCCTATCTCGGACTGCCGAGCCCTGCTACGCCCTCGCCCGAGGGTTCGGATCGCCCCCAGGATCACCCCCAGCCCACGAGGTCTCCGATGCTCGACGTGACCATGATGATCAACGACAAGGACACGCCCGCCACCGCCGGCCGCACCTTCGAACGCCTGAACCCGATCACCGGCGAGGTGGCGAGCCGTGCCGCCGCCGCCACCGTAGCCGACGCGCGGGCCGCCGCCGACGCCGCCGCGGCCGCCTTCCCGGCGTGGTCGGAGATGGGGCCGGGCGCCCGCCGGGCGATCCTCAACCGCGCCGCCGACAGGCTTGAGGCCCGCGCCGCCGACTTCGTCGAGGCGATGACGGCCGAGATCGGCGCCGCCGCCCCGTGGGCGCAGTTCAACGTCCACCTCGCCGCCGGCATGCTGCGCGAGGCCGCCGCGATGACCACCCAGATCGCCGGCGAGGTGATCCCGTCCGACGTGCCTGGCCTCGTCGCCTTCGGGCACCGCCAGCCGGTCGGCGTGGTGCTCGGCATCGCGCCGTGGAACGCCCCCGTCATCCTCGGCGTGCGGGCGCTCGCGATGCCGCTCGCCTGCGGCAACACCGTGGTGCTCAAGGCCTCGGAGATCTGCCCGGCGACCCACCGGCTGATCGGCGAGGCGCTGCACGACGCCGGCCTGCCGCCCGGCGTGCTCGGCGTCGTCACCAACGCGCCCGAGGACGCGCCGGCCGTGGTCGAGGCGCTGATCGAGCATCCGGCCGTGCGGCGCGTCAACTTCACGGGCTCGACCCGGGTCGGCCGCATCGTCGCCGAGATCGCCGCCCGGCACCTCAAGCCGGTGCTGCTGGAGCTCGGCGGCAAGGCGCCCTGCATCGTCCTCGACGACGCCGATCTCGACGCGGCGGTCGCCGGCGCCGCCTTCGGGGCGTTCGCCAACCAGGGCCAGATCTGCATGGCGACCGAGCGCATCGTGGTGATGGACGCGGTCGCCGACGCCTTCGTGAAGAAGCTCGCCGAGAAGGCGGCGTCGCTGCCGGCCGGCGATCCGCGCACCGGCCACGTCGTGCTCGGCTCGCTGGTGAGCCGCGAGGCGGCCGAGCGGGTCGGCGGCCTCGTGCAGGACGCGGTGTCGAAGGGCGCCGTGCTGCTCGCCGGCGGCAATATCGACGGCACCATCATGAACGCCACGGTGCTGGACCGCGTCACCCCGGCGATGCGGCTCTACGGCGAGGAGTCCTTCGGGCCCGTGGTGGCGGTGGTGCGGGTCGGCAGCGTCGACGAGGCGGTGCGGGTGGCGAACGACACCGAATACGGCCTCTCGGCCGCGGTGTTCGGCCGCGACATCCCGCGCGCCATGGCGGTGGCGCGGCGGATCGAGTCCGGCATCTGCCACATCAACGGCCCGACCGTGCACGACGAGGCGCAGATGCCGTTCGGCGGCGTCAAGGCCTCCGGCTACGGCCGCTTCGGCGGCCGCGCCGCCGTCGCCGAGTTCACCGAGCTGCGCTGGATCACGGTGGCGACGGAGCCGCGGCACTACCCGTTCTGACCGGTTGCCGGCCCGCTCGGCTCCTGCCCTCTCCCCTCGCGGGAGAGGGACCGCCGCATCAGCATCGCTGATGCGGCGCATCACGCGTCGTCGCTTTTCCGGCCCGGTCCGGTGCCGCCAGGCTCCTCGTCCCGTGGTCAACATCTCGTCGATCGCGGCGGAGCTCGGCGCGGCGAACGAGTACGTACGCCAAGGCGGGCGAGCCCGGTCGGCCCGCCCGCGTGGTGGCGCGGGTGCCGATGGGCCGCATCGGCGAGCCCGAGGAGATCGCCGGCCCGGTGCTGTGGCTGCTCTCCGACGAGGCCTCCTGCGTCACCGGCGCGATCCTCGAGGCGACCGGCGGGCTGTGAGGGCGGACGCCGCCGTCGCCGCGCCGGACCAGCGTCGCGACGTCGCGTCACCGAACCGTCATCCCCACGTCAAGGCGACGTAGCAGCGGGATCCGACAACCCCGGGAGACATCCACCGAGGAGTCTCCATGACCCGCACCCTCCCCCTCGCCGCCGCCGCGCTGGTCCTCGTCCTCGCCGCGCCGGCCTTCGCGCAGCAGGAATATCCGGCCGTGCTGGCCGGCCACGCCGTGTTCCCGGCCGCCACCTTCGTCGATGCGCCGGCCGACGCTCCGGCCGACCTGAAGCTCTCGGGCAAGTTCACCACCGGCACGCGCGTCGAGGCGCCCGGCACCGTGATGGGCAAGTCGAAGGAGCGCCCGACCGGCCTCGCGCTGCCCTTCAAGGGCCAGCCGATCCAGGGCCAGTCCGGCGTCAAGGTGATGCCGGACGGCACCTTCCTGGTGCTCACCGACAACGGCTTCGGCTCCAAGGCCAACTCGCCGGACGCCATGCTGTTTCTCAATCGCTACAGGATCGACTGGGCGGCCGGCACGTTCGAGCGGCTGGAGACGATCTTCCTGCACGACCCCGACAAGAAGGTGCCGTTCCGCATCGTCCACGAGGGCACCGAGAAGCGCTATCTCACCGGCGCCGACTTCGACACCGAGGGCTTCCAGCCGATCGGCGACGTCATCTGGATCGGCGACGAGTTCGGCCCCTACGTCCTGAAGGCCGACAAGACCGGCAGGATCCTCGCCGTCTACGAGACCATGGCGGACGGCAAGCCGGTGCGCTCGCCCGACAACCCGGCCGTCGCCTCCCCGGCCGCGCCGAGCCAGACCGCGAGCTTCAACGCCCGCCGCTCCAAGGGCTACGAGGGCTTCGCCGCGTCGACGGACGGCAAGTTCATCTACGGCCTGCTGGAAGGCCCCCTGTGGGACGCCGGCAAGAAGGAGTGGGAGAACCTCGACGGCAAGCAGGCCGCCCGCATCCTCGAGTTCGACGTCGCGGCGGAGAAGTTCACCGGGCGCTTCTGGTACTATCCGTTCGAGCAGAACGGCAACGCGATCGGCGACTTCAACATGATCGACCCCACCGCCGGCCTCGTCATCGAGCGTGACGACGGCGAGGGCGTCGCGGCGAAGGCCTGCCCGACCGGCCAGCGCGGCACCGACTGCTTCCCGGACCTTCCCAAGTTCAAGCGCATCTACAAGATCGAGCTCTCCGACGCCAATGTCGGCAAGCCGGTGCGCAAGATCGGCTGGATCGACCTGATGAAGATCCAGGATCCGGACAAGAAGGCGCGGAAGCCGCTGGAGAACGGCGTCCTCACCTTCCCGTTCTTCACCATCGAGAACGTCGACCGGGTCGACGCCACCCACATCGTCGTCGGCAACGACAACAACCTGCCCTTCTCGTCGAGCCGCGAGCCCAACAAGGCGGACGACAACGAGTTCGTGCTGCTGAAGGTCGAGGAGTTCCTGAAGGCGAAGTGACGTCGACGGTCAGGGCGGCTTCTGCCCCACTCGCCTCTTTCCCGTCATCCTGAGGTGCCCGGCACCCGGGTCCGCGCTTCGCGCGGCCCGAGTGTGAACTCCGCCGGGCCTCGAAGGATGGACGGCCCGGGCCGTCGCCCTCCGAGGCTCGCCCCGAAAGGGGCGAGCGCCTCAGGGTGACGGATCGATTCTACACCGCTGAATTCGCTCCGAGGAACGCGAAACGGCCGGAGCCCCGTGGCTCCGGCCGCTCGCGCGACGTCCGATCCGGATCAGGGGCGGATCAGACGAACTGGGCCAGGATCAGCACCCCGATCAGGCCGACCACCGCCGCGATGGTGGTGGACAACGTGAAGGTCGCGTACATGGCCTTCATCGGGATGCCCAGGCACTCCTTGACGAACCAGAAGCCCGAGTCGGTGACGTGCGAGGCCCCGATGGCACCGGCGCCGACCGCGACGGCGACGAGGGCCGGGTCGAGCCCCGGATAGTTCGCCAGCACCGGCATGATGAAGCCGACGCCGGTCATCATCGCGACCGTCGCGCTGCCGATGGCGAAGCGCATCAGGATGGCGATCAGCCAGGCCATGATCAGCGGGCTGATGTGGATGGCGGTCAGGACCTGCTTGAGCACGTCGCCCATGCCGCAGTCCATGATGATCTTGTTGAACGACCCGGCCGCGCCGATGACCAGGATGATCGACGCCATCGGGCCGAAGCTCGCCTCGGTCTGCTTGCCGAGGTCCTCGAGCGTGAAGCCGCGCCCGAGCCCGAGCACCGCGTAGGTGAGGATCGACGAGATGAACAGGGCGACGATCGGGTTGCCGATGAAGGCGACGAACGGCATGTAGACGGCGTCCTTCGGGGCCAGCAGGTCGAAGAACGTCTTGTTGATCATCAGGAGCAGCGGGAACAGGATGGTGAACAGCGTGATGCCGAACGGCGGCAGATCCTTGTCGTCGCGCGGCATCGTGCCGGCGAAGGCGCCGGTCGGCTCCACCTTGTAGACGCGCGAGATGTACTTGCCGAAGATGGGGCCGGCGAGCGCGGCGGCCGGGAACCCGACCAGCAGGCCGTAGAAGATCACCTTGCCGACATCGGCCTTCAGCTGCAGGGCGATCGCCATGGCGGCCGGATGCGGCGGCACGATGCAGTGCACGGTGAGGAGCGCGGCGACCATCGACAGGCCGACCTGCAGGACCGGCAGCTTCGATTCCTTCACGACGCTGAACATCAGGGCGATCAGCAGCACCACGCCGACCTGGAAGAACACCGGGATGCCGCAGACATAGCCGACGATCAGCATGGCCCAGTGGGCCTTCGACTTGCCCAGGATGTTGATCAGCGTGCGGGCGAGCCGCTCGGCGCCGCCCGAGATCTCCATCAGCTTGCCGATGACGGCCCCGAAGGCGAGGATCGGCGCCAGGAAGCCGAGCGTGCCGCCCATCCCGGACTCGATCGAGGTGCCGATCTTGGTCAGCGGCATGCCGGTCGACAGGCCGATGAAGAAGCAGGCGAACATCAGGGCCAGGAAGGCGCTGATCTTGAATCGGACGCACATCACGATGATGAGAACGACCGATACGCCGAGGACCGACAGTGCGAATCCACTGCTCATCGCGTTATCCCCCACACGGCGGCGCGGCTCCCGCGCGGGACGCCGTCGCCCGCCGGTTTGCCGTTATTCGAGAACCTGGTTGAACGTGTCGTAGATGCCGTTTGCGTTGAGCGCCTCGTAGAGCGCGTCCTTTCGTTCGAGGATGCGCCGGTAGCGGCGCGTCGCCGCGTCCTCCGGCTCGTAGCGGCGGGGGTCGGTGTCCAGGATCGTCCGGAAGGCCTCCTGGTGATCCTGATAGAGGCCGAGCGTCACGGCGGCGCTCATCAGCGCGCCGAGCGAGGAGGCCTCGTTGTTGTCGTAGCGCAGCACCGGCTTGGCGAAGGCGTCGGCCTGGACCTGGTTGAACAGGTCGAGCGTGGTGAGCCCGCCGGCGACCCGCACCGAGTCGATCGGCACCCCGAGCCCTTCCAGGAGCTGCAGGTTCTTGGCGATCTCGAAGGCGATGCCCTCGACCACGGCGCGCGCCATGTCGGCCCGCGTCGTCGCCATGGTGAGGTTGAAGAACAGGCCGCGGGCGAGCGGATTCCAGTACGGCGCCGCGCTGCCCTCGAAATGCGGGATCAGCAGGACGCCCTTGGCGCCGGGCGGCGACGACTGCGCCTCGGCGTTCATCAGCGCGTAGGCGTCCTTGCCCTCGGGATAGAACTGCTCCTTGAACCAGCGGTGGATCAGCCCGGTGGTGAAGATGCCGGCCTCGACGATCCACTTGCCCGGAACCGCCGCGGCGCTGCACAGGGTGCGGCACTCGGGATGGAAGCGCGGCTCGTCCGAATAGGCGATGACGAAGGAGCCGGTCCCGGTGTTGGCCTCGGCGGCCCCCGGCCGCAGCACGTCGAGCGACAGGGCGGCGCATTGCTGGTCGCCGCCGCCGAGGATCACCGGGATGCCCTCCTTCAGGCCCGAGTGCTCCGCCATCGCGCGGGTGAGCGTGCCGACCGCGGTGCCGGGCGGCACCAGATCCGGCAGCAGCGCGCGGTCGATGCCGGAGACGCCCAGCATCTCCTCGTCCCACTGGAACGTGCCGATGTTCATCAGCATGGTCCGGCAAGCCTGCGACGAGTCGGTCACGAAGCGGCCGCAGAGCAGATGGACGACGTAGTCCTGCACGCCGATCAGCTTGTGGGCCGGCTCGTAGATGTGCGGCCGGTGCTCCTTCAGCCACATCATCTTCGGCACCGAGAAGTAGGGATTCACCAGCAGGCCGGTGCGCTTGTACATCTCCTCGAGCGGCAGCTCGCCGAGCAGCCGCTCGCATTGCGGGATCGACCGCTTGTCCTGCCACATCAGCGCCTTGTGCAGCGGCACGCCGTCCCGGTCCACCGGGATCACCGAGGCGCGCTGCGACGTGACGGCGATGGCCGCGACGTCGAATCCCTTGGTGGCGAGATGGTCTCCGGCGCTCTTGAGCGTGTCGAGCAGCGCCTGCTTCCAGGTCTGCGGATCCTGCTCGACGTAGTTCGGCTTGCGGCCGAACTCGGAGTCGTAGGGGCTCGCGGCGGAATGCAGCAGATGTCCGGCCCGCGTGTAGAGCATCGCCTTGAGGCTGGACGTACCCACGTCGACGACGAGGATGTTCTCCATGATGGGGAACCCGAGCGAAAACCTCCGTCCGGCGCCGCCGCGTTTCGCCCGCGGCCTCGCCGCATTCTTCTTCGGGGCCGCGGGGCCGCGGCCTTCACGCCGCCTCTCGGGGCGGTCGTCGCGGCGGGACGGAGATCGGCCGTCCCGCGGCGGCATGCGCTCCGCCCTGGGAGGGCGGACGCCGCCTCAGACGGGGCGGAACAGCGCGATGTACTTCTTGACGACCTCCTTGACGAACCCGACCTCCTCCCGGCTGATCTCGGAGAGGTGCCAGCTCCTGCCGGTCGCGAGCAGCGCCCTGATCTTCTCCACGGCGTTGACCGAGATCTCGGTGTTGACGTTGATCTTGGCGATTCCCTCGGCGATGCAGGCGCGGATGATCGGTTCCGGCGTGCCGGACCCGCCGTGCAGCACCAGCGGGATGTCGACCGCGGCGGCGATCGTCTTCAGGACGCCGACGTCGACCTTGGGCTCGCCCTTGTACATGCCGTGGACGGTGCCGATCGACACGGCGAGCGCATCGACCTTGGTCTCGGCGACGAAGATCCTCGCCTCGGCCGGGGACGTGTAGATCTCGCTCGCGTCCTCCTCGTTGGAGTGCTCGCCGCGGGCGAGCGCCCCGAGCTCGGCCTCGACCCCGACCCCGGCGGCGTGCGCGAGCGCCACCACCCGGGCCGTGTTCTTCATGTTCTCCTCGAAGGGCAGCGCCGAGCCGTCGTACATCACCGAGGAGAAGCCGCATTTCACGGCCGTCTCGATCACCTCGAAGGACTTGCAGTGGTCGAGATGCAGCGCCACCGGGGTCGGCGACGCCGCCCCCATGGTGCGAACCAGGCCGGCGACCTCGGCCACCTCCATGTTGGGCAGATAGCCGGCCCCGAAGGCGACGATGACGGGGGTGCCGGTCTCGCGGCCGGACTCGACGACGCCGCGGATCGTCTCGTAGTTGTAGACGTTGAAGGAGCCGACCGCGTAGTGCTGGCGGCGCGCCGCGGTCAGCATCTCGGAGAACGAGACCATCATGACTTCACCTCCGCGAGCCACGCGGTGAAGCGCGGATCCTGCAGCACCTCGGGATTGGCGATCCCGTTCGGGGCGCCGCCGGTGAACAGCTTGGCGATGTCGGTGAACAGGAGGTCCGGCGAGCGGGTCAGCGCCTCCCGCGTGGTGCCGGCGATGTGGCTCGTCAACGTCACGTTGTCGAGGTCGAGGATCGGGCTGCCCGGCAGGATCGGCTCGGAGGAGTGGACGTCGAGACCGGCACCGGCGATCCGGTTGCTCTTCAGCGCCGCGACCAGCGCGGCCTCGTCGACCAGGCCGGCGCGGGCCGTGTTGATCAGGTAGGCGGTCGGCTTCATCATCGCGAACTCGGCCGGGCCGACCAGCTTGGCGCCGCCGGGCAGCAGCCGGGCGTGGAGGGAGACGAAGTCGCTCTCGCGGAACAGGGTCTCCTTGTCGACCGGCGTGCCGCCCGCCGCCGTGATGACGGCCGGATCGATCCAGGTGTCGTGCACCAGAAGCTTGACGCCGAAGCCCGACAGCTTCTGCGCGACCAGGCTGCCGATGAAGCCGAAGCCGACCAGGCCGACGGTCTTGCCCTTCAGCTCCGGCGTCCATTCGGAATTCACGAATTTCTTGCGCCACTCGCCGTTCTTGATACCGGCATGCGAGCGGGCGATGTTGCGGCATTCGGCCAGCATCAGGCCGACCGCGAAGTCGGACACCGCCTCGGCGTTGCGGCCCATCACGTTGAAGACGAGGATGCCGCGCTCGGTCGCCGCCTTGACGTTGACGTTCTCGACGCCCGCCCGCGCCACCCCGGCGATGCGCAGCTTCGGCATCGCGTCCATCACCTTGGAGGAGACCGGCACGAACAGGCCCGCCAGGAGCTCGGCGTCGCGGCCGTTCGTTTCGATCACCGGATCGACGATCTCGATCTCCGGCCCCTGCTTCTCCACCGCGAGACGGCGCGCCTGCAGCTTGCCGGCGTCGCTCTCCCACTCGCCGGCCTCGAGGCCGCTCAGCCGCGGCCCGAGAATCTGCTGTGCGGAGGCTTCGAAGGCGGCGCCGCGGATCATCGCGTCGCCGACCACCAATGCCTTGAACTTGCGTGACATTTGCTTGTTCCTCTGGCAGGCGGGAGACGGACCGGTCGTCGACGCCCCGCACTTGCAACGTTAGTCCCGGCGCGATAGGCGAAGCTAACCGCGACCCGCCAATCGGTATCGACGATCCGCCACGTCGTATTCGTCCGGATAGAGGTGTTCTCCGTGGAGGGCCTGCCCCGCCCCGTCTACGCCCGGGTCAAGTCGTTGCCCTCCGGGGCGCGCAAGCCATGGCATGCGCATCCGTGGGGGCAGCTCACCTATGCGATCAAGGGTGTGCTGATGGTGCGCACCCTGCAGGGCACGTTCCTCACCCCGCCCCAGTGGGCCGTGTGGATCCCGCCCGGCGTCGAGCACGAGGTCATCACCTCGGTGCGCACCGAACGGCGCAATTTCTTCATCGAGCCCGAACGCGTGGACTTCGCCGGACCGGCCTGCCGGGTGCTGGAGGTGACGCCGTTCATGCGCGAGCTGATCCGGGTCGTCGCGGCGCTGCCGGTCGAGTACGACGAGGCCGGTCCGGACGGACGGCTCGCCCAGGTCTTCCTCGACCAGCTGGTGCGGCTGCCGGAGGCCGGCTTCTCGCTGCCGATGCCGACCACCCCGGCCCTGCTCGACACCTGCGCCGAGCTGCTGCGCCGGCCCGACGACCACCGCGCCGTCGGCGACATCGCCCGCGCGATCGGCATGTCGGAGCGCACCCTGGCCCGCGTCTTCCTGCGCGAGACCGGCATCTCGTTCCGCGACTGGCGGGTGCGGCTCAAGCTGATGATGTCGATCGAGACGCTGGAGGAGAGCCGCAACGTCACCCGCACGGCGTTCGACTGCGGCTACGATTCGCTCTCCGCCTTCATCGCCGCCTACAAGCGCCAGTTCGGCCAGACCCCCGGCGAGTTCCTCAAGAGCCTGGAGCAGTAGGCGCGGGGCGGCGCACTTCACCTCCCCGGCCCGGCCTCGGTCCATCTCTCCCCGCGTGCGGGGAGAGGTGGAGACAGCCTGCTCGCCGTCCTCGCTCAGAACCGGTAGTTCACGCCGAGCTTGAGGGCGTGGAGGTCGGCCGTGTTGGTGGCGGTGCGGCCGTCCGCGATGGTCTGGTTGCCGATGACGGTGACGCGCGTGCGCCTTCCGTTGACCGTCGCATAGTACGAGTAGGTCGCGCCGACGCCGGCGCGCGCATCCGGAAAGACGAACTCCTCGTCGCCGAAATTGGCGTAGAGATACTCGCCCTTGATCGACCAGCCGCCGCCGATCGCGTACTCGGCGCCGGCGCCGACCGTCCAGCCGGTGCGCACCTCCGCGGCCTTCTCGGTGAACCAGTATTCGGTCGAGCCGGGGGTCGCGGTCGCCGACGTGGAACGATACTGGGCGCGCCGCTCGGTCTCCTTCATCAGCGCGAGCCCGCCGGTGCCGTAGATCATCAGGTCGCCGAACGACCAGCCGACACGGCCCCGCACCGTCGACAGCCAGTCGAACTCGTAGTCGATCCTGGAGTTCAGGTGCTTTCGCTGGACCAGGGTGGCCGCCTCGGTCGAGCGGACGTCCTCGTAGTCGGTCATCTGGGTGAAGGCGAGGTCGCCTTCGAGCCCGAGCACCAGCCGGCTCGGGAGCTGGTAGTTGTACCCGATCTGCCCGCCCCACAGCATGCCGTGCGGGCTCTGGTTGGCCGACTCGCTGGCCGGGATGCCGCCGGCGACGCCCTTGGCCGTGGTCGTCTCGCCGTTGATCTGGCCGAAGCCGTAGCCGGCGAAGCCGCCGACATAGAGGCCGGACCAGTCGCGCTCGGCGCCGGTCCGGTGCGGGTCGCGCCGGCCGAACGGCCAGAACGGCCCCTGCAGGGCGAGCGGCTCGGCGGTGCCGAACTTGCCCGTCAGGGTCGCCTTGATGGTGCGGCCCGGCGCCGGCAGCTCGGTCGAGCCGAGCGCGTCGACATAGTAGCGGTCGAGCAGGTTGTCGCCGGTGATGTCGAGCGTCAGGTTGTCGTCGATCTTCCACTGCACGAAGGCGTCGACCAGCATGTAGGGGTTCCACATCTTGGTCATGATGCCCAGCGCCGCGTAGTAGTCGGGATAGACGAGGCCGGCACGCGCCCCGACATGGCTGACGCGGCCGCCGATGGTGAGGCGCTCGTCGAAGAAGCGCGCCCCGACCGTCGCCGTGGCGGTCAGCTTGGGCGGGATCTGATTGGCCAGGTAGTCGCTCTGCATCACCCAGTCGGAGCAGGTGCCGGGCGTCGGGCAGAAGATCACGTCCGTGTACCAGTTGACGCCGAACTGCACGAAGGCGCGGCGGGCGTCGTAGCTGCCCGACACCTCGACGCCGCGCATCTCCACCTTGTCGTAGTTGAACATGCTGAGCTGGAAGCTCGGGCTCGACTGGCGGCCGATGTAGCCGTCGGTGACGTTGTCGAACCAGGCGACCTTCAGGCGCGCCTTGTCGCCCGGCAGGACCAGGTCGTTCCGCATCAGGTTGGTGCCGATCTCGACGTTGCGGGCCTTCTCGGGCTGCAGCGCCGGATTGAAGATCAGGGCGGAGTTCGAATAGGTGGATTCGCGGAGGCTCGGCGGCCTGATGCCGGTCTTGTAGGTCGCCCATACCTGCCAGCCGTCGATCGGCGTCACCGTGACGCCGACGCTCGGGCTCGCGCCGGTGCCCTCGTAGCCCGTGTAGAGCGGGTACGACGCCGCGTAGCTGTAGAGCATCTCGCCGCGCGGATCGACCTTGTAGTACAGGTACCGCAGCCCGGACTGGAGCGCGAGCCACGGCACCGGCTCCCACTTGCCGTCGACGAACAGGTTCGACAGCAGCCGCGTGCCGTCGACCGGGTAGATGAGGCCGGAATCGGTCTCGCGCCGGCTCGGCGAGGCGTCCTCGAGCGAGGTCGAGCCGCCGTAGCGCAGCGTGACCGGCGTGCCGGCGAGATCGAGCCGCGTCGTGTTGCTCGCCTCCAGCCCGTAGTTCTTGGTGCGGGTGTGGCGGAAGAACGTGTCGGTGTAGAGATTGTAGACCGAGGTCTCGTCCGTGTTGGAGATCCAGGAGTTCAGCTTGAAGTCGATCGGCCCGTGCTCGTAGGGCCGGTAGGAATAGCGCGCCGTCAGCGTGTCGATCGTCACCTGGCTGAGCGGCACCTGCCGGCCGATGCTGGTCCCAGTGCCGAGGATCGTCGGCGTCACCTCGCCGAAGATGTTGTCGTAGCGCATGTAGCCGAGCTTCAGCTCGTGACCGTCGCCGAACCGCAGCGTGTCCTTCAGGAGCAGCGAGGTGACGTCCTGCGAGGTGTTGAAGACCTCCTGGCCGTGCTTCACGGCGGACAGCGGCTTCTCGACGACGTTCAGGTTCATGTAGCCGGCATAGCCGAGATACGTGGTGTCTCCGTCGCTGCCGGCGAAGTAGTTGCCGGTCTTGCGCTTCGCCACCGCCGCGACCAGCTCGTGGGTCTCGTCGCGGCTCGCCGCCGCGACGCTGGCCGAGCCGTTCTTCAGCGCGAAGATCGACGGCTCGTCGGTGCGCGCCGTGCTCAGCCCCTCCACGGGCGTGACGGCGTTGGTGCCGATGGTGGTCTTCACCCGGACGCCCTGCTTGTCGCCGGGCTTGAGGATGTCGTCCGCCTGCAGGGTCTCCATCGAGATCACGCCGCCGATCGCGCCGCCGCCACCGGCCTCGCCGCCGGGCCCCTTGGTGATCAGCACGTTGCTGATCAGGTCCGGATCCACGTAGGTGCGGCTGATGACGCCCGAATAGCCGCGCCAGGTCGAGGTCGACTGCTCGGATCCGTCGATCGTGGTCGCGACGCGGTTCATGCCCTGCAGTCCGCGGATGTTGGGATCCACGAAGGCGCCGTTGCGGCTGGAGGCCGAGATCACGCCGGGGACGCCGCGGAACATGTCGCCGGCCGAGGTGCCCGGGAAGCGTTGGAGGTCCTCGCCCGAGATGTAGTTGACGGCGCCGGCCGTGTCCCACGGCTTGTCGGCGCGCGAGCCGATCGTGCCCGACACCTGGATCGGATCGAGCGGGATGCCGTCCTCTTCGGAGGCCTGGGCGTTGCCGTCCATGCCGGGCCGGCGGATCGTCACCGTGTCGGTGCCGGTCACCGTGTAGGACACGCCGGTGCCGGCGAGCAGCGCGGCGAGCGCCGTGCCGCGCGAGGCGGTCCCGCGGAAGCCGGGCGACGACAGGCCCTGGAGGTCGCTGGTGCGATAGGCGAGCTGCATGCCGGACTGCTCGGCGAACTGCCGCAGCGCCGCGGCGAGCGGCTGCGAGGCGATGCTGAACGGCCTCGCCTCCACGGCGACGCCCTGGGCGCGGGCCGGCACCGGCCCGACCAGCCCGGCCAGCACCCCGGCGCCGAGCGCGGTCGTCACCAGCCACGCTGTCGAGCGCCGCGACCGCCCCACTGCCCCGCCCCACGCTCCGTCCGACACCCGATCCCGCGACATCGTCTCTCCGTCCCTGGCACGCGAAGGACGCCGGAGACCGGTCCGGGGCCCTTCATGGCGAAGACGCGCGAGACGGCGCGGCGCCTAAACGGCGCGGCCGAACATCGGAGCGATTCAGAGATTGGAAGAGATCCAGGAATTGCGTCGCAACCGCCCGACCCGGCTCGGACGCAGTCCCGGATGTCGGCTGCGTGCCCCGGACAAGGCGCATCGGGCCGCAGGCGCGATGTGCCGCAGAGCCGGGGCCCAGGGGCGGCGGCGCGGCATGGCAAGCGCCTCGTCCCATCGCCCCAGGATCCCGGTTCGCGGCGCGTGCGCCGCGCCCGGGACACGAGGCATCTCCTAGCTGATCAGGATCGCCAGGCCCGGGATGCGGCGCATGGTCAGGTTCTGGGTGGCGGCCAGGGCCGCGATGGCGGCGACCGCCTGACCGACCGAGAACACCGCGCTCACCGGCTCGGCGGCGGCGCGGCGGTCGGCCAGCACGACCGTCTCGGGCACGTAGCGGGCGAGCTCGGCCAGCGCCTCGCCGAACGGTCGGCCCTCGAACACGATCCGCCCGGCCCGCCAGGACAGCACCTCGTCGAGATCGACCGCGGCGACCCGCACCGGCCCGCCGGCGTCGCGATAGCGGGCCTGCTCGCGCGGGCGCACCTCGACGGCGCCATCCGGGCCACCACCGGCGGACACGCGCACCCGCCCGTCCGTCACCGTGACGGCGGCCTCGCCGGCGACGGCCCGCACCGCGAAGCCGGTGCCCAGCGCCTCGACCTCGCCGCCCAGCGCCGCCACCCGGAACGGCACCGCGTCGGGCGTCACCTCGAACAGCGCCTCGCCCTGCAGGAGCGCGACCCGGCGGACGCCCGGCCGGAAGCCGAGCGCCAGCGCGCTGTCGGTGTTGAGGAGCGCCGCCGTGCCGTCGGGCAGCGACACCCGCCGCTGCTCGCCGAAGCCGGTCGAGACATCGGCCCGCCACAGGCGGGCGAGCCTCGGGGCGACGATCAGGCCGGCGCCGCCCGCCGCGAGCGCGCCCGCCCCGGCCAGCACGGCGCGCCGGCTGCGCGGCCGGGCGGATCCCCGCTCCGTCCCGGCGAGAGCGCCGGGCCGGGCATCGAGGGCGGCGAGCTGCTGCCAGAAGCTGCGCTCGCGCGCAAAGGCGCGGCCGTGCGCCGGCGCGGCGTCGTGCCAGGCCCGGAAGGCGGCGAGCTCGGCGTCCGACACCGTCCCGGAGGCCAGCCGCACGACCCAGTCGCGCGCCTCCCTGGCGACGCGATCGTCCGCAGCGTGTCTGTCGCGCTCGTGCATGCGATCGCACTGGGGGTGGATCCGGGGCCGCTCGCCCCCTGCGCTTCTACTTCGATTCCCCCGGCGATCAATCGGGCAGATGCTCGCGCAGGACGGCGAGGTGCTCCAGCACACGCCGGACGTGGTAGTAGACGGCCGGCTCCGAGATGCCGAGCTCGCGCGCGATCTCCCGGTGCGACTTCCCTTCGAAGCGGTTCATCAGGAAGATCCGGCGGCTCTGCGGCGGCAGGCCGGCGAGCGCCTCGGCGAAGGCGGCGAGCGCCTGGCGCCCGATCATGATGCGCTCCGGCGAATGCGCGTCGGCGCCGTCCCAGAGGAGATCGCGCACCTCCTCGTCGATGACGGAGCGGCGCCGCTCCTTGCGCAGGTGGTCGGTGGCGGCGTTGCGTGCCACGCTGCGCACGAAGGCGCCGGGATTGTCGACGCTCACGTCGCCGGCGAGCCCGGCGAGCTTGAGCCAGCTCTCCTGCATCACGTCGGCCGTGGTCGCGGCGCTGCGCAACCGGCGGTCGACGAGCGCCTCCAGGCGCGCGCGCTCCGACGCGAACGCCTCCAGAAGCCGCGCGACGGCGGGGCGCTTCTCCATCGAATTTCCCGGGCGGATCATGGACGGACCGACGGGCCGGACCGTAACGGCTCGACTATTCGCATGCAAACCCGATGTTTTAGACTGTCTCTACAGGACCGGGGCGGAGAACGGCGGGCCGGGTGCGCTACGAGCTGATCATCTTCGACATGGACGGCACGCTGGTCGACAGCTTTCCGTGGTTTCTCTCGGTGCTGAACGGCGTCGCCGACCGCTACGGCTTCCGGCGCACCGGCGCCGACGAGATCGACGCGATGCGCAACGCGACGGCCGGCGAGATCCTCGACCGCCTCGCCGTGCCGCGCTGGAAGCTGCCGCTGATCGTCCGCCACATGCGGGCGCTGAAGACGCGGGACCTCGACGCCATCCCGCTGTTCCCGGGCGTCGACGCGACGCTGGCGGCGCTGAACGCGCGCGGCCACACGCTCGCGGTGGTGTCGTCCGACAGCGAGGCCAATGTGCGCCGCTCGCTCGGGCCGGCCACCGCCGCGCGGGTCGCACACTTCGCCTGCGGCGCGTCGCTGTTCGGCAAGCCGAGGAAGTTCCGCGCCGTGCTGAAGCGCGCCGGCGTCCCGCCCGCGGCGGCGATCGCGATCGGCGACGAGGTGCGCGACATCGAGGCCGCCCGCGCGGTCGGCCTCGCCTGCGCCGCCGTCGCCTGGGGCTATGCCGACGTCGCCGCTCTCCGCGCGCGGGCGCCCGACCTGGTGTTCGAGCGCATGGAGGACATCTTGCAGGCGGTGGCGTGAGATCGCGCCGGCGTCGGGCACGTGCCCGTCCCTCTCCCACGAGCAGAAAGGGGCCCCCCTCACGCCGCGTCGGCCGTCACCTCCCGTACCGCCGTCACCGGGCGCGGCAGGCCGGGGCCGTCGGCCTCCCAGCCGAGCACGCGCAGCAGGCCGGCCGCCGGCGACATGGCGACGCTGATGCGGGTGTAGGGATTGAGGATCGGCGGCAGCACCCAGTCGAAGCTGCGCGACACGTCGCCGTCGAAGGCGGCGATCTGCTCCTGGCGCACCTTGCTCATCGCCGCCGCGTCGTCGAAGGAGCGCGACAGCATCTCGTGGGCCGGCATGCGCGCCTCCCAGGCGGGCCGCGGCGGCCACCAGTCGTTGCCGGCCGTGGTGTCGTCGCCGCGAACGACGGCCCCCTCCTCGGTGCGCTCGATCACGCAGCGCGCGCCCGGCGCCGTGCCGGCCAGCGTGTAGATCACCGGCCGCGACACCGGCGTGTCCGCCAGCAGGTCGCGCGCCGCGACGAAGTCGCCGCAGGTCTCGAAGGCGTGCCGCAGGAGATGGTCGGGCGGCATGTGGCGGACCGGCCAGGCCGCCGCCGCGTTCGCCGTCATGTCCCACAGGCGCAGCCACGGATGCAGGGTGCGGCGGCGCATCGGCGCCTGGTTGATGCAGGCGGCGAAGCGGCCCGGCGCCATCCCGGTCAGCACCCCGGCGAAGCCCGGCCAGGTCACGCTGAAGAACGCGCCCGCCGGCCCGGCGAGCCGCGCCACCGTGACCCGCCGCCCGAGCCCCGGGAACGGCCAGTCGAGCGTGCGGGCGAGCCACGGCGCCCCGCCCTCCTCCCGGGCGATCGCCGTGCAGGCCCACTGGTACGAGCCGTTGAGCACCCACACGCCGGAGATGCCGAGCGTCTCGGCCATGGCGGCGATCTCGTCCACATAGGGCGAGGCGGAACGGCCCAGCCAGCGCCGGGTGAGCCCGTCGCAGGCCGGAATCACGAGCCCGACGCCGCGCGGAAAGAAGGCGACGCAGTCGTCGCGCAGCGCCCGGGCGCGGGCGGGATCGAGCCGCACATGGGCGGGCGGCCCGCCGGCGCGCAGGTCGACCAGCGGGATGCTCGGAGACGGGGGCGGCGTCAGGGCGTCCATCGGGATCTCGCGGCGCGGCGGCGCGCGGCTCGGCGACCGGGCCTCAACCGGCCTTGTCCTTCAGGGCGGCGTCGAGCGCGGTGGCGCGCTGCAGGGCCGGCCGGGCGTTCAGCCGTTCCACATAGGGCAGGAACTCCGGCCGCTGCGGAATCAGGCCGAACATCATGCCCCAGCGCAGCTGCGAGCCGACCACCACGTCGGCCGCCGTGAAGGCGTCGCCGAGCAGATACGGTCCCGGCGTCACCGCCGCGGCGACGACGTCCATCACGGTGTCGAACTCGCCGTAGCCGAGCGTGCCGCGCGGCGGTTCCTTGGCGCGTCCGAAGGCCCGGTCGATGATGGCGGGCTCGATGCAGCTCGGCCCGAAGAACAGCCATTTGAGGTACGGGCCGCGGCGCGGATCGCCGATCGCCGGGGCGAGCCCCGCCTGCGGGAACGCGTCGGCCAGGTAGCAGCAGATCGCCGACACCTCGGTGATCACCACGCCGTCGTGATCGAGCGCCGGCACCTTGCCCATCGGGTTGACGGCCAGGTAGTCGGGGGCGCGGTTCTCGCCCTTGTCCATCGACAGCACGTGCAGCGCGTACGGCGCGCCGATCTCCTCCAGCATCCAGCGGACGATCGACGAGCGGGACGGAGCGATGTGGTAGAGGGTCAGCGCCATGGGGGTCCGTTCGGGATGCGGGGCCGCGACGGCGGCCCGGGAGCGCAACCCTGGACCACGATCGTGGCGGCATCCCGCCCGGCCCGCAAGGCCGGGACCGCCCGCCTCACGGCAGCAGGCGGAACGCCGAGATCGCCACCAGGGTCGGCACCGCCGCCGCCGTGGCGAGCCGCAGCGGGCCGATGCCGCCCTCCGGGAAGCTGCCCTTGAGCAGCGAGTAGCCGGCCGGGTTCGGCGCGTTGGCGATCACGGTGAGGCCGCCGCCCGTGACGGCGCCGGCGACCAGGGCGTATTTCGATTCGGCATCGAGACCGTCGACCAGCGAGCCCAGATAGGTGAGCGCGGCGTTGTCCGTGAAGGCGGTCAGCACGGTCGCCCCGTAGTAGAGCGCCGTCGAATCGAGGGCCGCGAGCACCGGCTCCAGCCACCAGCGCTGCATCCCGCCGAGCACGACGAGACCGGCCAGGAAGAAGCCGACCAGCAGCCCCTCGCGCAGGATCAGCCGGCTCTGATGCCGGCGATACGCCTCGGTGTAGCCGAGGAAGAACAGGAACAGCGCGAGGAAGACGATCGGATGATGCGCCGTGACGATGACGCCGAGCAGGAAGGCCATGTGCACGGCGACGACGGTGCGCGGCACCTCGAGCTTGGCGAGCGCCGTCTCCTCGAACGGCATGCTCCGCAGATCGGCCCGGAACCAGATCGCGGCCCCGACCGCGTTGCAGACGACGGCGATCACCGCCTTCCACCCGAAGGTCTGGAGCATGAAGGGGAGGTCCCAACCCCACCGCTCCGCGACCATCAGCACGGGCGGGGCCGCGAACGGGGTCAGCGTCCCGCCGATCGAGACGTTGACGAAGAGGACGCCGAGCGTGCCGTAGCGGAACGCCTCGCTGGTGTGTGAGCCGAAGTAGCGCTGGCGCAGCAGCATGGCGGAGAGCGTCATGGCGGCCGGCTCGGTGATGAAGGAGCCGAGCAGCGGCCCGAACACCATCACGGCGAGATAGTAGGCGGCGGTGTGAGGCAGCGGCAGCTTGTGGGCGATCCACAGCAGCAGCGCGCCGGAGAGGTCGAGCACCGGGCGGCTCGCCGCGATCACCATGATGACGAAGATGAAGGCCGGCTCGGTGAACACCCGGCTCTCGAGATAGGTCAGCGCCTCGTGCGGCGTCGTCCATACCGCCATGAAGACGAGGAGCACCATGGCCCAGAAGCCGAACACGACCTCGACCTCGCCGAGCAGGTGCCACAGGCCGGCATGCGCCGACTTGCCGTGGGCGAGGCGTTCGAACCGGCTGCTCGAGAAGGTGTGCAGCAGCGCGAGCGCGAACAGGCCGGACGCGACCAGCTCGACCGTGCTGGGGGCGACCCCGTCCATCGCGATGCTCAGCTGTCGGTGCGCAGGCGATGGGCCAGCCGGCCCGACCAGGACAGCGGCTCGTGGGACCGCGCCTCGGCCGGCGCCTCCTGCTGCGGCCGCGCCCCCCCGGCCAGCGCCGCCAGCACCGCGGTGCGGGTGAGCGGCCGCGGCAGCAGCACCGTCGCGCCGGTCACCCGGGCGAGAATGCGGTCCTCGATGCTGCCGCTCTCGATCACGGCGATGCCGAGCGCGGGATCGCGGGAGCGCAGCGACAGGAAGGTGTCGAGCCCGGGCCACGGCGGCAGCACCCGGTCGGTGACGAGCAGGCGGCAGCGGCCGTCGCGCAGCGCCCGGTTCGCCTGATGGCCGTCGCGGGCGACGAAGGTCCGGCAGCCGGCGCCGCCGAACCAGAAGGCGAGGGTGTCGCGCGTTCCCTCGTCGGCACAGAGGATCACGATGTCGCCGTCTCGGCCTGCGGTCTCGTGCGTCATGGTCCGGCCCGCTGATTGATGTTCCGTCGTGCCAGACATGCGGTGCCAGGGTCCTCCCGGCAATTCGTGACGGTGGCCTAGGGTGCTATGCTCAGGGGCACATCCCTAGGTATCCACCCTTAGCGGCGCTTCGCGTGAAACGGCGGTAGGACCGTGATGACGACCGTGCTCGACACACCCGTGCGCCGCCCGACCCCGATGTCGCTCTCCAAGGTGCTCTCGCTGCCGTGGCCCGTCCTGGGGCTGGCGTATCTGGCCGGCTACGTGCTGCTCGACTGGGTGAGCTTCCTGCATCCCTTCGCGCCGTTCGGCATCACCCCGTGGAATCCGCCGACCGGGCTCAGCTTCGTGCTGGTGCTGCTGTTCGGGCAGCGCATGATCCCGCTCCTGTTCGTCGCGCCGATCCTCGCCGACCTGCTGGTGCGGCACCTGCCCCTGCCCTGGACGACCGAGTTCAGGACGGCCGCCGTGATCGGCGGCGGCTACGCGGTCGGCCTGATCGGTCTCCTGCAGCCGAAGCTGCGCTTCAACCCGACCCTCGGCACGATGCGGGACCTCGTGCTGCTGCTGGTCGTCGCCGGCGCCAGCGCCGCCGTCGTCTCGGTCGCCTATGTGGGTCTCACGGTCGACGCCGGGCTGCTGCCGCTCGCCGACCTGCCGGCGGCCGCCGTGCAGTACTGGGTGGGCGACATGATCGGCATCGCCATCGTGGCGCCGTTCGGCCTGATCCTGCTGACCCGCGGCCGCACCGTGCGGCTGTCGGTCGAGACCGCCGTGCAGGTCGCCGCGACGCTCGTCGCCCTCGCCCTGGTCTTCGTGTTCGCCGAGCGGCACCACTCGCAGCTGTTCTACGTCCTGTTCCTGCCGATCATCTGGATGGCGGTGCGCGGCGGGCTCGAGGCCGTCACGGTCGGCGTGCTGCTGACCCAGCTCGGCCTGATCGCCGGCGTCCACCTGCTGCCGGGCGACGAGGTCGACGTCACCGGGCTGCAGGCACTGATGCTGGTGCTGGCGATGACCGGCCTGATCGCCGGCGCGCTGGTGACGCAGAACCGCCGCACAGCCCTGCAGCTCCGCCTGCACCAGGACTCGCTCGCCCGCCTCGCCCGCCTCGGCAGCATGGGCGAGCTCGCCACCGCGATCGCCCACGAGATCAACCAGCCGCTGACCGCCGCCGGCACCTACACGCGCCTCGTCGCCGAGACGCTGCGCGACGACCCGCACCATCTCGCCGTCAGCGAGACGGCCGACAAGGCCGCCGCGCAGGTGCAGCGCGCCGCCGACGTGGTGCGCCGGCTGCGCGCCCTGATCCGGCTCGACCAGTCCGGCCGCGCGCCCGTGCCGGTCGCCCGCATCGTGCGCGAGACGCTCGAGCTGATGCATCCCGAGCTCGACCGCCACGGCATCACGGTGACGGCGCGGCTCGCCGAAGACCTGCCGCCCGTGCTGGTCGACATCCTGCAGATCGAGCAGGTGCTGCTGAACCTGATCCGCAACGCCGTCGAGGCGATCGACGGCACCGGCGCGTCGCACGGCAGCATCGTCGTCTCCGCCGCAGCGGAGGGCGACATGGTGGCGATCGCGGTGGCCGACTCGGGCCCCGGCTTTCCGCCCGACTTCCCGGGGCCGGAGGGCTCCACCTTCGGGTCCAGCAAGGCCGACGGGCTGGGCTTCGGCCTGTCGCTCTGCCGCTCCATCGTCGAGGCCCACCGCGGCCGGCTCACCGTCGACCAGCCGACACGCGGGGCCGTGGTCCGTTTCACGATCCCCGTCGCCAAGGTGTCCGATGACTGAGATTCTCGAGGTCGCTCTCGTCGAGGACGATGCCGCGGTGCTCGATGCCCTCGCCCTCTATCTCGAGCGGCGCGGGCTGGCGATCTCCCGCTTCGAGTCGGCCGACGCGCTGGTGGCGAGCGGCGGCCGCGCTCCGCCCTTCGACTGCATCGTCGCCGACGTGCGGATGCCCGGCATGTCCGGCCTCGACCTCGTGCGCCACTACGCCGACGCGCCGGCGGCGCCGCCCGTGATCCTGATCACCGGTCACGGCGACGTCGACATGGCGGTGGCGGCGATCAAGCTCGGCGCCTTCGACTTCATCGAGAAGCCGTTCGACGAGAACCGCCTGTTCGAGACGATCGGCGCCGCGGTGACGCAGGCCCGCGCCCGCCAGCAGGACGCGGTGCTGCTCGCCGACCTCCAGGCGCGCTTCGAGTCGCTGAGCGAGCGCCAGCACGAGGTGCTCGCACTCGCCACCGCCGGCCTGTCCAACAAGGAGATCGCGGCCCGGCTCGGCATCAGCCCGCGCACCGTCGAGATCCACCGCGCCTGGGTGATGGAACGCATGGGCGCCCGCAATCTCGCCGAGCTGGTGCGGATGGAGATGCGGCTGCGCCCGCCCGGACGGTGACGCGCCCGGCCCACCCTGCGGCGCGACGGAAAAGGCCCGCGCGGGCGGCGCGGGCCTTGCGTCGGTGGTGCGGTGCGGCGCCTCAGTTCAGCCGGTTCGGCCGGTCGTCGCGCTTGGCGTCCGCCGCCGGCGGCGCCGGGGAGGCCGGCGGGGCCGGCTGGGCGGCGGCCGACGGCCCCGTCGCCGGGCCCGTGGCGGTGCCGGCGCCCGTCGCGGCCGCGGCCCGCTCGGCATCGGCCTGCGCCTGGCGGCGGTAGGACTTCCAGCCGAGCGGCAGGCAGCCGAGATAGATCAGCGTGCCGAGGGTGAGGACCTCCCACGGATAGCTGATCAGCAGCGCGAAGAAGAGCACGGCCATCAGGAAGGCCGGCAGCACCATCTCGGGCGCCACCCGGGTGCCGAGCTTCTTGCCCGACCACACCGGCAGCTTGGAGATCATCAGCAGGCCGATGGTCAGGGTGTAGAGCAGCACCAGCGGGATCGGGATGAGCGCCTTGGAGACGCCGAGGAACTGCAGGTAGATCGGCAGCAGCACCACGATGGCGCCGGCCGGCGCCGGGATGCCGGTGAAGAAGTTGCCGGCCCAGGCCGGGCGGTTCGGGTCGTCGATCATGACGTTGAACCGCGCGAGGCGCAGCCCGCCGCAGATCGCGAACACGATGGCGACGATCCAGCCGACGTTCTTGAGGTCGTGCAGGCCCCAGAACCACAGGATCAGCGCCGGCCCGACGCCGAAGTTGACGAAGTCCGCGAGGCTGTCGAGCTCGGCGCCGAAGCGCGAGGTGCCTTTCAGCATGCGGGCGAGACGACCGTCGACGCCGTCGAGGACGGCGGCGAACACGATGGCTCCGAGGGCGAGCTCGAAGCGCCCCTCGGCCGCGAGGCGGATGGCGGTCAGGCCGGCGCAGAGCGACAGCAGCGTGACCACGTTGGGCACGAGGGTGCGGACCGGGATGGGCCGGAAGCCGCGGAAGCGCGGCTCGCGACGGTCTCGGTCGGGATCGAACGGAGGGAACAGGGACATGGCGGTCGAACTATAGATCCGCCCGGGCGGTTCCGCCATGCCGCGCGTCGCGGAACAGGACGGCGCGGTGAATGGTCGCTTCCACCCGCCGCGCCGGCGGCGTCCCCGTCCCAGATCCGCCCCCGCCGCGGCGGCGGCGTCCCGACGCCGTCGCCTCTCTGTCCTCCACCCCGAGCCCTGTCACCCCGCGTTGTCCGGCGAGGCCGGGCCGTGCAGCGCGGCGGCCGGCGCGGCCGCGGCGCTGCGGGCGTGGCGGACGGCCCGCGCCACCGCCGCCCAGTAGCGGGCCCGCTCCGGCTTGCGGAAGTTGCGCCGCTGCATCCGCCGCGCCACCCCGTAGGCGCGTGCCCCGAAGATCTCGATCAGCCGGCGGGCCTGAGCCTCCACCGGGCTGTCGTGGTCGAACTTGAATCGCGTCATCGCCCCGCCTCGCAAGATCGTCCGCCGCTGCGCCGATCGTCGACGCAGCTCCCTGGAGCACGTCCCGCGAACGCGATCCGTTCGCGAACAGGACATGATCCGACGAAGTGCCGGTGCGGCTGCCTCGCAATGGAATACGCAAATACGCTGCGATCGGACAGCAGATGCCTGCCGCCCGGGCGCATGGATGCGCCCGAAATCCGAGCTGATCTTTGGCTGGTCTCGATCACGGGCCGTTCGTGCGGTCCGGCCCCCCGGCGACGTCACGAAACGGCTTCTTGATTATTGTCTGACTGCAGTCGCCCCGATGCCTCACGATTCTGTTCTGAGTCATGGCGGACGGCTTGGCAATACATACCTTGATACCGCATCCGGGGCAGACTCGGGAATCCGGAACCAGTTTAGAGACATTCCAGGATGCGATGCCGAATCGTTCCGCGACGGACTCCGTCCGTTCTCGCCGGGCTATCGCCGGGCCCGCCGCGGGCCGGCCGGCGGGGCGGATCGCCGCCGCCAGCGGCGGCGCGGCGCCCTACCCGACCCGGAAGGTGCGGCCCGGATCGGCCGTCTTGAGGTCGGCGATGACGGTCTCGCCCGCCAGCATGGTCTGGCCTTCGGCGACCAGCGGCCGGGTCCCCTCGGGCAGGTAGACGTCGACCCGCGATCCGAACCGGATCATGCCGACCCGCTCGCCCGCCCCGACGCTGGCGCCCTCGCGCACGAAGGTGACGATGCGGCGGGCGACGAGCCCGGCGATCTGCACCATGCCGATCTTCACGCCGGCCGGCGTGGCGATGACGAAGCCGTTGCGCTCGTTGTTCTCGCTCGCCTTGTCGAGCTCGGCATTGAGGAACAGGCCGGGCGTGTAGGCGATGCGCTCGATGCGGCCGGCGGTCGGGCTGCGGTTCACGTGCACGTTGAACACGTTCATGAAGATCGACACGCGCGGCAGCGGCTGGCTGCCGAGCCCGAGCTCGGCCGGCGGCACCGCCGGGGTGACGCGGGCGACGCGGCCGTCCGCCGGCGACACCAGGATGCCCTCGCGCAGCGGCGTGACCCGCGGCGGGTCGCGGAAGAAGTAGGCGCACCACAGCGTCGCCACCACGCCGAGCCAGCCGAGCGGCGACCACAGCCAGAACAGGACCAGGCTGACCAGCGCGAAGGCGCCGACGAACGGATAGCCCTCGGAATTGATGGGCACGAGCTGGGAGCGGATCGAATCGACGATGGACATGGGTGCTCTCGAAAATGATCGGCGCCCTGCCTCTCCGTCCGTCATTCCGGGACGCGGACCGCAGGTCCGCGGGCCCGGAATCCATACTCACCGACCGGGATTATGGATTCCGGACAGCCGACCGGCGGTCGGCTTCCGGAACGACGCGCCGAGGAGTGGCCGCCGTCCGCTTGAGTCGGGCGTTCGTATCACATCGTCGCGGCGGCCGCGCGGCTGCATCGACGGTCGCGCACAACCATCGTCACGGGATCAGGCCGCCTCCTCGGCCCGGTCGGCCGGGCGCGGCGCGCCGTCGGGGCGGTCGGGCGCGTCGTCGTCGCCGGCGCCGGTGCCGGGCGGGTTGCGGTTGGGCGCCTCCGGCGCCCCCTCCTCGGTCTCGCCGGCCTGGGCGAGCTTCTCGCGCGCCTCCTCGGCCTCGCGCTGGCGGTTCCACATCGAGGCGTAGAGGCCGCCCTCGGCCAGCAGCGCCGCGTGGGTGCCGCGCTCGACGATGCGGCCCTTGTCGAGCACGATGATCTCGTCGGCCGCCACGATGGTCGACAGCCGATGCGCGATCACCAGGGTCGTGCGGTTCCTCGACACCTGCTGGAGCGCGTCCTGGATCTCCTTCTCGGTGTGGCTGTCGAGCGCCGAGGTCGCCTCGTCGAGCAGCAGGATCGGCGGGCCCTTGAGGATCGTCCGGGCGATGGCGACGCGCTGCTTCTCGCCGCCCGACAGCTTGAGGCCGCGCTCGCCGACCTCGGTGTCGTAGCCCTTGGGCGCCATCCGGATGAAGCCGTCGATGCGGGCGAGGCGGGCCGCCTCCTCCACCTCGGCGTCGGTCGCCTCCCAGCGGCCGTAGCGGATGTTGTAGCGAATGGTGTCGTTGAACAGCACCGTGTCCTGCGGGACCATGCCGATGCTTTCGCGCAGCGACCGCTGGGTCACGGCCCGCAGATCCTGCCCGTCGATGGTGATGCGGCCGCCGGTGACGTCGTAGAATCGGTACAAGAGCCGCGAGACGGTCGACTTGCCGGCCCCCGAGGGGCCGACGATCGCCACCGTCTTGCCGGCCGGCACCTCGAAGGAGAGGCCCTGCAGGATCGGCCGGTCGGGGTCGTAGGCGAAGCGCACGTCCTCGAACCGGATGGTGCCGGCCGCCACCGCGAGCGGCGCCGCCCCCGGGGCGTCGGCGATCTCGGTCTCGCGCTCCAGGATGTGGAACATCGATTCGATGTCGATGATCGCCTGCTTGATCTCGCGGTACACCATGCCCATGAAGTTGAGCGGCTGGTAGAGCTGGATCATCATCGCGTTGATCATGACGAAGTCGCCGATCGTGTGGGTGCCGTTGCGCACCCCGATCACGCACATCGCCATCACCACGGTCAGCCCGATCGAGAAGATCGCCGCCTGCCCGGCATTGAGCACCGCGAGCGACGTGTAGGCCTTGACGCTCGCCTCCTCGTAGCGGGCCATCGAGCGGTCGTAGCGCCTGGCCTCGCGCTCCTCGGCCGAGAAGTACTTCACGGTCTCGTAGTTGAGCAGCGAGTCGATCGCCTTGGTGTTGGCGTCGGTATCGCTGTCGTTCATCTTGCGGCGAATGCCGATCCGCCACTCGGTCGCGACATAGGTGTAGGCCATGTACAGCGCCACCGTGACCACGACGGTGGCGACGTAGCGCCAGTCGAACTGCCAGAACAGCACCGCGACGATCAGGGCGAACTCGACGATCGTCGGGACGAGTTGCAGCAGCACCATCCGGACGATGATCTCGATGCCGTTGCGGCCGCGCTCCAGCACCCGGGTCAGGCCGCCGGTCTTGCGCTCGAGATGGAAGCGCAGCGACAGCTTGTGCATGTGCTCGAAGGTGAGGATCGCCAGCCGCCGCACCGCGTGCATGGCGACCTTGGCGAACAGGCCGTCGCGGGCCTGGGTGAGCAGCGCCATCAGGATGCGGCTGCCGCCATAGGCGATGGTGAGGGCGATCGGCGCCGCCGCCACCCAGGCGAGCGTCGTCGCCGTGCCGGCCGGGGCGCCGGTCTCGGTCAGCGCGTCGGTCGCCCACTTGAACGTGAACGGCATCAGGACGGTGGCGAGCTTGGCGCCGAGCAGCAGCACCAGCGCCCAGACGACGCGCGCCTTCAGGTCGGCCCGGTCGGACGGCCAGATATAGGGCCACAGCGCGACCAGGGTGGCGAGCAGCCGCCCGCCGTCGGCGGGCTGGTCACGGGAGTCGGGCGCGGATCGTCGCATGCGGTCTCGATTCGGGTCGGCGGCGAAGGCCCCTGCGGGATCGCCGGCAGGGGCGACGGCGCGGCCGGGTACGGAGGTCGGCTACGGGTCGGCGGATGGACCGGGAGGCGCGGCGACGCCGCGGCCGGACCGGCAGGACGGCGGGACAGGTCCGCCCTCCCCCATATAGGCCCTCCCGCACCGGTGTGCAGCCGCTCTCCTCGCAGCCATCCGATGCCCACCCGACACGCGCCGGCACGGGGCCGGACAGGGCGCCGGGCTTGACGCGAGCAGCCGCCGAGACCAGATGAAAAGGATGAGCAAAATCCGAAAGATCTGTGTCTACTGCGGCTCGAGCGCGGGGGCCGACCCGGCCTGGCTCGCGGCCGCGCGCCGGCTCGGCCGGCTGATGGCCGAGCACCGCATCGGCCTCGTCTACGGCGGCGGCTCGAACGGCCTGATGGGCGCCGTCGCCACCGCCGTGATCGACCACGGCGGCGAGGTGGTCGGGGTGATCCCCGAGTTCCTGCGCACCAAGGAGAACATGTTCGACCGCGCCACCGAGCTGATCGTCACCCGCGACATGCACGAGCGCAAGCAGATCATGTTCGACCACGCCGATGCCTTCGTGGCGCTGCCGGGCGGCATCGGCACGCTGGAGGAGCTGGTCGAGCAGCTCACCTGGGCGCAGCTCGGCCGCCACAAGAAGCCGATCCTGCTCGCCGACATCGGCGGCTTCTGGCAGCCGCTGATCGCCGTGCTGGAGAAGATGCGGGCCGCCGGCTTCATCCACAACGGCGCGCTGATGAACTACCGGGTCTGCGCCCGCATCGACGACGTCCTGCCCACCCTAGTGGCCGCGGTCGCGCCGGTCAGCGAGTCCGAGAAGGCCGGCGATCCCGCCACCGTCGCCCGGATGTGAGCTGGTCGTCGCGGCGGTTCGGGGCGCCGGCAGCCACCGCACCTGGTCGCCCCCGGGTCCCGGTTCGCGGCGCGTCGCGCCGCGCCCGGCACACGAGACCTCCCCCGAGGCAGCGCAGCGGCGACGATTCGTCAGCGCCGAACCCGCTCCGATCGCGCCGCGGGCCGGGCCGCGTGTGCGAATCGTCCGTCGAATCGCCCGTCCGGTTCCCGTCTCCGTGACACGCCGGCCCGGCGCCGGGGTCTTGGGGCGGGCGCGCTGTCGACGAAGAACACTCGCCTTCACCCAAAGCATCCTCCCGGTTGTATCACCCGGATGCTCCACAAAGACTGTGCGGGCCTAGTAAAGCCGTGGCCGGGGAAGCAATCGCACAGGATTTCCTGCGTCGATCCTACGCATTGCTACCTAAGATACGGGGACCTACGTAAGACACCAAAATTAGCAGAAGGTATTTTTCTGCCCGATCAAAGTTCGTTCTTGTAAGCGCACTAATCCCAGCGTGTGCGTACCTGTCCTGCGTCCCCTGGTCGAGGCCCGCGTGGCGAGAGGGTGCGATGGTTCGACGTGCACGGCCGGCCGGAAAGTCGCCCCGCGACAGCTCCACCCGCCCCGGATCCCGGCGCCGCCGCGCCGCCGGCGACCGGGCGCCCGACGACTCCTCCCACGACGACTCCGCGCACGAGCTCACGCCCGGCGCCCTCTCCGCGGAGGACGCGGACGAGGCCGCGTCGCCCGACCGCGCGGACCGTGACGCCTCGGGCCGCGATCCCGACGGCGTCGGCCGGGCCGACACCAAGACCGGCCTCTACGTGGTCGGCATCGGCGCCTCGGCCGGCGGGCTCGAGGCGCTGCGGCCGTTCGTCGCCGCGCTGCCGAACTCCTCCAATCTCTGCTTCGTCGTCGCCCAGCATCTCTCGCCGCAGCACCGCAGCATGATGGTCGAGCTGCTCGGCCGCGAGACCAGGATCCCGGTGCTCGGGATCAACAACGGCGTCACGGTGAAGCCGAACACCATCTACATCGCGCCGCCCAACAGCGACGTGTTCTACCGGGCCGGCAAGCTGGTGCTGCGCGCCCCGCTCGAGGCGGTCGGACCGAAGCCGTCGATCGACCACTTCTTCACCAGCCTGGCGGCCGGCCTCGGTCCGCGGGCGATCGCCATCGTGCTGTCGGGCACCGGCTCCGACGGCGCCAACGGGCTGCGCGCCGTCAAGGCGCACGGCGGCATCACGTTCGCCCAGGAGCCGGGCTCCGCCAAGTACGAGAGCATGCCGCGCGCCGCCATCACGATCGGCGGCGCCGACCTGGTGCTGCCGCCCAAGGAGATCGCCGGCAAGCTCGCCGTGATCGCCCAGGGCCACGACCTCAATCTCGGGCTCGCCGAGAAGAGCGACGGCGGCGGCACCTTCCAGACCATCATCCGCTACATCCGCCACCACACCGGCATCGACTTCGGCAAGTACAAGGAGGCGACGCTGCGCCGGCAGATCGCGCGGCGCATGTCGGCGCTGCAGATCGGCGCCCTCAAGGACTATGTCGGCTACATCGACCACCACCGCGACGAGCTCGACACCCTCGCCAAGAACTTCCTCATCTCGGTGACGTCGTTCTTCCGCGACAAGGAGTCATTCGCGGCGCTCGGCAAGATCCTCGACAAGATCGTCAAGGACAAGCGGCCCGGCGACACGCTGCGCGTCTGGGTGCCGGGCTGCGCCACCGGCGAGGAGGCCTACTCGATCGCGCTGCTGCTGGCGTCGAAGTCGCCGGCCCGCCTCGGCTCGCTGCGCGTGCAGATCTTCGGCACCGACATCGACGGCCTCGCCACCAGCCACGCCCGCCGCGGCGAGTACGCCGAGAGCAGCGTCGTCAATCTCGGCGCCGCCATGCTGCACAACCACTTCTCCAACAGCGGGCGGCTGTTCCGGATCGACAAGACGGTGCGCGACCTCGTCGTGTTCTCGCGCCACGACGTCGTGCAGGATCCGCCGTTCAAGAACATCGACCTGATCAGCTGCCGCAACATGCTGATCTACTTCAAGCCGGCCCTGCAGGAGCACATCTTCAAGATGTTCCACTACGCCCTGCGGCCGGGCGGATTCCTGTTCCTCGGCAAGTCGGAGTCGCTCGGCACCTGCAAGGGCATCTACACGACGGTCGACGCCCGCCACAAGCTGTTCCGCCGCCGCGACGTGCCGATCCGCCCCTACTACGTGCCGCGGGTCGAGGGCGCGCTGCCGATGCCGGACCTCGCCCACGCGGCGCGGCGGCCGGCCGAGCCGCCGGACCAGGACTTCGGCCGCATCGGCCGCGACCTGCTGGTCGATCGCTACGGCCCGCCCGGCATCCTGGTCTCGCACGACGGCGAGCCGCTGCACTTCTTCGGCGACGTCAGCCGCTTCGTGCGGATCGGCAGCGCCAGCGGCAAGGTCGACGTCAACCTGATGAGCATCATCGAGCCGTCGTTGCGTGGCGAGCTGCGCGTGCTGATGCATCGCTGCCAGCGCGACCACGCCTCGCATCACGGCCAGTTCCACACCGGCAAGGAGGGCGGCCGCAGCGTCCGCATGGCGGTCCACCCGGTCGACCGCCAGCACCACGACGAGCGCCTGTATCTCGTATGCTTCGAGGAGCGCGAGCCGCTGCCGCAGCACGGCCCGCGCTTCGCCCCCGAGCGCGTCGACGACGCCACCGTGCAGCAGATCGCCGCGCTCGAGCAGGAGCTGAAGGCGACCAAGGAGAACCTGCAGACCGTCGTCGAGGAGCTGGAGACCTCCAACGAGGAGCTGCAGTCGACCAACGAGGAGCTGCAGGCGTCGAACGAGGAGCTGCAGGCCTCCAACGAGGAGCTCGAGACCGCCAACGAGGAGCTGCAGGCGACCAACGAGGAGCTCACCACGGTCAACGACGAGCTGTCGGTGAAGACCGGCGACCTCGCCGAGGCGAACGGCGAGCTGGAAGGCATCATGGCCAACTCGGCCGAGGGGATCGTGCTGATCGACTCGACCCTCCACGTGGTGCGCAGCAACGAGCGCGCGGCCCGCATCCTGCGGATCACGGCCGATCTCGGCCGCCAGCATCTGCTCGACGTCGCCACCGCGATCGGCGTGCCGTCGATCCGCTCCGCCATCGAGACGGTGCTCAAGTCGGGCACGCCGCACGCCGAGGAGCTGCAGATCCAGGACCGGCTCTGCCTGATGCAGGTCTCGCCGCACCGGATCGACCGCCGCATCCGCGGCGCCATCCTGACGCTGTCCGACGTCACCGAGCTGCGCACCGCCCAGCGGGTCGCCGACGAGCAGGGCCGACGCGCCCGCATCCTGATCGAGACCTCGGCGGACGGGATCGTGATCGCCGACGAGCGCGGCCTGGTGCATGTCTGCAACCCGGCCGCCTCCGCCATGCTGGAGGTGAGCGAGGCCGCCATCCTGGGCCGGCCGGCCGGCGGCCTGTTCGTCACCGGCGACGCCAATGCCGAGCCGCTGGTCGCCCATCTGCTCGGCGCCGGCCGGGCGGAGCAGCCGCAGCGCTTCGAGATCGCCCTGTCCCGCCGCGGCACGGTCCGGCATTTCGACGTGGTCCTGAACGAGTTCACGCTGGCCGGCGACCTCTACCGCGCGGCGACGCTGCGCGAGATCACCGAGCTCTTCGAGACGCGCGAGTCGCTCGCCCGCGCCAAGAAGGCGGCCGAGCAGTCGAACCGCGCCAAGACCGACTTCCTCACCCGCATGAGCCACGAGCTGCGCACGCCGCTCAACGCCATCGTGGGCTTCTCGGACGCGATCCTGTCGGAGATCCACGGCCCGCTGCCGCACGAGCGCTATCTCTCCTACGTGAAGGACATCCACGTCTCCGGCGTGCACCTGCTCGGGCTGATCAACGACGTCTTCGACATCGCCAAGGTCGAGGCCGGCGTGCTGCGGCTGCACGACGCGCCGATGGACCTGGTCAAGCTGGTCTCCGGGGCGGTCAGCTTCGTCGGGCCGATGGCGGCCAAGGCCGGCGTCATGGTGGTGTTCGACTTCGAGGCCAGCGCCGTGTGCCTGCGGGCGGACGAGCTGCGGGTCCGCCAGGTGCTGCTCAACCTGCTCTCCAACGCCATCAAGTTCTCCCACCGCGGCGGCAAGATCCGCGTCACGGTGCGGCCGCGCCCGGACGGCGGGGTGATGGTGGAGGTCGCCGACCAGGGCATCGGCATCCCGCCGCAGACCATCGCCCGGATCGGCACCGAGCCGGTGACGTCGGGCTTCGTGCGCGGCGGCGAGCGCGAGGGCAGCGGCCTCGGCCTGCCGGTCAGCATCGCCCTGATGAAGGCGCTCGGCGGCGCCCTCGACATCGTCAGCACCCCCGGCAAGGGCACCACCGTGACGATGCGGCTTCCGGCCGACCGGGTGCTGCCGGTGGAGAGCCTGCAGCCGCCCGCCGAGCGGTCGCGCGCGGCCGGCCCGAACGGCGGCAACGGCGGGAACGGCGGGAACGGCGGCGTCATCTTCGGCACGGTTCAGGCCGCCGCGGACGCGCCGCCGGCGCAGGCCCCGGCACCGGACGATCCCGCGGCGGACGAGTCGGCGGGGGACGACCGGCCGCGGGCGGCCCGGGCGGCGACCGCCGCCCGCTCGCGCGGCCGCCGCAACGGGCGCCGCGGCGACGTCCCGGGCTGATCAGTTCGGCACGCCCGCATGGCCCGCCAGGCCGGGCTCGGGCGCGGCCGCCCGCAGCAGCGCATGGCGGTTCAGCAGCACGGCGAGCGCCCGCGCCGCGGTGAGAAGGCGGCGCCCGGCGGCGTCGCCGCCGACCCGCACGGCCGCCCGGTGCAGCCCGGCGACGTCGCCGGCGCGGGCCGCCTGCACCAGCCCGAGCAGATCGGCCTCGTCGCCCGAGACCCGCGCGCACGACGCCGGGAAGAAGGCGAAGCCGCCGCGCCGCTCGGCCCGCAGGGCCCGCACCAGGGCGCCGGCGCGGCCGACGAAGGACGGGCCGTCGACCGGGCCGAAGGCGTCGTCCGCATGCGCGCAGGCGGCCTCCCAGCAGTCGGCGCTCGCCGTCATGTAGCCGGCGCAGATGTAGCGCACCAGCGCCAGGGCGAGATGCTCGCCGGCGTCGCCGCACACGGCGCGGCAGTCGCGGCACTCGCCGCCGCCGCGGGCGAAGTCGAAGCGGATCGGCTCGCCGAGACCGTCAGCGGGCGGGATCGCCGTCTCGGGCTCGCAGCTCATGCCGGTCTCCCCTCGCCCGCCTCAGTGCAGCGTGCAGGACTGCGCCGCGCCGGCATGCGCCGCCATGGCGAGCACCGCGTCGACCGCGTCGCGCTGCGGCAGCACCAGGCCGGCGCGGAAGAACAGGGTCGCGAGGCCGCGGATCGGCGGCAGCGCGAAGCCGACGCCCTCGGCATCGAGCCAGGCGCCGAGCCGGGCCCGGGTCGCCGGAAGGTCGCCCTGCTGGGCGGCCGCCGCCGCGGCGACCAGGCGCAGCTCGTCGGCGGAGAGCTGCGGGCAGCGCCGGCAGCGCACCTCGAAGCGGCGCACCGCCATCCGGGCCGTGACCCGCAGCAGCGCGTCGAGCGACAGCGTGGCGTCCTCGACGCCGGCGCGCAGGAAGGTCGGCCGCAGCACCGCGACCGGGCAGCGGCCCTCCCGCATGGCGACCACCCAGGTGCGGCAGCCCCACACCACCAGCTGCTCGGGCCCGTCGAGCGCGGCGAAGCGGTCGAGCTCGGCGTCGTCCCGCGCCGCCCCCCAGGTCTCGGGCGACCGCATCACCGGCACTCCCCGGCGGGCGCGGCGCCCGCCGCCATTGCAGCGCCGGCGGCGCGGGCATTGCACCGGCCGGCCTCCTCGCGGACCTCGGGTGACAGGCGATCGAGCACGGACACCTCCTCGTCGAGACGATGTCCGCAAGTATTGTCGTCGCCCCTCCACTGTCGAGGGTGGAAGGATGCTTTTCGATCTATTGCAGGTTTACACGGGTTTTAAGGAGGAGCAGCGGAGAGACACCCGTCATTCCGGGGCGGCGCGCAACGCCGAACCCGGAATCCAGCCGCGCATGCAGAGATCGGGGCTGGATTCCGGGTTCGCGGGCTCCGCCCGCGCCCCGGAATGACATCCCCCTCACGCCGTCGCGCCGGAGCGGATCAGCTTGTAGACGATCGAGTCCATCAGGGCCTGGAACGAGGCGTCGATGATGTTGGGCGAGACGCCGACCGTGGTCCAGGTGTCGCCGGTGTCGGCATCGGTGCTCTCGATCAGCACGCGGGTGACGGCCTCGGTGCCGCCGTTGAGGATGCGCACCCGGTAGTCGGTCAGGCTCAGGCTGCGGATGTAGTCCTGGTAGCGGCCGAGATCCTTGCGCAGCGCGAGGTCGAGGGCGTGCACCGGGCCGATGCCCTCGGCCGCCGAGATCAGCGGCTCGTCGTCGCCGACCTTCACCTTGACGACCGCGACGGTCGCCGTGACCCGCTGGCCGAGCGCGTTGATGCGGTGCTCGACGTTCACGTCGAACTTGATCACCTCGACATAGTCCGGGACGGTGCCGAGCATGCGGCGCGCCAGCAGTTCGAACGAGGCCGGCGCCGACTCGTAGGCGTAGCCGATCGCCTCGCGCTCCTTCACCACGTCGAGCAGGCCGCCGATGCGCGGATCGTCCTTGTCGACCGTCAGCCCGACGCGGGCGAGCTCGGCCAGCACGTTGGAGCGGCCGCCCTGGTCGGAGACCAGCACGTCGCGCCGGTTGCCCACCGTCTCGGGACGGACGTGCTCGTAGGTCGCCGGATCCTTGAGGATCGCCGAGGCGTGGATGCCGGCCTTGGTCACGAAGGCGCTCGGCCCGACATAGGGCGCGTGCCGGTCGGGCGAGCGGTTGAGCATCTCGTCGAGCTTCCGCGACACCCGCGTGAGGCTCGCCAGTGCCGCGTCGGAGACGCCGACGTCGAACCTGTCGGCGAACTCGCGCTTGAGCCTGAGGGTCGGGATCAGCGACATCAGGTTGGCGTTGCCGCAGCGCTCGCCGAGCCCGTTGAGCGTGCCCTGGATCTGGCGCACCCCGGCCCGCACCGCGGCCAGCGAGTTGGCGACGCCGTGCTCCGTGTCGTTGTGGGCGTGGATGCCCAGCCGGTCCCCCGGCACCCGCTTCGTCACTTCAGCGACAATGCGCTCGATCTCGTTGGGCAGCGTGCCGCCGTTGGTGTCGCACAGCACCACCCAGCGGGCGCCCTCCCTGTAGGCCGTCTCGGCGCAGGCGAGCGCGTAGTCGGGATTGGCCTTGTAGCCGTCGAAGAAATGCTCGCAGTCGACCAGCACCTCGCGGCCGCGCGCCCGGGCGGCCTGCACGCTGTCGCGGATCGAGGCGAGGTTCTCCTCGAGCGTCGTCTCCAGCGCGACCCGGACGTGATAGTCCCACGACTTGGCGACGAAGCAGATCGCGTCGGCATGGGCGTCGAGCAGCATCGCGAGGCCGGGGTCGTTGGAGGCCGAGCGGCCCGGCCGCCGCGTCATGCCGAACGCCGTGAAGGTCGCCGCGATGCCGCGATCCTCGCCGAACAGCTCGGTGTCGGTCGGGTTGGCGCCCGGATAGCCGCCCTCGATGTAGTCGATCCCGAGCTCGGCCAGCATGCGGGCGATGACGAGCTTGTCGGCGAGCGTGAAGTCGACGCCGTTGGTCTGCGCGCCGTCGCGCAGGGTGGTATCGAACAGATAGAGGCGTTCCGTCATGGTCGTGTCCTGTCGCCTCCCCGGTCGCGCGGAGAGGTCGGAAAGCGCTTCCCCCGGACGTCGCGCGGGCGCACGACGCCGCAATCGATGGTCACCAGTAGTTCAGGTACTTGAGAACGAAGGCGACGCCGCCGGCGAGCACCAGAATCTTGATCAGGATGTAATAGAGCCAGTGGCGCGGGAACGGGGTGTCGGGGCGTTTCACGTCGGGGCCTTTCCGGCGAGCGCCTTTTCCAGGGTGGTGTTGGCGAGCCACTCGTCGCCGCGCAGCACGGTGTTGCGGCGCTGAGCGACATAGCCGCGCTTCTCGAAGAAGCCGCGGGCGTTGTCGCTGGCGTCGACCACGAGCTTCGCGGCGCCGCGCGCGCCGGCGAGCTTCTCCACGGCGTCGATCAGCATGCCGCCGGCGCCCATGCCGGCGACGCCCGGATGCACGTAGAGGAGATCGATGGTGTCGCCGCCGGCGAGCGTCACGAACCCGACCGGCGTGCCGTTGAGGGTGACGACCAGCGCCAGCGCCTCGGCGATGCGCGCGCCGAACGCCGCCTCGTCCTCGGCGGCCTGCATCCAGGCCGCCAGCTGGGCCTCGCTGTAGTCGTCGGCGGCGAGCTCCTCGATGCTGGCCCGGAAGATCTCGGCGAGCACCGGCGTGTCGGCCGGCAGCACCGGCCGCAGCCCGAGCTCCGGATGGGCGGTCGCCATCACGCGCCCTCCTCCCGGCCGGCGGCCGCCGACGCGCCGGCGACGCGCGCGGGCCGGCGCGGTGCCGCCGCCACCTCGGTCTCGACGATCGACAGCAGGCCGTCCAGGCTCGCCGCGACGTCCTCCGGGCGGAACAGCAGCACCCGGTAGCCGTGGCAGAAGAACCACTGGTCGCGCTCGGGATCGCGGCCGCCCGGCGTGTCGTCGACCTCGACCACCACGGGCACGGCGTCGCACGCGAACGCCACCCGGTACGGCCCGATCGTCACGCCGCGGCGGAACCTGGCGCTGCCGAACTTCTTCGTGCGCAGCACCCGCCACAGCCGGCGCTCGCCCTCCGTCATGTCGCGATCCCCGGCGTCGGTCATGCGAGAGCTCCCGAATGGCACGTCCTTGTCCGATGCGAGCGTCCGCGGCGAGCAGGGCGCGACCCTCTCCCCTCGCGGGAGAGGGTGCCCGAGCGAAGCTCGGGCGGGTGAGGGGGCGTGCCACGAGTTCCGAGCAAGAGGAGAGCCCCCTCACCTGGTTCCGCGCTTCGCGCGGACCCACCCTCTCCCACGAGGGGAGAGGGTTTCGGTGCGTGCGGCTCGCCATTGGGGCTCATCGCGTCACGCTCCACGTCGTGCCGTCCTTGGAGTCCTTCAGCACGATGCCCAGGGCCTGGAGCTCGTCGCGGATGCGGTCGGATTCGGCCCAGTTCTTCTCCTTGCGGGCGGCGATGCGGGCCGCCACCTTGGCGTCGATCTCGTCCGCCGGAATCGGCGGCGCCGGCGCATGCGCGGCCTCCCAGGCGGCGAGCGCCTCGGGGCGGAAGCCGAAGAAGGCGAGCGTGCCGGCCAGCGCCTTGCGGCCGGCGGCGTTCTTCAGCCCGTGCATGGCGGCGAGCGCCATCGGGGTGTTGAGGTCGTCGGCGAGCGCCTCCAGCACGGCCGGCGCCGGCCGCGGCTCGGCATCGGCCGAGGCCGCGTCGAAGAACGAGCCGAGCGCCTTGTGGGCCTCCTCGAGCCCCTTCAGGGTCCAGTTGATCGGCTGGCGATAATGCGTCGACAGCATCGCGAGCCGCGCCACGTCGCCCGGCCAGTCCTTCAGCACCTCGCGGATGGTGACGAAGTTGCCGAGCGACTTCGACATCTTCTCGCCTTCCACCTGCAGGAAGCCGTTGTGCATCCAGGTGCTCGCCATCACGCTCGTGCCGAAGGCGCAGCACGACTGGGCGATCTCGTTCTCGTGGTGCGGGAACACGAGGTCGATGCCGCCGCCGTGGATGTCGAAGGTCTCGCCGAGATGCTTCCAGCTCATCGCCGAGCACTCGATGTGCCAGCCCGGCCGGCCCTCGACCGCGATGCCGGCGGGCGACGGCCAGCCCGGCTCGCCGGGCTTCGACGGCTTCCACAGCACGAAGTCCATGGCGTCGCGCTTGTAGGGTGCGACGTCGACGCGGGCGCCGGCGATCATCTCGTCGAGCGGGCGCTTGGACAGCGCCCCGTAGCCCGGCATCGACGGCACCGAGAACAGCACGTGGTCCTCGGCCACATAGGCGTGGCCGGAGGCGACCAGCCTCTCGATGATGGCCCGCATCTCGGCGACGTGCTCGGTCGCCCGCGGCTCGACGGTCGGCGGCAGGCAGCCCAGCGCCGTCACGTCGGCCTTGAATTCGGCATAGGTCGTCTCGGTCAGCTCGCGGATGGTGATGCCGCGCTCCGCCGCCCGCGCGTTGATCTTGTCGTCCACGTCGGTGATGTTGCGGACATAGGTGACATGATCGGCGCCGTAGACGTGGCGCAGCAGCCGGAACAGCACGTCGAAGACGATGACGGGCCGGGCGTTGCCGATATGGGCGAAGTCGTAGACGGTCGGACCGCACACATACATGCGCACCCGCGCCGGATCGAGCGGCGCAAAGGTCCGCTTCTCGCGCGTGAGCGTGTCGTACAGCCTCAGTTCCATGACCTGTCCTCTGCCGGGCCGGCGGTCGGCCCCCGGCCGTCCCGCCCGCGAAATCCATGCGGCCGAATCACGTCGCGGGCCCGCGCTGGCCCGGCGTCTGTTTGTCTGGAAAGAGGACAAGACGGCCGTAGCCAGCGGGAGCCGCTAGCGAATAATCCCCCGGCAAATGCCGATCTGGGCGTGATGGCCGTTCATGGGGCGGCACCATGGTCGAGCCGGGGCGCCCCGTCAAGAGCCGCGAGAGGCGGCCGAAAGGCCTGCGGAACGTGCATGCCGGGCCCTGCCGGCCCGGCGCCTGCGCGGCCGGCACGCTTCGTGCTAGACCCGTTCCGTTGAACTCGATCCACTCTCCGCTCATGCCCGCGCGAGCGGGACTCCAGGGGCCACACGTCGAACCGCCCCCGGGTCCCCCGCCGTCGCGGGAACGAACGCGAGGTGGGACCGATTCACCGCCATCGGAAACCGCTCCAAGTGAGCCGCTCGAGTGGCCAGACCGAAGACCGCCCCGGACCGAGCCCGCACCCGAACCGACACCCCCGCGCCGATGACCGACAGACGCACCGTTCTCGCCATGCTGGCCGGCGCCGCCGGCGGTGGGGTGGCGATCGCCCTGATGGAGGTGTTCGCCGCCTTCGGCTCGTTCCCGCTGTTCGCGGTGCCGTTCGCGACCTCCATCGTGCTGGTGATGGGCTCGCCCGAGGCCGAGCCGGCGCAGCCGCGCGCCCTGGTCGGCGGCCACCTCGTCTCGACCCTGGTCGGGCTCCTGGTGCTGACCGCGGTCGGGCCGGGCCCGTGGGCGGCGGCCGTGGCGGTCGGCCTGTCGATCGTCGCCATGCAGCTCACCCGCACGTTCCACCCGCCGGCCGGCATCGACCCGCTGCTGGTGGTCGGCAACAACCTGTCCTGGACATATCTCGTGGCGCCGGTCGGGGCCGGCGCCGTGCTGCTCGCCCTGTTCGCCTGGGGCTGGCACCTCGCTGTGCGGCGCTACGCCTGGCCGCACCGCTGGTGGTGAGCGGTTCGCGCCCTCGCTCAGTACGGGCTCGCGGTCGGCCGCACGACGATCTCGCTGACGTCGACGTCGGCCGGCTGCGAGATCGCGAAGGCGATGGACCGGGCGACCGCGTCGGGGCCGATCGCCACCTTGCGAAAGTCCTTCATGACGCCGGCCGCCTCGGCGTCCGTGATGGTGTCGGCGAGCTCCGAGGTGACCACGCCGGGCGAGATCACGGTGACGCGCAGGTCGGTGTGCTCCTGGCGCAGGCCGTCCGAGATCGCCCACACGGCGTATTTGGTGGCGCAGTAGACGGCGGCGGTCGGCGACACCGCGTGCGCGCCGATCGAGGCGACGTTGACGATCTGCCCCGCGCCGCGCGCCGTCATGCCCGGCAGCACCGCCGCGATGCCGTTGAGCACGCCGCGGATGTTGACGTCGATCATGCGGTCCCACTCGTCGACCTTCAGGGCCGCGAGGCGCGACAGCGGCATCACGCCGGCATTGTTGATCCACACGTCGATCGGCCCGAACGCCGCCTCGGCGAAGCGCGCGAAGGCCGCCGTGTCGGCCCGGTCGGTGACGTCGAGGGCGCGGCAGCGCGCCTGCCCGCCGGCCGCGCCGATCTCGGCGACCAGCCGCTCCAGCCGGTCGGTGCGCCGGGCGCCGAGCACCAGCTTCGCCCCGCGGGCCGACAGCTCGCGCGCCGTCGCCTCGCCGATGCCGCTGCTCGCGCCGGTCAGAGCCACCACCTTGCCCGCGATGCCGTGGGTGCCGTCGTTCGCCATGGTCCGTCTCCTTCGCCGGGGCGGCCCCGTCGGCCGCCGGTGACGCGACGGTGCCGGAAACGGTCTCCGCGGCGGTAGACCGGGACTCCCCGGTTCTTGCACGATCCTCCGGACCGTCGGCCGGGACGATGGGCAGCCGGCGCGGTTCGGCATAGGCTGTCCATGCACGACCCCTCGATTACCGCTGGACATAGGAATGCAGGCACCCGCCCCCCTCGCCGCCGCGACCGGGTCCCTCGCCGGCCTGATTGACCGATACTCCGACGGGGACGGCATCCATCCGACCGCAGTGCCGCGCCTGGTGCTGATCCGCTCGTCGCGGCCGACCGAGCCGCTGCACGCCCTGCACGCGCCGGCCGTCTGCATCGTGGCGCAGGGCCGCAAGCAGGTGATCGTCGGCGACCGCGTGCTGCACTACGGGCCCGGCCGCTATCTCGCCGTCTCGGTGGAGGTGCCGATCGTCGGCCAGGTGACCGAGGCGTCGCCGGAGGCGCCCTATCTGTGCGTCCGGCTCGATCTCGATCCGGCGGCGCTCGGCGGGCTGATGCTCGACGCCGGGATCGCCGCGACGGCCGCCGCGCGCGCCGCGGGGCCGCCCGCCCCCGCCCTCGCCGTCTCGGCCGTCACGCCCGCGCTGATCGACGCCGCGGTGCGGCTGGTGCAACTCCTGGAGACCCCGGCCGAGATCCCGATCCTGGCGCCGCTCGTCGAGCGCGAGCTGCTCTACCGGCTGCTGCGCGGCGAGCAGGCCTCGGCGCTCGGCCAGATCGCCCATGGCGAGAGCCGGCTGCAGCAGGTCAACCGCGCCATCGGCTGGATCAAGCGGAATTTCCGCGAGCCGTTCCGCATCGAGCGGCTGGCCGAGGAGGCCCGCATGAGCCCCTCGACCCTGCACGAGCACTTCAAGGCCGTCACGGCGATGAGCCCGCTGCAGTACCAGAAGCAGCTCCGCCTGCAGGAGGCGCGGCGGCTGATCCTGTCGCAGGCGGCCGACGCGGCGAGTGCCGGCCACGCGGTCGGCTACGACAGCCCGTCGCAGTTCAGCCGCGAGTACCGGCGCCTGTTCGGCCTGCCGCCGCTGCGCGACGCCGCCCGCCTGCGCGATTCCGCGCTGCCGCTGCAGCCGCTGTGAGGCGGCGGCCCGGGGGCGAGCCGCCGTCCCTGCAATGCGCCGTCAGGTCAGCTTGCGGTGCCCGCTGCGCGGGCTGCCGTTCCGCGGTGCCGGCGGCACCGGCGGCAGCCAGTCCGGGGCCGGCTTGGCGGCCCGGTGCCGGGGCACCGCCGACGCGCCGCGATCGACCGGCCCCGACGGATGGCCGCCCGGCTACAGATCGGCGTCGAACGGTCGAATCCCTCTCCCGCCGTTGGAGCTGCTCGAAGATGCTGTCATAGAGCGCATCGGCGGCCACCTCGGTGCTGGTCCTGAGCTGTTCGCTCCGGGCGACAGCGAGACATTCACCACCTTCGTCAGGTCGACGAGCCGCATGTCGGAATTCTCGTAAGGTCCGCACGCGGTAGCGCAGGTTCTTCACGAGGCGGTTTCGTCCGGTCCGGCGATCCTCCCCTCATCCCAACGGCCCTGAACCTCGACCCGACATCCTGAGATGCTCGCCGCAGGCGAGCCTCGAAGGATGCGGCCCCGGCCGTCGCCCTTCGAGGCCGGGGCTTTTCCCGAGCACCTCAGCGTGACGGAGAGGGTCGAGGTCATGGGCCGGTGGTATCAGTTCCTCGCGTCGCAGGCGAAGGCGCGGATGACGCAGGTCTTGCCGCCATGGGCGTAGCACTGCTGCAGGGCGCGGTTCTGCGCCGCGGCGAGCCGGCTCCCGACCGCGTAGCCGTGCGCGCCGCACAGGTCCTTGGCGTCGACCGCGAAGGCGGTGCAGCCGCGCCGCACGGTCGCGACCACGCGGCAGTTCCGGCCGTGGCAGCGCTTCAGCGCGGCCCGCTCGGCCTCGGCGAGGGTCCTCAGGTCGTAGGCGTAGCCGTAGGCGCCGCAGGCCCCGATCGCGATGGCACCGGCGCCCTGTACGGCCCCGGCCGACAGGACGAGCGCCACGATCGCCGCCGCGCCGCGCAAGAAACGAGCCATGTCGCCCTCCCCCCACAGGATTTCGGCGACGGTAGGAAGCAATGGTTTCCACGAGGTGAAAATGTGGCTCCTGCGCGGCGCCGCCGCGGCCCGGCGGCGGCCGCGCAAAGCCGCGCCGCGCGGCCGCCCCGGGAGTTAACGCCGCCTTAACGGTTGCGACGGCATTTTAGCGAGGTGCCTTCCGCCGTGGGCATGCGTCCGCGGCGCGAGGTGCCGTCCTCCAGATGGATCGAGCACGCCGATGCGGCCCCTGTTCACGATCGCGTTCGTGGTGAGCCTTCTGGCCGGGCCTTCGGCCGCCCAGGCCGAGAAGCGGATCTTCATCCTCGCCAACAATCCCGACGCCTACGGCATCGACCATTGCCTCGCGACCGGCGCCCGCTGCGGCAACGCCATGGCGACGGCGCTGTGCCGCCAGCACGACTTCAAGCAGGCCGTCTCGTTCCGCAAGGTCGACCGCGACGAGATCACCGGCTCGGTGCCGGTGACCTCCGGCTGCCGCGGCGCCGCCTGCGAGGACTTCGTCGCCATCGAGTGCGCGCGCTGACGGCCGCGGCCGCCGCGTCCCGCGCTCCTCTCCCTCACCCGCCCTCGATCTCGGCCTTCACGGCCGCGAGCGCTTCGGCCGTGTCGACGTCGGTCGCCGCGGCGGCCGCCGCCGGCACCTCGGCGACGGCTTCCTGATACGCGGCGATCAGGTTCCGGGCCCCGACGTCGCCGGTGAGCCGGCCGAGCTCGGGAAAGAAGCGGCGCGACCACACCACCGGATTGCCGCGCTTGCCGTCGACGGTCGGGATCACGATCAGGGCGCCCGTCTCGGGATCGAAGGCGGCGATCAGCCGGTCGATCAGGCCGCGGTCGACCTGCGGCATGTCGCCGAGGCAGACGACGGCGCCGTCGACGTCCTCGGGCAGCGCCGCGATGCCGGCCTTCACCGAGGTGGAGAGGCCGTCGGCGTAGTCGGGATTGTGGACGAAGCTGACCGGCAGGTTGGCGAGCGCGGCGCGCACGCGGTCGCGCTGATGGCCGGTGACGACGACGATCGGCCCGGCCTGCGACCCCAGCACCTCCTCGACCGCGATGCGCACCAGCGGCCGCCCGCCGATCTCGGCGAGCAGCTTGTTGGGGCCGCCCATGCGGGTGGAGCGCCCGGCCGCCAGCACCACGGCGGCGATCTTTTTCCCGCGCGGCGCGGCGCGCGGCTCGGACGTCTCCGCGCGCGGCTGCGGCCGGGTGACGATCTCCATCAGGAGGCCGCCGACGCCCATGCCGGCGACGTCGCCGCTCGTCACCGGCAGACCGCACAGGAGGCGCGCCAGCACCCAGTCGAAACCGTTCTCCTTGGGGCTGCGGGCGCAGCCCGGCGCGCCCAGCACGGCCCGGCCCCCGACCTCTCCGATCATCAGCAGGTTGCCGGGGTCGACCGGCATGCCGAACCGCTCGATGCGGCCGCCCGCCTCCTCGACGGCCGCCGGGATCACGTCGCGGCGGTCGGCGATCGCCGAGGCGCCGAACACGACGACGAGCTCGGCCCCGTCGGCCAGCACGCTCTCGACGGCGCGCGTCACCGCCGCCGTCTCGTGCGGCACCTTGCGCTCGGCGACGATCGTCGCGCCGGCCGGCGCCAGCCGCTCGGCCGTCACCTTGAGGGTCTTCTCGATCACCTTGTCGGCGAGCCCGGGCAGCACCGTGGAGACCACGGCGACCTTGCGGATGCGGTAGGGCGCGACCCGCACCAGCCCCGGGGCGGCGGCGAGCGCCGCGTCGCGCGCCGCGCCCGCCACCGCGAACGGGATGATCTTGGCGGTCGCCACCATGGTGCCGACCACCACGGGCGCGTAGGCCGGCAGGGTCGCGAAGGTGATGTCGGGATCGACCGCGTTGAGCCGGTCGACGCCGGCGCGGTCGACCACCAGGACGCCGGCCGCGTCGGCGAACAGGTTGGCGCGGCCCGTGAAGGCCTTGTCGACCCGGATGCCGGGGCCGGCGGCCGCCGCCGCGATCTCGGCCGCCGCGACGTCCTCGCCGACGTCGCCGGGCTCGGCCCGGGCGACGATCACCTCGGCGAGTCCGGCCGCCTCCAGGGCGGCGATCTCGGCCGCACCGATCGGCGTGCCCTTCTTGAGGACGAGGCCGTCCCGGCGGATGGTGTGCACCAGGACGGCGCCCGCCGCCGCGGCGGGCCGGCACGGACCGAACTTCATGACGCGGCCGTCCCGGCCGCCGGCGCCGCCGCGCGGCGCGCCTCGGCCGGCAGCCGCAGGCGCGCCGTGATCTCGGCCAGGATCGACACGGCGATCTCGGGCGGCGACACCGCCCCGATGGACAGCCCGATCGGCGCGTGGATTCGGGCGATGGTCGCCGCGTCGAGGCCGGCGACGGTCAGCCGCTCGACCCGGCGCGCATGGGTCTTCTTGGAGCCGAGCGCGCCGACATAGAAGCAATCGCGGGCGAGCGCGTGGAGGAGCGCCGGATCGTCGATCTTGGGGTCGTGGGTGAGCGCCACGAAGGCCGTGTAGCGGTCGACCGCGAGGGGCGGCAGCGCCGTGTCGGGCCACTCGGCGATCAGCGGCACGTCGGGGAAGCGCTCCGGGCTCGCGAAGGCGGTGCGCGGATCCACGATGGTGACGTCGTAGCCGACGAGCTTCGCCATCGGCGCCAGCGCCTGGCTGATGTGGACGGCGCCCGTGATGACGAGCCGCGGCGGCGGCACGTGGACGGTGAGGAAGACGCGGCCGTCGGCCGTCTCCGCCATGCCGCTCTTGCCGCTGCGCAGATGCTGATCCAGCACATCGGCGAGCGGATCGGCGGCGGCCTCGTCGGCCCGCACCAGCCGCTGCACCCCGCTCGCCACGTCGGTGACGACCACCACGGCCCGACGCGCCGCACGCTCGGCATTCAGGCTCTTGAGGATCTCGAGTTTCACGGGCCACCTCTCGGACTGCGCTCGTGTTCTCGCGCGCGGTCTCACCAAAGGACTTCGACCGTCATCCCGAGGTGCTCGGGTCGGCGGCGCCTTTGCGCCGACGGCCCGAGCCTCGAAGGATGAACGGCCCGGGGCCGTCGCCCTTCGAGGCCCGGTGGAGTTTACACTCGGGCCGCGCGAAGCGCGGACCCGGGTGCCGGGCACCTCAGGGTGACGGAAGACAATCGGAGCTTCCAGCTTAACGTCCCGATCGGCCCTGTCCGCGGGCCCTGGCGCAACACTGCGCTGCGCTCCGGGCGACGCTGCGTCGCGACATGACGTCCGTCCCTACTCCAACCTCTCGACGAACACCCGGATGGTGCCGCCGCAGGAGAGGCCGACCTTCCAGGCGGTCTCGTCGGCGACGCCGAACTCCAGCATCTTCGGCGCGCCGCTCTCGATCACGTCGAGCGCCTCGGACACCACGGCGCCCTCGACGCAGCCGCCCGACACCGAGCCGAGGAAGCGCCCCTCCTCGTCGATCACCAGGTTGGAGCCGACCGGCCGCGGCGCCGAGCCCCAGGTCTCCACCACGGTGGCGATCGCCACGCCCTTGCCTTCCGCCCGCCAGTCCTCGGCGGCCTTCAGGATGTCCTCGTCGCGCGCCAGCATTCTCGTGCTCCGTCGTTGTCGCGATCAGGCGTTGTCGCGGTCAGGCCGCGAGGACGCGCCGCCGGGCGTCGCCCGGCCGGCGGGTATCCCCGTGCTCCGACAGGGCCCGCACCAGGGCCGCCATGCTGTCGAGATTGTGGATCGGACGGAATTCGTCAACATGCGGCAGCATCGCCCGGACGCCGCGGGCCTTGGGCTCGAAGCCGTCGAACCGCAACAGCGGGTTGAGCCAGACGAGTCGCCGGCATGACCGGTGGAGCCGGTCCATCTCGAAGGCGAGCCGCGCGTCGGTGTCGCGCTCCAGCCCGTCGGTGATCAAGAGCACCACGGCGCCCTGCCCCAGCACCCGGCGCGCCCACTGCTTGTTGAAGGCGGCGAGCGAGGTCGCGATGCGGGTGCCGCCCGACCAGTCGGGCACGGCGGCCGAGCAGGCGGCGAGCGCCGCGTCCGGGTCCTTCGTGCGCAGCGCCCGCGACACGTTGGTGAGCCGCGTCCCGAACAGGAACGAGTGGACGCGCTTTCGCGCATCCGTGACGGCGTGGAGGAAGTGCAGGAACAGCCGCGTGTACTCGCCCATCGAGCCGGACACGTCGAGCAGCGCGACGAGCGGCGGCATTCGCTCGCCCGGGCCGAGCGTCTTCAGGTCGATCAGGTCGCCGCCGGAGGCGAGGCTCGCCCGCAGCGTGCGGCGCATGTCGATGCGGCGGCCGCGGCGGTCCGGCACCAGCCGGCGGGTCCGCACCGTGTCGAGCGGCAGCACCATGCGGCGGATTGCGGCGCGGGCGGCCTCGATCTCGGCCGCGCTCATCTGGGCGAAGTCCTTCTTCTGCAGGAGCTCGGCGTCGCTCGCCGTGAGCTTCGCGACGATCTCGGTCTCGCGCTCCTCGCGCTTCAGACGGTCCTTCACGCCCTCGAACAGCGCGTCGTTCACCCGGGCGGCCGCCGGCCTCGGCGGTTCGGGCGGGCCGCCCGGCGCCTGCGGCATCATCAGGCTCATCAGCTGGTCGAGATAGCCGCGGCGGCGGAAGAAGATGCGGAACGCCTGGTCGAACACGGCGGCGTGCTCGCGCCGCTTCACCAGCACGGCGTGCAGGATCCAGTAGACATCGTCGCGGGTGCCGACCCCGGCCGCGGACAGCGCCTCCACGGCATCGATCACGGCGCCCGGCCCGACCGGCAGCCCGGCGCGGCGCAAGGCGCGGGCGAAATACACGATATTGTCGGCGAGCCGGCCGGTGTCTTTGTCGTTTGTCTCGGATCGTGAATCGCTTGTCACGAGACCACCGCGGAAAGCAAGAGCCCCCCACCCCCACCCCCGCCCCCTCCCCGCCACTCGCTTCGCGAGCGGGGGGAGGGGAGCCGAGGCGCTGCGACTCCCCTCCCCCCATTTGCATCAGCAAATGGCGGGGAGGGGTCGGGGGTGGGGGGTATTCGCCCAGGAGAAGGCATCGGCAAACTCACTCCGCCGCCGTCATGTCGGCGCGCAGCCGGGCGATCAGCTCGCTCGCGCGGGAGCCCTGCAGGCGGGCGATGTCGTCCTGGTACTTGAGCAGCACGCCGAGCGTGTCCGACACGGTGGCGGGGTCGAGCGCCACGGCGTCGAGCTCGGTCAGCGCTCCGGCCCAGTCGAGCGTCTCGGCGACGCCCGGCGCCTTGAACAGGTCCTCGCGGCGCAGCGCCTGGACGAAGCGGACGATCTCCTCCGACAGGCGCGCCGCGATGCCCGGCACCTTGGTGCGCACGATCGCGGTCTCGCGCTCGGCGCTCGGATAGTCGACCCAGTGGTAGAGGCAGCGGCGCTTGAGCGCGTCGTGGATCTCGCGCGTCCGGTTCGACGTGATCACGACGATCGGCGGCTGCGCCGCCTTGACGGTGCCCATCTCCGGGACCGTCACCTGGAAGTCGGCCAGCACCTCCAGCAGGAACGCCTCGAACGCCTCGTCGGTGCGGTCGAGCTCGTCGATCAGCAGCACCGGGGCACCGCCGGTGTCCGGCTCCAGCGCCTGCAGCAGCGGCCGCTTGATGAGAAACTCTTCCGAGAAGATGTCGTGGGTGAGCCGCGCCCGGTCGACCGTGCCCTCCGCCTCGGCGAGCCGGATGGCGATCATCTGGGCGGCGTAGTTCCACTCGTAGACGGCGCTGCCGACGTCGAGCCCCTCGTAGCACTGCAGCCGGATCAGCTTTCGCCCGAGCGTGGCCGACAAGACCTTGGCGATCTCGGTCTTGCCGACGCCGGCCTCGCCTTCGAGAAAGATCGGCCGCCCCATGCGCAGCGCCAGGAACAGCACGGTCGCCAGCGACCGGTCGGCCAGGTAGTCGGCCTTCGCGAGGAGATCCTGGGTCGCGTCGATCGACGTCGGCAGCTTGGTCACCGAACCGGTCCCTCCCGTGAGCATCGAGATCGCTGAGCGCCGCAGCCCGGCATCGGATCGGGCCGCGCCGCATCATGGCCGGGGAGTCCCCCGACCGTCCACGTCTTGATATCACAGGGACCGAAATCGTCGATTCCCCGGGGGCACGCGTCGCGCCGCGACGGTGGCCCGGCACGGACGGCCGGGCCACCCGCCCGTGCGCACCGGCCGCGGTCAGAACCGGAAGATCGCCGACGCCTTGAAGGTCCGGCCGGGCTGCGTGTAGTACGCCTTCGCGAGCTGCTGGCTGTCCGGGATGTCGAGGGCGTTGTAGTAGGTCGCATCGAACAGGTTGAACACGCCGGCCTGGAGGCGCCAGCCCTTGAGCAGCTCGGGCTCCCACCACGCCGTCAGGTCGACGATCGTGTAGGCCGGCGTCTTGTTGGTGTCCGAGGTCGGGTCCTCCACCTGGTTGCGGGCGGCCGCCATCGTGACCGTCGCGTCGGCGCCCCAGATCTTGGTCGCGTAGCCGAGACCGACGATCGCCTTCAGGGGCGGGATCGAGTTGAGGTGGACGTCCTCGTCGAGATCCTTACCGACCGTGTAGGCGATCGAGGTGCGCGCCAGCCAGCCCGGCATGAAGCGCCAGTGGGCCGACACCTCGCCGCCGTAGATCTCGACATTGGCGCGGTTGATGTACTTGAACACGCCGTACGGATAGCTGCCGCTCAGCCCGGCCTCGGCGGCCGTCAGCGTCACCGTGTCGATGAAGTTCTCGTACCTGTTGTAGTAGCCGCGCACATTGCCGCCGAGCTGGTCGTCGCCGAGCTTGACGCCGACCGTGTAGCCGTTGCTGGTCTCGGGCTTCAGGTCGGGATTGCCGATGCTGACATAGCTGCCGGAGCCGCCATAGGTGAGATAGAGCTCGGTCGCGGTCGGCGCCCGAAAGGCCTGCGCCCACTGGGCGTAGAGCGTCACCTTCGGGGCGATGTCCCATTCGGCGAGCAGCTTCGGCGACAGCTTCGATCCGCTCGACGAGGCCGGCGTCCCCTCGTAGGCGTCGTTCGCCGTGTAGGTCGCGGTCTCCTTCGGATTCTGCTCGTACCAGTCGAAGCGCAGGCCGGGCGTCAGCCGCACGACGCCGTCGAGCAGCGCGATCCGGTCCTGCGCATAGAGACCGACGGTCGTGCCCTCGACGTCCGGCATGTCCGACTGGTTGACGTGATAGTAGCTGCACGCGCGGATCGCCGACGTGCAGTTGTCCTCGCCCGCGGCGTACTGCGACGTGCGGGTGGCGTAGACCTCGCCGCCCACCGCGATCAGGTGCCGGGCCCAGCCGAGATCGTACTCCTTGGCGGCCGATCCCTTCACGCCGTACGAGATCTCCTTCAGATTGCTGTCACGGTTGTAGGTGCCGACCGGCGTGGTCAGGCGGTACGCGTAGGTCCCGGTCTCCAGATTGACCTGCTGCCAGTACAGCAGGAGGTGCGCCGTATCGAGCCAGTTGCCGCTCGCCGGCGCCTTGTAGTCGTAGGCGGCGGAGACGCGCTTGCGCTTGAGGATCTCCTGGGTCGAGTAGGTCTTGTAGGTCGAGCTCACGCTGGTGAGGGTGTCGATCGTCTCCTCGCGCCGGTAGCTCTCGGCGGTGACGGCCAGGCGATGGCCGCCGTCGACATAGTGATGCAGCTTCACCAGGTAGTTGTTCTGGTCGTAGTCGGACGGGTTCTTCTCGGTCCGGGTGGTGCCGGTGCCGCCGATGTCGCCCTGGTTCTCGGTCTCGTGGCCCTTCTTGTAGCCGCCCTGGAACAGGAAGAACGTGTTGTTGGCGCGCGCCGCGAGGGTCTGCTGGCCGTACCAGCTCCGGTCGGCGCTGTCGTAGCTGATCCGGCTGATCCCGCCGAACATCTTGCCGGTTCTGAGCACCTCTTCCGGATCGATGGTCCGCAGCGCCAGCATGCCGCCGAGCGCCCCGGCGCCGAAGAAGCTCGAATCGGTGCTCTTCACCACGTCGACGCGGGCGATCGTGTCGAAATCGAACGCCGAGACGCCGCCCTGGACGCCGCGCGCACCGTCGTACATCCACGGAATGCGGATGTCGTCGAGCGTGGTCAGGACCCGGTTCTTGTCCAGCCCCTGGATGTTCACGCTGCGATTGCCGGTTCCGTAGCTCAGCCCGGCGTCGATCCGCCGCGCATAGTCCGCGAGGCTGTCGATCTGCTGGTCGTCGAGCTGCTGCCTGGTCGTCGTGGTGGTCAGGACCGCGGGCTTTCCGCTGACATTGCCCTCGCCCTTTCCCTTGCCGCCCACCTGCCCTTCGACGGTCAGCGGCTCGAGCTCGACCGGCGTCGCGGTGGAGCTTGCGGTCTGCGCCGGCGCCGGGCTGCCGCCGAGCGCGGCCAGAACCGTGCCGGTCGCAGCGGCACACGAGAGTGAGGTCCTGAGAAGCATCGTGATCCCTGCCAGTTGATGTCGCGTTCTGCTGGCTGGGGGGACTGACGCCGACGCCTGGCTCGCTCGATCGGAAGACCGTGGAGACTCCACGCAGCTCCGAGAGCTCACGCCTAGGCGGACCACAGATGTACCGTCAATGAGACGCGCATTTGATTATAGGTATACTGATGTGAGTTCTCTATACTGAGAAATATACGCTAAACGAAAGAAACAAGACGGATACGATTCATAAATCGATGCGGAAAAAAAGAATCGATCGCCGAAAAGCTGTGATGCCTGACATTCCCGGAGCGAGCCGTCGACACCATTCGGGCCGCCGGCGCGAGGCGGCGGGAGGGCCGCGGGGAGACGAGCCGCCGGGCCGGATGAGTTCGCATCCCCTCACCCGATGCGCTGCACCCGTCGACCTCTCCCTGGGAGAGGTGAACGGAGGGGGGCGCGCTACAGCGACACGAAGTGGCCGCCCTCACCCGTTCGCCGCGGCCACCGCGCGGCGGGCCATGACGCCGATCAGGTGGGCCCGGTACTCGGCGCTGGCGTGGATGTCGCTCGCCAGGCCTTCGGCCGGCACGCTCAGGCCCTCCAGCGACTTCGGGTGGAAGCGCTTCTGCAGGGCCTCCTCGAAGGCCGGCACCCGGAAGGCACCCGAAGCCCCCGCCCCGGTCACCGCGACCCGCACCTCGGCGGGACGCTTCGCCACGAACACGCCGACGATGGCGTAGCGCGACGCCGGGTTGCGGAATTTTTGGTACGCCGCCTTCTTGGGGAGCGGGAAGCTCACCTTGGTGATCAGCTCGTCCGGCTCCAGCACGGTCTCGAACAGGCCGGCGAAGAACTCGTCGGCCGGGATCTTGCGCTTGGTGGTGACGATCGTCGCGCCGAGCGCCAGCGCGGCGGCCGGATAGTCGGCGGTCGGGTCGTTGTTGGCGAGCGAGCCGCCCAGCGTGCCGCGATGGCGCACCGCCGGATCGCCGATCATCCCGGCGAGCGCGGCGAGCGCCGGAATGCCCTGCTGCACCTGCGGCGAGACATGCACCTCGGCGTGGCGCGCCATGGCGCCGATCACCAGGGCGCGGCTGGTCAGCTCGATGCCGTTCAGCCCCTCGACGGCGTTGAGGTCGACCAGGTTCGACGGCGAGGCGAGGCGGAACTTCATCATCGGCAGCAGGCTCTGTCCGCCCGCGATGGGCTTCGCGTCCTCGTGCTTGGCGAGGAGGTTGGTCGCCTGCCGGAGCCCGCTCGCGCGGTGATAGGTGAAGTCGTACATCCGTCCTCTCCACGTCCTCGCCTCGCGGCGCGGCAAGCGCCGCCCTTCACCTCTCCCCGCGTGCGGGGAGAGGGAGTCGATGCGCCTCCTGCGGCGCGTCGACCATCGCTACTCGGCCGCCTGCAGGCGGCCGGCCTTCTGCAGCACGCGCCACACCGTCAGCGGGTTGGCCGGCATCGGCACCTCTTCCGTCCCGAGCGCGTCCGTGACGGCGTTCATCACGGCGGCCGGCGCCGCGATGGCACCCGCCTCGCCGCAGCCCTTGATGCCGAGCGGATTGCCGGGACACGGCGTCACCGTGGTGTCGACCACCAGCGGCGGCAGGTCGACGGCGCGCGGCATCACATAGTCGTTGTAGGAGCCGGTGACGAGCTGGCCGGAGTCGTCGTAGACGGCCTGCTCCATCAGGGCCTGGCCGATCCCCTGGGCGATCCCGCCATGGACCTGGCCCTCGACGATCATCGGGTTGATGATGTTGCCGAAGTCGTCGACGGCCGTGAACCGCTCGATCGCCACGCGGCCGGTCTCCGGGTCGATCTCGACCTCGCAGACATGGCAGCCGGCCGGGAAGGTGAAGTTCACCGGGTCGTAGAAGGCGCCCTCCTTCAGCCCCGGCTCCAGCTCGGCGCCGGAGAACTTGTGGGCGATGTAGGCGTTCAGCGCGACCTCGCCGAACGTCGCCGCCCTGTCGGTGCCGGCCACCTTGAAGGCGCCGTTCTCGAACACGATGTCGGCCTCGGACGCCTCCAGCATGTGGGCCGCGACCTTCCTGGCCTTGGCCTCGACCTTGTCGAGCGCCTTGACGATCGCCGACATGCCGACGGCTCCCGACCGCGAGCCGTAGGTGCCCATGCCGAACTGCACCTTGTCGGTGTCGCCGTGCACCACCGAGATGGTGTCGATCGGGATGCCGAGCCGGTCCGACACCAGCTGCGCGAAGGTGGTCTCGTGGCCCTGCCCGTGGCTGTGGCTGCCGGTCAGCACCTCGACGGTGCCGGTGGGGTTCACCCGCACCTCGGCGGATTCCCACAGGCCGACGCCGGCGCCCAGCGAGCCGACCGCCTGGCTCGGCGCGATGCCGCACGCCTCGATATAGGCCGAGAGCCCGATGCCGCGCAGCCTGCCGCGCGCCTCCGACTCGCGCCGGCGGGCGCCGAAGCCCTGGTAGTCGGCGAGCGCCAGCGCCTTGTCGAGCGAGGCGGCGTAGTCGCCGCAGTCGTAGCTCATGATCACCGGCGTCTGGTGCGGGAACGTCTGCACGAAGTTCTTGCGCCGCAGCTCGGCCGGGTCGACGCCGAGGCGTCTCGCCGACACCTCCATCAGCCGCTCGATCACGTAGGTCGCCTCGGGCCGCCCGGCCCCGCGATAGGCGTCGACCGGCACCGTGTTGGTGTAGACCGCGTCCACGGCGCAGTGGATCGCCGGGATCGCGTACTGGCCGGACAGCAGCGTCGCGTACAGATAGGTCGGGATCGACGACGAGAAGGTCGACATGTAGGCGCCGAGATTGGCGATGGTCTTCACCCGCAGGCCGAGGATCCTGCCGTCGCGGTCGAACGCCATCTGGGCGTGGGTGACGTGATCACGCCCGTGCGCGTCGGCGACGAACGCCTCCGAGCGGTCGCAGATCCAGCGCACCGGCCGGCGCACCCGCTTCGCCGCGGCGAGCGCCACCACCTCCTCGGCATAGATGAAGATCTTCGAGCCGAAGCCGCCGCCGACGTCGGGCGCGACGACCCGCAGCCGGTGCTCCGGCGCGACGCCGACGAAGGCGGAGAGCACGAGGCGGGCCACGTGCGGGTTCTGCGACGTGTTCCACAGCGTGTAGCTGTCGCTGCCCGGATCCCATTCGGCGAGCGCGCCGCGCGGCTCGATGGCGTTCGGCACCAGCCGGTTGTTGACGAGGTCGATGCTGGTCACGCTGGCGGCACGGGCGAAGGCGTCGGCCACGGCGGCGGCGTCGCCGAGCTGCCAGTGGAAGATGGTGTTGTTCGGCGCGACCGCGTGGATCAGCGGTGCGTCCGGTCCCTGCGCGGCGGCCGGATCGACGACGGCCGGCAGCTCCTCGTAGTCGACGATGATCGCCTCGGCGGCGTCGCGCGCCTGCTCGGGCGTCTGCGCGATCACGGCGGCGACCGGCTCGCCGACATAGCGCACCGCGTCGACGGTCAGGGCCGGGTGCGGCGCCATCTTCATCGGCGAGCCGTCGGTGGAGTGGATCATCCAGCCGCACACCAGCGGCCCGAGCTTGTCGGCGGCGAGATCCTGCCCGGTGATCACGGCGAGCACGCCCGGCATGCGCGAGGCGTGGCCGGCCTGGATGCGCACGATGCGGGCATGGGCGTGGGTCGAGCGCAGGAAGTGCAGGCAGACCTGGCCGGGCCGGTCGATGTCGGCCGTGTAGCGGCCGTTGCCGGTGACGAAGCGAAAGTCCTCCTTGCGCCGCACCGGCGCGCCGATGCCGGTCGCCGTCGTTCCGCTCGTCCCGGTTCCGCTGGTGCCGGCTCCGCTCGTGCTCATCCGCGTCCTCCCGAAGGTCCGAATCCGCCGGGTGGCCGCTCTCGCGGCGGCCTGGCCGGCGACGCGATGGTGCCGCGCCTCGGCGCGGTGCCCGCGCCCGCGGCGCGGCGGCCGCTACTCGGCGGCCTGCTGCCGAGCCGGATCGTCGCCCGCCATGGCGCGAGCGCCGGCGGCGATCGACTTCACGATGTTGTGGTAGCCGGTGCAGCGGCAGAGATTGCCCTCGAGCTCCTCGCGGATCGTCCGGTCGTCGAGCTCGTGGCCCTTGCGGCGCACGATGTCGAGCGCCGTCATGATCATCCCGGGCGTGCAGTAGCCGCACTGCAGCCCGTGATTCTGGCGGAACGCCTCCTGCATCGGATGCAGCGCGTCGCCGCGGGCGACGCCCTCGATGGTAAGGACCTCGGCGCCCTCCGCCTGCACGGCCAGCATGGTGCAGCTCTTCACCGCGACGCCGTTCACGTGCACCACGCAGGCGCCGCACTGCGAGGTGTCGCAGCCCACATGGGTGCCGGTCAGCCGCAGCGTCTCGCGCAGGAACTGGACCAGCAGGGTGCGGACGTCGACCTCGGCCCGCACGGGATTTCCGTTCACCGTCATCGACACGACAGGCATGGCACCTCCCCGGCCGGACCTGACGCGCCGCCGTCCGCGCCGCGCCCGGCGCGACGGCACGCGTCGCCCTATCTGGAATTCTACGAAGTGTGGCCCGCCCCCGCCGTCACGGTCAAGGGTGGCCGGCGCCGCGGCGGCCCCGCGCCCGTTCGTCGGCCCCCGGCCGCGCTCCCCGGGATCCGCCACCTCAGCGGCGGGCCGGCACCGCCGCTGCGAATCCTCCGGCCGCCCGCGATAGCGGTTGCAGTTTCGGCCGAGGGCGCTAAACATGCGCCCGCCGACTCCGGTCTCCTCGGGGTCCGGCGGCGCGTCCCCCGCCCGCGGGCGGACCGCCAGAAGGCCACGTGGCGGAGTGGTTACGCAACGGTCTGCAAAACCGTGTACGCCGGTTCAATTCCGGCCGTGGCCTCCACTCATCTTTTCGAAGGCTCAGCCCGACATCGAGAGCGACTCAGGCCCGGCCCAGGGACGGAGACGCGTCCGCATGCGCCAGGAGCCGAAGGGCCGACCCGGCCGGCGGACGGCGGACGGCGGCTGCGGGCCGCACCTCCGGCATTGCCGTATCGTCGCCTTGCCCCATATACGGCATTGCCGTATATCCTACGGGATGCACAGCGTGCTCACCACGCCCGTCTTCGAGGCCGATGCGGCCGATGCCGGCCTGTCCGAGGCGGAGATCATGGAGATGGTGGAGTGGCTCGCTGCGCATCCCGAAGACGGGGCGATCATCCCCGGCACCGGGGGCGCCCGGAAGGTGCGCTTCGCCGGCCGGGGCAAGGGAAAGAGCGGCGGCTACCGGACCATCCATTACTTCGGAGGAGACGATGTCCCGGTGTTCCTCCTGGCGCTGATCGACAAGGGGGAGAGAGCCGACCTGTCCAAGGCCGAACGCAACGCCCTGGCGGCCGAGCTCAGCCGGCTGGCCGACGACTATCGGCAGGGCGTGGCGGCGAGGGTGTCGATCCTGCGACGGAGGAGATGATGACGAAGCTCGGAGAACGCCTCGTTCGCAGCGCAAGGCAGGCGCGCGCGATCGCCCGGGGCGAAGAAGACGCAGCCCGGGTCTTCACCCCGCCCACCGTCGACGTGGCGGCCGTGCGAAAGAAGACCGGGCTGTCGCAGACCCGTTTTGCCCGACGGTACGGCTTCTCTCCTGCCTCCGTCAGGGACTGGGAACAGGGCCGCAGAACGCCCGACCCGGCAGCCCGGACCTTGCTTCGGATCATCGAGAAGGAGCCCGAAGCGGTGGACCGCGCGCTGGCCTCCACGGGGTGAGACCGGCCACTGCGGGAAAAGGACGATGGGGCGGCCCCGGCCGCTCCGTCACCCCGCCCCGACGCTCCCCGGCGCACATCCGCCCCCCGATCGATAACCGGCCCCGCGCATGCCATGCGGCAGCGTTATGCTGCCATGCAGCAATTTCACTGGGTCACCGGGAAAAGGCGAGCTATATCAAGCTCACGAGAAGTCAGAGGTGACTCATGTCCATCACGTATTCCGCCGGGCGCTCGGCCCGGCGCGGTGTCGTTTCGTTCCTGCGCGAGGTGGGCGCCGCGATCGGCGAAGGCCTCGAGTTCGTGTCGCGCTACAAGGCCCTGGAGACCAAGACGGACGGCGAGCTCGCCGCCCTCGGCCTCACCCGCGAGGACCTGCCGCGCGTCGCCGTGCAGGGCTGGAAGAAGCGCTGAACTTTGATTCGGCCCGGACCGGCGGCCACCGCCGCCGCAGCTCCGGCCGGACGAACGGCCGATCATCCACATCCGGCCCGAATTCGGGTTGGCAATCGGCCCGGGGTTTTGTTATACGCCCACCTGCCTGAGCCGTGAGGCGCGTGTTCCCCGGTAGCTCAGCGGTAGAGCAACCGGCTGTTAACCGGTTGGTCGCTGGTTCGAATCCGGCCCGGGGAGCCACTCTTTCGACTCCGTCGAATTCCAGGCGTCGAATCCCACATCGTCGAATCGCAGCGTCCCGCTCCGGGCGTCCCCTCGCCGGAAGCTCTCAGAACAGGTCGAGCTGCCGGGCCGGCCTGCGCCGTCGTGCGCCGGCGGCGGCGACCGTCAGGTCCGCGGCGATGTCGGCGAGGAACGGCGACGGCGGCAGCCGGCGCACCGCGCCGCGCCAGTGCCGCTCGGCCGCGCGGGTCAGCACCAGCCGGTCCCTGGCACGGGTCACGGCGACGTAGAACAGCCGCCGCTCCTCCGCCTGCCCCGCCTCGTCGGCCGCCGAATCGCCCCACGAGAACGGCACCAGCCCGGCCTCCAGCCCGACGACCAGCACCACCGGGAATTCGAGCCCCTTGGCCGCGTGCATGGTCATGAGCGAGACGCGGTCGGCGCGGCGGTCGCGGAAATCGGCCTCGGTGGACAGCGCCACCGCCTCGACGAGGCGGGCCGGATCGCCGCCGACCGCCTCGCTGGCGGCGAGCGTCGCGAGCCACCCCCGTGCCTCGGCGAGTGCGGCCGGCTCGGCCCGGCCGGCCCGGCGGACGGCCTCCGCCGCGGCCGCGATGCGGGCGGCCAGCCGCGGGCCCGCATCATCCGCCGCCTCCGCTCCGTCCGCCGGGCCCAGCCCGTCCAGAATCGCGGTGACGCCGGGATGTCCGGCGATGGCCGCGGGCGAGCTCTTCATGAACGGGATGCCGGCGCGGTCGAGCGCGGCGCGCAGCGCCGCCGCCTGGGCATCGGTCCGATAGAGCACCGCGCAGTCGCCGAAGCCGAGTGCGCCGGCGGCCGCATCGCCCCTGTCGCAGCCGGCGGCGAGCAGGTCGTGACCGCCGAGCAGGTCTTCGATGGTCGCGGCGACGAAGTCCGCCTCCGCCGCCTCGTCCGCCGCCACATGGGTCGTGATCGGCGTGCCGCCCGGACGGACGATGCCGTCGCCCGGCGCGCCGACGAGGCGCGCCGCCGCCGTCGCGATGGTCGCGGTCGAGCGGTAGTTGCGCGCCAGCCGCAGGGTGCGGGCGGCCGGGAAATCCCGGGCGAAGCGCGCGAAGCAGGCGGCGTCGGCGCCGCGGAAGCCGTAGATCGCCTGGTCGGGATCGCCGATCACGCACAGACGGCCCTCGGCCCCGGCGATCAGCCGCAGCAGCCGGTACTGCTGCTCGTCGACGTCCTGGAACTCGTCGGCGACGACGTGCGGGAAGCGCGCCCGCCACGCGGCCGCGATCTCGGCATCCGCGGCGAGGAGATCGGCCGAGAGCACGACGAGGTCGTCGAAGTCGACCCAGCCCTGGGCGCGGCCGGTCCGCGCCAGCACGGCGCAGGCCTCCGCCGCCTCCACCGGTCCCGCGGCGCCGGTGCGCTTGAGCGCCGAGACGGCCTGGAGCAGACGGGCGGCGCGCGCCTCGCCGAGGCCCAGCGCGTCGGCCAGGGCGGCCCGGCGCTCCGCCTCGCCGGCGATCCGGAAGTCGGCGCCGAGGCCGGCCCGGTCGGCATGGGCGCGCAGGATGGCGAGACCGAGCGAATGGAAGCTGTGCACCGCCACGGCCCGCCCCGCCTCGCCGAGCAGTGCGACGAGGCGCGTCCGCAGCTCCTCGGTCGCCTTGCGGGTGAAGGTGACGGCGAGGCAGGCGCCGGCCGGCACGCCGCGCTCGCGCACCAGATGGGCGATGCGATGGACGAGCATGCGCGTCTTGCCCGAGCCCGGGCCGGCGATCACCATCAGCGGGCCGTCGGTCGCCGCGGCGGCGCGGGCCTGATCGGGATCCAGCCCGGCGAGCACGCCGGCGTGGCCGGAGCGCTCCGCCGGAGCCGGCGCCGGACCCGGCCCGGACGGCGCGGCCGCGTCGCCCGGCGCCTCCGCGGCCGCCCGGCGTTTCGGGGCCCGCGGACGGCGCAGGAGCGGCGCGTCGAACAGCAGCCGGCTGCCGGCGAGCCGGTCGATCTCGCCGTCCTCGAACAGCCGGATGACGCCGTACTCGCCGTCGTAGCCGGCCTGCCGGATCACCGCCCCGGCGCGCAGCCGGGTCACCGCCTCCCCGAGCAGCGGATGCACCCCGGCGACGTCCTCGGCCGGCAGGGTCTCCAGCACCGCGAGCTCGGGCCCGAGCGCCGCGACGGTGCGGTCGTAGATCTCGGCGACGGCCTTCGATCCGACACCGCTGCCGACGATCTCCGACAGGACCTCGGGCAGCGGCACCAGGCTCGATACGCTCCCCGCGGTGGGCGGCGGCACCACCTCGGCCTCGCCGCGGTCGGCCAGCGTCTCGACCCGGTGCGACACCCCGATCGTCACCGGCCGTCCGCAGACCGGGCAGCGGCCGCCGAGCGCGATCGTCTCCTTCGGGTCGAGCCGCACCCCGCAGGCGCGGTGCCCGTCCATGTGGTACTTGCCCTCCTCGGGGAAGAACTCGACCGTGCCGACATAGCCGTCACCGGTCTCCAGCGCCCGGCGGATGGCGAAATAGTCCGGCGCACAGGAGAAGCGCGTCGCCTCGCGGCCGAGCTTGCCGGGCGAATGGGCGTCCGAGTTGGAGACCAGCCGGAACCGGTCGAGCGACGAGACCCGCCAGTTCATCGCCGGATCCGACGACAGGCCGGTCTCGACCGCGAAGATGTGCCCGGCGAGATCGCCGTAGCAGTCCGCGATGGAGTCGAAGCCCGACTGCGAGCCGAGCGCCGCGAACCACGGTGTCCAGACATGGGCCGGGACCAGGTAGCTGTCCGGCCCCGACTCCAGGGCGATCTCCAGGAGGTCGCGCGAATCGAGCCCGAGGATCGGCCGGCCGTCCGAGGCGATGTTGCCGATGCGCGCGAGGCTCGCCGCCAGCCGGTCGGCGGCGTCGAGATCGGCCACGTAGATCAGGTGGTGGATCTTCCGGGTCTTGTCGCCCTTCTTGTAGATGGTCGAGATCTCGGTCGTGAGCATGAAGGAGACCGGCCGCCGGCAGGCGGGCGGCAGCGTCGCCCACAGCGGCGCCTCGATCTCGGGGGCGAGGCGGAACAGCCCGTCGCCCTGCGCCACCAGCTTGTCCTTGATCTCGGCGAGCCAGGCCGGATGCACGCAGTCGCCGGTGCCGACCACGGCGATCCCCTTGCGGGCCGCCCACCAGGCGAGGCGCTCGAGGTCGAGGTCGCGGCTGGTGGCGCGGGAGTGCTTCGAGTGGACATGCAGGTCGGCGTGGATCCACGTCACGGGAGCGGCTCGCCTTTCGACGTCTGCGGCCACCATCGGGGCGGCGGCGGAGCGAGACAAGGCGGCTGCCCGGGAAAACGCCCGCAAATCACAGCATCGACGCCCCGCCGCCGGCCGGAGGCGCGCCGCCCCGCCCTTGAACCCGCCATATTTCGATATATCTTACGATATATACGGCGGTCCGTCCCGGCCGTCGTGACCCCCGAACCTCAGGACGCGACCATGTCCGATTTCCACAGCACGGCCCGGGTGCCGACCCCCAATGGCAGCCGCTATCTCCAGCAGCTCTGCAAGCACTGGAGCCACGATCTCGCGGTCGACTTCACGGCCGAGGCCGGCACCGTGCGGTTTCCCCGCGACGCCCGCGGCGCCGACTGGCCGGCCGACGCCGTCCTCACCCTGCAGGCCGGTCCGGACGTGCTCGAATGCCGTCTGGAGGCGAGCGCCGCCGGACAGCTGCACGCCCTGCAGGAGGTCGTCGCCCGCCATCTCGACCGCTTCGCCTTCCGCGAGGCGCCGCTGCGCTTCGACTGGCAGGCCGCCTGAGACGGCAGGCGCCTGCGGCGCCCGGCAGGTCGGCCGCCCGGGCCGGCCTGCCGAAACTGAGCGCTGAACGCTTCGAACGAATCGGCCATGTGCAACCAAGCCGCTTGTACTTCACGCGGCGTTACTGGCGCGTTTGAAGATAGTTTTAATAATTTTTGCGAAAAAATGGCGTCGGGCAAGCTCATCCGTCCCGGATCGAGCCAATAGCAAGCCCGCGCGACTGACCCCCTCCTGCCAGCACAGAGTGCCCCATGTCGCTTCTCGGCCGCATCAAGATTCTACCCAAGATTCTCTCGGTCATCGTCCTTCTCGCCGCCATCGCCGGCTTCGGCGCATGGTACGCGGCCGGACAGATGCACACCGTCGGCTCCCGCTACGCCGAGTTCCTCGCCAAGGATGCGGCGGCACGCGTCACGCTCACCCGGACCAACCGGCTGCTCTGGCAGTACGAGGCGCTGGTCTACAAGACGATCGCCGAGACCGACGACGCGCAGATGCTCAAGCTGCCGCCGCAGATCGACAAGACGAGCGAAGAGATCGGCGCGGCGCTCACCCAGCTGACCGGGCAGGTGCCGCGCTACGCCGACAGGATCGAGGCCGCGCGGCGCAGCATCGAGGCGATCGTCGCGGCCGGCAAGCCCGCCATCGCCGCGGCCTTGCGGAACGACAACGCCAAGGCCGCGGACCTGGTCCGCACCGGCCTCGACCCGCTGATCGTCAAGCAGGTGGCGAGCAATCTCGCCTTCGCGCAGCAGCTCGACGAGGACATCACCCGCGGCACCGAGACGCTGGCCGCCGCGACCGAAGGCTCGATCCTCTCGACCTATCTGATCATCGGCGTCGGCGTCGGCGTGGCGCTGGCCGTCGCCTTCGCGATCTCCCAGTTCGGCATCGCCCGTCCGATTCAGCAGCTCACCGCCGGCATGCACCAGCTCGCGGCGGGCAATTTCGAGGTCGTGCTGGCCGGGCTCGGCCGCAAGGACGAGGTCGGCGAGATCGCCGGCGCCGTGGAGGCGTTCAAGATCAAGGCGGCCGAGAAGGCGCGCGAGGAGGCCGCCGCCCAGCAGGAGGCCGAACGGCGCGCGGCGGAGCAGCGCAAGCGCGACATGCGGCGGCTCGCCGACGAGTTCGAGGGGGCGGTCGGCGAGATCATCGAGACGGTCTCGTCCGCCTCGACCGAGCTCGAAGCCGCAGCCGGCACCCTCACCCGCACCGCCGAGACGACCCAGCAGCTCTCGACCCGCGTCGCCGCCGCCTCCGAGCAGGCCTCCGCCAACGTCCAGAGCGTCGCCTCGGCGACCAACGAGATGGCCGCCTCGGTGCAGGAAATCTCGCGCCAGGTGCAGGAGTCGAACCGCATCGCCGACGAGGCGGTGAGGCAGGCCGAGAAGACCGACGGCCGCATCACCGAGCTGTCGCAGGCGGCGAACCGCATCGGCGACGTCGTGAAGCTGATCACGGCCATCGCCGAGCAGACCAACCTGCTGGCGCTGAACGCCACCATCGAGGCGGCGCGCGCCGGCGAGGCCGGCAAGGGCTTCGCGGTCGTCGCCCAGGAGGTCAAGGCGCTCGCCGCCCAGACCGGCAAGGCCACGGGCGACATCTCGGCCCAGATCGCCGGCATGCAGGCCGCGACCCACGACTCGGTCAGCGCCATCAAGGAGATCGGCGGCACCATCGGAAAGATCGCCGAGATCACGGCCACCATCGCGGCAGCCGTGGAGGAGCAGGGTGCCGCGACCGGCGAGATCGCCCGCAACGTCCAGCAGGCTTCCCTCGGCACCACCGAGGTCGCCAGCAACATCACGCAGGTCGATCGCGGCGCCACCGAGACCGGCTCGGCCTCCTCGCAGGTCCTCTCGTCGGCGCAGTCGCTGTCGAGCGAGAGCAACCGGCTGAAGCTCGAGGTCGGAAAGTTCCTGGAGACGGTGCGGGCCGCCTAGCCGCGCCCGCCGCGACGCACCACGCGACAGCCCGGACCGGCGACGGCCCGGGCTGTCGTCTTTCGGGACGGGGCCGGCCGACCGACCGGCGCTCAGCCCGCGGGTTCGGCGGAGCGGCCGAACAGGCCCGCCACCAGCAGCCCGATCAGCACCAGGAGGCTGGCGACGCTGATCGCGTTGACCATCAGCATGGCGGCCTGCTGCTCGGCCGGAAAGGCGACGAGCGGAGCGCCGACCAGCCCGCCGAGCCAGAGATAGGCCAGGAACGGCAGCGCCAGCACGGGCAGCGAGGCGAGCCGCTCGTGCGGCCGCACCAGCACGGCCGCGAGCAGCGCGCAGGGCAGCAGGAACAGGTCGAGCCCGCTGTCGCGCCCGACCGCCTTGATGGCGATCAGCGTGTTGGCGACCCCGACGACGGGCAGCAGCAGCCGCCCGGTCAGCGAGTTCCACCGCGCCGCCGCCGGCACGGCGAGGAAGAACGGCGTCGACAGCAGCGTCAGCCACACCGGCCAGGCGGCCCGGCCGGCGATGGCGTGCAGATACAGCGGATAAAAGGGCTGGTTGCCGACCACGACGAGCGCCACGGTCGCCGCGATCCCGGCGAGGGGATCGTCGACGGACGCATAGGCACGCAGTCTGGCCAAGCGGTCGGGCATGGGGGCTCCGGAGCTGTCTCGTTTACGCCGGAGGCGCCGCCGGAGATCACCCGGGGTCGGAGGTCTCGGATCGCGCCGTCGATATCGGTCCGGGCGAACTCCCCGCCGACATGAAGAAGCCGGCACGCATGCTCCTTCGCCACCTCGTAGGCGAAGCGGTCGCCGAGGTTCAGCCCCGCCGGGTTCACGCCGCTGTCCCACCACTCGGTCACCGACACGCGCACGCGGCTGCTCCCGCGATGACCTCGCCGGGCAGAACGGACAATGATCCGGTTCGAGGACGAGCAGCCGCTGGTCCACGGTCGAAGCAAGTGGCCACGAAAAAAGGCCGGAACCCAGAGGGTTCCGGCCTTTTTTTCTCGTCTCGGGCAAGCGCCGTGAGGGCGCCTCGGACGAGGGTGACGTCAGCTCGCGGCCGGCGCCTTCACCTCGATGCCCTTGTCCTTGAGGAACTGCTGCAGCTCGTTCGCCTGGAACATTTCGCGGATGATGTCGCAGCCGCCGACGAACTCGCCCTTGACGTAGAGCTGCGGGATCGTCGGCCAGTTGGAGAAGTCCTTGATGCCCTGGCGGAGGTCGTCGTTCTCCAGCACGTTCAGCCCCTTGTAGGGCACGCCCAGGTAGTCGAGGATCTGCACCACCTGGCCGGAGAACCCGCACATCGGGAATTGCGGCGTGCCCTTCATGAACAGCACGACGTCGTTCGAGTTCAGCTCGTTCTGGATGAATTGCTCGATGCCCATGATCACGTCCCTGGAGGCCGGCCGCCCAAGTGCGACCGGACCCGTCGTTTCGCGACTATGTAATCGCAGATCGCGCGGCGGACCAAGCCCTTCGGCGCGATTGTGACGATTCGTCAGGTGGATTTCCGTTCACTTTTTCGCGGGCGCGTAGAACGTGCCCTCCACCTCGCAGATGTCGTCCTGGTTCAGGCGATCGACCTCGACGATGGTGCGGGGCGGGTACGGACCCTTGCCCCACAGCTCCTCCTGCACCTTGTTCACCAGCGGCCGGAACCGGTACATGTCGGTCACGTAGACGACCAGCCGCACCGCGTCGCGCAGCGCCGCACCTTCCGATTCGGCGATCAGCTTCATGTTCATGAAGGCCTGGCGCACCCGCGCCTCGTCGCCCTGGACCAGCGTGTTGGTCTTGGGATCGATACCGCGCATGCCGGCGACATAGACGAAGTCGCCCGCCCGGGTGCCGAGCGCCCAGGTGCCCGTGGTCTTGATGCCGCCGGCCGGCGCCAGCGTCTTGACGCCGTTGGGCGAGAGCTCCTCGGCCGTCGCCATGCCGAGCGCGGCGGAACCGAACGAGAAGACGAGCGCGAGCGCCGCAGCCGCGGCGAAACCGGTCCGAGTCATGTCACCTCCGGGGGTCTTCCGAATGCGGCGAATGCCGCACCCGGCGAGGGAGCAAGGGACGGGCCAACCGTCATTCCGGGGCGCGCTGCAAGCGCGAACCCGGACTCCAGCCGAGATCGCCCGACCTGCCGCTGGATTCCGGGTTCGCGGCTTCGCCGCGCCCCGGAATGACGGCGAACCAGGCCGCAAGGCCTCTCGTCACCCCTTCTGCGGCGCCGCGGTCTGCAGGGCGAGCGCGTGCAGCTCGCCGCCCATCTCGGCCTTCAGGGCCTGGTAGACGAGCTGGTGCTGCTGCACCCGGGTCTTGCCGCGGAAGATCTCGGAGATCACGGTCGCGGCGTAGTGGTCGCCGTCGCCGGCCAGATCCCGGATCGTCACCTCGGCGTCCGGGATGTGGCGCTTGATCAGCGCCTCGATGTCGGTCGCATTCATCGGCATGGCGGTCTTCGCACCCTTCGCCCTGAGCAGCGCCGGCCCAATCTCACATGGTCCCGCCCGCCATGTAGGCGGGCAGCCAGTGCTCGAACCGCTCGGTCAGAGCATGTATCTGAATCGGCCGCTCACCGGAAATCGCAAGTGCGTGCCCTCCGGTGGTGCCGAGCCGCTGCACCGGCACGCCGGCCGCTTTCGCCCGGCTCTCGATCGCCGCTGCGGCCTCCGGCGTCGTAGTGACGACGTAGCGGGCCTGGTCCTCGCCGAACCAGAAGGCGTGCGGCGGCCCCGCCCCGGCGGCGCCGGCGTCGATCGCGGCGCCGAGCCCGCCCGCCATCGCCATCTCGGCGATCGCGACCAGCAGGCCGCCGTCCGACACGTCGTGCACGGCCGTCACGGCTCCGTCGGTGATCAACGCGCGGACGAGATCGCCGTTGCGCTTCTCCACCGCGAGATCGACCGGGGGCGGTGCCCCCTCCTCGCGGCCATAGAGGTCGCGCAGCCACAGCGACTGGCCGACCCAGCCGGTGGTCGCGCCGAGCACCAGGATCACCTCGCCGGGCGCCTTGAAGGCGATCGTCGCGCTCCTCGTGAAGTCGTCGAGCACGCCGACGCCGCCGATGGTCGGGGTCGGCTGGATCGCCCGGCCGTTGGTCTCGTTGTAGAGCGACACGTTGCCGGAGACGACCGGGAAGTCGAGCGCCCGGCAGGCCTCGCCGATGCCGGCGATGCAGTCCACGAGCTGGCCCATGATCTCCGGCTTCTCGGGATTGCCGAAGTTGAGGTTGTCGGTGATCGCGAGCGGCCGCGCCCCGACCGCGGTGAGGTTGCGCCACGCCTCGGCCACCGCCTGCTTGCCGCCCTCGAACGGGTCCGCCTCGCAGTAGCGCGGCGTCACGTCCGTCGTCATCGCCAGCGCCTTCGGCCCGTCGAGGACGCGCACCACGCCGGCATCGCCCCCGGGCCGCTGCACCGTGTTGCCCATGATGATGTGGTCGTACTGCTCCCACACCCAGCGCTTGCTGCACAGGTCCGGCGTCGCGATCAGCCGCTCGAGCGCGCCCGGAATGCTGGTCTCCGGCTCGATCGAGGCGGGGTCGACCACGGCGGGCCTGGGCGTGCGTACATGCGGGCGGTCGTAGACCGGCGCCTCGTCGCCGAGCTCCTTGATCGGCAGATCCGCCATCACGACGCCGCCCCGCTTCACCACGAAGCGCTTCGACGGGTTGGTCTCGCCCACCACGGCGAAGTCGAGGCCCCATTTGCGGAAGATCGCCTCGGCCTCGTCGCGCTTGCTCGGCTCGAGCACCATGAGCATGCGCTCCTGGCTCTCCGAGAGCATCATCTCGTAGGCCGTCATGCCGGTCTCGCGGCACGGCACCGCGTCGAGATCGAGGGTGACGCCGAGGTCGCCCTTCGCCCCCATCTCCACGGCCGAGCAGGTCAGTCCCGCCGCGCCCATGTCCTGGATGGCGACGACGCAGCCCTTGCGCATGATCTCGAGGCACGCCTCGAGCAGCAGCTTCTCGGAGAACGGGTCGCCGACCTGCACGGTCGGGCGCTTCGCCTCGGCCTCGTCGTCGAACTCGGCCGACGCCATGGTGGCGCCGCCCATGCCGTCGCGGCCGGTCTTGGAGCCGAGATAGACGATCGGCATGCCGACGCCGGTGGCGGCGGCGTAGAAGATCTTGTCGGCCTCGGCCAGCCCGAGCGCGAAGGCGTTGACCAGGCAGTTGCCGTCGTAGCTCTTGTGGAAGCGCACCGAGCCGCCGACCGTCGGCACCCCGAAGGAGTTGCCGTAGCCGCCGATGCCGGCGACGCAGCCGGCGACGAGGCGGCGCGTCTTCGGGTGGCTCGGCGTGCCGAAGGACAGCGCGTTGAGGCAGGCGATCGGCCGCGCCCCCATGGTGAAGACGTCGCGCAGGATGCCGCCCACCCCGGTGGTCGCGCCCTGGTAGGGCTCGATGTAGCTCGGGTGGTTGTGGCTCTCCATCTTGAACACGGCGGCGAGCCCGTCGCCGATGTCGATGACGCCGGCGTTCTCGCCCGGGCCCTGGATCACCCAGCGGGCGCTGGTGGGCAGCGTCTTGAGATGGATCTTCGACGACTTGTACGAGCAGTGCTCGTTCCACATGGCCGAGAAGATGCCGAGCTCGGTGAAGGTCGGCGTCCGCCCGATCAGGGCGACGATGCGGTCGTACTCGTCCGGCTTCAGCCCGTGCTGGGCGATCAGCTCCGGGGAGATCTCGGGCTCGGTCTTGATCACGGGAACGCCTTCATGCTGCACCGTTTCGGGGCAGAGGCATCGCGCGGGACCGCCCTCCCGTCAACCGCCAACAGCGCCGCGGCGAGCGGTGCCGGGGGACGGCGGCCCCGGTTCAAACTTTGGACACCATTCCGGCGCTCTGGTTCGCTCACCAAAGGCCGGTTCGACGGCCGTGCGCACGAGGGCGGAATGGTCACAGGGGCAGGCTGGCTTCGCCGGCTGGGAACGGGATTCGCGGTGGCGGCCGCCGCCGGCGGCATCGCGCTGGCGCAGAGCTATCCGCAGCCGGCCTATCCCCAGCAGGGCTCCCCGCCGACCTATCCGCAGCAGGGCTACCCCCAGCAGGGCGGCTATCCGGCCCCGCAGGGCGGCCAGCCCGGCTACGGCCAGCCCTCCTACGGCACCAACCCGGTCTGCGCCCGCCTGGAGAATCAGCTCGGCCTGCTCAGCCGCGGCGGCGGCGACCCGGCCCGGGCCGAGCAGACCCGCCGCTACGAGGAGGCGATCGCCCGCCAGACCAGCGACCTCGATCGGATGATCGCCCAGTCGCGCCGGCTCGGCTGCGAGAGCAACCCGTTCCTGTCGCTGTTCAGCAACCAGCCGGCCGAATGCCGCCCGCTCGGCGGCCAGATCCAGGACGCCCGCGACCGCATCACCCGCTCGCAGGCCGAGCTGCAGCGCCTCCAGGGCGGCGGCGAGGTCGAAGGCCAGAAGCAGGCCGTGATCGCCGCCCTCGCCCAGAACAATTGCGGCCCGCAGTACCAGGCCGCCGCCAACCGCAACCGTGGCCTGTTCGGCGACCTGTTCGGCAGCAACCCCGCCCTGCCCTCGCCGGACGGGATGCAGGCCTCGACGTTCCGCACCCTGTGCGTGCGGACCTGCGACGGCTACTACTTCCCGATCTCGTTCCAGACCAACCCGTCGCGCTTCGCCGACGACGAGCAGGCCTGCCAGAAGCTGTGCCCGGCCGCCGAGGTGCAGCTGTTCACCCACCGCAATCCGGGCGAGGAGATCGGCCAGGCCGTGTCGCTCGCCGGCCGCTCCTACCGGGACCTGCCGACCGCCTTCAAGTACCGCACCTCGCTCGACCAGTCCTGCTCGTGCCGCAAGCCGGGCCAGAGCTGGGCCCAGGCGCTCGGCGTGTCGCCCGACACCACCATCGAGCGCGGTGACATCGTCGTCACCGAGGAGCGCTCCAAGGCGATGGCGCAGCCGCGCACCGACGCCCAGGGCCGCCCGATCCGGGCCGAGCGCAAGCCGGCCGCCGGCGCGGCCCCCGCCGGCGCCGCCGCCCCGACGGCCGACGCCGCCGCGGCGGGCGACGCCGCCCGCACCATCCGCAATGTCGGCCCGACCTTCGTGCCGGGCCAGGCGCGGTAGCCCGCCGGACCGCGACGCGCCCGCCGGACCGCGACGACCTCGCAGAGAGCCCGTCCCGGAGAGCCCCGGCTCTTGCGGCCGAGATGCGGGGAGCCGTTGCATCCTTCGGGATGCGCCCCCGCCCGTGGCGAACCCACCCGCCTGTCAGGGGGCGGAGCCGGACGACACCGCGGACCCGGCCGCGCGGCGGGTGTCGAGCCGGTGCAGCACCGTGAAGAAGGGCGGCACGAACAGCACCGCGAGGAACGTGGAGGCGAGCATGCCGCTGACCACGGCGACGCCGAGCGACACGCGGGCGCCCGCTCCGGCCCCCGACGCGAAGACCAGCGGCAGCATGCCGAAGGTGAAGGCGAACGACGTCATCAGGATCGGGCGGAAGCGGAGCCGCGCCGCCTCGACGGCCGCCGCCGCCGGCTCCAGGCCGCCGGCGCATTTTTCGCGCGCATACTCCACGATCAGGATGGCGTTCTTGGCGGCGAGCGCGATGAGCAGGACGATGCCGATCTGGGTGTAGAGATCGTTCGGCAGGCCCGAGATCTGCAGCGCCGCCACGGTGCCGAGCAGCGTCAGCGGCACCGCGAGGATGACGGCCAGCGGCTGCAGCCAGCTCTCGTACTGCCCGGCCAGCACGAAGTAGACCAGCAGCAGCGCCACGGCGAACACATAGTAGATCTGATTGCCGACCACGGCCTCCTGATAGGACATGCCGGTCCACGCCGTCCCCATCGACGGCGGCAGCGAGGCGGCCGCGATCTGGCTCATCAGCGCCATGGATTCGCCGGAGCTGAATCCGGCCGCCGGGCTGCCGACCACGGTCGCGGCCGGATACAGGTTGTAGAGCGTGATCAGGGGCGGCCCCACCTCGTCGACGATGCGCGCCACCGTGCCGAGCGGCACCATCTGGCCGCCCACCCCCTTGACCTTCAGCTTCAGCACGTCGTCCGGCTGCAGGCGGAACGCGGCGTCGGCCTGCACATAGACCTGGAAGACGTTGTTGAACTTGGTGAACTGGTTGACGTAGGTGGAGCCGAAATAGGACTCGAGCGCCGAGAATACCTGCCCCACCGAGAGCCCCAGCGTCTCGGCCTTCACCCGGTCGACCACCAGCCGCAGCTGCTTCACCTTGCTCTTGAACGTCGAGGCGACGTGGGCGAGGCCCGTCTGGGTCGCGGCGTTGGCGGCGAGCTGCTCGGCGGCGTTCTGGAGCGCGACGAAGTCGGAGCTGCCGTCCTTCATCTCCACCATCATGGTGAAGCCGCTGCTGTTGCCGACCCCCTGGATCGGCGGCGGCAGCAGGATCTGCGCCGTCGCGGTGTCGATGCCCTCGAGCGCCGTGCGCAGCCGCGCCGCGATGCTCTCGACGCTCAGCTCCTTGGACTTGCGCTTGCTCCAGTCCTCGAGCACCACGTAGAGCATGCCGGTGTTGTAGAGCGTCGCGTTGTTGTCCAGCGGCGAGATTCCCGACACCCCGATCGCGGTCTCGACGCCCGGCGTCTTGCGGACCAGCTCCACGGCCTGCGCCACGGCCCGCTCGGTGCGCGCCGCGGAGGCGGCGTCCGGCAGGTTGACCGCGATGATCAGATAGCCCTGGTCCTCGCTCGGCAGGAAGCCGGTGGGCACCGAGGAGAGGCCGTAGAAGGACAGGCCGATGAGGGCGAGCCCCGCCACCGTCGTCGGGACGGCGAACGCCACCAGTCGACCGACCAGCGCCGCATAGACGTCCTCGCAGCGCGCATAGACGGCGTTGAACGCACGGTAGAACGGGTTGCGCTGGTCGGGCGGCACCGACCGGCGCAGCCACAGCGCGCACTGCGTCGGCTTCAGGGTCGCCGCGTTGACGGCCGAGATGAGGGCGGTGGCGGCGATCACGAGGGCGAACTGCTGATACATCTTGCCGGTCAGCCCCGGCAGGGTGGCGGCCGGCAGGAACACCGCCATCAGCACCAGGGTGATGCCGATGATCGGGCCGAACAGCTCGGACATCGCCTTGACGGCCGCCTCGCGGCTGGACAGCCCGTCCTCCATGTGGCGGGCCACGCCTTCCACGATGACGATCGCGTCGTCGACGACGATGCCGATGGCGAGCACCAGCGCGAACAGGCTCGTCGTGTTGATCGTGTAGCCCAGCACCGACATGGCGGCGAACGCGCCGATGATGGTGACCGGCACCGTGGTGGCCGGCACCAGCATGGCGCGCCAGTCCTGCAGGAAGACCAGGATGACGGCCAGCACCAGCGCGGCCGCGATGAGCAGCGTCTCGTAGACCTCGTCGATGGAGGCGGTGACGAACTTGGTGCTGTCGAAGGAGACCTTGTAGTCGAGGCCGGCCGGGAAGGACTTCGCCAGCTCCTTCATCTTGGCGTTGACGCTCTCGGCTACCGTCAGCGCATTGGCGCCGGAGAGCTGCGAGATGGCGATGGCGGCCGACGGCTTGCCGTCGAGCGTCGCGGTGTGGCCGTAGGAGGCGGCCCCGAGCTCGACGCGGCCGATGTCACGGATGCGGACGATCCTGCCGCCGCCCGTCTGGATCACCTTGACGACGATGCTGCCGAAGTCCCTGGCGTCGTCGAAGCGCCCGGTGACCTCGAGCACGTACTGGAAGTTCACCTGCGACGGGGTCGGCGGCGCGCCGACGAGGCCGGCCGTGACCTCGGTGCTCTGCTGCTGGATGGCCGAGGTCACGTCGCTCGGGGTGAGGCCGTAGGCCTGCATCCGCTCCGGATCGAGCCAGATCCGCATCGCGTAGGAGCCGGAGCCGAGCACCGAGACGTCGCCGACCCCCGGCAGGCGGGCGAGCTCGTTCTCGATGCTGATCTTGGCGTAGTTGGCGAGGAACAGATTGTCGTAGCGGCCGTCGGCCGAATACAGGTTGACGAACTGCAGGATCGCCGTCGACTTCTTCTTGACGTTCAGGCCCTGGGTGGAGACCGCGCCCGGCAGCTGGGCGGTGGCCAGCGAGACGCGGTTCTGCACCAGCACCTGCGCCATGTCGGGATCGGTGCCGATGTCGAAGGTGACGACGAGGCTGTAGCTGCCGTCGCTGGCGCTGGTCGACTGCATGTAGATCATGCCCTCGACGCCGTTGACCTGCTGCTCGATGGGGAGCGCCACCGTGTCCATCACGGTGCGGGCGCTGGCGCCCGGATAGGTCGCCGTCACCGACACGGTGGGCGGCACCACGTCGGGATACTGCGAGACCGGCAGCGACATCTGGGCCAGCGCGCCGACCAGGACGATGAGAAACGCCAGCGTGTTGGACAGCACCGGCCGTTCGATGAAGAAGCGCGAGAACATGGCACCGCCTCGTGGCGACCGGTGGGTCAGGGCTTGGTCTGGTCGAGGCTGGTCGCCGATCCGGATGCCGCGGGAGCGGGCTTCGTCGCGCCGGGCGCGGCCGCCATGGTGCCCGTCACCGGAGTCACGGTGCTGCCGGCGACGGCGCGCTGGACCGCGCCGATGACCACCCGGTCGCCCGCCGCGAGTCCCTTGGTGACGACGCGCAGCTGGCCCTCGACCGGTCCGGTTGTCACCGGCCGCTGCTCGACCACGTTGTTGCTGCCGACCACCATCACGTAGCTGCCGGTCTGGTTCGACATCACGGCGGTATCGTCGACCAGCAGGGCCTCGTCGATCCGGCCGATCGGCACCCGCACCCGGACGAACAGCCCGGGCACCAGATTCACCTGCTTGTTCTCCAGCACGGCGCGCATCTGCAGCGTCCCGGTCGCCGCGTCGAGCTGCGGGGCGATGTAGTCGATCCTGCCGGCGTACTGGACCGCCGTGTCGGCCGACAGGGCGACCGTGATCGGCAGCGTCTGCTCCTCCTCGCGCAGGGACCGCAGCGTCTTGCCCTGCCGGGCGAGCGAATCGCGCAGGTCGATCTGCTGCTGCTCGGAGAGATTGAAATAGACGTAGATCGGGTCGACCTGAAGGATGGTCGCCAGCTTGGTCGGACCGGAGGAGCCGACCAGCGCGCCGACGTCGACCAGATGCCGCGTCACCACGCCGTCCGACGGCGCCTGCACGGTGGCATAGGCGAGCGACGTCTCGGCGAGCTTCAGGTTGGCCTCGCTCGCCGCGACCAGGGCGTTCGCCGTGTCCAGATTGGTGCGGGCGTCGTCCACGCTGCGCTGGCTGGAGACCTCGCGCTGCCCGAGGGTGGACTGCCGGTCGAACTCCCGCTGGGCGTTCGCCTGCTTGGCCCTGGCGCTGTCGAGCTGCGCCTTCTGCAGGTCCACCTGGGCCTGATACTGGTCCTTCTCGATCTGGAACAGGACCCGGCCCTTCCGCACGGCCTCGCCGTCGCGATAGCCGATGGACTCGAGAAAGCCCTGCACGCGTGCCTCGAGATCGACCGACGACACCGGCGCGGTGTTGCCGGTGAACTCGGCATAGAGCGTCACCGGCATGACGGTCGGCGTGGCGACCGTCACCTTCGCGGGCGGCGGCGCCGCGTATTTGTTTCTCTCGTTACATCCGGAAACGAGCAGAGCCACACAGAGGGCGCAGGCGAGGCTCCGCAGCCTGCCGCGCACCGAAGGCGAACCGACGTGCACTGGACCCACCCCACCCCATTCCCCTCACCTGCGCTGATCGCCGTGAGGTCGCTGCCGGACTCGAAGCACGCCGAACCATGATTCGATTCTACTGCAGCATTGTACCTCTGTCACGGAGAGCGCCCTCGTCCCGCGGCGGGCCCGATGCCGGGGGGCGCCGGCACCGACTCTCGCCGTCACCCCGAGGTGGCCGCGCAGCGGTCCTCGAAGGGCGACGGCCCGGGAGGCTCCTGCCCGCATCCTTCGGGGCTCGGCGGCGTTCACACGCGGGCCGCGCGACGCGCGGACCCGGGTGGCGAGTGCCTCAGGACGACGAGCCGCGGTTAGCGGGTCGCGGCCCGGACCGCGCCCGGCTCAGAAGTCCATCGCGGTGCTGCGGGCGCCCGCCGGGATGCGGCTCGCCTTGGGGGCGGCGTTCTCGACCGGGGGCAGCGGCACGCCCGGATCGCGGAACCGGTTGGTGATGGGATAGCGCCGGTCGCGGCCGAAGTTCTTCAGCGTCACCTTGACGCCCGGCGCCGCCTGCCGCCGCTTGTACTCGGCGAGATTCAGCATGCGCTCGACCCGCACCACCATGTCGCGGTCGAAGCCGTCGGCGACGATGCGGGCGATCGGCTCCTCGCGCTCGACCAGCCGCTCCAGCACGGCGTCGAGCTGGTCGTAGGGCGGCAGCGAATCCTGGTCGGTCTGGTTCTCCCGCAGCTCGGCGGTCGGCGGGCGGATCAGGATGCTCTCCGGGATCACCACGCCGTCCGGCCCGAGCGCGCCCTCCGGCTTCCAGGTGTTGCGCAGCGCCGAGAGCCGGAACACCTCGGTCTTGTAGAGGTCCTTGATCGGGTTGAAGCCGCCGTTCATGTCGCCGTACAGCGTGGCGTAGCCGACCGACATCTCCGACTTGTTGCCGGTGGTCACCACCATCAGGCCGAACTTGTTCGACACCGCCATCAGGATCACGCCGCGGGCGCGCGCCTGCAGGTTCTCCTCGGTCACGTCGCGCGGCACGTTGCCGAACAGCGGCACCAGCGCCTGCTCGAGTCCCTCGACGGCCGCGGCGATCGGCACCACGTCGTACTTGACGCCGAGCGCCTTCGCCACCGCCGCCGCGTCGGTCTTCGACACGTCGGCCGTGAACCGGTAGGGCAGCATCACGCAGCGCACCCGCTCGGCGCCGAGCGCGTCCACCGCCATGGCGGCGCACAGCGCCGAGTCGATGCCGCCCGACAGGCCGAGCACGATGCCGGGGAAGCGGTTCTTCTCGACATAGTCGCGCAGGCCGAGCACGCAGGCGGCGTAGTCGGCCTTGTCGCCCTCGTCGTTCCGCGCCACCGGCCCGCCGGCGCAGCGCCAGCCCGCGGCGCCGCGCTCCCACACGGTCGTCGTCACGCTCTCGCGGAAGGCCGGGAGCTGGAAGGCGAGCGAGCGGTCGGCGTTGAGGGCGAAGGAGGCGCCGTCGAAGACGAGCTCGTCCTGGCCGCACACCTGGTTCACGTAGATCAGCGGCAGGCCGCTCTCGGTGACGCGCGCCACCGCGACGGCGAGGCGCTGGTCGGTCTTGTCGCGGCTGTAGGGCGAGCCGTTCGGCACCAGCAGGATCTCGGCGCCGGTCTCGGCCAGGCACTCGACGACGTCCTCGTAGGCGCCCCACTCGGTCCAGATGTCCTCGCAGACCGGCACGCCGATGCGCACGCCGCGCACGCTCACCGGCCCCGGCAGGGCGCCGGGCGCGAACACCCGGCGCTCGTCGAAGACGCCGTAGTTCGGCAGGTTCACCTTGAAGCGCACCGCGGCGACGCGGCCGCCGTCGAGCAGGCAGTAGGCGTTGTGGAGCTTGCCGTCCTCGGCCCACGGGGTGCCGACCAGCACGGCCGGTCCGCCGTCGGCGGTCTCGCGCGCCAGCGCCTCGACGGTGGTGCGGCAGGCCGCCTGGAAGGCCGGCTTGAGCACCAGGTCCTCGGGCGGATAGCCGGCGATGAACAGCTCCGGGAAGGCGACGAGATCCGCCCCCTGCCCGGCCGCCTCGCGGCGGGCACGCCGCACCGTCTCGGCGTTGCCGTCGACGTCGCCGACGGTCGGGTTGAGCTGGGCGGCGGCAATGGCGAGACGGTCGGCGGGACGGTCGGTCATCGGTTCTGGTCTGGCCCGGGCGTTGAGGATGGGTCGATCCGCACCGGGCCCCGGATTCGGCGACGGCGCCTCGCGCCAAAGTCGAACGGGCCGAAAAGTTCCCGGCGCGCCGCCAGTCTAGCGCAGAGCGCGCGACGAGGGGAACTGTCGCGCGCGCCGCCCGCGACCGCGGTGGCGGCCTCGCCCCGCGGCCCGGGCCGTCGAGCCGGCCGGTCGATCCCGGTCAGTCCACCCGCGTCATCACCTCGGCGGCGAACTGCTCGACCTGGTCCTCGAACTCGGCGACCGAGCCGGCCGGGAACATCAGGGCGCAGCAGTGGTCCACCCCGATGCGCCGCAGCGTCGCGATCTTCTCCAGGATCACCTCGGCGGAGCCGACCAGGTTGGCCGTCACCTGGTGGCTCAGGTCGCGGCCCGTGTAGGCGAGCGACTGGCGGTGGGCGACGAGGCCGCTCGCCATGTAGCGCGCCTCGGCCGTCTCCAGCGTGCTGTCGATGGTGACCGAGAACTGCGGCGCGATCTCGATCGTCGCCGGGTCGCGGCCGAGGTCGGCGGCCCGCGCCTTGAGGGCGACGATCCGCTCGGCGATCTCCTTGATCGGCCGCCAGCCCGGCAGCCAGCCCTGGCCGTATCGCGCGGCGCGCTCGATCGCCTCGAGATTGTGCCCGCCGACATAGAGCGGGAACGGCTGCGCCACGCTCTTGGGGAACATCTCGACGTCGGTGAAGCTGTAATACTTGCCGTCGAAGCTGCAGCGGTCCTGCTCGAACAGGCGGGTCAGCACCTCGAGTCCTTCGTCCATCATGTCGCCGCGGCGGGCGCCGGCGACGCGGGCGCCGCCCCAGGCGGCGAACTCCTCCCGGTAGGCGCCGAGGCCGACCGCCATGATGAAGCGGCCGCTGGTCATCCGGTCGAGCGTGACGGCCTGCTTGGCGAGATAGACGGGCTCGTGCATCGGCAGCACCGTGAGCGCGGTGCCGAGCTTCAGGGTCGTGGTCGCCGCGCCGATCGCGGCCAGCACGATCATCGGCTCGTAGAAGTTCGGCGGCTGGCCGGGGAAGAGCTGCCGCACGTAGTTCTGGGTCGTGATGTGGTCGTTGCCCCACACCGAGTGGTAGCCGAGCCGCTCGCACAGCCGCCCCTGCCGCATGAAGTCCTCCGGCCCGGCGAACGGGATCGGATACATCACGCCTTCGAAGCCGGTGGACAGACACACGCTGAATTTCATCTCGTTCCCTGCCTGCGTTCGAGCTGGACCAGTCGCGCCACCTGCTCGCCGTCGCCGACGCCGGCGAGCACGATCTCGTCCAGCCCGGCGGCGTGATAGGCGGCGAATCTCTCCTCGACCTGCTCCGGCGTGCCGCTCGCCGCGTGCCGGCGCACGACGTCGTCGGTGACCAGCGCGGCGGCCGCGGCCCAGTCCTCGGCGACGACGGCGCGGTCGAGCGCCGCGCGGTCGAGGCTGCTGCCGGCGAGCTGCAGGTTGCGTTCGTGATGGGCGCCGCGCAGCAGGATGGCGAGCGAGCGGCGCAGCCGGTCGTGCGCGCGACTCTCGTCGGCGTCGACCGAGCCGTAGACGAGGCCGCAGCAGCGCACCGTGCGGCCCGCCGCGGCGCGCCGCACGCCGTCGAGCGTCCAGCGCAGGAACTCGACCGAGGCGCCGGCGCTGATCAGCACGCCGTCGGCGGCGCTGCCTGCGAGATCCAGCATCTGCGGGCCGGAGGCGGCGAGCATCACCGGCACGCCGCGGCGCCCGCCGGCGAGCCGCCGGCCCTGCGCCCGGAACGTCTCGCCGGCGACCGCGACGGTCTCGCCGTCGAGCAGCGCCCGCACGATCGCCAGCGCCTCGCGCATCGCCCAGAGCGGGCGCGCCGCGTCGATGCCGACCGAGCGCAGGTCGGCCGGCGCCCCGGCGCCGAGGCACAGCGTCACCCGGCCGGGGAACAGCTCGTCGAGGGTCGCGGCCGCCATGGCGGCCTGCACCGGATGCACCGTGAACGGCGACACCGCCATCAGGGCGACGCGCATCCGGCGCGTCGACGCCAGCGCCATGGCGGCGAGCGACACCGGGTCGCGCTGGAACAGATGGTTGGCGATCCAGGCGGCGCGCGCGCCGCCCTGCTCGGCCGCCCCCAGCTTGTCGCGGAAGGCCGACAGCGGCTCGCGCCCGTCGGTGGAGATCGAGATGTCGGACACGGCAGCCTCAGGTCGCCTCGTCGCGGATCAGCCCGGGCCGGCGGCGCAGCCAGGCGACGAGCTGCACCGTGACCACCGCCAGGGCCACGGCCAGGATGGTGGCGCAGATCGGCCGGGTGACGAAGATCGCCGGGTGCCCGTCGCCCATCAGCAGCGACTGGCGCAGCGAGGTGTCGAGGATGTTGGCGAGGATGAAGGCCATGATCAGCGGACCGGCGTCGAGGCTCGCCTTGCGGAACAGGTAGCCGACCGCGCCCGAGGCCATCAGCACGCCGACGTCGAACCAGCTGTTGCGCAGGCTGAAGGTGCCGAAGATCGCCACCGTCAGGATCGCCGGCCCCAGAATCCAGAACGGCACGCGCAGCAGCTGCGCCCACAGCCCGACCAGCGGCAGGTTGAGGATCAGCAGCATGACGTTGCCGACATACATGGACGAGATCACGCCCCAGAAGACGTCCCGATGCTCGGTCATCATCAGCGGGCCGGGCTGGACGTTCTGGATCAGCAGGCCGGCGAACAGCACGGCCGTCACGGCGTTGCTGGGCAGGCCGAGCGTCAGGAGCGGGATGAACGAGGCGGAGGCCGCCGCGTTGTTGGCGGACTCGGGTCCGGCGACGCCGGCGATGGCGCCGCGCCCGAACTCTTCGGGGTGCTTGGAGATGCGCTTCTCGACCGTGTAGCTCACGAGCGCGCCGAGGATCGCCCCGCCGCCCGGGATCAGCCCGATCAGGAAGCCGAACAGCGAGCCGCGGCCGATCGCGCCGGCGGACCGGCGCCAGTCCTCGCGGCTCGGCATCAGCCGGCCGATCCGGTCGGAGACCAGCTTGAACGCGCCCTTCTCCTCGAGATTGACGAGGATCTCGCCGAGCCCGAACAGGCCCATCAGCATCGGCACCATCTCGATGCCGTCCGACAGCTCGAGGATGCCGAAGGTGAAGCGCTCGCGGCCCGACACCGTGTCGATGCCGATCAGGCCGAGCACGATGCCGGCCGCCACCATCACCAGGCCGCGCACCGGCGAGCCGAGCGACAGCGTGGCGCTGAGCGCGAGGCCGCACACCGCGAGCGCGAAGTACTCGGGCGGGCCGAACGACAGGGCGTAGCGCGCGAACACCGGCCCGACCAGGCTCAGCGCGACCACCGACACGGTGCCGGCGACGAAGGAGCCGATCGCCGCGATCGCCAGGGCCGGCCCGGCGCGGCCCTGCTTGGCCATCTCGTAGCCGTCGATGCAGGTGATCACCGAGGCGGCCTCGCCCGGCACCTTGAGCAGGATCGAGGTGGTCGAGCCGCCGTACATGGCGCCGTAGTAGATCGAGGCCAGCATGATCACGGCGCCGAGCGGGTCGCCGACCTGGTAGGTCACCGGCAGCAGCACCGCGATGGTGGTCACCGGGCCGAGGCCGGGCAGCACCCCGACGAGCGTGCCGAGCAGCGAGCCGACGAAGGCGTAGAGCAGATTGGCCGGCTGCAGCGCGAGCGCCAGCCCGTAGCCGATCTGCTGGAGGGACTCGATCATGGCAGCCCGGGGACCAGCGGCATGGGCACGCGCAGCAGCGTGCCGAACAGGAGGACGCCCGCCCCGGTCAGGGCGGCGGCGAGCAGCCCGCAGCGGAGCCAGCTCTCGCCGTGGAAGATGCGCACCCAGCCGGCGACGAGCACCAGCGTGGCCGGGACGAAGCCGGTCCAGGGCGCCGCCGCCGCATAGGCGGCGCACAGCGCGATGCCGATCAGCGGCCGCAGGCGGAACGGCGTCTCCTCCGGCCCGGCCGGCTCGCGCTGCATCAGCGCCAGCAGGACGGCGAGCACCACCGCGGCGGCGAAGGGCAGCAGCCCCGGGCCTGGACCGTCGTCGTCGCGGAAGCCGAGCCGCCAGCCGCCGACCGCGAAGGCGACGGCGACCACCGCCAGCACGGCGGTGGCGACCCGGCTCGGCGCGAAGAGGCCCGCGCCCCCCGCCGCCGGCGCCCGGCCGTCGCCGCCGCTGCTCATTGCTTCTTGCCGAACGAGGCGACCAGGTCCTTGGCGAGCGCGTACTGGCTCTCGACCAGCGCCTTCACCTCGGCGCCCGGCATGTCGACCACCTCCATGCTCAGCCGCTCCATGGTCTGGCGGAACGTGGCGTCGGCGAGCGCCTTGCGGAACGCGCCTTCGAGCCTGGCGCGGACCGGCTCCGGCACCCCGGCCGGGGCGATGATGGCCTGCACGGAGCGCAGCGAGGTGAAGCCGAGCTCGTTCAGGGTCGGCACGTCCGGATAGGCGGCGGCCCGCTTCGGCGTCGCCACGGCGAGCAGGCGCACTTGGCCGTCCTTGACGAACGGCCCCCACACCGAGGTCTCGGTGAGGAAGTCGACATGCTCGCCGAGCAGCGCCGGCACCGAGGCGGCCGAGCCCTGCTGCGGGATGTGGACGAACCGCGCGCCCGAGGCCCGCTGCAGCGCCTCGGTGGTGAGGTGCTGGGTGGTGGCGACGCCGGCGGTGCCGTACTTGACCTTGCCGGGGCTCGCCTTGCCCTCGGCGAGGAGATCGGCGAGCGTCGTCCAGCGCGACTTCGACAGCACCGTGATGCCGATCAGGTTGTCGCCGAAATAGCTGACATAGGAGAAGGCGCCGATCGGGTCGAACGGCACCTGCCGGCCCTGCGCGGCGAGCAGGTAGGAGGTGCTCGACAGGGTGCCGATCGTGTAGCCGTCGGGCTTGGCGCGGGCGAGCTCGGCCATGCCGATATTGGTCGATCCGCCGGGCTTGTTCTCGACCACCACGGGCTGGCCGAGATGCGCCTCGGCCGCCTTGGCGAGCATGCGGGCCGCCTGGTCGGTGGAGCCGCCGGCCGCCCACGGGATGATCAGCGTGATCGGCTTGTCGGGAAACTCCGCCCGCACCGGACCGACGGTCGCGGCCAGCACGGCGGCGGCGAGCAGGGCTGCAAGTCCCAACGGCTTCCTTGTCGACATCTTCGTCTCTCCACAGGACGGTCCGAACCAGGCGGGGGTCACGACGGGAAGATTCCGGCACTGCGGAGTGCCGCCAGGGCGGCGCCGGTGTCGGCCGGCACCGGCAGGGCCGGCGCCGCCACGGCGTCGGTCGCGGCCGGATCCTTGAGGCCGCTCGCGGTCAGGAGCGCCACGACGGTCGCGGACCGCGCGATGCGGTCGTCGCCGCGCAGCGTCTGGATCGCCGCGAAGGCGACCGCCGTCGACGGCTCGACATAGAGCCCCTCGTCGGCGGCGAGGCGCGCCTGCCAGCGCATCGCGTCGGCGTCCGCCACCGCGACCGCGGTGCCGCCGCTGCGGCGCAGGACGTCGAGCGCCTGGAAGGTGCCGCGGGTGGCGCCGATCGAGCCGGCGACGGTATCGCGGGTCTTCGGCATCTCGGGCGGCACGTCGCCGCCGTCGGCGAGCGCCGCGGCGAGCGAGCCGTAGACCTCGGCGGCGACGAAGCGCGGCGTACGGTCGGTCCAGCCGAAGGCGCGCATCTCCTCGAAGCCGCGCCACAGCCCGACCAGCGCGTCGCCGTAGCAGACCGGCAGCACGCACCAGTCCGGCACCTGCCAGTCCATCGCCTCGGCGATCTCGTAGGCGAGCGTCTTGTAGCCCTCGATGCCGTAGGGATTGCTGCCGACCACCGGGCCGAAGAACGGCGAGGTGGGGAACCAGCCGAAATTGCGCACCGCGTGCTCCATCAGGATCCAGCGGTCGGCCTTGGTCTGCGTCTCGACGACCTCGGCCCCGTAGGCGCGCATCTGGGTCAGCATCGGCCCGGCAGCGCCCCGCGTGGTGAAGACGACGCAGCGCAGCCCGGCCTTGGCCGCGTAGGCGGCCGCCGCGGCGCCGGCATTGCCGGTCGAGCTCGACACCACGACGCGCGCGCCCATGCGCTTCGCCACCGAGACGGCCATGCAGGCGAGGCGGTCCTTGAACGACCAGGTCGGGTTGCGGGTCTCGTCCTTGGCGTGGAGCCGGTCGAGCCCGAGCGCCGCGCCGGTCCGCGCGAGATGATGCAGGGGCGAGCCGCCCTCGCCGAGCGACACCCCCTCGCCGGCCGTCACGGGCAGCACGTCGCCCCATCGCCACAGGCCGCGCGGCGCGGCGGCGTCCGGCTTCGGCCGCGGCCGCATCAGCGTCTCGTCGTAGGCGACCACGAGATTGCTGCGCGCCACCGGCCGGCAGGCCGGGCAGTCCTCGGCATGGTGGTCGGGCGGATAGAGGGTGCCGCAGCGCAGGCAGCGCAGGCCGACGACCGCCGCCATCAGACGATCCTCAGCGCGGTGCCGGTGGTCATGAAGGAGTCGGCGCCGTCGCGCGTCACCACCAGCGTGTCCTCGACCTGGAGCCCGGCGAAGCCGAGCTCGTAGTAGGGAGTCTCGATGCAGAGGACCATGCCCTCCTCGAACACGTCCTTGCTGGACGGCGTCAGGTTCGGGGCGTCGTAGCCGTCGAGCCCGATGCCGTGGCCGACATGGCTGCGGGCGTAGTGCGGCAGGCCCTCGCGGCGCACCGTCTCCATCACCTCGTCGAACACGTCGGCGGCCCTGACGCCGGGCCGGATCATCGCGTGGGCGCGGTCGAGGCCGGCCCGGATCGCCCGGTGATAGGTGGCGACCCTGGCGTCCGGCTCGCCCAAGGCGGCGTTGCGGGCGATGTCGGCGCGGTAGTGCATGTAGCGGCCGCCGACATCGAAGCGGATCACGTCGCCGCGGCGCAGCGCCCGGTTCGAGGGCTGCACGTTGGTCATCGCCGTGCGGGTGCCGAAGCCGATGCAGCCGAGCACCGGCATGCCGCCGCCCGCGATGGTGCGCGAATGGAACGCGCAGGCGAGATCGAGCTCGGTCGCGCCCTCGCGGGCGACCGCGAGCGCCGCGTCGATCGAGCGCTCGGCGAGCTGGGCGGAGGCGCGCAGGCGCGCGATCTCCTCGGGCGTCTTGACGGCGCGGGCCCAGCGGAAGACCTCGGCGGCCCGCACCAGGGTCAGGCCCGGCCGCGCCGCGGCGAGCTGGTCCCAGCACGAAGGCGTGATGCCGAGTTCGTCGACGCCGATGCGGCCGTGCGCGAGCCCGCGGTCGTCGAGCGCCTGCACGAGCGCCGCCACCGCGTCGGCGTGCTCGGGCAGGGCGAGCAGCGCGGCGATCTTGGTGTCGCACGCGTCGAGCGCCACGCCGGCGGCGCGCTCGACGACGAAATGGCCGTAGCGATAGACCTCGTCCACCCAGACGTCCTGGTCGGCGATCAGCTCGACCACCCCGGTGCTGGCGACGATGCAGGGATCGCCGCGGCCGGGCGCCGGCAGCAGCACATAGGCCTGCGGGCCGCGCCGGATCCACTGGCTCATCGCCCAGTAGCCGCTCGAATAGGTGACGTTCTCGGGCGCCGTGGCGACGACGGCGGCGAGGCCGTCGCGCGCCATGCGCTCGTACAGGCGGGCGGAATTGATCAGCATGACGTCTCCGATTGTCGGGGCCGCGCGGCGTCGGGCCGCGTCCCCCCTGCCCCGGCGCCGAGGCGCCGGGCGATCCGTTCGGCGGCCGCGCTCACCAGCCGGCAGAGCCGCTCCATGTCGGCCGGCGCCAGCCGGTGGCGCGGCACGGCCCCGCTGATCGCCGCCACGGCGCGGCCGCCGGCGTCGCGCACCACGGCGCCGACCGAGTAGACGTCGACCAGGTTCTCCTCGTCGCACACCGCGTAGCCGCGGCGGCGGACCTCCGCGAGGTCGGGGCGCAGCGCCGCCAGCGTGGTCCGGGTGTTCGCCGTGAGGGCCACGTAGGGCTCCTCGCCGAGCAGCCGCGCGACCTCCTCGTCGCTCGTCTCGGCGAGCAGCGCCTTGCCGAAGGCGGTCGAGTGCAGGTGCGCCGTGGAGCCCGGCACGCTGTTGATGGTGATCGGGCCGCTGCTCTGGATCGCCGCGAGATAGACGACGCGGCGGTCGCGCAGCACGCCCAGGAAGGCGTTCACCTGGTCGCGCTCGGCGAGCTCGCGCAGCACCGGCAGGCTCGCCTCCTGCAGCCCGTTGCGGGCGAGGTAGCGCTGGCCGACCTGGAACGCCGAGAAGCCGATCCGGTACTTCTGGTCGTTCGGCGACTGCTCGAGGAAGCCGTGCTCGGCGAGCGTGTTGATCAGCCGCTGCACGACGCTCGACGGCAGCGCGAGCCGGCGCGCGATCTCGCGCACGCCGAGGTCCTCCGGCGTCCGGCCGATCAGGTTCAGCACGGCGATGGCCCGGGCGGCCGACTGGCTGCCGCCGTCGCCGCGCCGAGTGTTCCGATTATCGGAGCAACGTTCCGATTTCATGACGTGATTCATCGCGCGCGCCGGCCGGCGGCGTCAAGCCGCCGGCCGGCGCGCACGAATTCTGGGCGCTGCGCCGAAACGCGCGGCGCCGCACGCGTGATGCGTGTCCGGAGGTCGCCGTTCGACGCGCCGCGGTCAGACGACGCGGACGAGCTGCTTGCCGAAGTTCTCGCCGGTCAGCAGGCGCAGGAACGCCTCGGGCATGCGGGCGATGCCGTCGAGCACGTCCTCGCGATACTTCAGCTGGCCGGCCCGGTGCCAGGCGGCGAGCCGGGCGAGCGCCTCGTCGCGGCGGTGCCACCAGTCGTAGACCAGGAAGCCGGTGAGGCTGGCGCGCGTCGCGATCAGCCGGCCGAGATGGCGCTCGCCGGTCTCGACCGCCTCGTGCCGGGCGGCGAGCGCGACGCGGCCGCACAGGACGACGCGGGCGCCGATCGACAGGCGCCGCATCACGGCGTCGTGGATCGGCCCCGAGGTGTTGTCGAAGAACACGTCGACGCCGTCCGGGCACGTCTCCTTCAGGGCGGCGCGCAGGTCGGCGGTGCGGTGGTCGATGCCGGCGTCGAAGCCGATCTCGCGGCACCAGTCGAGCTTGCGGGCCGAGCCGGCGATCGCCACGGCGCGGCAGCCCGACAGCCTGGCGATCTGCCCGACGAGCTGGCCGACCGCGCCGGAGGCCGCCGACACCACCACGGTGTCGCCGGGCCGCGGCCGGCCGACGTCGAGCAGGCCGAAATAGGCCGTCATCCCGGGCATGCCGAGCCACGACAGCGCGCTCTCGATCGGCGCCAGCGCCGGGTCGACGCGGTGCACCCCGTCGGTGCCGGGCCGGTCGGGCGACAGCACCGCGTACTCCTGCCAGCCGAACGCCATGCTCTCGGCGATGTCGCCCGGCGCCCAGGCCGGATGGTTCGAGGCGACCACCTCGCCGACGCCGCCGCCCCGCATGACCTCGCCGAGGCCGACGCCCGGCGCGTAGCCGGCGGTGCGGCTCATCCGCCCGCGCATGTAGGGATCGACCGAGAGGAACCGGGCCCGCACCAGGATCTGCCCGGGCCCCGGCGCCGGCACCGGCTGGGTGTCGAGCGCGAAGCAGCCCGCGTCGGGCAGGCCTTCGGGACGGCGGGCGAGCAGCCAGCGGCGATTCACGGTGGTCATGGGAGTCCTGTCTGGGAGTCCTGGCGGTACGGGATGGACGACGCCGGGACGTGTAGACCGCCCCGCCGGCCGCTCCAAGCGGACCGCGGAGGCGTGCCCCCTCAGGCGGCGCGCGACCGCAGGGCGCGCAGGGCCCGCTTGGCCCAGCGCACCGGCCGGGCGAGACGATACTTGCGCAAGAGCTGCCAGCGGCCGAACGGCGACACGTGGAACGGCGTCGCCCGGTCGACGTACCAGCTGTTGTTGCCGGTGCGGCGGACCCGGCGATAGCCGCGCGACACCATGAAGCGGTGCCGTCGGCCGTCCTCGGCGAAGTCCTCGATCAGGATCAGGTGCGGCCGGACGCGGTCGAAGGAGAGGCCGCGCAGCACGTCGATCTCCATGCCCTCGACGTCGACCGACAGCAGGTCGATCGCGGTGATGCCGTGCTCGGCCAGGAGCGCGTCCAGGGTGGCGCCGCGCACCCGGATGACCTCGCCCTGCCCGGCGGTGCCGACCGCGCTGGTGCCGCCCCGCACCGTCATCGGCAGGACGGCGCCGTGCTGCTCGGGGGCGACGCAGGCGACCTCGGCGACCGGCGCCCGCCGCACCGCCCGCAGCGCCGCCGCGTGCGCCGGCACCGGCTCGACCAGCAGGCCGGTCCAGCCGGCCTGCTCGAGCGCCCAGGTCTGCGACAGCGCCACCGGCTCGAACGCCCCGACCTCGACGAACACGCCGGTCCGGCCGGCGAAATAGTCTGCGACGATCCGCTGCTCCGCCGCCTCGCCGCGGAACACGGCCGGCTCCACCCACGGTCCGAACATGATTGCGCCCGCCACAGACTGCCATCTGGGCGCGCATTATTCACCGGACACGTGCAGACACAATCCGACGCGGGCGCGCAGCGTCGCGGGCCGGGCGCGAGGCACGCCTACCGGGGCAGGCCGGCGAGGAGCTTGCCGTCGAGGTCGACCGTGATCATCTCGCCGTTGCGGAACACGCAGGCGCCGAGATGGCGCACCTCCTTCAGAGTGAAGGGCATCTCGACCCGGCCGGTGTGGGCGTCGCCCGTCACGGTGGCGCGGTTCGCCTCGGCCCGGTCGATGTCGTGGCCGCTGAAGCGCTCCAGCGCCGACTCGCACTTGAACTTCGCCATCACCACCGGATCGGTCGGCCGCGTCATCAGATAGCCGGCCCCGCCGATCACGGCGACGCCGAGGACCGCGAAGAAAATTTCCACAGGCCGCATAATCCCCTCCGTTCGAAATGCACGATGAAGTCTCGAAAACGCTGCCGGGCCCGCTGCCGCCGGGCCCGTCCCGACGACACCGAAACCGCCGCCCCGCACGGTAGCGCGCCGGCGCGGCCCCGGGACTTCGGAAGAATGCGGGCGATGGTGGGGCGTGATGGCATTCCATGCCGCTCTACGCCGCTCGTTCGGCAGTGCCGAGGCGGACCATCTCCCGATCGCACAGCCCCGGGGGCGCACGGAGCAGCCCGAAACCAATTATAGTGCAACGTATGCACTTTATCGCTGGAGACATAGTGCATTCTGTGCACTATATTTGGGTCGCCCGATGGGGGACGGAGATGCCGACGCTGGCGACGCTCGGAAGCGTGCTGATCCGAATGTTCGCGGACGATCACAACCCGCCGCACTTCCACATCGTGACGCCGGACCACGAGGCGCTGATCCGCCTCTCGGACCTCTCGGTCATGGCCGGCTCGATCGACCGCCGCAGCCTCGCCGTCGCCCTCGACTGGGCGATCAAGAACAGGGAGACGCTGGAGCATGAATGGAGCCGCCTCAACGAACGATGAGGTCGTCCGGGTCGGCCCCGCCCTTCCACGGATCGCCGCCGCGACGCCTCTCGACGGCCGCAAGGTCGCGGTGACGTGGCGCTCGGGCGAGACCAGGATCGTCGATCTGGCCCCCGCGCTGGAGAGCCGCCGCATCTACATTCCGCTCCGAGCCGACGATGCGCTGTTCCGCACGCTGCGCGTCAGCGCGCACGGCGACGCGATCGAGTGGGACGGCGGGCTGGACGTCTCGGCGATCTGGCTCGACCGGTTGCCGCCGGTCGCCTTCGACAATGCCGACTTCCGCCGGGCGATGGACGATCTCGACATGACGCTGGACGGCATGGCGGCGCAGCTCGAAGTGTCCCGCCGGCTCGTCGCGGGATACCGCAAAGACAAGCCGATCCCCCGGCACATCGCGCTCGCGGTCCGCTACCTGGTCGAGCGGCAGCACCGATCGAGGTGAGTGAGGGGGTGGAATTCCTATGCACCCAAGGGATCGGCGGAGGGTGCGGGAATTCCGGCGCTTCGACGCGGAACAGGAATTTCTGGCGCGTCCCGTATAGCTCCTTTGAGGAGTATGGTGGACAGCAAGCCCACAGCCGCCTTCGGATAGCGGCGGAGTACGGCGCTTCGCGCCTGATCCGCCCTACGCTTGCTATCGTTGATTAAACGAGGTATCGCCGTGAGGAATTCCTCACAATTCAGACCGATCAGGCCAATTCCTATCGAAATGCGAGATCGTGCGAATGCCGTATTGGAAAAGCTCTTCGCTCTCGATGAAGGGATCGCCAATGCACGAGCTTTCCGCGCGATATTAGAAAACCTTCATAACCGTGATTTAGAAATCCTAGCAGAACCGCATATCTCTGCCGTTACTATCGTGCGCGCGGGTATTCTGCGGGCAGCGATTGGTGCGATCATGTCGTGCCTCGATCCAGGTGACGGACGCGGCAATCGCGCGAGTGTCGGGCAGATTATCGACCTGCTTTCGGATTCAACCCTGGCCGAAGTGTTTCCCGATAATGCCAATACGGCCACCGAAGCGGCAGCCGCATTGGCGGTCGTTCGCAATGACTTCGAAGCTCTTCGGAATAACCAAGCATTCAAGGACGCTCGAGCCCTTCGCAACGACGCGATCGCACATATTTTGATCCAAGACGACCCAACACCTACTGTACAGTATGATATATTTTATCAAATGCACGACGCTGCGGAAAAGCTCGTGACAAATCTTTATGTAGTCTGCGCAAGGGGCACGCCGGATTTCGTCGATCACCAGATGCGGCTAACACAACTCGCGGCAACATTCTGGGACACATATTTCAGGGGAATGAGGGTGCCCGAGGCGTGATGCAGCCAGCGTAGCCGGATGGAGCAAAGCGAGCGTAGCCCGGATAGAGCCGAAGGCGAAATCCGGGGGCATTGCGGCGAGAGTCCCGGGTTTCGCGTGCTCAACCCGGGCTACGAGTGGCGAGCCGCGGCGACGCCGGCGCCACGACACGTGCGGGAACCAAAATATACCGCGACTTCAATTGTATGGAGCAGAATGGTGGGCGGTGACGGGCTCGAACCGCCGACCTACACGGTGTAAACGTGCCGCTCTACCGACTGAGCTAACCGCCCGGTGGGCGGATCCTTAGCGCCGGAGGCGGCGCCGGCGCAAGCCGCACGCGGCGGCCGTTGCGCCACCCGGAACGGACGGCCGGTGGCGGCCCGTCCGCACCGGCTCCCGAGGCGCCGGAGTGCCGCGGCGCCGGAGTGCCGGGGCAGCCGATGTGACCGGCAGAGCCGTCGCGGGCAAAACCCGACGGCGCCGAACCTGGACTCCAGTCGACGATTCGGAATCCGCCGCTGGATTCCGGGTTCGCACCTTCGGTGCGCCCCGGAATGACCCGAACTGATCGACCAGACCCGGTATGATTCGTCTCCCTCCTCCCCCGCCGCGACGGGGCTCGGAGGTGGCCGAGGCGCCCGGCGGGCACTGCCCGGAGGTACGACGCTGCAGCACGCGCGGCCCCCGGCTCGCCCGGAGTGTCACCGAACGGGCACACCCGCCTGAGATCCTGGTGGAATCCACCCTGCGGGCCGCCCGGCCGGTTGAGCCTTCGGAAACCGGTCTGCCATCCTGTCGCCGGATTCGTGCACGGGGAACGGTGGGACATGCGAGCGACCTTTCTGGCCGGGGTGTCGGTGATCGGCGTGATGGCGGCGGGCGTGCTGCCGGCGGGAGCGGCCGACCTGCCGGCCCGGATGCCCGCGCCGGCGCCGGCCGCGGCGGTCTGGAGCTGGACCGGGCTCTATCTCGGCAGCCACGCCGGCAACGCCTGGGACCGCACCGACTGGCTGGGCGGCACCGGCATGCTCGCCACGCTGCCGCGCTTCGAGGGCACCGGAACCGCGGGCGGCGGCTTCGCCGGCGCGCAGATCGGCTACAACTACCAGACCGGGCCGTGGGTGCTCGGCGTCGAGCTCGAGGGCAGTGCCGCCGATCTCGACGGCAACGCCCGCTGCGCCCTGGCGATGGCCATCTGCAACACCCGCGTCGACGCGATGGGCACGCTCACCGGCCGGCTCGGCTGGACCTTCGACAACGTGCTGCTCTACGGCCGTGCCGGCGCCGCCTATGCGCATGCCGAGCACATCCTCACCGCCTACGACGCCGAAAATCCGCTGAAGGGCGACAGCCACCGGTTCGGCTGGACGGTCGGCGGCGGCGTCGAATACGCCGTGTCGCCGGTGTGGTCCGCCAAGCTCGAATACGACTACCTGCACTTCGGCGCCGACCAGACGACGGTCGCGGACGCGGCGGTGAGCTACGAGATCGAGACCCGCCAGGACATCCACCGCGTGAAGGTCGGAATCAACCGGCGGCTCGACTGGGGCCTCCCCGGCCTGCCGTCCGGCCTGCCGGCCGCCGGCGGCAGCGCCGGCGTCCCGGTGAAGGCGGCGCCCGGCCCGGCCGTGCCGGCCTGGACCATCGAGGTCGGCACCCGCGTCTGGTTCTCCGACGGGCGCTACCAGAAGGACCTGATGGACAGCGGCGATCCGAACCGGCTCAACTCGCGGCTCAGCTATGTCGACATGACCGGCATCGCGGGCGAGACCTTCGGCCGCTTCGACCACCGCAGCGGCCTGTTCGTGAAGGGCTATTTCGGCGCCGGCGCGCTCACCAACGGCACCCTGCACGACGAGGACTTCCCGGCCCAGGACTTCTACTCCAACACGGTCTCGGAGATGAAGGACGGCCGCCTGCGCTACGCCGGCGCGGACATCGGCTGGAACGTCGTCACCGGCCCGGTGGGCAAGCTCGGCGCCTATGTGGGCTATCGTTACTTCCACGAGCGGGGCAACGGCTTCGGCTGCGCCCAGATCGCCGGCGACAGCACCTGCGCGCCGGCGATCTCGACGACCTTCCTGGGCCTGAGCGAGACCGAGACGTGGCGCGGCTTCGCGGTCGGCCTCAACACCCAGCTCCAGCTCACGAACCGCATCCGCCTGGAGGTCGACGGGGCGATCCTGCCCTATGCCAGCCGCACCGGCTACGACAACCACTGGTACCGCGACGACATCAACCCGCAGATCGAATCCGGGCGCGGCTGGGGCGGCCAGGTCGAGGCGGTGGTCTCCTACGCGGTGACGCCGCAGTGGAGCGTCGGCGTCGGCGGCCGCTACTGGTACTACACGACGACCGACGCGCGGACCGAGTTCCCCGGCTCGACGACCGACTCGCCGATGAAGTTCACGGCCGAGCGCTGGGGCGGCTTCCTGCAGACCTCCTACGCCTTCGACAGCACCGGCGGCGAGATCGCGGCACCGGCCGCGGCCGGCGTCTTCAAGGCCCCGGCGGCGGCGCCGGCGGGCTGGAGCTGGACCGGCGTCTATGTCGGCGCCCATGCGGGCGCCGCCTGGGGCCGCACCGAATGGACCACCGCGACCGGCACCGGCCGCGAGGCGTGGAACGACGTCGACGGCAACCTGGTCGGCGGCCAGATCGGCGCCGACTGGCAGCTCGGCCGGTGGGTGGTCGGCGTCGAGGGCAGCTTCAGCTGGAGCGACCTCGACGGCAACGCGCCGTGCGGCCGCGTCTACACCTGCAACGCCCACGCCGACGGGCTCGGCATGCTGACCGGCCGGCTCGGCTGGGCGTTCGGCAACGTGCTGCTCTACGGCAAGGCCGGCGTCGCCTGGCTGCAGACCAAGCAGTCGATGCTCTACAACGAGATCCCCAACGCCTACACGGCGGACGAGACCCGCACCGGCTGGACGGTCGGCTCCGGCCTCGAATACGGCCTGATGCCGAACTGGACCGCCAAGGTCGAGTACAACTGGTCCGACTTCGGCAGCCGGTCGGTGGCGATGACCGACCAGTTCGGCGGCGTCATCCCGGTCGACGTGAAGCAGACCGTGCAGGACGTGCGGCTCGGCCTGAACTACCGGTTCGGCCAGACCGGCCCGGTGACCCCGACCCGCGCCATCGGCCCGATCGCCGGCCTGCTCGCGCTCGGCGGCCCGGCCACGCGCTGGACCGGCGTCTATGCCGGCCTCCATGTCGGCGGCGGCCATGCGAGCGAGGACTGGAGCAATCCGTTCGGCCCGCAGATCTTCGGCGACGACATCGGCAGCGGCGGCTGGCTGGCCGGCGGCCAGGTCGGCTACAACCATCAGATCGGGTCGGTGGTGCTCGGCGTCGAGGCGGATGCGAGCGCCGCCAATCTCGACGGCACCAACACCTGCTTCGTCGGCCTGAACCCGCTGGTCGGCGGCGTCGACTGCCGCAGCCAGCTGGAGATGCTCGCCACCCTCACGGGCCGGGCCGGCTGGGCCTTCGACCGCAGCCTCGTCTACGTGAAGGGCGGCGCCGCCTTCGCCCGCGACCGGCGCGAGCTGAATCTGGTCGGCGTCGGCGGCACCATCCACGAGGCCACCACCAACCGCTGGGGCTGGACCATCGGCGCCGGCCTCGAGCACGCGGTGCTGCCGAACGTCTCGGTGAAGCTCGAATACGACTACGTCGCGCTCGGCGACGACACGGTCGGCTTCGGCCTGCCGCCGGCCCTCGCGGTCGTCGACAACCGCTCGGTGAGCCAGGACGCCCACGTCGCCAAGCTCGGGGTGAACTACCTGTTCAACACCCCCCTGCCCGTGCAGGCGAAGTACTGATCGGAGCACGGGACGACCGGCCCGAGAACGCCGCGCGGCCTCCTTCCAAACCTCTCCCCTCGCGGGAGAGGGTGCCCTCGCGGAACGCGAGGGCGGGCGAGGGGGCGAGCCGCGAGCTCAGAACTTGTGGAAGCCCCCCCTCACCCGTCTCGCCGCTTCGCGGCGAGCCACCCTCTTGTCGCGCAATTGCGCGACCCGCGAGGGGAGAGGGGAACGAGCCGCCCCGCCCTCACAGCGGCGTCTTCTCGATCTGGCCGGTGGCGCGCACGAACCAGCGCTCGCTCGCCATCGGCCTGCCGTTCAGGCGGTCGAGCAGCCAGTCGGCGATCATGGTGGTGGGGAACGGCCCGAGATTGGTCGCCGCGACGTTGCCGACCGAGTGGCGCGACTCCTGATAGACGACGAAGCGCTTCGGGCCCTTCAGCGCGGCGAGCAGCCGCTCGGAATGCTCGAGCGGCGACAGCTCCTCGCACTCGCCGGCGACGCACAGATACGGCGCCGTGATGCGCTCGGCGTGCCCCTCCCAGGTGATGGTCTTGCGGAAGTCGTCGAACTCCGCCTCGTCGCTGATGCCCGACATGTACATGAAGCGCGTCTTGAAGGTCGGGCAGGCCTGCTGGAAGATCGTCTCGCCCCCCGGCTCGTGGCACACCGACATCACGGCGCAGGCCTTGATGCGCGGCTCGTGCGCGGTGAGGATGGTGCCGAAGAACGAGCCGAACGAGATCGCCGAGACGCCGATCCGCTCCGCATCGACCTCCGGCCGCGCGACGAGCCAGTCGACGATCGGCTTGCCGGCCGCGGCCCAGCGCTCGGTGGAGAAGTAGATCCCGAGGATCGGCGCCTCGTACTGGCCGGGCCCGTCGATCGCCAGCACGGCGACGCCGCGCGCGAGGAAGCGGTCGTTGGCGAGCGCCACCTGGGCTTCCTTGAAGCTGTCCATGCCGGGCACCGCGATCACCACCGGCACCCGGCCGCCCGCGTAGTTCGGCGGCAGGTGGAACCAGGCCGGCAGCGCCCGGCCCTCGAACGGAATCCACACCGGCTCGACCCGGTGATCGGCGAGCGCCGCGTATTTCCCGAAGCAGGCGCGCTTGCGCTCGTTGCAGAACAGGTTCGGCGCGTCGTTGCGCTCGTAGGGCCACTGCGCCGCCGCCCAGTGCACGGCCGCCATGTAGTAGTTGTCGCGCGCCGTGACCAGGTGGCCGTCGGCCTCGGCGGCCTGCGCCTTGGCCTCGCGCCGCCGCGCCACCGCCTCGAAGGCGGGGCCGATGTCGGCCATCTTCTTCACCCGCTCGCGGATGCCGGCGAAGTCGGCGTTCGCCTCGGTGCCGCACGGGCCGTTGAGATAGACCGAGCGCGGCTGGTCCCAGTCGATGCCGTTCGCCCGGATGACGTTGTCGATCACCCAGCGCTGCTCGGCGAAGCGGCGCACATGCGGCGCGCCGCGCGCGTCGGCGACGGGCGCGGCACGGAGGTCGGTCGGCTGACTCATGGTCGGATCCTTGGACGTTTTTTGCGCGGGACGAGACCCGCGGGCGTGGCACGACGGCGAGGGAGGACGATCGGAGGACGGCGCGCCCGCGGGCGCGCCGCAGGCGCGGTCACGCGCGGTCAGGACTTCTTGCTCGACGACTTGCCGGATTTCTTGCCGCCCTTGCCCATGCAGGCGTCGATGTCGTTGGCGCGCGCGCTGGCGCCGAGGCTCGGCTTGCGGGCGTAGGACTGGGCGCAGCAGCGCCGGTACGAGGCCGGCCCGTACTGGCAGACGATCCCGCCCTGGGCGACGGCCGGGCGGGTGTCGACGAGCGAAAGGCCGAAGGCGAGCAGCACGGCGGCCGCCAGGCCGGCCGACCACGGGACCACGATCATCACGTTCCTCCGTTGCAGCGTTCCGACCCGGTGTCGTTGTTGGCGGCGCCCCGCCGGTTCGATTCCGGCCGCGGGGCGTCGCGGCCGCCATGGTAGAGCATGTCCGGCAGGCCCGGCAGCCCCCTTTCCTCCGGCGGAACCGGCCCTATGATGGCGCCCGCGCACCGGGCCGGCCCGGCGCGCCCCCCGAACCAACGGAGCGGCCGATGGCGATGACGATGTCCGGCGAGGTGCAGCTGCCCGCCTCGCGCGAGACCGTGTGGGACAAGCTCAACGATCCCGACGTGCTGCGCGTCTGCATTCCGGGATGCGAGATGCTCGACCGCCTGTCGGACACCGAGTTCCAGGCCGTCGCCGTGACCAAGATCGGGCCCGTGAAGGCGCGCTGGAAGGGCAAGGTGCGGCTCACCGATCTCGACCCGCCGAACGGCTACCGCATCGCCGGCGAGGGCGAGGGCGGCGTCGCCGGCTTCGCCAAGGGCGGCGCCGTGGTGGCGCTCGCCGAGACGGACGGCGGCACGCTGCTGTCCTACAACGTCGAGGCGCAGATCGGCGGCAAGCTCGCCCAGCTCGGCCAGCGGCTGGTCGCCGGCGCCTCCAAGAAGATGGCCGACGAGTTCTTCACCAAGTTCGCCGCCGCCGTCTCGCCCCCGCCGCCCGAGGCGGGCGCATAGCGGACGGACGGCGCGGGACGCACGGGGGATCGCAGATGCCGGAGATCGTGTCGGAGGGCTGCGCCCTCCATGTCGAGGTGGAGGGGCCGGCCGACGCCCCCGCCGTGATGTTCTCCAACTCGCTCGGCACCGACCTGACGATGTGGGACCCGCAGGTGGCGCCGTTCACGCGCCACTTCCGGGTGGTCCGCTACGACCGCCGCGGCCACGGCCGCTCCGGCGTGACGCCCGGCCCCTACTCCATCGCCCAGCTCGGCCGCGACGCGCTCGCCGTCATGGACGGGCTCGGGCTCGACACGGTGCACTGGGTCGGCCTGTCGATGGGCGGCATGGTCGGCCAGTGGCTCGGCGCCAACGCGCCGCAGCGGCTGCGCAAGCTGGTGCTGTCCAACACCACGAGCGTCATGCCGGACAAGCAGCCGTGGCACGACCGCATCGCCACGGTGCGGGCCGGCGGCCTCGCGGCGATCGCCGACAAGGTGATGGGCATCTGGTTCACCCAGGACTTCCGCGAGACGGATCCCGCCGCCGTGGAGAAGATCCGCGCCGTGTTCCTGAAGACGCCGGTCGACGGCTACGTCGCCAATTGCGAGGCGGTGCGCGACATGGATCTGCGCGACCTCCTGGAGAAGATCGCAGTGCCGACCTTCGTGGTCGCCGGCCGCTTCGACCAGTCGACGCCGATCGAGGCGAACGACTTCATCCGCCGCCGCGTGCCGGGCGCCCAGCTCACCATCCTGGACGCCGCCCACATCTCCAACATCGAGCAGGCGGCCGCCTTCAACACCGAGGTGCTGGGCTTCCTGATGTCGTGACGCTCGACGCCGCGGCGGCGGGCCCTGTCCTGCCGGGGTGGCGTCTACGCCTTTCGTCGAATCACGCGCCCCCGGCTGTGCCGAGTTCTTCAGACTTGTCATACCAACGCGCGAGAATGCGTGCGCTGCAGCGCGTTTTGTCGCGGAATCGTGGTGCACCGCCGCGGGACTTCGCCTTCGGCTTGTGGTAGCGCTCGCGACGATCAGACGGGCCGCCGGGACTCCGTCGCATCCGAGGAGACCCCCATGAGCCTGCTCCGCGTCGTCTATTACAGCCGCCAGCGCGTCGGCCGCCAGCAGGAGGCGATCGCCGACCAGCTCGCCGACATCCTCCAGGCGTCGATCGCCAACAACCGCCAGCACGGCATCACCGGCGCCATGATCATGGACCACCGCTGGGTCGTGCAGGTGCTGGAGGGACGGCCCGGCCCGGTCACCACGGCGTATCAGCGCATCGCCTGCGACGCGCGCCACTCCGACATCGTGCTGGCCGACCAGACGACCGTCGACGAGCGCCGCTTCCCCTACTGGTGGATGGCGGGCGCCGCCATCGAGCCCGACATGGGCGATCTGGTGCGGCGCTGGTGCGGCGACGAGGTCTTCGACCCCAGCCGCATGCCGCCGCGCCGGCTGGTCGATCTCACCGAGGCGGTGGTGACGGCCTACATGGAGCGCGCGCCGGTGCCGGTGCCGCGCGCCGCCGCGCAGCATCCGCAGGCCTGAGGCCGGCGCCGGCGACGCGAAACACCGCGTAAAATTTCGACCACATCCTCGCCCGAAACGGCTATTACCAAGCCCTCGACGACACTCGAGGTGCTGACGTGAAGACGTTGTTCGGAATTGCGGTCGGCGCGGCCGTCGCGCTGGCCCTGACGGGCGGACCCGCCCTCGCCCAGATCGCGGCCCCGTCCCTCGACATCGGCGGCTCGACCAGGAAGCTGACCTCGGAAGAGATCGAGAAGGAGAAGGCCGTCGACGAGGCCTATCGCGGCGCGATCCGGAAGATCCCCGAGAAGCAGACCGTGGTCGATCCGTGGGGCTCGGTGCGGCAGGCGCCCTCGTCCACGACGGCGGCAAAGCCGCAGGCTCCGAAACAGCAGGCCCCGAAGCGGCAGACGGCGAAGCCGCAGACGGCGAAGCCGCAGGCGGCGAAGCCGGCGCCGGCCAGCCCGCTGTCGACCTCCTCGGCCGCCTCCGCCCCCGGCCGGTAGGCCGGGCCGCCCGGTCCGTCACCCGCCGCCCTGATCGCGAAACGCCTGCGGCGTCATCCCGGTCTGCTTGCGGAAGAAGCGGGTGAAGTGCGACGGGTCCGCGAAGGACAGGTCGAAGCCGATCTCGTGGATCGGCTGCAGCGTAAAGACGAGCTGGCGCTTGGCCTCGGTGACGACGCGCTGGCGGATCAGGTGGCCGGCCGTGACGCCGGTGGCGCGCTTGACGTGGTCGTTGAGCCGGTCGGCCGTCATGGCGAGCCGTTCGGCGTAGAAGGCGAGCCGGCGCTCGCTGCGGAAATGCGCCTCGACGAGCTGCCGCAGCGCCTCGACCACCGGCGCCGCCGAGGCGAGCGACGGCGCGCCGTGCGCATGGGCGCGCTCGCGCCCGGCGGCGAGCCGCGCCACCGCGATGGCGATCAGCGCCAGATGGGCGCGCATCGCCAGCCGGTAGCCCTCGCGGGCGAGAAAGTGCTCCTCGTGCAGGTCGCGGAACAGCGCGTCGAGCCGCGCCGCCTCGGCCGCCTCGGCGATCGGCACCACCGGGTCGGCGGCGAGCGCCCGCAGCCGCGCCAGGGCCTCGCCGGAGCGCTCGCCGAGCCCGTGCGCCACGTCCTCCGTGAAGGTGACGACGAAGCCTTCCGTCTCTCCGGGCCGGAACCGGAAGCCGTGCGCCACGGTGGCCGGCACCAGGATGGCGCAGGGCGCCGCGAACGGCCGCGTCGCCGCCTCGTGGCTCATCTCGCCGCCGCCCGCGGCGATCAGCAGGATCTGGAAGAGGTTGCGGTGGCGATGCGCCCGGATCGTCCAGGCGTGGCGGGTCGAGCGCGACGAGATCGTCTCGACATGGACGAAGTCGAACGCCTGGTCCTCCGGCGGATCGCCGTAGAGGTGGAACAGCGGGAGCGCGGTCGCGGGGGTCGCCGTCGCGGAGATCATGGCGCCAGCTTACGCCACGCCCGCGGGTTTCGGAATGCGTCCGCGGCGATCCTCGCGGGGATCCTGGCGGCGATCGCCGCGGCGATCCTGGCGGCGCGGGCCGGCGGCCGGGACCGCGCCGGCGCCGCGGCCGCCGGGACGCCCCGCTGCCGCGCAGCGGGGCTCCCGTGAGGGTGTGCGCCGTCAGCGCTGGCCGTGCTGTCCGCCCGACGGCGCGCCGCCGTGCTGGCCCTGCTGACGCTGGTGATCCTGGCGCTGCTGATCCTGATGCTGCTGATCCTGGCGCCGGTCGCTCTGCTGCTGCTGCTGTTGCTGTTGCTGCTGCTGGCGATGCTGCGGCGCGCCCGGATCGCGGTGCTGGCCCTGCTGCTGCGGCGCGGCCGGGTCGCGATGCTGGCCCTGCTGGTGCTGGCCCTGCTGGTGCTGCTGGTGCTGGCCGCGCTGCTGGCCCTGGTTCTGCTGGGGGGTCCTGGTGTCCTGCGTCATGTGACGTCCTCTCGTTGTCCAGCCCGACGCGGATTTGGGCCGGCGATTGCGCCGAGATCAAGACGAGAGCATGTCTAACGACTTCGTGATCGTACCGCCTGCCGACCGTGCATCGTATACGATGCGATCACTCCTTCCGTCTTTCAGCCGACTGCACGCTTTCCGCTTCTCTCCTGCTCGGGCCTTGCGCATTCCGTCGCACCGGTGCGGTCCGAATACTTCCGGCTGCATCCTCGGCCGGCGGAGCGCCCGCAAAACAGTCACGGCCGCCCCGGCTCCACCGGCTCGGACCGGCGGCCGCCGATGCCGGCTCGCCATGCCCGGCCTCGTGCCGGCCATCCACGTCTCGAAAGCCGTTCGACGACAAAGGCGTGGATGGCCGGGACGAGCCCGGCCACGACCGACGGACGGGCCGGAGGCTGCCGCCGGGCGGGGTCAGGCATCCTCCTTGCAAGGCGCAGCCGGACCGGCGGACCACCCGCCCCGGGGGGAAAATCCCGCGACATGATCGAGCGTTGCCGGGCCGGGGGCCCACTGTTAGAAATGGAAACGTACGGTTGCGACAGCGGTGGGGGCCGCGGGCGGCCGCGCCGGCCGACATGGCGAGCGGGCTAGCGGGGGCACGGACGAACGCATGGACATCTTCGTTCAGCAGCTGATCAACGGGATCACGCTCGGATCCATCTACGGCCTGATCGCCATCGGCTACACCATGGTGTTCGGCATCATCGGGATGGTGAACTTCGCCCATGGCGACGTCTTCATGGTGTCGGCCTTCATCGCCCTGATCGCCTTCCTGGTGCTGACCACCTGGATCGGCATCGGCTCGGTGACGCTGGCGCTGTTCATCGTGCTGATCGTCGCCATGGCGCTGACCGCGGTGCTGAACTGGGGGATCGAGCGCCTCGCCTACCGGCCGCTGCGCGGCTCGTTCCGGCTCGCCCCGCTGATCTCGGCGATCGGCATGTCGATCTTCCTGTCGAACTTCATCCAGGTGGCGCAGGGCCCGCGCAACAAGTCGATCCCGCCGCTGCTGTCCGGCGAGTTCGTGCTGATGGACGGCGGCGGCTACCAGGTCACCCTGTCCTACAAGCAGATCATGGTGTGGGTGGTCACCGCGGTGCTGCTCGCCTGCTTCTGGTGGGTGGTCAGCCGCACCGCGCTGGGCCGCGCCCAGCGCGCCTGCGAGCAGGACCAGAAGATGGCGGCGCTGCTCGGCGTCGACGTCGACCGCACCATCTCGATCACCTTCGTGATCGGCGCCGCGCTGGCCGCCGTCGCCGGCACCATGTACCTCATGTACTACGGCGTGATCAGCTTCGCCGACGGCTTCACGCCGGGCGTCAAGGCGTTCACGGCCGCCGTGCTGGGCGGCATCGGCTCGCTGCCCGGGGCGGTGATCGGCGGCCTGCTGATCGGCCTCGTCGAGACCCTGTGGTCGGCCTACTTCTCGATCGACTACAAGGACGTCGCCGCCTTCTCGATCCTCGCCATCGTGCTGATCTTCCTGCCCCAGGGCCTGCTCGGCCGTCCCGAGGTGGAGAAGGTGTGACGATGCGGGCGGAGCGGTCACGGCGCGGCGGACCGTCTCACCCTCTCCCGAGGGGAGAGGGTCGGTGGCGAGCGCAGCTCGCGACCGGGGTGAGGGGCGTAGGCGCAAGCGATCGGTCTCGGCGCCCCCTCACCCGCCGCGCTACGCGCGTCGACCTCTCCCCGCCGGGGAGAGGCGAAGCGACCTGCGTGACGCGGGGCGCCGCATGAGTCCCGATGGCGCTCGTCCCGCTGGCGCCGGCGCGATGGCGCTGCGCGCCGCCAGGGACGCCGCGATCTGGGGCGGCGTCGCGCTCGCCGTGTTCGTGCCGCTGATCGGCCTGCAGGCCGTGCAGGACATCCGCGGCGAGCTCAGGCTCGACACCCGCTGGCCGCTGCTCGTCGTCCTGGTCGCCATGGTGGTCGGCGGCAGCCTGGTCAACTCTCTCCTGATCGCGCCGTGGCGGGAGCGGCGCGGCCGCCGGGTACCGCACGAGAACGCCGCGCTGGCGCGCGCCGCGGCCGCCTTCGGGCGCTGGTTCCCGCCTTTCGCCGTCGGCTTCGTGATCGTCTTCCCGTTCCTCGCCCTGTGGCTCACCGGCATGCAGGGCTCGGTGAAGTGGATCGACAATTTCGGCATCCAGATCCTGATCTACGTGATGCTCGGCTTCGGCCTGAACATCGTGGTCGGGCTCGCCGGCCTCCTCGATCTCGGCTACGTCGCCTTCTACGCGGTCGGCGCCTACGCCTACGCGCTGCTGGCCAAGGAGTTCGGCTTCTCGTTCTTCACCCTGCTGCCGCTCGCCGGCATTCTCGCGGCGTTCTGGGGCATCATCCTGGGCTTCCCGGTGCTGCGGCTGCGCGGCGACTATCTCGCCATCGTGACGCTGGCCTTCGGCGAGATCATCCGGCTCGTTCTGATCAACTGGGTGCCGGTGACCAACGGCTACGCCGGCATCAGCGGGATCCCGCGCCCGACCTTCTTCGGCATCCCGTTCAACGCCTCCGACGAGGGCTTCGCCGCCGTCTTCGGGCTGGAATTCTCGCCGATCTATCGCGGGATCTTCCTCTACTACATCATCCTGGCGCTCGCCCTGCTCACCGCCTTCGTGACCGTGCGGCTCAGGCGGCTGCCGATCGGCCGCGCCTGGGAGGCGCTGCGCGAGGACGAGATCGCCTGCCGCTCGCTCGGCATCGACACCACGACCACCAAGCTCACCGCCTTCGCCATCGGCGCCATGTTCGGCGGCTTCGCCGGCTCGTTCTTCGCCGCCCGCCAGGGCTTCATCTCGCCGGAGAGCTTCACCTTCATGGAATCGGCCACCATCGTCGCCATCGTGGTGCTGGGCGGCATGGGCAGCCAGATCGGCGTCGCCGTCGCGGCGGTGGCGATGATCGGCGGCACCGAGCTCCTGCGCGAGCTCGACGTCCTCAAGGAGGTGTTCGGCCGCGAGTTCGACCCGACCCAGTACCGCATGCTGCTGTTCGGCTTCGCCATGGTGCTGATCATGATCTGGAAGCCGCGCGGCCTGATCTCGTCGCGCGCGCCCTCCGTGTTCCTGAAGGAGCGCAAGGCCGTCGCCGGCTCGCTCGTCAAGGAGGGTCACGGCTGATGGCGGTGGCGCCTCCCCTGCTCCGGGTCGAGCACCTGACCATGCGGTTCGGCGGGCTCGTCGCCGTCGGCGACCTCGGCTTCACGGCGCGGCGCGGCGAGATCACGGCGCTGATCGGCCCCAACGGCGCGGGCAAGACCACGGTGTTCAACTGCATCACCGGCTTCTACAAGCCGACCGAGGGCCGCATCGCCGTGGTGCACGGCGAGGCGGGGCTGTGGGACGAGCTGGAGGCGCTGACCCGGCGCGGCGACCGCCACCTGACGCTCGCCAATGGCGGCCTGTTCCTGCTCGAGCGCATGCCCGACCACCTGGTGTCGCGCCAGGCCAAGGTGGCGCGCACCTTCCAGAACATCCGGCTGTTCTCCGGCATGACCGTGCTGGAGAACCTGCTGGTCGCCCAGCACGCGCCGCTGATGCTGGCCTCCGGCTTCTCCCTGCTCGGCGTGCTCGGCGTCGCGAGCTACCGGCGGGCCGAGCGCGCCGCCATCGACAAGGCGAAGCACTGGCTGGCGCTGACCGGTCTCCTCGACCGCGCCGACGAGCCGGCCGGCGCCCTGCCCTACGGCGCCCAGCGGCGGCTCGAGATCGCCCGCGCCATGTGCACCGACCCGGTGCTGCTGTGCCTCGACGAGCCCGCCGCCGGCCTCAATCCGCGCGAGAGCGCGGCGCTCAACGAGCTGATCCTGACCATCCGCGACCGCCACGCGACCTCGGTGCTGCTGATCGAGCACGACATGAGCGTGGTGATGGAGATCTCCGACCACGTCGTCGTGCTCGACTACGGCGTCAAGATCGCCGACGGCACCCCCGAGGAGGTCCGCAACGACCAGAAGGTGATCGCCGCCTATCTGGGCGTCGCCGACGACGAGGTCGAGGCCGTCGAGGCGGAGGTCGGGCTGTGAGGACAGAGGCGAACTGCTCTGCTGGTCGTTCCGGGGCGGCGCGACGCGCCGAACCCGGAATCCAGCCACGGGCTCGGAGTTTGTTGCTGGATTCCGGGTTCGCACCGGAGCCTGCACTCGGACGGCGCGCAGCGCCGATCCGGGTGGTGCGCCCCGGAATGACCGTCGTCTGGACGGAGTCCCGCCATGGCTGAGCCGCTGCTCGCCGTGCGCGGCGTGAAGACCTATTACGGGAGCATCATGGCGCTGAAGGGCGTCGATCTCGCCGTGCACGAGGGCGAGATCGTCACCCTGATCGGCGCCAACGGGGCCGGCAAGTCGACCCTGATGATGACCATCTGCGGCAACCCGCGCGCCCGCGAGGGCCGCATCGTGTTCGACGGCCGCGACATCACGGCGCTGCCGACCCACGAGATCGCCCGCCTGCGCATCGCCCAGTCGCCCGAGGGGCGGCGCATCTTCGGCCGCATGACCGTGCTGGAGAACCTGCAGATGGGCATGGTGGCGGCCGGCCGCGACGCCGACCCGGCCGAGCTCGACCGCGTGCTCGCCTTCTTCCCGCGGCTCGCCGAGCGCATCGGCCAGCGCGGCGGCACGCTCTCCGGCGGCGAGCAGCAGATGCTCGCCATCGCCCGCGCCCTGATGAGCCGGCCGCGGCTCCTGCTGCTCGACGAGCCGTCGCTAGGGCTCGCGCCCCTGATCGCCCAGGCGATCTTCGACATCGTGCGCGAGCTGAACCGCTCGCGCGGCCTCACCGTGTTCCTGGTCGAGCAGAACGCCTTCCATGCGCTCAAGCTCGCCCACCGCGCCTATGTGATGGTCAACGGCACCATCACCATGACGGGCAGCGGGCGCGAGCTCCTCGAGCGGCCCGAGGTCAAGGCCGCCTATCTCGAAGGCGGCCGCCGCGAGGCGGCGACCACGGGGCACTAGACGTGGTCGCGATGTCGTACCGTCATTCCGGGGCGCTGGCCGAAGGCCAGCGAACCCGGAATCCAGACACGAACGCCGCACGCGCGGCTGGATTCCGGGTCCGCGCGTTCCGCGCGTCCCGGAATGACCGGCAATGAAACCGGGGCGCCGACATGCAAGGCCTGCTCTACGAGGAAAACTCCTTCGGCGTGTTCCTGCTGGTCACCGTCGTGCTGGGCGGCGCCGGCGCTTGGCTGTCGGGCCGCGCCATCGCGCGGATCTGGCGGCCGTGGTGGACGGCGGCGCTGGCCATGCTGGTGCTCGGCTTCGCGGTGCGCTTCGTCCACTTCGCGCTGTTCGACGGGACGCTGTTGTCGCCCTGGTTCTACGCGGTCGACACCGCGATCCTGATCGCCATCGCGCTTCTCGGCTTCCGCACCACCCGGCGGCGCCAGATGGCGCGCCAGTACGGTTTCCTGCTGGCGCCGAGCGCCCCCGACTGAGCCGGCGGCGGCCGCCGCCGCCGGAGCGCCGGCGCGGCACCGCGCCGCGGGCGGGACGGCCGGCCCGGCCGGCGTTGCCGGATAACTTTCCGCCCCGATTCCGTGTCAAATGCGGGATCGTGCCGGTCCGAACGGGCGCCGCGGCGCCACCCGTCCATGGCCACACCCATGGCCCACGACCATTGCAGGAGGTGATCGATGATCCACGGCGGGACCAAGGTCCTCCCATTCGGCCTCGCGCTCGGCCTGGCGCTCGGCCTCGCCACCACGGACGGCGCGCAGGCGCAGATCCGCATGGGCGTCGGCGGCCCGATGACGGGCGGCAGCGCCGCCTTCGGGGCGCAGCTCAAGCAGGGCGTCGAGCAGGCGGTTGCCGACATCAACGCGGCCGGCGGCATCATGGGCCAGAAGATCGAGCTGTCCGCCGGCGACGACCGCGGCGACCCCAAGGAGGGCGTGTCGGTCGCCAACAAGTTCGCGGCCGACGGCGTCAAGTTCGTGGTCGGCCACTTCAACTCCGGCGTCACCATGCCGGCCTCGGAGGTCTATCAGGACAACGGCATGCTGTCGGTCACCCCGGCCGCCACCAACCCGAAGATCACCGAGCGCAAGATGTGGAACATGTTCCGCGTCTGCGGCCGCGACGACCAGCAGGGCGGCATGGCCGGCGCCATCATCGCCGACCGCTTCAAGGGCAAGCGCGTCGCCGTCATCCACGACAAGACGACCTACGGCCAGGGGCTGGCCGACGAGACCCGCAAGGCGATGAACGCCAAGGGCGTCAAGGAGGTCCTCTACGAGGGCGTCAACAAGGACGACAAGGACTTCACGGCGCTGGTCTCCAAGCTCAAGGCGGCCAATCCGGACCTCGTCTACTGGGGCGGCCTGCACGACACCGGCGGCCTGATCCTGCGCCAGATGCGCGACCAGGGCGTCAAGGCGCCGATGATGGGCGGCGACGGCATGGCCGACGACGAGTTCGCCTCGATCGCCGGCCCCGGCGCCGAGGGCACCCTGATGACCTTCTCGCCGGACCCGCGTACCAACCCGAAGAACGCGGCGATCGTCGAGGTCTTCCGCAAGCGCGGGTTCGAGCCGCAGGCCTACACGCTGTACAGCTACGCCGGCGTGCAGATCATCAAGGCGGCGATCGAGCAGGCGAAGTCCACCGACCCGAAGAAGGTGGCGGCCGTGATGGCGAGCGGCAAGCCGTTCGACACCGTGCTCGGCACCCTGTCGTTCGACAAGAAGGGCGACGTCTCCAACGACGGCTACCTGGTCGACGGCAAGAAGAAGGACCGCTACGTCCTCTATGTCTGGAAGAAGGGCCCGGACGGCAAGCTGTCCTATTTCGAGGCGGAGTAGCCGCCGCGGACGGCCGAACGCGCCACCGACACCGCACCACCGACACCGCGCTATCGACACCGCGACCCGCCGGGGCGACCCGGCGGGTTTTCGTTTCGGTCCGGCGTCCCCGCCGGCCGCCGTCGGTGCGCCCCGGCCGGTGCGCCACGGTCAGTGCGCCACGGTGCGGACCGCGTCGTTGCAGGCCTGCTCGCAGGCCCGGCAGGCCTCTGCGCAGATGCGGCAGTGGGCGTGGTGCTTGGCGTGCCGCTCGCATTCGGCGGCGCACTGGCTGCAGGCGAGCGCACAGGTGCCGAGCATGCTCGACAGCACCGCCTCGTTGCCGCCGGTGCGGCGGCTCGCCAGCGCGCCGGTGGCCAGGCACACGTCGGCGCAGTCGAGGTCGAGGCGGATGCACTGGCGGAGCTGGTCGACCATCTCCTCGCCCAGGCAGGCGTCGGCGCACGAGGTGCAGGCCTGGGCGCAGGCGTAGCAGGCCTCGATGCAGCGGATCAGCGCGTCGTTGGCATGGCCGCGGATGTCGGGGTGGCTGCGGATCATCTGTTGGGCGTGCATCGGTCGGGCTCCCGTGTGTCGCGCGAGGGGGGCGCGCGAGGGGTCTGGGGCGAGCGGGTCGGACGCGTCGGGCGCCCGCACGGTCCGCGCGGGCGGGACGCGGGCCCCTGCCGGTCCAACCGCGGACGCGCAGACGGGTTTCGCGCGCCGGCGGCGATCGACCGCACCCGTACCGAAGGAACGCGCGACGGAGGCCCGGGACGGCACCGGAGTCCGGCCCAGCCGGAGCCCGGGCCGGAGCGCCGCACGGCCGGAGCGCGGAGGAAGGCCGAAGCCCGGGAGACACGCCGAGCCCGAAACGAAAACGGGCGCCGAAGCGAGCTTCGGCACCCGTGGTTTTCGGTAGTACGTGCATCACCACCAATCAACCGACGCATCCGGTCGTCCGGCCGGAGCCGGCCCGGCGGCGCAGGGCTGACGCGTGGACCGCGAGGCACCACGCGTCACCTCGTCGAAACGGCGAAAAGCCTTTCCGACGATACGGGCGGACGTGATCCGAGGATCCCGGCCACCCGCCTGCGCACGCTCCTCGAAAAGAGGAGAAGCGCCGAAGGCGCGCGGACTACTTCGCCTTCTCGGCGTAGATCTTGTCGGCGATCGAGAGGTGGCTGTAGCGCGGGTGGGTGAGCACCAGCGCGTGGATCGCGATCGCGACGACGAGCGCGGCGATCCAGATCACGGGCAGCCAGGTCGACGGATTGAGGACCAGCCAGATCTTGTAGTCGTCTTGCGGGTTCGACATAGCCTAAATCCCCTCTCGCTCAGTACCAGGGCTTCCAGGCCCACACGAGGACGTGGGCGAGGACGCAGATCACCATGAAGGCCGTGAAGGTGGTCTTGAACTGGGCGTGGAACTCGAGCGCCTCCTCCTCGGTCAGGCCGGACAGGCTCCGATTTGGTTCAGCCATCTGTATACCCTCCATTGAGGTAGCCGCGGGCCGTCGCTGCAAACGTCCCGCATGCCGGGTTTTGTCGTGGCGAGCGCCACGACCGACATTCCGCCCGATGGCATCGGGGGAATACTGGACCGAGAACGTGCGCCAGGTCGCGTTCCAGTCGACATCGTTCAGCCATCGCGCGAATGGCCTCGCCCAGCCGACCACGTCCTCGTTGAACTTGAAGTCCTTCATCAGTGTCCCGCTTTCGACGGCCGGTCGCCCGGCCTGCCGCACGTCGCGAGCGCCGAATTCCGGTCGCCCGTCGTGAACCTCGCCGCGAGCGGCCGGCCAGCTGCGGAACGGATCTGTCGTGCCGGTCCGCGCGAGCGCCGGCTGGTCGCCGGCACCGAACGCGGTCACGTCAGCGCCCGCCGCGCGACCCAATTGTCGCGCGCCGAACCGAGCCTGCCGCCGGCAGACCCCCGTCCACTGTCAGGCTGTCCGGCATCCGCGCCGGAACGATCGATGGTCCCCGGGCCACCATCTCGAAGGAATGTGCGAAACCGGTCGACACGCAGTGCGGTGCCTTCCGTCGCGCGAGAACGAGAACAATGTGGTCGAGCCCAGGAGCGTCGGTCGCTTCAGTCCTGCCGTCTGGCCGCCTCACGTCGTTATGTCTTAACAGTCCAGTGTAATGCTACCTTTACATTCCCGAGTGTCAACGAGGAGCAATACGTAATTTCCCGCGGCTAATGTGTCTGGCTCGTCGCACTATCACCGGCCGGATAGGTCCCGGAGTCCGCCCGTCGGCGGGAGGCCGTGTGCCGCAACGGGTCGGGCCCGGAGCCGCGGAATTCGCGGCGGAGCGACCTATCCGGGCGCACTAGGGTCGCGCTCGCTGCGGGGGGCGGACACGGCGTCGCACGCGCCGATGTGTCGCGTCCGGCCTGACACGGAATTTGCGCGCCGCACAACGAGTCTGTCCGGCGCGCCTGACGCATCCGGGCGCCGGCGGCCGCCCCGGCGGCCGCTTCGGCCGCCCCGGCAGCGGTTCCGGGGCGGGAGCGGCGGCCGGTCAGCCGATGGTGCCGAGCACCGGGAACCACTCGAGCAGGAGGAAGCTCACCTGGTTGACCAGGCCGAACAGGAAGGCGAGGCCGGTGAGCACCAGCAGCGCGCCCATCCCCTTCTCGACCATGCTGAGATGGCGCTTGAAGCGGGCCAGGAAGGCGGCGAACGGCTCCACCGCGAAGGCGGCGAGCAGAAACGGCAGGCCGAGGCCGGCCGAGTAGACGGCGAGCAGCGCGGCCCCCTTGAGCACCGTCTCCTTGCTGCCGGCGACCGCCAGGATGGTCGCCAGGATCGGCCCGATGCACGGCGTCCAGCCGAACGCGAAGGCGAGCCCCATCACATAGGCGCCCCACAGGCCGACCGGCCGCGGCATCGGCAGCCGCTTCTCGCGCATCAGCGCGCCGACCCGGGTCAGCCCGAGGAAGTGCAGGCCCATGGCGATGATCACCACGCCGGCGACGATCGACAGCACGTCCGAATAGGCGCGCAGCAGCCGCCCGATCACGCTGGCGCTGGCGCCCAGCGCGACGAACACGGTCGAGAAGCCGGCGACGAACAGCAGCGCCGCCAGCACGGTGCCGCGGCGGTCGCGCGCCGGCGGGCCGGCGGGCGCGCCGGCGCCGGCCACCCGCTCGATCGAGGCGCCGGCCAGATAGACCAGGTAGGGCGGCACCAGCGGCAGCACGCAGGGGCTGAGGAAGCTGACCACCCCGGCGAGCAGGGCCCACAGGAAGGAGACGTCCGTCATGGCCCCGTGATGCGCCGTCGCCGCCGGCAAGGCAAGCGCGACGCCGCCGCGCCCCCCGCCGGTGCCGCCGGGCCTCTCCGGGCCCGCGGATCGGTTGACCGTGCCGGCGAATCCGTATCGGGTGGTGGCGATCAGGTTCGCGGTTCCATGCGCCAGAAGCTTCCCGTCGTCGCCGTTCTCGGCAGCGGCTCGCCCGTCTCGTCGGAGCGTGCGGCGCTCGCCCGCGAGGTCGGCCGGCTGGTGGCGCGGCTCGGCGCCCATCTCCTCACCGGGGCGGGGTTCGGCGTGATGGCGGCGGCCGCCGAGGGCTTCGTCGCCGAGCCCGGCCGCGCCGGCCTGTCGCTCGGCATGGTGCCGCGCGCGCCGGACGGCCCGCTCGACGCGCCGCATCGCGATCCGGAGGCCGGCCCCTACCCCAACCCGCATGTCGAGCTCGCCGTCTTCACGGCGCTGCCGCCGCGGGTCGAGGACTGGGTCGCGCAGCCGTCGCGCAACCACGTCAACGTGTTCACGGCCGACGCGCTGGTGTCCCTGCCGGGCGCCGTCGGCACCCGCAACGAGCTCGCCATCGCGGCCCGCTTCCGGGGCGAGCAGGAGCGGCCGCCGGCCGAGCGCCGCACCGTGCTGGTCGGCCCGGCCGACGAGTTCGGGCCGGATCTGTGCGCCGCCTTCCACCGTGTCGAGACGGCCGCCGCGGCCGTTCCGCACCTCGTCCGCATCCTGACGCGCGACGGCTTCTCCATCCGGGACCTCCGATCATGACGACCACGCCCCGTCGCAACCTCCTCACCGACGTCGCCGGCGTCTCGGTCGGCCACGCCGACGACGCCAGGCTCGCCTCCGGCGTCACCTGCGTCCTGTTCGAGGAGCCGGTGATCGCCGCCTGCGACGTGCGCGGCGGCGGCCCCGGCACCCGCGAGACCGACCTGCTCGACGCCGGCCGCACGGTCGAGAAGATCGACGCGATCGTGCTGTCCGGCGGCTCCGCCTTCGGGCTCGACGCCTGTGCCGGCGCCCAGGCGTTCCTGCGCGGCCAGGGCCGCGGCTTCGCGATCCGCGACGTGCGGGTGCCGATCGTGCCGGGCGCCGCGCTGTTCGACCTGATCAACGGCGGCGACAAGGCCTGGGGCACCTACCCGCCCTATCGCGAGCTCGGCTTCGCCGCCGCCGAGGCCGCCGCCGCCGGCCGCCCGGACTTCGCGCTGGGCAGCGTCGGCGCCGGGCTCGGCGCCACCACGGTGAACCTCAAGGGCGGCCTCGGCTCGGCCTCGACCGTCACCGAGGACGGCATCACGGTCGCGGCGATCGCCGCCGTCAACGCGGTCGGCAGCGCCACGGTCGGCGACGGGCCGTGGTTCTGGGCCGGCCCCTTCGAGCAGGCCGGCGAGTTCGGCGGCATGGGCTTCCCCTCCAAGATGCCGGTCGACGGCCTCACCATGGTGATGAAGGGCGTGCAGCGGGTCAGCACCACGCTGGTCGTGGTGGCGACCGACGCCGCGCTCGGCCGCACCCATGCGATGCGGCTCGCCACCATGGCGCAGGACGGCATGGCGCGCGCCCTCTACCCGATCCACACGCCGCTCGACGGCGACATCGTGTTCGCCGCGGCGACCGGCCGGCGCATCCTCGGCGACGCCGTGATAGGCCTCGCCCGGCTCGGCACCGCCGCCGCCACCGTGGTGGCCCGTGCCATCGCCCGCGGCGTCTACGCGGCCGAGCCGCTGCCGTTCCCGGGCGCCCTGCCGAGCTGGCGGCAGCGCTACCCGTCCTGACCGGGGTCGCCGCCGCCGCCGGCGCCGGGCGGCCCGCGGAAGCGCGGCCGCCGCTTCTCGCGGAACGCGGCGACGCCCTCCTTGGCCTCCGGCGTCTCGTAGAACAGGCCGACCGCCTGCATGCCGAGCGCCGAGATGCCGCGAATGGACTCCGAATCCGCGTTGAAGGCGCGCTTGGCCAGCGCCAGCGCGGTCGGGCTCAGCGCCAGGATCTCGTCGCACCAGCGCGCCACCTCGGCGTCGAGCGCGGCGTGCGGCACCACGGCGTTGACGAGCCCCATGGCGAGCGCCTGCTCGGCCGTGTAGCGCCGGCACAGGAACCAGATCTCGCGCGCCTTCTTCTCGCCGACCACGCGGGCCAGGAAGGCGGTGCCGAAGCCCGGATCGACCGAGCCGACCTTCGGCCCGACCTGGCCGAACACGGCGCGGTCGGAGGCGATGGCGAGATCGCAGCAGGTGACCAGCACGTTGCCGCCGCCGATGGCGAAGCCGTCGACGCGGGCGATCACCGGCTTGGGCACGTCGCGGATCACCGTGTGCAGCTCCTCCAGCGGCAGGCCGATCGACCCGCGGCCGCCGTAGCCGCCGGCGTGGGAGGACTGGTCGCCGCCCGTGCAGAACGCCTTGTCGCCCTCGCCGGTCAGCACGATCACGCCGACCGCGCGGTCCCACCCGGCCGCCGTGAAGGCGTCGATCAGCTCCTCGCAGGTCTCGGCCCGGAAGGCGTTGTACCGGTCCGGCCGCGCGATGGTGATGCGGGCGACGCCGCCCTCCACCACCAGGGTGATGTCACGATAGTCGGGCATGCGCGTCCTCCATCCGGGCGATCGGGTCGCCCGTCGGGAGTGTTGCAGATCCTGCTCAACCTCGCGAAAACACGCGCCGGCGCCGGCCATCCCGACGGTACGGAGTGATTTCGGTAAACAAATTCGGATAAATTGAACGCCGGGTGGCTCTCGACCGACTGAGTCGCGCTGCGGCGGACGTGTCCGTCCGATGCCGCAATCGGGGAGCGAGAATCGGGAGCGAGCCAGAGAGGAACAGGCCATGCGCACCCATACCGCGGTAGCCGGTCTCGTCGTCGTGGCGGTCGCCGGTTCGATCGGAATCGTTTTTGCTCAGAAGGGGTTGCCGTGGCCAGCCGGGACCGGCTCACAGGCTGCCCCCGCCGTTTCGCCGGCCGCTGCGGCGCCCGCCGTCGCAGCCCCGGCCCCGACCGTCGCGGCCGAGCCGCGGCAGGTGGTCCGCCCGGTCGCCGACGCCCTCGGGGCCGAGCCGATCGTGGTGGCCCAGGCCGGCGGCCTGCCGCGGGCGACCCCGCCGCAGGCCCGCCCCGGCGCGCCGGCCGGCACCCCGGTCGCGACGCCCGCCGCCGCCCCGGCGCCCGCCCCGGCCGCGAAGGCCGCCAACCCGAACCTGCCGCCGCTCGTCGGCCCGGCCTACGTCAAGGGTCCGGCCTGCGCCAACCCGTCGGCGCTCGGCGTCTCGCGCACCGTGCTGATCGACACCTCGGGTGGCCCCGGCTTCGGCTTCGAGCATTTCAAGCAGCACGACTTCCTCAAGCCCGGCGAGGTGGTGCTGACCTTCGACGACGGCCCCTGGCTCGGCAACACGCCGGCGGTGCTGCGCGCCCTCGAGCAGGAATGCGTCAAGGCGATCTTCTTCTCGATCGGCAAGCACGCGACCTACTATCCGGACATCATCAAGCAGGTCTACGAGGCCGGGCACTCGGTCGGCTCGCACACCTGGTCGCATGTCGACCTGTCGAAGAAGACGCCGGACGAGCAGAAGGAGGAGATCGAGAAGGGAATCAGCGCCGTCAAGGCCGCCATCGGCCAGCCGATCGCGCCGTTCTTCCGCTTCCCGCAGCTCAAGCATCCGGCCGATGCCGTCGCCTATCTGGGCGACCGCAACGTCGCGATCTTCTCGACCGACCTCGACTCGTTCGACTTCCGGATCAAGAAGCCGGACCAGATCGTGAAGCGCGTGATGGACAAGCTGGCGAAGCACGGCAAGGGCATCATCCTGATGCACGACTTCCAGCACGGCACCGCGCAGGCGACTCCGATGCTGCTCGCCGAGCTGAAGAAGGGCGGCTACAAGGTCGTCCACATGGTGGGCGCCAACGGCCTGCAGTCGATGGCCCAATACGACGCCATGATCGCCAAGAACGAGAAGCTCCCGACCGCCGGCGCCGGCCGCCCGACCTCCAGCGTGGTGCGCACCATCGACCAGTGAGGCGCCGCGGCGCTCGCGCATCGACCTTCGCGCACGGACCTTCGCGCGCCGACTGAGGACAAGACGCGAAAGCCCCGCTCCGGCGGGGCTTTTTCGTGTCGCATGGGGCGTGAGTTCCGGCCCTGTCCGGGCCTCTCCCGCGTCGTGCTCCGCGAAGGGGGCGCGTCCCGGCCGTCCACGATCCTGCCCTTGCAGATCCGCCGGGTCGTGGATGCCCGCGACGAGCGCGGGCATGACGGGTCAGGGAATGTGAGGGCTCAGATCAGCTGCTGGACGCTCTGGCCGGTCGGCAGGGTGGAGACCATCTCGAGCTGCTGGCGCAGCAGGCGCTGGAACATCTCCTGCATGGTGGCGTCGGTGCGCAGGGCGGCCTCCGCCGTGCTCTCGCGGCGCGACAGCGCCGAGGTGAACTCGGTCTCGGTGATCTCGCCGTCGTCGTCGCCGTCGAGGGCCTCGAACAGCGAGGTGCGCTTCTCGCCCGAGGTGCCGCCGAGGCCGTTCAGGATGTCGTCGAACTCGGTCTTGCTGATCCGGCCGCTGCCGTCGCGGTCGAAGCGGGTGAAGGCCTGGGACGTCAGGGCGACGCCGCCGCCCGACTTGGCCTGCAGCGCGAGCAGCGCCCGCATGGTCTCGGAGGAGACCTGGCCGCTGCTCTGATCGGCCTTGGCCGTCTTGTCCTTGCCGGCTTTCTCCTCGTCGACCTTGAACTGGCCGGAGGTGCCGGACGAGGCGGAGGAGCTGGAGCTGGAGCCGAACAGGCTCTTCAGCGAGTCCAGGATGTCGAGGGCCGAAAGGGCCGAACCGGTGAGGAACATGGTGCGTCTCGCTGGTCGGATAGAACTGGTCTCCTCCTCAGCAAGCCCCGTGCCGGACGGTTTCTCCTTTGCTTTCAAGGGGCCCGCTGGTTAACAAACCGGCAAGACCTGCCCCCGCCCGGGCCGGCGGGCAGTTTCTGCCGGGCCCCGCGCCGGCCCGCGCGACCGGGGGAAAGCCGCCGCGAGGCGCCCGCGCCGGCTTGAGCGGCGGCGCGATCTGCGCGACAAACCGGAATTGCCCTCCACATCCGTGAGTGTCATGCATCGCCCCCTCAGGATCGCTCCATCGATTTTGTCCGCCGACTTCGCCCGTCTCGGCGAGGAGGTCCGCGCCGTCGTCGACGCCGGCGCCGACTGGATCCATGTCGACGTGATGGACGGGCACTTCGTCCCCAACATCACGATCGGCCCGGACGTCGTGAAGGCGCTGCGCCCGCACACCGACCGGACCTTCGACGTCCACCTGATGATCGCCCCCTGCGATCCCTATCTCGAGGCGTTCGCCAAGGCCGGCTCGGACATCGTCACGGTGCATGTCGAGTCGGGCCCGCACGTGCACCGCTCGCTGCAGGAGATCCGCCGGCTCGGCAAGAAGGCCGGCGTCACGCTCAATCCCGGCACGCCGGAGAGCACGGTCGAGTATCTCGTCGACGACGTCGACCTGATCCTCGTGATGTCGGTCAATCCGGGCTTCGGCGGCCAGGCCTTCATCCCGGCGGCGCTGGAGAAGATCCGGCGGCTGCGGGCGATGTGCGGCGACCGGCCGATCGACATCGAGGTCGACGGCGGCGTGACGCCGGAGAATGCCGGCCGCATCGCGGCGGCGGGCGCCAACGTGCTGGTCGCCGGCTCGGCCGTGTTCAAGGGCCGCACGCCCGAGGCCTACAAGGCCAACATCGCGGCGATCCGCACCGCCGCCGCCGCGGCCCGCGGCGAGATCGTGTGAGACTGCTTCCGGGTGATCCGTTCGCCGTCATTCCGGGGCGGCGCGCAGCGCCGAACCCGGCGACTGTCTTGAATGTCAAGCGTGCGAGTATGCGACGTCGGCTTTGACGAGGCCGTTGGCGATGACGAGGATCTTTCTGGCGACGG
>NZ_JAUSUJ010000008.1 GCF_030813915.1 Rhodoplanes tepidamans
CCTGACTCGCTCCGGGATCGGATTCGCCCGAAATTCCGCCGTCACCCGCGCGCAAATCCGCCTCGCGGCATGAAGTCGAGTTCTTGCCCTGCCTCATCGCCAATTTGCCCCATTCGGGCCGTAGCAACCATAGGCTCGGCGCTAGCCCGTGCAGGTTACGAATTTCGACGGCCATCCGGAACCAAATCGACGCGTGCGGATTGTTCGTGGGGTTTGCTCGTCCGGGTCGCCGTTCGGTACGCTTCCGCGCGCTGGCGGTGCTGCCGCGCCGGCAGCCGGCGGGACGAGTCCGGCGCAGGCCGGACCGGGCATTCCGTCGACATGTTTCGCGCATGCCGCGGACGGGCAGGACAGGGACGGAGCACAGATGGACAAGGCCGACGGAGCCGCCGATTCGAAGAACATCCTCGTCGTCGAGGACGAGATCATGATCCGGATGCTGCTCGAGGACATGCTCGGGGACCTCGGATACACCATCGCCGGAGCGGTGGGCCGGATCGACGACGCGGTCAAGCTCGCCAAGGCCGGCGCGTTCGACCTGGCGATCCTCGACGTCAACCTCAACGGCCAGACCGTCAGCCCGGTGGCCGAGATCCTGGAGGAGCGCGGCGTGCCCTTCGTGTTCGCCACCGGCTACGGCGAGCGCGGCCTCCCCGAGAAGTTCATGAACCGCCCCACCCTGCAGAAGCCCTTCCAGCAGGAAAACCTCAGCCGCATCCTCTCGCAGGCCTTCGACCGCGCCGCGGTGGCGTGAGGGCGGGCGAGCAGCGAATAGCGAATAGCGAATGGACATCACGGGGCGCTTCGGCGCCCCGTTTTTATTCGGCGTGAGCCACGCGGGCAGTCATTCCGGGGCGCGGCGAAGCCGCGAACCCGGAATCCAGCGGCAGACTCCGACTTCACGGCTGGATTCCGGGTTCGGCGCTGCGCGCCGCCCCGGAATGACCATCCTCGCGGGCGCCTTGGCGCTGGTCGCCACCCGCTATTCGCCACTCGCTATTCGCCGCCCGCGTCCCGCGAAAACACCTGGGCCAGCGTCGTCATGAACGGCTCGTCGGTCATGTCGAGGCGGAGCGGCGTGACGGTGATGCGCTTCTCGGCGAGGCCGGCGAGGTCGGTGCCGCGCGACGGCTCCTTGCGCTTCACCCGGTCGAAGGCGATCCAGAAATACGGGTTGCCGCGGCCGTCGTAGCGCGGATCGATGCGCAGCCAGTCGATGTCGCGCTTGCCCTGGCTCGACACCGCGATGCCCTTCACGTCGTCCGGCCGGCAGTCCGGGAAGTTGATGTTGATCAGCACGTCGCGCGGGATGCCGGTGTCGATCACCCTGCGGATCAGCGCGGGCGCGTGCTTCAGCCCGGTGTCCCAGTGCGGGAGCTGGCGGCTCTCCGCCCCGTAGGACTGCGACAGCGCGATCGACGGGATGCCGAGGATGGTGCCCTCGATGGCGCCCGCGATCGTGCCGGAATAGGTGACGTCCTCGGCGACGTTGGAGCCGCGGTTGACGCCCGACAGCACGAGGTCCGGCCGCTTGCCCTCGACGACGTGGCGCACCCCCATGATCACGCAGTCGGTCGGCGTGCCCTTCACGGCGAAGCGCCGGTCCCCGATGGCGCGCAGCCGCAACGGATCGTTGAGCGACAGCGAGTGCGAGACGCCCGACTGGTCGAACTCGGGGGCGACGATCCAGACGTCGTCGGAGAGGGCGCGGGCGATCTCGACGCAGACGTCGAGCCCCGGCGCGTGGATGCCGTCGTCGTTGGTGACCAGGATGCGCATCAGTATCGTCTGCTCCGGTACGGCTCCTGTCCGCCAGCCGTCATTCCGGGGCGCGCTGAAAGCGCGAACCCGGAATCCAGCCACGAAGCAGGAGCCTGCCGCTGGAGTCCGGGTTCGCGAGCCTTCGGCCCGCGCCCCGGAATGACCGCGGCAAATGGCGAGGGCGGAACGGCTGTCGTCACGCCGTCGCCTCGATGACCTTCAGCCCGCCCATGTAGGGCTGCAGCACGTCGGGGACGGCGATCGCGCCGTCGGCCTGCTGGTAGTTCTCCATCACGGCGATCATGGCGCGGCCGACGGCGACGCCCGAGCCGTTGAGGGTGTGGACCGGCCGCACGGCGCGGCCCTCGGCGGTGCGATAGCGCGCGCTCATGCGGCGCGCCTGGAAGTCGCCGCATACTGAGCAGGACGAGATCTCGCGGAACATCCCCTGCCCCGGGAGCCACACCTCGATGTCGTAGGTCTTCTGCGACGCGAAGCCCATGTCGCCGGTGCACAGGGTGATGACACGGTAGTGCAGGCCGAGCCGACGCAGCACCTCCTCAGCGCAGGACAGCATACGCTCGTGCTCGTTTTTGCTTTCTTCGGGAGTCGTAATGGATACCAGCTCGACCTTGTAGAACTGGTGCTGGCGGATCATACCGCGGGTGTCCCGCCCGGCCGCGCCCGCTTCCGCGCGGAAGCAGTAGGTGCCGGCGGTCAGCCGCAGCGGCAGCTCGGTCTCATTCAAAATCTGCTCACGCACCAGATTGGTCAGCGGCACCTCGGCCGTCGGAATGAGCCAGCGACGGTTGGCGGCAAGGCCCAAATACTCCAACGGTTTTTCTTCATTGGGATCAAGCGAAACAGGCTCTGCCCCTCGCGCCACGGATTTGAGCCCCTCACCCGAGAGGGCCGCGAACTGATCGTCGAAAAACTTCGGCAGCTGCGCCGTGCCGAACATGGCGTCGTCACGCACCAGCAGCGGCGGTGAGACCTCGGTGTAGCCGTGCTCGGTCGTGTGGAGATCGAGCATGAACTGGGCGAGCGCGCGCTCCAGCCGGGCGAGCTTGCTCTTCAGCACCACGAAGCGCGCGCCCGACATTCGAGACGCCGCCTCGAAGTCCATCTGCTTGAGGCCTTCGCCAAGCTCGAAGTGCTGGCGCGGCGTGAAGGTCAGCACCGGCGGGGCGCCGAACTTGTGATGCTCGACATTGCCGTGCTCGTCGGCGCCGTTGGGCACTTCTTTCAGCGGCAGATTCGGTATCTCAAGCAAGAGCCGATTGAGTCGACCTTCAGCCTCGGCCTCTTCCGCTTCGAGCCGAGAGATCGAAGCTTTTAGGTCCGCCACCTCCGCCATCAAGGATTCAGCGAGTGCCTGATCTTTTCGTTTCATTGCATCTGCGATCTTCGCGGACGCCTCCTTTCGCCGAGAAAGGCACCCCTCTTTCACTCGGATAATGGCCCGCCGGTGCTCATCGATAGAAATTAGGTTCTGTGCCTGACCGGAGAGACCACGGCGCTTGAGCGCTTCGTCGAAGGCCGATGGATTTTCGCGGATCCATTTGATGTCATGCATGACTTGAGCTCTAGCGGCGTGTCGCGGACGTGGCGGAATCGATGGGCCTTTATAGCACCATCGTCACGAACGCGCGGCGACGGTGCGGCCTTGGGCGGGACGGGACCGGCGGCCCCGAAAGATCAGCCCGTCGGGGTCGAGGCGGCCGGCGGTGGGGCCGCGTCGGCCGCGGCCTTCGCGGCCTCGTCCTGCGCCTTCTTCTCGACGAAGCGGACCGAATGGATCGCGGCCTCGTAGAGGATCATCAGCGGGACGGCGAGCGAGAGCTGGGAGATCACGTCGGGCGGGGTGAGCACGGCGGCGATGACGAAGGCACCGACGATGAAGTAACGGCGCTTGGCCTTGAGCATCGCGGAATCGACGATACCGATGCGCCCGAGCAGCGTGAGGATCACGGGGAGCTGGAACGCCACCCCGAAGGCGAGCACCAGGCTCATCATCAGGCCGAGATACTCGCCGACCTTCGGCAGCAGCGCGATGTCCGCGGTCTGGCCGCCGCCGAGCTGCTGCATGCCGAGCGAGAAGCGCACCAGCATCGGCATCACCAGGAAGTAGACGACCATGGCGCCGAGCAGGAAGAAGATCGGCGTTGCCACAAGATAGGGCAGGAACGCGTTGCGCTCGTGGCGGTAGAGGCCGGGCGCGACGAACATGTAGATCTGCGTCGCGATCACCGGGAAGGCGAGGAACACCGCGCCGAACATCGCGAGCTTGAGCTGGGTGACGAAGTACTCCAGCAGCGCCGTATAGATGAATTTCGAGTTCTCGGGGCCGGCGACCCACACGAAGGGCCACACCAGCACGTTGTAGATCTGCTTGGCGAAGGCGAAGCAGAGGATGAACATGACCGCGAAGGCGATGAGCGACTTGATGAGCCGCGACCGCAGCTCGATCAGGTGGTCCATCAGCGGCGCCTTGGTCGCCTCGATGTCCTCGTGGGTCATGCCGGGCGGTTCCCTGTCGGTGCGCCCTCGTCCGCGGGCGTCGCCGGCGGCGCGCCGACCGGCTCGGGCGCGGCCGCGACGGGCTCGGGCGCCACAGGCCGGGCCGGCGGCGCGGACGGCAGCTCGGCCGGCGCGGCGGCGGCGCCGGCGACCGGCTCGGTGCTGGGCGCCGCGGCGGGCGGCGGCCCGGACGCGGGCGTCACGCTCTCGGGCGATGCGGTCTCGGGCGTCGCGGTCTCGGGCGCGTGGATGGTGGGCTCGGGCGCGGGCGCCACGCCCTCGGGGGCCGGCAGGGCCGCGGGGGTCTCGGAGGTCGTGTCGATCGCCGGCGTCGCGGCCGCGGGCTTCGGCGTGTCGGCGAGCGGATCGTAGGTCGTGAGGCTGCGGGCCGCGTCGTTGAGCTCGTCGACCTGCTTCTTCAGGTCGGCCATCTCGGCCTCGCGCAGCGCCTCCTGGAACTGGCCCTGGAACTCGGCCGCCATGCGGCGCATCTTCCCGGTCCATTGCCCGACGGCGCGCAGCACGCCCGGCAGCTCCTTCGGCCCGATCGCGATCAGCGCGACCACACCGATGAGCAGGAGCTCGCTCCACCCGATATCGAACATCTTGGCTCCGACGGTGCCGCCGTCCCCGAGAGGCGCGGGCCCCGCAATGGCCGGCCATGCGCCGGCGCGACGTCCAGCGGTTTGCCGCAGAACGACCGCGGGTTCAAGGGTCGGGCACCGATACGGCCGCCCGCGCGCGCCGGGACCGCTGGCCCGGGCCGCCGGCCGGCGCGGGGGGCGAGGATCAGCCGGCCTTGTGGGTCTCGGTCTGGGGCTGCTGGACGGACTGGGCCGACTGGTGGTCGATGGTCTTCACCGGCTCGGCCGGCTTCACGGGCTCGGCCTTGGCGGTGTCGTCCTCCGCCATGCCCTTCTTGAACGCCTTGATGCCCTGGGCGACGTCGCCCATCATCTCGGAGATCTTGCCGCGGCCGAACAGCAGCAGGACCACGCCGAGAACGATGATCCAGTGCCAGATGCTCATGGAACCCATCGGAATACCCTCCAACCGACGGGCCGCGTTTTCGGGCTCGCCTTCGGTTTTGTCGTGAACCTAGGCGGACGGTCGGTCAAAAACAAGAACCGCCCGCGCGTCGATTGCGCACGCCGTTGAAGAGAGTTGATGCCGCTGCCGCGCACCCGGATGGCCTCGTGTCCCGGGCGCGGCGCTTCAGGCCGTGACCCGGGCCCCAGGGCGGTCGAACGAGGCGGTCCGAGGCGCCCTGCCGTGCCGCCCCCGGGCCCCGGGCCCTGCGGCGCATCAGGTCTCCGACCCGATGCGCCTCGTCCGGGACAAGCGGCCGAGACACGCGGAAGCCGCTTCAACCCTCAGGCCGCGCAGTCGCCCACGGCAACTCAGTCCCCCTCCTCGCGCACCGGCGTCTCGGGCGGCGCATCGGGGGCGGCCTCGCCGGCGGGCGGCTCCTCGACCCGCGGGGCGAGGCCGAGATCGAGCTCGACCGCGTCGAGCGGATCCTCGTCCTCGCGCAGCGCCGGGTCGTCGGAGGGATTCGGCACGCCGAAGCCGGACGGCAGCTGGCCGTCGAACAGGCCGGCGCCCTTCAGCTCGTCGAGCCCCGGCAGGTCGTTGAGCTGCTCCAGGCCGAAATGCGAGAGGAACTGGTCGGTGGTGCCGTAGGTGACGGGCCGGCCCGGCGCCTTGCGGCGGCCGCGCGGCCGGATCCAGCCGGTCTCCAGGAGCACGTCGATGGTGCCCTTGGCGACCGCGACGCCGCGGATCTCCTCGATCTCGGCCCGCGTCACCGGCTGGTGATAGGCGATGATGGCGAGGGTCTCGACCGCGGCGCGCGACAGCTTCTTCGGCTCGGAGGCCTCGTGGGTGAGCAGCCAGGCGAGGTCGTTCGCCGTGCGGAACGCCCACTTGGTGCCGAGGCGCACCAGGTTGACGCCGCGCGGCGCGTATTCGAGCTGCAGCCGCTTGAGGCCGGAATGGATGTCGGCGCCGGACGGCATCCGCTTGGCCAGCGCCTTCTCCTCGACCGGCTCGGACGCGGCGAACAGCAGCGCCTCCAGCAGGCGCAGCTCGTCGGGCCGGGCCTCCGGCCCCGCCGCGTCGTCGGCGGCCGGATTCGCCTCCGCGGCGGCCAGCGCCTCGACCGGCTGATCGGCCTCGTCCGCCTCCGCCTGGTCGCCGGCGGCATCCGCCTCGTCCGCGGCCTCCGTCACGGCCTCGACGGCCATCTCGGGCTCCGCCTCGATCGTCGCGTCGGCGACGAGCGCGGCGCCGTCGGCCTCCGGCATCTCCGGCGCGGTGACGTCGGCCTCGACGGGCGCGGACTCCGCGGCTTCGGACTCCGCGGCATCAAATTCGGCAGCATCGGACTCGCCGACCCCGGGGGCGGCGGCCTCGTCGCGCGCGTGCGCGGTGTCCGGTGCGACCGGCTCGCGAGCCTCCCCGTGGGCGGCTTCGTTCTCGGGGACCATGGTCGCCTCTTCGGCCAATTTCGCTATCCGCCATCCGTCGCGGCTCATGTCGGGCATCCCCTCGTCGTCATTGGACCGGCTCGCTCGCCGCGGACGGCGGCAGCGGCGAGTCGTCGGGCACGGTCGTGTGCTTGCGCACATAGATGGGCGCGAATGCGGTGGGCTGATGGACATCCATCACGCCTTCGCGCACCAGCTCCAGCAGGGCGGCGAGGCTGGAGGCGTAGACGGTCGGCCGCATCGACGGCTCGACCGCGTAGGAGACCAGGAACCCGTCGAGAACGCTCCACTCCTCGGACGCGACGGTGCCGAGCAGGCGCTGCAGGATCGAGCGCGCCTCGGCCAGCGACCAGACGTTGCGCTTCTTCATCCGCACATGGGCGAGCGCCTGGCGCTGCCGCTGCGAAGCGTAGGCGGACAGGAGGTCGTAGAGGGTCGCCGACCATTCCGGCCGCTTGATCTCCTCGATCGGCTCGGGATCGCCGCGGCCGAACACCTCGCGGCCGAGCTGCGGCCGGCTCATCAGCTTGGCGGCGGCGTCGCGGATCGCCTCCAGCCGCTTCAGGCGCAGTGCCAGGGCGGCGGCCATGTCGGTGGCGCTCACCCCTTCCGGCTCGCTGCCGGCCGGCAGCAGCAGGCGCGATTTCAGGTAGGCGAGCCACGCCGCCATCACCAGATAGTCGGCGGCGAGCTCGAGCCGCAGCCGCCGCGCCTCCTCGACGAAGGCGAGATACTGCTCGGCGAGCGCCAGGATCGAGATCTTGTGGAGGTCGACCTTCTGCTGGCGGGCGAGCGCGAGCAGGAGGTCGAGCGGACCCTCGAAGCCCTCGACGTCGACGATCAGGGCCGGCTCGTCGGCGGCCCGGTCGACCTCGACCACCTCCTGCGGATACTGCGCCGGCGTCTCCGCCGCGGGCTGGGCCGCGGCGCCCTCGCCGGCGGCGGTCTCCGCCGCCGGGCCCTGCCCGGCCGCAGCGTCCGCTGCCGTGTCCTGCCCGGCCGCGGCTTCCGCCGGAACGTCCGGAACCGCCGGCACGGCGGGATCGGCCGCGCCGTCGGTGGCGGGGTCCGGGCCGGGCGGCGGGGCGCCGGTCGGGTCGATGCCGGAGTCGTCGGTCATGGGGCTCGCGTCACCCAGCGGCTGAAGATGCGGCGATCATACGGGAAAACGCAGCCCGCGCCTCGGCGAGGTCGGCCGCGTCGGGTGCCGGGCGGGCCGCCAGGGCCGCCGCGCAGCGGGCCGCCGCGGCCCCCGCGAGCACCGGACTTTCGGCGGCAACCTCTTCCATCTCCGCGAGATTGCCGTTGCAATGCAAGGCCAGATCGCAGCCGGCGGCGAGCGCCGCGCGGGTGCGCTCCGCGATGCTGCCGGACAGCGCCCCCATCGACAGGTCGTCGGTCATCAGGGCGCCCGAGAAGCCGATCGCGCCGCGAATCACCTCGGCGACGACGGCCGGCGACAGGGTCGCCGGGCGCTCCGGATCGATCGCCGTGTAGACGACATGCGCCGTCATGCCGAGCGGCAGGCGGGCGAGCGGCCGGAACGCGGCGAAGTCGGTCGCCTCCAGGGCCGCCCGGTCGGCCCGCACCACCGGCAGGGCCTTGTGGCTGTCGCAGGCGGCGCGGCCGTGGCCGGGCAGATGCTTGACCACCGGCAGGACGCCGCCCGCCATCAGGCCGTCGGCGATCGCCGCGGCGACCGCCGCGACGGCCGCGGCCGTCACCCCGTAGGCGCGGTCGCCGATGACGGGGTCGCCCTCGGGGGCCGGCACGTCGGCGAGCGGCAGGCAGTCGACCGTGATGCCGAGCGCGGCGAGGTCGGCGGCGATCAGGCGGCCACCCAGCCGGGCGGCGGCGAGCCCGGCCGCGGGATCGCGGGCATGGAGCGCGCCGTAGACGGCGCCGGCCGGATAGGCCGGCCAGTGCGGCGGCCCGAGGCGCTGCACCCGGCCGCCCTCCTGGTCCACCAGCACGGCCGCTTCGGCGCCGGCTGCATCGCGAAAGTCGTCAACCAGCGCAGAGACCTGCGCAGGGTTGTCGATGTTCCGCTTGAACAGGATGAGCCCCCACGGCCGAGCCGCGCGGACGAACTGCCGCTCGGCGTCGGTCAGGCGCGGTCCGGCCACCCCGGTGATGAACGCACGAGCCGTCATGGCGCCGTTATCCCGGTCCCGGGCGCCGAGGTCAAAGCACGCGCGCCGCCCGGGGACAGTTATCCCCCGTCGGGCGTTCTCCCTGCCGCATGCGGCGAAAGCACGGCTCGCAGGATCGGGCCGCCGGCCGCGGATCCCCCTGCCCCACGCCGGGCTCGTGCGGCCATGGCCCTCGTTGCCGGCGGACCGGCCTTGGCGGCGGGAGGGACCGGCACGCGGCCGGGCATGACGCGGCGGCGTTGCCGGGCCCGGCTCAGTTCTTCTGGACCAGGCAGTTGCCGCCGGCCGCCTTCAGGCTCTCGCACAGGCGGATCGCCTCCTCGCGGCTGGCGAACGGGCCGACCTGGCTGCCGTAATAGATGCCCTTGGCGCCGAGATCCTTCCTCTTGACCAGGACCTGGCGGTCGGACAGCACCGACGGATACTTCGCCTGCATGACCCGGAACGAGGCGCGGGCCTCCTCGGGGGTCTTCTGGGCGGAGAGCTGGACCACGTAGTTGCCGGCGGCGGCCGGGCTCGGCTGCGGCGCCAGCATGGCAGTCTGCGGCGCCGGACGGGGCGCCGCCGGAGCGGCCTGGGGCGTGATCGACATCGGCGCGTTGCCGGACGGGGCGGCCGGACGGGCAGCGGCGGCCGCCGGTGCCACCGGCGTCGCCGCCGGCGGACGGCTGCCGGACTCGTTCTCCGGCCGGATCGTCACGGTGCGGATCTTCTTCGGCTCGCCGGGCTGGGCCGACGGCACGGTGGCGGGCGCCGCCACGGCGGGCGGCAGATTGGCGGACGGGAGATTGGCGGACGGGAGATTGGCGGTGGCGTCGGCCGCGGCGTCGCGGATCGCCACCGGCTGCTCCTCGCGCGGCACCAGCCGCTCGTTCTGGCCGCCGACGCGCTCGTAGATCTGCTTGTCGCCGCCCTGGGTCGCCGAGGCGATCTTCTTGGGCGCGGTGTCGGCCCGGATCACGGGCGGGCCCGACTCGCGGACGTTGCCGCCCTTGAGGCTGCGCCAGCCATAGGCGCCGGCGGTGCCGACGACGGCGAGCGCCATGATGGCGGCGGCGATCGTGAAGCCGCGCCCGCGCGACTTCGGCGGCGCGGCCGGGGCGTAGCCGCCGGCGGCGTAGCGGTCCTCGGCGGCGGTGCCGTAGGGGTCGCGGGCGCGCTCGGGATCGTAGTACTCGCCGGTCTCGAACGCCCCGTCGGCGGCCGGCGCGTAGCGCGGATCGTATTCCAGCGCGTCCTCGCGGCGCATCGCCAGCGGCTCGGCGTGCGACGGGAACATCGGCTCCGCCGCGGCGTAGCGCGAATCGAGCGGCGCACCGTGGGGATCGACGTAGCCCTGGTCGCGATAGCTCTGCGGGTCGTAGCCCTGCGCGTCGTGGCCCTGCTCGTGATAGGCCGGATCACCGTAGGTCGAACGGCCGGCGCCCGGCTGGGCGGAGCCCTGGTCCGGCTCCCAGGCCGTCTCCGGTGCGGGCGGCGGCACCGGATCGCGGCTGCGCGCGGCACGCCAGCCGGTGTCGGCGGGGCGCGGCTCCGGCGGCACGTCGGGCGCGCGGGCGGTCAGCCAGGCGGGCGGGTCGATGCGGCGCGGATCGGCGGCCGCCCCGCGCGGCGCCGGCGGCTCGGTGTAGCCGTCGTAGCGCTGGTCGGGATAGCGGTCGTCGGAGTCCGGCGACTGGCCGGCGTAGCGCGGCGCCCAGCCGCGGGCGCCGGAGCTCTCGTCCGCCGCACCGCGGCCGAAGCGCGGCTCGGAGTAGCCGGACGGCGCTTGGCCAAGATCGGGCTCGCCGTAGCGGTCGGCGGCGCGGGACTCGGTGGTGCGCAGATCGCTGGCGCGCGCTTCGGGCAGGCGGGGCGCGGGCTCGCGCCGGAGCGGCGGCGCCGGGCCGCGCTCGATGCGGCTCTCCACCCCGTCGCGGGGCGCGCCGTCGCGTGCGACGCCGTCGCGCATCCGCGCGACGCGGCTCGTCGGCTCGTAGGCGACCGGATCGTTCTGGCCGATCAGGCGCGCGAGCTCCACCAACGGATCGGTCGCGGGATCGGTGCGAGGCGTGCCCCGTGCCGCTGCCGCGCCAGCCCCGTCGGTTCGACGATTACGGTCATCCGCCATGCCAGCCAGCCCACCGGTCGCGGCGCCACTCTTGTACAGTCGGACGCGGCCTTATCACCGCTGGTCCGGTACCGCGCCGGCGAGGGTCACCGCATCTCGTCAGGCGCTTCGACCCCGAGCAGACCAAGCCCCACGGAGAGCACCGTGATCACACCTTGAACCAGCGCGAGACGGGCCAACGTCAGTTGTGGATCATCCTGGATAATGAAACGTAAATGTGGCGAGTCCTTGCCCCCGCGCGTGTATTGGGCATGGAAGTCGCTGGCCAGGTCGTAGAGGTAGAAGGCAATGCGGTGCGGCTCGTGCGCCGCCGCCGCCGCCTCGATCAGGCGCGGGAACTGGGCGATGGTGCGCATCAGGCCGATCTCGCCCGGATCGACCAGGCGCTCCAGCGGCGCCGAGGCGAGCCACAGCGCGAGCACGGCGGGCCCTTTCCAGTCCTCCGGCATCTCCGGCACGACCTCGCGGGCGTTGCGGAAGATCGACTTGCCGCGGGCGTGGCCGTACTGGACGTAGAACACCGGGTTGTCGCGCGACTGCTCGATCACCTTGGCGAGGTCGAAGTCGAGCACGGCGTCGTTCTTGCGGTACAGCATCATGAACCGCACGGCGTCGCGGCCGACCTCGTCCACCACTTCACGAAGTGTCACGAAGTCCCCGGCCCGCTTGGACATCTTCACCGGCTGCCCGGCCCGCAGCAGCTTCACGAGCTGGACGATCTTGACGTCGAGCGCGGCGCGGCCGTCGCTCACCGCCTTGACGGCCGCCTGCATGCGCTTGACGTAGCCGCCGTGGTCGGCGCCCCACACGTCGATCAGGTCGTCGAAGCCGCGCTCGACCTTGCTCTTGTGGTAGGCGATGTCGGAGGCGAAATACGTGTAGGAGCCGTCCGACTTCTTCAGCGGCCGGTCGATGTCGTCGCCGAACTCGGTGGCGCGGAACAGGGTCTGCTCGCGGTCCTCCCAGTCCTCCGGCGGCGCCCCCTTGGGCGGCGGCAGCCGGCCCTCGTAGACCTTCCCCTCGGCCCGCAGCGCCGCGATGGTGGCGCCGACCCGGTCGGTCTCGCCCTCGATCAGCGAGCGCTCCGAGAAGAACACGTCGTGGCGGACATTGAGGGCGGCGAGATCATCGCGGATCATCGCCATCATCATGTCGATGGCGGTGCGGCGGGCGATCGGCAGCCACTCGGACTCCGGCTTGTCCTTCAGGTCCGGGCCGTAGCGCCGGGCGAGCGCCTTGCCGACCGGCACCAGATAGTCGCCCGGATAGAGACCGTCCGGGATGGCGCCGATGTCCTCGCCCAGCGCCTCGCGGTAGCGCAGAAAGGCCGAGCGGCCGAGCACGTCGACCTGGGCGCCGGCATCGTTGATGTAGTACTCGCGCGTCACCGGCCGGCCCGCGAAGGCGAGCAGGTTGGCGAGCGCGTCGCCGAACACGGCGCCACGGCAGTGGCCGACATGCATGGGCCCGGTCGGGTTGGCCGAGACGTACTCGACATTGACGGGCGCCCCGCCCGGCACGCCGCGAGCATAGTTCGTGCCGGCGGCGAGGACGGCGGCGAGCGCGCCGCGCCAGACGTCCGGCTTCAGGGTCAGGTTGATGAAGCCGGGCCCGGCGATGGCGACGGTGGCGATCCAGTCGTCGGCGCGGAGCCTCTCGGCGATCGCCTCGGCGAGGTCGCGCGGCTTCGTCCCGGCGTCCTTCGCCAGCACCATGGCGGCGTTGGTGGCGAGGTCGCCGTGGCTCGGGTCGCGCGGCGGCTCCACCAGCACGCGGCCGCGGTCGAGCCCGGCCGGCAGCGCCCCGTCGCGGACGAGACCATCGAGCGCGGCCTGCACCCGGGCCAGGACGGCCGCGAAGACGTGGCTGGTTTCTTTCGTCTTTTCAAGCATTTTGGTTCGTGTCCCGGGGCGCCGGCGCCGGCCGCGCCACTAACGCAATTGCGGCGTCGAGTCAAAGAGGTGGCGATGCTCGATCAGGGCATAGCGATCGGTCATGCCGGCGATGAAGTCGGCGATGCGGCGAGCCCGGGCGCCCGCGTCGTCCGGCAGGTCGTGCCGCCACTCGGCCGGCAGGCTGTCCGGGGCCTCGGCATAGCGGCCGAACAGGTCGACCAGCACGCCCTCGGCCGCGGTCATCACCTGCATGACCCGCGGATGCCGGTACATGTGGGTCCACAGGAACCCCTTGATGGCCTTGTCGGCGGCCGCCATGCCGGCCGAGAATGCAACCAGCGGTGATTCGGCGGCCCGGACGTCCGCCACCGACCGGGGGCTCTGCGCGGCGACGCGGCGGCGGGTCTCGGCCACCACGTCGACGATCATCTGGGTGATCAGGCGGCGAATCAGCTCGTGGACGAGCCGGGCCGGATCGAGATTTTTGTGCTCTGCACAAACATCCCCCACGATGTGCGCAACAATTTCGACCTGCGACAGCTCGTCGAGGCCGAACAGGCCGGCCCGGAGCCCGTCGTCCATGTCGTGGGCATCGTAGGCGATGTCGTCCGCGATGGCGCCGACCTGGGCCTCCAGGCTCGGAAAGCTCCAGAGATCCAGATTGTGCAGTGCAATATAGTCCCGGATGGTGTGCGCCAGATTCTGTTCTGCACTGCACAAATCCGCCGATCGTCGGGTGAGCGGGCCGTTGTGCTTCACCAGCCCTTCCAGCGTCTCCCACGTCAGGTTGAGTCCGTCGAAGCCGGGATAGCGGCGCTCCAGGCGGGTCACCACGGCGAGCGTCTGGGCGTTGTGGTCGAAGCCGCCATGGCCGGCGAGGCAGCGGTCGAGCGCCCGCTCGCCGGCGTGGCCGAACGGCGGATGGCCGAGATCGTGGGCGAGCGCGCAGGCCTCGGCCAGATCCTCGTCGAGGCCGAGTTGGCGGGCGATCGAGCGCGCCACCTGGGTGACCTCGAGCGTGTGGGTCAGCCGGGTGCGGAAGTGATCGCCCTCGTGATAGACGAACACCTGGGTCTTGTGGGCGAGCCGGCGGAACGCGGTCGAATGGATCACCCGGTCGCAGTCGCGCCGGAAGGCGCTGCGGCCCGGGCTCGGCGGCTCCGGATGGAGCCGCCCCCGGCTCGCCGCCGCATCGGCCGCATAGGGCATGAGCCCGCATGCTTCCTGAACCGCCATGAAGGCCTCGCCCCGTCGCCCGCCGCATTGACCGGCGTCCGGGCAGCACTTACCTGTTTTGGGCCGGAGCACGCAATTCGAAGGGCCTCGCGATGACCGACGTCAGCCTCACGGACATCACCCTCACGGACAGCGCGGTGCGGCGCATCGGCGAGATCCTCGCCGCCGAGCCGGCCGGCGCAATGCTGCGCGTCAGCGTCGAAGGCGGCGGCTGCTCGGGCTTCCAGTACAAGTTCGACCTCGACCGGCAGAAGGCGGCGGACGATCTCGTGCTCGCGCGCGACGGCGCCACCGTGCTGATCGACCCGGTGTCGCAGCAGTACATGGCCGGCGCCCAGATCGACTTCGTCGACGACCTGATCGGCGCCGCCTTCAAGATCCGCAACCCGGTGGCCACCGCCTCCTGCGGCTGCGGCACCAGCTTCTCGATCTGACGGCGCCCGGCAGGCGCGTCCCGTCCACGCATGCGAACCGCCGCGCGTGCCCGTGGAGGCGTGCGTGCGGCCGTGCTGCATCCGACGCAGCGCTGATGTCGCGAATTCGCAGGGACGTTTTCGGCCAGTTTTACCCGATTTTGGCGGATCTTTCCCTAGATCCGGGTTCACAGGATCGCAACCATGGCATCGTGCCCCACGATGCCCAACCCCCGTTCCGTGCATGATCACCCGGCGGCTCGCCTGCTCTGCCCTCGCGGGCGCGACCCTGGTCGCGCTCGGCCGGACCGCGGGCACCAGCGACGCGCCGGTCCGCATCGTCATTCCGGCGGTCGGCAGCGGCGGCACCGACATCCTGGCCCGGCTGATCGCCGGCGAGCTGGAGCGCCAGTGGCGCCGGCCCGTCACGGTCGAGAACATGCCGGGGGCGGCCGGCGGGATCGCGGCGCGGGCCGTGATGCGGGCCGCCCCGGACGGCGGCACCCTGCTGATGGGCTCGACCGGCACCCTGATGGCGGCGGCGAGCGGCGCCGACGGACGGCTGCCGGCCAGCTACCGGGTGACCGACCAGTTCGTCCCCGTCGTGCTGGTCGCCGCCCCGCCCTATGTGGTGACGCTGCATCCGGCCGTGCCGGCCCGCACGATCGCCGAGCTGATCGGCCTCGCCCGCGCCCGCCAGGCCGAGGGGCGACCGCTGCGCTACGGCTCCTCCGGATCCGGCGCCGCCTCGCATCTCACCGCCGTGCTGTTCGAGAAGGAGGCGGAGGTCGAGCTCCAGCACGTGCCGCTGCTCGGCACCGGCGCGGCGATCGAGGAGCTGCTCGCCGGCCGCATCGACCTGCTGTTCGGCCCGCCCCAGACGGTGCGCGACTCGATCGCGGCCGGCCGGCTGGTCGCCGTCGCGACCACCGGACCGGAGCGCTCGCCGTCGTTTCCGGACGTGCCGACCGTCGCCGAGTCCGGGCTGCCGGGCTTCGCCTCGGTCGGCTGGTTCGGCCTCCTGGCGCCACGCGGCACGCCCGCCCGGACCGTCGCGGGCATCGCCGCCGACGTCGCGGCCCTGCTCGGCCGTCCGGAGATCCGCGGCCGCCTGGCGAGCCTCGGCGCCACGGCGCAGCCGTCCACGCCGGCCGCCTTCGCGGCCTTCATCGATGCCGATCTCGCCAAATGGAGCCGCCTGCTCGCGGCGACCGGCGCGCTGCGGATCGACTCGCTGCCGCGCTGACACCGGCGGCGGGCCGGCCGTAGCTGGCGAGGCTCAGCCGACCACCACCTTGTCGCGTCCGCCGTTCTTGGCGACGTAGAGGGCCCGGTCCGCGGCGGCGACCAGCGTGGCGGCCGACCCGTCGCACGGCTGCGCCGCCACCACCCCGAAGCTCGCCGTGACGGTGCGGATCGGACCGCCGAGATCGAACGGCGTGCTCGCGACGGCGCGCCGCAGCCGCTCGGCGACGGCGCGGACCGCCTCGCCGCCGGTCCCCGGCAGCACCAGCAGGAACTCCTCGCCGCCGTAGCGGCCGATCAGGTCGTGCTCGCGCAGCGCCGAGCCGATCCGCCGGGTGAACTCCTCGAGGGCGGCGTCGCCAGCCGCATGGCCGCATTCGTCGTTGATCGCCTTGAAGTGGTCGATGTCGGCCATGACGATGCCGACCGTGTCGCCGCAGCAGCCGGCGGCGCACAGCGCCTCCTCGAGCCCGTGCATGATGGCGCCGCGGTTCAGCGCGCCGGTGAGCGGATCCCGGATCGCCTGCTCGGCGAGCCGCCCCCGCTCCTCCTGCAGGCGCCGGTTGTGGTCGACGATGTCCTGATAGAGGCGGCTCTTCTCGATGACGATCGAGACCTGCGCGGCGATCTGGCGGAAGATCGCCTGGTGGACCTCGCGATAGGTGTTCGTCTCGCGGCTGGTGAAGAACAGGACGCCGATCGGGCGCTCGCCGACGATCAGCGGGCAGGTGAAGCTGGAGCGGCCACCCTCGCGCACGATCCGCCGGGTCGAGTCGGAGTCCGGGTGGTCGGCCAGGTACTGCTCGAGATCGTTGAGGATGCGCGGCTCGCCGCGGAGCAGAACGGCGCCGAGGCTGCTGCCGCCGATCGGCTGCGAGTAGCCGGACGAAATCTGCACCGGGCCGAGCACCGAGCGCGCCCAGTGGGCGGTCAGGTGGGTGCCGTCGGCGGTGAGGAAGGCGCAGCCGATCCGGTCGTACGGGATGATGTCGACGAACCAGTCGAAGATGCGGTTGAGCACGTCGTCGAGACCGACCCCCTGGTCGACCATGTGGACGACGTCGAACAGCCGCTCGAACTCCTTCTCGCGGCGGCTGATCTGCGCGGCCAGCAGGTCGAGCTCGCGGGCCAGCGCCGCGAGCGGATCGCCGGCCTCCTGCGCGAGCCGCGGCACCGCGCAGCCGCGACGCAGCCGACGCACCCAGTCGGTGCACTGCGCGACGCGGGTTTCGACCGCAGCGGCGGTCGTCTCGGCGGGCATCGGGTCCCTCCGACTGTTCGGCCCGACTGCTCGGTATGAGCCGGGGCGACGCGAGGAGATCCGCGTCACATCCCAGGATCGGGGACGAGATTTAAGGAAGAACTACTCCTCGAAGGCTAAACGTCCAGAGTGTGCGCAACCGGGCGGTCGCCGTCAACGCCGGCCACAGCCGACGCGGCGGCGACGGCGGCAGCGCGGCGCCGCCGCCGGGCGGGCGCCGACCGGGTGTCGCGGCAGACCTAGGCGCGTGTCAGTTGACCTTCATGCCGATCGCCTTGGCGAAGGCGGCGTAGGTGCCGACCTCCTTCTGCACCTGCACGGCGAACTGGGCCGGCGTCACCGCCATCGGCTCGACGCCGATCTGGGTCAGCTTCTCCTTGAGGACCGGGCTCGCCAGCGCCTTGCCGAGCTCGCGGTCGAAGGCCGCGACGATCGCCGGATCGGTCTTGGCCGGGGCGAAGAAGCCGATCCATACCGTGTAGTCGGAGTTCGGGTAGCCGGCTTCGAGCGTGGTCGGCACGTCGGGCAGCGCGGCGGCGCGGGTCGGGCTCGACACGGCCAGCGCCTTCAGGCGGCCCGCCTTGATGTGCGGCAGCGCCGTCGAGATCGGGCAGAAGTAATAGGTGACGCGGCCGGCGATCACCTCGGTCAGCGCCTCGGCGCCGCCCTTGAACGGGATGTGCACGGCCTCGTAGCCGGCGCTGGCGCGGAAGCGCTCTGCCGAGAGGTGGACGGCCGAGCCGATGCCGACCGAGGCGAAGGTGAACTCGCCCGGCTTCGCCTTGGCGGCGGCGACGAAGTCCTGCACCGTGTTCAGGCCGGCCGACGGCGCGACGATCAGCACGTTCGGCACGCTGCCGATGACGCCGAGCGGCACGAAGTCGGTCAGCACGTCGTAGCTCAGCTTCGAATAGAGGGCCGGCGTGATCGTGTAGGCCGAGGAGGTGGCGAGCAGCGTGTAGCCGTCGGCCTCGGCCTTGGCGACCGCGGAGGTGCCGATGGTGCCGCCGGCGCCGCCGCGGTTCTCGACCACGAAGGGCTGCCCCGTCTGGGCGGTGAACTGATCCAGCACGACCCGCGGCACGACGTCGGTGGCGCTTCCCGCCCCGAACGGGATGACCACCCGAACCGGCTTGGCCGGCCACTCCTCGGCTCCGGCCGCCACGGTCGCGGCCAGCAGGCCGGCCCATGCGGCGACGACGATCGCGTGCAGTCTCATCCTGTTGTCTCCCGATTCCAGGACGAGGCACGGAGCAATATGCATGCCAGGGCCGGCCGGGCCGCGCCTCAGCCGGTGCGCGCGGCGAACGCCGCGCGGGCCGCCATGACGGCGTCGCGGTGCTGCTCGGCCCATGTCCAGACGCCGCAAAATGCGGCGCCGAGGCTGCGGCCGAGATCGGTGAGCTCGTACTCGACCCGCGGCGGGATCACGGGAAACACCGTGCGCCGCACCAGCCCGTCAGCCTCCATGCGGCGCAGCGTGTTGGTCAGCATCTTCTGGCTGATCCCGCCGATCAGCTCGCCGAGCCGGGTGAATCGCACCGGTCCGCCGGCAGGAGCCGCTCGACGCCACGACGGCCGCCAATCCGGGCATGGCCTCGATCCCCCTGGACATCGACGACCCGGCCGCGATCAGGGCCTTCGCGGCCGAGGTCACGGCGCGCCATCCCGACCTCGACGTGGTGATCAACAATGCCGGCATGATGAAGATCGAGGACATCCTGGCGGCGCCCGAGGACGTCGGCACGGCGGAAGCGACGGTCGTCACCAACCTGCTCGGCCAGATCCGCCTCACCGCGGCGCTGCTGCCGTTTCTCCTGAAGAAGCCGCGCGCCACCGTGATGACGGTGTCGTCCGGTCTCGCCTTCGTGCCGCGGGCGATGGCGCCGACCTACTGCGCCACCAAGGCGGCGATCCATTCCTACACGCAGTCGCTGCGCTTCCAGCTGCGGGCCACGGCGGTCGAGGTGATCGAGATCGTGCCGCCCTATGTGCAGACCGAGCTGATGGGGGCGCAGCAGGCCACCGATCCGGCCGCCATGCCGCTCGCCGACTACATCGCCGAGACGATGGCGCTCATCGAGGCGGGGGAGACCGAGGTGCTGGTCGAGCGGGTGAAGCCGCTGCGCTTCGCCGAGGCGCGCGGCGACTACGACACGCTCTTCAGGACGCGGAACGCGCCGCGGGTGCCCGAGCCGGCACGCTGAGACGGCCCGTCGGCCGCAGCCGTCGCCACCGCGCGGCGCGGTCGCGCGGCTCCCTCCCCGCTGCTCCGCCCCGCTACTCCGCCGCCACCGGCGCCCGCTCGCCCTCGCCCACGGTCTGGAGCTGCGGCTCCAGGCGCTTCTTCAGGCGGCGGTCGACGCGGTCGAGATAGATGTAGATCACCGGCGTGATGTAGAGGGTGAGAAGCTGCGAGAAGGCGAGGCCGCCGACCACGGCGATGCCGAGCGGCTGGCGCAACTCGGCCCCCGCGCCGGTGCCGAGCGCGATCGGCAGCGCTCCGAAGATCGCCGCGAAGGTGGTCATCATGATCGGGCGGAAGCGCAGGAGGCAGGCTTCGCGCATCGCCGCCTCGGCGCCGAGCCCGACCCGCCGGCGCTCGATCGCGAAGTCGATCATCATGATGGCGTTCTTCTTGACGATGCCGACCAGCATCACGATGCCGATCATGGCGATCACCGACAGCTCCATGTCGAAGGCCATCAGGATCAGGAGCGCGCCGACGCCGGCCGACGGCAGGCCCGAGATGATGGTCACCGGGTGGATGAAGCTCTCGTAGAGAATCCCGAGCACCACGTAGGCGGCGAAGATCGCGGCCAGCACCAGCACGCCCTGCCCGCGCAGCGAATCCTGGAACACCTGGGCGGAGCCCTGGAAGCCGGTGGCGATCGAAGCCGGCAGGTTCGACTCGCGCTCGATCTCGCGGATGGCGTCGACCGCCTGACCGAGCGAGAAGCCGGGCGCCAGGTTGAACGAGATGGTCACGGCCGGCTGCTGGCCCTGGTGGTTGACCTGCAGGGGCCCGACCGTCCGCACGATGCGGGTGACGGCGGAGAGCGGGATCGACGGGCCGTTCGCCGCCGTGTTGCCGGTGACGCCGCCGCCCGGCGTGATCGTGCTGCCGGCCGCGCCCGTGGTGTTGGTCTTCAGGAAGATGCGCTCGAGCCCGGACGGATCGGCCTGGAACTCGGGCAGGCTCTCCAGGATCACCTGGTAGTCGTTCGACGGCGTGTAGATGGTGGCGACCTGGCGGGTGCCGAAGGCGTTGAACAGCTCCTGGCGCACCTGCTCGACCGAGATGCCGTAGAAGGCGGCGCGCTCGCGGTCGATCTCGACGGTCATCTGCGGGTTGGAGATGTAGAGATCGGTGGTGACGTCGCGCAGCCCGGGCAGCGTGGCGATCTTCTCTCGCAGCTCCGGCGCGGCGCGGTACAGCGCCTCGGTGTCGCTCGACTGCAGCGTGTACTGGAACTCGCTCTTGGAGATGCGGCCCGTGATGTTGATGTTCTGGACGTTCTGGAAATAGGTCGCCATGCCGACGACCTTGCCGGTCTCGCGGCGCAGCCGCTGGATCACCGCGGTGGCGTTCTCGCCGCGCTCCTTCTTGGGCTTGAGGGCGATGAACATGCGGCCGTAGTTCGGCGTCGGGTTCGGCCCGCCGACGCCGACCGTCGAGTTGACGTAGGCGACGGCCGGATCGCTGCGGACGATCTCGGCGATGGCGCGCTGGCGCTCCGACATCGCCTTGAACGAGATGTCGGCCGGGCCCTCGACGGTCGCCGAGATGAAGCCGGTGTCCTCGATCGGGAAGAAGCCCTTGGGGATGACGATGTAGAGCCAGACGGTGCCGATCATGGTGGCGAGCGTCGCGACGAGCACCACCGGCTTGTTGCGCAGGACGAGATCGAGTGTCACCTCGTAGCCGCGCAGCATGCCGGCGAAGCCGCGCTCGAACAGGCGCAGCACCGGGTTCTGCTTCTCGTTCCCGTGATGACCGCGCAGCACGCGGGCGCACAGCATCGGCGTCAGGGTGAGCGAGACGAAGCCCGAGATCAGGATCGCCACCGCGATCGTCACGGCGAACTCGCGGAAGACGCGGCCGACCAAGCCGCCCATCAGGAGCACCGGGATGAACACGGCGATCAGCGAGAACGTGATCGACACGATGGTGAAGCCGATCTCGCGGGCGCCCTTGAGGGCCGCCTCGAACGGCCGCATGCCGCCCTCGATGTGGCGCACGATGTTCTCGAGCATGACGATCGCGTCGTCGACCACGAAGCCGACCGACAGGGTCAGGGCCAGCATGGTCATGTTGTTGATCGAGAAGCCGAGCGCGTACATCACCGCGAAGGTGCCGATCAGCGAGATCGGCACGGCCAGCGCCGGGATGAGGGTCGCCGGCAGGGTGCGCAGGAACAGGAAGATCACCAGGACGACCAGGCCGATGGCGATGGCCAGCGTCTCCTGCACGTCGTAGACGGCCTCGCGGATCGACACCGAGCGGTCGTTCAGGACCTCCATCCGGATCGCCGCCGGGATCTGGGCCCGGTAGCCCGGCAGCCGCTCGCGCACCGCGTCGACCACGGCGACCGTGTTGGCGGCGGGCTGCCGCTGGATCGCCAGCACGATCGCCCGCTCGTTGTTGAAGTAGCTGGCGATGCGGTCGTTCTCGACCGAGTCGACGACCCGCGCCACGTCCGCGAGCTTGACCGGCGTGCCGTTGCGGAACGCCACCACCACCTTGCGGTACTCGGCCGCCCGGGTCATCGCGGCCGTGGCGGTCAGCGTGATGTTCTGCTCGGTGCCCGAGATGGTGCCGACCGGGGTGTTCGAGTTGGTCTTCGAGACGACGTTGCGGATGTCTTCGAGCGAGATGTTGCGGGCCGCCGCGGCGACCGGATCGACCTGCACCCGCACGGCGAAACGCTGGGCACCGTAGACCAGCACCTGGGCGACGCCGGGAATCTGGGAGATCTGCTGGGCGAGCGTGATCTCGCCGTAGTCGTTGATGGTGGAGAGTGGCAGGGTCGGCGAGACGAGGCTGATGTAGAGGATCGGGAAGTCGCCGGGATTGACCTTGCGGAAGCTCGGCGGGGTCGTCATCTCGACCGGCAGCCGCCGCTGCGCCACAGAGAGCGCCGTCTGCACGTCGAGCGCCGCCCCGTCGATGTCGCGGCCGAGGTCGAACTGGATGGTGATCTGCGTGGTCCCGAGCGACGACATCGAGGTCATCGACGAGATGCCCGAGATGGTCGAAAGCTGGCGCTCGATCGGCGAGGCGACCGAGGCCGCCATCGTCTCGGGGCTGGCGCCCGGCAGCGTCGCGGTGATCGAGATGGTCGGATAGTCGACGGTCGGGAGCGCCGCGACGGCGAGCAGCCGGTAGGCGAAGATGCCGAACACGATCATCGACGCGGTGATCAGCGTCGTCAGCACCGGACGGCGGATGCAGGTTTCCGAGATGCTCACGGCGTCCGTCTCCTGGCGGGCCGCCGGTCGGCGGCGCGGGCGCGGCGGCGGCGCCGCGGGCTCGTCTCCGGGCTCACGCTCCGGCCTTGCGCTGGCGGTCCTGCGGCGTGCGGACCGTCACCCTGACGCCGTCGGTGAGCTGCAGATGGCCGGCCGTCACCACCTGCTCGCCGCCGGAGAGGCCGGTCTCGACCACGGTCTCCGGCCCGACGGAGCGCAGCACCGTCACCGGCTGCACCCGGGCGACGCCGTCCTTCACCACGTAGACGAAGCTGCCCTGCTGGCTCACCTGCACGGCCGTCGCCGGCACCGTGACGGCATCCTCGATGCGCAGCGTCAGCTTGGCCGTGACCAGGGTGCCGGGCCACAGGATCTCGTCCTGGTTCGGCATCACGGCCCGGATGGTCGCCATGCCGGTCGCCGAATCGACCGCGTTCTCCACCATGGCGACCTGGCCGTGGGCGCGGCGGCTCTCGCCCGGGACGACGGCCTCGACGGCCGAATCCTCGTTGGTCATGGCGGCACGGATCTGCGGCAGCGCCCGCTGCGGCACCGTGAACGAGACGTAGACGGGCGCCATCTGGTTGATGGTGGCGATCGGCGTCGCCTCGCCGGTGCGCACCAGGTTGCCGACCTTCACGTTGGCCTGGCTGATGCGGCCAGAGATCGGCGCCCGGATGCTGGTGTAGCCGAGCTGCACCTTGAGGTGGTCGATGGTCGCCTGGCTCGCCAGGATCGCGGCCCGGTAGACGTCGGCCTGGGTCTTGGCGTTGTCGAGATTGGTCTGCGGCGTGGCGGCGCGGGCGACCAGCTCGGTGTAGCGCCGCAGATCGCGCTCGGCGCCTTCGAGCTGGGCCTTGTCGCGGGCGAGCTGCGCCTCGGCCTGGCGGATCTGCGCCTCGAGCGCCCGGCCGTCGAGGGTGACCAGGAGGTCGCCCTTCTTCACCACGGCGCCGTCCTCGAAATGGATGCCGACGATCTCGCTGTCGATGCGGGTGCGCACCGCGACGCTGGCGAGCGGCGTCACCGAGCCGAGCGCCTCGATGGTCACCGGCGCCTTCTTGCGGGTCGCCGTGCCGGTCTCCACCGCGACGGCGCGCGGCACCGTCGCCGTGCGGGCCGGCCGGGCACCGTTCTTCTCGGCGCCGAGCCACTGCACCGCGAACGCACTGCCCGCGAGCGCCAGGACGGCCACGATCACCCAGAGCGCGCGACGTCGGATCATGGTCAGTCCGTGTTCAGTGGCGGCGCGCCGCGGCGGCCGAGCGCCGTCTCGCGTCGCGTTGCACCGAGACGACGGCCCGTCGATCCGAGGCTCGCGGCGTGAGGGAGGCCATGGGGGTCCTCGAACGAGTGGCCGTCGACGTTCGACATTCTCACCCGCTAGCAATTAGCATACCGCAAAAAAGGGCGCAGCAATCCGGTATGATGATTGCGAAATTGTAATAGGGACAAGGCGTCGCGAGCGGACGGCTCGGACGCGGACGACCTCGGACGCAGGAGAACGAGCGATGCGGATCGCCACCTGGAACGTGAACTCGGTGAAGCAGCGGCTCGATCATCTGCTGTCCTGGCTGCAGGAACGTCAGCCCGACATCGTCTGCCTGCAGGAAACCAAGTGCGTCGACGAGGCGTTCCCGCGCGAGCCGATCGAGGCCGCCGGGTACAATGTCGCCGTACACGGCCAGAAGACCTTCAACGGCGTGGCGCTCCTGTCGCGCCGGCCGTTCGACGAGGTGACGCCGGGCCTGCCGGGCGAGCCGGAGGACGATCACGCCCGCTTTCTCGAAGGCGTCGTCTCGACGGAGGGCGGCGGCGCGGTGCGGATCGCCTGCCTGTACCTGCCCAACGGCAATCCGGTCGGGACCGAGAAGTACCCCTACAAGCTGCGCTGGATGGACCGCCTCGCCGCCTATGCGGCCGACCGCCTCGCCCTGGAGGAGCCGTTCGTCATGGCCGGCGACTACAACGTGCTGCCGGCCGCCCGCGACGTGCCCAACCCGGACGCCTGGAGCAGCGACGCGCTGTTCCTGCCGCAGACGCGGGACAAGTTCGCGGGCCTGACGGCGCTCGGCTTCACCGACGCGATCCGGGCCGGCTCCGACGCGGCCGGACTCTACACGTTCTGGGACTACCAGGCCGGGTGCTGGCAGAAGAACATGGGCCTGCGAATCGACCACCTGCTGCTGTCGCCGCAGGCAGCCGACCGGCTCGCCGCGGCCGGCATCGACAAGCACGTGCGCGGCTGGGACAAGCCCTCCGACCACGTCCCGGTGTGGTGCGACCTCGCCCTGGAGGCGGCGTGAGCCGGCATCGCCGTCGGCGGGCCGGGCTGATCGAGCGTGCGTTTTCTGCTAAGTTTCGGCCGCCCGGCGACCGGAGGGCGAGATGGGCGATCTGCTGCTGCGCAACATCGACGACAAGGTGCTCGATCAGCTTCGGACGCGAGCGGATCTCCGCGGACGCTCCGTCGAGCAGGAAGCGCGCGATATCCTCGCGGCGGCCGCGCCGTTGACGCCAGACCACAAGATCGAATTGTCTCGCCGCTTACGCGCCCGCTCTCCGAAGCTGGACGATTTCGACGTCCATGCGGCCATCCGCTCCGGTCGCGACGACGAGTTTCTCCCTTGACCCTCGTCGTCGATGCGAGCGTCGTGGTTCCCTGGTTGTTCGACCTCGGAAACTCGGAGCGCTCGGAGGCTGCGCTTCGCTCCGACCGACTGATCGCCCCCGACCTGATCATGGCCGAGATCGACAATGCCGGTTGGAAACTCGTGCAGTTCAATGGTTTCGATCGCCACGTCGTCAGAGATGCCGTGGCTCACGTGGGGCAGTTCGTCGAGGAGATCGTATCCGGGGTCGACCTCCGCGACCGCGCGCTGGAGATCGCGCTCGATCTCGGCCACCCGGTCTACGACTGCTTCTACCTGGCGCTGGCGGAGTCGCGGCGCTGCCGGCTGGCGACCTTGGACGTGCGTCTGGCCCGCCGGTGTGCCGGCACGTCCTATTCGGACCTGTTGAACCCGGTCGGGTAAAGGGGCGGAATCCCGCGGCCCCGCCCCTTACTCCCGGCGGCCGCCGCGCAGCCAGCGCTCCAGGAAGGAGAGCGCGGTCGCCCGCTCCTCGTCGGTGGCGGTCTTGAAGGCGGCGGCGTGCATGTCGGTGATCCAGGCCTCCTGCGGGGTCGCGGCGTCGCGCGCCAGCGTCAGCCACATCAGGCCCTTGGCGCCCTGCCGCGGCACCGCCTCGCCCTTGAACAGCATGGCGCCGAGCATCGCCTGGGCCTGATACTGGCCCTTGTTGGCGGCGAGCTGCAGCCAGCGGGCAGCCTGGCGGGCGTCCTTCACGCCGCCGTGCCCCTCGAGATACATGCGGCCGAGATGGTACTGGGCGTCCGGGTCGCCGAAATAGGACGCCGCGTAGGTGAACATCTCGCGGGCCCGGTCCGGGTCCGCTTTCACGGTCGAGCTCGGGATGCCGTCCAGATAGTAGTTGCCGAGCGCCACGAAGGCGTTGGCGACGAAGCGGGCGCGCGGCGTGCCGGGGCTCTCGTCGGCATGGGCGTCGGCGACCTCGCGGAAATACTCGAAGGCGCGCACGTCGTCCTGCTGGACGCCGTCGCCCTCGGCATACATGCGGCCGAGCTTCCACTGGGCGATCGGGTGGCCGCTCGCCGCGGCGTATTCGAGCGAGGAGACGCCGGCCTTGGTGTCGCCGGCGCGCAGCGCCTGGGCGCCCGAGCGGAACGCCTCGACGGGCGTCAGATTGCGCAGGGTCGGCGGCCCCTGCAGCCGGTCCGGCGACATCACCGCGGCGGCGCCGCGCGGGAAGAGATCGACGCTCACGGCCGGCGCGACGCGCACCGGGCCGCGGGCGCCGTCGAACGCCACCGCGCTGCCCAGCCCGACGGCGAGGCCCAGTGCGACCAGGATCCCAACGCGACTAGACGTCCGCATAGCACTTCTTCTCGGCCACGGCGCCCGGATGGGTGACGGCGCCGGTGCGCGCCGATCCCACCTGCTGGGCGTATTTCCAAAGGTAACCCGACGTCGCCGTCGTCCGCTTCGGCTTGAACGCGGCGCGCCGGGCGTCGAGTTCCGCCTTCGAGAGCTTCACGTTCAGGGTGCCGGCCTCGGCGTCGATCTCGATGATGTCGCCGTCGCGCAGCAGGCCGATCGGTCCGCCGACCGCCGCCTCCGGACCGACATGGCCGACGCAGAAGCCGCGGGTGGCGCCCGAGAAGCGGCCGTCGGTGATCAGCGCCACCTTGCCGCCGGTGCCCTGGCCGTAGAGGGCCGCCGTGGTCGCCAGCATCTCGCGCATGCCGGGGCCGCCCTGCGGCCCTTCCTGGCGGATCACCAGAACGTCGCCGTCCTTGTAGCGGCGCTTCTTCACCGCCTCGAAGCAGGCCTCCTCGCCGTCGAAGCAGCGGGCCGGGCCCGTGAAGGTCAGGCTCTCCAGCCCGGCGATCTTCACGATCGCGCCTTCGGGGGCGAGGTTGCCCTTGAGGCCGACCACGCCGCCGGTCGCCAGCAGCGGCCGGTTGGCCGGACGGACCACGTCCTGGGCCTTGTTCCAGGCCACGTTGGCGAGGTTCTGGGCCATGGTGCGGCCCGTCACGGTCATGCAGTCGCCGTGCAGGAAGCCGTGGTCCAGGAGGGTCTTGAGGATGAGCGGGATGCCGCCGACCTCGAACAGGTCCTTGGCGACGTAACGGCCGCCCGGCTTGAGGTCTGCAATATACGGCGTACGCTTGAACACGTCGGACACATCGAACAGATCGAAGGCGATGCCGCACTCGTGGGCGATCGCCGGAAGATGCAGAGCAGCATTGGTCGAACCGCCCGTCGCCGCAACCGCCGCGGCGGCGTTTTCGAGCGCTTCGCGGGTCACGATGTCGCGAGGCCTGATGTTGCGGCGGATCAGCTCGACGATCTGCTCGCCGGCCGTCATGCAGAAGCGGTCGCGGATCTCGTAGGGCGCCGGCGCGCCGGCCGAGTACGGCAGCGCGAGGCCGATCGCCTCCGAGACGGTCGCCATGGTGTTGGCCGTGAACTGCGCCCCGCAGGCGCCGGCCGACGGGCAGGCGACCTGCTCGAGCTCGTCGAGGTCGCCGTCGGAGAGGTCGCCGACCGAATGCCGGCCGACCGCCTCGAACACGTCCTGCACGGTGACGGGCTGGCCCTTGAAGGTGCCGGGCAGGATCGAGCCGCCATAGATGAAGATCGACGGCACGTTCAGCCGGCACATGGCCATCATCATGCCGGGGAGCGACTTGTCGCAGCCGGCGAGCCCGACCAGGGCGTCGTAGGCGTGGCCCCGGATCGTCAGCTCGACCGAATCGGCGATCACCTCGCGGGACGGCAGCGAGGACTTCATGCCCTCGTGGCCCATGGCGATGCCGTCGGTGACCGTGATGGTGCAGAACTCGCGCGGCGTGCCGCCGTTCGCCGCGACGCCCTTCTTCACCGCCTGGGCCTGGCGCATCAGCGCGATGTTGCAGGGCGCCGCCTCGTTCCAGCAGCTCGCCACCCCGACGAAGGGCTGGTGGATCTGCTGCTTGGTGAGGCCCATGGCGTAGTAGTAGGACCGATGCGGCGCGCGCTCGGGACCTTCGGTCACGTGCCGGCTGGGCAGCCTGCTCTTGAGGTCCGTCCTGGCGTCCATCGCGCGTCGTGTCCCCTGTCGAGACCATCGCCGATCGGCACGTTCGGGCGCCGAGAAACGCGATCTGGACCCATTCGAAATCATGGAGGCGTGTGGCGGAAAATAGGCGTTTGGGCCTGCCACAGGCCCGGTCACGGAAATGTTGATCCCCTGTTGCGGCAACGACACACGCTGTGGTCGGGAACGCACGGACGGCTTGCGGCGCGCGATCGTCCGTCGTTCCTTCAGACCTGCCGGAAGACCCCGTCGCCCCGGCGCACAGTGCACCAGACCGGTCGCCGGACCGTCAAAGGCCGCGTGACGAAACCACCGATTCCGGCGAGCTTTTCTTCACCATGCCGCGTCCCGCCCCGCCTCGTCGTCGTCCCGCCCCGGCCGCGCTCGACCGCGGCTTCTTCGACCGCAGCGTCCATGCCGTGGCGCCCGAGCTGATCGGGGCGACGCTGCTGGTCGACGGCGTCGGCGGCGTCATCGTCGAGGTCGAGGCCTATCACCACACCGATCCGGCGGCGCACAGCTACATCGGCCGCACTCCGCGCAACGCCGTGATGTTCGGGCCGCCCGGATTCGCCTATGTCTACCGCTCCTACGGCATCCACTGGTGCGTCAACGCGGTGTGCGAGCCGGAGGGCTCGGCGAGCGCCGTGCTGATCCGCGCCCTCGCCCCGACCGCCGGGCTGGACGCGATGCGGGCGCGCCGCGGCGTCGCCGACGAGCGGCTGCTGTGCTCCGGCCCGGGGCGGCTCTGCCAGGCGCTCGGCATCACCCGGGCGCTCGACGGCGCCCCGCTCGACGCGCCGCCCTTCACGCTAATCGCCCGTCCCGGCACGCCCGAGATCGTCGCCGGCCCGCGAATCGGCATCACCAAGGCGGCCGAGAAGCCGTGGCGCTACGGGCTGAAGGGCTCGCCCTTCCTCAGCCGGCCGTTCCGGCCGGCGTGACGGCGGCGGCCGGGCCGGTCACGCCACGGCCGGTCACCCCGCCACGTCGCCGATCCGGAAGGCGGGATCGAAGCCGAGCTCGGCGCGCGCCTTGTCGATGGCGACCTCGCCGTCCTCCTCGGCGATGTTGTAGATGCCGGGCGCGCCGCGGGTGATCGCCAGCCGCGCCGCCTCGGCCGCGGCGTCGACATGCAGGGGTGCGGGCCCGGCGGCGGCCTCGGCCCAGGTGCCGGGCCCGTAGAGCCGGCCGTAGCGGAGCACGACGCCGTCGAAGCCCGGCATCTCGGTGACGAGCTCCTCGAGCGCGTGGACGCCGCGCGCCGTCACGGCCTGGGGGCCGGTCTCGGTCGAGGCCAGAGGCGCCCCCTCGGCGCAGGGCCGCGGCCCGTCCGCATAGGCGAAGGCGATGCTCTGGGCGACGAGGCGCCGCACACCCGCGGCCTGCAGCGCCGCGACGAGATTGCAGGTCCCCTCCACCCGGATGCGGGCGTTGCGCGCGAGCGCCTCGTTCAGGCCCTCGGCATCGAGGAGATCCGGCAGGTCGGTGAGCTGGTGGACGACCACGTCGGGACGCGCCGCCGCGACCGCCGCGGCGAGGGCCGGGCCGTCGAACACGTCGACCACGGCCGTCCGGACGCCGGCGCGTTCGAGCGCCGCCGCCTTGTCCGGCAGGCGGGTCGTTCCGGTGACCTCGTGACCGTCGCGGATCAGCAGCGGCACCAGCCGCCGGCCGATCACGCCGGTCGCTCCGGCGAGGAAGATGCGCATGGCGCCTCCGATGCCCGCCGGCGATCCGCGGCGGGCGATCGTCGAAGTGCCGGAGGCGCGGCCGGGTTCCCTCCCGCCGGTCGGCGGCCCGTCACAGGGCGTCGACGTCGACCTCGCCGGTGCGGATGCGCAGCGCGCGCTCGACCGGGGTGACGAAGATCTTGCCGTCGCCGATGTGGTCGGTGCGGGCGGCGCCGCGGATCGTCTCGATCACCCGCTCGACCCGGTCGTCGTCGACCACCACGTCGAGCCGGATCTTCGGCAGGAACGACACCGTGTACTCGGCGCCGCGATAGACCTCCTTGTGGCCGCGCTGGCGGCCGTAGCCCTTGACCTCGGTGACGGTCATGCCCTGGGCGCCGGCCGCCGAGAGGGCGTCGCGGACATCGTCGAGCTTGAAGGGTTTGATGACGGCGGTGACGAGCTTCATGGGTACGGCACTCCAGAAAATCGGGGTCGGACGCCGAGCAGACGGAACGATGTCCCTGCGCCCGCAACGGGCGCGGCGGTCCGAAGGCGTGTCGATGGAACACGATACCGGCAAGCCGGGCTGTGAAATAAGCGGAAAATCCCGGAGTCGGCTGGTTTGCTGCCATGCACCGGCGGGCGATCGCGCGGCCCTGATACCGCGGCCCTGATAGCGGTCTCGGTCATTCCGGGGCGCGCCGAAGGCGCGAACCCGGAATCCAGCCACACAGACCGGATTCGCCGCTGGATTCCGGGTTCGCGGACCTGCGGTCCGCGCCCCGGAATGACGGCGAATGCTCTGGCGACCCCGAAAGGCAGACGCCTCAGCCGGCGTCTTTCAGCCGCTCCAGGGCTTCCAGGATCTTGGCGCGGCGGGCGACCGCCTCGTCGCGCTTCTCGCGCTCGCCCTCGACCACCTCCTCGGGGGCGCGGGCCAGGAAGTCGGCATTGGCGAGCTTGTTGTCGACCCGGGCGATATCGGCCTCGGCCTTGGCCTTCTCCTTGGTCAGCCGGGCCCGCTCGGCGGCGATGTCGATCACCCCGGCGAGCGGGATCGCCGCCACCTCGCCGCGCACGACGAGCTGGACGGCCCCCTTCGGCGCCGCCTCGGCGTGGCTGATGCCCTTCAGGCGGGCGAGCCGCTCGATCACGTCGGACCAGCGCTGCGCCCGGGCGAAGCTCGCCGCCGTGCCGGTCAGCACCAGCGGCAGCTGGGTCGCCGGCGGCACGTTCATCTCGGCCCGCACCGAGCGAATCGCCCCGACGAGGTCGATCACCCAACCGATCTCGGCCTCCGCCTCGGGGTTCTCCAGTCCGGCGGCGGCCGGCCACGGGGCGAGCGCCAGCAGCCCGTCGCGGGGCGCCCCGCCCTCGGCCGTGACGGCCCACAGCTCCTCGGTGACGAACGGCATGAACGGGTGCAGCAGCTTCAGGATCTCGTCGCGGACATGGGCCACCATGGCGCGCGTCTCGTCCTTGGCCGGCCCGTCGGCACCGAGCAGCACCGGCTTGGCGAGCTCCAGGTACCAGTCGCAGTAGACGTTCCAGACGAAGCGGTAGACGGCGCCCGCCGCCTCGTTGAACTTGTAGGCCTCGATCGCCTCGGTGGTGTCGGCGACGGCGCGGGCGAGCTCGTGGCCGATCCACTTGTTCAGCGTCTCGCGGGCGCCGCGCGGATCGAAGCCTGGCACCGTGGCGCAGCCGTTCAGCTCGGCGAACCGGCAGGCGTTCCACAGCTTGGTCGCGAAGTTGCGGTAGCCCTCGACCCGGGACTTCGCCAGCTTGATGTCGCGGCCCTGCGCCGCCATGGCGGCGAGCGTGAAGCGCAGCGCGTCGGCCCCGTACTGGTCGATCAGCTCCAGCGGGTCGATGACGTTGCCCTTGGACTTCGACATCTTCTGGCCGCGCTCGTCGCGGACCAGCGCGTGGATGTAGACGGTCTTGAACGGGACCTCGTCCTGGAAGTGAAGTCCCATCATCATCATCCTGGCGACCCAGAAGAAAATGATGTCGAAGCCGGTGACGAGCACGCTCGTCGGGTAGTAGCGGGCGAGCTCCGGCGTCTGGTCCGGCCAGCCGAGCGTCGAGAACGGCCACAGCGCCGAGGAGAACCAGGTGTCGAGCACGTCCTCGTCGCGGATCAGGAACGGCGTCCGGCTCTCCGGGTCGAGCGCCATGTCGTGCCCTTCCATGGGCGTGATGGCCTCGGTCTCGGCGTAGTAGGCCAGCGCCCGGGAGACGGCCTCCTCCTCGGTCTCGGCGACGAACACCTTGCCGTCCGGCCCGTACCAGGCCGGGATCTGGTGGCCCCACCACAGCTGGCGGGAGATGCACCAGGGCTGGATGTTCTCCATCCACTCGAAATAGGTCTTCTCCCAGGTCTTCGGCACGAACACCGTGTCGCCGTCGCGCACCGCCTCGATGGCGCGCACCGCCAGCGCCTTGGCGTTGACGTACCACTGGTCGGTCAGGAACGGCTCGATGACGACGCCGGAGCGGTCGCCGTGCGGCACCATGTGGGTGTGCGGCTCGATCTTCTCGAGCAGCCCCTCGGCCTCCAGCCGCTCGACGATCTTCTTGCGCGCCTCGAAGCGGTCGAGGCCGTGCAGCGCGACGGTCTCCTGCAGCGCCGCCGTGACCGGCACGCCCTCCAGGAAGGCGGCGTTCTCGGCGAGGTCGAGCCGGCCCTCGGTGTCGAGCACGTTGACCAGCGGCAGGTGGTGCCGGCGGCCCACCTCGAAGTCGTTGAAGTCGTGCGCCGGGGTGATCTTGACGGCGCCCGTGCCCTTCTCCGGGTCCGAGTAGGTGTCGGCGACGATCGGGATGCGGCGGCCGACCAGCGGCAGGATCACGTGCCGGCCGACCAGGTGGGTGTAGCGCTCGTCGTCGGGATGCACGGCGACGGCGGTGTCGCCCAGCATGGTCTCCGGCCGGGTGGTCGCGACCGTGATGGTCTCGTCGGTGCCCTCGACCGGGTAGCGGATGTGCCAGAGATGGCCCTTGATCTCGACCTGCTGCACCTCGAGATCCGAGATGGCGGTCAGCAGCTTGGGGTCCCAGTTGACCAGCCGCTTGTCCTTGTAGATCAGCCCGTCGTCGTAGAGCTTCACGAACACCTTGAGGACGGCGCGCGACAGGCCCTCGTCCATGGTGAAGCGCTCGCGCGACCAGTCGCACGAGGCGCCGAGGCGCCGGAGCTGGTTGACGATGGTGCCGCCCGACTCGGCCTTCCAGGCCCAGACCCGCTCCAGGAACGCCTCGCGGCCCATGTCGCGGCGCGACGGCTCCTGGCGCTGCATCAGCTGGCGCTCGACCACCATCTGGGTGGCGATGCCGGCATGGTCGGTCCCGGGCTGCCAGAGCACGTCCTTGCCGCGCATGCGCTCGAACCGCACCAGCACGTCCTGCAGGGTGTTGTTCAGCGCGTGCCCCATGTGGAGCGAGCCGGTGACGTTGGGCGGCGGAATGACGAGGCAGTACGGGGCGGCGCCCTGGCGCTCCGGCCGTCCGGCCCGGAACGCCTGCGCCGCCTCCCAGGCGGCCGAGATGCGGTCCTCGATGGCGGCAGGCTGGTAGGTTTTCTCGATCATGGGTCCGGATTCTCGACGCGGCGGAGCACGAACCCGAACACCGGCAAGGGCTTCGGGAAGGATCGCGGTCCGCTCGGAAAGACAGCGGGCGCCACCAAACCCCCCGCACCCGCCGCTGTCAACGCCGCGGACGCCGGCGACGGTCAGCCGGCGGGCCGGGCCGGCAGGGCGACGAACTTGCCCTCGTAGATGCGTCGGGCCGGCGCCATGTGGGCGACGGCGAGCTCCTCCAGCCGGTCGAGCCGGCCCTCGCCGAGCAGGCGGACCATCTCGACATGCTCGGCGCAGGCGCGGGCGAGCGCCTCGGCATCGGCCACCCCGTAGGCCCGGATCGGGAAGCTGAGCCAGTCGTGCAGGCGGATCGCGTTGGAAATGAAGGGGTTGTCGCAGAGCGCGAAGAGCCCCTGGTGGAACATCATGTTGGTGCGGTGGACCGCGACGACGTCGCCGGTGGCGGCTGCGGCGGCGTGGCGGGCGCGCCAGCGCTCGACCTCGGCGAGCCGTTCCGGCGTCACCGTCCCCATCCGGCGGACCGCCGCCCGGTGCAGCACCTCGCGCATGTCGTACAGGCGGGCGATCTCGTCGGCCTCGAAGCGGCGCAGCTCGGCGCCGCGATGGCGCGGCTTCACCACCACGCCGAGCCGCTCCAGCTCGTCGAGCGCGGCCCGCACGACGTGCCGCTTGACCCCGTAGTCCTCCATCAGATGGTCTTCGATGAGCCGCCCGCGCGGCAGGATGCGGCCCCGGATGATGTCGGCCTCCAGGGCCGCGATGACCGCGGCGACCGGCGGCGACACCGGCCTGTCGGCGCCCGGCAGGGCGAAATAGGCGGACTCGGCCGCCGGCGCGCCCTCCTCCGGGCCGCGCGGCATTATCGATAATCTCATCGGCATCGAGGTGCTTTCCCGGCGCGCGCGCCACCATAGACTGCCGCCATCGGTCCTGCAGCAAGAGGGCTTTGCATGACCCGGTCATTCCGGGGCGGCGCGTAGCGCCGAACCCGGAATCCACCCCAGGATGTGGAGTTCGCCGCTGGATTCCGGGTTCGCGCCTTCGGCGCGCCCCGGACTGACGAATTCTGCAAGGCCCTCGGCAATGGTGAGACGATGAACGCTAAGCCCGAGATCGCGGCGCGCCCGGACGAGCTCGTCAGCATCGACCCGGCGACCGGCGAGCCGGTCGGGGTGGTCCCGCCGACCCGCGCCGCCGAGGTCGACGCGCTGGTGGCGCGGGCCGAGGCGGCGTTCCGCCGCTCCGGCTGGGCGCGGCTGCGGCCGGACCGGAAGGCCGCCGTGCTGCACGAGGTGGCGCGCCGCCTGCTCGCCGAGAAGGAGCCGCTGGCGCGGCTGCAGATGCGCGACAACGGCAAGCCGCTGGCCGAGTGCCGGGCCATGGTGGACGCCGCCGCCGGGGCCTTCCGCTACTACGCCGGCGTGATCGAGACCCACGAGACCGAGGTGACGCCGCCGCGCGGCGACTACGTCTCGATGACGGTGCTGGAGCCGTTCGGCATCGTGCTGGCGATCACGCCGTGGAACTCGCCGATCATGAACGAGGCCCAGAAGGTGGCGCCGGCGCTCGCCGCCGGCAACGCCGTGATCCTCAAGCCGTCCGAGGACACCCCGCTGCTCGCCCCCGAGCTCGCCCGCATCTGCCGCGAGGCCGGCCTGCCCGAGGACCAGCTCCAGATCGCGCAGGGCACCGGCGAGGCGATCGGCGCCGCGCTCGTCGCACATCCGGGCGTGCGGATGATCTCGTTCACGGGCGGCACCGACACGGGCCGGGCGATCGCCCGGGTCGCCGGCGCCCGCCTGGTGCCGGCGGCGCTCGAGCTCGGCGGCAAGTCGCCCCACATCGTGTTCGCCGACGCCGATCTCGACCACGCGATCGCCGCCGTCGCCTCCGGCATCTTCGGCTCGTCGGGCCAGAGCTGCGTCGCCGGCTCGCGCCTGTTCGTCGAGGCGGGCGTCTACCGCGCGGTGGTCGACGGCGTCGCGGCGCGCGCCGCCGCGGCCCGCGTGGCCGCGCCCGACGATCCGGCCGTCGAGGTCGGCCCCCTCGCCTCCTTCCGGCATCGCGACAAGGTCGCCCGCCACGTCGCCGAGGGTCTGCGCGAGGGCGGCCGCGTGCTCGCCGGCGGCACGGTGCCGCGCGGCGGCGTCTTCGACGTCGGCGCCTACTACGCGCCGACCGTGATCGAGTGCCTCCCGGCGACCGCGCGGCTCTGCCAGGAGGAGATCTTCGGCCCGGTGCTGGTGGCGCTGCCGTTCCGCGACGAGGCGGAGCTGATCGCCATGGCCAACGGCACGCCCTACGGGCTCGCCTGCGGGATCTGGACCGAGAGCTTCAAGCGGGCGTGGCGGATCGGCCGGGCGCTCGAGGCCGGCTCGGTCTGGATCAACACCTACAAGCAATCGAGCATCTCGTCGCCGTTCGGCGGCTTCAAGGACTCCGGCCTCGGCCGCGAGAAGGGAACCGACGGGCTGCGGCTCTACGGACAGGTGAAGACCATGTATTTCGGCCTCCACGACGCGCCGTTCGGGATCGCCCGATGAGCGCGCGCTCCGCTGCCCTGCCGATCGACGGCCGGCGCTTCCTGATCGTCGGCGGCGCCAGCCTGGTCGGCTCCACCACGGCGGACCTGCTGCTGGCGCGCGGCGCCGGCCGGGTCGTGCTGTTCGACAACTTCTCCTTCGGTTCGCGCGACGCCGTCCGGCATCTCGTCGACGATCAGCGGGTGACGATCGTCTCCGGCGACGTGATGCGGCTGCCGGACCTGCTCGCCGCCACCGAGGGCGTCGACGGCGTGCTGCATCTCGCCGCCATGATGACGATCTCGATGGACCGCGATCCCTGGGCCGGCCTCGACGTCAACGTCCGCGGCGCCCAGAACGTGATCGAGGCGTGCGTGGTGCGCGGCGTCGGGAAGCTCGTCTTCGCCTCGTCGAACGCCGTCTACGGCTACGGTCCCGGCGTCGCCGGCGACCTCGTCGAGGACACGCCGTTCCACGCCGCCGGCGCGCCGCCCGCGGCCATTCTCTACGGCGCCTCGAAGATCGTCGGCGAGCAGCTCTGCCGGCAGGCCCACCAGAAGCGCGGGCTCGACTACGTGGTGCTGCGCTACTCGACCGTCTACGGCGAGCGCCAGCACTACCGCGCCGCCAACGCGCTCTACATCGTCGAGACGCACGACCGCATCAAGGCGGGCCTGCGGCCGCGGGTGATCGGCGACGGCGCCGAGACCAAGCACTTCGTCTATGTCGGCGACCTCGCGCGGGCCAATGCGATGGCGTTCGAGGCCGACGCCAGCGACGTCGCCGTCAACGTGTCGGGGCCCGAGCCGGTCACCACGCTGCAGCTCGTCGAGCTGGTGTGCGAGCTGACCGGCACGTCGCTTCGCCCCGAGCACGTCGCGCCGGAGGCCGGCAAGGTGCGGCTCACCTCCGGCGGCGCCTTCCGGATCGACCATGCCGCGGCGGAGCGCGCCATCGGCTGGCGTCCGGAGGTCGGCATGCGCGAGGGGCTGCGGCGTCTCCTCGCCTGGCGCGACCAGGCGGGCGCGCCGGCGGCGGCCGCCGAGTAGCGGACGCTGCATCCGCGCCGGACGCAGGCCCGGCGCCCACGAGAACACGACGCGACATGCGACACGCGACACCGGCCCGGGAGGACCGCCCATGACGACTCACGCCTTCACCCGACGAACCCTGCTGGCGGCGGCCGGCCTGAGCCTCGCGGCCCCCGCGGTGCTGCGGGCGCAGACCTATCCGAGCCGGCCGATCGAGCTCTATGTCGGCTTCGCGCCGGGCGGCGGAACCGACATCACGGCCCGCACCTTCGCCAAGTTCCTGGAGACCGAGCTCGGCGGCTCGGTGCTGGTCGTCAACAAGCCCGGCGCCTCGGGCGAGATCGCGCTGGCCCAGGTGGCGCGCGCCGAGCCCGACGGCCACACGCTCGGCATCACCAACATGCCGGGCTTCGTCACCATCCCGATCGAGCGCAAGGCGCAGTACAGGCTCGACGACTTCCACCTCGTCGCCAACCTGGTGGCGGACTCCTCGGCGTTCAGCGTCGCGCCGGACAGCCCGATCCGCACGGTCGAGGATCTGGTCAAGGCGGCCAAGGCGCGGCCCGGCCAGATCACCTTCGGGTCGACCGGCGTCGGCACCGACGACCACCTCGCTCTGGTGCTGTTCGAGGACGCCACCGGCACGAAGCTCAACCACATCGCCTTCCGGGGGGCCGGCCCGCTCGCCACCGCGCTGGTCGGCAAGCACGTCGACGTCGCCGGCCTGAACGTCGGCGAGGCGGTGCCGCAGGGCGCCAATCTGCGCATCGTCGCCCAGGCCGGCGCGACGCGCTCGCGCTTCGCCCCGGGCGTGCCGACCTTCCGCGAGCTGGAGATCGGCATCGAGATGGGCTCGGAGCGCGGCCTCGTGGCGCCGCGCGGCCTCGACCCGAGGATCGCCGAGCGGCTCGCCAGGGCGGTCGCCAAGGTGTTCGAGACGCCCGACTTCCTGGCCCGGATCGAGCAGCAGTACACCGAGGCGGCGTACCGGCCCGGTCCGGCGTGGCGGGACGGCATCGCCGCCGCCGACGCCCGGTTCAGGACGCTGTGGCAGAGCCATCCGTGGTCGAGCAGCTGAACCGCGGCGACGGGCCTGGAGGGCGCGCCGGGATGGTGTAAGCTGCGGGCTCGCCAGGACCCGACCCCCGCACGTGCCCATCCCCCCGCCCACGCCCTCGCCCGCCGCTTCCCCGTCCGCCGCGCCGCCGGCCGCCCCGCCTCCCTCCGTCACGCGTCCGATCGTCGTGCTGTCGTTCGCCGCCTTCGCCAGCCAGGCGCAGGTGCGGGCCGCCGACTCGGTGCTGCCGCAGATCGCCGCCGACTTCGCCGTGACGGTCGGCGCCGCCTCCGTGGTGGTGTCGTCCTATCTGCTCGTCCACGGCTCCATGCAGCTCGTCGTCGGGCCGCTCGGCGACCGGGTCGGCAAGTACCGCATGATCACGGCGGCGGCGGCGCTGGCCTCGCTGCTGGTGCTCGCCTGCGCGCTCGCCACCACGCTCGCCGGGCTCACGCTGGTCCGCCTCGCCTGCGGGCTCACCGCCGCCTGCATCATCCCGCTCGGCATGGCCTATATCGGCGACACGGTGCCGTACGAGCGCCGCCAGCAGGTGCTCGGCCGCTATCTCTCGGGCCAGGTGATGGGCCAGCTGTTCGGTCAGGCCGCCGGCGGCATCGTCGGCGACGCGCTCGGCTGGCGCGCCGTGTTCCTGGTGCTGGGCGGCATCTTCATGCTGGCGGCGCTGGCGCTCGCCACCGAGCTGCGCCGCAATCCGCTCACCCGCGGCCAGGGCGGCGGCGGGCCGGCGATCGGCATGATCGAGGGCTATCGCATCGTGCTGCGCAACCGCTGGGCCCGCACCCTGATGCTGATCGTGTTCGTCGAGGGGGCGCTGATGTTCGGGGCGCTCGCCTATGTCGGGGCCGACCTGCACGGCCGCTTCGGCCTGAGCTTCACCATGGTCGGCGTGGTGATCGGCACCTTCGGGCTCGGCGGGCTGATCTACGCGGCGTCCGTGAAGGTGCTGGTCGGGCGACTCGGCCAGACCGGGCTGGCGATCGCCGGCGGCGCCACGCTCGGGGTCGCCTACGCGACGCTGGCGCTGGCGCCGAGCTGGTGGTTCGCGCCGATCGGCGTCACCCTCACCGGGCTCGGCTTCTACATGCTGCACAACACCCTGCAGACCAACGCGACGCAGATGTCGCCGGAGGCGCGCGGCACCGGCGTGGCGCTGTTCTCGGCGTCGCTGTTCCTGGGGCAGCCGCTCGGCGTCGCGCTGTTCGCGCCGGTCATCGACGGCTGGGGGGCGCCGCCGGTGTTCCTGGCGGCGGCGGTGCTGCTGCCGCTGGTCGGGCTGTGGTTCGCCGCGAAGCTGCGCCAGCGCGCGAGCGCCGTCTGATCGGGGCGGCGCGGCGGGTCAGCGCTGGCCGCGCGAGACTCGCTCGATCTCGGCGCGGACCAGCCGCTCGACCATCTGCGGGAGATTGTCGTCGAGCCAGGCCTTGAGCATCGGCCGCAGCATCTCGCGGACCAGATCCTCGAGGGTGCGGGCGTTCTGCACCAGCACGGTCTGGGCGAGCGCGTTGAAGGCGGAATCGACCGCGGCCGAGGTGGCCGAGGACATCAGCGGCCGGTCGTCGCGCTCGCGCGCCGGCCGCTCCGGCAGATCGTCCCAGCCGGACCGCTCGCTGAACACCACGTCGGGATGCCCGTCGACCTTGCGCAGGCCGGGCGCCGCGGTGCGCATGTCCTCGGTGAGATCGAGGATCTCCTCGGCGGGCGGCTTGGCGGCGGCCGGCTTCGGAGCCGGAGCCGGCGCGGGCGGCGGAGGCGGTGGTGGCGGCGGGGCGACTGCGACCGGCGCGGGCTCCGGTTCCGGCTCGGGCTCCGGCGGAGCCGGCTCCTCCTCGGGCGTGGAATCGAAGGTCGCGAACAGCGCGTCGATGTCGTCCTGGCTGTTGGTCGCGTCGGGCGCCTTCACGGGTGCGGCCGGCGCCGGTGCGGGCGGCGGCGGTGCGACGGCCGCGACCGGAGCCGGCTTCGCCTCCGCCTTGGCGGCGGGCTTGCCGGTGTCGTCGTCGGCGATGATCCGGCGAATCGACGCCAGGATCTCTTCCATCGACGGCTCTTGCGCCTTTGCCGGTTGGTTCATGCGATCCGTTCCCGTTCCCGGTCGCTCCCGGTCGAGCCGACGATCAGAGGGGACGAATCATCGTCCCGGAGCTTGGTTCGCAGTATGAAGCCCGTACGGCCATGTGCAAGCAATCCAACGACATTACGCCCAGCTCGCGGCCTCGATGCATAGCCCGCATGCTCCCGCGGAGTCAGCGTCCGTCCGGGGTGCGGGTGCCGGCCCAGGCGTCGCGCACCTGATGATAATGGGTGACCGGATCGTAGATCGAGGTCGGCAGCCCGAGCACCACGGGCGACAGCCGACCGACCGCCGCCAGCAGCGTATAGGAGGCCACCACACGGTCACGCTGCGCCGTCACCAGGGCGACGCGGGCGTTGACGAGCTCCTGCTGGGCGTTGAGGACGTCGAGCGTGGTGCGCTGACCCACCCGCGCCTCCTCGCGCACGCCGTTGAGCGCGATCTCGGCCGCCGAGACCTGCGCCTGGGTCGCCTCGATCTGGGCCTTGGCGGCATCGAGCTGGCCCCAGGCCTGCACGACGTTCGCCTGGGCCTGGTCGCGCGCCGTCTCCAGGTCGAGCCGCTTCTGCCCGAGCGTCTCCTTGGCGGAGCGGATCTGGGCGTAGTTGGCGCCGCCCTGGTAGAGCGGCACCGTGAGCTGGCCGACCACCGAGGCGGTCGTCTGATTGTTGACGGTCGGGCTCGAGTCCCAGGCCCGCTGCAGGCTCGCCTGTGCGGTCAGGGTCGGCAGAAGGGCGCCCTCGTTGATCCTGACCTGCAGGGCCTGCACGTCGATGCCGAACATCGCCGCGGTGACGTTCGGGTTCTGGGTGCGGCCGCTGTCGATGGCGGCCGGCAGCACCCGCGGCGACAGCCGGTCGACCGGAGTGGCCGCCGCGAGCTTGCCGGGCTCGACCCCGATCACCTGCCGGTAGGTCGCCTTCGAGGCCGTGTAGTTCGATTCGGCCGCCGAGACCTGCGAGCGGCCGGCGGCGAGGCGCGACTCGGACTGGGCGACGTCGGTGCGCGTCACCTCGCCGACCGCGAAGCGGTCGCGGGTCTGGCGCAGCTGCTCCTGCAGCACCTCGACGTTGCGCCGCTGCAGGTCGAGGATCGCGGTGTCGCGCAGCAGGTTCATGTAGGCCGTGGCGGCGTTGAGCAGGACGTTCTGCTCGATCAGCCGCAGCGTCTCGCGCGCCGCCGACACCTGGCCCTCCGCCTGGCGGACCCGGTTGCCGGTCTGGTAGCCGTTGAACAGCGTCTGCGTGCCGGTCAGGCCGACCGAGCGCGGCATGAACGTGTCCTCGAGCGAATAGGCCTGGCCGCTGCTGACGCCGTCGTACTTGGTCCAGGTCTGGCCGACGCTGGCGGTGGCCGAGACGCTCGGCCGGTAGCCGGACAGCGCGGTCGGAACGTTCTCGTCGGTCGCCCGGACGATGGCGCGCTGGGAGTTGAGCTGCGGGTTGTTCTGGTAGGCCTGGGACAGCGCGCCCGGCAGCGTATCGGCCAGGGTCGCGCCGGCGGCCCCGGCCACTGCCGTGGCGAGCACCGCTGCGGCGAGCCTCTGCCGATTGGTCGTCGCCCCTGCCATGGTCTACCCCGACTTCCTGGAACACCTGAAACGAGCCACGCCGCCGACACGACGCCATGGTGGGTACACAATAAAAACCGAGTCCCGCCGTGGAAACCCCGGCGGGAAAAAAGATGCCCGGTGGCGCATTCGCGCCACAGCCCGGCTAGTTTGAATTTACTTCAGAAAACAAAGGCCGGCGGCTTCGCGAAGGCGGGCAGCGCCGGGATGCTGGCGTCGAACACGGGGATGCCGCTCGGCTCCCGGTTCACCGAACGATAGAGAATCGCCTCGCCCGGAACCTTGGTGGCGACGACCGCGATCAGGCGTCCGCCCTCGGCGAGCTGGGCGAGCAGCGCCGGCGGCACGGAATCGACCGTCCCGTTGACCAGGATCGCATCGTAGGGCGCGGCCTCCGGCCAGCCCGCCTCGAGCGGCCCGGCGACCACGCGGGCGTTGGCGACGCCGGCGGAGGCGAGCAGCCGGCCGGCCGATTCGGCGAGCGCCGGGGTCTCCTCGAGCCCCACCACCTCGGTGACGAGACGCGCCAGCACCGCGGTCGAGTAGCCGGTGCCGCAGGCCAGGTCGAGCACCCGGTCGGTCTCCGCCAGCTCCAGGGCCTGGATCATCCGGGCCAGCACCATCGGCTTGATCAGGCAGCGGTCGGGCTTGCCGTGGGCGACCGGCGCGACCGGCAGGTCGCCGTCCATGTAGGCGAGCGCCGCCTTGGCGGCCGGGACGTAGTGCTCGCGCGGCACATCGAGGAGGGCGTCGATCAGGCGACGATCGGTGACGCCGTTGGGGCGCACCTGGTTGTCGACCATCTTGCGGCGTGCGGCAGCGAAATCCATGGGCGCGGCTCCGCTTGCGTCCCCGGCCGGACGCGGATGGCCGGTGTTGTGGAACACGGCCCCGCAAAAGGCAAGGCGACCCTGCCCTGCTCGCCCGCCCCTCCCCGGCGGAACCGTCGCCGGCGAGGCCCGGTCGCCCGGCGCCTGCGATTCGGTCATGCTGGACCGATCGACCATGGAGCGCGCATGACTTGGCTGGCCGATCTGGTGGCGGCGCTGGAACCGCTGATCCGAAGCTACGGGGCCGGCGCCGTCTCGGTGATCATCCTGCTCGAATCGTTCGGGATGCCGCTGCCCGGGGAATCGATGCTGCTGTTCGCCGCGGCGCTGGCCGGCCGCGGCGAGCTGTCCCTGCCGACCCTGATGCTGGGGGCGTGGATCGGTGCCGTCCTCGGCGACAACATCGGCTACCTGATCGGGCGCCGGGGTGGGCGGGCGCTGGTGCTGCGCTTCGGCGGACGGGTCGGGCTCGACGCGGCGCGGCTCGCCAGGGTCGAGGCGGTGTTCGCGCGCTGGGGCCCGCTGACCGTGGCGGGGGCGCGGTTCTTCGCCGTCCTGCGCCAGCTCAACGGCATCGTCGCCGGCACGCTGGCGATGGAGTGGCGGCGGTTCCTCGTCTTCAACGCGATCGGTGCGGCGCTGTGGGTCGGGCTCTGGATGACGCTCGGCTGGCTGGTCGGCGAGCACGCCGCGGCGCTGCTGGCCGCGGCCCGGCGCTTCCGGCCCGCCCTCGTCGTCGTCGTCGCGCTCGTCGCCGCGGCGGCCGGCGCCGTCTGGTGGCGACGCCGGGCGGGCTGACGCGGCCCGGTTCAGCGCAGGAACGGGTTCGTCTGCCGCTCGTGCCCGATGGTCGAGGTCGGCCCGTGCCCGCAGACGAAGGCGACGTCGTCGCCGAGCGGCAGGATCTTCTCGGTGATCGAGCGGATCAGGGTGTCGTAGTCGCCGCCCGGCAGGTCGGTGCGGCCGATCGAGCCGCGGAAGAGCACGTCGCCGACCAGGGCGAAACCCTGGCTGCGATCCACGAAGGCGACGCTGCCGGGCGAGTGGCCGGGACAGTGCAGGATGTCGAGCGTCAGCTCGCCGACCGACACGGTGTCGCCCTCGTCGAGCCAGCGGTCCGGCACCAGGTCGCGGGCCGGGATGCCGTAGCCGCGGCCGGTCTCGGCGAGGCGCTCCAGCAGGAAGGTGTCGTCGCGGTGCGGGCCGGTGACCGGCACGCCGAGGCGCTCCCTGAGCTCGGCGGCGCCGCCGGCATGGTCGATGTGGCCGTGGGTGAGCCAGATGCCCTCGACCGCGATGCCGGCCTTGGCGATCGCGTCCTCGATGGCGTGCAGCTCGCCGCCGGGATCGACGACGACGCCCGTCCTGGTCGTGTCGCACCACAGCAGCGTGCAGTTCTGCTGGAACGGCGTGACGGGAACGATGGCGGCACGGGCGCGGGTCATGAACGGTCCTTGCTCGGTCTCTCCGGCGCGGCGGCACGATCGACGAGCCACACGACCGGTCCCATCGACCGGACCCGCGCGGCGGGCAGATCGTCGCCCGAAAGGACGCGCGAGAGCGCCGGACGCTTGTCGGATCCGGCGACGATGAACAGCAAGGCGCGGCTCGACGCAAGCGCCTGCAGGGTGAGACTCACGCGCGCCACGTGCGGCGGATGCCCGGCCTCGTCGACGCCGACCACCCAGCGCTCCGTCTCCTCCACCCCGGGCTGCCCGGGAAACAGCGAGGCGACGTGGCCGTCCGCCCCCATGCCGAGCAGGACGAGGTCGAACAGCGGCCGCGACGGATCGAGCCGGCCGGCCCCGTACCAGGCGGCGAGCGTGCGGGCATAGGCGTCGGCCGCCGCCTGCGGCGTCGCCGCCGCGGTCGGCACCGCATGGATGCGCTCGGCCGGCACGCCGAGCGGCTCCAGCAGGGTCGCCCGGGCCTGGGCGGCGTTGCTCAGCTCGTGCCCGGCCGGCACGAAGCGCTCGTCGCCGAAGAACCAGTCGAGGCGGTCGACCGGGATTTTGTCGCGCAGCGGCGGCGCCGCGAGCGCCCGATGGACGGGCCCGATGGTGGACCCGCCGGTGAGGCAGACGGCGCCGCGCGGCCCGACGGTCGCGAGGATGGCCGCGATGCGCCCGGCGGCGGCGGCGACGAGCGCGTCGCGGGTTTCGAATATGGTGAAATCCCGCGCTGTCATGAGTGCGCGTCCGAACCGCGGCGCGCTCGCCCTGGGCCACCCCCCTCCCGTCGCGCATGGCGCGAAGCCCTCCCCCACGAGGGGGGAGGGAGCCGGCTGGGTCTCGCGGCTGCGCCATCAGTCATGGCCACACGCTCTCCTGAGGACGCCCTGATTGATAATGGATCATCTGATAACAAAGCATCTGACGACGGATCGGTAGGAGATCAAACCGATCATTTGAACTTCTGAGCCCGCGGCTCCAGCGGTCCCTCCCCCCTGGTGGGGGAGGGACAGGGAGAGGGTGAGCCCCGGCGAACAGACTCCCGATATGCCCGGCACAATCGAGCAGCCCATCGTTATCCGCAGATCGGGCGCCAGCGGCGGCCGTGGTCGCCGATCAGCTGGTGGGCCTCCTCGGGTCCGTCGGTGCCGGCCTTGTAGAAGGCGAGCCCGTCGGAGCCGGCCTGCGCCCAGGCGTCGAGGAAGGGCTGCACGGCGCGCCAGCCGGCCTCCACCCCGTCGGCCCGCTGGAACAGGATCGCGTCGCCGATCATGCAGTCGTAGATCAGCGTCTCGTAGCCGGTCGACGGCGCCGCCTCGAAGTGGTCCTTGTAGCGGAACGTCATGTCGACCCCGTCGATGGCGACCGACGGGCCCGGGACCTTGGCGTTGAACTGCAGCGCGATCCCCTCCTCCGGCGCGATCCCGACGGTGAGGAAGTTCTCGGCCAGATGCTCGACCGGCATGTGGCGGAACATCGACAACGGCGCCTGCTTGAACTTGATCGCGATCTCGCTGCGCCGGGCGCACAGCGCCTTGCCGGTGCGCAGGAAGAAGGGCACGCCGGCCCAGCGCCAGTTGTCGATCGTCAGGCCGAGCGCCACGTAGGTCTCGGTGGCGCTCCCGGGCGGCACGTCCGGGGTGGCGCGATAGTCCGGGATGTCCTCCCGGCCGACCCGGCCGGCGAGGTACTGGCCGCGCACCGAGCGGCGCAGCGCCTCCTCCGCGGTGTCGATCTTGATCTCGTCGAGCACGGCGGCCTTGGCGCCGCGCACCGAGCGGGCGTCGAACCGCGACGGCGGCTCCATCGCGACCAGCGACAGGAGCTGGAACAGATGGTTGGGCACCATGTCGCGCAGCGCGCCGGTGGCGTCGTAGAATTTTCCGCGCCGGCCGACCGGCAGCGTCTCGGCCACCGTGATCTGCACCTGGTCGATGTGGTCGCGGTTCCAGATCGGCTCGAACAGGCCGTTGGCGAACCGCATCACCATGATGTTCTGCACCGTCTCCTTGCCGAGATAGTGGTCGATGCGGAAGATCTGGTGCTCCTCGAACACCGCGAGGAGCTCGCGGTTGAGCGCCTGCGCCGAGGCCAGGTCGGTGCCGAACGGCTTCTCGACGATGAGGCGCCGCCAGGCGCCGTTCTCCTCGGCGGCGAGCCCGGTGCGGCCGAGCGCGCGGGCGATCGGCGCGAAGGCGGTCGGCGGCGTGGCGAGATAGAAGAGCCGGTTGCCGCGGGTGCCGCGGCGCGCCTCGATCTGCCGCAGCCGCTCGCCCAGCCGGTCGAACGACGCGTCGTCCTCGGGGCCGCCCTGGACATAGGTGACGCAGGCGAGCAGACGCTCGACCACGTCCGGCTCGACCTTGCGGGTGGCGAACTTCCCCAGCGCGTCGCGCAGCCCGGCGCAGAACGCCTCTGTGGTCATCTCGCCGCGGGCGACGCCGACGATGGAGAACGCCTCGGGCAGCAGGCCCGTCGCGGCGAGATTGTAGAGGGCCGGCACCAGGAGCCGGTGGGTCAGGTCGCCGGACGCGCCGAACACCACGAAGCAGCACGGATCCGCCGGGGGAACGATCCGTGCGCCGTTCTTGGCCGTCACGCCTCGGCCTTCGGCGCGAGGGGAGCCGCGGCGAGGGGAGCCGTCGCGAGGGCCTTGGGCTCGATATGGCCGCCGAAGCCCTGCCGCATCGCCGAGAGGATCTTCTCGCCGAAGGTGTGATCGCGTCGTGATCTGAAGCGGGCATAGAGGGCCGCCGACAGCACGTCGGCCGGCACCGCCTCGTCCACGGCCGCCATGATGGTCCACCGCCCCTCGCCCGAGTCCTCGACATAGCCCGTGTAGTCGCCGAGCTCGGCATCGCGGGTGAGCGCCGCGGCGGTGAGGTCGAGCAGCCACGAGGTGATCACGCTGCCGCGCCGCCACGTCTCGGCGATGTCGGTGAGGTCGAAGTTGAAGCGCTCCTCCTTGGGCAGCGCCTCGCTGCCGGCGTTCTTGAGGATGTCGAAGCCCTCGGCATAGGCCTGCATCAGGCCGTACTCGATGCCGTTGTGGATCATCTTGACGAAATGTCCGGCGCCGCTCGGCCCGGCGTGCAGGTAGCCGCGCTCCGGCCGCGTGTCGCGGCCCCCCCGCTGCGGCGTCGCCGGGATGTCGCCGGCGCCCGGAGCCAGGGTGGCGAAGATCGGATCGAGCCGCTTCACCACCTCCTTCTCGCCGCCGATCATCATGCAGTAGCCGCGTTCGAGGCCCCAGACGCCGCCCGAGGTGCCGACGTCGACATAGTGGACGCCGCGCTGCTTGAGCCAGCGGGCGCGGCGGATGTCGTCCTTCCAGAAGGTGTTGCCGCCGTCGATGACGATGTCGCCGGCGGCGAGCAGCCCCGACAGCGTCTCGATGGTGCTCTCGGTGATCGGGCCGGCCGGGAGCATCACCCAGACGACGCGCGGCGCCTCGAGCTTCTTCAGCAGATCCTCGATGTCGGTGGCGCCGACGGCGCCGTCGGTCACCAGCGCCGAGACGGCGCGCGCGTCGCGATCCCAGACGGCCGCCGTGTGGCCGTCCCGCATCAGGCGGCGCACGATGTTGCCGCCCATCCGTCCGAGCCCGATCATCCCGATCTGCATCGTGTTCTCCTTCTCCATCAGGCTGGTCGTTGCGGGGCGCTGCGGCGCAGCGAACCCGGAATCCAACCACGAATGCCGAGCGTGCCGCTGGATTCCGGGTTCGCGGACCTCTGGTCCGCGCCCCGGAACGACGAAGCGTAGAGCCGTGGCTTCAGCTCAGCGCCTTGTCGACCGCCGCGGCCAGCGAGGCGAGGCCGGCCGTCACGTCGGTCTTGATGTGGATGCGCAGCGCCCGGCGGCCGCGCTCGGCGAGCACGCCGAAGTCGCCACGCGCCTGCGCCGCCTTGACGATGCCGAAGCTGGCGCTCTGCCCCGGGATCGGCAGGTCCGGATGGTCGTCCGCCGTGATCTGCAGCACGACGCCGGTGTCCGGGCCGCCCTTGTAGGCCTGGCCGGTGGAGTGCAGGAAGCGCGGCCCGAAGCCGACGCAGGTGGCGACCTTCCGGCGGGCCCGCACGGCGAGCCGCATCGTCTGCAGCGTGCCGACATGGGCCGGGCTGCGGCACAGATAGGCGAGCAGCGCGACGTAGTCGCCGGGCTTCACCCGCGAGAAATGGGCCTTCAGCCAGCTCGCCGGATCGGCGTCGGCGCCCATGGCGCGCAGCGCCTCGGCGTTCTTCGGATCGGTGAAGACGTCGAACGACCCGCTCGACGCCACCGGCGTCTCGGCCGGCAGCCGGCCGGCCGCCTCGAAGGCGGCGGTGAGCTCGCGGGTCTTGATCTTCGACGCCTCGACGTCGGGCTGGTCGAACGGGTTGATGCCCAGCACGGCGCCGGCGACCGCGGTGGCGATCTCGAAACGGAAGAACTCCTGGGCGATCTCGGCACGGTCGCGCAGCACGATGCGGACGATCGGGTGGCCGGCCTGCTCCAGCGCCCGGATCTCGGCGTCGTGCGGCGAGGCGGCGTCGGAGACGAGCCGCAAGTCGACGAAGACGCGGTCGCTGCCGTAGTGGGACGGCGAGGCCAGCGGCTCGCCGTCGACCGGGATGATCGCCTTGCCGTTCTTGCCGGTCGATTCGGCGACGAGCTGCTCGGTCCAGGCGCCGAAGTCGGCGAGTGCCGGCGAGGCCAGCATCGTCATCTTGTCGCGGCCGGCCCGGGCGGCGAGGCCGAGCAGCAGGCCGAGCTGGACGCCCGGATTGGCGGCCGGCGGCACGTCGGGCCCGCAGGCGTGCACCATCACGTCGGCCGAATCGAGGAACGCCGCGACGTCGATGCCGGCCGCGGCGGCGGGCACCAGCCCGAACGGCGACAGCACCGAGTAGCGGCCGCCGATGGTCGGCTCGCCGTGGAAGATCCGTCGGAAGCCGTCGCGCTGCGCCACCTTCTCCAGCGACGAGCCCGGATCCGTGACCGCGACCACGTGGCTGCCGGCCCTGTCGCCGACCGTCTGCTTCAGCCGGTCGAAGAAGTAGGCGAGCATCACGTTCGGCTCGGTGGTCGAGCCCGACTTGCTCGACACAATGATCAGCGTGGTGGCGAGCGTCACGGCCGCCTCGGTCGCCCGCACCTGCGCCGGGTCGGTGGAGTCGAGGATGCGCAGCTTCGGGAATCCCGGCTGCGGCCCGAAGGTCTCGGCCAGCACCTCGGGGCCGAGGCTCGATCCGCCCATGCCGAGCAGCAGCACGTCGGTGAAGCCGGCCGCCTTCACGTCGGCCGCGAAGGCCTGGTAGTCGGCGAGCTTCTGCCGGCCGTCGGCCGTGCTGGTCAGCCAGCCGAGCCACTTCGCCTCGTCGGCGTTCGTCCAGACGCTCGCGTCCTTCGCCCACAGGCGACGGATCGTGCCGTTCGCCCGCCACGTCTCGGCCGCGGCCGAGACCGCCTTGGCGAGGTCGGCCTCGGCCGCGATCGTCTGGCGGTTCATGCGGTCGCCCAGCACCGTGGCGCGCTTCAGCGCGACGGCGGCGAGGAGCTTGTCGGCGGCGTCGGCGAACAGCGTGACGCCCTCGGTGACGAGCTGGTCGGTGACGGCGTCGAGCGAGATGCCGATGCGGTCCAGCGTGGCGAGGGCCGCCTCCGCCTCGTCGACGCTCCGTTCGAGCGTCGCGGCGGGCGTGCCATGGTCCCGGAAGGCGTCGAGCGTCGCCGGCGGCACCGTGTTGACGGTGTCGGGGCCGATCAGCTCGTCGACATAGAGCACGTCGCTGTAGGCCTTGTTCTTGGTGCCGGTCGACGCCCACAGGAGCCGCTGCGGCCGGGCGCCCTTGGCGGCGAGCGCCTTCCACCGGTCGCCCTCGATCATCAGCTTGTAGCTGCGATAGGCGAGCTTGGCGTTGGCGATGGCGATCTCGCCGAGCAGCTCCTCGATCCGCGACTTCTCCTCGGGGTCGTTGGCGGCGGCGGCCTTCTCCGCCAGCAGCGCGTCGACCGCGGTGTCGATGCGGCTGACGAAGAAGCTCGCGACGCTCGCCACCTTCGACACGTCGCCGCCCCTGGCGGCGAGGTCCTCCAGCCCGGCGATGTAGGCCTCGGCGACCTCCTCGTAGACGCGGCGCGCGAACAGGAGCGTCACGTTGACGTTGATGCCCTCGCCGATCAGCGTGCGCACCGCCGGGACGCCCGGCGCCGTGCCCGGCACCTTGACCATCAGGTTCGGCCGGTCGACGTCGGCCCACAGGCGCCGCGCCTCGGCCACCGTCGCCTCGGTGTCGAGCGCCAGATAGGGCGACACCTCGAGGCTGACGAAGCCGTCGGCGCCGCCGGTCTCGTCGAAGACCGGGCGCAGCACGTCGGCCGCCTTGCGGATGTCGACGACGGCGAGGCTCTCGTAGAGGTCGATCACGCTGCGGTCGCCCTGCGCGAGGGCGGCCCGGATGGCGTCGTCGTACTCGTCCGAGCCGGCGATCGCCTTCTCGAAGATCGCCGGATTGGAGGTGACGCCGCGGATCCCGTCCTCCGCCACCAGGCGGGCGAGATCGCCCTTCTCGACGAAGCCGCGGGCGACGAAGTCGAGCCACACGGCCTGGCCCTGGGCGTGCAGCGCTTTCAGTGAAGACATAGTCCTGATCCACGGTTACGGGTGGCCGGCCGGGGAGCGCGGGCGGACCGGGGTCCGCCGGCGCCGGGCCGGCGCGGAGTCGGTTCGATCTTAGACCTTCGGGCGGAGCCCACAACGATCCCGGCGCGACGGCCGCCGTGGATCGCCGGACCGGCAGCTCGGACCGGTATCTCGGCCCTGTGGCCGGGATGCGACGGACGGGACGCGGCGGTGCGGACGATCACGGCCCGGCCAGCACCGCCTCGAGCGCCCGGGCGAGACTTTCCGAACGGAACGGCTTCTGCACGACGGGCCGGTCGGCCCAGGCGGGCGACAGGCCGTCGACCCCGTAGCCGGTGGTGAAGACGAAAGGGATGCCGCGCTCGCGCAGCCGCTCGGCGACCGGATAGACCTCGACGCCGTCGAGATTGACGTCGAGCACGGCGACGTCGGGACGGTCCTGGTCGAGCGCCGCGAAGGCGTCCTCCAGGCAGGCGACGTTGCGCACGACGTTGCAGCCGAGCTCGCGCAGCATGTCCTCGATGAGGAACGAAATGATCGCCTCGTCCTCGACGATGAGGACGTTCAGACGATCGAGGTTCGGCAGAGACGCGTCTGCGCTTTCGTCCGACATCAGCCCGGCGTCGACGACAATGGAATGTCCATTGTACATCGCAGCCCGGCGGAAGCCCAGTCAAGCACGGCGGTCCCGTGCAGCTGCCGGGCGAGCCCGTGGCGGACCAGCCGGCAGCCGAAGCCGGCATGCTCCGGCGCCGTCACGGGGGGCCCGCCCTGCTCCTCCCAGACCACCCGCACGGTCGGCACCTCGCCGCGGTCCTCGACCGTCCAGGTCACGGCCACCTGGCCGGCGGGAACCGAGAGCGCGCCGTATTTCGCAGCGTTGGCGGCGAGCTCGTGGAACACCAGCGAGAGCGTGAGCGACGCCTGGGCGCCGAGCCGGATGGTGTCGCCACCGACCCGGAGCCGGTCGGGGCGGCCGCCGCAGCTCGGTTCCACGGCGCTCTCGATGATGGTCGCGAGGTCGATCGGTTCCCACCGGCCGCGGGTGAGCTGGTCGTGCGCCCGGCTGAGCGCGACGAGCCGGCCCTCGAAATCCTCCTGCACCTGGCGCGAGAGGCCGCATTTGCGGATGGTGTGATCGGCGAAGGACTGGACGGTGGCCAGCGTGTTCTTGACGCGGTGGTTGAGCTCGTTGAGCAGCGTGCGCTGCTGGTGGTCGGCGCGCTTGCGTTCGGTGATGTCCTGGAAGCAGCCGACCGCCCCCAGCACGGCGCCGTCGTCGCCGGTGATCGGCTCGATGTTGGCGAGCACGATGGCGCGGCCGCCGTCGGAGCGCTCCAGCACGATCTCGCGGTCGCGCACCGGCTGGCCGGTCCGCATGAACTGGCCGACCGGCGTGTCGACGAGGCCGAGATGGTGGCGGGCCGGATCGGTGTCGCGGACCGGGCGCGGCGGCCAGACGGCCGGCGCGTCGTCGGCGACACGCGGCGAGCGGCCCCACATCTCGGCCGCCCGCCGGTTGCAGTGAACGATCACGCCGGCGACGTCGCAGAGATAGGCCGCGACCGGCAGCGCGTCGAGCATCTCCTTCCAGGAATTCAACTTTCCGGACGCGATACAGGTCGTGCCGCCGCCGGCGGCGGCGGACGTCAAAGCGGCATCCATGGGGTGACCTTCACGGGGGCGCAATCCTGGCGAAAATGCGATCGCGCTCCCAACGCGCCACGCGGCGAATGGTTCCACCCACCGAGACACCGCTCCACGCGGACTAGTCTCATTCGGCGGGAACGATGCGCGGGCCGGCCGGGCGCTCCGAGGGCGGCGCGCCGAGATCGCCGTCGGCCTCGCGGCCGATCTCGCTGCGCCACGGCCGCCACCATTCGAGCCCGACCAGCACGGCCGCCAGCACGGCCGCCAGCGCCAGCGCGCCCGACCAGTAGGGAATGCCGAGCAGGTCCGAGAAGGTGATCTTGCCCTGCCCCTGCCCCAGGAAGGTCGTCTTCAGCCACGGCTCGGCATAGGAGAACGCCACCGCGCCGGCGAGACCGCCGATCAGCGTGAAGATGGCGTCGCGATAGCCGGCGCCGATCTGGGCCAGCGTCGTGCCCGGGCAGGCGCCGGCGAGGGCGATGCCGGTGCCCAGGATCAGGCCGCCGACCACGTCGGCCGCGTAGAGCGCCGCCTTGGGCTGCAGCTTGACGATGCCGAGGCCGTTGAGGACCGCCAGCACCACGGCACCGGTGGCGACCGCGGTGAGGAACATCTTGAGCATGATGAAGGTGCGCATCTGCATCTGCCCGACGATGATGCCGGGCTCGAACACCCGGCCCTTCTCGAGCAGGAAGCCGAACACGATGCCCATGGCGAGACCGACCGGGACGGCGACGAACAGCGACATGGCGAACTCCTTCTCTCGGATCGTCCGGACGGATCAGATGCGGCGCATCAGCAGCATCGCGGTGGCGATGCCGCCGACGAACATGGCGGCGACCGCCACGGTGGAGCCGACGCCGAGCTGGGCGACGCCGGAGAGCCCGTGGCCCGAGGTGCAGCCGTCGGCGAGCCGGGCGCCGAACAGCATCAGGAAGCCCGCCACGAAGGCGACGGCGTAGCGCACGCTGCGCGAGGACGTGCCGAGCGCCCGCGCCCAGATCGGCGACACGCTGCGGCGCAGCGAGCCGGACAGGAGGGCCGACAGGAAGGCGCCGATGGCGACGCCGACGACGAGCGCGACCTGCCACCAGTTCTTGGCCGTCGCGGTGACGTGCTTGGCGACGTAGTCGATCGTCAGGATCGACGGGTCGATCCAGCCGGCGATCGTGCCGCCGACCGTGACGAAGGAGGACGAGGCGCCGAGCGCCGTGTCGATCAGCAGGAAGGCCGGGATCTGCAGGAGGCCGATGAGCACTCCGGCGACATAGGGCGACCAGGCGCGGTCGGTGAGCGAGATCATGAACGCCTCCGGGGGAGCCAAGGCGCAGGCCGTGCGCCGCCCGGACACTTTGTCATATTCGCATTTACGAAATCAATAGCCCGCCGCGCCGGGGCCGATCGCGGGACGGCGGCCGGCGGCCCACCGGCCGCGCTGCCCGTCAGGGCGACGGCGGCAGCCGGACGCCGAGGCTGCGGTCGAGACCGTCGGTCGGCGAGCGGCCGAGGCGCAGATGCGCGCCGGCGGCGTCGCGGGTCTCGGTCGAGACGCGCAGGCGCCCGACCGCGAGCGTGACACGCGCCACCGTCGCACCCTCGATGCCCTCCCCGGTCTCGGCCGAATCCATTCTGGAATCGCGCATCGTCGAACCGCGCATGATCATCTCCCCACGCGCGCATGAGCATGCGCGCGCCCCACCGTCGCAGATTGTCCGGGAGCCGGCGCGGGCAACGCCTCACAACGTCTCGACACGCCCGAGGACCGGCAGCGACCACGTTACCGGGTCGTCAATGGTTCGTTAATCCGTTCGAACGCGATTCGTAAGACCACGCAACGCGATTGCATGATCGATCATCACGCGCCGCAACGGTCGTGGTCGCGAACGCAGGTCGCGGCGATCGCCGCCGCGCCTGCCCGGACCCCGGCGGCCGTCCGCTTCAGTCCTCGTCCGGGGCGTCCTCGATCGGATCGTAGCGGGTCGCGTCGAAGCCCAGCAGATTGAAGGATTGCAGCATGTGCTGGGGCAGCGGCGCGGTGACGTCGATGACCCCCTGGCGCGGATGCGGGATCACCAGGCGGCGCGCCATCAGGTGCAGCCGGTTCTGAATTCCGCCCGGCAGCTGCCAGTTCTCGATCGAGAAGTATTTCGGATCGCCGACGATCGGATGACCGATATGCGCCATGTGGGCGCGCAGCTGATGGGTGCGCCCGGTGACCGGCTTGAGCGACAGCCAGGCGAGCTGGTGGGCCGCCGTCTCGACCACGGCGTAGTAGGTGACGGCGTGAGTCGCGCCCTCCTCGCCGTGCTTGGCGATCCGCATGTAGCTCTCGTCCTCGCGCTCCTCCTTGGCCAGGAAGGTCGAGATGCGCCCCTGCCGCGGCTTCGGCACGCCGGCGACCAGCGCCCAGTAGACCTTGCGGGCCTCGCGCGACCGGAAGCTCTTGGCGAGCGTCGAGGCGGCGAAGCGGGTCTTGGCGATCAGCAGGCAGCCGGCCGTGTCCTTGTCGAGGCGGTGGACGAGCCGCGGCCGCTGGCCCTTGGCGTCGCGCAGGGCGTCCAGCATCCCGTCGACATGGCGCGTGGTGCCCGAGCCGCCCTGCACGGCGAGCCCGAACGGCTTGTCGAGGACCATCACGTCGGCGTCCTCGAACAGCGTGATGGACTTCAGGAACGCCCGCGTCTTCTCCTCGGCTTCGGAGCCGCCGGCGGTCTTCGGCGCGTCGAGCCGCAGCGGCGGCACCCGCACCGCCTGCCCGGCCTCGAGCCGGTCCTTGGTGTCGACCCGCTTGCCGTTCACCCGCACCTCGCCCTTGCGGACGATGCGCTGGATGTGACTGAAGGACAGGCCCGGGAAGCGCGCCTCGAAGAAGCGGTCGACCCGCATGCCGTTCTCGTCGTCCGTCACCGTGACGGTCTGGACGGCGGTCGGCGGCGGCGCGGCCGTGTCGGCCTCGACCTCGGGCTCGCGCCCGGGTGCCGCGGCGGCGCGCGGCCGCGCGCGGTCGCTGCCGGCGCGGTCCGGCCGCGCCGGTCCGGGCCGCGGACGGTCTCCGCGGGCCTGCGCGCCGCGGGCCCGGTCCTCACGAACCGGAGCCTCCCGGGCCGACTCGTCACCGATCGGCTCGTCGCCCTCGACGAGGCGGCGCTGCTTGCCGGTCTTGACGAAGCGCCGGTCGGGCGCCCGCTCGTCCTTGTTGCGGCCGGTGCGCGGACGGTCGTCGCGGCGGAACTGGCCGTAGACGCGGCCGCCCTGCGCCTCGTCGCGATCCCGGCGCGGCCCGCGGCCCGGCTCGCCCGTCGCCCGCTTGCCGCCGAACCCCGCTCCGCCGGGCCGCTTCGCCCCGCGGGCGCCCTTCGGCTTGTCGCCCGGCGCCCCGGCGAACTTGCCGCCGGAGACCTTTCCCGGGCCGCCTGCGCGGCCACGTCCCGGCTCGGCGCGGCCGGGCCGGCCGGCACGGTCGTGATCGCGCGGGCCGGAGATCCGTCGTCCGCCGCCGGGCTGCCGCGGCCCACCGCTTCCTCGTGCCATGTTCTACCTCGGATCGGGTGAATGCGGGGACGCGAGCGGCGCCGCCCGGACAACCTCGCGACCGCTCGGGCCGGACCGATGCCGAGACCCGAGGCGACGATGCCTTGCTGTTGGACGCTGGTGTCGCGAATTTCCGCGCCGTGAGCAAGCGCCGGAATATCCGACCGACCGCCGGCGCCGGACCGGCGCAGGCCGCCCGGGCCGGCACAGCCCCTCGTCTCGTCGGCCCGCCGGCGCTAAGATCGCCACGATGCGCCCCCGTATCCTCCCGGTCGCGACCCTCGACATCCCCCGGGCGCGGCGCCTCTGGCTCGCCGCCCAGCGCCTCGACCGCCGAACCCCGTTCGGCGGCGACGCCGCGGCGACGCGCCTCGCCGTCGAGCATCTCGGCTATGTGCAGATCGACACGATCAACGTGATCGAGCGCTGCCATCATCACATCCTCTACACCCGCATCCCGGACTACCGGCGCGCCCACCTGCAGCAGGCGCAGAGCGTCGACAGGAGCGTGTTCGAGTACTGGACGCACGCGCTGTCCTACGTCCCGACCCGCGACATGCGGTTCTTCACCGCCGCGATGAAGCGGCATCGGGCGTCGCCGGGCGGATGGTTCGGCAGCGCGACCCCGCAGGACATCCGCAGGATCCTCGCCCGGCTGCGCAGCGAGGGGCCGCTGACGATCCGCGACATCGACGACGACGTGCTGGTGGACAAGATCCATCCGTGGGCGAGCCGCAAGCCGTCCAAGCGCGCGCTGCAGATCGCCTTCTATTCCGGCCTGGTGACCATCGCGGCCCGCACCGGGATGCTGAAGACCTACGAGCTGATGGACCGCCATTTCGGCCGGGACCGGCTGCCGCGCCCCGCCTCGGAGCGGGACACGCTCGCCTACCGGCTCGACCGCGCCCTGCGCACGCAAGGTGTCGTCAGCCTCGATTCGGTGTGCCATCTCGACGCCGCGAGCAAGCCGGCGGTGCGGCGCCTGATCGAGACGCGTCTGCGCCGGAAGGAGCTGGTGCCGGTCGTGCTCGCCGGCGCCGAAAAGGTCGAGCACTGGGCCCGCCCCGACACGCTCGAAGCCGCGCCGGACGGGGCCGAGCCGACCGTGCACCTGCTGTCGCCGTTCGATCCGCTGGTGATCCAGCGCCGGCGGCTGACGCTGTTCTTCGGCTACGAGCACCGGTTCGAGGCCTACGTGCCGAAGGAGAAGCGCGTGCTCGGCTACTTCGCGCTGCCGGTGCTGGTCGACGACGCCGTGGTCGCCGCGATCGACCTCAAGACCGACCGGCAGGCCGGCAGGCTCCTGGTGCAGCGATGGACCTGGGTCGGTCGCGGCACGGCGCGGGCGCACAAGCGCCGGATCGAGGAGGAGCTGCACCGGTTCGAGCGCTTCCAGCTCGCCCGCGAGGAGCCGGAGGTCAGCCCCGCTCCTTCCGTAGCTTCGCCCACCACTCCAGGCGCTTCCTGATCTCGCGCTCGAAGCCGCGCTCGACCGGGCGGTAGAAGCTCTGCCGCCCGAGCGCCTCGGGGAAGTAGTCCTGGCCCGAGAAGGCGTCCGGCGCGTCGTGGTCGTACTGGTAGCCGGCCGCGTAGCCTTCCTGCTGCATCAGCTTGGTCGGCGCGTTGAGGATGTGCTTGGGCGGCAGCAGCGAGCCGCCCTGCTTGGCGGAGCGCATGGCGGCGCCGTAGGCCTTGTAGGCGGCGTTCGACTTCGGCGCCGTGGCGACGTAGATCACGGCATTGGCGATGGCGAGCTCGCCCTCCGGGCTGCCGAGGAAGTCGTAGGCGTCCTTGGCGGCGTTGGCGACGACCAGCGCCTGCGGATCGGCGAGCCCGATGTCCTCCACGGCCATGCGGACGATGCGGCGGGCGAGGAAGAGCGGATCCTCGCCGGCGTCGACCATGCGGCAGAACCAGTAGAGCGCGGCGTCCGGATCGGAGCCGCGCACCGCCTTGTGCAGGGCCGAGATCAGGTTGTAGTGGCCGTCCTGGATCTTGTCGTAGATCGGGGCGCGCCGCTGCACGATCTCCTGCAGGGTCGCGACGTCGAACACCTCGCCGGCGCGGGCGGCGCGCCACACCTCCTCGGCGAGCGTCAGCGAGGCGCGGCCGTCGCCGTCGGCCATGCGCACCAGCGCGGCGCGTGCCTCCTCGTCGAGCGGCAGCGTGCGACCCTCCACGGCCTCGGCGCGGGCGAGAAGCTTCTCGATCGCGGCGGGATCGAGCGAGCGGAACACCAGCACGCGGGCGCGCGACAGAAGCGCGGCGTTGAGCTCGAAGCTCGGATTCTCGGTGGTCGCGCCGACCAGCACGACTGTGCCGTCCTCCATCACGGGCAGGAAGGAGTCCTGCTGGGCGCGATTGAAGCGATGCACCTCGTCGACGAACAGCAGCGTCCCCTGCCCCGTCTCGCGCCGCTCACGGGCGGCGTCGAACACCTTCTTCAGATCGGCGACGCCCGAGAACACGGCCGAGATCTGGACGAACTCCAGGTCGGTCGCGTGCGCCAGCAGGCGCGCCACCGTGGTCTTGCCGGTGCCGGGCGGCCCCCAGAACACCAGCGAGCCGAGCGAGCGCGTCTCGATCATCCGGGTCAGCGCGCCGTCGGGCCCGAGCAGGTGGTCCTGCCCGACCACCTCGGCAAGGCTCTGCGGCCGCAGCTTGTCGGCGAGCGGACGCGGCGCGTCGTGCTCGAGGCCGGCGGCCGCGAACAGCGAGGGGGACTCGGGCTTCTTGGCGCGGGGGGCCATGTGCTCTTCCCGACCGGACGAGCGCCGGTCGCGGTCGCCGTTTATCCGCCGAACACCACCGAGATCGGCTTGCCGTCGCGCAGGATGGTGATGCGCCACAGCCGGAACTGCTGGCCGGCGGCCCGCTCGAGGTCGCGGCTGGAGACGATCTTCTCGCCGTTGATCGCGATCACCACGTCGCCCTTGCGGAAGCCGAGGCCGCGCGCGGTCGAGTTCTCCTGCACCTCGACCACGGCGCATCCCTGCAGCGTGACGTCGAGGCGCAACTCCTCGGCCAGCGCCGGCGAGAGGTTCGCCGCCTTGACGCCCTGGAACGGCGAGCGGGTCCGGATGAGGCGCTCGTCGCGCGGCCCGTCGGGCACGTTCTCGAGCGGAATGGCGACCCGGATCTCGCGACCGCTGCGCAGCACGCCGAGCTGGGTCTGGCCGCCCGTCGCCTTCATGGCGAAGCGGTAGTCGAAGGCGTTGGGGTCGTCGACCTCGGTGCCGTCGATGGCGACGATCAGGTCGCCGGTGCGCAGGCCCGCGCGGTCCGCCGGGCTCTTCGCCACCACGGTGCCGACCAGCGCGCCGGCCGGCCGCTTGAGCCCGAACGCCTCGGAGATCTCCGCCGTGACGGCCTGCAGCTTGGCGCCGAGCCAGGGCCGACGCACCACGCTCGACCCGCCCTGCGCCGAGGCGAGGACCACCCGCACCATGTTGGCGGGAATCGCGAAGCCGATGCCCTGCGAGCCGCCGGAGCGTGAGAAGATCGCCGTGTTGACGCCGATCAGCCGCCCCGACAGGTCGACCAGCGCGCCGCCCGAGTTGCCCGGATTGATCGCGGCGTCGGTCTGGATGAAGAACTGGTAGTCGGTGATGCCGACCTGGGTGCGGGCGACCGCCGAGACGATGCCGTGCGTCACGGTCTGGCCGACGCCGAACGGGTTGCCGATGGCGAGCACCAGGTCGCCGACCGCGAGACCGTCGGAATCGCCGAACGAGATCGCCGGGAACTGCTCGCCGGCGTCCTTGAGCCGCAGCACCGCCAGGTCGGAGCGTGCGTCCTTCAGCACGATCTCGGCCTCGAACTCGCGCTTGTCGGCGAGCGAGACCTTCACCTGGTCCATGTTCTCGATGACGTGGTTGTTGGTCATCACGAGGCCGCTCGGATCGACGATCACGCCGGAGCCGAGCGAGCGCTGCACCTGCTCCTGCGGGCGGCCGCCGAAGAAGCGGCGGAACACCGGGTCGTCCATCAGCGGATGCCGGTTCTCGACGATGCGGGCCGCGTAGACGTTCACGACCGACGGGGTGACACGCTTCACCACCGACGAGAAGGACAGCTTCATCTCCTCGGTCGAGGACGGAACCCGGGTGTTCTGGGCCGCGGCCGGCATGGCCGCGAACGCGGCCAGAAGAACGGCGGCCAACCCCAGGCCCGGACGCACGAAAGACGGCATGGCGCGACTCCTCGTCGAAAGCCCGCGAACCATAGAGCCTCGAACCGCTCAAATGAAGGGCCGCGCACCTCGATGCGTCGCCCGCCGCCGCCCGCCCGCCCGGGTCGGCCGGGTCGGGCATCGCGCGGCGGCGCGAAGACCGCTTCCACCGGACGCCGACTACTCGCGGGGCGGCAGGGTGCGCAGATAGGCCACCATGGCGTCGAGGTCGGCCTGGGTCATCCGGGCGTACATCCCGTAGCCCATCGGCGGCTTGAGCCGGGTGCCGTCGCGCGAGATGCCGTGGGTGATGGCGCGCTTGATCTCGGCGTCGCTCCACGCGCCGAGCCCCTTCTCCGGGTGGGACGTGATGTTGCGCGAGACGGCGACGCCCCACGGGCCCTTGAACTCCTGCCGCCCGGTCCCGACGGCCGAGAAGTCCAGCCGCCCCCTGTCGCGCGGCGTGTGGCACTCCATGCAGTGGGCGATGGTCACCAGATACTCGCCGAGCTTCACCTTGTCGGCGAGCGAGGCCGGATCGGCCGGCTTCTCGGCTCCCGGAAAGGCCTCGCGTTCGAACGCCGCCCGGTAGACCGGCGCCTCGACCTTGGTGGGCGAGGACTTCAGGCTCCGCAGATAGACGACGATCGCGCGCGCATCGGCCGGGGTCAGCACGCCGTAGAACCCGGTGGGCATCGGCGGCGCGAGCGGGATGCCGTTCGGCCGCACGCCCTCGCGCAGCGCCTTCTCGATCTCGGCGTCGCTCCAGGCGCCGATGCCGTTGGTGCGGTCCGGGGTGATGTTGGAGCCGCGCACCCGGAAGGCCGGCGTGTCGAAGACCGGTGTCCCGCCGCTGAACGCCCGCGCCATGTCGGGCCCGTTCGGGCCGATCGGCGTGTGGCAGTTGTGGCAGGTCATCACGGTCTCGACCAGGTAGGCGCCGCGCTCCACCGCCGTCTGGGGCTGCGCCTGTGCGCAGGCCGTACCGATCACCATCGCCGCCAGCGCCAGGCCGGCCGTCCGTCCGAGCATCGTCTTCTCCCCTGTTCCGCTATGGTCGATTTGTGCGGCTTATGGGAGAGACGTTCGAATATTCCTCCGCCGGCGTCCACAAGGGCGGATCCGCGACGGGCGCCGCGCGCCGGCGCGGCCGCCCACGGACGACAAACGCGCCACGGACCGGGTCCGGGCGCGTCTCTCTGAGCGAAACGAGTCGACGGGACCGGCGCGCCCGCAAGCGCGCCGTGCGGCGATCAGGCCGCCTCGGCCTCGCCGCCCTCGGCGGTCGGGCCCGAATCCTTGCCCTTGGCGGTGACGTCGCGATCGACGAACTCGATCACGCCGACCGGAGCCGAATCGCCGTAGCGGAAGCCGGCCTTGAGGACGCGGGTGTAGCCGCCCTGGCGGTCCTTGTAGCGCGGGCCGAGCACGTCGAAGAGCTTCTTGACCATGGCGACGTCACGCAGCTCGGCGATCGCCTGGCGGCGGGCGTGCAGGTCGCCGCGCTTGCCGAGCGTCACCAGCTTCTCGACGATCGGACGCAGGTCCTTCGCCTTCGGCAGGGTGGTGACGATCTGCTCGTGCTTGATCAGCGCCGCCGCCATGTTGGCGAACATGGCGCGCCGATGCTCGGAGGTGCGGTTGAGCTTCCGGTGGGCGGAGCCGTGGCGCATGGTCGTATCCTCTTCCTGTCGGTCATTCCGGACGCCGCGCAGCGGCGATCCGGAATCCAGTCACATATCTAGGCGCCTGGGGCTTGATTCCGGGTTCGCGCCTGCCGGCGCGCCCCGGAATGACGGCCTCAGTAGTGATCCTCGAAGCGCTTGGCGAGCTCCTCGATGTTCTCGGGCGGCCAGCCGGGCACTTCCATGCCGAGATGCAGGCCCATCTGCGCCAGCACCTCCTTGATCTCGTTGAGCGACTTGCGGCCGAAGTTCGGCGTCCGCAGCATCTCCGCCTCGGTCTTCTGAACGAGGTCGCCGATATAGACGATGTTGTCGTTCTTCAGGCAGTTGGCGGAGCGCACCGACAGCTCAAGCTCGTCGACCTTCTTGAGGAAGGCCGGCGGGATGCCGCCGAGGTCGTCGGCCAGCAGCATCGGCTGCTCGGCCCGCTTCGGCTCCTCGAAGTTGACGAAGACGTTGAGCTGATCCTGCAGGATGCGCGCCGCGTAGGCGAGCGCGTCCTCCGGGCTCACGGCGCCGTTGGTCTCGATCGACATGGTGAGCTTGTCGTAGTCGAGGATCTGGCCCTCGCGGGTGTTCTCGACCTTGTAGGAGACCTTCTTGACCGGCGAGTACAGGCTGTCGACCGGGATGAGGCCGATCGGCGCGTCCTCCGGCCGGTTGCGCTCGGCCGGCACGTAGCCCTTGCCGGTGTTGACCGTGAACTCCATGCGGATCTCGGCGCCCTCGTCGAGGTGGCAGAGGATCAGCTCGGGGTTGAGGATCACCACGTCGCCGACGGTCTGGATGTCGCCGGCGGTGACGACCGCCGGGCCCTGCTTCTTCACCACCATGCGCTTCGGGCCTTCGCCCTGCATCTTGATGGCGATGTCCTTGATGTTCAGCACGATGTCGGTGACGTCCTCGCGCACGCCGGCGATCGAGGAGAACTCGTGCAGCACGCCGTCGATGTGCACGGACTGCACGCTCGCCCCCTGCAGGGACGACAGCAGGATCCGGCGCAGCGCGTTGCCGAGCGTCAGTCCGAAGCCGCGCTCGAGCGGCTCGGCCACCACGGTCGCCAGGCGCTTGGGATCGGCGCCCGGGGTGATCTGCAGCTTGTTCGGCCGGATCAGCTCTTGCCAGTTCTTCTGAATTGTCACGTCATCACCCATCGGTAGGTGGCGCGGGGGAATTTACGCCGCGCGTCCCGCTCCGCCCGCGGGACGAAAATGGCGGCGACGGACCGCAACGGTCCGCCGGAGCGATGAATCCGTCAGACGCGCCGACGCTTGCGCGGCCGGCAGCCGTTGTGCGGGATCGGCGTCACGTCGCGGATCGACGTGATGGTGAACCCGGCCGACTGCAGCGCACGGAGCGCCGACTCGCGGCCCGAGCCGGGGCCGGCGACCTCGACCTCGAGGGTCCGCATGCCGTGCTCCTGGGCCTTGCGGGCGCAATCCTCGGCGGCGATCTGGGCCGCGTAGGGGGTCGACTTGCGCGAGCCCTTGAAGCCCATCGTGCCGGCCGACGACCACGCGATCGCGTTGCCCTGAGCGTCCGTGATGGTGATCATCGTGTTGTTGAACGACGCGTTCACGTGCGCGACGCCGGAGGCGATGTTCTTGCGCTCGCGGCGGCGGACGCGGGTGGCTTCTTTTCCCATTGTCGACCCTTCTGCGGCCAGGCTGGCGCGCCCGGCCCGTCAAGTATCCCTGAGGCCTGCGGCTCTCGCTTACTTCTTCTTGCCGGCGATCGGCTTCGCCGGGCCCTTGCGGGTCCGCGCATTGGTGTGGGTGCGCTGGCCGCGCACCGGCAGGCCGCGCCGGTGGCGCAGGCCGCGGTAGCAGCCGAGATCCATCAGCCGCTTGATGTTCATGGAGACCTCGCGCCGCAGATCGCCCTCGACGAGGTAGTCGCGGTCGATCACCTCGCGGATCTGCAGCACCTCGTTGTCGGTCAGCTGCGACACGCGGCGCTCGACCGGGATCCCGACCTTCTCGACGATCTCCTGGGCCTTCGCGGCCCCGATCCCGTGGATGTACTGCAGACCAATGAGCACGCGCTTATTGGTCGGAATGTTGACGCCAGCGATACGGGCCAAGGCCGCAGCTCCTTCTTCCCCCGGCTCAGGCCGGTTAAAACGAATCGGTCTCCGCGCCGCCGATAAGCGCGAAAACGACGCCATTCCCCGACCTCCGGGGCGCGGCGCCGTCCATGAGTTCTTCCGACTGGGAACGCAGTATGTACGGATTCCGAGGGAACCCGTCAACCTCTGCGCGCCCTGCCGGCGCCTGCCCGGGCCTGCCCGGCCGGCCGATGCCGGTCCGGACCGTCCCGGTCAGCCTTGGCTTACCGCCGCCGGGGTGGATCGGCTGTCCCCGACTGCTGCCTTCAGCACCGCGTCGATCGCCCGGCTGACGTCCGCGATGGGCGCCATGCCGTCGATCGTCCGCAACTTTCCCTTGCCCTCGTAGTACGCCGCGAGCGGCGCCGTCTGGGACCGGTAGGCCTCCAGCCGGGTCTTGAGGGCCTCGGCATTGTCGTCGGCCCGCAGGGGCTCGCCCCGGGCCGTCATCTCGCGCACCCGCTTCTCGACCCGGTCGAGCAGCGCCTTCTCGTCGACCTTGAGCTCGACCACGGCGTCGAGCGACAGGCCCTTCTCGGCCAGCATCGTCTCCAGTGCCTCGGCCTGCGGAACCGTCCGCGGGAAGCCGTCGAGGATGAAGCCGTTGGCGGCGTCCGGCTCGCTGATCCGGTCGGCCACGATGGCGACCACCACGGCGTCCGGGACGAGCTCGCCGCGCGCCATGATGTCCTTGGCCTTCAGCCCGACCGGGGTGCCGGCCTTGACGGCGGCCCGCAGCATGTCCCCGGTCGAGAGCTGGACGATCGACCAGGCCTGGACCAGGTGCTGGGCCTGGGTGCCCTTGCCGGCGCCCGGCGGTCCGAGAAGGATCAGTCTCATCGACGTCGACCTCTCAGCTTGGACTTCTTGATCAGGCCCTCGTACTGGTGGGCCAGCAGATAGCCCTGGATCTGCGCGACCGTGTCCATGGTGACGCTGACCACGATCAGGAGCGAGGTGCCGCCGAAGTAGAACGGCACCGCGGCGTAGGAGATCAGGATCTCCGGGATCAGGCAGACCACCGCCAGATAGGCGGCGCCGACCACGGTGATGCGCGACAGCACGTGGTCGATGTACTCGGCGGTCCGCTCGCCCGGACGGATGCCCGGGATGAAGCCGCCGTGCTTCTTCAGGTTGTCGGCCGTCTCGGTCGGGTTGAACACGATGGCCGTGTAGAAGAAGGCGAAGAACACGATCAGGCCGATATAGAGCACCAGGAACAGCGGACGGCCGTGGCCGAGCTGCGTCGTGATGATGTTCAGCCACTCCGGCCCCTGCCCCGCGTTGAGGTTGGCGACCGTGGTCGGCAGCAGCAGCAGCGACGAGGCGAAGATCGGCGGAATGACGCCCGAGGTGTTGAGCTTCAGCGGCAGGTGCGAGGTCTGGCCCTCGAACATGCGGTTGCCGACCTGGCGCTTGGGATACTGGATCAGCAGCCGGCGCTGGGCCCGCTCCATGAACACGATGAAGCCGATGACCACCACCGCCATGACCATGATCAGCAGGATCACGCCGGTCGACAGGGCGCCCTGGCGGCCGAGCTCGAACATGCCGACCAGCGCCCCGGGCAGCTCCGCCACGATGCCGGCCAGGATGATCAGCGAGATGCCGTTGCCGATGCCGCGCGCCGTGATCTGCTCGCCGAGCCACATCAGGAACATGGTGCCGCCGGTCAGGGTGATGACCGTGGAGATGCGGAAGAACCAGCCCGGATCGGTGACCACCGAGCCCGCCCCCTCCAGCCCGACCGAGATGCCGTAGGCCTGGAAGACCGACAGCACGACGGTGAGATAGCGGGTGTACTGGTTGATGACCTTGCGGCCCTGCTCGCCTTCCTTCTTGAGGTTCTCCAGCGTCGGCGAGACCGTGGTCAGCAGCTGGATGATGATCGAGGCCGAGATGTACGGCATGATGTTGAGGGCGAAGATCGCCATCCGGTGGATGCCGCCGCCCGCGAACATGTTGAACATGCCGAGGATTCCGCCCGCCTGCGTGCGGAAGATCTGCTCCCACTGGCCGGGGTCGATGCCCGGCAGCGGGATGTAGGTGCCGAGCCGGTAGACCAGCAGCGCCCCGAGCGTGAACCAGATACGCTTCTTGAGCTCCTCGGCCTTGGCGAGGGCCGAGAAGTTGAGATTGGCTGCCAGTTGCTCTGCTGCAGAAACCATGTCGAGGCTCCGGTTGCCGCTCCCGGCGGCGTCGCCCGGCCGGCGTTCCCGCTATATAGGGATCAGCCGACCTGTTCGCCCGCCTCTTTGCGAGGCGCCAGAACCTTCACGCTGCCGCCGAGCTTCTCGACCGCCGCGACCGCCGAGGCCGACGCCCCGTAGACCTCGAACTGCAGCTTGCTGGTCAGCTCGCCGTTGCCGAGCAGGCGGACGCCGTCGCGCGCGCGGCGCAGCACCCCGGCCTTGACCAGCGCGTCGACGTCGACCACGGCGGCCGGATCGAGCCGGCCCTTGTCGACCGCCTGCTGAACCCGGCCGAGATTCACCTCGTTCAGGGTCAGGGCGAAGATGTTGTTAAAGCCGCGCTTCGGCAGGCGCCGATGCAGCGGCATCTGGCCGCCCTCGAACCCCTTGATGGCGACGCCGGTGCGGGCGGTCTGGCCCTTGCCGCCGCGGCCGCCGGTCTTGCCCTTGCCGGAGCCGATGCCGCGGCCGACGCGCATGCGCGACTTGCGGGCGCCGGGCTTGTCGGCGATCTCGTTGAGCTTCATGACAGTTCCTCGGTCTCTTCGGGGGTCGCGCGGGTCGATCACGGCGCCCTCGCCGGGCAGCCCGACCGGCCGGGACGATGCCCGGCCGCGACCAGTCTCACTCTTCGACCACCCGGACCAGGTGGTGCACCTTGCTGATCATCCCGCGGACCGACGGCGTGTCCTCGAGCTCCGACACGCGGCCGATGCGGTTGAGGCCGAGGCCGATCAGGGTCTCGCGCTGGTCGTGCCGCCGGCGGATCGGGCTGCCGGTCTGCTGGACCTTGAGGGTCTTGGTATCGCTCGCCATGCTCGCTCTCCCGGCCGTCAGTCGCTGACCGTCTCGTCGGCGCCTTCGCGACGACGGGACTGCAGGGCGGACACCTTGATGTTGCGCCGGGCCGCGACCGAGCGCGGCGAATCCTGGTGCTTCAGGGCGTCGAAGGTCGCCCGCACCATGTTGTACGGGTTCGACGAGCCGAGCGACTTCGCCACCACGTCCTGCATGCCCAGCGTCTCGAAGACGGCGCGCATCGGGCCGCCCGCGATGATGCCGGTGCCGGCCGGCGCGGCGCGCAGATAGACCTTGCCGGCGCCGTGGCGGCCCGCCACGTCGTGGTGCAGGGTCCGGCCCTCGCGCAGCGGCACCCGGATGAGGCCGCGCTTGGCCGCGTCGGTCGCCTTGCGGATCGCCTCCGGCACCTCGCGGGCCTTGCCGTGGCCGAAGCCGACCCGGCCCTTCTGGTCGCCGACCACCACCAGCGCCGCGAAGCCGAAGCGCCGGCCGCCCTTCACCACCTTGGCGACGCGGTTGATGTGGACCAGCTTGTCGGTGAACTCGCTGTCCCGCTCCTCGCGGTCGCGTCCGTGTTCACGTGCCATGAGAAACCATCTCCCTCGGGCGATCGCCCGTCATCGCCCTTAGAAATTCAGCCCGCCCTCGCGGGCGCCGTCGGCCAGCGCCTTGACGCGGCCGTGATAGATGTAGCCGCCGCGGTCGAAGACCACGTCCTTGACGCCCTTGGCGACCGCCCGCTCGGCGATCAGCTTGCCGACGACCTTGGCCGCGTCCTTGTCGGCCCCGGTCTTGAGGCTGGACCGGAGGTCCTTCTCGAGCGTCGAGGCGGCCGCCACCGTCACGCCCTTCAGGTCGTCGATGACCTGGGCGTAGATGTGCTGCGACGAACGGAACACCGAGAGCCGCAGCCGGTCGCCGGCTGCCGCCTTGATGGCCCGGCGGACCCGGCTGGTGCGCCGTGCCGTCTTGATATTGAGCCTGGTCATCGTGCGCTCCGCTATTTCTTCTTGCCTTCCTTGCGGAAGATGTACTCGCCGGCGTACTTGACGCCCTTGCCCTTGTAGGGCTCCGGCGGACGGAACGCCCGGATCTCGGCGGCGACCTGACCGACCTTCTGCTTGTCGATCCCGGAGATCACCACCTCGGTGGGCTTCGGCGTCGCGATCGCGATCCCCTCGGGGATCGGGTAGATCACGTCGTGGCTGAAGCCGAGCGCGACCTGCAGGTTCTTGCCCTGCACGGCGGCACGGTAGCCGACGCCGACGATCTCGAGCTTCTGCTCGAAACCCTTGCTGACGCCGGTGAACAGGTTCGACACCAGCGTGCGCGAGGTGCCCCACATGGAGCGCGCCCGCTTGGTCTCGTTGCGCGGATCGACCTTCACGGCGCCCTGCTCCATCTTCACGACGATGTCGTCGGGAAGCACGAGCTGCAGCGCGCCCTTGGGCCCCTTGGCCTTGACGGTCTGCCCGTCGATGTTGGCGGTGACTCCGGACGGAACCGGCACCGCCTTCTTGCCGATGCGAGACATGCCGGCTCCCTTAGAACACGGTGCAGAGGATCTCGCCGCCCACGTTCGCGTCGCGCGCGGCGTGGTCGGCCATGACGCCCTTCGGGGTCGAGACGATGGCGACGCCGAGGCCGTTGTTGACCCGCGGCAGCGCCTTCACCGAGGCGTAGACGCGCCGCCCGGGCTTCGACACGCGGGCGATCTCGCGGATCACCGGGGTGCCGTCGAAATACTTCAGCTCGATCTCGAACTCCGTGCGGCCGTCGGCGTGCTCGGTGGTCGAGAAGTCGCGGATGTAGCCCTCGCTCTTGAGGACCTCGAGCACGCTCGCCCGCAGCTTCGAGCCGGGGGTCGAGACCCGCGACTTGGCGCGCAGCTGCGCGTTGCGGATGCGTGTGATCATATCGCCGATCGGATCGTTCATGGCGACGCCCTCCTCACCAGCTCGACTTGAGGAGGCCCGGGATCAGGCCCTTGGAGCCGAGCTCGCGCAGCGCGATACGGCTCATCTTCAGCTTGCGGTAGTAGGCGCGCGGACGGCCCGTCACCTCGCAGCGGTTGCGGATGCGGGTCTTCGAGCCGTTGCGCGGCATCTCCGCGAGCTTGAGGGTCGCGGCGAAGCGCTCCTCCATCGGCTTGGACTTGTCGTTGGCGTCGGCCTTCAGGCGCGCGCGCTTCGCGGCCTGCTGGGCGACGAGCTTGCGCCGGTGCTCGTTCTTCTCGACAGAGCTCTTCTTCGCCATTCGCTGCTCCTAACTCCGCGTCTGAGACGGACGCTCGGCCCTTCTCACTGCCGGAACGGGAAATTGAAAGCGGCCAGGAGGGCACGGCCCTCCGCGTCGCTGCGCGCCGTGGTGCAGACCGTGATGTCCATGCCCCACACCTCGGCGACCTTGTCGTAGTCGATCTCGGGGAAGATGATGTGCTCCTTGACCCCGAGCGTGTAGTTGCCGCCGCCGTCGAAGCTCTTCGGATTGAGCCCGCGGAAGTCGCGGACGCGCGGCAGCGCGATGTTGATCAGCCGGTCGACGAACTCGTACATCCGGTCCTTGCGCAGCGTGACCTTGCAACCGATCGCCTGGCCCTCGCGGACCTTGAAGGTCGCGATCGACTTGCGCGCCTTGGTGATGACCGGCCGCTGGCCCGAGATCATCGCCAGGTCGGCGGCCGCCTGCTCGACCTTCTTGCGGTCGTTGACGCCCTCGCCGACGCCCATGTTGATCACGATCTTGGTGATCTTCGGCACCTGGAACTGGTTCTTGTAACCGAATTCCTCGGTCAGCTTCTTCTTGACCACCTGGTCGTACTGGACGCGCAGGCGCGACGGGCCCTTGAACGCCTCCACCGCGCCGACGGCGCCCTTCGGAGCCGTGGCCTTCGCGGCCTTGGCGGCGGCCTTCTCGGCCTTCGGGTTCGGGGCCGCGGACTTCGCGCCCTTCGCACCCGTGTCCGGCTTGGCGCCCTTCTTGGCGTCCTTCTTGTCCTCAGCCATTGATCTCGGCTCCCGAACGCTTGGCGACGCGGACCTTCTTGCCGTCCGCCAGAATCTTGAACCCGATGCGGGTCGGCTTGCCGTCCTTCGGATCGGCGACCGCCAGGTTGGACAGATGCACCGGCGCCTCTTTCGAGATGATGCCGCCCTCCTGCTGGGCGGACTGGCGCTGGTGACGCTTGACCATGTTGACGCCGCGCACCAGGGCGCGGTTCTCGGTCGGGCGGACCTCGATCACCTCGCCGGTGCGGCCCTTGTCGCGTCCGGTGAGAACGACGACCTTGTCGCCCTTGCGGATCTTCGCAGCCATCACAGGACCTCCGGGGCGAGCGAAATGATCTTCATGTGGTTCTTGGCGCGCAGCTCGCGCGGCACCGGGCCGAAGATGCGCGTGCCGACCGGCTCCATCTGGGCGTTGATCAGCACGGCGGCGTTCCGGTCGAACCGGATCGCCGAACCGTCGGGACGGCGAATGTCCTTCGCCACACGGACGACGACCGCCTTCATGACGTCGCCCTTCTTCACGCGGCCGCGCGGGATCGCCTCCTTCACGGACACCACGATGACGTCCCCGATGGTCGCGTACTTGCGCTTGGAGCCGCCCAGCACCTTGATGCACATGACACGGCGCGCGCCGGAATTGTCCGCCACGTCGAGATTGGTCTGCATCTGGATCATGATGAGCCGCCTCTTGTTCTTTCGTGTTGCAGCGCGAGCTTACTTCGCGCGCTTCTCGCCCTGGACGACAGCCCACCGCTTCAGCTTGGAGATCGGACGATGCTCCTCGATCCACACGGTGTCGCCCACGGCGTACTGGTTCGTCTCGTCGTGCGCGTGGTACTTCTTCGAGCGCCGGACGGTCTTCTTCATCACCGGGTGAGTGAAACGACGCTCGACCCGCACGATGACGGTCTTGTCCTGCTTGTCGCCCACCACGACACCCTGCAGCATGCGCTTCGGCATCGTCGTTCTCCTTACTTCGTACCGGCGGCTGCGCGCTTGGTCTGCGCCACCGTCTTGACCCGGGCGATGTCGCGGCGGACCTGCCGCACCCGCGAGGTGTTCTCGAGCTGACCCGTCGCCTTCTGGAAGCGCAGGTTGAACTGCTCCTTCTTCAGGCGCAGCAGCTCGTCGTCGAGCTGGTCGACCGTCATGGTGCGGAAGTCGTCGATCTTGGCCATGGCGTTTCCGCTCCCTACTCGGCGATGCGCTCGATGAAGCGCGTCTTGATCGGCAGCTTGGCGGCCGCCAGCGTCAGCGCCTCGCGGGCGACCTCGCTGGTGACGCCGTCGACCTCGAACAGGATGCGGCCCGGCTTCACGCGCGCCACCCAGTACTCGGGGGCGCCCTTGCCGGAGCCCATACGCACCTCGAGCGGCTTCTTCGAGATCGGAACGTCCGGGTAGATGCGGATCCACACCCGCCCGGCACGCTTCATGTGGCGCGTCATCGCGCGTCGGGCCGCCTCGATCTGGCGGGCCGTGATCCGCTCCGGCGCCATCGCCTTCAGGCCGAACTGGCCGAAGGCCAGGGTCGTGCCGCTGGTCGCAACACCTTTGATGCGTCCCTTGTGCGCCTTGCGGAACTTCGTGCGCGCTGGTTGCAGCATGGATCGTCGCCTTTCTTGTCCTTATGCGACCGCGCGTCAGGCCGCGTCGCGCCGCGGACGGCCGCCGCCCGCATCGCTCTCGGCCGCGCGCTTGTCCTGCGCCATCGGATCGTGCTCGAGGATCTCGCCCTTGAAGATCCACACCTTCACGCCGCAGGTGCCGTAGGTCGTGAACGCGGTCGCGACGCCGTAGTCGACGTCGGCGCGCAGCGTGTGCAGCGGCACCCGGCCCTCGCGGTACCACTCCATGCGGGCGATCTCGGCGCCGCCGAGCCGGCCGGAGCAGTTGATGCGGATGCCCTCGGCGCCGAGGCGCATCGCCGACTGCACGGCGCGCTTCATGGCGCGGCGGAACGCGACGCGGCGCTCGAGCTGCTGGGCGATCGACTCGGCGACCAGCTGGGCGTCGAGCTCCGGCTTGCGGATCTCGACGATGTTGAGCACGACGTCCGAGTTGGTCAGCGCCGCCACCTTGCGGCGGAGCTTCTCGATGTCGGCGCCCTTCTTGCCGATCACCACGCCCGGCCGGGCCGAGTGGATGGTGACGCGGCACTTCTTGTGCGGACGCTCGATGACGATGCGCGAGACCGCCGCCTGCTTGAGCTGCTTGAGCAGCTCCGAGCGGATCGCCATGTCCTCGTGCATCAGCTTGCCGTACTCGTTCTTGCCGGCGAACCAGCGCGAGTCCCAGGTACGGTTGATCCCGAGGCGAAGCCCGATCGGATTGACCTTCTGACCCATGGGGCCTCTCCTTACGATGCGGCGGCTTCGACCTGACGAACGACGATCGTCAGGTGCGAGAACGGCTTCATGATCTTGCCCGACCGGCCGCGGCCGCGCGGAACGAAGCGCTTGATCACCAGCGCCTTGCCGACATGCGCCTGCGCCACCACGAGATCGTCGATGTCGAGATCGTGGTTGTTCTCGGCGTTGGCGATCGCCGACTGCAGGCACTTGCGGACGTCGCGCGCGATGCGCTTGCGGGAGAACTCGAGGTCCGCCAGCGCAGTCTGCACCTTCTTGCCGCGAATGAGCTGCGCGACCAGGTTGAGCTTCTGCGGCGAGACCCGGAGCATCCGGGCGACCGCCTTGGCCTCGTTGTCGGCGAGGCTCCGCGGACGTGCTGTCTTGCTCATCTCTCGTTTCCTCGGCTCACGCCCGCTTGGCTTTCTTGTCGCCGGAGTGGCCGTGGAAGGTGCGGGTCGGCGAGAACTCGCCGAACTTGTGCCCGACCATCTCCTCGGTCACCAGCACCGGGACGTGCTTGTGGCCGTTGTGGACCCCGAAGGTGAGCCCGACGAACTGCGGCAGAATCGTCGACCGCCGGGACCAGATCTTGATCACGTCGTGCCGGCCGGACGAGCGGGCGGCTTCCGCCTTCTTGAGCAGATAGCCGTCGACGAACGGGCCTTTCCAGACGGAGCGCGCCATCTCGTGCTTCCTTACTTCTTCTTCCGCGCGTGGCGGCTCGAAACGATGAACTTCGTGGTGCTCTTGTTCTTCCGGGTCTTCTTGCCCTTGGTCGGGAAACCCCACGGAGTCACCGGATGCCGCCCGCCCGAGGTGCGGCCTTCGCCGCCGCCGTGCGGATGATCGACCGGATTCATCGTCACGCCACGATTGTGCGGACGCTGACCGAGCCAGCGGGACCGTCCCGCCTTGCCGATCGAGGTGTTCATGTGGTCGGGGTTGGACACCGCCCCGACGGTCGCCATGCAGCGGCCGTGGACCAGGCGCTGCTCTCCCGAGTTCATGCGCAGGATGACGTAGTCGCGGTCGCGACCGACGATCTGCGTGTAGGTGCCGGCCGAGCGCGCGATCTGCCCGCCCTTGCCGATCTTGAGCTCGACGTTGTGCACGATCGTGCCGATCGGCATCGAGGCCAGCGGCATCGCGTTGCCGGGCTTCACGTCGACCTTCTCGCCGGAGACGACCGTGTCGCCGGGGCCGAGACGCTGCGGCGCCAGGATGTAGGCGAGCTCGCCGTCCTGGTACTTGATCAGCGCGATGAAGGCCGAGCGGCCCGGATCGTACTCGATCCGCTCGACGGTCGCCGGCTGGTCGTGCTTCGCGCGCTTGAAGTCGACGAGGCGCAGCGACTGCTTGTGGCCGCCGCCGCGGAACCGCACCGTGGTGCGGCCGGTGTTGTTGCGCCCGCCCGAGGAGCTCTTGCCCACGGTGAGCGCCTTGACCGGCTTGCCCTTGTAGAGCGCCGAACGATCGACCAGGACGAGCTGGCGCTGGCCCGGGGTCGTCGGCTTGAAAGTCTTGAGTGCCATCGCCGTTTCCTCAGAGCCCGGTGGTCACGTCGATCCGGTGGCCCTCCTCGAGGGTCACGATCGCCTTCTTGACGTCCGAGGTCTCGCCCTTGACGCCCCGGAAGCGGCGCAGCTTGCCCTTGCGGATCAGCGTGTTGACCGACTTCACCTTGACGTCGAACAGCTTCTCCACCGCGTCCTTGATCTGCGGCTTGGTCGCCGTCTTGCGCACGTTGAAGAGCACCTGGTTGTGCTCCGACGCGACGGTCGCCTTCTCGGTGATGATCGGGTTGACGATCACGTCGTAGTGGCGCGGGTCCCTGGTGCTCATTTGAAGCGCGCCTCCAGCGCATCGACCGCGGCCCGCGTCAGCACGAGCGTGTTCCGACGCAGGATGTCGTAGACGTTGATGCCCTGCACCGGCAGCACGTCGATGTTCGGAATGTTCCGGGCCGCGAGCGTGAACTTGGTCTCCAGCTCGGCGCCGTCGATGATCAGCGCGTTCTGCACGCCGAGCTTCGCGAACCGGGCCTTCAGCGTCTTGGTCTTGCCGTCGTCGAGCGCCGCCCGGTCGAGCACCACGATGCCGCCGTCCTTGGCCTTGGCCGAGAGGGCGTGCCGCAGCGCGAGCGCCCGCACCTTCTTGGGCAGCTCGATCGCGTGGCTGCGGACCTGCGGACCGAAGGCGCGGCCGCCGCCCCGGAACTGCGGCACGCGGGCCGAGCCGTGGCGGGCACTGCCGGTGCCCTTCTGCTTGTACATCTTCTTGCCGGTCCGCCAGATCTCCGCGCGGTTCTTGACCGCGTGGGTGCCGCGCTGACGACGCGACAGCTGCCAGACGATGCAGCGCTGGATGAGGTCGGCGCGCGGCTCCAGGCCGAAGATCTCGGCCGAGAGCTCGATCGAGCCCGACGTCTCGCCGTCGAGGGTGGTGACCTTGAATTCCATCTTACGCTCCCTCGCCCGGCGTGGACGCCTCGGCCGCCGGGGCAGCGTCGCTCGCCGCGCCGTCGCCGGCCGGCAGGCGGAACTTGCCCGGACGCGGCGCGTCCTTCGGCAGCGACTTCTTCACGGCGTCGCGCACCGTGATCCAGCCGCCCTTGCCGCCCGGCACCGCCCCCTCGACCAGGATGAGGCCGCGGGCGACGTCGGTCTGCACCACCTTGAGGTTCAGGGTGGTGACCCGCTCGACGCCGAGATGGCCGGCCATCTTCTTGTTCTTGAAGGTCTTGCCGGGATCCTGACGGCCGCCGGTCGAACCGTGCGAACGGTGCGAGATCGACACGCCGTGCGACGCGCGCAGGCCGCCGAAGTTCCACCGCTTCATCGGTCCGGCGAAGCCCTTGCCGATCGAGGTGCCGGTGACGTCGACGAACTGGCCGACCACGAAGTGGTCCGCCGTGATCTCGGCGCCGACCGGGATCAGCGCGTCGTCGTTCACGCGGAACTCGACCACCTCGCGCTTCGGCTCGACCTTCGCCACGGCGAAGTGGCCGCGCTCGGCCTTCGTCACGTTCTTCGGCTTGCGGGTGCCCGAGCCGAGTTGCATGGCGACGTAGCCGTTCTTTTCCTTGGTGCGGTGAGCCACGACCTGACAGTTCGCGAGCCTGAGCACCGTGACGGGCACGTGCTCCCCCGCATCCGTGTAGACGCGGGTCATCCCGACCTTTTGTGCGATCACACCGGAACGCATCGTTCTCGTCCTTTTCTGCGCTCTGCCGTGCGGCGCCTTAGAGCTTGATCTCGACGTCCACGCCGGCGGCGAGGTCGAGCTTCATCAAGGCGTCGACGGTCTGCGGAGTCGGATCGACGATGTCGAGCAACCGCTTGTGGGTGCGCATCTCGAACTGCTCGCGGCTCTTCTTGTCGACGTGTGGCGAGCGATTGACGGTGAACTTCTCGATCTTGGTCGGCAGCGGGATCGGCCCGCGCACCTGCGCGCCCGTCCGCTTGGCCGTCGCCACGATCTCGCGCGTCGAGGCGTCGAGAATACGGTGATCGAACGCCTTGAGGCGAATTCTGATGTTCTGGCCGTTCATTGTCTCTCTGCCTCGATAGGCGCGAGTAGCGACTGCAAGTGGCGAATAGTGAGTAGCGAGTAGCGAGTAGCGAGCCAGTCGCTACTCCCCATTCGCTATTCGCCGCTCACTCGATGATGCTGGCGACGACGCCGGCGCCGACCGTGCGGCCACCCTCGCGGATGGCGAAGCGCAGCTTCTCTTCCATGGCGATCGGCACGATCAGGTGCACTTCCATGGCGATGTTGTCGCCCGGCATCACCATCTCGGTGCCTTCCGGCAGGTGAACGACGCCGGTCACGTCGGTCGTGCGGAAGTAGAACTGCGGGCGGTAGTTGGTGAAGAACGGCGTGTGACGACCGCCCTCCTCCTTGGTGAGGATGTAGGCCTCGGCCTTGAACTTGGTGTGCGGCTTCACCGAGCCCGGCTTGCACAGCACCTGGCCGCGCTCGACGTCCTCGCGCTTGGTGCCGCGCAGCAGGCAGCCGACGTTGTCGCCCGCCTCGCCCTGGTCGAGCAGCTTGCGGAACATCTCGACGCCGGTGACGGTGGTCTTCACGGTCGGCTTGATGCCGACGATCTCGACTTCCTCGCCGACCTTGATGATGCCGCGCTCGATACGGCCGGTCACCACGGTGCCGCGGCCGGAGATCGAGAACACGTCCTCGACCGGCATCAGGAAGGGCTGGTCCTTCGGACGATCCGGCTGCGGGATGTACTCGTCGACCGCAGCCATCAGCTCGAGGATCGCGTTCTTGCCGAGCTTCTCGTCCTTGCCCTCGAGGGCCATCAGGGCCGAGCCCTTGATGATCGGGATCTTGTCGCCCGGGAAATTGTACTTGGAGAGGAGCTCGCGGACCTCGAGCTCGACGAGCTCGAGCAGCTCCGGATCGTCGACCATGTCGACCTTGTTCATGAACACGACCAGCGCCGGAACGCCGACCTGGCGGGCGAGCAGGATGTGCTCGCGGGTCTGCGGCATCGGGCCGTCGGCGGCCGACACGACCAGGATCGCGCCGTCCATCTGGGCCGCGCCGGTGATCATGTTCTTCACGTAGTCGGCGTGCCCGGGGCAGTCGACGTGCGCGTAATGGCGCTTCTGGGTCTGGTACTCGACGTGCGCGGTCGAGATGGTGATGCCGCGCGCCTTCTCTTCCGGAGCCTTGTCGATCTGGTCGTAGGCCGTGAACGTCGCGCCGCCCGTCTCGGCGAGGACCTTCGTGATCGCGGCGGTCAGCGTCGTCTTGCCGTGATCAACGTGTCCAATCGTGCCGATGTTGCAGTGCGGCTTGTTACGTTCGAACTTCTCTTTGGCCATCGGGACTCTCCGTTGCCTCTAGACGTCTCTTTCGTTGCGGTCGTGGCGGTCAGGCTGTCGCCGTCAGGCGTACTTGGCCTGGACCTCCTGTGCCACGTTGTTCGGGACTTGCTCGTAGTGGTCGAACTGCATGGTGAAAGTGGCACGTCCCTGCGACATCGACCGCAGGGTGTTGACGTAGCCGAACATGTTGGCGAGCGGCACCATCGCGTTCACGACGTTGGCGTTGCCACGCATGTCCTGGCCCTGGATTTGGCCGCGGCGGGAATTCAGATCCCCGATGACCGAGCCCGTGTAATCCTCGGGCGTCACGACCTCGACCTTCATGATCGGCTCGAGCAGCACCGACCCGCCCTTCTGCAGGGCTTCGCGCAGCGCGGCGCGCGACGCGATCTCGAACGCGAGCGCCGACGAGTCGACGTCGTGGAACTTGCCGTCGACCAGCGACACCTTGAGGTCGACCACCGGGAAGCCGGCGAGCACGCCGGAGCCGAGGACCGAGTTGAGGCCCTTCTCGACGCCCGGGATGTACTCCTTCGGCACCGCGCCGCCGATGATCGCGTTCTCGAACGCGAAGCCGGAGCCCGGCTCGGTCGGCTCGACCTGGATCTTGACGCCGGCGAACTGGCCGGAGCCGCCGGTCTGCTTCTTGTGCACGTACTCGACCGTGACCGGCTTGGTGATCTTCTCGCGATAGGCCACCTGCGGGGCGCCGATGTTGGCTTCCACCTTGTAGGTGCGCTTGAGGATGTCGACCTTGATGTCGAGGTGGAGCTCGCCCATCCCCTTCAGGATGGTCTGGCCGGACTCCTGGTCGGTCGACACGCGGAAGGACGGGTCCTCGGCCGCGAGCTTGGCCAGGGCCACGCCGAGCTTCTCCTGGTCGGCCTTCGACTTCGGCTCGATCGCGATCTCGATGACCGGATCGGGGAACTCCATCTTCTCGAGGATGACCTGGTTGTTCGGGTCGCACAGCGTGTCGCCGGTGCGGGCCTCCTTGAGGCCGGCCAGCGCGACGATGTCGCCCGCGTAGGCCTCCTTGATGTCCTCGCGGTTGTTGGCGTGCATCAGCAGCATGCGGCCGATGCGCTCCTTGCGCTCGCGCGTGGAGTTGATGACGCCGGTGCCGCTCTGCAGGATTCCGGAATAGATGCGGCAGAACGTGATGGTGCCGACGAAGGGGTCGTCCATGATCTTGAAGGCGAGCGCGGCGAGCGGCTCGCCGTCCTTCGGATTGCGGACGACCTCGTTGCCCTTCGGGTCGATGCCCTTGATGGCCGGCACGTCGATCGGCGACGGCAGGAAGTCGACGACGGCGTCGAGCAGCGGCTGCACGCCCTTGTTCTTGAAGGCCGAGCCGCACAGCACCGGGTAGAAGGCGCCGGTGACGACCGCCTTCCGGATCAGCCGGCGCAGCGTCGCCTCGTCGGGCTCGTTGCCCTCGAGGTAGGCCGTCATCACGTCGTCGTCGAGCTCGACGGCGGCCTCGATCATCTGCTCGCGGTACTCCTTCGCCTGGTCGAGCAGGTCGGCCGGGATCTCGATGTCCTTGTAGTTGGCGCCGAGCGCCTCGTCGTCCCACACCACGCCGACCATGCGGATGAGGTCGATCAGGCCCTTGAACTGGCTCTCCGCGCCGATCGGCAGCTGGATGGCCACCGGCTTGGCGCCGAGGCGGGTCTTGATGTCCTCGAGGCACTTGAAGAAGTCGGCCCCGATCTTGTCCATCTTGTTGCAGAAGACGATCCGCGGAACCTTGTACTTGTCGCCCTGGCGCCAGACCGTCTCGGTCTGCGGCTCGACGCCCTGGTTGGAGTCGAGCACGCATACCGCGCCGTCGAGCACGCGCAGCGAGCGCTCGACCTCGATGGTGAAGTCGACGTGCCCGGGCGTGTCGATGATGTTCAGGCGCTTGCCCCGCCAGAAGGCGGTCGTCGCGGCCGACGTGATCGTGATGCCGCGCTCCTGCTCCTGCTCCATCCAGTCCATCGTGGCGGCGCCCTCGTGGACCTCGCCGATCTTGTGGCTCTTGCCGGTGTAGTAGAGGATCCGCTCCGTAGTCGTGGTCTTCCCGGCATCGATGTGAGCCATGATGCCGAAGTTGCGGTAGTCCTCGATCGGGTGCTGGCGGGCCACAGGGGTCTCCTTCAGTGTCTCTTACGGTTCGCCCGCATCACCAGCGGTAGTGCGAGAACGCGCGGTTCGCTTCCGCCATGCGGTGCGTGTCCTCGCGCTTCTTCACCGCGTTGCCGCGGTTGTTCGAGGCGTCGAGCAGCTCGGCCGAGAGCCGCTCGGTCATGGTCTTCTCGTTGCGATCGCGCGCCGCCGAGATCAGCCAGCGGATGCCGAGCGCCTGACGGCGGTCGGTGCGGACCTCGACCGGCACCTGGTAGGTGGCGCCGCCGACGCGCCGCGAGCGGACCTCGATGGCCGGCATTACGTTGTCGAGCGCCGACTGGAAGACCGACAGCGGGTTGGTCTTGGTCTTGCCCTCGATGATGTCGAAGGCGCCGTACACGATCGCCTCGGCGGCCGACTTCTTGCCGGCGTACATGATCGAGTTCATGAACTTGGTGACGACCACGTTCCCGAACTTGGGATCCGGGAGGATTTCGCGCTTGTCGGCACGGTGACGACGGGACATGTCGTGTTCTCCCGATCTTACTTCGGACGCTTCGCGCCGTACTTCGAACGACGCTGCTTGCGGTTCTTGACGCCCTGGGTGTCGAGCACGCCGCGCAGGATGTGGTAGCGCACGCCCGGAAGGTCCTTGACGCGGCCGCCGCGGATCATGACGACCGAGTGCTCCTGCAGGTTGTGGCCCTCGCCCGGAATGTAGCCGATCACCTCGAAGCCGTTGGTGAGACGAACCTTCGCCACCTTGCGGAGGGCCGAGTTCGGCTTCTTCGGCGTCGTCGTGTAGACGCGCGTGCACACGCCCCGCTTCTGCGGGCTCTGCTGCAGGGCCGGGACCTTCTTGCGCGCCCGCTGCGGGACGCGCGGATTTCGGATCAGCTGATTGATCGTCGGCATCGCTCGCCTTCAGTCTCCCTGCGGGTTTCCCCGACTTCGCGGGTCACCCCGCCCTGCGGGTTGCCCCGATTAACGGGGCGCGCCCGCCCGCGCCGAATTGTCGTGCGGCTCCACGCTCACGCGCGAAAACGCCCGGCGCGCCGATCCCTCGCGAGGATGGCGCCCCATCGACAGAGGACCGCGCGGCGTCACCGCCCCGCGTTCGTGTACACCAAGCCTGACATTCGTGTGTCAGAGGCAGCGTTTGAGCATCAATCGTCGAGGCTGGAGTGTCCCGCGGGCGACCGGGTGCCGAAGGCACCGCATGTCGATTGCGAGGGACGAGCCGTTCCGATCAGCGAAGCTCACCGCCTGCCGAAAAGTGGGCGGGTTTTAACGGCCGGGCCCAGTGAAGTCAAGCGTTAACGGCCGCGCCCGCACGCGGTTTTTCGGTCCGGTCGCGGGATCAGGCCGCAGCGTCCAGTCCGATCACGGCGCCCTCGTGGCTGCGCAAGTATATTTCGCCCGTGACCTCCTCGCCGTCGCGGTCGCCCAGCGCGGAGACGAGGATTCGCCCGTTCGACACCGCCCCGCGCACCGTGAGACTCACCGGCTCGGCGCCCAGGTTGAGCGCCACCATGACGCGGTCGCGCCCCAGGCTGCGCACGTAGACGATGAGATCGCCGCTCGCCGCGATCGGCTCGTAGCTGCCCCGGCCGAGCACCGGCCGGGTCCGCCGCAGGGCGATCAGACGGCGGTAGAGGTTGAGCAGCGAGCCGACGTCACCTCTCTGATTCAGTACGTTTTCCTGCCCCGCATCGGGGGCCGTCGGCAGCCACGGCTCGGCCGTCGAGAAGCCGGCCGACTCGCCCCGGTCCCACTGCATCGGGGTGCGGCAGCCGTCGCGGCCGACGCCGATTCCCGGCACGTTCTTCTCGAACGGATCGCGGATCCGGTCGGGCGGAATGGCGACGTCGACCATTCCGATCTCCTCGCCGTAATAGATGGTGGGGGTGCCGCGCAGGGTGAGCAGCAGCATGGCGGCGACGCGCAGCTGCTCGCGGCCGATTCGGCTGCCGACGCGCGGGCGGTCGTGATTCCCCAGCACCCAGTTCGGCCAGCCGCCGGGCGGCAGCGCCGATTCGTACTCGTCGATCAGCCGCGCGATTCGCCGCGCCTCCCACGGGGCATTGAGTAGCGCAAAATTGAACGGCAGATGGGCCCCGGAGAGGTCGGTTCCGTAATAGGTGACCAGCCGCTCGATCGGCAGGTAGATCTCGCCGATCAGCACCCGGCTGTCGAACTCCTCGACGACGCGCCGCATCTCGGCGATCACCTCGTGCACCTCGGGGCGGTCGGCCGTGTAGACCGGCACCACCGATTCGACCGGCGGACGGCCGGGGTGCCAGTCCGGGTTCGGCGGGTTGTCGCGGAACTGGTCGTCCTTGATCAGGTGCCAGATGACGTCGACCCGGAAGCCGTCGACGCCGCGGCCCAGCCAGAACCGCATGACGTCGTACATGGCGCTGCGCACGGCGGGGTTGCGCCAGTTGAGGTCCGGCTGCTTGTCCAGGAAGGCGTGGTAGTAGTACTGGCCGGTGCCCGGGTCGAGCTCCCAGGCGCTGCCGCCGAACTCGGACAGCCAGTTGGTCGGCGGCCCGCCGTCGGGCGCCGGGTCATGCCAGATGTACCAGTCGCGCTTCGGGTTGTCGCGCGACGACCGGCTCTCCTCGAACCACGGGTGGCGGTCGGAGGTGTGGTTCGGCACCAGGTCGAGCAGCACCTTGAGGCCGTGCGCGTGCGCCGCCGCGAGCAGGGCATCGAGGTCGTCCAGGGTGCCGAACACCGGATCGATGCCGGTGTAGTCGGAGATGTCGTAGCCGAAGTCGGCCATCGGCGACGGATAGATCGGCGACAGCCACAGGGCGTCGACCCCGAGCTCGACCAGGTGCGGCAGCCGCGCCAGGATGCCGGCGAGATCGCCGACCCCGTCGCCGTTCGAGTCCTGAAACGAGCGGGGATAGATCTGATAGAGAATCCCGGTCTGCCACCAGGTCGCCGCCGGCTCCCCGGCGGGGCCTGCGGCCTCCGCGGGCGTCGTCCTCGGTGTCGTCGCCGCGGCCACAGCGTCCATGGCGGGCCCCCTCTTCGTCCGTCGGCATTACCGGTAGACGAACGCCTGCGGCGCGAAGGGGTTCGCCGATTTTTTGCAGGGCAGCGCAGCGGCGGACGCCGGCCGCCCGCCGCCGGCGCGCCGGGCTCCGCCACAGGGCCGCGCCTACGGGAGGGCCGCGTCTACGGGCCTCGTCCCGTGGCGACGCCTCGTACCCGGCGGCCCCGGGCCTCGCCCGGCTCCCCGGCCCGCCCGCGACCGGCTCCCGGCCCACACGGCACACAGGGATAGAGAAAGGCCGCCCGTCGCCGGGCGGCCTTGGTTGTCGTGCGGGGCACTCGGTTCCCCTGGAGGGGCCCTGTGCCCCTGCCCGGCCGTCACTCGGCGGCGGGCAGGGCCGCCGGCTGCTCCGGCGGCTTGTCGGACTGGACCTTCTCGCGCTCCTCGAGGATGAGCGAGTCCCGCTTGGTGGCGATCTCGCGCAGCACGTTCATCTGGGCGCCGGTGCCGGCCGGGATGAGGCGGCCGACGATGACGTTCTCCTTGAGGCCGTCCAGCGTGTCCGCCTTGCCGGCGACCGCCGCCTCGGTGAGCACGCGGGTGGTCTCCTGGAACGACGCCGCCGAGATGAAGGACCGCGTCTGCAGCGAGGCCTTGGTGATGCCGAGCAGGACCGGATGCGCCTTCGCCTCCTTCTTGCCCTCCTCGCGGGCCCGGGCGTTGACCTCGTCGAACTCGACCCAGTCGATCTGCTCGCCCTGGATCAGGTCGGTCTCGCCCGAGTCGTCCACCTCGACCTTCTGCAGCATCTGGCGGACGATCACCTCGATGTGCTTGTCGTTGATCTGCACGCCCTGCAGCCGGTAGACCTCCTGGATCTCGTTGACCAGATAGGCCGCCAGCTCCTCGACGCCCTTGACGGCGAGGATGTCGTGCGGGGCGGGATTGCCCTCGACGATGTAGTCGCCCTTCTCGATGAGGTCGCCGTCCTGCAGATGGACGTGCTTGCCCTTCGGGATCAGGTACTCGCGCGGCTCCACGTCCTTCTCGTTCGGCTCGATGGTGAGCCGGCGCTTGTTCTTGTAGTCGCGCCCGAACCGCACCGTGCCCGAGATCTCGGCGATGACCGCCGCCTCCTTCGGACGCCGCGCCTCGAACAGCTCCGCCACCCGCGGCAGACCGCCGGTGATGTCGCGGGTCTTGGCGCTCTCGGTCGGCATGCGCGCGATGGCGTCGCCGGCCTTCACCTTGGTGCCGGGATCGACCGAGAGGATGCAGTCGACCGCGAGCTGGTAGCGGGCGTCGCCGCCGCGGGCCAGCTTCATCACCTTGCCCTCGTCGTCCTTGATGACGATGGCGGGCCGCAGGTCGGCGCCGCGGCCGGCCCCGCCCTGGGCGCGCCAGTCGATGACGACGCGCTTGGCGATGCCGGTCGACTCGTCGAGCGTCTCGGACATCGACTGGCCTTCGACCAGGTCCTCGAAGCCGATGGTGCCCTCCGCCTCGGTCAGGATCGGCCGGGTGTAGGGATCCCACTCGGCGATGCGCTGGCCGCGCTTGATCTTGTCGCCCTCGTCGACCTTCAGGCGCGAGCCGTACTGGATGCGGTGGACGGCGCGCTCGGTGCCGTCCTGGTCGACCACGATCACCGCCATGTTGCGGGCCATGGCGATCAGCTCGCCGTCCGAGTTCCGCTGCAGGCTGCGGTTCTTGATCCGGATCGTGCCTTCGAAGTTCGACTCGATGAAGGACTGCTCCGAGATCTGGGCCGCACCGCCGATGTGGAACGTGCGCATCGTGAGCTGGGTGCCCGGCTCGCCGATCGACTGCGCCGCGATGACGCCGACCGCCTCGCCCATGTTGACCGGGGTGCCGCGGGCGAGATCGCGCCCGTAGCAGGCCCCGCACACGCCCGAGGTCGTCTCGCAGGTCAGCACGGAGCGGATCTTCAGCTCCTGCACGCCCGCCGTCACGATGCGGTCGACGTCACGCTCGTCGAGGAGCGTGTTGCGCGGGACGATCAGGTCCCCGGACGCCGGGTCGCGCACGTCCTCGGCCACGGTGCGGCCGAGGATGCGGGAGGCCAGCGACGCGACGACCGTGCCGGAGTCGATGATCGCCCGCACCTTGATGCCGCCGGTCGTGCCGCAGTCGTCGGTCGTGATGATGCAGTCCTGCGCCACGTCGACCAGACGCCGCGTCAGGTAGCCCGAGTTGGCGGTCTTCAGCGCCGTGTCGGCGAGGCCCTTGCGGGCGCCGTGGGTCGAGTTGAAGTACTCGAGAACCGAGAGGCCTTCCTTGAAGTTCGAGATGATCGGGCTCTCGATGATCTCGCCCGACGGCTTGGCCATCAGGCCGCGCATGCCGGCGAGCTGGCGCATCTGGGCGGGCGAACCGCGCGCTCCCGAGTGGGCCATCATGTAGATCGAGTTGATCGGCACCTCGCGCCCGGTGGTCTCGTCCTTCCGGACCGCCGAGATCTCGCGCATCATCTCGTCGGCGATCTGCTCGGTGCACTTCGACCAGGCATCGACGACCTTGTTGTACTTCTCGCCCTGGGTGATCAGGCCCTCGAGGAACTGCTGCTCGAAGTCCTTCGCCTCGGTGCGGGTCTTCTCGACGATGTCCCACTTCTTCTTCGGCACCACCATGTCGTCCTTGCCGAACGAGATGCCGGCCTTGAAGGCGTGGTGGAAGCCGGCCGCCATGATGCGGTCGCAGAAGATCACGGTCTCCTTCTGGCCGCAGTGCCGGTAGACCGTGTCGATCATGTTGGAGATCTCCTTCTTCGTCATCAGCTTGTTGACGACGTCGAAGGGGACCTTCTTGTGGCGCGGCAGCACCTGGCCGAGGATCACGCGGCCCGGGGTGGTGTCGTAGATCCGGCGGACCTCGACGCCGTTCTCGTCGAGCCCGACCCAGCGGTACTTGATCTTGGTGTGCAGCGTGATGGCGCGCTCGCCGAGCGCGTGCTCGATCTCGGCGAGGTTGGAGAACGCCTTGCCCTGCCCCGGCTCGTTCTCGCGGACGAGCGACAGATAGTAGAGGCCGAGCACGATGTCCTGCGACGGCACGATGATCGGCGAGCCGTTGGCGGGGTGCAGGATGTTGTTGGTCGACATCATCAGCACGCGCGCCTCGAGCTGCGACTCGAGCGACAGCGGCACGTGGACCGCCATCTGGTCGCCGTCGAAGTCGGCGTTGAACGCCGCGCAGACGAGCGGATGCAGCTGGATCGCCTTGCCCTCGATCAGCACCGGCTCGAACGCCTGGATGCCGAGGCGGTGCAGGGTGGGCGCACGGTTGAGCAGCACCGGGTGCTCGCGGATGACCTCGTCCAGGATGTCCCAGACCTCGGGCTTCTCCTTCTCGACCAGCTTCTTGGCCTGCTTGACCGTGGTCGACAGACCCTTGGCGTCGAGCCGCGAGTAGATGAACGGCTTGAACAGCTCGAGCGCCATCTTCTTGGGCAGGCCGCACTGGTGCAGCTTGAGCTCAGGACCGACGACGATCACCGAGCGGCCCGAGTAGTCGACGCGCTTGCCGAGCAGGTTCTGGCGGAACCGGCCCTGCTTGCCCTTCAGCATGTCCGCGAGAGACTTCAGCGGGCGCTTGTTGGCGCCGGTGATGACGCGGCCGCGCCGGCCGTTGTCGAACAGCGCGTCGACGGCCTCCTGCAGCATCCGCTTCTCGTTGCGGATGATGATGTCGGGGGCGCGCAGCTCGATCAGCCGCTTGAGGCGGTTGTTGCGGTTGATGACGCGGCGGTACAGGTCGTTGAGGTCGGAGGTCGCGAAGCGGCCGCCGTCGAGCGGCACCAGCGGTCGCAGATCCGGCGGGATCACCGGCACGACGGTCAGGATCATCCACTCCGGCTTGTTGCCGGACTGGATGAAGGCCTCGATCAGCTTGAGGCGCTTGGCGAGCTTCTTCGGCTTCAGCTCGGAGGTCGACTCGGCGATCTCCTTGCGCAGATCCATGGCGAGCTTCTCGAGGTCGATGCCCTTGAGCAGCTCGCGGATCGCCTCGGCGCCGATCATCGCCGTGAAGCTGTCGGCCCCGTACTCGTCCTGGGCCCGCAGATACTCCTCCTCGGAGAGGAGCTGGCGGTTCTGCAGCGGCGTCAGGCCGGGCTCGAGCACGACGTAGTACTCGAAGTACAGGATCCGCTCGAGGTCCTTCAGCGTCATGTCGAGCAGCAGGCCGATGCGGCTCGGCAGCGACTTCAGGAACCAGATGTGCGCCACCGGCGCGGCGAGCTCGATGTGGCCCATCCGCTCGCGCCGCACCCGCGACAGCGTCACCTCGACGCCGCACTTCTCGCAGATGATGCCCTTGTACTTCATGCGCTTGTACTTGCCGCACAAGCACTCGTAGTCCTTGATCGGACCGAAGATGCGGGCGCAGAACAGGCCGTCGCGCTCCGGCTTGAAGGTCCGGTAGTTGATGGTCTCCGGCTTCTTGATCTCGCCGTAGGACCAGGACAGAATCTTTTCCGGGCTCGCGATCGAGATGCGGATCTGGTCGAACACCTGGGCCGGCACCTGCGGCCCGAAAAGATTCATGACCTCTTGATTCATCGCTGTCTCCACACTTGGTGGGTTCGACCGCCGACCGTTCCCGCAGCCGTGTCGTTCCGTGAAATCCGCCGATGGCCTCGGGCTCGCGAGTGAGGCCACACGGGCGCGACCCGGCCGCGGCGTCTCCGCCGCGGCGTCGGGTGGGCCGGGACGTGCCCGGCCCGGTCGTCGTCTACTCGGCCGCCTCCGCCGTGTCGTTCGGGCCGCGCAGGTTCTTGGAGTTGTGCAGGTCGACGTTGAGGCCGAGCGACCGCATCTCCTTCACCAGCACGTTGAACGACTCCGGGATGCCCGCCTCGAAGGTGTCGTCGCCGCGCACGATCGACTCGTAGGCCTTGGTGCGGCCGGCGACGTCGTCCGACTTCACGGTGAGCATCTCCTGCAGCGTGTAGGCGGCGCCGTAGGCCTCGAGCGCCCACACCTCCATTTCGCCGAAGCGCTGGCCGCCGAACTGCGCCTTGCCGCCCAGCGGCTGCTGGGTGACGAGCGAGTACGGGCCGATCGAGCGGGCGTGGATCTTGTCGTCGACCAGATGGTGGAGCTTCAGCATGTAGATGTAGCCCACCGTCACCTTGCGGTCGAACTGCTCGCCGGTCCGGCCGTCGAACAGCGTCACCTGGCCCGAATGGTCGAGCCCGGCGAGATCCAGCATGGACTCGATGTCCTGCTCCTTGGCACCGTCGAACACCGGAGTGGCGATCGGCACGCCCTTGCGCAGGTTGGTGCCGAGCTCGACGAGCTCGCCCTCGCCCAGCGACTGGATGGTCGGATCGTCGCCGTACACCTTGTCGAGGGTGTCCTTCAGCGGCTTCAGATCCGTCCGGGCGTAGTAGGCGTCGATCGCCTCGCCGATGCGCTTGCCGAGGCCGGCGCAGGCCCAGCCGAGATGCGTCTCGAGGATCTGCCCGACGTTCATGCGGCTCGGCACGCCGAGCGGGTTGAGCACGATGTCGACCGGCTGCCCGTCGCCGAGGAACGGCATGTCCTCGGACGGCACGATCTTCGACACCACGCCCTTGTTGCCGTGGCGGCCGGCCATCTTGTCGCCCGGCTGGATCTTGCGCTTCACGGCGACGAAGACCTTGACCATCTTCATCACGCCGGGCGGCAGCTCGTCGCCGCGCTGCAGCTTCTCGACCTTGTCGAGGAAGCGCTGCTCCAGGCCCTTCTTGCTCTCCTCGTAGGACTTCCGGATCGCCTCGATCTCGCTCATCAGCTTGTCGTTGGCGGTGGCGAACAGCCACCACTGCGACCGCGGATACTCGTCGAGCGACGCGCGGGTGATCTTCTGGTCCTTCTTGAAGCCCTTCGGGCCGGCGATCGCGGTCTTGCCGTCGAGCATCTCGGCGAGGCGGCCGTAGACGTTGCGGTCCAGGATCGCCTGCTCGTCGTCGCGGTCCTTGGCGAGCCGCTCGATCTCCTCGCGCTCGATGGCGAGCGCGCGCTCGTCCTTCTCGACGCCGTGCCGGTTGAACACCCGCACCTCGACGACCGTGCCCTGGACGCCCGGCGGCACCCGCAGCGAGGTGTCGCGCACGTCGGAGGCCTTCTCGCCGAAGATGGCGCGCAGGAGCTTCTCCTCCGGCGTCATCGGGCTCTCGCCCTTCGGCGTGATCTTGCCGACCAGGATGTCGCCCGCGTGCACCTCGGCGCCGATGTAGACGATGCCGGCCTCGTCGAGATTCTTGAGCGCCTCTTCCGAGACGTTCGGGATGTCGCGCGTGATCTCCTCCGGCCCGAGCTTGGTGTCGCGGGCCATCACCTCGAACTCCTCGATGTGGATCGAGGTGAAGACGTCGTCCTTGACGATCCGCTCGGAGAGCAGGATCGAGTCCTCGAAGTTGTAGCCGTTCCACGGCATGAACGCGACGAGGACGTTGCGGCCGAGCGCCAGCTCGCCGAGCTCGGTCGACGGACCGTCGGCGATGATGTCGCCCTTGGCCACCGAGTCGCCCACCTTCACCAGCGGACGCTGGTTGATGCAGGTGTTCTGGTTCGAGCGCTGGAACTTCTGCAGCCGGTAGATGTCGACGCCCGACTTGGTGGGGTCGAGATCCTCGGTGGCGCGCACCACGATACGGGTGGCGTCGACCTGGTCGATGACGCCGGTGCGGCGCGCCGCGATGGCGGCCCCCGAGTCACGGGCGACCACGCCCTCCATGCCGGTGCCGACGAACGGCGCCTCGGCCCGCACCAGCGGCACCGCCTGACGCTGCATGTTCGAGCCCATCAAGGCGCGGTTGGCGTCGTCGTTCTCCAGGAACGGGATGAGCGCCGCGGCGACCGAGACGAGCTGCTTCGGCGACACGTCCATGTAGTCGACGCGGTCCGGCGAGATCATCAGCACGTCGCCGGCGTGCCGGCAGACGATCAGATCCTCGGTGAACTTGCCGTCGGCGTCGACCGGCTGGTTGGCCTGGGCGACGTAGTAGCGCCCCTCCTCCATGGCCGACAGGTAGATCACCTCGTCGCTGACCCGGCCGTCCTTGACGCGCCGGTAGGGCGTCTCGACGAAGCCGTACTTGTTCACCCGCGCATAGGTGGCGAGCGAGTTGATCAGGCCGATGTTCGGGCCTTCCGGCGTCTCGATCGGGCAGATGCGGCCGTAATGCGTCGGGTGCACGTCGCGCACCTCGAAGCCGGCGCGCTCGCGGGTCAGGCCGCCCGGGCCGAGCGCCGACAGGCGCCGCTTGTGGGTGATCTCCGACAGCGGATTGGTCTGGTCCATGAACTGCGACAGCTGCGACGAGCCGAAGAACTCGCGCACCGCGGCCGCCGCCGGCTTGGCGTTGATCAGGTCCTGCGGCATCACGGTGCCGATGTCGACCGACGACATCCGCTCCTTGATGGCGCGCTCCATGCGCAGGAGGCCGATGCGGTACTGGTTCTCCATCAGCTCGCCGACCGAGCGCACCCGGCGGTTGCCGAGATGGTCGATGTCGTCGATCTGGCCCTTGCCGTCGCGCAGGTCGACCAGCGTGCGGATGACGCCGAGGATGTCGTCCTTGCGCAGCACCCGGATGGTGTCGGGGCACTGCAGGTCGAGGCGCATGTTCATCTTCACGCGGCCGACGGCCGAGAGGTCGTAGCGCTCCGAGTCGAAGAACAGCGACTGGAACATCGCCTGCGCGGTGTCCAGCGTCGGCGGCTCGCCCGGCCGCATCACCCGGTAGATGTCGAACAGGGCGTCCTCGCGCCGCATGTTCTTGTCGACGCTGAGCGTGTTGCGGATGTAGGCGCCGATGTTGACGTGGTCGATGTCGAGGACCGGGATCTCCTTGTAGCCGACGTCGGCCAGGAGCTTCAGGGTCTTCTCGGTGACCTCCTCGCCCGCCTCGACGTAGATCTCGCCCGTGTTGGCGTTGACGAGGTCCTCGGCGATGTAGTGGCCGATCAGCTCCTCGTCGGTCATGCGCAGCGCCTTGAGCCCCTTCTCCTGGAGCAGACGCGCCTGACGCACCGTGATCTTCTTGCCGGCCTCGACCACCACCTTGCCGGTGTCGGCGTCGACCAGGTCGTTGATCGCCTTGTAGCCCTTGAGCCGGTTGGCGTCGAAGGGCACGCGCCAGCCGTCCTTGGTCTTCTTGTAGACGATCTGGCTGTAGAAAGTGTTGAGGATCTCCTCGCCGTCCATGCCGAGCGCGTACAAGAGCGACGTCACCGGGATCTTCCGGCGCCGGTCGATGCGCGCATAGACGATGTCCTTGGCGTCGAACTCGATGTCGAGCCAGGAGCCGCGATACGGGATGATGCGGGCGGCGAACAGGAGCTTGCCCGACGAATGGGTCTTGCCCTTGTCGTGGTCGAAGAACACGCCCGGCGAGCGGTGCATCTGCGAGACGATGACGCGCTCGGTGCCGTTGACGATGAAGGTGCCGTTGTTGGTCATGAGCGGGATGTCGCCCATGTAGACATCCTGCTCCTTGATGTCCTTGACCGACTTGGCCCCGGTCTCCTCGTCGACGTCGAACACGATGAGCCGCAGCGTCACCTTGAGGGGCGCGGCATAGGTCATGCCGCGCTGGCGGCACTCGTCGACGTCGTATTTCGGCGGCTCGAACTCGTAGCGCACGAACTCGAGCTGCGCCGTGTTCGAGAAGTCTGAGATCGGGAACACCGACTTGAAGACGGCCTGCAGCCCTTCGTCCGGCCGCCCGCCTTTCGGTTCCTGGATCAGCAGAAACTGGTCGTAGGACGCCTTCTGAACCTCGATGAGGTTCGGCATCTCAGCCACTTCCTGGATTTTCCCGAAGAACTTCCGAACCCGTTTGCGACCGGTGAACGTCTCTGCCATCGTGGCCTCTCGCTTCCTCCGCCGGCCGAAATGACCGCGGGGGGCTTCCGGGGGCTCTCGCGAGCGCTGCCGGAAGCGGCATGCCGGTGGGCTCTTCGCGACGCGTCTCGCAGCGCGGTCGCGCGCCCGCCGTCCAGGTCAGGCGATCCGGGCGTGCCCGGACCGCGCAATCACTTCCGCCCCGGAGGACGGCGTCGATTCCGCAATATAGGAACGGAATCGATTGACAAAGCTCACGATTACTTGAGTTCGACCTTGGCGCCCACCTTCTCGAGGGTCGCCTTGATCTTCTCGGCCTCGTCCTTGTTGACGCCTTCCTTGACCGGCTTCGGGGCGCCCTCGACCAGATCCTTGGCCTCCTTGAGGCCGAGCCCGGTGAGCGCGCGCACCTCCTTGATGACCTCGATCTTCTTGTCGCCGGCGGCGGCCAGGATCACGTTGAACTCGGTCTTCTCCTCGACCGGAGCGGCGGCGGCGGCGGCCGGCCCGGCCGCGACGGCCACGGCGGCGGCGGCGGACACGCCCCACTTCTCCTCGAGCAGCTTGGCGAGCTCGGCCGCCTCGAGCACGGTGAGGCTCGACAGGTCGTCAACGATCTTCTGCAGATCAGCCATTGCAGTCAGTCCTTTTTCGATTTCGACACGTTCGGGTTAGCGAGCCTCACGCCTCGCTCTTGTCGGCATAGGCCTGAACCACCCGTGCGAGCTTGCCCGCGGGGGCGTTGACCAGCTGGGCCACCTTGGTCGCCGGGGCCTGGATGAGGCCGACGATCTTCGCGCGCAACTCGTCGAGGGACGGCAGCGAGGCGAGCGCCTTCACGCTGTCCGGGTTCAGGGCGGTCTTCCCCATCGCCCCGCCGAGGATCACGAACTTGTCGTTGGCCTTGGCGAAGTCGGAGACGACCTTGGGCGCGGCGATCGGATCACCCGAATAGGTGAGCACGGTCGGCCCCTTGAGCAGGGGCGCGACGACCGCCGCGTCGGTGCCGTCAAGAGCGATCTTGGCGAGACGGTTCTTGGCGACCTTCACGGACGCGCCAGCCTGCTTGGCCTGCTTGCGCAGGTTCTGCATCTGGGCGACGCTCAGGCCGGCATAGTGAGCCACGACCACGACGTTGGAGGCCTTGAAGACCTCGTTCAGCGTCGTGACGAGCTCTTTCTTTGCCGCTCGATCCACGTCTTGCTCTCTCTGGTTGGCGGCTCCGAAGCGAGCTGGAGCCACCGGTTGCGTCGACCGCCCCGCTCCCGCGTCTCGCGACACCGGAACCGGACGGCGCTTCTTGCCCTGTCCCCCGAGAGCGCGCGGACGCGCCGCCGGGACAAACCCGAGTCGGAACCGTACGGGGTCTCCCCCGAAACCGATCTTCCCCGTCTGTGCAGGCCCTTGGCAGAAGGAATTAAGCTTTTGCCTTTGCGACGACGCTCGGGCAGAAGCACCTGCAGTCTCGGACAGGACCGACCGTTCCACCGGAACGGCCGCGTGCCGCGGAGAGTTGGCAGACCGAGCCCCTGGTCCCTTCAGATCGATCCCGCCGGATGCCCAAAAGGAACAGAGTCCTGAACCGCCAGATTTTCCGAGAACACGCAAGGGCGCGCCGACAAAGGGCCGGCACGCCCGTGGGGGCTATTTAACGAGTCGGATGCGGTTTGCCAAGCCCCCTCGCCCGCTTCCGTCGGAATCGGGACGTTCCGGTGGACAAAGGCTGGCTTCACGCGGGCACCACCCGGCGCCCCGCACGCGGGCGACCCCGATCGGACAGGGTCGGCGACCGTCCCTGCATAGCATGCCTTTATGTATAAAGCATGAGGGCCAGTACGGGGGTGCTCTCCGCCCCCGTCCGGACGCCGCCGCCGCGGCCCGGGGCGGCACGCGGGCCGGCTTCCGGGCGCCGCTATCGCCGGTCTCGTGCACGGGCATCGACGGATCGACGTGAAGCACCATCGTCACCCGGACGAGCGGGCGCGGACGCGTCCGGCCGGAACGCGACGAGCCGGCCCCCGCCGGAGCAGGCGGCGGAGGCCGGACTCGCAGCACCCGCGCGTGGCCACGGGAAGCTCGGAGAACGTCTGTCCAGCGGATTAGCACGCCCGCTCTTGTGGGGGTCTTTCCGAAGTCGGTCGAATTGTTACGTCCGTGTTTCGGCCTGCTCGCCCGCTGTCGCGGTGGCGGCTTCCCCGGGCCGGTCCGCGGCCTCGCCGGCCCGAACCTCCACGTCCTGGAGCTCCCCGTCCGCGGCGTCTCCATCCAGGGCCTCGCCGTCAGGACCGCCGGCGGGCCGGACCGGCACGACCGCGGTGCCCGGCAGGACGATCCGGGCCAGGAGGCCGTGCGGCACGACGTCGAGCAGCTCGAGCGTCCCGCCATGGGCGCCCGCCACCACCTGGGCGATCGACAGGCCGAGCCCGAAACCGGTCGTCCCGTCCATGCTGCGGGCGGACTCGCCACGGGCGAAGGGCCGCAGCATCGCCGCCTTGTCGGAGTCCGGGATGCCGGGGCCGTCGTCGGCGACGTCGATCACCACCCGGTCCGCCTCGACCCCGAGCCGCACCCGCGCGCCGCCCGCATAGCGCACGGCATTGTCGACCAGGTTGGTGACGGCCCGCTGCAGCTCGTCCGGATGGCCCATGACCACGGCGTGCTCGGGCCCCGCATAGGAGACGTCGTGACCGAGGTCGGCGAACTGGTCGCACACCGTGGTCAGGCTGGCGGTGAGGTCGACCCGCACCGCGGCGCGGGCCGACTGCCCCTCCCGCATGAACACCAGGAGCGACTCGACCATGGCGCGCATCTGGTCGAGATCGGCGAGCGCCTGGACCCGCAGGGTGTCGTCGTCGATGAACTCGCTGCGCAGGCGCAGCCGGGTGATCGGCGTGCGCAGGTCGTGGCCGACCGCCGCCAGCATCCGCGAGCGCTCTTCGACCATCGCTTTAACGCGCGCCCGCATCTGATTGAGGGCCCTGGCCGCGATGCGGATCTCATGCGGCCCCCTTTCGGGCAGCAGCATGATCTCCCCGTCGGGCCGGAAGGCCTCGGCCGCGGTCGCGAAGGCGCGCAGCGGCCGGGTCAGCGCGAGCGCCGCCCACCAGCCCAGCACCGTGGTGAGGCTGGCCAGGATCAGGATCGAGACGATCAGCGGGCCGCCGAGCAGCGGCCGCGGCCGCGGCGCGACGTCGGCCTCCAGCACCGCCCCGTCGCGCAGCCGGACGGCGACCCGGTCGGGCCGGTCCGGTCCGGCCGGGGCGACGACGCTCACGGCCGTGCCGGGCGGCAGGACGCGGGCGAGATCATGATCGGCGGGCGGCGGCGGTGCCCCGGCGACCGGCGTGACGGCCGGCGTGGCGGTGCCGGGCGGATGCAGCACCGGCTTCAGGCGCGGAAACGCCGCGGCGGCGTCGGCGACGAGATCGGCCCGCCGCGCCGGGTCGACCTCGGCGAGCCGCACCACCGCGGCGAGCTGGGCCGGCAGATCCTCCCGCTCGCGGCGGTCGTAGCGGTCCGCCAGGAAGAACGAGACGGTCAGCACCGCGTGGATCGCCAGGAGCGAGGCGATCACCAGCACGGCGATCTGGGCGCTGATCCGCAGCGGGAACAGCCGGCCGAGGCGCGACCTCATGAGGCGACGGCGACCTCGGGCGTGAACACGTAGCCGCCGGACCGGACGGTGCGGATGATCTCGGGGTGGTGCGGATCGCTCTCGATCTTGCGCCGCAGCCGGCTGATCAGCACGTCGATCGAGCGCTCGAAGGCGCCGGCGCTGCGTCCCTGGGTGAGGTCGAGGAGCTGGTCGCGCGACAGCACCCGACCGGGATGCTCGCACAGCGCCTGCAGGAGATCGAACTCGCCGCCCGTGATGGCGACGGCGCCACCGTCCGGGTTGGTCAGCTTGGCGAGGCCGCAGTCGAGCCGCCAGCCCAGGAAGGTAAGCACCCGCGGCCGCCGGCCGGCGGGACCGCGCAGCGTCGAGGCGCTGCGCCGCAGGACGGCCCGCACCCGCGCCAGCAGCTCGCGCGGGTTGAACGGCTTGGCCAGATAGTCGTCGGCCCCCATCTCGAGCCCGACGATGCGGTCGACCTCCTCGCCGCGGGCGCTGAGGATGATCACCGGGACGTTGGAGCCGGAACGCAGGCGGCGGCACAGGCTGAGCCCGTCCTCGCCGGGCAGCATCAGGTCGAGCACGACGAGATCGATCCGGCTCGCTCCCATCACCCGGTCCATCTCGCGGCCGTCGCCGGCGAGCGACACCCGGCACTCGTTGGCACGGAGATAGCGGGCCACGAGCCGGCTGATCTCCTGGTCGTCCTCGACCACCAGAATGTGCGGAGATTCGGTCATTTCGGGTCCTTGCTGACCGGCCGGCGTGAGCACGCGGCCGGGTTCGGGCGGTGTTTTTGTTTCCGTGTGTTTCTTGAACCCGCCTCGAAACACATGGAAACAAGCTTGAGCGCTTGCTCAACACTTCGTTGAACGTACGGAGGGACCATTTCCGCCGCACCGATACACCGGCTCGACTTGCATTTCTACCGGCGCATTTCCCACGATGCGGTAGCAGGCCTGCGTCTGCCGCGCCCGCCCGCGCCGGCTCCGGTCTCGCCGGAGCGGCGTCGCCGACCGGCATCGCCGGTCGCCGTGCTGTTCGCGACGCGGGGCGTCTGTTAAGACCCGGCGCCACCCTTCGCACAGAGCAGAGTCATGGTCGCCGCCCCGGTCCGATCCGCCGTCCGAGCCGACCCCGCCGCCGGTCCGGCGGCGCGGGTCCGGTCGCCTGTCCGCCGGACGGAGCGCGGCGCATGAGCCGCACCGCGCTGATCGTCGGCGTCTCCGGCCAGGACGGCAGCCTGCTCGCCGAGCGCCTGCTCGCCGAGGGCACCGTGGTGCACGGCACCTCGCGCGATCCCGCGGCGAACCCGTTCGAGAATCTGGGCCGGCTCGGCATCCGCGACCGGGTCCGGGTGCACGGCTGCCGGCCCGAGGACTCGGCCGCGGTGCGGCGCCTCCTCGACGCCGTGCGGCCGGACGAGGTCTACAATCTCTCGGCCCAGAGCTCGGTCGGCCAGTCCTTCGCGGCGCCGCGCGAGACCATCGACAGCATCCTGGGCGCCACCGTCGGCCTGCTCGATGCCATTCGCGAGACCGGGGCGCCGATCCGCTTCTGCAACGCCGGCTCGGGCGAGTGCTTCGGCGAGACCGGGCCGGAGGGCGCCGACGAGACGACGCCGGTCCGCCCGCACAGCCCCTACGCGGTCGCCAAGGCGGCGGCCCAGTGGACCGTCGCCACCTATCGCGAGAGCTACGGCCTGTTCGCGGTGACGGCCATCCTGTTCAACCACGAATCGCCGCTGCGCCCGGAGCGCTTCGTCACCCAGAAGATCGTCCGCGGCGCCGCCCGCATCGCCGCCGGCGAGACGGCGGGGCCGCTGCGGCTCGGCAACCTGGACGTCACCCGCGACTGGGGCTGGGCGGCCGAGCATGTCGACGCCATGCGGCTGATGCTGCGCGCCGAGCGGCCCGAGGATCTGGTGGTCGCCACCGGCCGGGCGGCGACGCTGCGCGAGTTCGCGGCCGCCGCCTTCGCGGCCTTCGGGCTCGACTGGGAGAGGCACGTCGTGTCGACCCCCGAGCATATGCGTCCGTCCGACATCGCCGTGTCGGTCGGCCGGCCCGCCCGGGCGCGCGAAACGCTCGGCTGGGTCGCCGCGACCCGCATGCCGGAGCTGGTCGGCCGGCTCGCCGAGGCGCTGCGCCCGCCCGCCCCGGCCGGCGCCTGACGGCGACCCGCGGCAGCCGCCGCACCGATTCCCCGCCCGCGAAAGAGTCACCACCTCTAAAGCGGTGTCGGCCTATGCTGGCGCGCCGGCCGCGTCGGCCGCGCCCGCCAATCTCCGGAGTGTCCTGGCATGCCCATGAAGGCCGCCGAGCTGATCGCCCCCTACCGCATCACCAAGGGCCGCAAGTTCAAGCTGTCGAGCATCGCGCCCGACGACACCAGCGGGCTCGACATCGAGAAGGAGGAGGCCAAGCTCCACATCGCGGCCGGGGTCACCCGCCTCTCCGAGATGCAGGAGAAGCTCTACGCCCAGGACCGCTGGTCGGTGCTGCTGATCTTCCAGGCCATGGACGCCGCCGGCAAGGACGGCGCCATCAAGCACGTCATGTCGGGCGTCAACCCGCAGGGCTGCCAGGTGACGTCGTTCAAGCAGCCCTCGGCGCTGGAGCTCGACCACGACTATCTGTGGCGCTGCGCCCTCCACCTGCCCGAGCGCGGCCGCATCGGCATCTTCAACCGCTCCTACTACGAGGAGGTGCTGGTCGCCCGCGTCCACGAGTCGGTGCTGGCCCGCCAGAAGCTGCCGCCGTCGCTCGTCACCAAGTCGATCTTCGAGGAGCGCTACGAGGACATCGCCGCGCACGAGCGCTATCTCGCCCGCAACGGCACCCTGATCCTCAAGTTCTTCCTGCACGTCTCCAAGAGGGAGCAGAAGCGCCGCTTCCTCGAGCGCCTCGACGAGGCGGAGAAGAACTGGAAGTTCTCCGGCGCCGACCTCGCCGAGCGGGCGCACTGGAAGGAGTACATGCGGGCCTACGAGGACATGATCCGGGCCACCGCGGCCGAGCACGCCCCCTGGTTCGTCGTGCCCTCGGACAACAAGTGGTTCGCCCGGCTGGTCATCGTCGCCGCCGTCGTCGAGGCGATGGACAGCCTCGACCTCGCCTTCCCGACCCTGTCGAAGTCCGAGCGCGCCGCCCTCCTCAAGGCCAGGGCCGCGCTGGCCCGGGAGAACCACGACGGCTGAACCACGGCGGCCGAGCCGCGGCCGGCGCCGAAACCGGAAAAACAATCGAACCGGAGTGGATCGTCGCGACACCAAAGGCCGCCGGGACTTGAAACCGCCCGGCCGGTTGCGGGAACATGCCCGGGCGGGCGGTCGAAAGGCCCGCGGCGACAGCACGATCTCCCCGGAGCGTCCGATGCGTCGGCTTCTCGCGATTCTCTCCGTCCTCGGTGCCGCGGCGCTCGCCGTCCCGGCCGCCGGGCTCGTCGGCTCCTCGCCCGCGCAGGCGCAGAGCCAGAAGGAATGGAACGCCTGCCGCAGCGGCGATCTCGACAACCGGATCACCGGCTGCACCCGCATCATCGAGCGCCACGGCAAGCGGATGTCGGCCCGCGACCGGTCGTCCGCCTACAACAACCGTGCCTATGTCTACAACGAGAAGGGTCAGCACAGCCTCGCCATCAAGGATCTCGACGAGGCGCTGCGGGCCGACCCGACCAACTCGACCGCGTTCAACAATCGCGGCTTCGCCTTCAACGCCACCGGCAATCCGGACCGGGCGATCCGCGACTACGACGAGGCGCTGCGTCTCGATCCGAAGAACGCCATCGCCTATGGCAACCGGGCCAACGCCTGGCGCAAGAAGGGCGAGCACGACAAGGCGCTGCGCGACTACGACGAGGCGATCCGCCTCAAGCCCGGCGGCGGCGACTACTTCAACGCCCGCGGCAACGTGTTCTTCGACCAGCGCAACTGGGACCGCGCCATCGCCGACTACGACGAGGCGATCCGGCTGTCGCCGAAGAACGCCGTCTACTTCAACAATCGCGGCAACGCGTACCGCAACAAGAACGACTACGACAGGGCGCTGCGCGACCTCGGCGAGGCGCTGCGGCTGCAGCCGAACTACGTCACGGCGCTGATCAACCGCGGCCACACCTACTACAACAAGTCGGACTGGGACCGCGCCATCGCCGACTACGACGAGGCGATCCGCCACGAGCCGCGCGCCAGCACCTTCAGCTATCGCGGCAACGCCTACCGCAGCCGCAACGATCCGGACCGCGCGCTGCGCGACTACGACGAGGCGATCCGCCTCGATCCGCGCTACACGGCGGCGTGGCAGAACCGCGCCCGCGTGCACGTCTCCCGCAGCGACTGGGACCGTGCCGTCGCCGACCTCGACGAGGCGATCCGGCTCGCGCCGCGCGACGCCGGAAGCTACAACTCGCGCGGCTACGCGCTGCGCCAGCGCGGCGACCTCGACCGCGCCATCGCGGATTTCGACGAGTCGATCCGGCTGGCGCCGCGCGACGCGGCCGTTCACGGCAATCGCGGCGAGGCGTGGCGGCTGAAGGGCGATCTCGACCGCGCGCTGGTCGATCTCGGCGAGGCGCTGCGCCTCGATCCCGTGCTGATGCCGGCGCTGGTGAGCCGCGGCCTCGCCTTCGAGGCGCGCGGCGACGTCTCGCGCGCCCGCGACGACTTCAGGGCGGCGCTCGCGGCGCCGGCCCGCACCTATCTGAGCGGCCCGGCGGCCCTGCAGACCGCCCGACAGCACCTCGCCGCCATCGAGGCCGGGGGCCCGGCGACCCCTGCCCCGAGCCAGACCGCCCGGCCGGCTACGCCGCCGGCTGCGCTCCCTGCCGCGACCCCGTCGCCTCCGGCCGCCGCGGCCGTGGTGGCGCCACCCCCGCCGCCGCCCGCCGCCGCCGAGCCGCCCGCGGGCCGCGGCAGCCGCGTCGCCCTGGTGATCGGCAACGGCGCCTACCGCCACGCCACGCCGCTGCCCAATCCGGGCAACGACGCCCGCGACGTCGCCCGCTCGCTGCGCGGCCTCGGCTTCGACGTGGTCGAAGGCGTCGACCTCGACAAGTACGGCATGGAGGGGCGGATCCGCGAGTTCGGCAAGAAGCTCGACCGCGCCGACCTCGCCCTGTTCTTCTATGCGGGACACGGCCTGCAGGTCGCCGACAAGAACTACCTGGTGCCGGTCGACGCCAAGCTGGAGCGCCCCGGCGACCTCGCCCTCGACACCATCACGGTGGACGACGTGCTGGCCCAGATGGAGAGCGACCGCCGCGTCAACCTGGTGTTCCTCGACGCCTGCCGCGACAACCCGCTGGCCCGCTCGCTCGCCGCCTCGCTCGGCACCCGCTCGACCGCGGTCGGCTCGGGGCTCGCCGCGATCCAGAGCGCGGTCGGCACCATGATCGTCTACGCCACCCAGCCGAAGAACGTCGCCCTGGACGGCGAGGGCCGCAACAGCCCGTTCACCACCGCCCTGCTCAAGCACATCGGCACGCCCGGACTGGAGATCGGTGCCGTGATGAAGCGGGTGCGGGCCGACGTGTGGTCCGCGACCCGCCAGCGCCAGCTCCCGTGGGACCATTCCTCCCTGATCGGCGACGTGGTGCTGGCCCGTTGAGGGCGCTTTCCGGATCGTCCCAGCGGGTCGGCCGAGCGCTTGACCGACCCGCTGTTGCAATGCAGCAACGTTGCGGCAATTCCGCCACGGCGCGGGCGAAATGTCGATGTTGCTCAATGTTTCCGCGCCACATTCCTTGTTCGGCCGAATTCCTGTCTGCTACTTTCCCGGCCCGGATGGCGTCCCGGAGCTGGGCGGGCGTCTCCGCCGCCGAACAGACCGCTGTCAGGATGACCGGATGACCCGACGGACCGCCCGCTCTGCTCCGCTCCTCGCGCTGGCCGCGGCCGCGGCCGTAGCCGCGTGGCTGCCGGTGGCCGCCCTCGGCCAGTCGCTGCCGACCGGCGGCACGGTGACGAGCGGGACGATCGGCATCACCCAGCCGAACGGGTCCAGCCTGATCATCGACCAGTCGAGCCAGACCGGCATCATCAACTGGTCGACCTTCTCGATCGGCGCCGGCAATTCGGTGAGCTTCAACAACGGCAGCGGCGCCACCCTCAACCGCGTCACCGGCAACGTGCCCTCGACCATCAACGGGCTCCTGTCGGCGACCGGCAGTGTCTTCCTGGTCAACCAGGCCGGCATCGCGGTCGGCGCGAGCGGGGTGATCCAGACCGGCGGCAGCTTCGTCGCCTCGACGCTCGACGTGAAGGACCAGGAGTTCCTGGCCCGCGGCACGATGACGTTCGACGGCGCCTCGACGGCGGCGGTGGTCAATCTCGGCCGCATCGGCTCGTCGACCGGCGACGTCGTGCTGATCGCCCGCACGGTGCAGAACGACGGCACCATCGAGGCGCCGCAGGGCACCGCCGCGATGGCCTCGGGCCGCGAGGTGGTGCTGAGCGACGGCGCGCTCGGCAACGGCAAGGTTCAGGTCAAGCTGCCGGGCGGCGACGGCAAGGTGGTCAACCGCGGCACCATCAAGGCGGCCGACGTCGAGCTGCGCGCCAACGGCGGCAGCGTCTACGCGCTCGCCGGCAACACCGACGGGGTGATCAAGGCGACCGGCATCGCCAGCAAGGGCGGCCGCATCTTCCTCACCGCCGAGGGCGGCTCGGTGACGGCGACGCAGCGCATGGAGGCGCGTCGCACCACGACGAAGACCACCACGGTCCGCGGCAAGACGACGACCACCAGCACCACGTCGGGCGGCGACATCCTGATCGAGGCCGACGCCGTGACGATCGCGGCGGCGCTCGACGCCTCCGGCACCACCGGCGCCGGCGGCCGCATCGTGGTGACGGGCGGCACCGTGACGCTCGCCAGCGGCGCCCTGCTCGACGCCTCGGGCACGGCGGGCGGCACCGTGCTGGTCGGCGGCGACCGCGCCGGCGGCACCGGCACGACGAAATATTTCGACAAGCCGGTGCGCAACGCCGACCAGGTGACGGTCGAGGCCGGGGCGACGATCCGGGCCGACGGCAGCGCCGGCAAGGGCGGCAACATCGTCGTGTGGTCGGAGGGCACGACCACGGTCGCCGGCACGCTCTCGGCCACCGGCACGGCCGGCGGCGGCTTCGTCGAGACCTCGGGCAAGACCCTGCTGATCGAGGGCGCGTCGATCGATGCCGGCCAGGGCGGCACCTGGCTGCTGGATCCGGACCACCTCGACATCACCCAGAGCGTCGCCAACACGATCGTCGCGAGCCTGAACGCCGGCACCAACGTCGTCCAGGAGACCACGGCGGGCACCGGCGACGGCGACATCGTCGTCAAGGAAGGCGTGACCCTCGCCTGGAGCAGCAATGCGACGCTGACGCTCAGCGCCTATCGCCACATCGTGTTCGAGCCGAGCGTGGTGATCTCGAACTCGGGCGGCGGCAGCCTCGTGCTGCGCGCGGACAATACCGGCACGGGGACCGGGACGGTGACGTTCGTCCCGCCCGACACACAGACCCCGAACGCCATCCAGCTGCCCGCCGTGATCGACTTCTCCGGCAGCACCGGCCTCGTCTCGATCTATTACAGCACCACCGACTACAGCAACCCGACCGACTTCTCGTCGAACGTTGTGACGAACCCGACGCTGCAGGTGCCGCAGCTGACCAGCTACATGCTGGTGAACAGCGCCGCCGATCTGGCGCGGATCGACGACAGCGTGGACTCGCTCGCCGGCACCTACGCGCTCGGCCGCGACATCGACGCCACCGGCTTCGCCGGCATCGCGGGCAAGTTCGAGGGAACGCTCGACGGGTGGGGCGGACTCACGGCCGCGAACGGCAACCGGATCACCCACACGATCTCCAACCTGGGCGTCGGCACGACGAGCATGGGCCTGTTCTCGGAGATCGGCCTCCTCGGCCTGGTCCAGAACCTGAAGCTCGCCGGCGCGCAGATCACGACGGACGACTACGCGGCCGGCATCCTGGCAGCGACCAACAGCGGCACGGTCTACAACGTGCACGTCCAGGGAACGGTCACGGTCGGCGAATCCGCCTACTACGCCAGCGTCGGCGGCCTGGTCGGCGAGAATTACGGCTGGATCGTCCTGTCGAGCGCAGACACGGCGATCACGAGCAACGGCTGGAACACCAATGTCGGCGGCCTCGTCGGTCGCAACGAGGGCACGATCGCCTCGTCGGAGGCGCGCGGCACCATCACGGCAGGCCCGGACGCCTGGAGCGGCAATTACGGCGGCCTGGTCGGCTACAACTACGCCTCGATCTACGACTCCCGCGCCTATGGCGCAGTGACGGGCGCTGAATACTCGTCGACCGGCGGCCTCGCCGGCTACAACTCCTATGCCTACACGACCGGCCCCTACGAGGGTGGCGGCACCATCGTGGGAAGCGGGGCGTTCGGCAACGTCACGGCAGGCCCGGACTCGCGCGTCGGCGGCCTGATCGGCAGAAACGACGGCCTCCTCGGCTATGCGATCGCGACCGGCACCGTGGCGGGCGGCGCCGGCAGTGCCGTCGGCGGCGCGGTCGGCGAGAACGAAGGCTCGCTCTACCGGGTCTCGGCGACCGGCGCGGTCTCGACCACCGGCGAGTACGGCACCGCCGGCGGGCTCGTGGGCCTCAACGACTCCGGCAGCATCATTGAGTCCTACGCGACCGGCGCCGTCTTCGGCGACAGCGGCACCTCGATCGGCGGCCTCGTCGGCACCAACCTGCCGAGCTACTACGACGGCGGCGGCACGATTCTGCAGTCCTACGCGACCGGCGCCGTCACCGGCACCGGCACGGCGATCGCCGGCGGCCTGGTGGGGACCAATGCGGGGTACGTCGAGCAGACGTACTCGACCGGCCGGGTGACGACCGGGGCAGGCGGCATCGCCGGCGGCCTGATCGGCGTCAACAGCGCCGAGGTGACCGGCGACGGACCGAGCGAGCTCGTCACCGGTCAGGTCGAAAGCTCCTACTGGAACACCCAGACCAGCGGGCAGAGCACCAGCGCGGCCGGCGTCGGGCTCACCACGGCGCAGCTCACCCAGGGGCTGCCGGCGGGCTTCGATCCCGACGTGTGGCAGACGGTCCCCGGGCAGAGCTATCCGTACCTGTTCGGGCCGCCGCCCTACGTTCCCTCCGATCCGGCGATCTACGATCCGGGCCAGCTGGTGAACCAGGTCTCGCTGACGCCGGGCAACACCGGCTTCGGGCCGCCGAGCACCGACCAGAGCAACGTCACCCCGCCCCCGGCCGTGACCGAGAGCGGCGGCAACGGCGGCGGCCAAGGGGGTGGTCAGGGCGGTGGCGGACAGGGCGGCAATCCGGGCGCCGGCCCGCCGCCCGGCCCGGGGCTCGACCGGTCGCTGAGCGAGCAGCGCTTCAGCGGCGTGCCGCCGCTGAACGAGACCCGCTTCGTCCCCAACGAGATCGTGCTGCAGATCCCGGCCAGCGTGACGCGCGAGCAGGTGGACGCGATCGCCAAGGAGCTCGGCGTCGAGATCGTCGCGGCCGAGACCATCGGGCTGACCGGGCGCACCCTCTACCGGTTCCGGCTAAAGCCGGGCCAGGACATCCGTGCCCTGATCCGCCGGCTGGAGCAGAACCGCATCGTCTCCTCGGCGCAGCCGAACTACGTCTACGGCCTCGCCCAGGGGGCGCAGCCCGCCCCTGCGCCCGCTCCGGACGCGGGTGCCGCGTCCGGCGGCGATGCTCCTGCGGCGGGTGGACCTGAGCCGGCCGCCTCCGGCACCAGCGATCTCGCCAGCGACCTCGCCGCCCGCACCACGCTGCCGACCGGCGATCCGGCCCAGTACGTCATCCAGAAGCTCCATCTCGGCGACCTCCACAAGCGGGTGCGCGGCGCCAACGTCACGGTCGCGGTGATCGATTCCGAGATCGACCTGCGCCATCCCGACCTGCAGGGGGTCGCAGCGGAGCGCTTCGACGCCACCGGCAGCCCGAGCCGCCCCCACACCCACGGCACCGGCATGGCCGGCGCCATCGCGTCGCGCTACCGCCTGCTCGGCGTCGCGCCAGGCGTGCGGCTGCTCGCCGTCCGGGCCTTCTCGGAGACCGACAAGAGCGCCGAGGCGACCACCACCCAGGTGCTCAAGGGCCTGGACTGGGCGATCGCCAGGAACCCGCGGATCATCAACATGAGCTTCGCCGGGCCGCGCGACCTGATGACCGAGCGCCTGCTCGAGGCGGCGGCCAGGAAGGGCATCGTGCTGATCGCCGCCGCCGGCAATGCGGGGCCGAAGTCGCCGCCCCTCTACCCGGCGGCCGACCCCAACGTGATCGCCGTCTCGGCCACCGACACCGACGACAAGCCGTTCGCCCAGGCGAACCGCGGCAAGCACATCGCCGTGGCGGCGCCCGGCGTCGACGTGCTGGTGCCCTCGCCGGGCGGCGGCTACCAGCTGACCACCGGCACCTCGGTGGCGGCCGCCCATGTGAGCGGCATCGCCGCCCTGCTGATCGAGGCGCGGCCGAGCCTGACGCCGGCGGACGTGCGCAGCCTGCTGACCCGCACGGCCAAGCCGCTCGGGCCGGGCCGCGACGTGCAGGTCGGCGCCGGGCTGGTCGATCCGGTCCGCTCGCTCGGCGGCATCATGCCGGCGACCGCGGCGCCGGCGCCGATCCGGCCGGGCGTGATGCCGGCCATGCCGCTGCGGTGACGCAGCGGCCTGTGTCGAATCCGCTGCGGTGACGCAGCGGGGTGTTTGGGACCGCTGCGGTGACGCGGCGGGGCGTTTCGAGACCGCCGCGGCGACGCGGCGGCAGGCTGCGAGAAGACTCGAAGAGCCGGGGGCAAGTCCCGGCCGCGACTGACAGAAGGCGTTTTACAGCGTTCGGGGTGCAGGGGCAGGCGTGAATGTGTGAGGGGACAGGAGCGCGAGCCGGCGGACCGCCGGCGCACGATCCGTCGCGGGCCGAGACCCGGCGGCGGACCTCGGTGCGCGTCCGGCCCGGCCATGCGCCGGCCACGCTCGCTGCCCTGCTCGCCGGCCTCCTCGCCGCCGGGCCGGCCGCCGCCCAGTATGTCGAGCGCAACCTGCCCCCGGCCCCGCCGCAGCGGACCCCGTCGATCGGCTTCATCACGCCCGACCTCCTGAAGGGCGAGGACGACACCCCGCTCGGCGCCACCCTCTCGGGCATCGTGCTGCTCGGCGCCAAGGACACGCCGCTCGCGGCCCCGCGCCGCACCGGGGTCGACGTCGAGCGCATCCCGGCGGTCGACCCGGCCGCCCTGCGCACCCGCCTCGCGGCGTTCCTCGGCCGGCCGATCAGCCGCAAGCTGATCGCCGAGGTGCAGGCCGCCATCTCGGGTGTCTACAAGGATGCCGGCCGCGCCTTCGTCTCGGTGACCATCCCGCCGCAGGAGATCACCGGCGGCGCCCTGCAGGTGCGGGTGATCGAGTACAAGACCGGCCGCGTCTCGGTGACCGGGGCGGAGCGGGCCGGCACGGACCATGTGCGCACCCGGGTGCGGGTGACGCCGGGCGCCCCGATCGACAGCCGCCAGCTGGAGACCGACCTCGACTGGCTCAACCGCAACCCGTTCCGCCGCGTCGAGGCGGTGTTCGGCCCGGGCCGCGACCTCGCCGAGGCGGACCTGACGCTGCGCACCACCGAGCAGCCGCGGCCCTGGCAGGCCTATGTCGGCTACGCCAACACCGGCACGCTGCTGACCAGCCGCGACCGCTGGTTCGCCGGGGTGAGCGCCGCGCTGCCGGGCGAGGTCCTCGCCTCCTACCAGGCCACCGGCAGCCGCGACTGGTGGATCGACGACGGTCACCCGATCAACGACTCCGACCTCGCCAAGTACCAGAGCCACGCCGGCCGGGTGATCGTGCCGCTCTGGGCGCGGGCCAGCCTCGAGCTGATCGGCAACTATATCCAGACCAACGAGCAGCCGAACCTCTATCTGCGCTACCGCACCCGGACGACCGAGTTCTCGGCGCTGCACCGCAGCGCCGTGCAGAACGTGCTGCCCTGGGCGTTCGGCGACCTGCTGCTCGGCGTCGATACCAAGCACCAGACCCGCGAGCTGTTCTTCGTCGGCGTGCCGGTGGCCGATTTCGGCGTCGACGTGTTCCAGATGGTCGGCGGCTGGGCCGGCCGGTTCCGCGATCCGGTGGGCGTCAACGACCTCGACGTGCGGGTGAAGGTCAATCCGGGCCACATGCTGCCCGACAACACCTCGCGGGCCTGGAGCCTCTATTCCAACGGCCGGGTGGACGACATCCACTACGCCTACGCGACCGTCGCCTACGTCCACACGACGCCGCTGCCCAGGGACTTCGTCCTCACCAACGAGCTGTTCGGCCTGATCTCGGGCGAGCCGCTGCCCGACACCGAGCGCATCTCGCTCGGCGGCGCCTTCACGGTGCGCGGCTACATGACCGAGGATCGCACCGTCGACCAGGCCGTGATCTCGCGCAACACGCTCTACCTGCCCGGCTACAGCTTCGGCGAGGCGCTGAAGCTGCCGTGGCTGAACGACAGGCTGGTGCCCTACCTGTTCTCCGACGTCGGCTGGGGCCGCGACATCTTCTACGGCATCGACACGACGCTCGCCTCGGTCGGCGCCGGCCTCGACGAGCAGATCGGCCCGTTCCGGGCCAATCTCGCCGCCGGATACGCCCTCACCGACGGCCCGCACACGCCGGCCGGCTCGTGGCGCATCCATGCGCGCGTGACCGCCACCTACTGACGTCCCGACCTCCGATCGGACCGCCCATGCCCCCTGCCATGTCCCTTGCCCTGCCTGCCCTGTCCCGCCTCGCCGCCGTGCTGCTCGCTGCCGCCGCGGTCCCGGCGCTCGCCCAGACGCCGAGCCGCACCACCGCCACCTACGAGGACTGGACGGTCCGCTGCGAGACCCCGGCGGGATCGCAGCAGAAGACCTGCGAGGTGTTCCAGGCGCAGCAGCCGCAGGGCCAGCCCGGGCCGGTGTCGCAGGTGGCGATCGGCCGCGCCGCCAAGACCGCCCCGCTCAAGCTGGTCGTCCAGCTGCCGGTCAATGTCTGGCTCGCCGCCGCGCCGCGGCTGGTGCTCGACGACAAGCAGCCGCCGGTGACGCTCGGCTTCCGGCGCTGCCTGCCGGGCGGCTGCTTCGCCGACGCCGACCTCCCGGACGACGTGCTGCGCCGCCTGCGCGCGCGCGCCGAGCCGATCCGCCTCGAATACAAGGACGCGATCCAGCGCGACGTCGGAATCGCGATCTCGCTCAAGGGCTTCTCCCAGGCGCTCGAGGCCCTGGCGAAGCAGTAGGAGGGATCCCGGCACCGGCGGGCCGAGGGCACGGCTCTTCGTCCCTCTCCCCTCGCGGGAGAGGGTGCCCTCGCAAAGCGAGGGCGGGTGAGGGGGCGCGCCACGAGCTCAGAGCTTGTGGAGGCCCCCCTCACCCGTCTCGCCGCTGCGCGGCGAGCCACCCTCTTGTCGCGCAAGCGCGCGACCCGCGAGGGGAGAGGGAAGAGCCGAGCCGACCGATCATCGCACCCCGCGCGCGGAACACGGGACCGCCCCTCCCCCTTGCCCCTGCATCAATTCCCTGCCACATCCGCGGCATGACCCAGCCGCTCCGTGATCTGGACCCGGCCCTCGCCGAGCCCGCCGCCGATTCGTCCGCCCTGCCCGCGCCCGACGGCGCGGCCGCCGCCGCGTCGCCGGCGGCCTCCTCGCCGCTGGCGAGCGAGGTCGAGCGCCGGCGGACCTTCGCCATCATCTCCCACCCGGACGCCGGCAAGACGACGCTGACCGAGAAGCTCCTGCTGTTCGGCGGCGCCATCAACCTGGCCGGCGAGGTCAAGGCCAAGAAGAACCGGCGCGACACCCGCTCGGACTGGATGTCGATCGAGCGCGAGCGCGGCATCTCGGTGGTCACCTCGGTGATGACGTTCGACTACCGCGACCGGGTGTTCAACCTGCTCGACACGCCCGGCCACGAGGACTTTTCCGAGGACACCTACCGGACCCTCACGGCCGTCGATTCCGCCGTGATGGTGATCGACGCGGCCAAGGGCATCGAGGCGCGCACCCGCAAGCTGTTCGAGGTGTGCCGGCTGCGCGACATCCCGATCGTCACCTTCATCAACAAGATGGACCGCGAGAGCCGCGATCCCTTCGAGATCCTCGACGAGATCGAGAAGACGCTGGCGCTCGACACCACGCCGATGACCTGGCCGATCGGCCGCGGCCGCGACTTCGTCGGCACCTTCGACATCGAGCGCGGCGGCGTGCGGCTCCTCGACGCCAAGGACGATTCCGGCCCCCCCGTCGCGATGGAGATGAGCGAGATCGCCGCGCTGAACGCGACCCTCGACGCCGACGCGATCGCGGCCGAGATGGAGCTGGTCACCGAGGCCTGCCCGCGCTTCGACCTCGGCTCGTTCCTGGAGGGGCATCTCACCCCGGTCTATTTCGGCAGCGCGCTGAAGAATTTCGGCGTGCGCGACCTGCTCGACGGCCTGCACCGCTTCGCGCCGCCGCCGCGGGCGCAGAACTCCGACGCCGGGCCGATCGACGCCGCCGATCCGCGCATGTCGGCCTTCGTGTTCAAGATCCAGGCGAACATGGATCCGAACCACCGCGACCGCATCGCCTTCGCCCGGCTGTGCTCCGGCAAGCTGGTGCGCGGCATGAAGGCGAAGCTGGTGCGCACCGGCAAGCCGGTGACGCTGTCGACGCCGCACTTCTTCTTCGCCCAGGACCGCTCGCTCGCCGACGAGGCGTTCGCCGGCGACGTGGTCGGCATCCCCAACCACGGCACGCTGCGCATCGGCGACACGCTGACCGAGGGCCGCGACATCACCTTCGTCGGCGTGCCGAGCTTCGCGCCCGAGATCCTGCGGCGCGTGCGCCTGTCCGACGCCATGAAGGCCAAGAAGCTCAAGCAGGCCCTGCAGGAGCTCGCCGAGGAAGGCGTCGTCCAGGTGTTTCGCCCGACCGACGGCTCGCCGGCCCTGGTCGGCGTCGTCGGCCCGCTGCAGCTCGACGTGCTGAAGGCGCGGCTCGCCGCCGAGTACGGCCTGCCGGTGGAGTTCGAGCCGGCCGAGTTCCAGCTCGCCCGCTGGATCGCGTCCGACGACAAGGCGGCGCTGGACACCTTCGTGGCGGCGAACCGCTCCGGCATCGCCGAGGACCTGGACGGCGACCTCGTCTATCTCGCCCGCAACGAGTTCTATCTCGGCTACACCCGCGACCGCGCCCCCGGCATCGCCTTCACGGACGTGAAGGAGACCCAGAAGGGGGCGTGACGGCGCCGTCACCGTCTCCGGGGCCACGGTCCGACGACATCGTTGCGCCATGGCCGTGAAGGCGCGACACTACGCAGTGCCCGACGAGACCGTCATGACGACACGCATCACGATCGATCCGGCCCAGATGGGCGGCGTTCCGTGCATTCGCGGGCTGCGCATCCCGGCTGCCACGGTGGTCGGAATGCTGGCCGACGGAATGACCTGGGCCGAAGTCCTCGACGCCCTCCCCGACCTCGAGCCGGATGACATCGCCGCAGCGCTCCGGTTCGCCGCCGAGGCGCTGCGGGAGCGGGAGCTGCCGCTCGTCCCCGCGTGCGATTCCTGATCGACAATGCACCGTCTCCGGCGCTGGTCGCGCATCTTCGGGCGGCCGGGCACGACGCCGTCCATGTTCGCGATATCGGGCTGCAGGCGGCGAGCGACGAGCGGGTCTTGGCGGAGGCTGCGAGGCAAGACCGCATCCTGATATCGGCCGACACGGATTTCGGAACGCTCCTGGCCTCGTATCCCCATGCGCTGCCGTCGGTGATCTTGTTCCGAAGGGGCACCGACCGTCGAGCCGAACGTCAGGCCGCTCTGCTGCCCGCAAATCTGTCGGGGCTCGACGCCGACCTCCGCCGGGGCTGTGTGGCTGTGATCGAGCAGTCCCGCGTTCGCGTCCGTCCTCTCCCGATCACTCGCATCGCGGACGACGGCTGACGGTGCGGACAAGCAGCCGGCCCGCCCCGCAGCCCTTTCGTGAAACCCTTTCACGACACCTGTGCGCGCCGCGACGAGGTTTATGCGGCAATCGCCTGGACCTTACTCTCAGTTTTTGCGGGATGTGCGAGATCGAACCAGGCGGCGGCCTCGGCGCGGTCGCGGCACAGGAAGACCCCGACGTCCTCCATGGCGCCCGGCACGTAGCGGTCGAAGCCTTCGACCATCATCAGCCCATGGCCGCCCGGCTCGCCCGGATCGGGCCACAGGGCGTAAACAACGGAATAATTGAGCAAAACGTCTCCCGGCGGCTCGGTGTTGGCGATCGCCCGGGCGAGGAGCGGCCGCCGGTCGGTCAGCCTGCACAGCTCGATCAGAGCCTCGAGCGAGACATTGATGGTCATCGCAATGTGCCTTCTGTCACGGCATGCATGTCACGCCGCACGAAAATATAAGACCTATACCCCCTATTTCAACTCTTCGATGCTTTTTGAGGCAGATCGCCCGCGGTTATGGGCGATCCACGCCTTTATACCCGATACCCCTCGCGTGCCGCCCCGCCGGGATCCCGCGGGCGACCGACGCGACCGCCGGCACCGCGCGGAAATCCGCGGCGCCGGCGGTGCGTGCCGCGGCCTCGCCCGGGAGCGGGCGGCGTGGCCTCCGCCGCACCGCCGTCCACCGGGTCACGGGCCGCGGCGACCGCGAATCAGGTCACCGGCTCACTTCACCGTCTCGACCACCGAGGCCTTGATGGTCTCCTCGGTCAGCTCCTGGCCGAGGCCGGGCAGCTCCGGCACCTCGTACATGCCGTTCTTCGGCTTGTAGTCGTACTTGCAGGTGCGGGTGTTCGGCTCCAGGAGCGCGTAGCGGTGCAGCTCGTGGATGACGAAGTTGGGGATCGCCGCCTCCATGTGCAGCGCCGCCGCCGTGGAGATCGGGCCGCCGCACACGTGGATCTGCACGGTGGCGTCGTAGACATGCGCCATGTCGCAGATCTTCTTGGTCTCCGAGATGCCGCCGGCGACGCAGATGTCGGGCTGGATGACGTCGATCGACCCGTCCTCCAGGAAGGGCCGGTAGCCCCAGCGGGTGTAGATGCGCTCGCCCGCCGCGATCGGCACCGCCACGGCGTCCGCCACCTTCTTCATCTGCTTGGGATTGAGCGGCATCACCGGCTCCTCGTAGTAGAAGACGCCGAGCGGCTCGATCATCTTGCCGAACTGGATCGCCGAGATGGTATCGGTGAAGGCGTGCATCTCGACGATGATGTCGACGTCGCGGCCGACCGCCTCGCGCATGGCGACGAGCCGGTCGTAGCCGAGCCGCAGCACCTTGTCGGGCAGCGGGCCGGTGAGATAGCGCTTGTTCCAGTTGCCCTTCTCGTCCATCGCGACGGTGTCGACCTTGAGCGCGTCGAAGCCCTCGGCGACCGCGATCCTGGCCGCCTCGGCGTAATGCTCGGGCTCGATCAGCATAGACTTGTCGCTGCCGGTCCCCCAGCCGAACTGCAGCTGGCTCGCATAGGTGCGGATCTGGCTGCGCGACTTGCCGCCGAGCAGGACGTAGAGCGGAACGTTCAGCGCCTTGCCGCGGATGTCCCAGCAGGCGATGTCGAGGCCGCTCATGCCGGCGAACACCACGGTGCCGCCGCCCTGCCCCCAGAACGTCTTCTTGAACATCTTCTCCCAGATGGCCTCGGTGTCCATCGGGTTCATGCCGATCAGCAGGCCGGCCAGATCCTTGGCCATGCCGAAGCCGGCCGAGGCGCCGACCCCGTAGGCGAGACCCACCTCGCCGAAGCCGGAGATGCCCTCGTCGGTGTTGACGCGCACGCAGACCGGCCGCCACTTGCTGGACGCCGACTGGAAGTCGTTGGCCACATCGATGATGTCGATGCTCGTGATCTTCATGACAGTCTCCTTCCGAATGGTTCGCGACGCGGACGGTGCGCGTCAGTACCTCTGGGCGGCCAGGACGCCCGAGGACACGGTGGCGACGCCGGCGACGACGGCGAGGCAGATCAGGCCGCCCGTGTAGCCGCCCGTCATCGCGACGAAGAGGCCGATCAGGGCCGGCGACAGGGCCGACAGGCCGTTGGCGATGCCGTTCATCGTGCCGCCCGCCGTGGACATCGACTTTCCGGGCACCAGGCTCTGCAGCAGCGTCCACGCGGCAGGCGTGCCCATCGAGCAGACACCGGTGGCGAGCGAGAGCAGTACGGCGGCGACGTACTTGTCCGGCGCCGTGGCGCCGACATACAGGCAGATGCCGGACACCAGCATCGATCCGCACAGGATCGGCGCGTTGCGGCCGATGCGGTCGATCAGCCAGCCGGTCACGGCCTTGAAGAGGATGCCGAAGACGAACGGCAGCGAGGCCAGCCATCCCATCTCGGTCCACGAGAAGCCGCGTGCGGTCTTCAGATACACGGGCAGCCAGGACACCAGGCCCCAGTACATGAACTGCAGGCAGATGTACCAGAGGGCGAGCAGCCAGAACCGGTAGCTGAACACGAACGGCTTAATGCGGTCGAACAGGCTGAGCTTGTCGCTGCCGGCGGCGGCGTCCTTCTGCCGCTCGGCCACCTGCCCGCTCTCGATGTGGTCGAGCTCGAGCTTGTTGATCCGCTTGTGATCACGCGGCGTGTCGGCGGTGTAGCGCCACAGGATGAACAGCGGGATGAGACCCAGCACGAAGCACAGGTGGAAGCTCTCCCGCCAGCCGAAGGCGCCGATCACGTAGGTGAACAGCGGCATCGCGATGGCCGGCGAGAGCGACTGACCGATGATCCACGTCGCGTTGGCGCGGCCGCGCTCCTGCGTCGGGAACCAGTTCTTCACGAACAGGCTCTGCAGCGGGTAGTACGTGCCCTCGCCGATGCCGAGAATGACGCGGCTGACGAGAAACGTCGTGAAGACCGTCGCCAGGCCGCCGATGAGCAGCGAGACGTTCCACAGCAGGATGCACAGCAGCATCGCCTTGCGCGGCCCGAGATAGTCGCCGATCGGGCTGAGCACGACGTTGGAGACGCCGTAGGCCGCCAGGAAGACCGACATCATCATGCCGATCTGCACCGGCATGCCCTTGATTCCCATCTCGGTCAGGAACGTGTCGTTGGCGGCGAGAACCGACACGTTGACGCGATCGAGATAGGCGATGAAGATTCCGATGAACAGGCACGCGAGTAGAACGAACCGCGTCTTGGTCGGCCGTTCCGCCGCCTCGGCGACGCCGCTGGAAGACGTATCCAAATGCGACATTGGGGTCACCTCGTTGACGACCGCACGTCGCAGGGCCGCACGGTCCCGGACGACGGTCGCGAAGATGAGGGGGTGCGTGAATGATGCGGCAGATCGATGCGACGTGAGAAACGAATAATCATGATCCGCCTAATAACGCGGCTATTGGATCGGCGGGCCGCGGCCGTCTCGTCGCGCGCGCACGCGCCGTCTCGCGCGCGGTGCGACGTGCGCCGCGCGCCGGATCGGAGCAGACACGGCGCGGCCGCGCGCCGGGCGTCACGCCGGCGCGCGGCTCGTCGGTCCCGGCGTCCCGTTCTCACGCGGGACGCAGGAGGTCGCCCTCCGGTCCGAAGGCCATGTCGAACGGATCCGACGTCACGGCGAGGCCCGGACGGGCGGCGACCTCGTCGAGCAGCGCCGTCGACACGACCATGGTGTCCATCGTGGCGGTGTTGCGAATCCAGCAGAGCCGCACGTCCTCGGCCGTGACCGGACCGGCGGATGCGAAGGCGTAGTCGATGGCCGCCCGGTCGGTGTCGCCGACGATCGGCAGCCGCCCCTTCTCCGGCGTGACGGCCGTGATGCAGTTCACGCGCGTCGCGGCACGATCGAGCTTGTCGACGACCCGCCGGGTGATGAAATCGGCGAGCCCGATGCCGAGGCCGTTGCCGTGCGACGTCTCGGTGAGGTCGCGCAGCACGATCCGGGTGATGTGCGGATGCTCGAGCGGCGCCTCGTAGACGTTCATGATGCGGCCGACGACCTTGGTGTCCATGCCGGAGCCGCTGACCTCCTTGCCGCTCTCGTCGACCACGAGGATGTCGAGGCGGTCGAACGGCAGATGCGGACAGGTGCGCTTGGCGTGCTCCAGGAGCTCCATCTCGTCCTCGACGAGTCGGTCCGGGGCGACCGCCCGGATGCAGGCGGCCCGGCCGAGACCGTTCTCGACGATGCCGATGCCGAGCGCGATCGGCGCCTTTTCGAGCATCACGCGGGCGACCGATACGAGGGTCCGCTCGTAGCCGTACCGCACGGCCCAGCGATGCGCCTCGATCGCGCCGCGATGCTTGCCGAGCCCGATCACCATCATCTTGACCAGGCCGCTCTCGATCCGCCCGTTGAACTCGGTGTGCGGCTTGATGCGGTTGACGACGATGACGTGATCACACGCCATGGCGTCGCGGCTGAACAGGACCGGGACTCCGTCCGCCGTCCTGCCGAGGTCGACCACCTCCATGGAGGAGACGATCGGCGCTCCGACCGTCGCCTCGGTCACCCCGAGTCCTCTCAGCATGTCGGCCTGGCCCTCGGCGGTCGCGCCGCCGTGGCTGCCCATCGCCGGCACGACGACCGGCACGGCGCCGACCGCCTTCACCTCGGCGACGCAGGCCCGCAGGACCTCCGTCATGTCCTTGATGCCGCGGCTTCCGGCCGTGATCGCCACCCGGGCGCCGGCCCGGATGCGGCCGGCGAGCCCGATCCTCTGCATCTCGGCCGCCACGGTCGCGCCGATGTCGGCGACCCGCGTCTCGTCCAGACGCTGGGAGATGCGCACCAGTTTCGGATAATCCACAGTCGTCGTCCTCAGATCACCGGGCCGGTGACGTAGATGTCCATGGCGCGCGAGTAGCCGGTGATCTCGGCGCGGGTGCGCTCGCCGGAGGCGACCGCCAGAATACGCTCGACCAGCCGCTGTCCGGCCGCCGGCAGGCTTTCCGTCCCGTCGATGATCCCGGCGACCGACATGTCGATGTGATCGCGCAGATGCGTCCAGGTGCGCTCGTTGCCGGTGAGCTTGATCACCGGGACGAACGGAAATCCCTGCGGGGCGCCGCGACCGGTGGCGAACACGATGACGTTGCAGCCGGCCGCCGCGAGCCCGGTGAGGATCTCCGGCTCGCGGCCCGGCGAATCCATCACCACGAGTCCCTTCACGTCCGGCCGCTGCCCGTACTCGTAGACGGCCCGGATCGGCGCCGTGCCGCCCTTGGCGATGGCGCCCAGCGACTTCTCCTCGATGGTCGTCAGGCCGCCCTTGATGTTGCCGCCGGTCGGCTGGCCACCGCGCATGTCGCACCCGACCGCCTTGGCCCGCGTCTCCATCCGGTCGACCAGGGAGAGAATCTGCGCCGCCACCTCGGGCGTCGCCGCGTGCCGGGCGACGATGTGCTCGGCGCCGATGAACTCGGTGATCTCGCCGAGGATCGAGATGCCGCCGGCCGCCACGATCGTGTCCGACGCGACCCCGATGGTCGGCGTCGCCGACAGCCCTTGGGTCGTGTCCGAGCTGCCGCACTTCATGCCGAGCACGATGTGCTCGATCCCGCACGGCTCCGGCCTGAGCTTCGAGGCCTGCGCGACCATGTCCTGGACGATCAGCACGCCCTCGGCCCGGGTGCGCGCGGCGCCGCCGATGTCCTGAAGCCCGATCACCTCCACCGGCTTGCCGGTGCCGCGCAGACGCGCGACGACGGCGTCGACCGCCGTGCTCTCGCAGCCCAGGCTGACGAGCAGCACGGCGGCGAGGTTCGGGTTCGAGCCCAGCCCGACGAGCGTGTCGGTGACGCGCGCGATGTCGATCGGCGTCTGGCAGCAGCCCTGATGATGGGTGAAGCTGACGGCGCCGTCGACCTGGCGGGCGATGTCGTCGGCCACCTCGTTGGCGCACACCACCGTCGACAGCACGCCGACGTAGTTGCGTGTCCCGACGCGGCCGTCCGGCCGCCGGTACCCCATGAAGTCCATGTCGTGATCCTTTCCGAGCGCGGCGTGACCGGCCGTCAGTCCAGGTCGCCGCGGCCGCGCAGACTCTCGATGTTCTGCACATGCGCGTGCGCGCCCGCGGGAATGTCCGCGGTCGCCCGGCCGATGACCTCGCCGTACTTGACGATGTCGTCGCCCCGCGCGATGTCGCGCAGGGCGAACTTGTGTCCGAACTCCACCGCGTCGCGCAGCACGATCGACACGATCCGATCGCCGACTCCGACTTCCGCGGTCTCGCCCTTTTCGAGACGGCGCAGCGCCGTCGCGACGTTGTCCTGGATCTTGATCGCGATGGCGTGTCGTTGCATCGCACGTCTCCATTCGGTCGGTCCGCGCGGCCGCCGACGCTCGGCATCGGCGAGGGCCGACGCGGTGCTGTGCCGTCGCATCGGGACCGGCGAGACGTGCACGGAGAAGACGTCGCCGCGACGCCGCACCGGCGACGCGGTCGAAACCGGCGTAAGACGGGCCTTCTCGCGCTGTCGAGCCTCGGCGTCCCGACACGACGATCATCGAAGGGGGTGGATCGATGATGCCCGAAGGCGATCAACGAAGAGAAACGAATATTGATGATCGATCGAATAGGACGGCCAATGGATCACGGGCGCGCCGATGCAGGCGCGGCGGTGCACGAGGCCCAGAGCGGCGAGGACGCGACGTGTGCGGTCAATGAACCGCATTCGGATCGTTCGCGCCGACGTAATCCTTGAGGAACTGCTTGAAGGCGGCCGCCGCCGGCGACAGGTCGCGGCTCGCGTGCTCGTAGATCATCATCTTGCGATGCAGGACCGGCTCGACCAGCGGGCACACCACCAGCCCGTAGGCCGAGGCGAGCTGCGACACGTACGGCCCCGACAGCACGAGCCCGCGCCCGACCGCCGCGAGCCCGAGCGCGGTGGCGACGTGATTGACGAGCAGCGACACCGTGAAGCTGCTGCCGAACTCCATGGCGTGATAGTCCATGTGCTCCTGGCCGACGGTGATGACCGGGAGACGCTGCAGCTCCTTCCAGGTCGTCGTCCGTCCGTTGCACGGGTGATCCGGGCGGCAGACGACCGACACCGGCGTCGTGAACAGCGTGTCGGCCGTCAGCTCCGGATCGATCCCACGTTGCGGCCCGAGGCCGAAATCGGCATCGCCCCGTCGCACCCTCGCCTGCAGCTCGGCCATCGGCACGTCGATCGGGGTGACGGTCACGTTCGGATAGGACTGCGAGAAGGCGGAGATCATGCGCGGCAGCAGCGTGCACGCGATGAGCGGCGCGCCGGCGACCCGCACCTGGCCGGAGCGGTGCTCGCGCAGATCCTCGCAGAAGCGCTGGGCGGCCCGGAAGTGCTCGACGGCGCGCAGCGCGTAGGGAAGGAACTCCTCGCCCGCGCTGGACAGGCGCACCGAACGCGAGGTGCGATCGAAGAGCTTGAACCCCGACTGGTCCTCGAGCTCCTTGATCAGGGCGCTGACGGCGCCCTGCGTCAGGTGCAGCACCCCGGCCGCGGCCGTGAAGCTCTGCAGGTTGACGACGGTGAGGAATGCCACCAGCTGCCGATAGGAGATGTTCATGCAGCACTCGCGACGCGGCGCAGCCCAGGGGAAGTTCTGATCGACGGCTGCGAGGGAGGGCGGCCAATCTAGGCGACTCTCCCTGGCGTGTTTATCCGTGGAGACACCTGCATGGGCGGCGATCCGGCGGCAGCCGGGAGCGGCCGGACACCCGCGCGCCGAGGGGACTTGCGTTCTCGCCCCGGCGGATCCAGTTTGTTGCGGTGCAGCAATACGGCTGACCCACCCCCGGACCCCACATGCTCGCGACCCTGATGCGCTGGTCGGGACTCGACCGCGCCGCCCTCCTCCATGCCGCCGGGCTCGCCGGCTCGGCCTGGCTCGCCTTCGCGATCGCGGCGAGCCTCCACATCCAGAACGCCTACTGGGCCGCCATGCCGGTCTTCGTGGTGGCGCAGGCGTCGCGCGGCCTGCTGATCGAGCGCGCCTTCTATCGCCTGGTCGGCACCGCGCTCGGCGCCGCGCTCGGCTTCGCCGTCGTGCGGGCCGGGCATCCGGTGGTCGAGCTCGCGCTGCTCGCCTGCGTGGTCGCGGTCGGGGCCGGCCTCACCCACATCCTGCGCGGGGTCCATTCCTACGGGGCCTTCATGGTCGGCATGACGGCGGCCGTCGTGGTGCTGCCCTCGGTGCTGGCGCCGCAGCACGCGACCGAGATCGCCGTCGCCCGCGTCGAATGCACCTTCATCGGCGTCCTGGTGGTGACGCTGGTGATGGGGCTGATCACGCCCGGCTCGCGGCGCGACGCCTTCTACCGGCGCGCCCGCAAGCTCGCCGCCGATGCGGTGGGGTTCGCCGCCGCGGCGGCCGAGGGCACGGCCGGCGTGCCGTCTCAGGCCGACGAGCGCGCCGTGCTGGGCGAGATCGCCGACGTCGACGCGCTCGCCGTGATGGTGTCGGCCGGCTCGGTCGAGGGCTATCGGCGGCTGCGTCACGTGAACGCGCTGGTCGCCGGGGCGATCGAGATCATGGCGGCCGGCCGCGGCGCCGGCGCCCGCATCCGGCGCGGCGACCCGGTGCCGGCCGGGGTGGCGGCGCAGCTGCGGGCGGCGGCGGAGCGCCTGCGGGCGGCGCCCGGCGACGGCCCGCCGCCGGCGCCCGTGCAGGGCGACCTCCTCGCCGCTCCGCCCGAGATGCGCCGTCTCGCCGCCGCCCTGAACCAGATCGTCGCCGCCGACCGGGCCCTGTTCGCCGAGCCGGGAACGGCGGACGCCACCTCGTTCGGCCGCAAGGCGCGCTATCTCGCCCCCTGGCGCGACTGGGGGCTGGCCCGCGACACCGGGCTCGCCGCCGGCTCGGCGACCTTCGCGGCCGGCCTGCTCGGCTGGGCGACCGGCTTCCCGGCGGCCGAGCTGACCGCGCTCGGCATCTGCATCTTCTCCATGGTGCTCGGCTCGATGCCGGCCCCCCAGAAGATCGCGCCGCTCCTGTTCGGCGGGGTCGTCGCCGGCGTGCTCGCCGCGATCCTCTATCGGCTGGCGGTCCAGCCGGTCGTGCCGACCGTCCCGGCCGTGCTCGCCTCGGTGCTCCCGTTCATCCTCTTCGGGTCGCTCCTGCGCGCGAGCCCCAGGACCGCGATCCCGGCGCTCGACTTCAACATGTGCTTCCTGCTGGCGAGCCAGGCCGGCCTGCCGGCCGCCGGTGCGCCGGCCGTGCTGGTCGACTCCCTCGCCCTGGTGGTCGCCGCCGGCCTCGCCAGCGGCGGCCATCTGCTGATGCCGCGCCGCTCGGAGAAGCACGCCGCCGAGGCGGCGCGCGCCATCCGGTCCGACGTCGCGGCGCTGGTCGCGCGCGCCGCGCCGGGCGCCCGGGCCGGCTGGGATCCGCACGCCTCGCGCCGCATGCTGCGCCTCCTCCTGCATCTGCGCCGGGCCGGCGACCTCGGCGAGGCCGCCCCGCGCGGCCTGCTCGCCGCCCTCAATCTCGGCCACGCCGTCATCGACCTGCACGGCCTCGCCCGCGACGACAGCCGGACACCCGCCATGCGCGCGCGCGCCGAAAGCGCGCTGACCATGCTGGCCGGATTCTCGGAGGATCCGCTGGCGGTGGCCGAGCGGATCGGCCCGCTCGCCGACACCCGCGACGACCTCGCCCTCGCCCGCGCCGCCGGCGCTGCCGCGGACGCCCTGCGGGCCGGAGCGACGCTGTTCCGGTTCGGGGCACCGGCCTGAGCCGCCTCAGCGGAAGTTCCGCGCCAGCGCGTTGTGGATCGCAGTCGCGGCGATCGCGGCATGGCCGGTGGCGACGCTGATCTGGTGCAGGTCGGTGGTCACGTCGCCGGCCGCGAACAGCATCGGCACCGAGGTCCGCTGCTTGCCGTCGGCGGTGAGGCAGCCGCCGTCGGTGGCGTCGGCCCCCAGCGCCAGCGCGAGATCCGAGCGCGCCTGCGCCCCCATCGCCGGATAGAGCACGTCGACGGCGCGGCGCGAGCCGTCCGCCGCGGTGGCGACGATCCCGTCGCCGGCCGGGACCAGGTCGCGGACCGGGCCGGGCGCGATCGCCAGGCCGGCGGCGGCCGCGTCCTCCGCCTCGGCCGCGGGGAGCCGGCCGGCATCGAGCGGCAGCACCGTGACGGCGCGGCTGAAGGTGCGCAGGAACAGCGCCTTGGCGACGGCGCGGCGGACCGGGCCGACGACGCCGATCGACCGGTCGGTCGCCTCGTAGGCGTCGCAGATCGGGCAGTAGCGCACCCGCGCCGCCTTCACCAGCGCCTGCAGGGCGGGCAGGTCCGGGCTGTCGTCGACGATGCCGGTGGCGATCACGGCGGCGCGGGCCCGCACGGTCGTGCCGTCCACGGTCGCCTCGAACACCCCGTCGGGCCGCACCAGGCGCCCGACCTCGCCGTGGCGCAGGTCGGCGCCGTAGCGCTCGGCCTGCTCGCGCAGCCGCATCAGCAGGGCGGGCCCGGCGATGCCGGCGAAGCCCGGATAGTTGTGCGATTCCGGGATCAGCGCCGCCCGGCTGGCGCCGGCGTCGTAGAGCACGACGCTGCGGCGGAAGCGGGCCAGATAGATCGCCGCGGTGAGCCCGGCCGGCCCGCCGCCGACGATCACGCAATCCGCCGTCTCGTCCGCCATGATGCCTCGCCCGTCCGCCCGCGCTCCCGCAGGGCAACGCCGGGCGCCGCCAGTCGTTCGGGCGTCGGTCGTGCAGGCGTCAGTACGGCGGACGGGTCAGGCGGCGGACATTGTCCTCGACGCAGCGCCGCACCGGCACCAGCGCCTGCTCGGCCGCGTCGTCGAAGGTGCCGCCGCCGAGCAGCGCCCGCATGGCGGCCGCCTCGGCCTCCAGCCCGGCGACCACCTTCTCGGCGACCATCCGGTGCGCCTCGCGGATCGCCGCCGGCCCGCCGCCGGCGAGCAGCACGGTGCGCATCGCGATCACGGCCTGGGCCCGCAGCCCGAGGCCGGCGATGTCGAGAAAGCGCCTGAACGGGTCGGTGGTGAACTGAGGGGTCATGGCACGCCTCCGGCGCCGCAGGCCGGGGCGATGGCCGAGGTCGCGGCCATGGCGATGATCTCACGCAATTCGTAAGGGACGGTAAAAGCGGGCGGGAAGACTGCAGGACCGAAGTTCGGCCTCTTCCGGCGCCGCCGGCTCACGACGGACGGGGAGGATGCCTCCCGGGCGCGGCCCTGGCGGGCCGCCCCCGGGGACGACCGGCAAGGCTCAGTACACCACCACGCTGCGGATCGACTTCCCCGCATGCATGAGGTCGAAGCCGGCATTGATGTCGTCGAGCGGCATCGTGTGGGTGATCATCGGGTCGATCTCGATCTTGCCCTGCATGTACCAGTCGACGATCCGCGGCACGTCGGTGCGGCCGCGGGCGCCGCCGAAGGCCGAGCCCTTCCACACCCGCCCGGTGACGAGCTGGAACGGCCGCGTCTGGATCTCGGCGCCGGCCGGGGCGACGCCGATCACCACCGAGACGCCCCAGCCGCGATGGCAGCACTCCAGCGCCTGGCGCATCACCGTGACGTTGCCGGTGCAGTCGAACGTGTAGTCGGCGCCGCCGATCTGGTCGGCCCCGCGCTTGGTGAGGTTCACCAGATACGGGACGAGGTCGCCACCGATCTCCTTCGGATTGACGAAGTGCGTCATGCCGAAGCGCTCGCCCCACGCCTTCTTGTCGTTGTTGAGGTCGACCCCGATGATCATGTCGGCGCCGACGAGGCGCAGGCCCTGGATGACGTTGAGGCCGATGCCGCCGAGCCCGAACACCACCGCGGTCGATCCCGGCTCGACCTTGGCCGTGTTGATCACCGCGCCGATGCCGGTGGTCACGCCGCAGCCGATGTAGCAGACCTTGTCGAAGGGCGCGTCCTCGCGGATCTTCGCCACCGCGATCTCGGGCAGCACGGTGAAGTTGGCGAAGGTCGAGCAGCCCATGTAGTGGTGGATCGGCCGGCCCTCGAACGAGAAGCGCGAGGTGCCGTCGGGCATCAGCCCCTGCCCCTGGGTCGAGCGGATCGCCGTGCACAGGTTGGTCTTGCGCGACAGGCAGGAGGGGCACTGCCGGCACTCGGGCGTGTAGAGCGGGATGACGTGGTCGCCCGGCTTCACCGAGGTGACGCCCGCGCCGACCTCGCGCACGACGCCGGCGCCCTCGTGGCCGAGAATGGCCGGGAAAAGGCCCTCCGGATCGGCGCCTGAGAGCGTGAACTCGTCGGTGTGGCAGATGCCGGTCGCCATGATCTCGACCAGCACCTCGCCGTCGCGCGGTCCCTCGAGCTGGACCGTCGTCACGGTGAGCGGCTTGCCCGCCGCGAACGCCACTGCCGCCTTCACGTCCATCCGTGTCGCTCCTTCGAATCGTGCACCCGACCGGCGAGCTATACAGGGCCGCCCGGGGCCGGGCCAGCCGGCGGGGAGCGCCCGGCCACCCCGGACCGCCCACGATTCGGTAACCAAAAACCGTGTCGCTCCGCCTCGGCCTCAGAAAACCCTCTTTTCACCGGAATGGGCTACCCTTCAGCCACGCCGCAGCGCCGCCGCGGCCCGTGTCCGGCAGATTTCCATGCGTATCGACCTGCCGACCCTCTATGCCGTCGCCGCCTTCGCCACTGCGGTCAGTGGCCTGATGCTGCTCGCCTCCTGGCTGCAGAACCGCAACGCGACGACGCTCGCCTGGTGGGGCGGCGGCACGCTCGTCCAGGTCACCGGCGGCGTCCTGATCGCCCTGCACGGGAGCGTTCCGGACACGGCGGCGATCGTCGGCGGCAACGCGCTCTGGCTCGCCGCCTTGGGCATGATGTGGTGCGGCGCCCGCGCCTTCGAGGGCCGTCGCCCGCGTCTCGGGGCGGCCCTCCTCGGGGCCATCGTGTGGGTGGCGCTGTGCCAGAGCGAGGCGTTCTACGGCACGCCGGTGCTGCGCATCCGGGTCTTCGCGACGATCGGCCTGGTCTACGCGCTGCTGATTCCGTGGGAGTACTGGCGGGGCCGCCCGCCGCGTCCGGTGTCGCGCTGGGCCGTGATCGCGCTGATGCTGGTCCAGGCGCTGCTCTACCTCCTGCGCCTCCCCCTGGCCGAGCGGCTGGTCTATCCGGTCGTCTCCGAGGACGCGGGCGTCCTGATCTCGCTCGGGGTCGGCGCCCTGCTCCTGCACGGCGTCTGCATGGCCTTCCTGGTCATCACGATGGTGAAGGAGCGGCTCGAGCTGCAGCTCCGGCACGACGCGCTCGTCGATCCGCTGACCGGCATCGCCAACCGCCGCGCCTTCGTCGAACACGGCGAGCGCCTTCTCACCCGGGCCGCAGGCGAAGGCTGTTCGACCGCGCTGCTGATGATCGACCTCGACCTGTTCAAGCGCATCAACGACACGCTCGGCCACGACGCCGGCGACGCCGTGCTGCGGTTCTTCTGTACCACCACGGACGGCCTGCTGCGCCCCACCGACCTGTTCGCCCGCACCGGCGGCGAGGAGTTCGCCTGCCTGCTGCCGGGCGCCTCCATCCTCGAGGCCGTGCAGGTGGCGGATCGGATCCGGGTGCGGTTCGCGGCGCAGAGCCGCCGCCACGGATTCAAGGACGGGCTGACGGTGAGCATCGGCGCGGCGACCACCCTGACGTCCGGCCGCCGGCTCACCGCCCTGATGGGGAACGCCGACCGGGCCCTCTACGCGGCCAAGGCGAACGGCCGCAACCGGGTGGAGTGGAGCCCGGACGAGGAATCGGCGCTCGTCGCCCTCCGCCGCAGGAGCCGCATCGCGGCCGGCCCCGGCGACACGGCCGACGACCGGCCCGACGGGGCGACCGCGCACCGGACGCCCGCCCAGGCGGCCGAACGCAGGACCCGCGGCTCCGCCGCGCCGGCCTCGTGACCGGCCGGCGCCTCGCATGGCTGAGCCGGTCCGCCCGCATGGTTGACGAAACGTTGCACCCAGGCCGGCAAGTTTTAGTCAACCGAAAACGGGGCTCTCATCGGAATCGGCTAGAACGGATGCACCTCGCTGTGCAACATGCGCGGCGCGACCGGATCGTTCATGCACATTGATCAGCCCACTCTCTTTGCCGTGACTGCCTTCGCCGCGGCGATCAGCGGGCTGATGCTGCTGTTCGGCTGGCTGCAGGACCGGTCGTCGGCGACGCTCGCCTGGTGGGGCGGCGGGCTGCTGCTGGTCGTCGGCGGCACCGGGCTGGTGGTGCTGCGCGGCGTCATCCCGGACGAGATCTCGATCGTGATCGGCAACGCCGTCCAGCTGTTCGGCTACGGCATGCTGTGGACCGGCGCCCGCACCTTCGAGGGGCGGCGGCCCCGGATCGCGGTGCTGCTCGTCGTCTCTCTCGCCTGGATGGTGGCGTGCCAGTTCGACTTCTACTGGACCGACATGCCGCTGCGCATCCGGGTGTCGGCGACGCTGATCTCCTCCTACCTGCTGCTGACCGCCGCGGAATATGCGCGGCCGAAGAATCCGGAGCTGGTGTCGCGCTGGCCGACCATCTTCATCCTGCTGCTGCAGGCCGGCGGCGTGCTGATCCGCATCCCGCTCGCCGAGAAGCTGGTGTTCCCGGCGCCCGAGAACTCGTTCACGGCGACCCTGGTGCCGCTCGGCGCCGCCGGACTGGTGCTGTTCTCCTTCTCGCTCGCCTTCCTGGTGATGGCGATGTCGAAGGAGCGGCTGGTGCTCGAGCACAAGCGCACCGCACTGGTCGATCCGCTCACCGGGGTGGCCAACCGGCGGGCCTTCTTCGAGCGCGGCGAGCGCATCCTGCGCCGCGGGCTGGCCGACGGCGACACCGCCGCGCTGCTGATGATCGACATCGACAAGTTCAAGCACGTCAACGACACCTTCGGCCACCAGGCGGGCGACCGGGTGCTGTGCGCCTTCTGCGACACCGCGGCCCGCGTGCTGCGGCCGACCGACGTGCTCGGCCGCACCGGCGGCGAGGAGTTCGCCTGCCTGCTGCCCGGCGCGACGCCGGCCGAGGCGGCCGCGGTGGCGGACCGGATCCGCCTCGAGTTCGAGCAGTGCCGGCTCGATCTCGGCGCGGTGCGCCCGACATCGACGGTCAGCATCGGGGTGGCGACCACGGTGGATGTCGGCGGCAGCCTCGCGGCCCTGATGGGCGCCGCCGACCGGGCCCTCTACCGGGCCAAGGCGAACGGCCGCAACCGGGTCGAATCGGTGGGCGCCCTGAAGGCCGGGGCCCTGTCCGGCCCGGCCGCCGACCACCCGGCGGCGCAGCCCCCGTGGGGCGCGGGGATGCGGCGCGACGACGCCCGGGCGGCCCCCGGCGCCCGGCCGCACGGCGGCGACGCCGCCGACCCGGGCCGCCGCGACGAATCCGCCGTCGCCTGACCGCTCGCACAGGCGGGTCGATTTTTCCCGCCGATCGTCTATAAGGGGCCGGTTCCCGGCCGGCCCTGCCCGGTCGGCGGCCCCGCCCGGCCGACCCGTCCTCCCGGACGGCGCCGCGCCCGGCAGGACCGCCCCGGAACCACGCGCTCGTAGCTCAGCCGGATAGAGCATCAGACTTCGAATCTGAGGGTCGGGAGTTCGAATCTCTCCGAGCGCGCCATTTCGGTACAAGGCTGGGAACGCCAAAACCCGCCGTTTTCCCGCCTGCGACGGCGACCAGGGTGCGCAGCAGTTCGCTTTTCGACCCCATGATCCGAACGTCCTTCGCGTCGCCCTCGACGCGCCGCGCGAACGCGCGGACATAGTCGCGGCGGGAGCCTCCGCTCTCGGTCCGCACGCGCCTGCGGGCCTGCCTGGCGAAGGTCGCGAGTGCCGGCGGGGTTGATGACAGGCCCCGCGCGGGAAGCGGCTTCCTCGGCCCGCTCCGCGTCGAGGCGGGCTTGGTCGCGGACGGCCTCGAGTTCGGCGATTCGATCCTCCAACAGCGGGTCGGTCAGGACGGCGATGCCGCTTTCGATCGCGTCGTAAAGGCGGCCGAGCTTCGCCTCGGCCTCGGCCGCGCACTTGCGCAGCGCGGCGATGTGGGCGGCCCGACGTTCCGCCCGCTCCTCCCGGCGGTCGAGCACCGTCGCCAGGATCGCTTCGAGGCGGACGGGCTGCAAAAGCCGGCGCTCGATGTGGTCGGCGACGAGGGTGTCGGGCTTCCGCGGCGCCGTCAGGGCCGGGCTGCGAGTTTCGAGCAGGGTCTGAACGGCCTCGAAGTCTGCCGGGTCAATGATCGGCGGCACGACCATTTCCACGACATCGGTCTCCGGCTTGCGCTCGCGCGTCTTCCGGAACTTGGCGTTGAACCGGTGCCGGCCGACATCGGTCGTGCGGGTCAGCACCTGGTGGACCGCCGCGATGCCCCGGCGAACGCCGTCGCGGGTCAGGATGCCGGCGGCGTTCGGGTGGTTGGTGATCGACTTCACCCCCATCGGCCCGGAGTTGCCGTCACCCTCGCCGGCGAGGCGGAAGATCAGCCGCACGGTTTCGGCCCGGATGGGGTCGATGTCCAAAGTCTTCTCGGTCCGTTTGCCTCACCGCTCGCCGGTCTCGGCGATGCGGTAGCCGATCGGCGGTCGCGACCCGTTCCAGAACCCTTGGCGCGCGTTCTCCGTCGTCCCCCGCGGCGTGTGCTTGGCGTTCTCCTTGGACTGGCACTCGTCGAGCAGCGTCATGATCTGCCGGATCATGTTGCTCATCGGATCGTCGCCGAGCTCCTGGGTGACGGAGATCAGCCGCACACCGTTCTTCGCGAGCCGGCGGACGTGGAACTCGAGCTGGAACTGGTCGCGGAAAGACCGCCTGACGCAGGACCCGTTCTCCGGTCATCTCTTTGCTTTCCGCGACGAGACGGCATTGGTGCGGACGATCCCGTTCTGGGACGGGAACGTCCTTTGCCTGATCACCAAACGGATAGACCAGGGAGGCTTCGTGCGGCCGGAGATGGCGGGGATCGACGGCCCGACGCGCTCACATCGGCGCACCTCGCGATGGTGATCGATGACATCGGCGCTCTCCTGACCGTGTTTGGAAGTCTGCGATCGCGGGTTTCCGCTGGAGACCCGGTGCAGAAACAAGCGAGGATTCTCCTTCGAGACGGCGGCAGCGCGTATCCTGGAACACGCGGCTCGATCTCGATGTGTTCGCCGAAGACCGCCGCCATCTCTTTCCGGAGATCACCTCGATCCGATGAACCGTCCCCGCAGGCTCGAGCATAGGGTCGACTTCAAACACGAGCCGATCTCCGATTCAGACTCAGATCTTCAGGATCGATGGACTCCGTCCTCACGCCCCTCGCAGAAGGTGGGGCCAGAACGGCGATTTCCCTGCTCCGGCTAATACTGACTCGATGGGGTCGCGACAGCGCAACACACAGAGTTGATCGAGTCCGACGTCGGAGGCTCGCGGCTCCGGGCGCGTCCATGATTGCAATCCAGCGGTGTTTCGATGACCCTGCACCGAGCTTCGGCAGTGGCCCGGGCGAGACGCGAAGCGGGGAGTGTGCGCATGAGCGGAAATCTGTGGCGCTTGGCGACGGCAGCGACGACGTTGTTGACTCTCTCGTCGACCATAGGCGGCGCATCGGCGCAGCAGCCGGCCCCGCAACAGCGGCTCCAACAGCCGCAGGCGCAGCAACAACTGCCGCAGGCCCAACAGCAGCGGCCGAACATTCTCGTCATCTGGGGCGACGACATCGGGACCTGGAACATCAGTCACAACAACCGTGGCATGATGGGCTATCAGACGCCGAACATCGACCGTATCGCGAAAGAAGGCATAGCCTTCACCGACTACTACGGCCAGCAGAGCTGTACCGCGGGGCGCGCCGCTTTCATCGGCGGCGCCGTGCCGGTGCGCACCGGCATGACGAAGGTCGGCTTGCCGGGCGCCAAGGAAGGCTGGCAGAAGAGCGATCCCACCATCGCCGCGCTGCTCAAGGCGCAAGGCTACGCCACCGGCCAGTTCGGCAAGAACCACTTCGGCGATCGCGACGAACATCTGCCGACGATGCACGGGTTCGACGAGTTCTTCGGCAACCTCTATCACCTCAACGCCGAGGAGGAGCCGGAGAACCCGGACTATCCGAAGGATCCGGAATTCCGGAAAAAGTTCGGGCCGCGCGGCGTGCTGAAGACCAAAGCGGACGGCAAGGGCGGCCAGACCATCGAAGACACTGGTCCGCTCACCCGCAAGCGCATGGAGACGGTGGACGAGGAGACACTCGCGGCGGCGCTCGACTTCATCGACCGCCAGCACAAGGAGGGCAAGCCGTTCTTCGTGTGGTGGAACGCAACGCGCATGCATTTCCGCACGCATTTGAAAGCGGAGAGCCGCGGTGCTTCCGGACAGGACGAATATGGCGACGGCATGGTCGAGCACGACCGTCACGTCGGCGCGCTGCTGGAGAAGCTCGACGACCTCGGCATCGCCAACAACACGGTCGTCTATTACTCGACCGATAATGGTCCGCATTTCAACACCTGGCCGGACGCCGGCAACACGCCGTTCCGCAGCGAGAAGAACTCCAACTGGGAGGGTGCCTATCGCGTCCCGGCTTTCGCGCGCTGGCCAGGCAAATGGCAGGCGGGAGTCACGCTGAACGGCATCGTCGCGCACGAGGATTGGATGCCGACCTTCCTGGCAGCGGCCGGCATGCCCGACCTGAAGGACCGTCTCAAGAAGGGCGACGCGTTCGCCGGCCGGCAGTACCGCTTTTATATCGACGGCTACGACATGAACGACTACCTCGCCGGGAAAGCGAAGCAGTCGCCACGCCGGGAGTTCTGGTACGTCAATGACGAAGGCCAGATCGTCGCCGCCCGTCACGACGACTGGAAGGTCGTGTTCCTGGAGAACCGCGGGGTCGCGTTCGGCGTATGGCGCGAGCCTTTCGTCGAGCTGCGGGTCCCGCTTCTGTTCAACTTGCGGCGCGACCCGTTCGAGAAAGCGCAACAAAACTCCAACACCTACAATGACTGGATGATCGACCGCGCGTTCGCGCTGGTGCCGATCCAGACCCTGGCGACGCAGTTCCTGCTGACCATGAAGGACTTCCCGCCGAGCCAGTCGCCCGGCGCGTTCAACCTCAGCAAGATCGAGGAGCAGCTCCGCAGCGGCGCGAGCGGAAATTGAGGACGTGGCGGGCGGGGATCGGATCCGGTCCCCGCCCGTCGAGCGATGCGGCGGGATACGGCTTGTCGGCGCATGGCATGAAACAGGCGTTCTCGATCATCGTGGCCGCGGGCGTCGCGCTGCTGGCTGCGCTTTCGCTCGGCTGTGCTCTTGCGCAAGCGGACCCGCTGCCATCCTGGACCGATGGCACGGCGAAGGCTGCGATCGTCGACTTCGTCGCTCGTGCGACGACTCCAGGCAGCGCGGACCATGTCGCCCCTGCAGAGCGTGTCGCCGTGTTCGACAATGACGGCACGCTGTGGGCGGAAAAGCCGGTCTATTTCCAGTTCATGTTCGCGATCGACAGGGTGCGGGCGCTCGCCGCGCAGAATCCGGAATGGAAGGTGAAGCAGCCTTTCAAGGCGGCGATCGAGGGTGATGTCGACACGCTCGCGGCGTCCGGCGAGAAAGGCCTCGTCGAGCTGATCATGGCCACGCATACGGGCGTCACGACAGAGGCGTTCGGCGAGACGGTCGCCGACTGGATCGCCGCCGCGCGGCATCCGCGGTTCGAGCGCCCCTACACCGAGCTCGCCTATCGGCCGATGCTCGAGCTGCTCGCGCTCCTGCGGGCGAACGGCTTCAAGACGTATATCGTGTCGGGCGGCGGCATCGAGTTCATGCGCGTGTGGACCGATCGCGTCTACGGCGTGCCGCCCGAGCAGGTGATCGGCTCCTCGATCGTGACGCGGTTCGACGTCGAGAACGGCAAGCCCGTGCTGGTGCGCGAGGACAAGATCGATTTCGTCGACGACAAGGCGGGCAAGCCGGTCGGGATCCACAAGTTCATCGGCCGGCGCCCGATCTTCGCCTTCGGCAATTCCGACGGCGACCTGCAGATGCTGCAATGGACCGCGGCAGGCGACGGGCCGCGCTTCATGGGCCTCGTGCATCACACCGACGCCGAGCGCGAATGGGCCTATGATCGGGACTCGGCGGTCGGACGGCTCGACAAGGCGCTCGACGAAGCGCGGGCGAAGGGCTGGACGGTGATCGACATGAAGCGGGATTGGAAGCGGGTGTTCGCGTTCGAGCCGCAGTGACATGGACCGGCGGTGCAGCGGTGAGGCTCCGTCCGCCACGCGGCCGACCGGCGATGTCGGCCGGAGGCCGGCCTCGCGGTATCGCGCCGGAGTCGAGCCGGCGCTGGCCGGGCTGCTCGGCGTCGCCCTGACGCTCCTCCTGATTGCGACGCATGTCGGCCCGGCTCGGCGAGACGGGCCTCGTTCCTGGCTGGCGGTGCGCGCCGAACCGACGCCCGCGGCTGCGGCGACCGGCGGGCCGGCCCATGTCGGCGAGTCGGTCTGCCGCGCGTGCCATGCCGGCGAGGCCGCTGCGTGGACGTCCTCCGACCATGCCCGCGCGATGGCGCATGCGAGCGAGTCGACGGTGCTCGGCGACTTCAACGACGCGCGCTTCACTTATGGTGACGTGACCAGTGTTTTTTTCCGGCGTGACGGCAAGTATTTCGTGCGCACCGATGGGCCGGCCGGCGACCTCCAGGACTACGAGATCACGTTCACGTTCGGGGTCGAGCCGCTGCAGCAGTATCTGATCGCGTTGCCGGGCGGACGATTGCAGGCGCTATCGATCGCCTGGGATTCGCGCGCGAAGGAGCAGGGCGGCCGACGCTGGTTTCATCTCCATCCGGGCGAAAAGGTCGACCATCGCGATCCCCTGCACTGGACCGGCCTGCAGCAGAACTGGAACTACATGTGCGCGGAATGCCATTCCACTGGTCTGCGCCGCAATTACGATCCCGGATCGAAGACCTACGCGACCACCTTCTCCGCGATCGACGTGTCCTGCGAGTCCTGCCACGGCCCCGGCGCACGGCATGTCGCCTGGGCGAAGCGCGAGCCGGGTTGGGAGGCGATCGATGCGCAGGCCAAGGGCCTGATGATTCGTCTCGACGAGCGGCGCGGCGTCACGTGGGCGATCGATCCGCGGACCGGCAGCGCCGCCCGCAGCAAGCCGCGCCAGACGACTCGCGAGATAGAGACCTGCGCGCTCTGCCATGCGCGGCGCGCGCCGATCTGGGCGACGATCGAGCCGGGCGCACCGATCGGCGACAGCCACCGCGTCGCGCTGCTGGACGAAGGACTGTACTTTCCCGACGGGCAGAGTCGCGACGAGGTCTACGAGTACGGCTCGTTTCTGCAGAGCAAGATGTTCGCCGCGGGCGTGACCTGCAGCGACTGTCACGACCCGCACAGCCTGACGCTGCGCGCGAGCGGGAATGCCGTCTGCGTGCAGTGCCATGCACCGGAGAGGTTCGAGTCGGCCAGTCACCACCGGCACCGGCAGGGCTCGACCGCGGCGCAATGCGTGGCCTGCCACATGCCGGCGCGGACCTACATGGTCGTCGATCCGCGCCGTGACCACGGCTTCCGGATTCCGCGTCCCGATCAGAGCGCCGCCCTGGGAACGCCCGACGCCTGCACGGCCTGCCACGCCGACAAGACCTCGCAATGGGCGGCCAAGCAGATCAGGGCGTGGCACGGCGCGCCGAGGCCCGGGTTCATTCGGTTCGGCGACGTGCTGCACGCCGGCTCGCGTGGCGCGCCTGGCGCGCGGGCGTCGCTGCTCGCGCTGGCGCAGGATCGGTCGCATCCCGCGATCGCGCGGGCGAGCGCGCTGGCGCGGCTGGACCGTATCGCCGATCCGGCCGCGCTCGCCGCCGTGCGCATGCTGCTGCGCGATTCCGATCCCCTGGTCAGACGCGCCGCGGCCGCAGCCTACACCGGCGCACCGACGCGGGCGCGCCGCGACGTGCTGTCTTTGCTCGACGACCCCGTCCGCGACGTGCGGCTCGAAGCGGCGCGCCAGGTCGCCGGCCTGCCGGCGGCGCTGATGAGCGCCGACGAGCAGAAGCAGCGCGATCGTGGCATCGAGGAATATGTCGCCTCCCTGCGCAGCAACGCCGACCGACCGGAAGCGCACCACAATCTCGGGCTGCTGCTCATGGATGTCGGCCGCCCGGCGGAGGCCGAATCGGAGCTGACGGCGGCGCTGACGCTCGATCCGTCCTTCGTGCCCGCCGCGGTCACGCTCGCCGACCTCCTTCGCGCGCTCGGACGCGACGCCGAGGCGGAACCTCTGCTGCGCGGGATGATCGAGAGGCAGCCGAACGCCGCGTCGCCGCATCACGCGCTGGGGTTGTGGCTCGTGCGCGCCAACCGGCGCGCCGAAGCCATCGATGCGCTGAAACGCGCCGCCGATCTCGCGCCCGACGATCCACGGATGGCCTATGTCTACGCCGTCGCGCTCTCCGCGACCGATCGCGCGAAGGCGCTCGCGACGCTCCGGGAGTCGCTGGCGCGGCATCCTCATGACCGCGAGACGCTGTCCGGGCTCGCAGCCTTCTCGCGCGACGCCGGCGCCCGCGACGACGCCCTGCACTACGCCGAGACACTGGCCGCCCTCGAGCCGGACGATCCGAGCGTGCGGGCATTCGTCAGGCAAATGCGGGGGGGCCCGAGATAGTCGGCTCGGAGCCGAGGCGGACGAATACGATCTCGATGCGCCGTCGCCGCTTTCGGGCGCCCGGGACGGGACTATGCGGCGTCGGCGGACGACCTCGTCGCATCGATCGTCGCGGCACGCGCGTTCCTGCTCCTCCCAGCCCTCGGGTTTCGGACCCATTCGTGGGCTTCGGCGGGCGACCGGTGGATCAGCGGACTATTGAGGCCGAGGGCCTCGGCGCGGCTCTGCAACGGATCGATGTCGATCATCCTCGTTCTCCGTGAGGGCCTCGTTGGCTCGAGGCCATGGGGTGGACCGGGATGTCGTGCGCGGTGACGAGGGCGGCAGCGTGACGGCGACCGGCGGGGTCGCGTGGCGGTGCTCACGGCGGCGCTCGAGCGCGAGAGGCTTGTCCGCGCAAATCTGCAGTTACAGGAAACAGTCGCTCGCGGAGTTCGGAGAATGATCGGACAACGGTGGGCACAAACGACGGTTCCGACGTCGTAGCCAGCATTGTCTCATAGCGCGAGGGCGAACGAATGATGCCCATCTTCATCGACCGTGGCCCGCCAGCTCATTCAAAGCCTTGTGCCGACAACGGTCGTCCTGAAGCGCTCCCCCGGTCGGGCTCGGGCGCGGTTCCGTCCCATGCGCCGACCACCTCCTTGCGACCGAACGGGTCCGGCGAGACCCGAAGCCCGCGCGACGCAGCCGCGCCGTGCAGGGCCGGGTGGCGTGCGGTCCGGCGCGGCGTCGCACCGGCGGCGAGGCTCTGAGCGGTCCGGAGCCCGCGAATGCCTTCGTGGCGCTTTAGCGGTTGGTGCGCGGCCGCAAGCTGCTCCGTCAAATCCCGCGATCGGCGAGCGCCGCCGATGTCGAGAAAGATCGCCGAACCGGGGCGATAATCAACGGAACGGGATGTCGAAGTTGGCGCCGAAACGAGCATCCTGTGCCCCGGAGCCGTGATCGCGGAGAAGGCTGTTCGCCCAAGCCGTCGGCGGCGCGACGGCTGGTCCGGGGTCGCAGCCGGCCGCGGCCGGGACCGCGAGCGCTGCTGATTTCTCACGACGACACATCGGGATATCTCGAACAGAACGGGCCTTCTCCGACCCGGTGCGGCGAGAGAAGAAGCCGATCGTTTCCGCCGCGAGAAGGCATGGCACTTCTCTTGCTAGATCACGTCGGCGTCCCGATAGTCACGTGACCGAACGGAGAACCCCCGTGTCTCTTCCAGTCACCATCGCCGGGCTGTCGCACCGTTACGGCCGTCGCCTGGTTCTCGACGGCATCGATCTGACGGTCGCGGCCGGCGAACGCGTCGCGCTCCTCGGTGCCTCGGGCGCCGGCAAGTCCACGCTCCTGCAGATCGTCGCCGGACTGGCGAAGCCGAGCGACGGCGTCGTCACGATCGGCGGACGCCGGGTCGACGCTCCCCTGCCCGGCGTCACCATGATGCTGCAGCGGCCGGCCCTGCTGCCGTGGGCGACGGTGCGGCAGAACGTCGAGCTCGGCCTGCGCTTCTCCGGCCTGGCGCGGCGCGATCCCGACCTCGCGCGGATGCGCGTCAACACGCTGCTCGCCCAGATCGGGCTCGGCGATCGCGGCGACGCGCGACCGACCGAGCTGTCCGGCGGCCAGCAGCAGCGCGTGGCGCTCGCCCGCGCCCTCGCCCCGAAGCCGGACGTGCTGCTGCTCGACGAGCCCTTCTCGGCGCTCGACATGGGCACCCGGGCGGCGCTGCGGGCCGACGTGCTGCGGCTCGCCACCGACGCCGGCACCACCCTGATCCTCGTGAGTCACGACCTGGCGGATGCCGAAGCCCTGTGCACGCGGGCCGTGCTGCTGTCCGGCCATCCGGGCCGGGTGGCCGAGGATCTCGCGATCGAGAACGGCATCGACGAGGCGACGCGCGGCCGGGTGGCCGCTCGCCTCGACGCGGCGTGACGCGACCATCCCCCGAACGACCACCCGGACCGGAGCCCCCGATGCACGACGACGACGACGCGAGCGCCGATCCGCCGCTCGCCCTCTCCCACGACTGGGTCCGGGCCGACTGGACCCGCCGCGCCACGCTCGACGCGCTGGCGCGCGGCGGGCTCGGCGCGATGCTGGCCGCGTCCGGCATCGCCGGCACGGCGCACGCCTCCACGGACGAGGTGGTGCGCATCGGCTACCTGCCGATCACCGACGCGGCGGCGCTGCTGGTCGCGCATGCGCAGGGCCTGTTCGAGGCCGAGGGCCTGAAGGTCGAGCCGCCGACGCCGGTGCGCAGCTGGTCGGCGCTGGTCGAGGGCTTCGCGGCCGGCCGCTTCAACGTCGTCCACTTCCTCAAGCCCATCCCGGTGTGGATGCGCTACAACAACAAGTTCCCGGTGAAGCTGCTCGCCTGGGCCCACACCAACGGCTCCGGCCTCGTCGTCGGCAGCCACACCACGGTCCGCGAGTTCAAGGATCTGGGCGGCACCCGCATCGCCGTGCCGTTCTGGTACTCGATGCACAACGTGGTGCTGCAGTTCGGCCTGCGGCAGGTCGGGCTCACGCCGGTGATCAAGCCGGACGGCGCGCCCGTGGCGCCCGGCGAGGTGGCGCTGCAGATCCTGCCGCCGCCCGAGATGCCGGCCGCGCTCGCGGCGCGCAAGATCGACGGCTACATCGTCGCCGAGCCGTTCAACGCGCTCGGCGAGCTCAAGGTCGGCGCCCGCATGCTGCGCTTCACCGGCGACATCTGGAAGAACCACCCCTGCTGCGTCGTCGCCGTGCACGAGCGCGACACGCAGGAGCGCCCGGCCTGGACCCAGAAGATCACCGACGCGATCGTCGCCGCGCAGGTCTTCGCCTCCAAGAACAAGGCCGAGGTGGCGAAGCTCATCTCCAAGGACGGCAAGGGCTACCTGCCGGTGCCGGGCGAGGTGGTGCTGAAGGCGATGACCGACTACGGCCCCGCCTACGACGAGTCGGGCGCGGTCCGTCACCGCGACTGGAAGTCGGGCCGCATCGACTTCCAGCCGTGGCCCTACCCGTCGGCGACGAAGCTGATCGTCCAGGCGATGCAGCAGACCGTGGTGGAAGGCGACACCGCGTTCCTGAAGGCGCTCGATCCGGAGTTCGTGGCGAAGGACCTCTACGATCTCCGCTTCGTCGAGGCGGCGCTGAAGAAGCATCCGGGCTGGATCGAGGACGCCAGCGTCGACCGCGCGAGCCCGTTCGTCCGCGAAGAGGTGCTGACGCTGTGACCATCACGATCGCGGAGGAGCGCAGCCGCTGGCGTCGCGCCGGGCTGTCGCTCGACCAGCTCGGCTTCTATCTGCGCTGGGCGGCGCCGCCGGCGGCCGGCATCGCCGGCCTGCTCGCCCTGTGGTGGGTCGGCGGCTGGATCATCGCCGGCAACCCGCGGCTCTCGGCGTTCACCGGCTTCGCACCGGCGCCGGCGCTCGCCGCCTTCGCCGATCTGATCGTCTCGGGCGACGCCTGGAAGGCCGCCGCCCCCAGCCTGTCGCGGGTGCTGCAGGGGCTGTTCGTCGCCGCGCTGATCGGCATCCCGGTCGGCATCGCGCTCGGGCTCCTGCCGCTGCTCGAAAGGGCCGTGCAGCTGCCGTTCCAGATCCTCCGGATGGTCAGCCCGCTGTCGTGGATGCCGGTCGCCGTGCTCGCCTTCCCGAGCTGGAACGGCGCCATCGTGTTCCTGATCGCGGCGGCGGCGATCTGGCCGGTCGTGTTCGCCACCGCGGCCGGCGTGAAGCGCATCGATCCGGCCTGGATCGCGGTCGGCCGCACGCTCGGCGGCCACGGCCTCGCGCTGGTGCGGGTCGTCGTCGTGCGCGCGGTCGCGCCCGACATCCTCACCGGCTTCCGGCTCGCCCTCGGCGTCGCCTGGATCGTGCTGGTGCCGGCCGAGTTCCTCGGCGTGACCTCCGGCCTCGGCTACGCCATCAACGACGCGCGCGACACGCTCGAATACGACCGCCTCGCCGCCCTGGTGCTGCTGATCGGCCTGATCGGCTTCGCCCTCGACGCGCTGGCCGCCGCCCTGCTCGCCCGCGCCCGCTGGACCCCGACGGCCTGACCGCCGTCTTCACCCGCAAGACAGCCCTGCAAGCCCCCTGCAAGACACCACGAGGAGCCCCGATGAGCACCGTCGTCGCCGTCAAGACCACGCCGGCTCCGTTCGAGCCGATCGACGCCGAGCGCCTGAAGGCGCTGGGCGACAAGGGCCGGTCCGACCCGTCGGCGGTCCGCACCGTCAAGGTGCGCACCGTCGCCGAGGGCAAGCGCTTCCGCCACCTCAACTACGTGCGGGATCTCGCCGCCCACATCGTCGACGAGCCGCCGGGGCTGCTCGGCGACGACACCGCGCCGAACCCGACCGAGGCGCTTCTCGCCGCGCTCGGCTCCTGCGTCGCGGTCGGCCTGCAGGCCAACGCGGTCGCCCGCGGCTGGACCATCCGCGCCATCGCGGTCGAGCTGGAGGGCGACATCAACATCACCTCGGTGTGGGGCACGGGCGACCTCTCGCCCAAGCCGGTCGGCCTCACCGCGATCCGGCTCAAGGCGCATCTCGACGTCGACGGCGCCACCGACGCCGAGATCGAGGAGGTGATCGCCCACGCGGCGGCCTGGTCGCCGGTGCTCGGCACCGTGAAGAACCCGGTCCCGGTCGAGGTCGTGCGCGCATGAGCATGGGGGTCGCGAGCACGGAGATCGAGATCGCCGCGCCGGCCCCGCCGGCGGCCGCCCCCCGCTCCGTCGCCGAGATCGTGGCTGGCGGCCTCGCGCCGCTCGCCCGCGCCGTCGACGAGGACGGGCTCTACCCCGAGCCGGTGATGCGCGAGCTCGGTGCCGCCGGCGCCTATGCGCACCACACCGGCGCGAACCCGGCCGGCGGCTTGATCGCCGCCGTCGCCGACATGGCGACGGCCGGGGCGGCCTGCGGCTCCACCGCCTTCTGCATGTGGTGCCAGGACGCCCTCGCCTGGTACCTGGCCCGCTCCGAGAACCCGGCCCCGCGGCAGACCTGGCTCGCCGCCGTGGCGGCGGGCCGGACGCTCGGCGGCACCGGCCTGTCGAACCCGATGAAGACGTTCTCCCGCCTCGACCGGCTGGCCTTCTCGGGCGTGCGGGCGCCGGGCGGCTGGCGCGTGTCCGGCCGGCTGCCATGGGTCTCCAATCTCGGGCCGGACCATCTGTTCGCCTCGATCTTTTCGGTGGAGGACGGCGACGGCCGCATCATGGCGGTGTTCGACTGCGCAACGCCCGGCGTGTCGCTGGTCGAGGTCGGGCCGTTCCTGGCGCTCGAAGGCACCCGCACCTATGCGGTGCTGCTGCGCGACGTGTTCGTGCCGGACGATGCGGTGATCTCCGAGGACGCCGCCCGCTTCGTCCCGACCATCCGCCAGGGCTTCGTCCTGCTGCAGTTCGGCATGGCGCTGGGGGCGGCGCGGGCCGCCGCGGCGCTGATGCGCAAGGACAGCCGGCTCCTCGGCGACAAGCCGGCCGCCGTGCTGCCGCTCGACGCCGACACCATCGAGGCGCGGGCCGAGGCGCTCGCCGAGACGGCCGCCGCCCTCGCGGCCCACCACGACGATCCCGGCCGCGAGGCGTTCCTCGCCGTCCTGAAGGCGCGGCTGGAAGGCTCCTGGCTGGCGCTCGAAGCCACCCAGGCGGCCGTGCTGCAGCTCGGCGCGCGCGGCTACATGCGCCGCTCCGAGGTGCATCGCCGCCAGCGCGAGGCACAGTTCGTCGCCATCGTCACGCCCTCGGTGAAGCACATCCTGACGGAGCTCTCGCGCGGGGCGTGAGGCCCGCCCCGCCGTGACGATCCTGCGTCGCGGTCGGGCGCGCGACGCCGCGGCCGAGGCTTCGCCCACCGGTCCCGACGGGTCCCGTCTCGAGGCGGCCCGGCCCACGGCCGCCCCCCGGCCGCGCCGTTCCAACGATCGGCGCGCCGTCGCGGGCGATCGTCAATGCTGCTCGCGCCCCAGCCAGGGCGCCAGATCCGTGATGGCGGCGTCGACGCGGGCGACGATCTCCGGCGCGACCAGCTCTCCCTGGGCGAAGTGCCGCTCCGACGCGTAGACGGCCGTCGCCACCGTGTGGGCCGCGAAGAAGCCGAACAGCGGACGCATCGCGTGCTCGACGACGAGCGCGTGCCGATCGCCGCCCCCGGATGCGGCGATCAGGATCGGCTTGCGGGCCAGGCAGTCGGGCCGCAGCAGGTCGATGACGTGCTTGAACATACCGGAGTAGGATCCCTTGTAGACGGGACTGGCGAACACGACCGCATTGGCGCCCTCGATCTCGTTCAGGATCGCCTGTGCCTCCGGCGAGAGGTCGTCGCGCTGCAGCGCGATCCCGGCCGGCGTCACGATGTCGAGGAGATCGTAGATCGGCCCGGTCACGCCGTAACGCGCCCCGACCTGCCGCATGACGTACTCGGTGAGGTTGCGCGTCTTGGAGGGTCGCTGGTAGTTGCCGACGAAGGCGACGATGCGGGACATCGATACAGCTCCGGGTTGATGTCAGCGCGTCCCGCGGCCGAGCACACGCTCGCCGGTCCGTGCCAGACGATACAGTGACGCCTCGAGGCCCCGTGCATCGAGGAACGCGACGGTGAGCAGCAGCCCGCCGATGGCGATGTCGTGCAGGTACGGCTTCACGCCGAGCGAGATGAGTCCCGACCGCAGCAGGCAGAACACCAGCGCGCCGCCGGCGATTCCGACCGGGGAGCCCTTGCCGCCCGACAACGAGACCCCGCCGATGATCGCCGCGACCGTGGCCGGCACCAGCGCGTCGGAGAGCGCGATCGGCGACGCCGCCGCCAGCCCGTAGCTCAACAGCGAGCCGGACAGCGCGACCAGCATGCCCGAGACGGCGAAGGTACCGATCAGCATCAGGTCGACCGGAACACCGGCCGTCCGGGCCGCCGCCCGGCCGCTGCCGGTCGCGACGAGGTCGCGCCCGAGCCGCGATACCGCGAACCCCGCGCCGAGGATCACGAAGATCGCCACGGCGGTCAGACTGCGCATCGACAGCACGCCGAGGATCGGCGCGTTCACGGCCGTCGCGACCTCGATCCGGTCGTAGCCGATGGTCGTGTTCCCGGTCAGCATGTAGGCGAGGCCGCTGCAGATCAGCAGCCCGGCCAGCGTGACGCCGATCGAGCTGATCCCCGTGCGCACCATGGCGATCGCCTGCGCGGCGCCGAGCAGCGCGCCGAGCAGCACGGCGGCGGCGATGCCCAGCGCCGGATGATCCGCGCCGAGCAGGACCGCGACGCAGCCGGCCAGGCTCATGGCTCCGCCGATCGAGAGGTCGAACTCTCCGGCGATCATGACCAAGCCGAGGGCGAGCGCGAGGGGACCGATCGTCGCGAAGAGCTGCATGACGCTGAAGGCGGTCGCTACGCTCAGGAACCGCCCCTGTTCGGCGTCCAGCAGCGCGAACGCGACGAACACGGCCAGGAGCACGCAGAAGGGCCGGGCGACGGCGGAGATCGGCGTCACGAACGCCTCCCATGCAGCAGAAGGATGAGCAGCACGATCAGCCCGACGGCCAGAGCCTGCGCCGACGTCGAGAAGCCCCACAGGATCAGAACGCCCTGCACGATCGAGATCGTCAGCACGCCGCCCGCCGTGCGCAAGGCGGAGCCGCGCCCGCCTTCGATGGCATTGCCGCCGACGATCACGGCGCTGATCGCCGCATAGTCGAGGCCGATGCCGTGCTCCATGTCCCCCGAGGCGTGCCTCGCCGCGATCAGCACGGCGGCGATCCCGGTGAACAGCCCCGCCGCGACATAGACCCAGGTGATGGTGCCGGGAACGTCGATCCCGGCGGCCGTCGCCGCGCGCTCGTTGGCGCCTATCATGATCGCGTGGCGGCCCATGCGCGTCAGCGAGAGCAGTCCCTGGGCCAGCAGCACCGACGCCGCGAAGGCGAGGAGCGGAATCGGCAGGCCGGCGACCCGTCCCTTGAAGACGTCGAGCTCGGTCGCGGTCGGGTAGATGCCTCGCCCGCCGGTCGCCCAGTTGGCGACGCCGTAGATCAGCGACAGCATCGCCAGGCTCACGATCACGGGGTTGGCGCGGAAGTAGCCGACGATCCAGCCCTGAACGCCGGTGATCGCCATGCTGAACAGCAGAGCGAGCCCGACCGCCGGCCAGAGGCCGTGATCCAGGCTCGCCATCAGCACGATCGTGGTCGCCGAAAGCGTCGCTCCGAGGCTGAACGAGACGATGTTGCCGCTCAGCGTTATGAACGTCATCGCGACGGCGACGCAGCCGACGAGCGACATCGAGGTGAGCAGCGAGAGCAGGTTGATGGACGAGAAGAAGCCGGGCGTGACGGCGACGGCGGCGACCATCGCCAGGCCGAGCACCGACCGGACGGCGGCGGGGACGGCCGCATGCGGCAGGCCGGGGATGCGCAGCGCCATGGTCCGCTGCTGGTCTCTAATGTCGGGCATGGGCCGCACGAACGTCATCGGTCGGGAGCTCTTCCGGGTGAGTGATGTCCAACAGGAGATGCTCGATGCTCAGATGCGCACGATCGATCCGCCGGATCTGCGCGCCCCGGAACATCGTCACGGCGTAGTCCGCGAGGCCGAGCACCTCCTCCAGGTCGGTGCAGGTCATCACGATGGCGTAGCCGCTCTCGCAGAACTCACGCATCATGCGGTAGAGATCGGCGCGCGCACCGACGTCGACGCCCCGCGTCGGCTCGATCATCGCCAGGATGCCGTTCGGCCGATTGTCGACGCAGCGACCGAACGCCACCTTCTGCTGGTTGCCCCCACTGAGCTGAGCGACGGCCGATGGCAGCCGGCTGGAATGGAGCCCGACATGGGCGGCCAGTGCCCGCGCGACACGTCGCAGCCGGAAGGGCGACAGGAGCCCTGCCGTGGAGAGCGCGCCGAGCCGCGTCGCGGTCAGATTGTCCCGCACCGGCAGCTCGAGAAAGACGCCCTCCTGCGCGCGATCGCCGGAGACGTACATGATTCCCGCCTCGGCCGCGCGCTGCGGCGAGCCGAGCGACAGCCGCCGTCCGTCGACGCGGACGGAGCCGGTGGCGTTGTAGATCAGGCCGGCCAGGGCCTGGACCACCTCGGGGGCACCCGACCCGATCTGCCCCACGATGCAGGTGATCGCCCGGCGCGGCACCTCGAGGTCGAAGGCCTTCACGATGCCGGGCACCCGGAGATTCTCGATCACCAGCGCCGGAGCGTCGTGGGACGAGGCGTGGGACGGATACAGATCCGCCAGCGGCCGTCCCAGCATGGATTCGACCAGTGACTCCCGGTCGAACTCACGGGCCGGCCGCGCCGCGACGAGCCGGCCGTTCCTCAGCACGGTCACCGAATCGCAGAGCTCGAACACCTCGGCGAGGCGATGCGTGATGTAGATGACCGATCGCCCCTCCCGGCGCAGCGCGGCGAGCGCCGCGAAGAGCCGGTGGATGTCGCGGTCGGAGAGCGTCGCCGTCGGCTCGTCGAGGATGAGCAGCCGCGCATCGCGCACCAGCATCCGGGCGATCTCGACGAGCTGCTTCTGGCCCATCTCCAGCCCGGAGACCCGCTGGTCCAGGCCGATATGCGAGGCGCCGAGCATGTCGAGCGCCCGCTGGGCGTCCCTCGCCAGCAGCGCCTTGCGGGGAAACAGCGGCGCACGCGCGGACCCGAGCCAGATATTGTCCAGCACCGTCAGGTCCGGACAGAGGCTCAGCTCCTGCGACACGATCGCGATCCCGTTCGCCTCCGCCGACTGCGGCGACGAGATCTGGACCGGCCTCCCGTCGATCGCGACGGTCCCGGTGTCGGGCTGGTGCGTTCCGGTGAGGATCTTCACCAGCGTGCTCTTTCCCGACCCGTTCTCGCCGCACAGAGCGTGGATCTCGCCCGGCTGCACGGTCAGGCCGACCTCGTAGAGGGCCCGGACCGCGCCGAACCGCTTGGAGATCCCCGTCGCGGTCAGTCGGGGCGGAGGCGAGGTGCGGGACACCTCCGGCCGCCGATCGATCATGTGCATGTCGCAGCGCCTGGTCGCGTTCGATGTCAGTACGAGCAGGCCTGCGCGGTCGTGCCGAGATTGGCCCTGGTGACGGGCTCGGTGGGAAGGAACACGCGACGCTCCACCTTGCCGCCTTCGAAATACGTCTTCGCGGTCTCGGCTGCGCGCCTACCCTCCTCGATGGGAAGCACGAACACCGTCGCCGCCATCTTGCCGGACTGGATGTTCTTGATCCCGGGCGCCTGACAGTTTCCGCCGACGACGATCAGGCCGCCCTTGTCCGGCCCGATCTTGACGCCGGCCGCCTCCGCGGCCTGGATCGCGCCGTTGGCGAGGCTGTCGTTCATTCCGTAAAGCCCGTCGAGCCCTCCCTGGCCGGCGAACCGGGCCAGCAACTGCCCGGTGCTGCGCTCCGCCTGGACGGGATTCCATTTCACGTCCTCGGTGACGACCACCTGCAGGCCCGGGTGCCTCGTCATCTCCTCGCGGAACGCCCGCTCGCGGATCACGGCCTTGCCCTCGGCCATCGATCCGGCGATCACGGCGATCCTGGCCTGGGTCCGGCCCGCGCTCTTCAGCGCCTCCGCCAGCGAGGACGCCGCCAGCTGTCCGAGCTTCGCGTCGTCGTATCCGATGTAGCTCGCGTAGAGCGCGTCGTTCGCCGTGGAGGCCTCCAGCGGCACGACCACCAGGAAGACCGGAATGCCGGCCGCCTTGGCCCGCGTCAGCGGCGGTACGATCGCCTTCTGGCTGATCGTCTGCACGACGAACAGATCGAACTTCTGCGCGATGGCGTCGTCGATCTGCTGGCCCTGGAGCGCCGGATCGAACGGGCTGGAGAAGACCGTCACGGACATGCCCATGGCGGTGGCCGCGGTCTCGAAGCCCTTGCTGAGGGCGCCGAGATACTTGTCCTGCGTCGGTCCCATGAACATGGCGACGCGCTTGCCCTTGGCGGTTCGATCCTGTGCGGCGGCGAGCTGCGGAGCTCCCAGGGCCGCCAGGATCGCCAGCAGACACCAGACCAGTCCAGCCTTGCGCATGTCCGTCCTCCGTGAGCCTCGCCCGTCTTCGCGGGTCTGCGGCGATCAGGAGGACGTTCTTCCCGCGGGTTTTCAAGCCTTCCGCGGGGTCAGTGCGCTCCACCGCAAGCCGTCATGCGCTCGCACGACGGTCTCGCACGCGAGGTGGACCTACCCCTGCTCCGTGGCCGGGGTCGCCGCGGCCCGCACCTCGCTCGGCGAGACGGCGAACTCGAGCTTGAAGGCGTTGGCGAAGTGCGCCGGATTGCGGAACCCGTTTCGATAGGCAATTTCCTTCACCGCGATCCGGCGGCAGAGATCGCTCGTCAAGTCCTCGTAGGATCGCGTGAGACGCCGCTTGCGGACGTAGTCGCCGACCGTCTGGCCCGAGCCGCGGAAGACGCTGTGCAGGTATCGTACCGAGATACCCGAAGCCGCCGCGATGCTCTCCGGATCGAGATCCGGATCTGCGAGATTGCTCTCGATGAAGGCGATGCAGCGCCGGTAGACGGCGGACTGAACCGCCGATCCCTCGATATGCAGCTCCCGATGGCTGCTCTCCAGGATGGAGCCGATCATGTCGGTGATCTGCACGGCCAGGCGGTCTGCCAGGGGGGCCGGGATCGCGTCGGTCTCGCGCGAGAGCGATTCGACGAAGTCGGACAGGATGCGGTTGAGGCCCCGCTGCTCGTCCAGACGACGCGCGATGTAGCGGCGTGGATCACGCAGGCGCGTGGACAGGAGTCCGGCCGGGAAGCAGATGTTGACGACCTCGGTCGGGACGCGGTGCCGGTAGTCGTAGGGCGCGCTGGCATCGAAGAGCGTGCACGTTCCCGGCTCGAGTTCGCATTCGCGGTTGCCCTGCGAAATGCTCAGCGTGCCCGACCGGAGCATCACGAAGAGGAGCCGCTCCTCGGTATCGCCGATCAGGTGCGACTTGCGGCGACTCCCCAGTTCGTCGCTGCTGCGCACGCGAGTGATGGCGAGCCTGCCGAGCGAGGCGCTTCGGATGTCGCCGAAGAACCGCCTCTCGTCCGCGATCGAGATGTCGGCGGGCCCGAACAGCCTGGAAATGAAACTCTGCCAGCGTTGCCGGGACTCTCTCGATCCCTGGCAGCTCAGATATTCCGCCACCTTGGTCTCCCCTTCATCCCGGGGCTTGATGCCCCTTTTCGATGATGTTGGATCGAGCCTACCCCGACACGGGCGAACGGGGAACCTGCAATGAGCCGCAGACAGGCCGGCGCGGCGTCGGCGGACGCTGCGTGCACTCTCGGCGCCCCTACCATGGCACCGCGCAGCGTCGATCGTCGTTTCTCGTCGCCCACCGCGGACGACGACGACCGTGCCGGGCGCACGACCCGCGCGGCCCGACGTTTGTTTCTGCGCGCGCAGGAAGACGATCGCGGCAGCGCAGGATCACCGCCGCCACGTTGACCTCCGCCCGCCGATCCTGAGCACTGGCGATCCTCATCAGGGAGGATCGCACATGTACGCCACCAGAAGCCGGCTCGAGACCAATCCCGCCTTCAACGACCGAAAGCTGAAGCTCGGCACCTTTCAGACCAATCTCGACAGCGGCTGCGTCATGTCGTCCCTCGAGGACCGGCTGCACATCACGTGGCCCAACACCCGCGAGCTCGCCCGTTACGCCGATCAGATGGAGTTCGAGGCGATCGTACCGGTGGCGCGATGGCGCGGGTTCGGCGGCAAGAACAATCCGCAGGGTCCCGGGTTCGAGACCTACGCCTGGGCAGCCGGCATCGGCGCCAGCACGACGAAGTCGGGCGTGTTCGCGACATCGCACATCTCGATGCACCACCCGATCACCGCGGCCAAGCAGTCCGCCGTCATCGACCACATCACCGAGGGGCGGTACACGCTGAACATCGTCACCGGCTGGAACAAGCCCGAGATCGACATGTTCGGTGCGCCGATGCTGGATCACGACGAGCGCTACGACTGCGCCGAGGAGTGGCTGACGATCGTCAAGCGCCTGTGGACCGAGGACGACGAGTTCGACTTCGACGGGAAGTATTATCAGATCAAGAAGGGTTACCTGCAGCCGAAACCCATCCAGGGCCCCTATCCGGCCATCATGAACGCCGGAGGATCGGAGCGCGGCAAGCACTTCGCGAGCAAGTACTGCGATCTCGTCTACCTGGCCCTGAAGTCGCGGAAGTTCGACGACTGCAAGGCCCAGATCGATAGTTACCGCTCGCTGGCCCGCGAGGAGTACGGCCGCGACATCGGCGTCTGGAGCCTGGCCTATTGCGTCCAGGCGGAGACCGAAAAGGAAGCGCAGGCGTTTCACGACCTCTACGTCGACCAGCTCGGTGACTGGGAGGCGGTGGAGAACGTGATCCAGACCATGGAGATCAACGCCAAGACCTTCCCGCCCGGCGCGTTGTCGCAGCTGAAGCAGCGGTTCATCGCCGGTTGGAGCGGCTACCCCCTGATCGGCACGAAGGAGCAGATCGTCGACGGACTCGGCCAGCTGTCCGCGATGGGCCTCGACGGCGTTTTGCTGTCGTGGCCGCGCTACCAGGCCGGCATGCGCGAGTTCATGGAGCAGACCTACCCGCTCGTGGTTCAAGCCGGCCTGCGATGACCCCGCGAGCTGCCGCGCGGGCTCCGCCTCGCCTCACGTGAAGGTGATCCACGTCGGGGCCGGCTCGGCGCCGCACCGGACCAGAAGGTCGGCCGGTGCGGCGCTGGCGCTTCCGGTGCCGGCCCCGTGCCCCGGCTCTGCGGCGGATCGGGCCCGCGGCCCGAGACGCCTTGACCGGAGCACGCTGCGCTTCGCTCACGCCAGCGTGCCGTGGCGGTGCGGCTCGGCGAGGATCTCGATCACCCGGCACTCGGCGACCCGGCCGCAGGCGCACTCCTCCACCATGCGGGTCAGCTCCGCCTCCAGCGCCTTCAGCTTGGCGATCCGGACCCGCACCTCGGCGAGCCGCGCCTGCGCGATGGCGTCGGCGGAGGCGCAGGACCGGTCGGGATGGTCCTGCAGCGACAGCAGCGTGCGGATCGCCTCGACGTCGAAGCCGAGCTCGCGGGCGTGGCGGACGAAGGCGAGCCGGCGCAGATCGGTGCGTGTATACAGCCGCCGGTTCCCCTCGGTGCGGGCCGGCGCCGCCAGCAGGCCGATCTGCTCGTAGTAGCGGATGGTCGGCACCTTCACGCCGCTGCGCTTCGCCGCCTCGCCGATCGGCACCGCCTCCTCGACCGCGCTCTTCTCCGTCATGGGCCTTGCTCCTCTAGTCGCTAGAGGATGTAGGACGGGGCCCTGACTTGGGAAGGGCCTTCGATGTCGGACGTGGTCGAGACGCGCTATCGGGTGACCGGAATGGACTGCGGCAGCTGCGCCGCCAAGGTGCAGACGGCGGTGAGCCGGATGCCGGGGGTCGCGGACGTGGCGGTGTCGGTCGCCACCGGCACCATGACGGTGACGCATCCGCCCGGTGCGGCGTCGCTGGGCGCCCTGCGGACGAGTCTGACGGCGCTCGGCTACGACGTCGCCCCGCTCGACGTCCCGGCCGACGCCGCCCCGGGACCGGACAGCGGCCATGCCGACGGCCATGGCCACGCCCACGCGGCCGAGGACGGCCCGTGGTGGCGGACCCGCAAGGCCGCGCTGACCATCGCCTGCGGGCTCGCGCTCGCCGCCGCCTATGCGGTCGGCCGGCTGGTGCCGGCGGTCGAGACCGCGGCGTTCCTGGCGGCGCTGGCGATCGGGCTCGTGCCGATCGCCAGGCGCGCCGTCGCCGCCGCGCGGTCCGGCACGCCGTTCTCGATCGAGATGCTGATGACCATCGCGGCGGTCGGCGCCGTCGCGATCGGCGCCGGCGAGGAGGCCGCCATGGTGGTGTTCCTGTTCCTGGTCGGCGAGCTCCTGGAGGGCGTCGCCGCCGGCCGGGCGCGCGCCAGCATCCGCGGTCTCTCCGCCCTGGTGCCGAAGACCGCGCTGGTCGAGCGCGGCGGCCGCACCGAGGAGGTGCCGGCCGACAGCCTCGCGGTCGGCGCCGTCGTCATGGTGCGGCCGGGCGACCGCATCGCCGCCGACGGCGTCGTCGTCGACGGGACCGCGGCCGTCGACGAGGCGCCGGTCACCGGCGAGAGCCTGCCGGCGCAGAAGAAGCCCGGCGACACCGTGTTCGCCGGCACCATCGCGACCGACGCGGTGCTGCGCGTGCGGGTGACGGCGGCCGCCGCCGACAACACCATCGCCCGCGTGGTGAGGCTGGTCGAGGAGGCACAGGAGGCCAAGGCGCCGACCGAGCGCATCATCGACCGCTTCTCGCGCTGGTACACGCCGGCCGTGGTGGCGGTCGCGGCCGCCGTCGCGCTGGTCCCGCCGCTGCTGCTCGGGGCCGCCTGGGACGCCTGGATCTACAAGGGGCTCGCCCTGCTGCTGATCGGCTGTCCCTGCGCCCTGGTGATCTCGACCCCGGCGGCGATCGCGGCCGCCCTGTCGGCCGGCGCCCGCCACGGGCTGCTGGTCAAGGGCGGCGCCGTGCTGGAGACGCTCGGCAAGGTCACCCATGCGGCGCTCGACAAGACCGGCACGCTGACCGAGGGACGGCCGCGCGTGACCGACCTCGTCGCCTGCGGCCGCGGCGAGCGGCAGGTGCTGTCCATGGCGGCGGCGCTCGAGGCCGGCTCCAGCCATCCGCTGGCGCTGGCGATCCTGGCCCGGGCCAAGGCCGACGGCGCACCGGTGCCGCCCGCCGCCGAGCTCAAGGCCGTTCCCGGCGAGGGCGTGACCGGCCGGCTCGGCGGCGAGGCGCTGTTCCTCGGCTCCGCCCGAAGCGCCGCGGCGCGCACAACCTTGACGGACGCGCAGCGAGAGCGTGTCGCCGCCTTCGAGCGCGAGGGCAAGACCGTGGCGGTGCTGCTCGCCGGCGACGCGGTCGCCGGCCTGATCGCCATGCGCGACGAGCCGCGCCCGGACGCCAGGGCCGGGCTGGCCGCCCTGAAGACCGCCGGCATCGCCCCGGTCATGCTGACCGGCGACAACCCGACGACGGCCGCCGCGGTGGCGGCCGATCTCGGCATCGCCGCCCATGGCGGGCTCCTGCCGCAGGACAAGCAGCGCATCGTCCGCGAGCTGCAGGCGAACGGCCATGCGGTCGCTAAGGTCGGCGACGGCATCAACGACGCCCCGGCACTCGCCGCCGCCGACGTCGGCATCGCCATGGGCGGCGGCACCGACGTGGCGCTGGAGACGGCCGACGCCGCCGTGCTGCACGGCCGCGTCATGGACGTCGCCCGGATGATCGCGCTGTCGCGCGCCGCCATGGCCAACATCCGCCAGAACATCGGGATCGCGCTCGGCCTGAAGGCCGTGTTCCTGGTCACCACCGTCGCCGGGATCACCGGACTGTGGCCGGCGATCCTCGCCGACACCGGCGCCACCGTGCTGGTGACGGCGAACGCGATGCGGCTTTTGGCGTGGCGGATGTGAGGACCGGCGGGCGTCAGCCGCCGGCGGCGCCGACCGCCCGGCGGGCGCCGCGCCCGACCCGCTCGGACAGGCGCTCCGCGCGTCCGGCATCGATATGGCGGTAGCGCGCCACGGCGAACTGGAACAGCCCGAAGGCGAACAGGCCGAGCGCCGTCGCGGCGAGCAGGATCCAGCCGTAGGGCTGCTCCTGGAGCGTCCGCAGGGCACCGGCGAGACCGCGCGCATCGCGCGCGTCGGCCGTCACGGCGGCGATCACCAGGAACACGCCGATGAGAACGAACACCACGGCCCGCGCCGTCATTCCGGCGCGTCCGAGCGGCACGACCCAGCGGGCCGCGGCGTCGTCGCAGGCGAGGCCCTCGTCGATGTCGCTCCGCCAGGCCTTCACGGCGACACCGATGCCGGCCGCGGCGATCCCCAGCCCCACGGCGCCGAGCAGCCACTGCCCCAGCGGCACCGCGAGAACCGACGCCGTCCAGTCGCGCGCCGACGCCTCGCCGTCACCGCCGCCGGCCGCATAGCCGAGCGCCCAGCCCAGGGTGCTGAACGCCAGCGCGGCGTTCATGACGGCCGACACCCCCCAGCCGGCACGACGCAGCAGCGCCTTGCGGTCACGCCCGAGATGGTCGGCGTCGAAGACGGACTGCAGCACCCGCCAGGCGGCGAAGCACAGGAGGCCGGCCGAGACGATCGCCAGCCACACCGTGCCGAGCGGCTGCTCCAGCAGCGTCTGCAGCGCCCCCTTGGAGCCGGTCGTCTCGCCGCCGCGGCCGAGCGCGGCCATCACGGCGAGGCCGCCGACGAGCAGATAGACGACACCCCGGGCCGCATAGCCCAGACGTGCAAGGCGCTCGGCGGATTGGTCCTGCATGGCGGTCCTCGACGGCTGCGGTGCGAGGACAACGCGAGGTGCACGACGCTGTTCCTGAGCGCGAGCCGCAGGCTCGGAGAGCCAGGGCTGTTGCCCCGGGTCGGGCCGGACCGGTCCGCACCTGCTCCTGACGAATGCACCTGCTCCGGACAAATACCGAGTCCCTTGCGGCCGACGTCCGGCAGGCGTAATTGACTGACTGGTCAGTCATAGGAGATGCCGATGGCGGCTCCGAAGAAACCGGGACGCGCGGCCGCGGCGACCTCGCAACGCTCTCTCCCGGTGTCCGCAACCGCCGGGCCCGTCGTTCCGGTACCTGCGGGCACCCGAGCGACCCGTTCCGAGGTCACGCCCGACCCGCGCGACGCCCGCGCCGAGAAGGCCGCGCAGCGGCGCGAGGCGATCCTCAAGGCCGCCCTCGACGAGTTCAGCGACCGCGGCTTCGCGGCGGCGCGGCTCGACGACGTGGCGAAGCGGGCCGGCGTCGCCAAGGGCACCATCTACCTCTACTTCGAGGACAAGGAGGCGCTGTTCCAGGAGCTGATCACGACCATGATGGGCCCGCTGATCGCCGACCTGAAGGCGCTGTCGACCCAGGGCCTGCCGCCGCGTGCCGCGCTGGAGCGCCTCCTCGCCGTGTTCGCCAGGGAGGTCCTGGGCACCGAGCGGCGTCGGGTGTTGCGGCTGGTGCTGTCCGACGGGCCGCGCTTCCCGCGCGTCGCCGAGTTCCACTACCGCCAAGTCGTCGAGCCGGCGCTCGGGGCCATCCGGAGCCTGCTCGCCCGCGCCGCCGCGCGCGGCGAGGTGCACCCGCGGCTCGCCGAGTTCCCCCAGCTCGTCATCGCGCCGGGCCTCATGGCCGTGGTCTGGGCGAGCCTGTTCGACCGCTTCGCCCCGCTCGATCCGGAGACGCTGCTGCGTGCCCATCTCGACGTCCTGTTCGGCTCGGGAGCCGAGCGCTCGGGAGCCGAGCGTCCGGGAGCCACGCCATGACCGGTCCCCTGCTCCGCCCCCTCCTGCGGCTCGGCGCCGTGGCGCTCCTGGCGGCCGCCCTCGCCGCCTGCGACGGCGCGCCGAAGACTTATCAGGGCTGGATCGAAGCCAACCTGATCTTCGTCGGGCCCGACGAGGCCGGCCGGGTCGAGACGCTGTCGGTGCGCGAGGGCGACAAGGTCGAGGCCAAGGCGCCGCTGTTCACGGTCGACGACGCGCTGCAGCGCGCCGAGGTGAACATGTACGAGGCGCAGCTGGAGAATGCCCAGCAGGCCTACGACCGCGCCGAGACGCTGCTGAAGACCAAGACCGGCACCCAGAAGGCCTTCGACGAGGCCGAAGCCGCGCTGCGCACCGCCAGGGCGCGGCTCGTCACCGCCAAGACGCATCTCGACCGCCGGGTGCTGGCGAGCCCGGTGACCGGCACGGTGCAGCAGGTCTATTTCCGCCCCGGCGAGATGGTCTCGGCCGGCAAGCCGGTGCTCGCCATCCTGCCGCCCGGCAACCTGAAGGTCCGCTTCTACGTGCCGCAGGAGATGCTGCCGCGCCTCGCCTACGGCGACACGGTGCGGGTGCGCTGCGACGGCTGCGCCGGCGACATCACCGCGAAGGTGAGCTTCATCGCGCGCTCGGCCGAGTTCACGCCGCCCGTCATCTACAGCCTCCAGGAGCGCGACAAGCTCGTCTTCCTGATCGAGGCGATCCCGGACAGGCCCGAGGCGCTGCGCGTCGGCCAGCCGGTCGACGTCGCGCTCGCCGCGACGCCGCCGGCGACCACGGGGGCGTTGCGATGACCATCCCCGCCCCGGCCGCCGACGACCCGCATTCGATCGCGATCGACGTGGAGGGACTGACGAAGTCGTTCGGCGACACCGTGGTGGTGAAGAACCTCACCATGCAGGTGCGGCGCGGGCTGATCTACGGCTTCCTCGGCCCCAACGGCTCCGGCAAGACGACGACGATCCGCATGCTGTGCGGGCTGCTGACGCCCGATTCCGGCCGCGGCACCTGTCTCGGCTACGACATCCGCACCGACGCCGCCGAGATCAAGCGGCATGTCGGCTACATGACGCAGCGCTTCAGCCTCTACCAGGACCTCTCGGTGCGCGAGAACCTGGAATTCGTCGCCCGCGTCTACGGCCTGCCCGACCCGCGCGCGGCGGCCCGCGAGGCGATCACCCGCCTCGGGCTGGAGGGCCGCGCCGAGCAGCTCGCCGGGGCGCTGTCGGGCGGCTGGAAGCAGCGCCTCGCGCTCGGCGCCTGCACGCTGCCCGACCCGCAGCTCCTGCTGCTCGACGAGCCGACCGCCGGCGTCGACCCCAAGGCCCGGCGCGAGTTCTGGAACGAGATCCACGCGCTCGCCGCCCAGGGCCTCACCGTGCTGGTGTCGACCCACTACATGGACGAGGCCGAGCGCTGCCACGAGATCGCCTACATCGCCTATGGGGACCTGCTCGCCCAGGGCACCGTGAGCGAGGTGATCGCCGCCTCGCATCTCACCACCTGGACCGTGTCCGGGCCGAACCTGGTGGCGCTCGCGGAGACGCTGTCGAAGCGCGACGGCATCACCATGGTGGCGCCGTTCGGCACCAGCCTGCACGTCTCCGGGCCGGACCGCGCCAAGGTCGACGCGGTGATCGCCGAGTTCCGGACCGACCCGGCCCTCACCTTCGAGCCGGCCGAGCCCTCGCTCGAGGACGTGTTCATCGACCTGATGGGGCGCGCGCAAGGAGGCGCCGCGCCGGCGAGGCCGTCATGAGCGGGACCGCACCCGCTCCGGCGCGGCGGCGCGAGCCGGGCCGCACCCGCATGTTCCTGCGCCGGATCGGCGCCATGCTCCTGAAGGAGGTGCTGCAGCTGCGGCGGGACCGGGTGTCGCTCGCCACCATGATCACGATTCCGCTGATGCAGCTCCTGCTGTTCGGCTACGCCATCAACACCCAGCCGCGCAACCTGCCGACCGCCGTGCTGCTGCAGGAGAACAGCGACGTCGGCCGCTCGATCCTGCGGGCGATGGAGAACACCCGGTACTTCACCATCGTGAAGCAGACGCGCGACGAGCAGGAGTTCGACCGGCTGCTGCAGTCCGGCACGGTGCTGTTCGGGGTGGAGATCCCGGCGAACTTCGAGCGCGACCTGCGGCGCGGCGACCGCCCCGCCCTGCTGGTCGCGGCCGACGCCACCGACCCGGTCGGCTCGGGCTCGGCGCTGGCGGCGCTCAACACCCTCACCACCACGGCGCTGCGCTGGGACCGCGCGATCCCGGACACCACGTCGCCGCCCTTCGAGGTGCGGGCGCACGCCCGCTACAATCCGGCCGCGGTGAGCCAGCTCAACATCGTGCCGGGCCTGCTCGGCACCATCCTGACGCTCACCATGCTGATCTTCACGGCGCTCGCGGTGACCCGCGAGACCGAGCGCGGCACCATGGAGACGCTGCTCGCCATGCCGATCACGCCGGTCGAGATCATGCTCGGCAAGATCGCGCCCTACGTGGTGATCGGCTTCCTGCAGGGCTCGCTGATCGTCGGCGCCGGGGCGCTCCTGTTCGCCGTGCCGATCTTCGGCAACCTCGCCCTGCTCGCCGTGCTGACGACGCTGTTCATCGCGACCAACCTGTCGGTCGGCTACACCTTCTCGACGCTGGCGCAGAACCAGCTCCAGGCCATGCAGATGGCGATGATGTACTTTCTGCCCAACCTGCTGCTGTCCGGCTTCCTGTTCCCGTTCGCCGGCATGCCGCAATGGGCGCAGTGGATCGGCGAGACGCTGCCGCTCACCCACTACCTGCGCATCGTCCGCTCGATCATGCTCAAGGGCTCGACGCTGGCGGACCTGCGCTACGACACGCTCTCCCTCGTCGTCCTGATGCTGGTGGCGATGACGATCGCGGTGACCCGGTTCAGGCGGACGCTGGATTGAGAGGGCTGCGCCTCCTTTGCTCGCAGCGCAGTTCCGGCCGTGAGTCATACCGCATTCGGCTGATCAGCTCGGTGGTCATTCCGGGGGGCGCACTCGGGTCGGTGCTTTGCGCCGCCCGAGCACAGGCTCCGCGCCGAACCCGGACTCCAGCCGAGAACTCGGAGATTGTCGCTGGATTCCGGGTTCGCGGCTCCGCCGCGCCCCGGAATGACGGCGAACGGATCGCCCGGAAGCAGTATCAGTACCGCACCTTGTCGTCCTTCGCCTCCCACGCCCGGAACACCTCGGCCGCCTCCTCGGCGGCGAGGCGGCGGAGCGGCAGGACGCGCGCCTCCAGGGGGCGGGCGACCTCCTCGTAGAGCGCGTGGTCGTCGAAGCCGATCGCCGCCGCGCCGGCGCGGTCGTTGGCGTAGACGATCTCTTTCACGCGAGCCCACCAGATCGCGGAAAGGCACATCGGGCACGGCTCGCAGCTCGTGTAGACGACGGCGCCGTCGAGCACGTGGGTGCCGAGCCGCCGGCAGGCGTCGCGGATCGCCACCACCTCGGCATGGGCCGTCGGGTCGCCGTCCGGGACGACGCGGTTGGCGCCTTCGCCGACGATCACCCCGTCGCGCACCACCACGGCGCCGAACGGCCCGCCGCCGGTCGCGACCGAGTCCCTGGACAGCGCGATGGCGCGCCGCATGAAGTCGAGCTCGTCCACGTCCCCCTCCCGCCGGCGCTCCGGCTACCCCGCCTTGTCGAACACCATCACCTTGGAGACGAAGGCGTTCACGTCGCGCACGGGAACCAGCCCGCAGCCGGCCGCCATGGCGGAGAAGTCCTCGTCCAGGTACCCGCGATAATACGGCTCGTGATAGTTCTGGGGGAAGCGCTCCAGCAGGCCGTCATAGGCCGGGTCGTCGCCGCGCTGGAGCGAGTCGACCAGCACCAGCCGGCCGCCCGGCCTCAGCACCCGGGCGCACTCGGCCATCACGACGCGGCGCACCTTGGCCGGCAGCTCGTGCATCATGAAGACGCTGGTCACCGCGTCGACGCTCGCATCCGCCGCCGGGATCGCCTCGGCATTGCCGACCGCCACCGCGACCTTGCGCCAGCGTCGCAGATGGCGCTGCGCGTGCCGCACATAGGCCTCGGAGAGATCGAGGCCGAGCGCCGGCAGGCGCGGCCACGCCTGCTTCAGGCAGTCGAGGAAGCGGCCGGTGCCGCAGCCGATGTCGATCAGCCGGAGCCGGCGCTGGTCACGCCCGGCGAACACCTCGTGCAGGGGCGGCAACGCCTGGCGCCGCATCGCATTGGCGGTGCCGTTGAACAGCACCTCGACCTGGGTGTCGTAGCGCTCGGCCGACTCCTCCGTCATCCAGCCGCCCGACTGGAAGTGGAAGTTCTGCAGGTAGTAGGCCGGCCGGCCGCGGCGCGGCGCCTCGGCGAGCACGTCGCGGACGCCATTACGCTCGCGGCGGGCATGGATCTCCGGCAGGTCGGCGAAGAACAGGCGGGAGCGTTCCAGGAGGGTCGGCAGCGACCCGTCGTGGTCGTCCGGCACCGGGTAGATCCCCGCCTCGACATTGGCGAGGTCCTGCCGCAGCAGCCGCGCCAGGTCGGCATAGAGGCGCCGGCTGCCCGGCAGCGACGCCGGACCGGGCGACGGGCCGGCCACCGGCGGGGCGCCGCCGCGATCGCGCGGCGGTGCGCGGCGGCGCACCTGCGCCTGCAGGCGGCGCATGACGACACCGTGGCCGGCGAACCAGGCGAGACGCGGCAGCTGGCGGGCCGCATAGGCGACGCGGGTGCCGAGGACGGTGACGGGATCGGGCATCGGGGGGGCTCCGGACCGGGGACACGCGAGGCATATGGAGGCCGCAGCGGCGGCCCGGAAGCCCTGTGGTATCCGGCGGGGCGCCGGGCCGTGCAGGCTGCCCCCGCGCGCGTAGGCTGCCCTCGCGCGCGTCAGCGGTGCTCCGGCCGCCGCGCGCCGGCGCCACGCGCCCGCGGGCGGCGCACCGGCCGGGCCGGCGCCGGCGGGTGCGACTGCGCCACCTCGGCCGCGATGGCGGCGACGGCGCGCACCAGCCGGCGCTCCGGCGTCGGCCGCCAGCATGCCGCGAAGCGCAGGTCGGCCAGCACCGCGCCGGTGCGCACCACCTCGAGCTCGCCGTCGGCGATCTCGCGGGCGACCGCGGCCGGCGGCACGCAGGCGACCGCGAGACCGTCGACCGCCATGCGGACGATCGGCGCCAGCGTGGCGCTGGCGTGCAGGCGCAGATCGGCGATGTCGGCGAAGACGGCGCGGACGCGCGCGTGGATCTCGCCGCCGCGGGCGAAGGTGGCGAGCGGGTACGCCGCCACCCGGGCGAGCGGCACGCGCCGGCCGCCCAGCCCCAGCCGCGGGCTCGCCACCATGCCCATCGGAAAGCTGCACAGCTCGTGCACCTCGAGACCCGGATGGCTCAGCGGCAGCAGCAGGAAGCCGATGTCGATCTCGTCGGCGTGCAGCTTCTCCTCCAGCGAGGGCGAGGCACCGGCGTCGATCTCCAGGACGAGGCGCGGATGGCGCTCGTCGAGCAGCCGCATGAAGTCCTGCAGCCAAGTGTGGACGATGGTCTCGACGACGCCGAGCCGGATCAGCCCGTGCACGGCCTCGGGCGCCGCGATGGCGTGGTGCATGGCGTCGTGCAGCGCCAGCATCCGCTCGACATGGGCGAGGAGATCGCGCCCCCGCTCGGTGCAGGCGACGCTGCGCCGGGTGCGTTCGAGCAGCTGCACGCCGAGCTCGCGTTCGAGCTGCACGACCCGCTGCGACACCGCCGGCTGGGTCACGTTGAGCCGCGCCGCGGCGCGGTGAAATCCGCCCAGCCGCGCCACCCAGTAGAAGGCCTGCAGGAGCCGGACGTCGAGCACGGGACCGTCTCGATAAGCGTGGATGATCAGAACAGATCAAGAATGATAATTTGACGGGATCGGACCGTCCAGTGTCTGGTCGTGCGGTCGTCGTCCGCGACGGCGACGGCCGGACACGCGCCGGCGAGACACGCTCCCGGCACCCCACGTTCCCGGCCAGAGGAGGACGGAGATGCGGACCACCCTGATCGGCCGCCTGCTGGCGGCGCTCGTCGCCTGCGCGGCCGGCCCGGCCCTCGGCGAGACCGTGCTGCGGCTGAGCGAGCCGGCCGGCCCGGGCGGGCCGGAGGCCGCGGCGCTCGCGGTGTTCCGGGACGAGGTCGCGGCGCGCTCGGCCGGCCGGCTGCGGATCGAGGTGCGCCTGCAGGACGAGCTCGGCGGCCTCGCCGCGCCGGTCGACGGCCTCGCGGCCGGCCCGATCGACCTCTACACCGGCCCGCTCGCCACCTTCCGGCACCTCGCTCCCGCCGAGCTCGCGCCGCTGTCGCTGCCCTGGCTGCTCCAGGACGAAGCGCAGCTGCGCCGCTTCCTCGCCGGGCCGGTCTTCCAGCGGGCCGAGCGCCGGCTGCGCGAGCACGGCATCAGGCTGGTCTCGACGGCGTTCACCGGGCTGCACGCGCCGGTGCGCGTCATCGTCGCCACCCGCCGGCTGACCGCGGCGGACGACCTGTCCGGCCTGCGCGTCCGGGTGGCGGCCGACGATCTGGCCCAGCGGAGCTGGCGGGCCGTGGGTGCCGCTCCGATGGCGCTGCCGTGGAGCGAGACGTATCTCGCGCTGCGGCGCAGGGCCGCCGAGGCGGCCGAGCTGCCGCTCGGCGAGCTGCGCGCCGCCCGGTTCGCCGCGGTGGCGCCGTTCGTCGCCACGGCCGGCCTGGCGCCGCGGCTGTGGCCGATGGTGATCGGCGAGCGCCGGTGGGCGGCGCTGCCGGCCGCCGACCGGGCCGTCCTGGTGGCGGCGGCCGACGCGGCCGGCCGCATCTATTCCCGTGTCGCCGAGGACGCGGCGCGGCACGAGCTCGCCGCGATGACGAGCCGCGCGACGTCCGGCCCGGTCCGGCTCGACACCACCGTCCTGCGACGGCGTCTCGATCCGCTGTGGCACGATCTGGTGACGCGCGGCGCGCTCGCCCCCGAGATGATGGAGATCATGGCGGCGCAGGCGCCATGACGGTGGCGGACGGCCCTCTCCCGGCCGCCACGGGCCGTCGGCCGGCGCGAGCCGGCCGCGACGGCGATTGGTCCCCGGCACGCGGCGGACCGAACGGGCGAAGGGCCGCTGCGGCGGCAGCGGCCCTTCGTTCGATGTCCCTGCCCGATCGGTGCGGCCGACCGGCTCCGGCCGAGCCGTCGACTCAGAGCATGCGGCGCAGCTCGGTCGTCGACGGCGCCTTGCGGGCCTTGAGATAGCGCACCGCACGTTCGGTCGCGTCGCCCGAGACGGTGATGTAGCGCTCGAACGCCGCCTTGTAGTCGACCCGGGCGTTGCGGGTCATCAGCACCGTGAACACGCTCTTGGCATCCGGCCAGCCGAGCCCGGCGGCCTTGCACAGCACCAGGGCGCCGTCCTCGAAGCCGAGCCGGACCAGATTGCGCACCGCCTCGGCGGGCACACGGGTGAGCCGGGCGAGCGCCTCGGTCGTGTCGTCGAGCCGGCCGTCGCGGGCGGCGGCGACGAGCTGGCTGCGCAGCGTGGCGGTGTTGTCCTCGCGGTCCTTCTCGGTCGGCCGGGTGCGCGAGACGGCACGGTTCGGCTTCTCCTCCTCCTCGGCCGTCTCGGCCGGCGGGATCATGCACTGCGCCATGCGGCGCCGAACGTCCGGATCGGGATCGCGCAGCAGCTGCTGGCGCACCGGCTCGGCGACGAGCCGCACCAGCGCCGCGAACATGTCGGCCGGCAGCTCGCGGCGATGGACGATGTGCTTGGCGAGCTCCTCGTCCTGGCGGGCGCGGCCGGCGAGCCGCTGGAAGCCGCCGCGCGAGATCTGGGCGCCGTCGTTGGCGGCGACGCGGTGCGTCACCGCGGTGTCGCCGCGCTCGACCAGCACGTCGGTGACCTTCTCGGGCACCATGATGCGGCCGGCGAGCGCCAGGAGGTGCCCCTGGCTCTTGGAGCGGGCGATGCGGACCAGGAAATCCTCGGCCAGGATCGGCGAGCGCTCCAGCACCGGACCCGACACGGTGATGTCGTCGTCCTCGGCGAGCCGGTGGATCACCTTGACGGGCGGCCGCTGCACCGGCGCGATGCGCAGGCTGAGCTGCGCCATGGCGGTGTCGGTGGTGTTGTCGAGCAGGTGGTGCATCACCGTGTCGAACAGCTCGAGCTGTTGCTCCGTGTAGGCGTGGACGCCGCGCAGGAAGAGCTCGGCGACCCGCAGCACGTCGTCGCCCCGTTCGGCGCTGCGCAGCGCCTGCGGGTCCGGCAGCAGGCTCTCGTCGAGCTCGCCGTCCGTGAAGGCGACGCCGACCCGGTGGCGCTCCCGCCAGGCGATGGCGCATTCGCGGGTGTCGCCGTCGAACGACAGGCTGAACGTCTCCGGAAGGCTGTCGATGTCGGAGACGAGGACGCAGGCGCCGCCGCGCGACACGTTGAGGACCGCACAGTCGCGGACGAGGTCCTCGCCGGTGATCTGACCCATCTTGAGCGTCAGGTAACGCGGGTACTGGCGGTTCTGCGTCATGGCCACACTCCCGTCGGGACCGCCACTGCGACCCCCACCGATGCAACCCTGCCATCACGGTCATGACATTCCGTAAAGTGAACGCGGAGGATTTGTATCAATGTGCGGCACACGGGGGCGGTGCCGCGCCGAACACCGCCGCACCGCCGAGAACGGCCGGACCGGTGCGAAGCCGCGCCGGCGCCCCTACATGAAGGCGGTCGCGCCGCGCCGGCGCCCGCAGGAGACCCCCGATGGATACCCCGACGGCCACCAAGACCTTCCCGGTGACCCGCACCGACGCGGAGTGGCGCCGCCTGCTCACCCCCGAGCAGTACCAGGTGATGCGCCGGCACGGCACCGAAGCGCCCGGCAGCTGCTCGCTCCTGCACGAGAAGCGCCCCGGCGCCTTCGTGTGCGCCGGCTGCGGCCAGCGACTGTTCGTCGGCAAGACCAAGTTCGAGAGCGGCACCGGCTGGCCGAGCTTCAACGATCCGGTGCCGGGCTCGGTCGAGACCGACACCGACCGCAGCTGGGGCATGGTGCGCACCGAGGTCCACTGCAGCCGCTGCGGCAGCCATCTCGGCCACGTCTTCCCCGACGGCCCGCCCCCCACCGGCCTGCGCTACTGCATCAACGGCGTCGCGCTGACCTTCGAGGCGGAGTGAGTCTGACATGGGCGGGGGGACACCCGCGGAGGGGCGAGACGGCTTCCCCGTCTCGCGGCTGAGTGCCCCGGACGAGGCGCGTCAGGTCGGAGACCTGATGCGCCGCCGGGCAGGGGCCGCGTGCGCCACGGCACGGAATCCTCGCGCCGCCCCGTCCGACCGCCCTGGGTCACGGGCCACGGCGCGATGCGCCGCGCCCGGGACACGAGTCCCGTTTCGGAGCGCGGCAACCGCGCCGCCGAATTTCTGGGTCGGGAGCCATCACGCCAGTCACTTGGCGGCATCCTCGGTGCGCTCGGTCGGCCGCACGGCACACGAGAAAAGGGCCCCGCTCGCGCGAGGCCCGAAAAAGGGTGCGGCCGACCGTTGGGGGACGGTCGGCCGCGCGCAACCCGGTCTGGGACGGGGAGGGGTGGGGACGTGACCGGACTGCGAAACTCCTGATCCTTGGTCGTCGCCCGGGGGCGACAGGTTCACGGGGGCATCCCCGTGGTTCGAACTACCGCGGCGCGGCGGTCGACACCGCCGGGCGGCCGTCGCCGAGCGCGACCCAGGTGTTGGGGTCCGACTGCGCCTGGCGCTTCACGAAGCGATAGCCGGTGTCGTTCCAGGCGAGGATCTCGTCGACTTGGTTGTCGAGCACGAACTCGCCCTTGTCGGTCTTCACGGTCAGCACCGCGTGGCCCTCGTCCTTGCGGTCGCGCACGACCGTGATCAGCAGCGCCTCGCGGGGCCAGCCGGCGTCGAGCAGCATGCGCCGCTTCAGCAGCACGTAGTCCTCGCAGTCGCCGTAGCCGTCGTCCGGATAGGACCACTTCTCGACGACGCCCCAGTGATCCATGTCGGTCAGGGGCTTGATGGTCTCGTTGACCCACCGGTTGACGCGCACCAGGTCGCGCCAGGCCCGCGACGACAGCACCACGTCGCGCGGGGTGGACGGGGCCGCGGCGCAGTCGCGCGGCCGGTCGGCGCAGAACGAAACCCAGCCGATCGGCGGACGCGCCGTGTCGTGCACGGAGGCGTAGAGAGGGCGGTCGAGCGCTTCGGCCTGCCCGACCAGGACCCCGACCAGAGCGGCGGTCCATACGGCAGCCAGACCTCGTCTGGGACATTTCATTGTCGACCCCTCCGTCCTCACAGGGTCGAATGTCCCATACAACCTTTGAATTGCCGCTAAGTCGATCGTTTAAACTCGATCCAATACTGCGACAATACTTCTATTCATTCAATTCAAATGAAGCGAAACTTCTCGTAAAATCATAACTACTCGGATTTGATTCAATTTTTATCGATCGATGCAGAAGCGATGGCAATACAAGGGGTTGACCGCCCTGCCCCACCCCGGCCGCATTCGCCTCGTCGCCACGGCGCGGCCCCGGCGAGGCGCGGCGGGCGGTCCTCTGCCGCGCGGCGCGATGCAGCCGGCCTGCCGGAGCGGCGCTCCGCGCGGCACGCTTTGTTTACCAGAGGTGGAGGATTCGACCGGTTCCGGCCGCGAGCAGCCCGCTCGTCACACCCGGGCCGTCGCCGTCGAGACGCGCTTCGGTGCCGGCGGGGCGCAGCTCGGGAATCTCACGATCCGTCGCTTCGGGCCGCGGGCTCTCGGCGCATGGCCTTTCCGCGGTTGCTCCGCGACGGTGCGCGGGGCCCGGCCGTATGCGGACCCCAGGTGCCTTCCCGCTCCGACCGTGGCGGACTGGACCGCTACGGGTGCAGGCTTTCCTCGATGAAGTCGGGATGCTGCAGCCGGGTGAACTCGACCGCGAAGCCTTCCTCGAGATGGCGCACCACCCGGCCCTGGATCTTGCCGATCATGATCAGGGCGCCGATCGCCGGCTTCTGATCGGTGGCGACCGCCGCGCCGGACAGCGACGCGTCGATGATGCGCACCCGCAGGTTCAGCCCGTTCGGCATGACGATGTGGGTGAACGGATTGTGCGGGACGAAGCGGCCGTGGCGGCGATCCTCGGGCAGGTTGAGGATGTCGCGGTTGGCGAGCCAGGTGAGCTGGGCGGCGAGCTTGTCGCGCTTGCGCGGTGTCGCCGAGAACGTCATGGCGAAGCCGGTCGGGAAGATGCGGGTGACCGCACCCTCCAGCCGGCCGACATGGTCGACATAGGCGACGACGCGCTCGCCTTGAGCGCCGGCGACCGGCGCGATCATCGCGAGCCCGCCCGGCGACATGTTGACGACCTGGCAGGGATACTCCCGCCGGTCGGCCAGCATGTAGCGGCCGAGGAGGTTGACCGTGACGCGCTGGAACCGACGCCGCTCGTCGGCGAGCGCCCGGAGACTCGCCTTGCGCTCCGCCAGTGCCATCGATCGAATTCTCCCGAACGTGTCCCCCGACCTTAGGGGCGGAGCGTTAACGAGCCCTTGAGGACGCGGCCGGCCGCACCGCCGTCGTAGCCCGGGCGGAGGATGCCGGCACGCGCCGCGCCCCGCGGGCGGGTCGAATCGAACGAGCGGACGGCGAGGGGAAACCAAGGGGGCAGCGGAGCGGCGCCGAGGGGGACGTCTCGGGCAGCCGCTCCGCCGCTGGCGCGGGCAAGGCCGGACCCCGAAGGCATGGGGTCCGCCCGCGCAACGCAGGCCCGACGGACGCGTCCGGAGCTGGGGGGCGACAGCACCGCGTCCGCCGGCGGCCGGTCGAAGAGGGAGATGACCGAACCGTTCGGTTCGATTGACTAACCGATCCGAGCCGGGATATCAAGAGAGAACCGAACCGTTCGGTTCGTTTTTTAGCTATGCGTGCCCCTGCCCCGCCGTTCCGGCGCACGGCCGGGGCCGGCCAGCTTGGCGATGCGCCGGACGCACCGGCGCGGCCCGAGGAACACCATGAGCGAGGATCCCCACGGCGCGGCCACGGCGACGCGCCACCCGACCGACCCGGCTCTCCCCCCGTCCCCGCCGGGCTGCCCGAGCCCGGCCGCCGCGCGCCCCGAGGTCCGGCGCGGCCGGCCGCCGGCCGGAACCGATCCGGCGAAGCGGCGGCAGATCCTGGAGGGGGCGGCCCGGATCTTCTCGGCCATGGGCTTCGACGCCGCCTCGATGAACGACATCGCCCGCGAGGCCGGCGTCTCCAAGGGCACCCTCTATGTGTATTTCGAGCACAAGGAGGAGCTGTTCTGCGCGCTGATCTCCGACCAGCGCCACAAGCACATCGAGGACCTGTTCTCGCTGATCGACGACGGTCCCGACATCCGCGCCACGCTCACCCGCTTCGGCATCGCCTACATGACGCTGCTCACCTCCGACTGGGCGGTGCGGGTCCAGCGGGTGGTGCTCGGGGTGACGGAGCGGATGCCGGAGGTCGGCCGCGGCTTCTTCACCGAGGGGCCGGGGTGCGGAATCTCGATCCTGGCCGACTACTTCGAGCGGATGACCCGGCGCGGGCTCCTGGCCGTGGAGGACACGCTTCTCGCCTCGTGGCAGTTCAGCGAGCTGTGCCAGGCCGGCCTGCTGCGGCCGCGACTCTACCGGCGTGTCGACGCCCCCCCGAGCGCGGCGGAGATCGCGCGCGTCGTGGGCCACGCGGTCGAGATGTTCCTGCGCTATTACGAGCCCGGTCCGTCCGCGGTCCCGCCGCCGGCCGTCTGATCAGGGCGCCCGGCCCCCCTCGAGGACGACGAGGCGCGGGCGCCGCCGCTCCGGCACCGGCGCCGGCACGAGGCTCGGCGCGCCGCCCGGGGTGAGATTGCGGAAGGTGCCGATCCGCACGGCGCGCACCGGCTCGATGCCCAGCCAGTACGGCACCTGCACGGGCGCCAGCAGCCCGAGCAGCCGCTCGTGCAGCGAGGTCCGGTGGGCCAGCGGCAGCAGCACCAGCTCGAGCGGCAGCGGCGGCTCCGACGCGGTGAGGCCGACGGCGCCGGCGACGATGCCGACCGCCTCGTCGGCGACCCCGGCGAGCAGCGCCTGCACCAGCGCCCGGCTCTCCCCGTCCCACAGCTCGACGAACGGCGCGTGCTTGAGCTCGCGGCCGAACAGCCCGCACAGCCGGGTGCCGGCGAGCCGGAACGGATACCCGCCGGCGGGATCGAAGGTGAGGACGAAGCTGTCGCCGAGGACCTTGCGCAGCGCGCCCGGGTCGAGCTCGTCGCGATCGGGCGCCGCCCGGACGCCGCGCAGCGTCGTCCAGTAACGGAACAGCTCGCGGCTCGACGGGTGCTTCATGGCGCTCGATCTGCTGGGTCGCAGCGGGCCAAGCCCCGGCGACCTGTCCGGACTCGGGACGATCGCCTTTGGTGTCCGCCCCGACTCGGCCCCCGCAGCAGTCCCCGTGCCTTTCTTAGCTGCTGCCGCTGCGGCCCGGGCGTTTACGTCCGATCAAGGTTAACGCCGACCCGGTCGGCGGCCCGCCGACGCGCCCGGACGGCCCGGCTCCCCCACCCGTGGCGCCTCCGCGCGGCTCGGCCGCGGCCGGCTCGGCTGCGGCATTTCGACGTGCAGCGAAGAGCTTGGGCGGTTGTCCTCATTGTTCACACGAAAATTCTTCGGAGCCCCCGGCGCGCCCCGCTTGCAGCGGCGGGACGCACGTCCTATCAGAGCGGGCCACCCAGGGACTTCATGTCGCGACGCACCGAGCCCATCCTCAACCTGCCGACCGTGATCGCCGGCCTGATCGCTGCGTTCGGCCTCGTGCACGCGTTCCGCGAGCTGGTGCTGACGCCGTCCCAGGACGTCGACTTCCTGCTGCTGTTCGCCTTCATCCCGGCCCGCTACGCGCCGCTGCCGGGAATCGACATCGCCCTGCCGGGCGGGCTCGCGGCCGACATCTGGACCTTCGTCTCCTACGCCTTCCTCCACGGCGACCTCACCCATCTCGGCGTCAACGTGCTGTGGCTGCTGCCCTTCGGCAGCGCGGTGGCGCGCCGCTTCGGCACCGCCCGCTTCGTCGCCTTCTTCGCCGCCACGGCGGCCGCCGGCGCCCTGCTCCACCTCGCGACCCATGCCGGCGAGCTCCTGCCGATGATCGGAGCCTCGGCGGCGATCTCCGGCTTCATGGCGGCAGCGATGCGCTTCGTCTTCCAGGTCGGCGGGCCGCTCGGGGTGTTCCGCAACACCGACCACACCGCCTATCTGGTCCCGGCGGCCCCGCTCGCCGCGACCCTGAAGGATCCCCGCATCCTCGGCTTCCTGATCGTCTGGTTCGGGCTCAACATCCTGTTCGGGCTGGGCTCCGTCGGGATGCTCGGGGTCGACCAGCCGGTCGCCTGGCAGGCCCATATCGGCGGATTCGTCGCCGGACTGCTGCTGTTCCCGGTGTTCGACCCGGTGCCGCTGCCGCGCGCCGCCGACTGATCCGGCAGCGGGCCGCACCCGCCGGCCGGGACTGCCGGCCGGCACCGTCCCGCCGGAACGGCGCCACCCTGCAGCCCTGCCGTGCAGCGCCGCCTTGCCCGCCTCTCCGAAACGGCGGATGATCACCCCATCGGTCGCGTTCGCCGGGAACCGGAGAGCGGCCTTCGGGCTTGTCGCTCCAGTCCCCGCCCCTGCGGCCGGTCAACGGCAGATGCGCCGGCCGCGACAGGCGGGCGCCAGGGAGGCAGACGTGACCGTCAGGACGATTCTCGCCCGCAAGGGCACCGATGTCGTCACCATCGACCCCGCCGCGGCGGTCGGGGCCGCCGCGAAGCTCCTCTCCGAGCGCGGGATCGGCGCCGCGGTGGTGACCGGGACCGAAGGCCGCACCATCGGCATCGTGTCGGAGCGCGACATCGTCAAGGCGATCGCGACGCACGGCGCCGCCGTGCTGGACACGCCGGTCTCCGAGATCATGACCCGCAAGGTGGTCACCTGCGGCCAGCAGGACACCATCGGCGAGCTGATGCAGCAGATGACCGAGGGCAAGTTCCGCCACGTGCCGGTCGTCGAGCAGGACCGCCTGGTCGGCATCGTCTCGATCGGCGACGTGGTGAAGTCGCGGCTCGAGCAGATGGAGCAGGAGTCGAACGCCCTGCGCGACTACATCCGCACGGCGTGACGGGCGCTGCCGGAGGCCCCGGTGACCGTCATTCGGGAGCGCGGACCGCGGGTCCGCGAGCTCGGATTCCAAGTCCCCTGAGAGTTCGGTTCGGGATCGGCGCGCCGCGCCGGGCCGACCGCGCGATCCCCGACCCACGAAAAAGCCCCGGCGTCGCCGACGCCGGGGCCTGGTGATCGGACGTGCCGAGGCGCTCTCAGGCGGCCCGCACGGTGCTCAGGAACTGCTGCAGCTCCGTCTTGAGATGCTCGCTCTCGCGCGTCAGCGAGTTGGCGGCGGTGAGCACCTGGGCCGACGACGACCCGGTCTCGCTGGCGCCGCGGCTGACGTCGACGATGTTGTTGGCGACGTCCGTGGTGCCGCGCGCCGCCTGCTGGACGTTGCGGGCGATCTCCTGGGTTGCCGCCCCCTGCTGCTCGACCGAGGCGGCGATGTTGGCGGCGATCTCCGACACCCGGTTGATGGTGCGGCCGATCTCCTTGATGGCCGCGACCGAGTCCGCGGTCGCCGCCTGCATGCCGTTGATCTGGGCCGAGATCTCGTCGGTCGCCTTAGCCGTCTGGGCGGCCAGCGCCTTGACCTCCTGGGCGACGACCGCGAAGCCCTTGCCAGCCTCGCCGGCGCGCGCCGCCTCGATGGTGGCGTTGAGGGCGAGCAGGTTGGTCTGCTCGGCGATCGCGGTGATGAACTTGACCACGTCGCCGATCCGGTTGGCGAGCTGCGACAGCTCGTTGATGCGGGTGTCGGTGCGCACCGCCTGCTCGACCGCCTGGGCCGCGATGGTGCTCGACTCCTGCACCTGGCGGGCGATCTCGGCGACCGACGCGGCGAGCTCCTCGGCCGAGGAGGCGACCGTCTGGACGTTCGCCGAGGCCTGGGTCGAGGCGCTCGCCACCGTGTTGGACAGGCGCTGGGTGGTCTCCGCCGTCGCGGTGAGGCGACGCGCCTCCGCCTCGAGCTGGCTGGCCGCGCTCGACACCATCCCGACGATGTTGCCGACCGCCGACTCGAAGCCGTCGGCGAGCTTGGTCATCTCGACCTTCCGGGCGGCGGCGGCGCCGCGCGAGGCCTCCTCGCGCTCCTCCGCCTCGTGCCGCGCCTTCTCGACCGCCACGACCTTGAAGCGCTCCACCGCCTTGGCCATGTCGCCGATCTCGTCGCGACGGCCGAGCCCCGGCAGGGCGACTTCCATGTGGCCCTCGGCGAGCTCGCGCATCGCCTTGGTCATCGCCTTCAGGGGCCGGGCGAGGCTCGATCCGATCAGGAAGCCAATCGCGGCCACCGCCACGAAGGCGATGCCGATGGCGATCAGGATCTGCCGGCGGGTGTCCTCGCGCGCCTCGGCGTTCTTGGCCGTCGCGTCGTCATAGAGCTTGTCGAGCGAGGTCTTGATCTGGTCGACCACCGGGGAGACGTTGCCGAACTCGACCTTGGTCAGCGTGGTGGCCAGCTCGATCGCCTCGGCGGCCTTGATCCATTCGTTGAAGTCGCGCTCGTAAGAGGTCAGCCGATCGAGCATCTGCTTCTTGGTCGAGGCCGGCAGCGCGGCCGACTGGAAGGAGCTGACGAAGGCCGCCAGCGCCTTCTTGAAGCTGGTCTGCGAGAGGCCGTCCTGGCGCAGCATGTATTCGCGCTCGTAGCGACGCACCGGATGGATGCCGGCGACCAGACGGGCGTCGTCGAACTTGTCGAGCTCGTTCTCGATCTGCCGCACCGTGTTGCGCAGCGCCCCTTCGAGGCCGCCGTCGTTGGAGAGGCCCATGGTCCGCTTGGCGGCGACCGCGGTGGCGAAGTGGCCGGCGTAACGCTCCATGCCGGCCCGCGCCTTGCCGGCCTTCTCGGCGAGATCGGCCTCGCCCATCTCGGCCAGCTTTCCCTGCAGGTCCTTGAAGCCGGCGAGCAACTTGGCGACCGCCTGCTCGTGATCCTTCAGCCGCATCTCGTCGCCGGTCAGCATGAACTCCTTCTCGGCGTCGCGGGCCTGGAACATCGCGGCGGAGACCCCGGTCGCCAGCGTGGCGACGGCGCTCGCGCGGTCGGCGGCGCGCTCGTAGCGCTCCTGCGTGCTCGCGCCGAGGAGATAGAATCCACCGACGAAACAGAGGCCGAGCAGACCCACGGCGCCGATCGACGCGATCTTCAGCTGAAGGCTCATGCGGAAGGAAGGAAGCGACATGGTTGGCCCCGGTATTCCGACTGCGACGGACTAGTCCTCCCATGCCTGGGTTAAAAACCTGTTGTTGCAGAGCCGCCGCACTGTGGCCGACGTGATTTTGCCGGCATTTCATTACCTTCAGGCTGCACGAGCTCGTCACGAATATTCTCGTGAAATGCGAGTTTCGACGTATTCGTGCCGGATGGTTTCCGCTTCCCCACCGTTTTCGGGCTAGCCGCACGGCGATTTTCGACGTTTTTTCACGACCCGCTCCCAACCGCGCCGAAACCCCTTAGGATTTCCTCGAATCGCCCGGGAGGACCACGTGCGCCCTGACGACCCGAAGAGTGCCGGACCCGACACCCTGACCCGTCGCCGCCTTCTCCTCGGCGTCGGCGGTCTCGCGGCCGTGGCGGCCGCCCCGGCCGCCGCCGTCGCGGCGAGCCCGTCCTTCGAGCAGTGGCGCGCCGCCTTCAGGGCGAAGGCGCTGCGCCGCGGCATCTCGGAGGCGACCTGGGACCGGGTGATGACCGGCCTGAAGCCGGACACCAGCGTCTACGCCCTGCAGCGCGCCCAGCCGGAGTTCCAGGAGGCGCTCTGGCAGTACCTGAACCGGCGCGTCTCCGACTGGCGCATCATCACCGGGCGGCAGCGCGCCGTGGAGCAGAAGGCACTGCTGGAGCGGATCGAGCGCGAGTACCGGGTCGACCGCTTCATCGTGCTGGCGCTGTGGGGGGTCGAGTCGAGCTACGGCGACGTCATCGACAATCGCAAGTACATGCGCCCGGTGCTGCCGGCCCTGGTGGCGCTCGCCTGGGGCGAGCCGCGCCGCCGCGCCTACTGGGAACAGGAGCTGCTCAACGCCCTCGTCATCGTCGACCGCGGCTGGGGCACGCCGCAGGAGATGATCGGCTCGTGGGCCGGCGCCATGGGTCACACCCAGTGGATGCCCGAGGTGTGGCTCAACATGGGGGTCGATTTCGACGGCGACGGACGCATCTCGCCGTTCGGCCGGCCCGACGACGCGCTCGCCGGCGCCGCCCGCTATCTGCTGCAGCGCGGCAAGTACCAGCAGGGCGAGGCGTGGGGATGCGAGGCGCGGCTGCCGGCCGGCTTCAACAGCCGCCTCGCCGACCGCAAGACCTACCGGTCCTATGCGAAGTGGGCCGAGCTCGGGGTGACCCGGGCCGACGGCGCCGCCTTCGCCCATCCCGGCCACCAGGTCCGGCTCGCCGTGCCGGTCGCCGGCGGCCCGGCCTTCCTGATCGGCCGGAACTTCCAGTCGATCTACTCGTACAATCCGGCCTTCTCCTACGCGCTGGCGATCGTCCATCTGGCCGACCGGCTGCGCGGCCGGGGACCGCTCGTCCAGCCCTTCCCGGGCGGCGAGCGCACCCCGACGCTGGCCGAGGTGCAGGAGATCCAGCGCCGCCTCACCGCCGCCGGCTTCGACACCGACGGCACCGACGGCCGGGTCGGCCGCGACACCATGCGGGCCGTGGCGGCGTTCCAGCGCAGGACCGGGATGGAGGTCGACGGCTATGCCGGCCTGAAGGTGCTGGCCCGCCTGCGCCAGGGCGGGTGAGGACCGTCGGCTCTGTTGCGCCGCGTCACGCGATCGGATTTGCTTGGCGTCCCTTCAGTGCAGGACCCCCGATCGATGACCTCCCATGACGTTTCCGGCCGGCCCGCCTCCCGGGCCGCAGAGGCCGGACCTTCCGCCGTCGAGCGCCCCGCCGGCGGCGGCAGCAACGCCCCGCAGTTCGGCAGCGACGTCGTCGCCGACATGCTGCGCAGCCTCGACATTCCGTGGATCGCCCTCAACCCGGGCGCCAGCTATCGCGGCCTGCACGACAGCCTGGTCAACCATCTCGGCAACGCGGCGCCGCAGATGCTGCTCTGCCTGCACGAGGAGTCGGCCGTGGCGATCGCCCACGGCTGGGCCAAGGTGACGGACCGCGCCATGGCGGTCGCGGTGCACTCCAATGTCGGCCTGATGCACGCCACCATGGGCATCTTCAACGCGTGGTGCGACCGCATGCCGATGCTGATCCTCGGCGCCACCGGCCCGATGGACGCCGCCAGGCGCCGGCCGTGGATCGAGTGGATCCACACGGCGCGAGACCAGGCCGCCCTGGTGCGTCACTACACCAAGTGGGACGACCAGCCGTCCTCGCCGGCCGCGGCGCGGGAATCGCTGATGCGCGCCTGGTGGCTCGCCAACAGCACCCCGAAGGCACCGACCTACGTGGTGCTCGACGTCGAGCTGCAGGAGGCGCCGCTGCCGGCCCCCCTGCCCCCGCTCGACACGGCGCGCTTCGTGCCGGCGATCGACTCCGGGCCGCCGGCGGACGCCGTCGCGCGCGCCGCCGCGCTCCTCGCCAGGGCCGAGCGGCCGCTGATCCTCGCCGGCCGCGTCTCCCGCGACCTCGCCGCCTGGGACCGCCGCGTCGCCCTGGCCGAGGCGCTGCAGGCCCGGGTCGCGACCAACCTGAAGGCCGCCGCCGCCTTTCCGACCGACCACCCGCTGCACGCCTTCCCGGCCGCGACCTTCCCGGGCGAGGCGATGACGGCGGCGATGCGCGAGGCCGACGTCATCCTGAGCCTCGACTGGATCGACCTCGCCGGCACCCTGAAGGCCCTCGGCGCCCCGCCGGCCGCGACCGTGATCCAGGCCTCGCTCGACCACCAGCTCCACAACGGCTGGAGCATGGACCACCAGGGACTGCCGCCCGTCGACCTGATGATCGCCGCCGACCCGGATGCCACCGTGGCGGCGCTGCTCGCCGCGCTCGGCGACCGCGCCAGGCCGGCGGCCGCGCTGGCGCCCCCCGTGGCGCCCGCGGCCGGCGCGCCGGCGCCGGCCGAGGGACCGATCTCGGTGGAGAACCTCGCCCGCACGCTGCGGGCGGCGCTCGGCGACGCGCCGGCGGCGCTCGCCCACACCACCATCTCGTGGCAGGGCCAGTGGTGGCCGTTCCGCCATCCGCTCGACTTCCTCGGCTCGGACGGCGGCGGCGGCCTCGGCGCCGGACCGGGGCTCGCGGTCGGGGCGGCGCTGGCGCTGAAGGACACCGACCGGCTGGCCGTCGCGGTGTGCGGTGACGGCGACTTCCTGATGGGCGTGACGGCGATCTGGACCGCCGTGCACTACCGGCTGCCGCTGCTGATCGTCGTCGCCAACAACCGCTCCTTCTACAACGACGAGGTCCACCAGGAGCGGGTCGCGCTGATGCGCGGCCGGCCGGTCGAGAACAAGTGGATCGGCCAGCGCATCGACGATCCCGACATCGACCTCGCCGCGATGGCGCGGGCGCAGGGCGCCACCGGATTCGGCCCGGTGCGGCGCGGCGACGCCCTCGCCCCGACGCTGTCCCAGGCCGTCGCGGCGGCGCGGGCCGGCGATGTCGTGGTCGTCGACGTGCGGGTCGAGCCCGGCTACGGGGCGGTCGCGGCAGCGCTCACCCGGGCGCCGTAATGCCTCCGGCCGGCGGCGCGCGATCGTGCCGTCGGCCGGTCCGCCGTTTTCGACGCTCACCCTTGAGGACTATCGCGGTTGCGTTAGAATAACCTCGAAGGGGAGGTCGCCATGGGACTGGTCGCCACCACCTTGGTGTCCGAAACTGCGGTCCACGCGCGCTTCTCGGACCGGCCGGATTTGACCGCCGCCACCCAGTGGTTCGAGTTCCAGGTGCCGCTCGCGGAGCTGGACATCGTCGAGCCACGGCCGGTCCATCCGCGCAACTCACAGACGCGCTTCATCAGCGCGGCCAAGCTCGCCGCGCTGCGCCACCTCTACAAGATGATCGGCGCCGAGATCGTCCGGCTGCAGGACGAGCTGCGCAAGCCGGAGTGATCCGGCGGGTCTCGCCTCAGGACTTGAAGGTTGCCCAGGTCGACGGGTGGAACAGCTCGTCGACCGACAGGCGTCGCGACGACAGCCCCTGAGTGTGGTGATGGTGCAGGAAGGCGTCGAGCGTCGTCCGGTTGGCCTCTACGCCATAGGGCCAGAAGGCGCGGATCGGACGGGGGTGGCGGCCGCGGCGCGCGCGACCGGCGGCCAGTATGGCGAGGGACTTCCGGCCGCGATAGCGCTCCGTTCACCATGACGCCGCTCGCCCGGACGGCGGCGGCCCGAGGCCGCTAAGATGGGGGTCGCCTGCCGCACCGGGCGAGCCGCCGGTGCACATCCCCGTCGATGCGAGACCGAGCCGCGCCATGCGACGAGTCACGACTGCCCTGATCGTCATGGCCGCGACCGTGGCGGCCGCCGTCGCGGCGCCCGGCGGCGGCGTGGTCGCCGACGACCTCGCGCTCTACAACGCGGCGGTCGGCGACGCCGAGGCCCGCAACCGCGCCGCCCTGCTCGCCATCGCCGAGCGCGACCGCCCACGGGCCCGTGCCGCGCTCGCGGCACTGCGCGAGGCGTTCACGGCGCTGGCGGATCGTTTCGGCAAGTCGCACATCCTCGCCCTGAAGGGCGAGCCGGACGGAGTCACCATCATGGTCGACGTGCCGATGCGCATCGTCACGGCGCAGATGATGATCGACTTCGGCCGTCCCGACGTCGCCGCCTCGTCGCTGCTCGCGGTGTGCCGGCTCCTGGTCTCGCTGCACGTCCCGCCGGATCCGTCGGCGTCCGCCGCGTGCGAGGCGGACCGGCCCGACCGGCCCTGACCGGCACGGCCCGCGGTTCGCTCGCGGTCGCGTCAGAACCCGTCGCGCCGGCGTGCGCTCGCGGCGACGCGCTTGACGATTCGACGCAGGCGGCGGCCGGGCGACGCCGGCGCCGCCTCGCCGCTGCTCCGGCCGCGCCGCCGTCGCGGCTCCATGCCCCTCGCCGGCGGATCCGGATGGCGACGCTTCAGCCGGCCGATGATCTCGTCGACCACGAGATCGAGAAGCGCGCGCGCGAGGCCGGCCCGGTCCTCCGACCGGCGGTCGTCGCGACCGCCATCGATCTCGCCGGGCGCTGCGACGGCGTCGGCCCGATCGGACCCGGATCGCGACTCGCGCCGCCCGACCGGACGGCCGCGGTCGTCCAACTCCGTCATGTTGGCCTCCTGCCGCATGTCACCGGTGCGCGATCGGGACACGCGCCCCTTCGGGACGCGACGATCGTTCGCATCGGCAGAGTGCCGCCGGGCAGCCAGCCCAATCATCCCGGCGACCGTTCAATCGGCGAAGTATAGCGGGCGACTCGACGGCCGGGATCACCGTACCGTTGCGGCGTCCGGTCGCTGTGCGGTGCGAAAATCGGCGACCTTCGTCATCCCGCTGTCATATGCGGGCTATTCCGGCTCGGCGCCGCCCCGGCTGCGCTCCGCCCGCTCGGGCGGCTGACGGTAGTTGATGACGACGCAGGCCGCCGCCAGCACCAGAATGGCGACGCTCTCGTACAGCAGATTGACGGGCGGCTGATCCTTGCCCTGCAGGATCACCAGCCGCGCCAGCGCCGTGATGGCGATGAACAGCGGCAGCGTGATCGGGATCTTCTTGCTGTCGTAATAGACGCCGACCATGGCGAGGACCTCGACATAGATGAACATCAGGAGCAGGTCCTCGAGCGCGACCTTGATGCCGAGGACGAGGGCGTAGACCTCCTGGGCCATCGCCACCACGGTGAAGAATGCGATGCCGAGCAGGAACGCGTTCTCCACCTGATGGATGACCCGGCTGGTCAGGCCGGTGCGGAAATTCGTCTTCACCATATCGATCAGCCTTTGCTGGCGGCCACGCCGGAAAATCCGGAGGACCTCGCGGCCCGCCGGTATCGCATGGTGGAGCGGAACGAAGCCCGGGCTCAAGCCCGCCCGCGGTCGCAGGCCGCAGCGGCGCCACGCCGTCGGCCGAAGCGCCGCCGCCGCTATCGCGAGGCTTACGCGGATCGCGCGATCGACTGCGGGGTGGCCGCCTCGAAGCGCGCACGCAGGGCGGCGAGATCGATCGGCTTGGTCAGCGGCGCGAGCAGATCGAGGTCGCGGCTGCGACCCGTCTCGGCGACGGCCCGGACGCTCGCCTCGTCCATGCCGCTGACGACCAGGACGGGTTTGTCGAAGCCGAGCCTGGCGAGCGCATCGAGCACGTCGTGCGCGCCGCGCGGGCCGAGATTGATGTCGAGCGTGACCAGGTCGAAGGCGTGCGATCCGAGCAGGAGCTCCGCGTCCTCCACGGTCGCGGCCCCGATCGCGGCGAGGCCGGCCCGGTCGGCCACCCGGCAGATGATGGTGCGGGTGGTGGCGTCGTCGTCGATGACGAGGACGGTTCTCCTGGACTGGGCACGTTGCGGCGCGGGCTTCGGCGGGCAGGCGGAAACGGGCAAGACGGGTGTCCTCCGAATCGGGCGGGCGACGTCCGCTTGTCTCGTTTACCAGTACAGTTGCAAACGAAATGTAGACGCGGACGACAAAGAGTATCCGCGGAAATACAAAGACATGTTCGGGCGAATACCTCCGTGGGGCGTGCCGCCACCACCGCGGGGAGCGGACCGCGGCGCACCGCCGCGTCGCCCCGCCGTATCAGCCCGGCGCCCCCGTCCCGCCGTGCTTGGCGTGCCATTTGGGGCCCGGGCCGCGCATGTAGTGCGCCTCCGGCCGGTACGGGTCGGCGAGCGAGAGTAGGCTGCGCCGGCACTGCGCCGCGACCACGCTCCACCGCGCCCGGGCGCGCGAGACGGTGCGGACCAGCGGAACGAAACCGAGCGTGAGACAGGGCCCGCCCATCGCCGGCTCCTCAGTGGGCCCGGCGGCGCGGCGCCGGACGATGCGCCCGCACCCGCATCACGACGTCGAAATAGGCGCCGCTCCGATCGGCCGGGTGCGGCTGCCGGGTTCCGCAGGTGCGGCAGACGAGAAGCGCCGCCGTCTTCCGCCGCGTCGCCGCACACGGGGTGGCGACCGGAGCCAGCGCTTCGTCGCAGACGGCGCACAGCGCGGGCGATGACATCGTGTCGTCGGGGGTCGACATCGACCTGGTCCTTTCGCGAACCACCCACCAGCATCAGGGTCGGAAGTGAATCATCCTCCTCGTATGGCGAAAATCGGGATCAGCCCGCTTCGTAGGATTGCGAAGTGGTTAACCGGCGACGGGAGGAACGCCCTACCTCCCGGCGGGCGCGCAGGGGCGCGCGCCCGCTTTGCATGACAAGGCGGCGGTCGTGGGGCGGCCGCCCGCCGCGGATCAGAACCGCAGCGTGGCGAAGGCGCGAAAGCTGCGGCCCGGCAGCAGGACCTCGTCCTTGCGGAACGACACGCTGTTGCGGATGTCGTCGTTCAGGAGATTGTCGCCGACCGCGCCGACCGTGAAGCCGGTGAAGGGCGAGCGCGGATCGAGGATCTTGCCGGTGTAGCTCAGCTCCGCCTTGAGCTGGTTGTAGCCGGGCGTGGCGGTCTCGTTCTCGCCGGGGTCGTCCTGGGCGAAGGCATGGATGAAGTTGACGCGGGCGAGCCAGTTGGCGTCGCGCCACGAGAGGCCGCCGCCGAGCCGCATCGGCGGGATGCGCGGCACGTTGGTGCCGTCCGTGAAGGTGGCGCGCAGATAATCGTACTGTCCCTCCACCGTGACGATGCCGCCGAAGAGCTGCGCCACGTCGACCTGCGAGTACAGCTCGACGCCGCGGAAGTCCGCGTCGAGCTGGGTGTAGGTGACCTGCAGGAACTCGCCGTCCGGGTCGCCGCAGGTGTCGAACTCCTCGCCGCAGCGGTTGCCGGTGAACTGACGGAAGATGTAGCCGTCGAAATAGCGCCAGTAGGCGTTGGCCTCGAAGCGCCACATGCCGGTCTGCTTCTTGAACCCGAGCTCGACGGCGTTCATCTTCTCCTTCTTCAGGTTGGCGTCGCCGATCTCGAACGTGCCGGTGGCGTCGTGGGCGCCCTTGGCGTAGAGCTCGAGCGGTCCCGGCGCGCGCTCCTTGTGCTCGAGCGTCAGGCTCGCCGTCACGTCCCACGGCAGATCCTTCACCAGCGCGGCGCTGACGCTGACCGGCAGGAAGTCGCGCGACGTGTCCGCCGAGGTGATGTCGGCGGGCGGCAGCAGCGCCGAGAACGTCGTCGCAGTGCCGTCGACCTTCACGTACTCGATGCGACCGGCCGCGACGACCGACCAGGTCGGTGCGAAACGGAGCTGCTCGAGCGCGTAGGCGGCGGCCCGGTTCGTGGTGCTCGGGCCGATCAGTCCGCCCGCCTCGCCGGCGCTGTCGATGTCGCGATGGCCCGTGTCGGCACCGATCACGCCGGTGAGCAGGCCGAGCCCGGTCACGACCGGCACGTGGGCCAGCTCGGCCCGCGCCTCCTGCTGGCGGTTGACGAAGGTCGCCCGGACGGCGTCCACCCCGTCCTCGCCGAGACCGATCTCGTCGTGCTTGTAGTTGGTGGCGCCGACCCACCAGCGGAACGCCTCGAACGGACCGCCGTCCATGCGCCACTCGCCGCGGCCCGTGACCTTGGTCTGGTTCATCTTGATGCGCGTGTCGTTCTCCGCGCTCTCGGTGCCGGGGACGTGATAGAGGCTCTCGTAGTGCTGGATCGCGAAGCCGGCGAAGCCGTTGTCGAAAAAGCGCGTGACGCCCGCGGACTCGCCGCTGTTGTTCAGCTTGCTGTTGAGCTGAACGCCGCCCGGGATCTGATAGTCGAGCGCGCGGCGGCCGAAGGCGTCCACATGGACCACGGTGTTGCCGTGGGCGGCGTCGAGCAGGATGGCGCCGTCGTAGCTCTTGTCCACGGTGGCGGCGGAGCCGCGGATCTCGCCGTGGATGCCCTGCTGCGGGAGCACGTCGGGGATGCGGTCGTTGGAGGCGCTGGCGATGCCGCCGATCGCCTGCGACGAGTAGCGCAGCGTGCCGGGGCCCCGGATGATCTCGATCTTCTTCGACGCCAGGGGGTCGATCGGCACGCCGTGGTCCTCGCCGAGATCCGACACGTCGTGCGATCCGATGCCGTTCTCCTGGACCCGCACCCGCACCGATTCGAGGCCGCGGATCACCGGCCGGCTGGCGCCGGGCGCGAAGGTGGTCGAGGTGACGCCGGGGCGGGTGAACAGCACGTCGCCGAGCTGGGCGGCCGGGTCGCGGATGATCTGGCTCTCGGTCGCCGTGGTGGCGGGTCCGGTCGAGGTGGCCTGCACGCCGGCCGGCGTTCCCTGCAGGGCGGTGGTCACCGGCTCGTTCCAGCGTGGTCCGGACGGCACCGCGGGCGCCGCGACCGCGGCCGCGGGGGCCGGGGTCGCGGTCGCCGCGGGCGCGGGTCGCGGGCGGGGACGCGCGCGCACCGTGGGGGCAGGCTTGGGCCGCGGCTTCGGCTGTGCCACCGTGACGGCGGGCAGGTCGCCCGCCGTCTGTGCGAGGCCCTCGCCGCCGAGAACGAGCATGCTGGCGGCTCCGAGGAGCCAGAGACGAGCGACCTTCATTTTCCGGGTTCCCTGCATCGAACTTGTTATGTTATTACGTTTGGCATGACCCTGCTCGTCAACGGCAGTGTGCGGCCTCTGCGCCGATCGGCGCCCTGCTGTGATCGAGTCGACACACCCCCGACCGCCGGCCCCGCCGGTGGCATTTCTGCGCGTCCGGCTTTCCCATGACCCTCACTGCGCAACGGGACGAGCCGGCCGCTCCAGCGCCCGGCGACACGACGCACTGGCGCGCCGCCGTCCTGCTCGCGATCGCCCTGCATGCGGCGGTGGCCGGCGCCCTGTTCGCGCGTCCGGCGGCACCCCCGCCGGCCGAGGACGGCGGCGCCCCGGTGATCGTCATCGAGCTCGCCGTCGTCGCGGCGGCCCCCGAGGCGGCGCCGGCCGACCTCGCCCCCGGCCCGACCGCCGAATCGGCCGCCGAGACGCCGCCGCCCCTCGAGCCCCCGCCCGCCGCCGAGGTCACCCCGCCCGACCCGCCGCCGGAACCGCCGGCCGAGACCCCGCCGGCGGAGACGATCGAGCCGCCGCCGCAGCCGGAGAAGCCGCCGGAGCCGGAGAAGCCGATCGACCCGGACGGCATCCCGGAGCCCGACCGGCCGCCGCCCCCGCCTCCTCCGCCACCGCCGCCCGCGGCCGAGGAGCCGCCGGCCGCCACGGCACCGCCGAGCGCCGCGCAGCCGGCCCCGAAGCCCGCCGCGGCCGCCCCCGGCAGCGTGGCGCAGGTGCCGCCGGCGGTCGTCACCCGCTGGCAGACCCTGCTGCTGGCCGAGCTGAACCGGAAGAAGCGCTATCCGGCGGCGGCGCGCGGCCGCGCCGGCACGGCCCGGGTCGCCTTCACGATCGACCACGATGGCCGGGTCGTCAGCCGGTCGATCGCGACGAGCTCGGGCTCGCCGGCGCTCGACGCCGAGGCACTCGCCCTGCTCGACCGCGCCTCGCCGCTGCCGGTGCCGCCGGCCGAGCTCGCCGCGGCGGCGCTGTCCTTCGTGGTGCCGATCCGCTTCACCGCGGCCAGCGGCGCATCCAGCGGCGGTCGATCCAATCCTTGAGACGCCACAGCCAGGCGCCTTCCGCCGCGAAGGCGCCGCGCGAGGCGACCGCCCGGCCGTCGCCGGTCGCGATCAGCGCCAGATGGCGGCGCTGCGGCCGCCATGGGCGCAGCGGCTCGCCGCGCGCCCGCGCCCGCAGGTTGGCGGCGAGCGGCGGCCCGGCCCGCACCGCGTAGACGCCGGCCTTCTCGCGCGGCGTCTCCATCAGGGCGGCGCAGTCGCCGGCCGCGAAGACGTCGGGGTCGCCGACCGACTGGAGCGTCGGCCCGACCGCGACGAAGCCGCCGGAGTCGAGCGCGAGGCCGGTGTCGGCGAGCCAGCGCGGCGCCGCCGCGTGGGTCGTCACCAGCACGGCGTCGGCCGGGATGCGGTCGCCGGTGTCGGCGACGATCGCGTCCTGCCGGACCGCCGCGACGCTCCAGTGCTCGTAGAGGACGACGCCGTGCGCGGCGAGCGCCCGGCGCAGCGCCGCCTGCACCCGCGCATTGTGGGTGGCGAGCAGCGTCCCGGCGGTCACCAGGGCGAAGCCGAGCCGGCCCGGATCGCGGCCGTCCTCGGCGGCGTCGGCGACGAGGCGGGCGCGCAGCGCGAGCATCAGCTCGACCCCGCCGGCACCGCCGCCGACCACGACGATCCGCCGCGGCCTGCCCGGCCCCCGGCAGCGCTCCCGCAGCGCCTCGACCTTCTCCAGCAGGCGGCCGATCGGCTTGACGGCGATCGCGTGGGTGGCGGCGCCGTCGATCGCCGCGAGATCGGGGCAGATGCCGACGTCGAGCGAGACGAGCCCGTAAGGGAGCGGCGGCCCGGCCGCGAGCCGGACCCGCCGGGCGGCGCGGTCGAGACCGACGGCACTGTCGTGAACCAGCCGGGCGCCGGCCCGCGCGGCGAGCGGAGCGAGCGCGACATGCGCCTCCGCGGCCGTGTAGCGGCCGGCGACGACGCCCGGCACCATGCCCGAATAGGGCGTCGCGAGATCGCGGGTGACGAGGGTCAGCCGGACGCCGGGCTCCGGTCGCGCCGCGAAGGCGCCGAGCACCTGGACATGGGCGTGGCCGCCGCCGACCAGCACGAGGTCGAGCGGCTCTCGGGCGTCTGGCTCTGGCATGCCGCGAGCCTAGCACGCCGGCCGGCCGCGACCCCGGCCCGGATCAGAATTCGTCGCGACGCCTCACGCCTTCTCGAAGCGGATCGGCTGGGCGCCCTCCCACAGGGCGAGCTTGCCGAGCTCCGGCAGCTTGTCGAGGTTCGACGTGATGGTGACGAAGTGGTTGCCGGCGAGCTGGCCGACCTTGCTGGCGAAACGCACGCCGCCATAGGCGAGCAGGATCTCGGTCTCGCTGAGGCCGCCCGGATAGAGGATGAACTGGCCCGGCGCCGGGAAGCTCGTGTGGTTCTCGTAGTCGACCCCGAACGAGTAGTCGCCGAGCGGGATCCACACGCCCTCGCCGCTCCAGCGGACATGCACCACCTTGCTGACATAGGGCATGCGGCTCTCGAACGCCGCGCAGGTCTTGGGCGCGGCGGCGCGCTCGAACCGCGCGTCGAACGTGAAGGGACCGGCAGTGATCTTCAGGAGGTCGCTCATCTGGGGGCTCGAATCCGTGCAGGCTGGAAAAAGTCGAAGGTCGGGCGTGCGCCGACGGCGCCGCGTGGGTCCCGCTTGGTAGCGGACCTCGGGCCGCGATGCCAGCCCCGCCGCCGCCCGCGCTTGAGGCGGGCCGGTCCGCACTGGTAGACCTCGACCGGACGACGAGGATCCTCGCATGAACCCACGCGGCGACACCTGGATGGCCCTGTTCCCGCCGCTCGCCGGTCTGCCGGAGGCGGAGCGCGGGATGCTGGCCACGCGCGCCGCGGCGGCGGCCCTGCCGGCCGGCACCACGGTGTTCGAGCCGCAGCAGGCGTGCGGGGCGTTCCTGTTCGTCACCCGCGGCAGCGTGCGGGTCTACCAGCTCGACCAGGACGGCAACGAGATCGTGCTCTACCGGCTCGGTCCGGGCAGCATCTGCATCCTCACCACCATGGCGCTGCTCGCCGCCGACCGCTACAGCGCCTATGCGGTGACCGAGACCGAGGTCGAGGCCGTCGCCCTGCCGGGCCCCACCTTCGACGACCTGATGGGCCGCTCGCCGCGCTTCCGCGGCTTCGTGTTCCTGGCGCATGCGGAGCGGATGGCCGACCTCATGCGGGTGATTCAGAACGTCACCTTCGAATCGATCGAATCCCGCCTCGCCGCCCGCCTGCTCGCGCTCGCCGCCGACCGCGGCACGCTCTCGATCACGCATCAGCAGCTCGCCGCCGAGATCGGCAGTGCCCGCGAGGTGGTGAGCCGCCATCTGAAGGCGTTCGAGCGGCGCGGTTGGGTGTCGCTGGCGCGCAACCGCATCGAGGTGAGGAACGCCGCCTCCCTGCGCGGCGCCGCCGGCGACGCCGACGCGTGATCGTTTCGTCGCAGCCGTCCGAAAAACCGCGACGGCACGCGCCGAGCTGCGCTACAATGCCACCATCGGAGAGATCGCTGTCACGGTGACGGCGAAGGGATCCCTCGTCACCGTGACTTCGTCACAGACGACAGGCGCCGATGCGCCTACGTCTCCGCCTCATCGAATTGCATCGAACCGAGCGAGGGACAAGGACATGACGAAGAACATGGGAATGATGGACCGCGCGATCCGCGCCATCGTCGGACTGGGCCTGGTCTACTGGGCGCTGACCGGCGGGCCCGTGTGGGCCTGGATCGGCCTTCTGCCGCTGTTCACCGCGGCCGTCGCCTACTGCCCGGCCTACACGGTGTTCGGCATCAGCACCTGCCCGGCCACCAAGAGCTGATCGGCTCCGCGCCTATCACCGGAGACGCCCACGACCGCCGGACGGGTCCATCCCCCCGTTCGGCGATTGTCGTTTTTGCACAGTCGTTATTGCACAGTCATTTTCGTACTGTCGTTTTCGCGCGGTCGTTGTTCGATCTGTCGCGTCCGACACCGTCGCACCGTGCTCTGTCGGACGGCTCGCGCCTGCCACCGGCGACGTGATGCCGGTGCCGCGTGCCCTCGGGACGTGACGGTTGTCGCGCGCGCGACACACCTCCGGTGCCCCCGACACGATGCATCGCGCCGGGGTCCGGAGACGGCCAGCCCGCAGATCAGCCGCAGCCGCAGCTGCAGCCGCCCTCGCGGCCGTGACCGTGGTCGTGGTCGTGGTCGTGACCATGATCGTGACACTGCGCGGCGGCGGCCGCGAGCGTGCCGGCCGCCCAGCGGGCGACCGCGGTCGCCGGATCGCGTTCCGTCGTGAGCACCGCCTGCACCCCGTGCTCGGCGAGGCGCCGGACGAAGCCGGCGCCGGCGCTGCCGGCGATCACGGCCTTCACCTGGAAGAGCGGGTGCGGCCCGTCGCAGCGAAACTCGTGGATGGTGAGATCGCCGGGCAGGTCGAGGCGTGCGACCTCGCGCGGCGGCACGCCGTCGTCCGCCTCGAACACCAGGAAGCGGCTCGCCTTGCCGGCATGCCCCGTCACGTTCTGGAAGTCGTCGCTCGCCACCGCGACACGCATCTCGTCACCTCACGCTTCGCCGATCCGGATGGTGGTGTCGTCCACGAAGGCGTAGGGCGGCACCGGAAGATTGGTCGCGGCCGGCCCGTGACGGACGCGGCCGGACGCGTCGTACTGCGAGCCGTGGCACGGGCAGAACCAGCCGCCCCAGTCGCCCTGCTTGCCGAGCGGGATGCAGCCGAGATGCGTGCAGCTCGCATAGACGACGAGCCACTGCGCCTTGCCGGCCTTCACGCGGTCGGCGTCGGACTGCGGATCCATCAGGTCGGAGAGCCTGGTGGCCTCCTCCTTGGCGATCTCGTCCGGGGTGCGGTGGCGGATGAAGATCGGCTTGCCGCGCCAGATGAGGCTGATGATCTGGCCTTCCGCGATCGGCGCCAGGCTGACCTCGATCGGCACGCCCGAGGCGATGGTCTCGCGATCGGGATTCATCTGGGCGATCAGCGGCCACGCGGCCGCGCCGACCCCGATGGCACCGACCGCGCCGGTGGCGAGAAAGAGGAAGTCGCGACGACTCTGATCGGGTGCTGCAATGCTGGTCATGGCACAAGTCCTCGTGCGGCGCGCGAAGCACCGAAAATCATGCGGAGTGATGCATGCTATGTAATAACGTGCATATGTTCCGTCAACCGCAACACTTCGTTATGGCCCATAGCCGCGCGCCGGAGTCGCCGGCTGATCTGGATCAACGACGCGCCTCGCGCGGCCGACCCAAGGTGCGGCCAACCAGTCCCACAGCACGGGGGGAAAGCGTCGTGCCAGCCCTTCTGCGGATCGTGGCGCTCGCCGGATCGCTGCTTCTCTCCGTCCAGGCGTTCGCCGGTCCGATCGTCGACGCGGCCCAGGTGGCCGAGGCGATCGCCCGCGGGGCGATCGTGTGGGACGCGCGTGACGCGACATCGTTCCGCCAGGCGCACCTCCCCGGCGCCGTGACCGTGGCCGAGACGGAGCGCGCGCTGCGGCTTCCGACCGTCCAGGAGTTCAACGAGCTGATGCGGGTCGAGCGCGCCTTCTCGGACGCCGGGCTCGACCTCGGCCGCGAGATCGTCGTCTACGCCAACCGCGGCAGCCCGCTCGCCTACGCGGCCTTCGCGGCCGCGCAGTATTTCGGCGCCCGCAAGGTCAGCGTGTTCCACGACGGCATCGAAGGCTGGCACGACTCCGGCCGCGCCATCGAGACCGGCGACGGCCGGCGCACGCCCGCCGCGGTGCGGATCGCACCCGACCCGCGCCTGTCGATCACCACCGACGAGCTGAAGGCGCGCGTCGGCCGGCCCGACGTGCAGATCGTCGACGTCCGCACGCCGGCCGAGTATGCGGGGCGCGACATCCGCGCGGCCCGCGGCGGCCACATCCCGGGCGCCGTGAGCATCCCCTACGAATGGAACTGGGTCGATCCCGACGCCAACGCCAAGCTCGTCCGCCGCCAGGTGGCCGATACCCGCGGCATGGCGCTGAAGCCGCGCGTCGAGCTGCGCCGGCTCTATGCCGGGCTCGACCCGCGCAAGGAGACGATCGTCTACTGCCAGACCGGCGGCCGCGCCTCCGAAACCTTCGGGGTGCTGAAGGAGCTCGGCTTCGAGACGGTGCGGCTGTACAAGCACTCCTGGTCGGTGTGGGCGTCGCGGCCCGACACCCCGGTCGCGACCGGCGACGGGCCGCAGACCTGCTGCGCCACCGGCCCGCTGCCGGCCGCCCAGCAGCCGGTGCACTGACGACGCGGATTCCGTTTCTCCCTCCGGCCGCGACTCCCCTAAAGTCTCCGTCCCGCCGGCCGGAGACCGCATGGATTCGAAGCCCCCCGACACGCCGCGCTCCGGGCCGGCGATCCTGGCCGCGCTCGCCGCCCTGTTCGTCGGGGTCGGGCTGGCGCGCTTCGCGTACACGCCGCTGCTGCCCGCCGTGGTGGCGGCCGGCTGGTTCGGGCCGGACCAGGCCGCCTATCTGGGCGCCGCCAATCTCGGCGGCTACCTGGTCGGCGCCCTCGCCGGACGCCGGCTCGCGGCGCGCGCCTCGCGCGCCGCCCCGACCCTGATGCTGGTGACGGGCGCGACCTTCGTGGCCTGCGCGGCGCCCCTGCCCTTCGCCTGGTTCGTCGGCTGGCGCTTCGTCTCCGGCCTCACCGGCGGCGCCCTGATGGTGATCGCGGCGCCGGCCGCCCTGCGGGTGGTACCGCCGGCACGGCGGGGCCTCGCCGGCGGGCTGATCTTCGCCGGCGTCGGCCTCGGCATCGCCGGCTCCGGCCTGCTGGTGCCGCAGCTGCTGAAGATCGGCCTCGGCGAGACCTGGGCGGCGATCGGCCTCCTCGCCGTCGTCGTGACGCTCGCCACCTGGCGCGGCTGGCCGACCGACGTTCAGCCGCCCCGCGAGAGCGCGGCGGCCGCCGCCGCAGCCGGCCCGTGGCCGCCGTCCGCCACGATGCTGATCGTCGTCTACGGCGTGATCGCCGCCGGCCTGGTGCCCCACATGGTGTTCCTGGTCGACTTCATCGCCCGCGGCCTGGGCGCCGGCATCACGGCGGGCTCGACCTGGTGGGCCGTGTTCGGGGCGAGCGCCACGGTGGGGCCGGCGATCTTCGGGGCGCTCGCCGACCGCATCGGCTTCGGCCGCGCGCTCGCCTTCGCGCTGACCCTGCAGATCGGCGCGATCGGCATCCTGCTGGTGTCGAGCGGACCGCTGGCCCTCGCCGTCACCAGCATCGTGGTCGGCGCCTATGTGCCGGGCTCGGCGCCGCTGGTGCTCGGGCGCCTGCGCGAGATCTTCCACGATCCGGCCCGCCAGCAGCTGGCCTGGAGCCGCGGCACCGTGGTGTTCTCGCTCGGCCAGGCGGCCGGCGCCTGGCTGCTCTCGGTGGTCTTCGCCCACACGGGCGACCACCGCGTCCTGTTCGGCTTCGGCGCCGCCGCCTTCGCGACGGCGCTCCTGCTCGACCGGGTGGCGGCGATCCTCGAGGGACGGCGACGCAGCGGCTGAGCGAAACCCCGGCAGCTCATTCCGGGGCGCTGCGAAGCAGCGAACCCGGAATCCAGCCATCCACATCGAGATCGTCTCTGGATTCCGGGTTCGCGAGCCTTCGGCCCGCGCCCCGGAATGACCGCGACCGGCCTCAGTCCTTCTTCGGCGCGATCTGGCCCCAGGCCTCGACGGCGTGCGAGGCGTACATGACGCTCGGGCCGGCGCCCATGTAGACGGCCATGCCGAGCGTCTCCATCAGCTCTTCCTTGGTGGCGCCCTGCTCGATCGCCGCCTTGACGTGGAAGGCGATGCAGTCGTCGCAGCGGATGGCGACGCCGATGGCCAGCGCGATCAGCTCCTTGGTCTTGGTGTCGAGCGCCTTGGGGGCGAGCGCCGCCTGCGCCATCGCCGAGAAGCCCTTCATGACGTCGGGGGCGCCGCCGCGCAGGTCCTTCAGGCTGACGCCCAGCTCCTTCATCAGTTCGGGCCAGTTGGTCTTCACGATTGTTCTCCTGAGTCTTTTCTGAACGATTCTGGCGCCGGCCGTCGGATGACGACCGGTCGCAGGTCACGGCCGGGAGCCGCCGTCCCGGCCGTCCGCCGGGTCACTCGAACGCGCAGCCCGGCCGGATCCCAACCTTCTTGAACACGATAGCGGCCGGACAGAAGCCGGTGAACGCCGCCTGCAGCATATTGGCCCCGACGAAAACGGTGAGCAGCAGCCACCACGGGCTGACGAAGGCGGCGAGCGCGGCGCTGAGAAGAACCATGGTCCCGGCGACGGCCAGCACGGCACGGTCGATGGTCATAGGTAGAGCTCCTGATCTCGGTCCGGCGCCGCGGGACGCGATCGCCTGTTGCGTTCATATCTGCTTTTGCATATATTCGCAACTATGAAAGAACGAGACGCCGATCCCCTGTTCGCGGCCGCCGAGGCGTGCACGCTGCTGCGCGCCCTGGCGAGCCCGCACCGGCTGATGATGGTGTGCGCCATGCTGGAGCGCGAGCGCTCGGTCGGCGAGCTCGCCGAATCGCTCGGCATGCGCATCGCCAACGTGTCCCAGCACCTCACCCTGCTGCGCAAGGACGGGCTCGTGACGGCGCGCCGCGACGGGCAGACCGTCTGGTACGCCATCGCGAGCCCCGCGGCCCGCGACCTCCTCACCGCCCTGCACGGCATCTACTGCGCGGCGGTGCCCGCCGGCCCCTCCGCAGCCCCCGCCCGAAAGCCTGCCCGTACCGTGAAAAGGACCGCCCCATGACCGCGCCCGGGATCGCGCCCGACGCCCCCCGCTCCTGCCGGTTCCGCCGCCGGCCGACCGCGCCGCAGACGCCGCCGCAGCGCCCCGAGCGCCCGGCCGGAGCGCCGGTGCCGCGGCTCGCCGATCCCGGCCTGCCGCGCCTCGGCGACAGGGAGAAGGCGGTGGTGCGGGCCGTGGTGCTGTCGGTCCTGCTCGGCGTGTCGACGACGGCGACGCGCGCCGACACCGTCACGGTCGCGGCGATGCCGGTGCACGACGAGAAGGCCGTGTTCGCCACCGTCGAGAGCGCCAATGTGGTGCCGGCCCGCGCCCGCATCGGCGGCACCGTGGTGCGGCTCGCGGTGAAGTACGGCGACGAGGTGAAGCAGGGCCAGGCGATCGCGACGGTCGGCGACGACAAGCTGATGCTGCAGACCCGCTCGCTCGACGCCCAGATCGCCGGGCTGGAGGCCCAGCTGGCGCAGGCGACCGTCGACCTCGAGCGCACCCAGAGCCTGTTCGACAAGGGCACGGTGGCGCGCTCGCGCCTCGACGAGGTGCGCACCGCCTTCAACGTCGCCGACAACTCGCTGAAGTCGCGCCGGGCCGAGCGCTCGGTGGTCGAGCAGCAGCTCGCCGAGGGCACCGTCCTGGCGCCGACGGCCGGCCGCGTCCTCAAGGTGCCGGTGCTGCCCGGCACCGTGATCCTGGCCGGTGAGACCGTCGCCCAGATCGCCGAGGCGAACTTCGTGCTGCGCCTGCGGGTGCCCGAGCGCCACGCCAAGTTCCTGAAGATCGGCGACCCGGTGCGGATCGACGGCGAGGCGCTCGGCCGGGGCGAGGCCCTGTTTGGCAAGGTGCGGCTGATCTATCCGCAGATCGAGGACGGCCGGGTCGTCGCCGACGCGTCGGTGGAGGGCCTCGGCGACTACTTCGTCGGCGAGCGCATCCGCGTGTGGGTGTCGGCCGGCGAGCGGAGCGCCGTGACGGTGCCGGCCCGGTTCGTCACGACCCGCTTCGGCATCGACTACGTGCATCTCGCCCGCGACGGCGGCACCATCGACGTGCCGGTGCAGCGCGGCCGCACCGTGCAGCGCCCGGGCGAGCCCGCGGCGATCGAGATCCTCTCCGGGCTGGTCCCGGGCGACCGGCTGGTGACGCCGTGAGCGAGCCGGTGACCAACTCCGTGAATCTCGGCATTTCGGGCCGGCTGACCCGCGCGACGATCCGATCTCCGCTGACGCCCTTGTTCCTCATCGCGTCGCTGGTCGCCGGCCTGATGGCCCTGGTGTCGATTCCGCGCGAGGAAGAGCCGCAGATCAGCGTGCCGATGGTCGACATCCACGTCACCGCCGACGGCCTCAAGGCGGCGGACGCGGTCGAGCTCGTCACCAAGCCGCTGGAGACGATCGTCAAGAGCATCGACGGGGTCGAGCACGTCTACAGCCAGACCCAGGACGACCGGGTGATGGTGATGGCGCGCTTCCTGGTCGGCACCAAGTCCGAGGACGCGATTCTTCGCGTCCACGAGAAGCTGCGGGCGAACTACGACCGCATCCCGGCCGGCATTCCCGAGCCCCTGGTGGTCGGCCGCGGCATCAACGACGTCGCCATCATGGTGCTGACGCTCGCCCCCAAGCCCGGGGCGGCCGACCGCTGGACCGACAAGGACCTCTACGAGCTCGCCGACAAGCTGCGCGCCGAGCTGATGAAGGTCGACGATGTCGGCCTCACCTACATGGCGGGCGGCAACCCGCAGCAGATCCGGGTCGAGCCGGACCCCGAGAAGCTCGCGCTCTACGGCGTGACGCTGTCGCAGCTGGTCGGCAAGGTGAAGAACGCCAACCGCTCCTTCATGGCCGGCAGCGTCCGCGACGGCGGCGGCATGCGCACCGTCGCGGCCGGCCAGACCCTCATGGGCGTGCCCGACATCGGCCTGCTGCTGGTGACGACGCGCGACAATCGCCCCGTCTACGTCCGCGACCTCGCCTCGGTGGTGATCGGACCGAGCCCGCGCGAATCGCGGGTGTGGATGGACATGCCGGGCACCGACCGCAAGGACTGGGCCCGCACCCCGGCCGTCAGCGTCGCCTTCGCCAAGCGGGCTGGCGCCAACGCCGTCACGGTCTCGGCCGACCTGCTGGCCCGGCTCGACAACGCCAGGACGCGGCTGATCCCGGACGACGTCACCGTCACGGTGACGCGCGACTACGGCGAGACGGCGAGCGAGAAGGCGGACGAGCTGTTCTTCCATCTCGGCCTGGCGACCGTCTCCATCGTCGTGCTGATCGCGCTGGCGATCGGCTGGCGCGAGGCGCTGGTGACCGCGATCGTCATCCCGACCACCATCCTGCTCACCCTCTTCGCCGCCAACCTAATGGGCTACACCATCAACCGGGTCAGCCTGTTCGCGCTCATCTTCGCGATCGGCATCCTGGTCGACGACGCCATCGTGATGGTGGAGAACATCGCCCGCCACTGGGGCATGGCGGACGGACGCGACCGCGAGCGCGCCGCCGTCGAGGCGGTCGCCGAGGTCGGCAACCCGACCGTGATCGCCACCCTCACGGTGGTCGCGGCGCTGCTGCCGATGCTGTTCGTCTCGGGCATGATGGGCCCCTACATGGCGCCGATCCCGATCAACGCCTCGGCCGCCATGCTGTTCTCGTTCTTCGTCGCCGTCGTGGTGGCGCCCTGGCTGATGCTGAAGCTGGCCCCCCGCGGCGCCGTCGCGGGACATGCGCACGGCCACGACGGCGGCAGGCTCGGCCGCGTCTACCGGGCGTTCGCCAGCCCGGTGGTGCGGAACCGGCGCAACGCCTGGATCTTCCTCGGGAGCGTCGGCCTCGCGACCGTCGCGGTGTGCGGCCTGTTCGCCACCCGCAGCGTCACGGTCAAGCTGCTGCCGTTCGACGACAAGTCCGAGCTCGCCGTGCAGCTCGACCTGATCGAGGGGGCGAGCCTGGAGGACACCGAGCGCACCCTGTTCGAGATCGCCGCGGTGGCCCGGACGATCCCCGAGGTGCGCGATCTGCAGGCCTATGCCGGCACCCCGGCCCCGTTCAACTTCAACGGCCTGGTGCGCCACTCCTACATCCGCGAATCGCCCGAGCTGGGCGAGCTGCAGATCAACCTGAGCCCCCGCCACGACCGCAAGCGGCCGAGCCACGCGATCGCGCTGGATCTGCGCGAGAAGCTGAAGACGGTGACGCTGCCGAAGGGCGCCGTCATGAAGGTCAACGAGGTGCCGCCCGGCCCGCCCGTGCTGGCGACCCTGCTGGCCGAGATCTACGGCCCGGATTCCGCCACCCGCCGCGCCGTGGCGCAGGAGATGAAGCGCCTGTTCGCCGAGGTGCCCTACGTGGTCGACATCGACGACTCGATCGGCGCGCCGCGGCCGCGCCTGCGCATCGCCCTCGACCAGGACCGGCTGGAGTTCTTCGGCGTCGAGCAGGGCGACGTCTACGACGCCCTGCAGGCGCTGCTCGGCGGCACCACGGTCGGCTACTCGCACCGCGGCGAGGACCGCAACCCGATCGAGATCGCGGTGCGGCTGCCGAAGACGCGGCTCGCCTGGTCGGAGGCGCTGGCCTCGACCCCGATCCCGGCCAACACGGTGCCGGGCAACAAGGCCTGGGTCGAGCTCGGCGACGTGGTGCGGGTCACCGAGGAGGCCGGCTCGCCACTGGTCTTCCGCCGTGACGGCCGCTTCGCCGACATGGTCCAGGCGGAGCTCGCGGGCGCCTTCGAGGCCCCCATCTACGGCATGCTCGACGTCGGCAAGCGCATCGACGCGCACGACTGGAAGGGCCTGCCCAAGCCCGTCGTCCTGCTGCACGGCCAGCCGGCCGACGAGAGCCGGCCGTCGCTGCTGTGGGACGGCGAGTGGGAGATCACCTATGTCACGTTCCGCGACATGGGGGCGGCGTTCGGGGCCGCGCTGGTCGGCATCTACATCCTCGTGGTCGTGCAGTTCGGCAGCTTCCGGCTGCCGCTGGTGATCCTGACGCCGATCCCGCTCACCCTGATCGGCATCGTGCTCGGCCACTGGCTGCTCGGCGCCGCCTTCACGGCGACCTCGATGATCGGCTTCATCGCGCTCGCCGGCATCATCGTGCGCAACTCGATCCTGCTGGTCGACTTCATCCGGCACGGCGCCGGCCACGGCAAGACCCTGCGCGAGGTGCTGCTGGAGGCCGGGGCGGTGCGGTTCAAGCCGATCCTGCTCACCGCGCTCGCCGCCATGATCGGCGCCGCCACCATCCTGCTCGACCCGATCTTCCAGGGACTCGCGATCTCCTTGCTGTTCGGCCTCGCCTCGTCCACCCTGCTCACCGTCCTGGTGATCCCCGCCATCTATGTCGTCCTGCGCGATGCCGACCGCGTGGTCGGTCCTGCCCCCGCCCCGGACGACGGGCCCTCCCCGGCCCCGACACAGGCTCGTGCCTGACGGAGACCGCAGATGCGTCGTCTCGTGCCTGTCGCCGCCGCCCTGGCGGCCATCGCCGCGGTCGCCGGCGGCGGAGCCTTCTGGCTCCGCAACAGCCCGGTGGCCGTGACGGCCCTCCAGCCGGAGACCGACCTCCCGATCCGCGTGTTCGGGCTCGGAACCGTGGAGGCGCGGGTGCTGAGCCGGACCGGCTTCAAGGTCGCCGGCACGCTCGACCGGCTCGATGCCGACCACGGCGACCTGGTGCGGGCGGGCCAGACGCTCGCCACCATCGACGCCGCCGAGCAGCAGGCCCGCGTCGCCAAGGCGCGTGCCCAGGTGGCGAGCGCCGAGGCGGGCCTGAAGGTGGCGGAGGCCGCCGCCCGCAAGGCGGAGGCGACGCACCGCCAGCGCATGCAGACCAACCGGCGCCGCCAGTCGCTGCTCGAACGCCAGTCGGTGTCGCAGGAGGCGGCCGAGGAGTCGCAGGCCAACGAGGCGATCGCCGGCGCCGACATCCTGGTGACGCAGAGCGAGATCGCCGTCGCGCGCGCGAAGCTCGACGACGCCCGCGCCCAGCTCGCCCAGGATCTCGCGGTGCTCGGCCAGCACGAGCTGAAGGCACCGTTCGATGCCCTGGTGGTGTCGCGCGCCAAGGAGCTCGGCGCCGTGGTGGGCGCCGGCGAGACGCTGTTCACGCTGGTCGATCCGGCGACCGTGTGGATCCTCGCCTACATGGACGAGGCACGCGCCGGCGGCATCGCGGTCGGCCAGCCGGCCGAGATCCGCCTGCGCTCCTTGCCCCAGACCACCTTCCACGGCACCGTGACCCGGGTCGGCATCGAGAGCGACCGCGTCAACGAGGAGCGCCGCATCTACGTCTCCTGCGCCGACTGCCCCAAGGAGTTCCATCTCGGCGAGCAGGCCGAGGTGTTCGTCACCAAGGCGCGGCTCGCCCGCGCCCTGATGGTGCCGGAGAAGGCGATCGCCCGGTTCGACGGCCAGACCGGCCTCGTCTGGACAGTGCGCGACGGCCGGCTCGCGCAGGTGCCGGTGCGCTTCGGCCATCGCAGCCACGACGGCCGGGTGGAGCTGCGCGACGGCCTGCCGGCCGGCGCCGTGGTGCCGGCCGTGGTCGGCGCCGGCGTCCGCGAGGGGCGCGCCGCCACCGTGGAAGGACCGCGCGGATGAATCTCGCGGTCCGCGACATCCGCCACAATCTCGGCCGCTTCCTGCTGACCTGCCTGGGGCTCGGCCTGCTGCTCGCCATCGTGCTGTCGATGCTCGGCATCTATCGCGGCCTGATCGCCGAGTCGCTGACCCTGGCGCGGGCGCCCGAGGTCGACCTCTGGGTGGTCGAGACCAACTCGCGCGGCCCGTTCGCCGAATCCTCGCGGCTGCCCGGCGACACCCGCGAGGCGGTGGCCCGCGTCGCCGGCGTGACCGAGGCCGGCGCCGTGACCTACCAGTCGGTCGAGACCGAGACGGCCGCCGGCAAGCTGCGCCTCTACGTGATCGGCTACGAGCCCGGCCGGCCGGGCGGGCCGACCCGGCTGGTCGACGGACGCCCGATCATCCAGAGCCGCTACGAGGTGGTGGTCGACCGCTCGACCGGGCTCACGGTCGGCGACCGGCTGAAGCTCGGCCGCCGCGAGTTCCGGGTGGTCGGCGTCACGGCCGGCCAGGTGTCGTCGGGCGGCGATCCGGTGGTGTTCATCACGCTGCGCGACTCGCAGAAGCTGCAGTTCGAGCTCGCCCCGCCGGCGGCACGCCGCGAGCTCGCCCGCGGCGGCGGCGAGGCGTCGAGCGACATCGTCAACGCCATCATCGCCCGGATCGATCCCGACGTGCCGGTGGCCGGCGTCGCCGACGGCGTGCGGCGCTGGAAGCATCTCGCGGTGCTGACCCAGGAGGAGCAGGAGACGGTGCTGAGCCGCTCGGTGATCGAGCGGGCGCGCCGGCAGATCGGCCTGTTCACCACGCTGCTGCTGATCGTCTCGACGGTCATCATCGCGCTGATCATCTACACGCTGACCATCGACAAGACCAAGGAGATCGCCACCCTCAAGCTGATCGGGGCGCCCGACCGCACCATCGTCGGCCTGATCCTGCAGCAGGCGCTGGCCATGGGGGCGATCGGCTTCACGTTCGGCGTCGCCTTCATCGTGTCGATGAAGGACAGCTTCCCGCGCCGCGTGGTGGTCGAGGCGCCCGACGTCCTCGCGCTCGGCGCCGTGGTGTTCCTCGTCTGCCTGCTCGCCAGCACGCTCGGGGTCCGGCTCGCCCTCAAGGTCGACCCGGCCACCGCGCTGGCCGGGTGAGGAGCCGGACATGACCCAAGCCGCTCCCCTGATCCGCTTCGCCGACGTGAAGAAGCACTACGGCGAGGGCACGGCGCGGGTCGACGCGCTGCGCGGCGTGTCGTTCGAGATCGGCGCCGGCGAGGTGGTCGGGCTGCGCGGGCCGAGCGGCTCCGGCAAGACCACGGTGCTCAACATCGTCGGCTGCATCCTGGCGCCGTCGGAGGGCGAGCTGACCCTCGCCGGCGCAGCGGTCTATGCGGGAGGGCGCTGGCTGCGCCCCGATCTCCGCCGGCTGCGGCTGGAGACGATCGGCTTCATCTTCCAGTTCCACAACCTGCTGCCGTTCCTCACCTCGACCGACAATGTCGCCCTGGTGCTGCAGCTCGCCGGCGCCTCCGCCGGGACCGCCCGCCGCCGCGCCGGCGAGCTGCTCGACTATCTCGACGTCGGCCACCGGCGCGACGCCTTTCCGTCCCAGCTCTCCGGCGGCGAGGCGCAGCGCGTCGCCATCGCCCGGGCGCTCGCGAACCGGCCGCGCATCATCCTGGCCGACGAGCCGACCGCGGCGCTCGACTCGCAGCGCGCCCAGGTGGTGATGGACCTGCTGCGCCAGGTGGCGCTCGAGCAGGAGGCCGCCATCGTCGTCGTCACCCACGACGACAAGATCGTCGACCGCTTCGACCGCGTCCTGGAGCTGCGCGACGGGCTGCTGGTCTGAGCCGCGGCCCGTTCCGGTGCGACGCGGGTGATCCAGCCGCGCCACCGGGCCGTACTTGCGAGGCCCGCCCTTCCGATCCCCGATCGGCAACAACAAGTGTCAGGAGAGACCCCATGCACTACGTCATCTATGTGAGCCAGGCGACCACCCCGATGGCGGCCGCCGACCTCGAATCGCTGCTGTCGTTCAGCCGCCGCAGCAACACCGACAAGGGCATCACCGGGCTCCTGATCTATCGCTTCTCGCCGGACACCCGCAGCGGCCACTTCATCCAGATGCTGGAGGGCGACGAAGCGGTGGTGCGGGCGCTGTACGACAAGATCCGGCGCGACAAGCGGCACCACACCATCCTGCCGCTCGCCGAGGGCGAGATCCCCGAGCGCATGTTCGGCGAGTGGGCGATGGGCTTCAAGAACGTCGACGACACGCTGATGGCGCGCCTTCCGGGCCATGCCCGGCTCGGCGAGACGAGCTTCGACCCGGAGAGCTTCCGGCACTCGAACGACAAGGCGCTGGAGCTGTTCCGCATCTTCCACGACGCACCGTGAGGCCGTCGCGGGCGGGCGCCGTCAGGCGCCGCGGTCGATCGCGTGGAAGAACGTGCCGGTGACGGTGCCGCGGCGGGCGCCGCTCTCGGGCACCGATGCGCCGGTCGCGTCGCAGCAGTCGGCGAGCGGCGCGTCCGGACAGGCGAGCGTCGTCGCGTAGTGGAACTCGTGGCCGTACAGGGTCGCGCCGGCAGGACCGAGGACGCAGCCGCTGCGCAGCGTCGCCCGCCGGTAGCCGAGATGCAGCTTTCGCGTCGCGAACGAGGTCTCGAGGCCGAGCAGGTCCAGCATCGCGTGACGGGTGCCGTCGGCGTCGACGAGGCCCTGCCCCAGCACCATGAAGCCCCCGCACTCCCCGTGGATCCTGGCCCCGCGCTCCGCCGCGGCGCGCATGCCGGACCTGAAGGTCTCGGCCGCCGCCAGCCGGCCGGCATGCAGCTCCGGATAGCCGCCGGGCAGCCAGACGGCGTCGGCCGCGGCATCGGGCGCCTCGTCGGCGAGCGGCGAGAACGGCACGACCGCGGCGCCGGCCCGCCGCCACGCCTGGATCAGATGCGGATACATGAACGAGAAGGCGGCGTCGCGGGCGAGCGCCACGCGCCCGCCGGGCGGCGGCAGGCCGGCGTCGTCGCCCTCCCCCGCGGCGATCATGCCCGGCCGCGCCGCCGCGACGAGGGCGTCGAGATCGATCCGCGCCGTCGCCACCGCGGCGATGCGGTCGAGCTGCGCGTCGAGATCGGAATTCTCCACCGCCTGCACGAGGCCGAGGTGCCGCTCGGGCAGCGCCAGGCGGTCGTCGCGGAACACCGCGCCCAGAACCGGCAGGCCGAGCCGCTCGATCGTCGGCGCGACCAGCGCGAGGTGGCGGTCGCTGGCGACGCGGTTGAGGATCACGCCGGCGATGCTCACGTCGGCGCGATAGCGGGCGCAGCCGAGCGCCACCGCGGCCGCCGTCTCGGTCTGGCCGGCGACGTCGAGGACGAGCAGCACCGGCCACCCGGTCAGCGCGGCGATGTCGGCCGAGGCGCCGCGGCCCGCCCGCCCGGGCTGCGCGACGCCGTCGAACAGACCCATCACGCCCTCGACGATGGCGATTTCGGCGCCCGGCCCGGCGGCGCCCACGAGCCCGCGCAGCAGCGCCGGCCGCATCGCCCAGGAGTCGAGATTGACGCTGTCGCGGCCGGCCGCGGCCGCGTGCCAGGCCGGATCGATGTAGTCGGGCCCGCACTTGAACGGCTGCACGGCGAGCCCCCGCCGGCGCAGCGCCCGCATCAGGGCGAGCGCGATCGTCGTCTTGCCCGAGCCCGAGCGCGGCGCCGCGACGAGGAGGCCGGGCGTCCCGGTCGGTTGTTCGGATGAGGGGGGCGGCGTCATTCCGGGGCGCACCGCAGGTGCGAACCCGGAATCCAGCCACATGGTCCGAGCGCACGGCTGGATTCCGGGTCCGGCGCTCCGCGCCGTCCCGGAATGACCGCCGAAGGACCGACTTGATCCACGCTCATTCGCCCCGTCCGCGAAACCGGCGCTGATAGTCGACGCTGTAGAGGGCGCTCTCGCGAAACGCCTCCGCACCGAGCGCGGCGCCGACCAGCACCAGGGCGGTGCGCTCCATCGGGCTTTCGGCCGCCTGCGCCACGATGGTGGACAGCGTCCCGCGAAGAATGCGCTCGTCGGGCCAGCTCGCCCGGAACACGATCGCGACCGGGCAGTCGGCGCCGTAGAACGGCGTCAGCTCGGCGACGAGCCTGTCCAGGACATGGATCGACAGGTGGATGGCGAGCGTCGCCCGGGTGGCGGCGAAGGCGGCGAGGCTCTCGCTGTCCGGCATCGCCGAGGCGCGGCCCGAGGTGCGGGTCAGCACCACCGACTGGGCGACCTCGGGCAGCGTCAGCTCGCGCCCCAGCGCCGCGGCGGCGGCCGCGAAGGACGGCACGCCGGGCGTCACCGTGTAGGGGATGTTCAGGGCGTCGAGGCGGCGGAGCTGCTCGCCGAGCGCGCTCCACACCGAGAGGTCGCCCGAATGCAGCCGCGCCACGTCCCGCCCGGCCTCGGTGGCGGCGACGAACTCCTGCACGATCTCGTCGAGCGACAGCGGCGCCGTGTCGACGATGCGGGCGCCCGGCGGGCAATGATCGAGCAGCGCCTTCGGCACCAGCGAGCCGGCATAGAGGCAGACCGGGCAGCGCCCCAGCAGGTCGCGTCCCCGCACCGTGATCAGGTCCGGCGCGCCCGGGCCGGCGCCGATGAAATGGATCGTCACGGTCCGTCTCCACTGGCGAGGGCGCAAGTCGCGGTGCCGGCCGCGACGCGCGGGCCGAGCAGGCGCGCGTTCCGCCCGGCGGCGACGAGCGCCGCGGCCTCGGCGACCGAGGACACGCCGACCGCCGCCGCGACGGCGTGCGAGCGGGTGAGGATACGGTCGCTCACCCGGTCGAGGTCTTCACGCGGGCATGCGACCAGCGGCACGCCGAGCGTGCCGGCCGCATCATGGACGCCGCTCTCGTCGGACTTGAAGTCCGCGGTGGCGAGCGCACCGAGTGCCGCGACAGCCACGCCCGCGGCCTCGCACGCCTGCCGCACCGCCGCGAGAATCTCGCCACACGGGGCGCCGCGCCGAAATCCCACCCCGGCGGCCATCACGGCTTGCTCACCCGCCACTGGGTCACGGGCATGGCCGGCCGCCAGCCCGTCATCGTGCCGACCGGCTCGGCGCGCGACACCTGCAGCCGCACCAGCTCGCCGCCGTGCGTCGCATGCAGGGCGAACAGCCGCGCCTCGGTCTCCAGCGCCACCGCATTGACCACCAGCCGGCCACCCGGCCTCAGCGCCGCCCACGCCGCCTCGAACACGCCCTCGTCGGAGAAGCCGCCGCCGACGAACACGGCGTCGGGCGCCGGCAGGTCTTTCAGCGCCGCCGGGGCGCGGCCTTCGACGATGCGCAGATCCGGCGTGCCGAGCGCCGCCGCGTTGCGGGCCGCGCGTGCGGCGCGCTCCGGGCGGTCCTCGATGCCGATCGCCCGCATGGCGGGATGGCGCAGCAGCCACTCGATCGCGACCGACCCGGCGCCGAGGCCGATATCCCACAGCAGCTCGCCCTGGCGCGGCGCCAGCGCCGCGAGCGTCACGGCGCGGATGTCGCGCTTGGTGAGCTGGCCGTCGTGCTCGAACAGCGCGTCGTCGAGCCCGGGCGCCAGCGGCACCACGGTCGCGTCCGCCGCCGCGACCACCTCGAGCCCGATCAGGTTGAGCGGATCGATGTTTCCGAGATCGAAATCCCTCGCCACCGCCTGCCGGACGTTTTCCCGCGGGCCGCCGAGCGCCTCCAGCACATGGATGCGGCTGTCGCCGAGGCCGCGCGACACCAGAAGCTCCGCGAGCTTTCGCGGCGTCGTCTCGTCCCATGACAGCGCGAGGATTCGGGCGCCCGGCTGCAGATGCCGCACGACGGTCGCGAGCGGCCGCCCGTGCAGCGTCACCGGCGTCAGGTCCGGCAGCGACCAGGCGAGCCGCGAGGCGGCGAGGCTGAAGCTCGACGGCTGCGGCAGCGAGAGAATCTCGTCCGCCGGCACGAGGCCGGCCAGCATGCGCCCGACTCCGTAGTGGAACGGGTCGCCGGTCGCCAGCACCACCACGGGCCGGCCGCGATGCGCCGTGATCTCCGGAAACGCCAGCGCCATGGGTCGCGGCCAGGCGAGGCTGCGGCCGCGCACCAGCTCGGCCGCCAGCGCCAGATGGCGCTCGCCGCCGACCACCAGCTCGGCCGAGCGCACCAGCACCCTGGCGGCTTCGGTCAGCCCGGCGATGCCGTCCTCGCCGATGCCGATCAGCGACAGCCAGCGGACCGGCGCGCCGGGCGAGACCTGGTCGGCAGGCTGTGCGCTCACGTTCGCTCTCTCTGTCCGGGCCGGGCCGGCCCGCCGGTCGCACCCTGCACGGTGCGGGGCGGACTGATACGGGCGCGCCGCGCGATGCGTCAATGCCGGGCGGGGCCTGATCCGTGCCCGCCGCGCAACACGCCACCGAGAACACACTGGCCCGAATTGACAGCCGGATTAATCCATTCTTAACGTGGAGCCGACGGTTCCCTCACGGGATGAAAAGGGAACACGGTGACGGCGCGAGCCGGATGCCGTGGCTGCCCCCGCAACTGTGAGCGGCGAGTCCTTCGTCATTGGTCCACTGGGGTCTCGCACCCGGGAAGGCGACGAAGGGCGGCGACCCGCGAGCCAGGAGACCTGCCGTCAGCCGTGGTCACACGCGGAACCGTTGGTCGGGGTGTACCGATGGTGGCCGAGCCGGACGTGCACGCACGGACGGAGCGACCTTCCTCGCGGTGACGTGCCACGCCCGCTGCGAGGATTCTCTCGTGCCCTCGATCCCTGCCGCTCCCGTCCCCGACGGGAGCCTGTCCGCCCGTTCCGAAACGCCCGCCCTGGACGTGATCGCCGCGCCGCCGGCGCGCCCGCGTCCGGCCGTCCCGATCGCGTTCCGGGCCGCTGCCGCCCGCATCCTCGACGCCCGTGCCGTCGGCGCTCGCACCGGCCACAACCGGCCGGCGATTGACAAGCTCCAATTATGTAATGTTATTACATTGCATGCAGACGGCGGTCGCGCATTCGGGCGGAGGGCCGCTTCGGGGGCTCTCATGACACGGAATTTCGGACTGACCTCGGCTCCGCTCGGGGGCCGCCGGCGCGCGCGGCTCGGGCCGGCGTGCTGCCCGCCGACGGCCCCGGCCTGCACGGCCGCCGACGACGGCCATACCGCCCTCCACTCGCACCGCTGTCACCACGATTCCATGCCCATCGACCCGCTCGGACTCTACGCCGCCGGCATCGACGCCTCCGACTACGTGGCCCGGGTGGCCCCGGTGGTCCGCCGCCATGTCCCCGCCATCGGCGACCTGCTCGACCTCGGCGCCGGCGGCGGCCAGCTCGGCGGGGCGCTGCGCGACCCCGCCGCGGCGTGGACCGCGGTGGAGCCCGCCGCGGTGATGCGGGCCCGCCTCGCGGCGATCGAGAACGGCCCGGCGGTCCAGCCCTGCGACTGGCAGGACGCGACCCTGGCGGAGCGCGGCTGCGACACCGTGCTGGCCGCCAACATGCCGGCGACCCTGACCACGCCCGCCGATTTCCTGGGCCGCTGCCGCGCCTGGGCCCGGCGGACCATCGTGTGGATCGTGCCGGCCCAGCACGGGCCGCGCGGCCTTTGCCTCGCCGCCTGCCTGCCGCCGGAGTGGCACGGCGAGGACGTCACGCCCGGCGTCGACCTGGTGCTCGCCGGCCTCGGTCCCGACCGCCGGCCCGACGTGATCGAGCACGTGTCGTGGACGTTCCGGCTTCCGGTCGACGACCTCGGCGCCGTCGCGACGCATCTGGCCGACCGGCTCGGATTCCCTCCCGACGACCCCAGACGCCCCGCCCTGCTCGCCCGTCTCGACGAGCAGCTGATCCACGGGCCGCGCGGTGCGCGGCTCCAGGTGGAGAAGGTGTCGGCCGTGCTGGTGTGGAGGGTCGCATGAACCGGCGTCTCCACGGCACCGCCCTCCTCTCCGGCGTCGCCCTCGCGCTCGCCGCCGCGGGCGACACCGCCCGGGCCCAGAACGTCACGCTCGACGAGATGGTGGTGACGGCGACGGGCCGCCCCGAACCGCGCGAGCAGATCCCCGAGACCATCCAGGTCATCGACCAGGAGAAGATCAAGACCTCGGCGGCCCGCTCGGTGACGGACCTGCTCGCCGAGAACGCCGTCGGCTTCTTCAGCGAGTGGACCCCGGCCCAGACCTCGATCAACATCCGCGGCGCGGCGAGCGACGGCCAGGGCCGCGATTTCAAGGGCCAGGTGCTGGTGCTGATCAACGGCCGGCGTGCCGGCACCGCCAACCTGTCGAAGCTCTCGTCCAACGACGTCGAGCGCATCGAGGTGGTGCGCGGCCCCGCCTCGGTGCTCTACGGCAGCCAGAACATCGGCGGCGTCATCAACATCATCATGAAGACGGGCCGCACCGCGCCCGGGACGCTCCTGGAGACCAGCGGCGGCTCGTTCGGCCAGCTGCGCGGCAAGGCACAGACCGGCGGTGTCTACGAGCAGGTCGACTGGTATGTCGGCCTGTCGGGCGGCAAGAGCGACAACTACCGGGTCGGCGGCGGGGCGAAGGAGCTGAACACCGCGTGGAAGCGCGCCGGTGCGTCCGGCGCCTTCGGCCTGCAGATCGACCCGAACCAGCGCATCGACATCAACGTGCGGACCGACGGCGTCTACGACGCCGGCTTCCGCGGCTCGACCGCCAACATCTACTCTCGGGACGACCGCTGGAACCGCTCGCTCGACGTGGTCTGGGACGGCAAGGTGCCGGACGGCTGGGCGCGCTGGATGCTGCAGACCTACGCGGTGTCCGACGTCGACGTCTTCAACTGGGCGTCGCCGACCATCGCCAGCGGCGGCAACGCCGTGGTCGGCACGGCGAGCGACCGAAACGAGCGCCATCTCGACATCGTCGGCAGCCGCTTCGTGCCGCGCGTCACGCCGTGGACCGGCAACGAGCTGATCCTCGGCCTCGACTGGGAGAACAGCTGGCTGCGCTCCGACCGCACCCGCGTCTATCTCCCCGGCAGCCCGATCGCCTCGACCGGTCAGGTCGCACCCTACGACTACAACCAGACCGAGGCCGTGTGGGCCTTCTATACCGAGGACTCCCAGAAGCTGTTCGACGATCGCGTGGTGATCCGCGGCGGCGTGCGCCAGACCTGGGGGCAGACCTCGTTCGATCCGACCCCGAACCTCGCCTCGCAGAAGACCGGCACCTCGGACTACCAGGCGACCACCTACTCGGCCGGCGCCACCTGGAAGATGCTCGACTGGTGGTCGTGGCGCGTCGGCACCTCGACGGGATTCCGCGCACCGACCGCCTCCGAGCTCGCGGCCGACTTCACCGCGGTCGGCGGCGGCCGCACCTTCGGCAATCCGAACCTGACCCCGGAGACCGCCGAGCAGTACGAGGTCGGCACCACCTTCATGCGGACCGGCTGGCGCGTCGACGTCGCGCTGTTCCAGAACACCATCTCGAACCGCATCACGACGAGGTCGCGCAGCGGCGTCGCCAACACGTCGGACTACATCAACAACCCGGGCGACATCCGGGTGCGCGGCGTCGAGCTGCAGGCCGACGCCGACATGTTCAAGGTGCTCGACCGCGATCCCGGGACGTGGCGATGGAGCCTGTGGGCGAACGGCGCCTACAATTTCGAGATGCAGGACGAGGGCGCGTCGGCGGCCGCCGGGACCGACAAGGTCACCCGCATGTACGAGTACCAAGCCGCCGTCGGCACGCGGTTCGGCCAGACCGGCGGACCGTGGAAGGACTGGCTGGTCCAGGTCGCCGGCGTGCTGCGCGGCCCGATGTGGTACGCGAGCGAGGAGTATCTGCTGCTCGCCGGCCAGGTGCGCAACACCACGGCCTACCGCAAGGATCCGTTCTGGGTGTGGAACCTGCGCGGCGAGATCGCCCTCACGGCCAACGTGAAGCTCTTCGCGACGATCAACAACCTGTTCGACGTCAACGAGAACCCGATCTTCATCGCGCTCGACAGCTATCCCTGCATCGCCAACCCGAAATGGCAGAACGGCGGCTGCGGGACCTCGATGCCGGGCCGCGAGATGCTGGTCGGCCTGCAGGCGCGGTTCTGATGCGGCGGGCGACGCGTCGCGGGATGCTGACGCTCGGCGTCCTCGCGGCGCTCGCAGCTGCGATCGGTCCGGCCACCATCGGCCAGGCTCGGGCCGGGCCGATCGTGCTGACCGATGCGTTCGGGCGGACCGTGACGCTGCCCGGCCCGGCCCGTCGCATCGTCACCATCTTCGCCTCCAACACCGAGATGGTGGCGGCGCTCGGCCTCGCCGACCGCATCGTCGGCATCGAGGCCTACACGCGGTTTCCGCCCGAGGTCCTGGACCGGCCGCTGGTCGGCGGCCGGCTCGGCTTCTCGGTCGACGCCGTGGTGGCCCGAGACCCCGATCTCGTGGTGGTGACGCCGTCCCGCCAGGCGGCGCATCAGCTCGTCGACCCGATGGAGCGGATCGGCGTGCCGGTCCTGGTGCTCATGCAGCGCACCGTCGCCGAGGTCATGGCGAACATCCGCCTGCTCGGCCGCGCCGCCGGCGTGCCGGCCGCGGGCGAGGCGGTGGCGGCGCGGCTGGAGGCGCGGATTTCGCGCGTGACGGACCGGCTGAACGACCGGCCGCGGCCCCGCGTGATCATGATCACGGGCCGGCTCGGCAACGGCCTCGTGCTGGTCGCGCGGCCGAACACCTACACGGCCGACGCCGTCGCGCTCGCCGGCGGGAGGTTCGGTCTGGACCAGTCGCCGACGCTCTCGCAGGTCTCGCCCGAGGCGGTGCTGCGCGCCGATCCCGACGTGCTCTTGTTCGCCGGCCGGGCCGAGGATCTGGCCGAATTGTCCGCACGCGCCGGCTGGCGCGACATGCGCGCCGTGAGGACGGGTCGCGCCTTCACGGTGCCACGGGCCGAGTTCCTGATTCCGGGCCCCCGCACCGTCGACGGCATCGAGCGCCTCGCGGCCGTGTTGCATCCGGACCCGGCCCGATGACGGAGGCGGCGAAGCCGTGGCTGATCCTGTCGCTCGCGCTGGTCGCGCTGATCGCCTTCGGCGTCTGCGCCGGCCACGACTGGGCGAGCCCCGCAGATCTGGTTTCCGCCCTCGCCGGGCCGGACACGCTCCGTGCAAAACTGCTGATCGACTGGCGGCTGCCGCGGGTGCTGGCCGCGGCCTGCTGCGGCGCGCTGCTCGGGCTCGGCGGCGCGATCTTCCAGGGCGTGTTCCGCAATCCGCTGGCGGAGCCCTATCTGCTCGGCTCGGCCGGCGGCGCCGCGCTCGGGGCGAGCGTCGCGCTCCTGGTGCCGCTCGGGCTGCCGCAGGCGCTCGTTCTCGCCGTGCTGGCGTTTCTCGGTGCCTGGGGCGCCACCGTGATCGTGATGGCCATCGCGCGGCTCGCCGGCACCATCGACGCCGCCGGCCTGCTGCTCGCCGGCGTCGCGGTCGCCGCCGTGCTGGGGGCGCTGCGCTCCTTCCTGATGCTGGCGCTGTCCGACGACACCGTGAACCTGCAGGTGGTCTTGAGCTGGATCCTCGGAGGCGTGCAGACACCGTCCTGGCCGGTGCTGGCCGGCCTCGCCGCAGCGACGGTCGCGAGCGTGGTCGCCACGCTGCCGCTCGCCCGCGGGCTCGACCTGCTCGGCCTCGGCGAGACCATGGCGGCGGGCTTCGGCCAGGACGTACGGCGCTTCGTCGACGTCGCCGTGTTGGCGGGAGCGGCCGTGGTGGCGATCGCGGTGGCGTTCAGCGGGCTCGTCGCCTTCGTCGGGCTCGCGGCGCCGCACGTGGCGCGCTGGCTGGTCGGGCCGATGCACCGCGCCCTGCTGCCGGCCGCGGCGCTGACCGGCGCCGCCATGGTGACGGCCGCCGACGCGCTCGCCCGCGCCGCGCTGCCGCCGGCCGAGATCCCGCTCGGCCTCGTCACGGCGCTGGCCGGCGGTCCGTTCTTCGTCGTCCTGCTGGCCCGCGAGCTGCGCCGATGAGCCCGCTCGTCGCCGACGACGTCACGGTGGAGCGGCGCGGCGCCCGCCTGCTCGCAGGGACCAGCCTCGCCCTGCCGAACACCGGCAGCGTCGCCATCGTCGGCCCCAACGGCGCCGGAAAGTCGACGCTGCTGCGCGTCCTCGCCGGCCAGACCGCGCCGACCTCCGGCACGGTGCTGCTCGGCGACCGGCCGCTGGCCGCCGTCCCGGCGCGCGAGCGCGGACGCCTGCTCGGCTACGTGCCGCAGCATTTTTCTCCGCACTGGGATCTGAGCGTGACGGATCTGGTGCGGCTCGGCGTCGAGCGCGGCGGCGCCCCGTCGATCACGGCGATCGACGCGGCGATCGAGTCGAACGATCTCGTGACGCTCCGTCGCCGCCGGTGGTCGGCATTGTCGGGCGGCGAGCGGGCGCGCGTGCTGCTCGCCATGGTGCTGGCGGTCGATCCGCCGATCCTGCTCGCCGACGAGCCGGGCGCCAGCCTCGACATCCGCCACCGCATGGCGCTGGTGGAGATGCTGGCGGCGCGCGGCCGCGAGCGGCTGTGCGTCGTCGTCATGCACGACCTCGACCTCGCCTTCCGCTGCTTCGAGCGCATCGTGCTGCTCGATCGCGGCCGCCTCGTCGCCGACGCGCCGGCCGACGCGCTGTTCGAGGACCGCCGTCTCGACGCCGCCTTCGGGGTCGCGTTCGTGCGGCTCGCGACCGAGCACGGCCGCCTGCTGCAGGCGGCCGGCGCGCCGACCCGGAAGGCGACCACGTCCCCACCCTCCGCGCCATGCCGCGACGGCGCAGAACCAGAGTCCTCGCGCTAGACCAACCGCAGGCGGCGAAATTGGTTTTCCGGAACCGGAGACGCGCCGTGGGCAACGAGCGGCCCGCCACCTTAGATTTAATCCATACTATTGAAATTGCATTGCTATTTATCCTCGCCTAAGCGTGGTCGATCGACCATCGAGCGTCTCCCCACGCGGCGGACGAGGTTTCGGCACGGTGACTGGCGACCTGGAAATGGCGTTCACGGCCCATGGGCCCGAGCTGAGGACATATCTCAGGCACCGGCTCGGCGATGCGCACACGGCGTCCGATCTCGTGCAGGACACGTTTCTGCGCGTGATCGAGCGGCCCGAAGCCCGGGTGCAGGACTTCCGCGCCTATCTCTACACCATTGCCCGCCACCTGCTGCTCAACCATCACAAGCAGAGGGCGACGCGCCGCACCGACAGCGTGCCGCCCGAATGGTTCGGCGACATCGCGGCCGACGCGCCGACGCCGGAAGACGCCGCGGACGCCAAGCTCCGGCTCGAGCGACTCCAGCGCTTCGTCGGCGAGTTGCCGCTGCGCACCCAGCAGATCTTCGTGCTCAATCGCATCGACGGCCTCACCCATGCCGAGGTCGCCAGCGCGCTCTCGATCTCGGAAAGCTCGGTGCAGAAACATCTGGCAATGGCGATCCAGCACATGACGCAGCGGCTCAGATCGCGCTAGACCGACCCGGTCCGTTACGGGACGTGGCTCCGCCGGTTGTCTTCGTTTCCCGAGGGAGGCGTCCGGACTGTTGCATGGTGGCGGCGTGAACGAGGATCGATCGTCGGACGCGGACCGGCGTGCCGCCGAGTGGGTCGCCCGCCTCGACGGCCGGCCGCTCGACGACAGCGAGCGCGAGGCGTTCCGGCACTGGCTGGAGGCCCATCCAGACCATCGGCCGGCGTTCGAGGAGGCGCACAGGGCGTGGCGCAGCCTCGATCTGCTGCGGCACGATCCCGGGCCGCTCCGCACCGTGCCGCGCCCCGCCCGCAAGACGACCGTCGGCCGTGCCGGAATCGCCGGCGTCGTCGCCCTCCTCGTGCTCGGACTGCTGAGCCTGCGTTATCACGTCGGCGACCCGTGGATCGCCCTGACCGCCGACTGGCGCACCGCGCCCGGCCAGACCCGGCAGGTGACGCTCGCCGACGGCTCCCTCGTCGAGCTCGGACCGGACAGCGCCATCGTCCTGCATTTCGGCGCAGACGAGCGCCGGGTGACGCTGCTCTCGGGCGAGGCGTTCTTCCACGCCACCCCGCGCGACGGCAAAGAGCGCCGCCCCTTCGTGGTCGATGCCGCTCACGGCACGACGACCGCGCTCGGTACGCAGTTCCTCGTCGAGGAGCGGCCGGACGGCGCCAGGGTCACCGCCGTCGAGCATCGCATCGAGGTCGCGCTCGACACCCCGGAGCGCGGGGTCGACCGGGTCGTGCTGTCGCCCGGCCATACCGTGCAGTACGACGTGTCCCACGGGTTCGGCCGGGTCGACACCGTCGACGTCGCCGAGGCCACGGCGTGGCGCACCGGCCTGCTGGTGTTCGACTCCGTGCCGCTGCAGGACGTGGTGCGCAAGCTCAACCGCTACCGGCGCGGCCGCATCGTCGTCGCCAGCACCCAGCTCGCGCAGCGCCGGGTCAGCGGCGTGTTCGCCACCAGCGATCTCGACGACGTCATTCGCACCATCACGGCCGAGCTGGGCGCGAACGCCTCTTCGCTGCCGCCGCTGGTCACGGTGCTCTACTGAACCTCCGGACTCTTTTTTTACGGTGTTTCGCCGTCCCGGTTGTCTCCATCCCCGGGAGCAGCGTGGCGCCGGGCATGGCGCCGGCACACGGGGGATGAGGTGGACATGCGTGAGACGAAGGAAAGGGCGGATGCCGCCACGCGGCGGCCCGGGCTGGCGGTCGGCCTGCTGTCCGGGCTTCTGGCGTCGGTCGCGATCCCCGGTCACGCGCCGGCCCAGCCGGCGAGCGTCGGTACGGCGACGCCCGGCCGCATCGCCTTCGACATTCCGGCACAGGACCTCAACCGCGGCGTGCTGATCTTCGCCCAGCGCGCCGGCATTCAGGTGTTCTACGACACCGCCAAGCTCGGTGGACGTCGCTCCTCGGCGGTCTCCGGCACGCTGACCCCACAGGAAGCGCTCGGCCGCATGCTGGCCGGGACCGGGCTCGCCTACCGCTTCACCGCCCCACGGCAGGTGACGATCGTCGATCCCAGTGCCGCCGGCGCCGGACACGACGGCGGCGGCCCGCCCGGCACCATCCCGCTCGACCCCATCGACGTGCAGGCGAGCGGCACGGTCGGCTACGTCGCCACCGCCAGCACCGCCGGCACCAAGACCGACACTCCGCTGATCGAGACGCCGCAGTCGGTCACGGTCGTCACCCGGCAGGAGCTGGACGACCGCAACGTCCAGACGCTCACCGAGGCGGTCGCCTACACGCCGGGCGTGCGCACCGGCCAGAGCGGCTACGATCCGCGCTACGACTCGTTCACGATCCGCGGCTTCGACACCACCTACAACGGCATCTACCGCGACGGCCTGCGCCTGCCGGGCTCCAACATGGCGGTGTTCAAGGTCGAGCCCTACGGCGTCGAGAACGTCACCGTGCTGCGCGGCCCGAGCTCGGCGCTCTACGGCCTCGGTTCCCCCGGCGGGCTGGTGGACATCACCTCCAAGCGCCCCACCGAGAAGGCTTTCGGCGAGGTCGAGGTTCGGGCCGGAAATTACGACCTCTGGCAGGGCCAGTTCGACACCGGCGGGCCGGTGGACAAGGACGGCACGCTGCTCTACCGCCTCACCGGACTGTTGCGGGACGCGGGCTCGCCGAACGTTCTGGGCGGCGGCGTCAACGACGCGGCCTTCGTCGCCCCGGCCTTCACCTACAAGCCGAACGACAGCACCCGCATCACCTTTCTCGGCGAATACCTGAAATACGAGACCCCGGCATCGCTTCCCTACTACGCCTGGACCGGCTCCGGCGCCGATGCGTTCAGCAAGACCCCCGGCGACTACAACAGCCTGAAGCAGACGCAGTACCGGGTCGGCTATCTGGCCGAGCACGACGTCAACAACAGCATCACGGTTCGGCAGAAGCTGCGCTACGGCTACGCCGACACCTCGGTGCGCTACACCGGCGAGACCTCGTTCGACGCCGCGACCAACACGGCCAGCCGGTACAGCGGCTATGTCCACGACAAGCTGGATTCGTTCGTAGTCGACAATCAGCTGCAGGCGAAGTTCGCCACCGGAGCGGTCGAGCACACGCTGCTGGTGGGCGTGGACTATTCCCACCTCGGCCTCGACAGCGGCATCGGCTACGGCACGGCGTCGGACTACAACTACACGCTCGAGCAGGCGCTGGGTCCGGTCTACGATCCGGAGTTCAACGCCTCGCGCTTTCGTCAGAAGCAGAATCAGCTCGGGGTCTACGTGCAGGAGCAGGCGAAGTTCGGCGGCTTCATCCTGACGTTGACCGGACGGCACGACCGGGTCGAGACCACGAACGACGACCTGCTGACCAGCACCACCCAGGATCTGGACGACAAGGCGTTCACCGGCCGTGCCGGTCTCACCTATCGGTTCGACAACGGCATCGCGCCTTACGTCAGCTATTCCACCTCGTTCGCGCCCAATCTCGGGACCGACATCTCCGGCAACAGCTTCGTGCCCACCACCGCCCGGCAGATCGAGGGCGGCGTGAAGTACGCCCCCGCCGGCTTCGACGGCTATGTCGCCGCCTCGGTGTTCCAGATCGACCAGGACAAGGGGCTCGTCACCGACGAGACCAACCCGGTCTACCAGGTCCAGACCGGCGAGGTGCGCGGGCGCGGCTTCGAGCTGGAAGGGGTGGCCAATCTCGGGGCCGGGCTGAAGCTGCGCGGCGCCTATGCCTATCTGGATCTCACCAACATGGCCGGCGATCCGGAGACCATCGGTCTCACCCCGTCCGGCCAGCCGCAACACTCGTTCTCGGTGTGGGCGGACTACCAGTTCCAGCCCGGCACCGTGCTGGCGGGCCTCGGGGTCGGCGCGGGCGTGCGCTACACCGGCTCCACCTGGGGCAATGCGCTCAACACCTTCCAGAACAGCGCCTATGCGCTCGTGGACGCCAAGCTGAGCTACGACCTCGTCAACCTCGGCCCGCAGCTGAAGGGCTGGAGCATGCAGGTCAACCTTCAGAACCTGCTGGACGAGGACTACATCACCTGTGATGCCGGCTACTGCTACCAGGGCCGGCCGCTCACCGTCACGGGCGGCGTGAAGTATCGCTGGTAGGTGCCCTCCCCCGCCGGCATTCGGCGGCGGGACGCGACGACGCCCTCTCGACGCGGAGAGCATGCCCGCCAGCCCTCGGCTCGGCGGGCTGCTCACGCGCTACGGGATGCACACATCGCGTGCCACGCAAAGGAGCGTCATGCGCAGGCTCGACCGCGCATCCATCACCTTCACCTGAAAGCGCTCTCTCGCCGAGAGATGGGTCGCCGGGTCGAGCCCGGCGACGACGGCGGAGAGGGCGGAGAGGGCGGCCGGCGTGTTTGCCCCTCACTGAAACCGCTCAGCTTTCTGAGATGTGAGCATCCCGTCGTGCTCACGCGGGGACCGGAAACGGCGCCCGGGCCGCGCCCCGTCACTTCAGCCGCACCGGGCAGCCGGCGACCATCAGCCAGGCCTCGGTCGCCGCGGCGGCGGTGCGCTGGCCGAGGAAGCCGGCGAGGTCGCGGAAGCGGCGCAGCGACGCGTCCATCGGCACCGGGCTCCAGCCGATCTCGTCGCCGATCACGACGACCGGCCACGGCATCGCCCGGAACCTGTCCAGCTCCCGGCTCCATTCGTCGAGCGCCGCCGCGTCGCGGTCGAAGCGGTCGGCGAGCCACAGCACCAGGCTGTCGATCACCACGCCGGAGGGCGGCGGATCGAGCGCCGCGAGCGCGTCGGCGATGCCGTCGGGCGCCTCCAGGGTCCGCCAGGTCGCCGGCCGCTCCGCCTGATGGCGACGCACCCGCTCGGCCATCTCGGCATCGGCCGGATCGCGCCGGTAGGTGGCGACGAACACCACCGCGTCGCCGAACCCCATGGCGATGTCGACGGCGCGCCGGCTCTTGCCGCTGCGCACCGGCCCGGTGAGAAAGATCAGGTCGCCCACGCTCGTCCCCCCGAACCATACCGCCCGGGCCCTTGATGCACGCCGCGCGCTCCCGCGCAAGCCGGCCCCGCCGGCGGCCGCGTTGACAGGGTCGCGCGGCCGTACCTATGAGGGCGCCGCGCTGCCGCTGGGGAATCATGAGCGACGAGACCACCTCCCGGGTCGACGTGCTGGTCGCCGGCGGCGCCGCGGCCGGCCTGTGCGCGGCCATCGCGGCCCGCCGCGCCGGTGCGTCGGTGCGGCTCGTCGAGGCGGCGCCGGCGGCGCTGCGCGGCGGCAACACCCGCCACGCACGCAACTTCCGCATCGCCCATGACGGCCCCGCCCGCTACGTGCCGGACGGCTACCGGCCCGAGGAGTTCTGGGCCGATCTCGTCCGCGTCACCGGCGGCGACACCGACGAGCCGCTCGCCCGCACGCTGATCCGCGCCTCGGCGACGATCGCGCCGTGGCTGATCGCGAACGGCGTCCTGCTGCAGGCGCTGGACCAGGGCGTGCTGCCCTATTCGCGCCGCACCGCCTTCCTGTTCGGTGGCGGCAAGGCGATGGTGAACGCGCTCTACGCGACGGCGCGACAGCTCGGCGTCGCGATCGCCTGCGGCACCGAGCTCACGGCCCTGCGCTTCGGCGACGACGGCTGCGAGGCCGAGGTCGCGCAGGCCGGCACCGGCGCGCGGGTGATCGCCAAGGCCGTGGTGGTCGCCACCGGCGGCTACCAGGCCGACCCCGCCCGGCTGCGCATCGACTTCGGCGCGGCGGCGGAGCGCATGGTGGTGCGCGGCTCGCCCTACTGCACGGGCCGCGGCCTCGACCTGCTGCTCGATGCCGGCGCCGTGCCGGTCGGCGATCCGGCGAGCGCCCACATCGTCGCCGTCGACGCGCGCGGGCCGCGCTTCGACGGCGGCATCGTCACCCGCATCACCGGCATTCCGCACGGCATCGTGGTCGACCGGACGGCGAAGCGGCTCGCCGACGAGCGCGCCGACACCCGGCGCACCCACTACGCCCAGTGGGGGGCGCGCATCGCCGCCTGCCCGGACCAGCTCGCCTATCTGATCGTCGACCAGGACGGGCTGCGGCGCGCCGGCCCGACCGCGCTTCCGCCCGTGGCGGCGCCGACGCTCGCCGAGCTGGCCCGCCGGCTGGAGCTCGATCCCGCCGCGCTCGACGCCACGGTGCGGGCCTTCAACGCCGAGGCGGCCGGGCGCGAGCCCGCCGTACGGCCGCTGACGGCGCTGCCGCTCGCCGCCTGGCCGCTGCTGCCCGGCCTCACCTTCACGCATTTCGGCGTCGCCGTGGATGCGCGCATGCGGGTCCTCCTGCGCGGCGACCGCGTGGCGCCCCGCGTGTTCGCGGCCGGCACCGCGATGGCCGCCAACGTGCTGCGGCACGGCTATCTGGCCGGGCTGGGCGTCACGCTCGCCGCCGTCACCGGCCGGATCGCCGGCGAGGAGGCCGCCCGTGCCGCCGCGTGAGGTCGTCGAGGAGGCCGAGCGGGTGCTGCGGCTGTGCAGCGCCTGCATGTATTGCGACGGCGTCTGCGCCGTGTTCCCGGCGATCGCCGGCAAGGCGACGGTCCCGCTCGCCGACGTCGCCCACATCGCCAATCTGTGCCACGGCTGCCGCGGCTGCTGGTACGCCTGCCAGTATGCCCCGCCACATCCCTTCGCCGTCAACGTCCCGCAGACGCTGGCGGCGGCGCGCCGGCTCTCCTACGCCGATTTTTCGCGGCCGCGCTGGCTCGCCGCGGGCTTCGGCCGGCGGGCCTGGGCGGTGGCCGCCGTGGCGGGCGGCGTGACCCTGCTGGCGCTGCTCCTCGTGCTGCTCACGGTGCCGTCCGGGATCCTGTTCGGCGTGCATCGCGGCGACGGCGCCTTCTACCGTGTGGTGCCGTGGGGCGCGATGACGACGGCGGCCGGGCTGTCGTTCCTGTGGGCGGTCGGGTCGATCGCCGCCTCGACGCTCGCCTTCTGGCGCAGCATCGCGCCGGCCGTGCCTGGAAAGATCGTCCGGCGGGCGCTGGGACCGGCGCTGGTGGACATCGTCACCTTGAATAATCTCGGCGGCGGCGGGCACGGCTGCAACGACGCCGGCGAGCGGCTGTCGCAGGAGCGCCGCATCGCCCATCACGCGATGGTGGCGGGCTTCGCCCTGACGGTGCTGTCGACGCTGTCGGCCGCGCTCTGGCACCACGTCGCCGGGGTGCGGGCACCCTACGGCTTCTGGAGCCTGCCGGTGCTCTCCGGCACGGCGGGCGGCGTGCTGATGCTCGCCGGCATCGCCGGGCTCCTCGCGCTGGAGGTGCGGGCCGACCCGGCGCCGGCGGAACCCGGCGAGACGCGGCTCAACCGCGTGTTTCTCACCCTGCTCGGGCTCGTCGCAGCGAGCGGCCTCGCCGTGCTGGCGCTGCGCGAGACGATGCTGATGGGCCTCGCGCTCACGCTGCATCTCGGCCTGGTCACCGGCTTCTTCCTGGTGCTGCCGGCGAGCAAGATGCTGCACGCGCCGTTCCGGGCGGCGGCGCTGCTGCGCGCCGCCATCGACCGGATCGCCTCACCGCCCCGCCGCAGCGGCGGCGAGTGAGCGGCAGGCGGCGTCGAGCCGCTCCCACCCCGCCTCGTCGGCCGGCAGGCCGAACCGGTAGCGGTGCGGCGTGTGGGCGAAGCCGCGGACGAGAATCCCGGCGCGGGCGAAGCGGTCGACGAGGTCGATGCCGGCCGGGCCCTCGGCCAGCACGAACAGATCGGTGCCGCCGACGATGCGCAGGCCGCCCGCCGCCAGCACCGCCTCGAGCCGCGTCCGCTCGGCGGCGAGCCGCCCCCGCATCGTCGCGATCCAGTCGGCATCCGACAGCGCCGCCGCCGCGACCGCGCAGGCCGGCCCCGACACCGGCCAGTCGCCGAGCCGGCGCCGCCACGGCATCGCGGCGCGCTCCGCCACCGCGACGAAGCCGACCCGCAGCCCGGCCAGTCCGAAGAACTTCCCCAGCGACCGCAGCACCACCACGCCGTCCGGCAGCCGGTCGGCCGCGAGCAGGGACAGATCCGGGGCGACGTCGGCGAAGGCTTCGTCGACGATCAGCTTCCGCCCCGCCGCGGTCCATTCCTCGGCGAAGCGCGCGAGAGCCGGGCGCGCCACCGCCGCGCCGTCGGGATTGTTGGGATTGACCAGCACGGCGACGTCGAGATCGCGCCCCGCCGGGTCGGGCAGCGCCGGCAGCGGCCGCACCGCGGCGCCGGCCTCCTCCCACGCGGCGGCGTGCGACGAGTAGGTGCGCCCCACCACGCCGACCCGCAATCGCGGGCCGAGGATCAGCGGCAGCAGCCGGATCGCCGTCTCGCTGCCCGCCACCGGAATCAGCGCCGTGCCGGCCGGCCGCCCGTAGGCCGCCGCCGCCGCTTCGGCGAGCGCCGCGATGTCGCGCCCGAGCGGCAGCCGCCGATACGCCTCCGGATCGACCGCCGGCACCGGATAGCCGTGCGGGCTGACACCGGTCGAGAGGTCGACCCAGGGGGTCGGCGCCTCCGGATAGAGCCGCTCGGCCTCGTCGACACGCCCACCGTGCCCGCGCAGAATCTCGTCTCGCAGTCTCATGTCAGATGTTCCGACCCGCCTGTCACAATCCATCGAGCCCGCCGGGCCGCAAGACCCAGCGCCGGCCGTCGTGGCGCAGATCGGCCGAGGCGAGCGGCCCGGCGTCGACCCGCCAGAACGAGAGCGCCGGCGCGCCGAGCACGTGCACGATCGCGGCCCGCATCACGGCCGGATGGGTGACGGCCAGGCATCGCCGCTGCGGCGGGCCGGCGTCGAGCCACGCCCGAACGCGGTCGAGCAGCATCGCCAGCGACTCGCCGCCATGCGGTGCCGCGTCCGGATCGGACCGCCACGCGGCGAAGCCCTCCGGTTCCCCCGCGACGATCTCGCCGGGATCGCGGCCGCGCCAGCCGCCCAGCATCCAGTCGTCGAGCGCGGCGACCGGCCGGGCGTCGAGGCCGAGACCCGCCGCCGTCTCGCCGCAGCGCCGCTCCCGGCCACACACCGCGGCATCGAGCTGGGGCAACCGCGCCGCGAGGGCGTGCAGCGATGCCGCCGCGCCGGCTTCGACGAGCTCGTCGGCCGGAAAGCGCGCCGCCCGGGTGGCGGGCGTCGCGGCATGGCAGAGCAGGATCAGGCGCGCCGTCATGGGTCGAAGCGTCGGGTCTCGTTGACTTGCCCCGGTACGGGGTACATCATCGTTGTGTCAGAGACGGGAAGCCGGTGGAAGCCCGGCACGGTCGCGCCACTGTGACCGGCCCTCGAACGGGCCGGAAGTCAGACCCCGAAGCTCTCGACCGACACGCTCGCACGGGACGCGTCATCCCAGGAGAGAGGCCATGTCCGACGTCGTGATTCCGTCCACCGGCGCCGCCGCGGTGCCCGCCCTGCCCGCGATCCCGCTGCGCGAGATCGTCCCGTGGGCCGTGCTCGCCGGTCTGCTCGCGCTGCTGGCCGTATGGTTCGTCGGCGCCGAGCAGGGCGCGCTGGCGCTGTTCGACGGCAATGTCGTGCACGAGTTCGTGCACGACGCCCGGCATCTCCTCGGCTTCCCCTGCCACTGATCCGCCCGGCTCCGCCATGGTCCGGACTCTCCTGGTCCGGGGGATGCTGTGCGGCATCCTCGCGGCCGTCGTCGCTTTCGCGGTCGCCTGGCTGATCGGCGAGCCGCCGCTCGAACGCGCCATCGGATTCGAGGCGCATGCCGAGCACGGCGCCGCAGCGGCTGCTGCGGCCGGTGCGCCCGGCGCCGCCGCCGAGCCGGCCGAGGTGTTCTCCCGCACCGTGCAGAGCACGGTCGGGCTGATGACCGGGCTCGTCGTGCTCGGCGCGGCGGTGGGCGGGCTGTTCGGGCTCGCCTTCGCGCTCGCGCAAGGACGGCTCGGCGCCGCCGGACCGCGGGCCGCGGCCGCGTGGCTCGCCGTCGCGGGCTTCGTCGTGCTGGTGCTGGTGCCGCAGCTCAAATACCCGGCGGCGCCTCCGGCGGTCGGCAGCGCCGAGACGATCGGCCCGCGCACCGCGCTCTACTTCATCCTTCTCGGGATGTCGGTGCTGGTCGCGGTCGCGGCGCTCGGGCTCGGGCGGCGACTCGTCGCCCGGATCGGCGCCTGGAACGCGGCACTCGCCGGGCTCGGTGCCTACATGGCCGCGATGGCGCTGGTGATGCACGCCCTGCCCTCGCTCGGCGAGGTGCCGGAGGCGTTTCCGGCGGCGGTCCTGTGGGACTTCCGGGTCGCCTCGCTCGCCACCCAGGCGGCATTGTGGGCGGCCCTCGGCCTCGCCTTCGGGGCGCTGACCGAGCGCAGCGCCGCGCGGCGGCCGATCGAGAGATGACGGGATGGCGCAGCGGCGGACTCTGCTGCGGGTCGTCGCCGCGCTCCTGCTGATCCTGGCCGCCCCGCCGGCGCTGGCCCATTCCTCCGGCGCGCGCCGCACCGACGGCCTGCGGATCGAGCCCTTGTCGCATGGCCAGATGGCGGCGATCGACACGCACCGCGCCGCGGTCCTGGCGCTCGCCGAGCGCGGGCCGTCCGACGAGACCGGCCGCCGTCTGCTGAACTACGAGAAGCTGCAGTTCCTCGTCTGCCTGTGGGGCGTGATGCCGGGCACGCTCGACGACGAGACGAGCCCGTTCAACGGCTGCGCCCACGCCTATCTGGCCGCGACCCGGGCGCTGCTCGCCCACTTGCGCGGGCGGCCCGACGCCACGCCGGACGTGATTGCGCTCGCCGAGACGGTCGACCGCGCGCTGCTGCTCGACGGGACGCTGGCGATGTGCGTCTACAGCGGCGAGCCCTACAACACCGCCGACCTGATCCTTCCGGAGTGGTCGCTGGTGCCCGCCCATCCGCCGACTCTCCTGGCGCTCGGCGGCGGGCTCGCCGCGATGGCGGGCGGCGGCCTGCTCGCCTCACGCCTGCGACGTCGCGAGCGGCCCGAGGCCTGAGCCTCGCGGCGCGCGCTCAAGCAGCCAGGGTCAGCATCGTCTCCACGTCGATGTGCCGCGCGAGATGCGCGGCGAGCGCGTCGAGCGTCGCCTCGACCGTCGCCTCGTAGGCGAGCCCGCCCTGCTCCGCCGGCGGCGCGCCGAGTCGGGCGAGCCAGGCGGCGCGCTGAGCATCGTCGGCGAAGAAGCCATGGACGTAGGAGCCGGCGACGCGGCCGTCGGCCGAGACGGCGCCGTCGTCGCGCCCGCCCGCCGCGTCGTCGAGCCGCACCAGCGGCCGTGCCGTGCCGGGCCCCGTGGTGCGGCCCATGTGCATCTCGTAGCCCGACAGCGGCACGCCGTCGGCGACGGTGCGGCCGGTGACGGCGACGAGTGATTTCTCCCCCGTCAGCGTCGTGATCACGTCGAGCAGGCCGAGACCCGGCGCCGTGCCGGGCGGCCCCTCGACGCCGTCCGGATCGGCGATCTCGCGTCCGAGCATCTGGTATCCGCCGCACAGGCCGAGCACGCGGCCGCCTCGGCGGACATGGGCGACGATGTCGGCGTCCCAGCCCACGGCGCGCAGCGCGGCCAGATCCCGGATGGTCGTCTTGGCGCCCGGCAGGATCACGAGATCGGTGTCGGCCGGCAGCGGCGCGCCGTTGCGCAGCAGCACGAGGTCGACGGCGGGGTCGAGACGCAGCGGGTCGAGGTCGTCGAAGTTGGCGATCGACGGCAGCACCGGCACGGCGATGCGGATCTGTCCCCGCTTCTCCGATGGCGGCGCGGCGGATCCGACCTCCAGGCCGAAGACGTCCTCCGCCGGCAGGCGGTGGGCGTCGCGGAAGAACGGCACCAGGCCGAGCGGTGCCCATCCGGTCTTCTGCGCGACGAAGTCCATGCCGGACGAAAACAGCGTCGGGTCGCCGCGCATCTTGTTGACCAGGAAGCCGCGGATCAGCGCCGCGTCGTCGGGATCGATGACGGCGGCGGTGCCGCACAGGCTGGCGATGACGCCGCCGCGGTCGATGTCGCCGATCAGCACCACCGGAACCGCGGCGGCGCGGGCGAATCCCATGTTGGCGATGTCGTTCGCCCGGAGATTCACCTCCGACGCCGAGCCCGCGCCTTCGACCAGCACGATGTCGGCGGCGGACTTCAAGCGCGCGAAGCTGTCGAGCACGTGCGGCAGCAGCGCCGCCTTTCGCGACTGGTAGTCCCTGGCGCGGGCGTTGCCGAAGACGCGGCCCTGCACGACGATCTGGGCGCCGACCTCGCTCTGCGGCTTCAGGAGCACCGGGTTCATGTGCACGGACGCGGCGACCCGCGCGGCGCGCGCCTGCAGCGCCTGGGCGCGGCCGATCTCGCCGCCGTCCGCCGTCACGGCCGCGTTGTTCGACATGTTCTGCGGCTTGAACGGCAGGACCCTCAGGCCGCGGTCGGCGAGCAGCCGGCACAGGCCGGCGACGATCAGCGACTTGCCGACGTCCGAGCCGGTGCCCTGGACCATGAGGGCGCGGGCGGTCATGCGCGGGCGCCCCGGCACGCGTCGTCCGGGCGTTCGTCGTCCCGGGGCGGCGCGCCAGCGCCGAGCCCGGGCCCCATACTCCCGGTGTGCCGTGAGCCACCGACTCCGGGGGTATGGATTCCGGGCTCGCGGCTTCTCCGCGCCCCGGAACGACGACAGAAGGAGCCGCCCGCCACGCTCAGTACTCGATGCCGGCCTGGGTCTTCACGCCGGCCTTGAAGTGGTGCTTCACCAGCGTCATGTCGGTGACGAGGTCGGCGGCCTCGACGAGCGGCGGCTTGGCGTTGCGGCCGGTGACGACGACGTGCAGGCCCGGTCGCCGCGCCGCGAGACTCGCGACCACCTCCTCGACGGGCAGGTAGTCGTAGCGCAGCGCGATGTTGAGCTCGTCGAGAATCACGAGCCCGAAGCCGGGGTCGTCCATCAGCGTCGTCGCGGTCTCCCAGGCGGCCCGGCAGGCGGCGATGTCGCGCGCCTTGTCCTGCGTCTCCCAGGTGAAGCCCTCGCCGGCGGTGTGCCAGACGACCCGGTCGCCGAACGCCTCCAACGCCGTCTTCTCGCCGGTCGGCCGGCTCTTGATGAACTGCACCACGCCGACCTTGCCGCCATGGCCCAGCACCCGCAGGGCGAGCCCGAAGGCGGCCGTCGACTTGCCCTTGCCGGTGCCGGTGTGGACCAGCAGCAGGCCCTTCTCGACCGACTTGGAGGCGATCTCGGCGTCCTGCAGGGCCTTGCGCTTCTGCATCTTGAGGCGATGGCGTTCGGTCTCGTCGTCCGTGCCGGTCATGCGGGTCCTCGGTGTCGTCGGCGCGACAGGACCACAGGCGCCCCTGATGGGCAACCGCCGGATTGACAGGGCGGCGCCGACGCCGCACAGATCCCGGGCCGACGGTGTCCCGCCTGTCGGGACGTTTCCGCAATGCCGCGGAACGCCTTGCAGGCCGGACAAGAGGGAATGCCGGAGGCGGCGATTCGGGTGTTCCGGGTCGACGCGAAGCCGGAGCTGCCCCCGCAACTGTGAGCGGCGAGCCTGCATCGAGGCCACTGGGTGTATCGACCCGGGAAGGCGATGCCGGCAACGACCCGCGAGCCAGGAGACCTGCCGTCGCCTGCTTCTGACGCCGTTCCGGGCGGGGTGTTCCGGAGCGAATGTCGGCCGAACGGAGTGCAGGTCCGCTCGCCGCACGTCTCCGGAGACGCCACGCGTCCCCGGTCCGTCGACGAGCGAGTCATGACGTCTTCTCCTGCCCCCGGCCCGTCCCACGCCCCGCCTGCGTCGTGCGGCGCGGTCCCGCCCCCCAGCCTGTTCGTCTGCGTCCTGTGTCGGCTTTCCGCCGACGAGGAGGAGCGCTCCGGCCGTCGCCTGCACGACGCGCTGGTCGCGGCGCAGCAGCGCGCCGGCACGGCGGCCGTGCGGATCGTCCCGGCCGAGTGCCTGTCGAACTGCAACCGCGCCTGCTCGGTCGCCTTCGCCGGGCCGGACCGCTGGACCTATGTGTACGGCGGCCTCGCCCCCGACTCGGCGGAGGCCGTTCTCGACGGCGCCGTCCGCTATGCCGCGACCGCCGACGGCCTCGTGCCCTGGCGCGAGCGCCCCGACATCCTCCGCAAGGGCCTGATCGCCCGCATCCCGCCGCTGGCCACCACGCAGGAGCCCTGACATGTCGCTGGAAAAGATCCCCGTCACCATCATCACGGGCTTCCTCGGCTCCGGAAAGACCAGCCTGGTGCGCCACCTGCTGGAGAACCCGATGGGCCGGCGGCTCGCCGTGCTGGTCAACGAGTTCGGCGACGTCGGCGTCGACGGCGACATCCTCAAGGGCTGCTCGGACGCCAACTGCCCGGAGGACGCGATCGTCGAGCTGACCAACGGCTGCCTGTGCTGCACCGTGGCCGACGAGTTCGCGCCGACCATCGCGGCCCTGCTGGCGCGGCCGCAGCCGCCTGAGCACATCCTGATCGAGACCTCGGGCCTGGCGCTGCCGAAGCCGCTGCTCAAGGCCTTCGAGTGGCCGGACCTGCGCACCCGCATCACGGTCGACGGCGTCATCGCGGTCGCCGACGCCGAAGCGGTGGCGGACGGCCGCTTCGCGCCCGACCTCGCGGCCGTGGCGGCGCAGCGCGCCGCCGACGACACCATCGACCACGACACCCCGCTCGGCGAGGTGTTCGAGGACCAGGTCGCCTGCGCCGATCTGGTGATCCTCAACAAGGTCGACCTCGTCGACGCCCAGGGCCTCGCCCAGGCGCGCGAGACCGTGCTGGCCGAGACGCCGCGCCGGATCCCGGTGATCGAGACGCTGGAGGGCCGGGTCGATCCGCGCGTCGTGCTCGGCCTCGGCGCCGCCGCCGAGAGCGATCTCGACGCCCGGCCGACCCATCACGAGGAGCACGGCGAGCACGATCACGACGACTTCGAGACCGTGGTCGTGACGCTGCCGGACCACGCCACCGTCACCGAGGTGGTGGCCAAGGTGGAGGCCGTCGCCCGCGAGCACGGCGTGCTGCGCGCCAAGGGCTACGTGTCGGTGCGCGGCAAGCCGATGCGGCTCCTCGTGCAGGGCGTCGGCACGCGGGTGCGGGCCCAGTTCGACCGGCCCTGGACCGTGGACGAGCCGCGCGTCTCGCGGCTCGTCGTCATCGGCCAGAAGGGCTTCGACCACGCCGCCGTCACGGCGGTGCTGCAGGTGGTTCCGAGCTGACCATGCCGGGCTGACCATGCACATCCTGTTCCGCGAGCGGCACGGCCTCGAGGAGGCGGCGACGGCCGAGGATCTCGGCCACGCGCCCGCCGACCTCGTCGTCATGTCGTTCGCGGACAGCGACCTCGGCGCCTTCGCGGCCGGCTGGCGGGCCGGACGCGACGATCTGCCGAGCCTGCGCCTCGCCAACCTGGCGCGGCTGCAGCACCCGCTCTCGGTCGATCTCTACATCGAGAAGACGCTCGCGCACGCCCGCGGCATCCTGATCCGGCTGCTGGGCGGGCTCGACTACTGGCGCTACGGCGTCGAGCAGGTGCGCGCCGCCGCCGACCGCCACGGCATCGCGCTCGCCGTCGTGCCGGGCGACGGGCGCCCCGACCCGCGGCTCGACGAAGCCTCCAACGTGCCGGTGTCGACGCTGCGCCGGCTGCAGGCGCTGTGCGACACCGGCGGTGCGCGAGCGGCGCAGGGGGCGCTGGCCCAGCTCGCGCTCGCCTCCGGCCTGTGGGCCGTGCCGGTGCTCGGCGTCCGCGCCCTGCCCCGCCACGGCTTCCATCCGGGCGACTTCTCCGCCTGCCCGGTCGGCGAGCCGGCGGCGGGCGACGCCCCGCGGGCCCTCGTCGTGTTCTACCGGGCCGTCGTGGCGGCGGCCGACACGGCGCCGGTCGACGCCCTGATGGCGGAGCTGAGGGCGCGGGGCACGACGCCGGTCGGCGTCTTCGTCGGCAGCCTGAAGGAGCCGGAGACGCGGGCCTGGCTGCGCGCGCAGCTCGCGGTGATCCGGCCCGACGTGATCGTCAACGCCACCGCCTTCTCGGCCCGCGACGCCGACGGCGGACCGTTCGACGCGGTCGATGCGCCGGTGCTGCAGGTGGCCCTCGCCGGCTCGTCGCGGCAGGCGTGGGAGACCTCGGACCGCGGCCTCTCGCCCGCCGACCTCGCCATCCATGTGGTGCTGCCCGAGGTGGACGGCCGGGTGTTCTCCGGGGTGGTGTCGTTCAAGGCGCAGGAGCCGCCCGATCCCGATCTCGGCTTCGCCCGCGTCGTGCACGCTCCGCACGGCGAGCGCGTCGCCGCCGTCGCCGAGCGGGCGCTGGCGCTGGTCCGGCTGCGCCGCAAGCCGCGCCGCGACCGGAGACTCGCGCTGGTGCTGTCGGCCTATCCGGGGCGCGACGACCAGATCGCCCATGCGGTCGGGCTGGACGCGCCGGAGAGCGCGGTCGCGGTCCTCGGGATGCTGGCCGCGGCCGGGTATGACATCGACGACGCGCCGATCGACCACGCGACGCTGATCGAGCGCCTGCTGGCCGAGGAGATCGCCTGGCCGCTCGCCGACTACGAGGCGGCGCTGACGCGCCTCGATTCGGCCCTGCGCGAGACGCTCGCCGCCCAGTGGGGTGCGCCGGCCGACGATCCGTCTGTGCGCGACGGCCGCATCCGTTTCCGGGCGATCCGCTGCGGCAGCGTGATCGTCGCGGCGCAGCCGGAGCGCGGCAGCCGGGCCGAGCGCGCCGCCGAGTATCACGACGCGCGCCGGGCGCCGCGGCACGGCTTCGTCGCCTTCCACCTGTGGCTCCGGCAGGTGGCCGGCATCGACGCGCTGATCCACATGGGCGCGCACGGCACGCTGGAATGGCTGCCGGGAAAATCGGTGGCGCTGTCGGGCGCCTGCTGGCCGGACGCGCTGCTCGGGCCGACGCCGGTCGTCTACCCGTTCATCGTCAACGACCCCGGCGAGGCGGCGACGGCGAAGCGCCGGCTCGGCGCCGTCACCATCGGCCACATGACGCCGCCGCAGCGGCAGAGCGCGGTGCCGGACGGGCTGCGCACCGTCGAGAGGCTGCTCGACGAGTACTCCAGCGCCGACGGGCTCGACCCGCGCCGGCGCGAGCGGCTCGCCCGCGACATCGTCGCCGCCGCGAGGGAGACCGGCCTCGACCGCGACACCGGGATCTCGCCCGAGACGCCGGCGCACGAGGCCGTGGTGAAGCTCGACGCCTTCGTGTGCGACGTGAAGGCGTCGCAGTTTTCCGACGGGCTGCACGTGTTCGGGCGCGTGCCGGTGGTGCCGGACGACGCCGGCCTGTCGGCCGACGTTCCGTTCGAGGTCTGCGCCGGATCGGAGCGGACGAGCCTGCTGGCCGCGCTCGACGGGCGGGCCGTGCCGCCCGGGCCGGCAGGCTCTCCCTGGCGCGGCCGCCGCGACGTGCTGCCGACCGGCCGCAACCTGTTCACGGTCGATCCGCGCGCCGTGCCGAGCCGCGCTGCCGCCGATCAGGGGCAGCGCCTCGCCGACGCCCTCCTCACGCGCCATCTGCAGGACCACGGCGACTACCCGCGATCCGTGGTGGTCGATCTGTGGGGCTCCGCCACCATGCGGACCGCCGGCGAGGAGCTCGCCATGGCGCTGCGGCTGATCGGCGTGGTGCCGGTGTGGGACCACACCTCGGACCGCGTCTCCGGCTTCGAGGTGCTGACGTTGGCAAAACTCGGCCGGCCGCGCATCGACGTGACGCTGCGCATCTCCGGCCTGTTCCGCGACGTGTTCCCGGGCCTGCCGGTGCTGTTCGAGCAGGCCGTGGCGGCGCTCGCGGCCCGCGACGAGCCGGCCGAGGAGAACCCGTTCGTCGGCCGCAGCGACCCGCGGGTGTTCGGGCCGGCGCCCGGCGCCTACGGGGTCGGCGTCGCCGAGACGGTCGACGAGCTGACGCCCGAGACCGCGGCGGCCGCCGCCGAGGCGTGGCTCGCCGGCAGCGCCCACGCCTACGGCCGGAACGACGGCCTGTTCGCCCGCGACGCCCTGGAAGCCCGGGTGGCAGCGGCCGACGCCTTCGTCCACACCCAGGATCTGCCCGAGACCGACCTCCTGATGGCGCCCGACTACGCGGCGCACGAGGCGGGCTTCGCGGCCGCCGCGAAGACGCTGGGCGCGGCCCCGGCCCTCTATCACGCCGACTCGGCGCGGGCCGAAAGCCCGCGCATGCGCACCCTGCCGGAGGAGATCGCCCGGGTGGTGCGGGCGCGGGCCACGAACCCGCACTGGATCGCCGGCCAGATGCGCCACGGCTTCCGCGGCGCCGCCGAGATCGCCTGGACGCTCGACCAGATGGCGCTGTTCGCCCATCTCGCCGCCGCCGTGCCGACGCATCATTTCGATCTCTATTACGACGCGACGCTCGGCGACGAGGCGGTGCGGGACTTCCTCGACCGGGCCAACCCGCGCGCCGCCGCCGCGATGCGCCGCCGCTTCCGCCAGCTCGTCGCGGCCGGCCACTGGACCACCCGGCGCAACAGCGTCATGGACGCCATCGCGGACATCGACCGATGAGACGATACGTGATCTCGGCTTTCACCGGTCATTCCGGGGCGGCACGACGTGCCGAACCCGGAATCCAGCCACGACCTCCGCGTTCCGAGCTGGATTCCGGGTCCGCCGCTGCGCGGCGTCCCGGAATGACGACAAAGGGCAAGGCATGACCCTCGTCTACGAGAAGGACGGCCCGGCGATCTATCGCCGCTCGTTTTCCATCATCCGGGCCGAGGCCGACCTCGCCCGCTTCGCGCCTGACGAGGAGGCGGTCGCGGTGCGGGTCATCCATGCGAGCGGCATGGTGGAGATCGCGGCGGATCTGGTCTTCTCGCCCGGCGCCGCCACGGCCGCCCGCGCGGCGCTGCGCGCCGGCGCGCCGATCTTCTGCGATGCCCAGATGGTGGCGCACGGCATCACCCGCGCCCGGCTTCCGGCGAACAACGCGGTGATCTGCACGCTCTCCGACCCCGCCGTTCCGGCGCTCGCCGAGAGGCTCGGCACCACCCGCACCGCGGCGGCCATGGAACTGTGGCGCGACCGGCTGGGCGGCTCGGTCGTCGCCATCGGCAACGCGCCGACGGCGCTGTTCCGCCTGCTGGAGATGCTGGACGACGGGGCCGAGACCCCGGCCGCCGTCATCGGCATGCCGGTCGGCTTCGTCGGCGCCGCCGAGTCCAAGGAGGCGCTGCTGGCCGACGGCCGCGTGCCCTGCATGATCGTGCGCGGCCGCAAGGGCGGCAGCGCCATGACGGCCGCCGCCGTCAACGCGCTGGCGAGCGACCGCGAATGAGCGCGGTCGCGAACGCATTGTCCGTCATGCGCGGGTCTGTTCCGGTGCGCGGCGCCTGGGCACCCTCTCCCCGTGTGCGGGGAGAGGGTGGCTCGCCGCACAGCGGCGAGAGGGGTGAGAGGGCGTCTCGCGCCGCTGTCGCCTGGGAGCATCGCCGATGACCGCCACCGTCTACGGCGTCGGGCTGGGGCCCGGCGATCCCGAGCTGATCAGCGTCAAGGCCGACCGGCTGATCCGCGGGACCGGCGTGGTCGCCTATTTCGGCAAGGCCGGGCGGACCAGCAATGCGCGCACCATCGCGGCCGGGCTCCTGGCGGCCGACGCGATCGAGATCGCGATGGAATACCCGGTGACGACCGAGATCGCCTTCACGGATCCGGCCTACAACGCCGCCCTGAAGGATTTCTATCGGGACTGCGTCGCCCGGCTGACGGCGCACACCGACGCCGGCCGCGACGTGGTGGTGCTGTGCGAGGGCGACCCGTTCCTCTACGGCTCGTTCATGCATCTCCACACCCGCCTCGCCGGCCGCGTGCCGGTGGTCGTGGTGCCGGGCATCCCGGGCATGGCGGGCTGCTGGACCGCCACCGGCGCGCCGATCACCTGGGGCGACGACATCCTGACCGTGCTGCCGGCGACGCTCGACGAGGCGACGCTCACCGACCGCATGGGCCGCGCCGACGCGCTGGTGATCATGAAGCTCGGCAAGAACCTGCCAAAAGTGCGGCGGGCCCTGACGGCCGCCGGCCTGATCGACCGCGCCGTCTATGTCGAGCGCGGCACCATGCCGGGCGAGGCGGTGCTGCGGCTCGCCGACAAGCCGGACGATGCGGCGCCCTACTTCTCCATGGTGCTGGTGCACGGCGAGGGACGCCGGCCATGAGCGGCGAGCGACCCGCAGGGTCCGTGACCATCGTGGGCCTGGGCCCCGGCGCCCCGCGGATGATCACGCCCGAGGTCACGGACGCGCTCGCGACCGCCACCGACCTGATCGGCTACGGCCCGTATGTCGCCCGGGTGCCGGACCGGCCGGGGCTCACCAAGCACGGCTCGGACAACCGCGAGGAGATCGACCGCTCGCGCCATGCGCTGTCGCTCGCGGCGGCCGGGCACCGTGTCGCCGTCGTCTCCTCGGGCGATCCCGGCGTGTTCGCCATGGCGGCGGCCGTGTTCGAGGCGATCGAGCACGGCGATCCCGCCTGGCGCGAGCTCGACGTGCGGGTGCTGCCCGGCGTCACCGCCATGACGGCGGCGGCGGCCCGCGCCGGCGCGCCGCTCGGCCACGACTTCTGCGCCGTCAACCTGTCCGACAACCTGAAGCCCTGGGCCCTGGTGGAGAAGCGCCTGCGGCTCGCCGCCGAGGCGGACTTCGTGATCGCGCTCTACAATCCGGTGTCGAAGGCGCGGCCGCATCAGCTCGGCCGGGCGCTGGAGATTCTTCGCGCGAGCCGCGCGCCCGAGACGCCCGTGATCTTCGCCACCGCGGTGAGCGAGGCGCACGAGCGCATCGACACGGTGCGGCTCGGCGAGGCCGTGCCGGCGCGCGCCGACATGCGCACCCTGGTCATCGTCGGCTCGTCGCAGACGCGGCTGGTCGCGCGGAAAAACGGGCCGGCCTTCGTCTACACGCCGCGCTCGGCGCCGCCGGAGGCGTCGTCGTGACCGTCTTCGGGGGCTGTGTCGCCGACGAGCCAGGCCGTGACGGCCGCGACGGTCTGGACGCTCGGCCGCGCGGGAATGTCGGGCCGACGAACCATCACGACCGGCAGCCCGAGATCGCGCGCGGCGATGATCTTGGCCACCGCCGCGGTGCCGCCGGCGTTCTTGGAGACGACCATCTCGCTGCCGTGCTCGGTCATCAGGGCACGGTCGCCGGCGACGTCGAACGGCCCGCGCGCCACCACGACGGTGACGTTCGGCAGCGGCAGCGCGTCCCGCGGGGCATCGACCAGGCGCACCAGATAGTGGTGCTGCGGCCGCGCCGCGAAGGCGTCGAGATGCAGCCGGCCGATGCCGAGGAAGACGCGCCGCGGCGCATCACCGACCGCGGCCACGGCGTCCTCCAGGCTGTCGACCTCGATCCAGCGGTCGCCGGGCGCGGGCCGCCACGGCGCCCGCTCCAGCGCGACCAGGGGGACGCCGGCCGCCGCGCAGGCTGCGACCGCGTTGGCGCTCATCTGCGCGGCGAACGGATGCGTGGCGTCGACGACGCGGTCGATCCGTTCGGCGCGCAGATAGTCGATGAGCCCCGGCACGCCGCCGAAGCCGCCGACCCGCCAGGGGACCGGCACGGCGAGCGGGCTCTCGGTGCGCCCCGCATAGGACAGGACGGCGTCGACCTCCGGCGCGACGGCCAGCGCCTCCGCGAGCCGCCGCGCCTCGGTGGTGCCGCCGAGGACCAGGACCTTCTGCCGACGTCCCGCCATCTAGCCCCTCGTCACCGGCGTGCGGGCGAGCAGCGCGCCGGTCCGGCCGAACACCGCGACGTCGACGCCGACCGCGGTGCCGCGCAAGAGCGCCGCGGCGGTCTCGACGGCCCGGGCCGCCACCACGGCGCCGATGTCGACGCCCTCCGCCTGCGTCCGCTGCAGCACCTCGAGCGCCGTGTTGGCGCGCGGGATCGCCTCGACCAGCGCGGCCGGCGCGCCGGCCTGGGCGGCGAGCCGCGCGAGGTGGCCGAGATCGACCTCGCCGGCGCGCGAGTGCAGATCGAGCAGGCCCTGCGAGAGCTTGGTCATCTTGGCGAAGCCGCCCGCGATGGTGACGCGGGCGACCGGGTGCACGCGCACGTATTTCAGCAGGCCCCCGACGAAGTCGCCCATGTCGACCAGGGCGATCTCGGCCAGGCCGTCGAGCGCCGCGATCGCCGCCTCCGAGGTGGAGCCGGTGACGCCGGCGATGTGATCGAGGCCGGCGGCGCGGGCGACGTCGACGCCGCGATGGATCGCGTGGATCCAGGCCGCGCAGGAGAAGGGCACGACGATCCCGGTGGTGCCGAGGATCGACAGGCCGCCGACGATGCCGAGCCGCGGATTGAGCGTCTTTTGCGCCAGCGCGGCGCCGTTCGGGACCGCGATCTCGACCACGACGTCGGCCGATGCGCCGGTGGCGCCGCAGACCTCCGCGATCGCGGTGCGGATCATCGCGCGCGGCACCGGATTGATGGCCGGCTCGCCGACCGGCAGCGGCAGGCCCGGCCGCGTGACGGTGCCGACCCCCTCCCCGGCCCGGAACGTCACGCCGCTGCCCGGCGCGCCGGGCCGCACCGTCGCGACGATCACGGCGCCATGGGTCACGTCAGGGTCGTCGCCGGCGTCCTTGACGATGCCGGCCCGTGCGAATCCCGCGCCGGCCTCGGCGAGCGCGAGGGCGAAGCGCGGCCGCCGGCCGCCCGGCAGTGCCACATCCACGGGATCCGGAAACGTGCCGCCGACCAGCGCCGCGAAGGCGGCCCGCGTCGCCGCGGCCGCACAGGTGCCGGTGGTCCAGCCGGGCCGCAGCGCTCTCCCCTCGTCCATGGGCGCGACTATAGGCGCGCCGCTCCGCCCTGTCAGGACGCCCGCCATGACTGACCGCCCTGCCGCCGTGATCGCCCTGGTGGGCGCCGGGCCCGGCGATCCCGACCTGCTGACGCTGCGCGCCGTCGACCGGCTGCGGGCCGCCGACGTGGTGCTGTACGACGATCTCGGCAGCGCCGGCGCCCTCGTCCATGCGCGCGAGGATGCCGAGCTGATATCCGTCGGCAAGCGCTCCGGGCGCCACGCCCCCAAGCAGGCCGAGGTGAGCCGGCTGATGGTCGCCTACGCCCGGCTCGGCAAGCGCGTGGTGCGGCTGAAGTCCGGCGACCCCGCGATCTTCTCGCGCGCCGACGAGGAGATCACGGCGGCCCGCGAGGCCGGCATCGCGATCGAGATCGTGCCCGGCGTCACCACGGCGACGGCGGCGGCCGCCCATCTCGGCACGGCGCTGACCAAGCGCCTGGTCGCCCGGCGCGTGCAGTTCATCACGGCCCACGAGGTGACGGGCGGCCTGCCCGACGACCTCGACCTCGCGGCGCTCGCCGACCCGGCCGCCACCACCTGCGTGTTCATGGGCAAGGCGACCTTCCCGGCGCTGGCCGAGAGGCTGTTCGCCGTCGGCCTGTCGCCCGACACGCCGGCCGCCGTGGTGGAGAGCCTGGGGGATTCGCCGAAGAGCATGGTCGGAACGGTGGCCGGGATCGCGACGCAGCTGCGTGACAGCCCGCCGGCGGGTGCCTGCATGATCCTCTACGGCGCGGCACTGGCGGGGGTCGTCGAACCGGCTGCTGCATTCGGCCGATTCTGATCAGGTCCGGACAGCCGCCCCGATCCAACACTCTCCCCTCGCGGGAGAGGGAAAAAGCCTCATTCCGCCCCGGGACGACCTGAGCAAATCACCCGAAAATGTCCGTCGTCATGCCGCGATACCAGCCGACCGCCTCCTTGGCCTGCTTTTCGCGCAGCTCCGCCGACTCGTCGCGCTGGGACGTGTAGGGATCGAGCATCACGATCTTGCCGTCGCGCGGCTCGTAGCGGGCGCCGTTCTTGATCGCGTCGTCGGGCGCGATGCTGCTCCAGCAGTGATTGGTGAAGCGCACCGGCAGCAGCCGCGCGCCGACCAGCTCGTGGCGGACGACCATGGCGGTGTTCTTCGCCTCGTTGTTGGCGGCGAAGCCGGACTTCGGGAAGTCGCCGCCGATCGCGGCGTCGCCGATCACGTGGATGTTCGGGTCGATCAGCGATTTCATCGTGCCGGCATCGACCGGGCACCAGCCCGACTCGTCGGTGAGGCCGGCGTCGCGCCCGAGCCGGCCCGCCATCTGGGGCGGGATCACGTTGACGAGCGCCGCCTTGTGGGTCTCCAGGTCGGTCGTCACCGTCATGGCCCTGGGATCGACCGCCTTGATGCCGCCGTGCATCCCCGGGTCCTGCCACTCGATCGTGCCCGGATAGTGCCGCGCCCAGCCGTCCTCGAACAGCGGCTGCATGGCGAAATGGTCCTTGGCGTCGAGGATGACGATGCGGGCATCCTTGACGCCGCGCGCCTTCAGCCCGTGCGCCATCATCGAGGCGCGCTCGTAGGGTGCCGGCGGGCAGCGATACGGATTGGGCGGCGCGACGACGACGATCAGGGCGCCGTCCTCCAGCGCGTCGAGCTGGCGCTTGAGCAGCAGCAGCTGGTCGCCGCCGCGCCAGGCGTGCGGCATCCGCTCCGCCGCCTCCTCCGAGTATCCCGGCACGTCGCCCCAGCGGAAATCGATGCCGGGCGACAGGATCAGCCGGTCGTAGGGGACCCGGGTGCCGTCGGCCAGGCGGACCTCCCTGGCGGTGCGCTCGATCGCCGTGACGGTGGCGAACACCGGGCGGACGCCGCGGCCGATCAGGTTGTCGTAGCCATAGACCAGGCGCTCGTAGGGCTTGAGCCCGCCGAGGAAGAGGTTCGAGGTGAACGGCGTGACGAACTGCCGGTTCGCCTCGATCATCGTCACGTCGATCTCGGCGCCCCCGGCGACCAGGTACTTGGCGGCGGTGGCGCCGCCGGCGCCGCCGCCGACCACCACCACCCTGGGCCGCGCCTGGGCGATCGCGGGTGCGGCGAGCGCCGTCGCCGCCACCGAGCCCGCGGTTCCGCGGAGGAAGCCGCGTCGGTCGATCACGGCACCTGTCTCGAGGTCCCTCGGGCCGGCATTCTGGGCCACGCTTTGCTCCCCGGTGTTCGGCGCCGTCGCCGGGCTCGACCCGGCGACCCATCCGAACGATCAGCGATCTTCGTTTCGATGGATGCGCGGGTCGAGCCCGCGCAGGACGGCAGAGGGCCTCACCCGAAGATGTCCGCGACGATGCCCTTGTACCAGCCCATGTTCTCCTCGCTGGTCTGGCGGCGCTCGTCCTTCGATTCGCCGGTCTTGGAGATGAAGCCCTCGACCTCGGCGATGGCGCCGTCCTTGGCCTCGTAGCGGCCGCCGACCTTGACGGTGTCGTCGGGCGCGATGATCGACCAGCAGGTGTTGGCGTAACGGGCCGGGAAGGTGCGGGCACCGGTGAGCTCGCCGCGCACCGCCATCGCCACCACCTTGGCCTGGCTGTTGGCCGCGAAGGCCGACTTCGGCATGGCCCCGGCGATCGCCGCGTCGCCCAGCACGAAGATGCTCGGGTCCTGGGCCGACTTCATGTTGGTCGGGTCGATCGGGCAGAAGCCTGAAGCGTTGGCGAGGCCGGCGTCGCGGGCGATCCTGCCCGCCATCTGCTTGGGGATGACGTTGACCATGTCGGCCTTGATGGTCTCGAGGTCGGTGGTCACCGTCATGCTCTTCGGGTCGACGCTCTTCAGGCCGCCGTGCATCTTCGGATCCATCCACTCGACCATGCCGGGATAGTGGTTCTGCCAGCCCTCCTGGAACAGCGCCATCTTGGAGAACTTGTCCTTCGGGTCGATCACCACGATGCGCGACTTGGCGTGCCCCTTCTTCTTGAGGACGGCCGCCATGCAGGAGACGCGCTCGTAGGGGCCCGGCGGGCAGCGATACGGGTTCGGCGGCGCGATCATCACGATGGTCGCACCGTCCTGGAGAGCGTCGAGCTGCTTCTTGAGCAGCTGGGTCTGCGGCCCCGCCTTCCAGGCATGCGGCATGATCTCTGCCGCGGCTTCCGACCAGCCCGGCACCGAGGCGAAGTCGAGGTCGATGCCGGGCGCGACCACGAGGCGGTCGTAGGCGAGCGTGCTGCCGTCGGCGAGCCGGACCTGCTTCTTGTCGCGATCGATGGCGCTCGCCGCCTGATCCACCTTCTTCACGCCCTGGGCCGTGAGCTTGTAGTCCTGGGTGATCGAGTCCCACGGCCGGTAGTCGCCGAGATAGAGGTTGGAGTGGAAGCAGGTGACGAACTTCGGCGCCGGCTCGACCAGCGTCACGTCGATGGCGCCGTTCGAGTCCTTGGCGACGTAGCGGGCGACGGTGGCGCCGGCCGGCCCGCCGCCGATCACCACGAGCCGCGGCTTGGCCTGCGCCCGCAGCACCGCCGGCATCGTGATGGTCGCGGCGCCGGCGAGCAGCGCGGTGGAGAAATGTCGTCGGGTCATGGAAATCATGAAGTCCTCCCTGGATCCCAATGCTGGCCCTGTGTTCGGGCCTGTTCGTTGCAACCTCGGCCGCTGCGCTCCCTCTCCCAGCGTGCGGGGAGAGGGTCGGGGTGAGGGGACGCCTCGTGGATACGGAGACGGGGGGGGGGGGGCGGGGCGGGGCCGGTGCGCCCGCGTGAGCAACAACCCGAACACGCAGAAGCCGCGGCTCCGCGGGAGCAGTGCGGGATGCGCA
>NZ_JAUSUJ010000009.1 GCF_030813915.1 Rhodoplanes tepidamans
CTGACTCGCTCCGGGATCGGATTCGCCCGAAATTCCGCCGTCACCCGCGCGCAAATCCGCCTCGCGGCATGAAGTCGAGTTCTTGCCCTGCCTCGCTGCTCATCGCGCCGGGGTCGTCATTGGGCGGCGCCCGCCCGAAGGCGTCGGTGCGCGAGTCCGACGGCCATCTCGCGATCGCCAAGTTCGCGCATCGCGACGACAGCATCGACATCGTCCTGTGGGAAGCCGTGGCGCTCGGCCTCGCCGCGCGGGCCGGCGTGACCGTGCCGGGCTGGCGCGTCGTGCCCGTCGGCGACAAGGCCGCGCTCCTGCTCCGGCGGTTCGATCGGACAGCGGGCGGGCGCATCCCGTTCGTCTCCGCGATGAGCATGCTGGGCGCCGCCGACAACGAGCCGCACAGCTATCTCGAGATCGCCGAGGCGCTTCGCCGCAACGGCGCCGCGCCCAAGGCGGATCTCGTTCAGCTCTGGCGCCGGATCGTGCTCAATGTGCTGATCTCCAACACCGACGATCACCTTCGCAACCACGGCTTCCTCTACGAGGGGCCGAAGGGCTGGCGCTTGTCGCCCGCCTACGACATGAACCCGGTGCCCGTGGACATTCGTCCGCGCGTGCTCGCCACCTCCATCGATCCCGACGACCCGAGCGCCTCGCTTCAACTCGCCATGGACCATGCCGCGTATTTCGGGCTGAAGGCCGGGGAGGCGAGGACGATCGCCGCGGAGGTGGCCGCGGCGGTTCGTGAATGGCGGCAGGTCGCCGAGCGTATGGGGCTGGCGCAGGCGGCCATCGACCGGATGGCGTCCGCTTTCGATCACGACGACCTCCGTCTCGCGAAGGCCGGCGGATAGCCCGTGTGCATCCTCACGGGACGACGAAGCCCGTTCGTCCGCCGCGGCGCGCCGCGGGCGCGCTCCTCACCCGCCGCCCGCGGTGCCCCGGCGCAGGCGCTGGACCAGGGACATCACCAGCGGGCTTTCCTTGGCGCGGCGCCTGGCGGCGGCGGCGGACGACAGGGCGAGGGCGGCGGCGCGGCCGCGCCACGACACGCCGATCACGCTGTCGAACAGGTTCTCCGGCTCGCGGCAGAAGAAGCTCTTGTAGCCGGCGGCGCCGGGGCCGAGGTCGAAGCCGGCGAGGCCGCGCTCGGCGCAGTCGCGCAGGATGTGGGTGATCAGGATCAGGCCCGGGCTCCAGCGGCCGTTCTCGCTCGTCGTGTACGAGTTGAACATGCAGGAGAAGCGGTGGCCGTCGGCGACGCCGCCCATCACGGCGATCACCTCGTCGTCGCATTCGAGCGCGTGCAGGGCGACGGCGGGCCAGCCCTCGGCGAGGCCGGCCCGGCAGCTCTCGCGCAGGAAGGCGGCGACGCCCGGCGCGGCGAACACGTCGCGGATGCCCTGGGCGGCGAAATGCGCCGCCTTCTGGGCCAGGAAGGCGTCGAGCACCCGCTCGGCCTCGGCCTCGCTGGCGACCCGCCGGTAGCGGTAGCCGGCGAGCTTCTCCAGCTTGCGCTCCTTGGTGCGCAGCCGGCCGCGCATGTCGCGCGTCACCACCGCCTTCATGACGTCGTCGACGCCGCCGGTCGGGAAGGTCACGGCGGGCACGTCGTCGACCGAGGGCTGGTGCGGCAGCAGCGCGAACGGGTTGGCGAGGCCGCGCCAGCGCGGCGGCTGGCGGGTGAGGGCGAAGACGTCGATGCCGTGGCGCCGGCCGGTGCGCGAGAGCAGGTCGGACAGCGTCGCGGCCGTCATGGCGGCGGCGGCGTCGGGCCGCCACAGGCCGATGTTGAGCCCGGCATGGGCGCCGCCCGGGAAGCGGGCGACCGTGACGGCGCCGCGGGTCGCCACGAACGGCCACAGGAAGCAGGGCGCCCCGGCGCGGTCGCGGCCGATGGCGATCACCGGGCGGGCGCCCTCGCGGTCGCCGACATGGCGCTGCCAGGCGTCGATCCAGTCGGCGCGCTGGAACGCGGTGGCGACGGCGCCGCCGTCGGCGAGCGCCCGCCACGCCGGCAGGGCGGCGGCGATGCCGTCCGCGAAGGCGATCCCGGCCACCGGCCCGGCGGCGTCGCCGCACGGCTCGGCCAGGGCCGGCCCGGAGCCGGTCTCGTGGGCGGCGGACAGCGCGACGACGCTCATGCGGGACCCGTCCGGTTTTCTGGAACGTTGCTGCCGCGACCCTGGCAAAGAAAAATCAACAAAGCGTTGGTATAGCCGCAATGGGGGATCACGACGGTCGCACCTCTCGCCGGGGCGGGCGGCCGGTCGGCGCCCTCGGTGGTTTGATACCGCAGGACGGGCCTGCCGGCAGGAGGCCGGCCGGTCCGGCGGAGCGTCGTCGCTGGGTCGGTTCGCCGCACCCGCTTGGCGCCGCCCCGCACTCTCGCGCATCATGGTAACGCATGACGCGAAGCCTTGGCCTCGACGGACGCAGGACGTGCACCAGTTGAAGCGAGCCATCATACGGTCGGGTCTCGAGGCTCTGTACTTTTCCGGCGCGCATCGGCTGATGCGGCCGTTCCTCGGCGGCGTCGGCGCCATCCTGATGCTGCACCACGTGCGCCCGGCGCGGCCGGACGGCTTCCAGCCCAACCAGCTGCTGGAGATCACGCCGGACTTCCTGGAGCGCGTCGTCGCCCGGCTCGCCCGCATGAACGTCGACTTCGTCAGCCTCGACGAGGTGCACCGGCGGCTGACCGCGCGCGACTTCGGCCGCCGCTTCGTCGCCTTCACGTTCGACGACGGCTACCGCGACAACAAGGAGTTCGCCTATCCGATCCTCCGGCGGCACGGCATCCCGTTCTGCATCTACGTGCCGACCAGCTTTCCGGACCGGCTCGGCGAACTGTGGTGGGCCGCGCTCGAGGCGGTGATCGCGCAGAACGACGCCATCGTGCTCGAGATGGACGGCCGCGACTGCAAGGTCGACTGCGCCGGCACGGCGGCGAAGACCGGGGCGTTCCGGCTGCTCTACGCCTGGCTGCGGGCGATGCCGAGCGACGCGCAGATGCTCGACGCGGTGCGCGAGCTGACCACCCGCTACCGGGTCGACACCGCCGCGATCTGCGACTCCCTGTGCATGAGCTGGGACGAGATCCGCGCCATCGCGGCCGACCCGCTGGTCACCATCGGGGCCCACACGGTCAACCACGTGATGCTGGCCAAGGCCTGCGACACGGTCGCCCGCTCCGAGCTGAAGATGGGCTGCGCCGTGCTCGAGGCGGCGCTCGGCGTGATGCCGCGCCATCTCGCCTATCCGTACGGCGACCCGACCGCGGCGGGCCCGCGCGAGTTCGCCATCGCGGCCGAGCTCGGCTTCGCCACCGCGGTGACGACCCGGCCGGGCGTGCTGTTCCCCGAGCACGCCGAGACGCTGACGGCGCTGCCGCGCATCTCGATCAACGGCGAGTTCCAGCGCGGCCGCTATGTCGACGTGCTCGTCTCCGGCGCCGGCACGGCGCTGTGGAACGGCCTGCGCAAGCTGCGGGCGGCGTAGCGGGCGGCGTAGCCGCCGGCGGCCTCAGTCCGGCTTCGCCATGAAGGTGACGATCGGCAGCGCGAAGGGCAGCCAGCCGGCGCCGGCGATGGCGTAATAGGCCATCCTCACCCCCCAGCTGTCCGAGCCGAGAAAGAAGTACCCGGCGCCGACGGCGAAGAAGCCCCAGACCAGGAGCAGGGTGACGAGGCCGAACAGCCCGAGGATGCGGCGCGTGCGGCGTTTCATGGCGGTCCCTCGATCCATCGCGCGGGTCGCCGGTCGGTCGGACCGCGCCCCGGCCGCGAACCGTGTCGGCGCTCTCCGGCGCGCCCGGGCGCCGGCGGCGGGGAGCCCGACATTGGCCGCCCGCGACCGAGGGTCTATATGGTCGGTGCGGGCTCGCGCAAGCGGCCGTCCGGTTCGGACTCGCGTCATTCGCACCGACGTTCCGCCTCGGGGCGGTGAGCGGCCGCAGGCCGTCCCGGGACGAGGCGGGCGCGGTCACGGGCGCGGTCCGATCCGCCGGCCTGCCGTGGCGTGACCGTTGTGCCGTCTCCAACCCCCGGGATCCCGACGTGCCGTATCGCTCCTCTGCTGCGCTCCGTCTGTGGCTGTTCGCCGTCGCGGGGCTCGTGTTTCTCACCGTGATCGTCGGCGGGGCGACCCGGCTGACCGAGTCCGGCCTGTCGATCGTCGAGTGGAAGCCGGTCACCGGCGCGCTGCCGCCGCTCTCGGAGGCCGCGTGGCAGGCCGAGTTCGACAAGTACAAGACCATCCCGCAATACGAGATCCTCAACCGCGGCATGGGCCTGCACGACTTCAAGGTGATCTACTGGTGGGAGTGGGGCCACCGCAACGTCGCGCGGCTGACCGGCTTCGTCTTCCTGCTGCCGTTCCTCTGGTTCCTGTGGCGCGGCGCGCTGAGCCGCGGCCTCAAGCTCGGCCTCGCCGGCATCTTCGGGCTCGGCGCCGTGCAGGCCGGGGTGGGGTGGTGGATGGTGTCGTCCGGGCTCGCCGACCGCATCTTCGTCTCGCACTACCGGCTCGCCTTCCATCTGACGCTCGCCTGCGTGATCTTTTCCGCGCTGGTGTTCACCGCGGCCCGGCTGGGGGCCCGGCCCGGAGAGGCGGCGCCCTGGCGGCTGCGCGCCGGCGCGATCGTGCTGGTCGGCCTGGTGCTGGTGCAGATCTATTTCGGCGCGCTGGTCGCCGGCATGCGGGCCGGGCTCGTCCACAACACCTGGCCGCTGATCGACGGCGCGCTGATCCCGAGCGCCCGCGACCTGTTCTTCGCCGACCCGCTGTGGATCAACTTCTTCGAGAACACGCTGACCATCCAGTTCACCCACCGCATGGTCGGCTACACGCTGGCCCTGGTCGCGGTGCTGCATCTCGCCGACGCGCTGCTCTCGGCCGGAGCGCAGCGCGGCGTGCGGGCCGGCGCGCTGGCGCTCGCCGCCGCGATCGTCGTCCAGATCGCGATCGGCGTGATGACGCTGCTCGCCCGCGTGCCGCTCGACCTCGCGATCCTGCACCAGGGCACGGCGCTGGTCGTGCTGGGGCTCGCGACCCTGCACGCCGAACGCCTCACCCGTCCGGGAACCGCCACAGCCCCGGCGCCGGACCTGGTGCTGGCGGCGCGGTGAGGGTGGCGCGCGCGGAGCCTGCTACCGCGCCCGCTCCGACAGCACCGACAGCTTGGAGATCGCCGTGTCGGTGTAGCGGGTGCCGCGATAGGTGCGGTCGATGACGAACTGCACCCAGTGGGCCCGGACCGGGCGGTCGAGCGTCACGGTCTGCGGGCCGAGGCGGTCCTGCAGGGTCACGCTGCGCGTCTCGCCGCCGGAGAACACCAGCCGCAGGGTCTGCACGCGGCCGTTCTTGACGTAGAGGTCGGCGCTCTTCTCGTAGCCGTTGTTGACGACGAGGCCGCGCACCAGCCGCTCGGCGTCGAACGCCACCGTCACCCACTCGCCGGTGCCGTCGCCGCTCGCGCCTTCGACCCAGGCGGCGCCGGGATCGCCGGCGAACAGGTTGCGCACCTCGTAGCTGCTGCCGAACTGCGGGGCGAGCACCGAGCTGGCGCAGTAGAGGTCGGTGCCCGCCGGTGCCGTCAGGCTGGCGCAGCTCTCCCGCGGCGAGCGGGGGCGGGGCGGCACGCCGGCGCCGGGGTCGAGCGCCGTCACCTTGGTGCGGCCGTCGTCGGCCGGCCGGCCGGCGCGGCTCTCGATCTCGCGGATGCGCAGATGCGCCAGCGCCACGAAGGTGCCGTCGGGGAAGGCGGCGACGTAGCTCTTCAGCTGGGCGATGTCGCCGGTGTCCTTCACCGAGGTCCAGTAGGCGATGTCGGCGTCGCGGCCGCGCTCGGCGCCGGGCGACGGCGTCGCGGCCGGGCCGGGCGACGGGGGTGGCGGCGGCGCCACCACCGGCGTGGACGTGGCGACCGGGCCGGGACCGGCGGCGGGTGGCGTCGCCGCCGGCACCAGCACGACGTCGCCGATCAGCGAGGAGTGGTCCCACGGCACCTGGCGCGAGCGGGTCGCGGCGACGACGTCGGAGCGGATGCGCCGCATCGTCACCGCGATGTCGAGGCCCGGCGTCGGCAGGTGCTTGAGCAGCGCCGTCGTGAACGGGCTGTTGCGGCCGTCGCCGTCGAGCGCGACGTTGTCGGGCTGGGTGGCGTAGGCGATCATGGTGCCGACCGCGCTCTGGATCGAGGCGAGGCCGGTGCCGACCGAGGCGGAGCGGGTGCCGAGCGAGCGCGCCAGCGTGCGGGCCAGCGGATTGTCCCGGCAGGCGTCGAGGAAGACGAGGTTCACCCGCGCCTCGGCCTCCATCTGGCCGAGCACCTGGCCGACCTCGACGGTCTCGAAGGAGAGGTCGCCGGGGCGCTCCAGCTTGGCGTCGACCGGCACCAGATAGTTCTTGCCGGCGACCTGGAGGCCGTGCCCCGCATAGAAGAACAACGCCGTCGAGGCGCGGTCGAGCGCCCGGCCGAAGGCGCGGATCCGGTCCTCCAGGCCGTGCTTGTCGAGGTCGCGGCCCTCGATCACGGTGAAGCCGATCCGCCGCAGCGCCGCGGCGACGTCGGCGGCGTCGTTCGGCGGGTTGGGGAGCGGGGTGGCATGGCGATAGGCGCCGTTGCCGACCACCAGGGCGACGCGCTCCTGCGCCGAGGCATGGCAGGGCGGCAGCACGAGCATGGCGGCGGCGAGGAGCGCGAGGAGCAGGAATCGCATGGGCACCCCCGGACGAGAAGCCGGGGCAGAATAGAGCATGAAGCGCGAAAGGGGATCCCGGTTCGCGCCCGGCCCGGGCGCGCGCCGGACGGCCGCCGCGGTTTCCCTCCGGAGACCGGAAAAGCTCGAAAGTGCTGGCGAAAATGCGTTAAACTTGCTCGTGTTCTCGCGACGTTTCGATAAGGGAAGCGAAATCATCGGCGCCTAGAACACCGCGATGATGTCGTGGAATTCCCTGTCTGCGCGGATTCGTTCGGTGTTGTCCCGTCCGGCGCTGCGCTGCCTGCTCCAGCCGGCGACCGCGCTCGGGGTCTTGACCATCGCCCTGCTGTGGCTCGGCATCGGCTACCAGCTCGCGCTCGAGCGCGACAAGCTGCAGGCCGTCGCGGTGCAGACCACCCGCAATCTCGCCCGCGTGGTGGAGGAGCACGTGGTGCGGGCGTTCACCGGGTCGGACCAGATCCTGCGGCTCGCCCGCGCCGAGATCCTGCGAAACCCCGACACGTTCGATCTCGTCGCCTTCGCCCGCGAGGCGGTGCCGCCCGGCGGCGTGGCGGTGCAGCTCTCGGTGATCGGTGCCGACGGCCGGCTGCGGATGAACAGCCGCGCCTCACCGGCGGCGCCGGTCGACCTCTCCGACCGCCGTCACTTCCAGATCCACCGCGATCGGGCCGGCGATGCGCTCGACATCAGCCCGCCGGTGTTCGGGCGGGTCTCGGGCCGCTGGACGCTACAGCTGTCGCGGCCGCTGCGCGGTCCCGACGGCGCCTTCCTGGGGGTCGTCGTCGCCTCGCTGGACGCCGACTACTTCTCGCAGTTCTACGCCTCGATCGACGTCGGCAAGGGCGGCTCGATCATCCTGGTCGGCACCGACGGGGTGGTGCGGGCCGGCGCCGGGGCGGCCGCCCCGCTGATCGGCCGCAAGGGCGACCGGCCGTGGCCGACGATCGAGAACATCGGCCGGGTGCCGGTCGGCAGCGTGGTCGGGCCGAGCCTGATCGACGGGGTCGTCCGTTTCATCTCGTTCCGCCGCGTCGAGGGCCTGCCGCTGGTCGTCTACGCCTCGATCTCGGCGGCCGACGCGCTCGCCGACAACGCCCGGTACGTCAAGGTCTACTCGGCGCTCGCCGCGATGCTGACCCTGGTGGTGCTGGCGGCGGTCGCCTTCGCGGTGCGCCAGCGCATGGCGCTCGAGCGCACCGCCGCGGCCCTGCACGCCAGCGAGGCGGTGGCGCGGCGCACCTCGCAGGAGCTCGCCGCCACGCTCGACAACATCTCGCAGGGCATCGTCATGGTCGACCCGGCCGGCCGCCTCGCGGTGGTCAACCGGCGTGCCGCCGACCTGCTCGGCGTGCCGGAGGAGACGCTGGCGGGCCGCCCGCCCTTCGCCGACGTGGTCGCCGAGATGGCGCGCCGCGGCGAGCTCGGCTCGGCGCGCGAGTGCAGCCACCGGCTGGTGAGCGGCAGCGCCGCCGAGGTATCGGACGCCGGACCGGTGGTGTTCGAGCGCACCCGGCCGAACGGCCAGACCATCGAGGTGTCCTGCGTGCCGATGCCGGACGGCGGCATGGTGCGGACCTACACGGACGTCACCGAGCGGCGCGCCAGCGAGCGGCGCATAGCCTACATGGCGCTGCACGATCCGCTCACCGGCCTCGCCAACCGCACCCTGTTCCGCACCCGCCTGGAGGAGGGGGTCCGCGCCCTGCGCGAGCGCGGCGCGCCGTTCGCCGTGGTCAGCATCGACCTCGACCGGTTCAAGGAGGTCAACGACGCGTTCGGCCATCCGGCCGGCGACGCGCTGCTGCAGCGGGTGGCGCACCGGCTGCGGCGCTGCCTGCGCGACGGCGACCTGGCGGCCCGCCTCGGCGGCGACGAGCTCGCCGTGCTGGCGGTGCGCGACGGCCACGCCGACGGCCGCGAGTCGCTCGCTGCCATGATCCTGGAGGCGCTCACCGCGCCGTACCGGATCGACGGGCAGGTCGTGGAGATCGGCGCCAGCCTCGGCCTCGCGCTGGCGCCCGAGGACGGCGACGGCATGGAGGCGCTGCTGCGCGCCGCCGACCAGGCCATGTACCGGGTGAAGGGCCACGGCCGCAACGGCGTCTGCTGGGCCGGCCGTGCTCCGCGCTTCGCCGGCCCGTCGCGCCGGGAGCCGGGCGCGACCTGTACCGACGCGGCGTGAGGCCGTCCGCTCGCCGCGCTCAGGCTGCGGCCGCGCCGGCACGGTCCGCCAGTGCCGCCCGCACCGCGGCGAGAACCTCGCTCCAGTCGCCCGGCCGGTGCTGCCGGACGAGCCGCAGGCTCGGATACCACGGGCTGTCGGCGCGGTGGCGGAACCAGCGCCAGTCGGCGGCGAACGGCAGCATCACCAGGGTCGGCCGTGCGAGCGCGCCGGCGAGATGCGCGGTCGAGTTGTCGATCGTCACCACGAGGTCCATGGCGGCGACCTGGGCCGCGAAGCCGTCGAGATCGGCGCGCTGGTCGAGGTCGCGGTCGACGACCGCGAGCCCGCCCGTCTCGGCCTCGAGGGTCGCCGGATCGCCGTACTGGAGCGAGACGAAGCGGACGTCCGGCGTATCGAGGAGGCTCCGCAGCTGCGCCGGGTCGAGCGACCGCTGCCGACCGGTGCGCTGGTTCGAGGTCCGCCACGCGATGCCGACCAGCGGCCGGCCGTCGCCGTAGCGCCGCCGCAGCGTCTCGCGGGCCGCCGGATCCGCCGTCAGGAACCCGGCCGGCAGCCACGGGCCCGGCCGGCGGTCGGGCCGCAGCAGGCCGGGCAGGTCGCCGCACGGCACCAGGGCGACCAGGTCGTCCGGCACCTGCGTCACCCCGGTCCGCGGCAGCAGCGCGACGTCCGCGAAGGAGCGCGCGAACAGCGGGATCAGCCGGCGGTCGCATTGCAGGGCGCAGCGGATGCCGCCGTCGCGCAGCCGCGGCACCAGCCCGGCGAACATGATCTCGTCGCCGATGCCCTGCTCGCCGAGCACCAGCACGCGGCCCGGCGTCGGCCCGCCGTCCCAGGCCGGCAGCTTGTGGTCGCTCGGCGTCCAGCCGAGGCCGGTGGTCTGCCAGCGCGACCGGTAGCCGGACCAGCCGGCGTCGAGGTCGCCGAGGCTGATTCGGATGAGGGCGAGGTTCAGCCGGGTCGCCGGATCGTCGGGATCGAGCGCCAGCGCCTCCTCCAGCACGGCGAGGCTCGCCGGGTCGTCGCCCGTCGCCTGCAGCGTGACGGCGAGATTGGCGCGGGCCGTGGCCGAGGCCGGGGCGAGCGCGACGGCGCGGCGGTGGACGGTCAGCGCCTCGTCGAGCGCGCCGAGGTCCTTCAGGGCGCTGCCGAGATGGCCGAGCGCCGGGACGTGGCCGGGATCCACGGCGAGCGCCGCGCGGGCCGCCGCCACGGCCTCCTCGAAGCGGCCGAGCCGGCACAGGATCGCGGCCTGGAGGGTGCGGACGGTGACGTGGCCGGGGCGCAGCGCGACGGCGCGCTCGACCTCGGCGAGGGCGTCGGCGGCACGGCCGCGGGCGTCGAGCAGCCGGGCCCGGTCGTAGGCGGCATCGACATCGGCGGGGGCCGCGGCGACCGCCCGGTCGTAGGCGGCGAGCGCCTCGTCGGCGCGGCCGAGATCGGCGAGGGCGTTGCCGAGATTGACCAGCGCCGGGCCGTGCCCGGGCTGCCGCTCGAGGGCCGCCCGGGCCGCCGCGGCGGCCTCCTCGAAGCGGCCCGTGGCGTGCAGGAGGGCGCTGCGCAGGGTGAGGGCCGGCACGTGCCGCGGATCGGCCGCGAGGGCGCGGTCGACGCCGGCGAGGGCGTCGTCGGAGCGGCCGAGGCCGGCCAGCAGCCGGGCCCGGTTGAACTGGTCGTCGGCGCTCCGGGCACCCGCGGCGACGGCGCGGTCGAAGGCCGAAAGCGCCTGTTCGGGATCCGTCTCGGCGAGCGCGGCGGCGAGCAGCGCCCAGGCGCGGCCGTGGTTCGGGGCGCGCGCCACGGCGGCCCGGAAGGCGGCGACGGCCTCGTCGCGCCGGCCGAGGGCGGCGAGCGTGAGGCCGAGATCGGCCAGCAGGTCGGCGCCCCCGGCGCCGGCGGCGAGCGCCGCCCGGTAGGCCTCGACCGCCTCGGCGAGGTGCCCGGCGCGGGCCAGCGCCACCGCCTGCTTGGCCCGCAGCCGGCCGTCGCCGGGGCGCAGGCGCGCCGCCCGGTCGAAGGTCGCGGCCGCCGCGGCGTCGCGGCTCAGCGCCGTCTGGGCGTCGCCCTGCACCTCGAGGGCCTGCAGGTTGTCGGGCTTCACCGACAGCACCCGGGACGTCAGGGCGAGGCCGTCCTCGATCCGCCCGGTCCGGCAGCACAGCACGGCGAGCAGGTTCAGCGCGTCGACGTGCTTCGGCTGCCGGCCGACGACGCGCCGGCACAGCGTTTCCGCCTGCGCGAGCCGCCCGGCCGAATAGTGCCCGACCGCGGCGCGCAGATCCGTCTCGATGCTCATCCCGTCCGATCCCCCGATGGTCCCGATGGTTTGAACGGCCGGGGAGGTGGGTTCGGGCCGAAGAGAAGCGTCGATGCGCCGCGAAGCAGAGCAGCGCGTTCGGCACTTGTGTCGTCAGGTGGCTTGCAACCGAACGGGGTTGTTTCTACAGTTCTGTAGACTTCAACAGTTGTGTCGAGTGCGCTACCGTCGTGAACGCACAGGAGCTCAAGAAGTGGCTGGCGGCCCAAGGCTGCACCTTCGAGACCAAGAAAGGCGGCTCCGGTCACATCATCGTCAGGCGCGGTGACCGGAAATCCGAGCTCCCGATGCACGGCGGCCGCAAGGAGCTCGGCACGGGCCTCGTGAACGCCATCAAGAAACAGCTCGGGCTGAAGTGATGCTCGCCTACCGGATCGAACTGACTCCCGACGACAACGGTACGGTTCTCGTCTCGTGTCCGCAGCTTCCGATCGTCGCGACCTTCGGCGACACCGAGGAGGAGGCGCGTCGCCACGCCGTCGACGCGATCGAGACGGCGCTCGCCAGCATGATCGGAGACAACGAGAACATCCCGGCGCCCGACGACGCGACCGGGCCGACGGTACGGCTGCCGATGATGACCTCGCTCAAGGTGCATCTGTACTGGGCCCTGAGGGCCGCCGGCATCACCCGGGCCGAGCTGGCGCGGCGGCTCGGCTGGAACCGCGAGTCGGTCGACCGGCTGTTCCGGCTTGATCACCGCTCCCGGCTCGAGCAGATCGAGGCCGCGTTCGCGGCGCTCGGCGTCGAGATCGACATCGCCGTGCACCGGGCGGCGTGACGGGCGACGAGGACTTCGGATCGCCCGGCCTCGTCCTGGCCGCGCTCGTCGCCGCCATCCACGACCTCGATCATTGCGACGTAAGGGCGTGGATGGCCGGGACGAGCCGGGCCAGGACGTGTTCAGTCCAGACCTCTCGACGAAACGCGGCTCACTCCGCCAGGGCCTGCTCCAGGTCGGCGATGATGTCGGCCTTGTCCTCGATGCCGATGGAGAGGCGGACCACGTCGGGGCCGGCGCCGGCCTGCACCTTCTGGGCGTCGGAGAGCTGGCGGTGGGTGGTCGAGGCCGGGTGGATGATCAGCGAGCGGGTGTCGCCGATGTTGGCGAGATGCGAGAACAGCTTCACGTTCGAGACGAGCTTCACGCCCTCGTCGTAGCCGCCCTTCAGGCCGAACGTGAACACGGCGCCGGCGCCCTTCGGCACGTATTTCTGGGCGAGGTTGTGATAGCGGTCGCCCGGCAGGCCCGGATAGCTGACCCAGGCGACGCGCGGATGGTTCGACAGCCATTCGGCGACGGCGAGCGCGTTGTCGCAGTGGCGCTGCATGCGCAGCGGCAGCGTCTCGATCCCGGTGAGGATCAGGAAGGCGTTGAACGGGGAGAGCGCCGGCCCGAGGTCGCGCAGGCCCAGCACCCGGCAGGCGATGGCGAAGGCGAAGTTGCCGAAGGTCTCATGCAGGACGATGCCGTTGTACTCGGGGCGCGGCTCGCACAGCATCGGGTAGCGGCGCTCGCGCGACCAGTTGAAGCTGCCGCCGTCGACGATGATGCCGCCGATCGAGTTGCCGTGGCCGCCGAGGAACTTGGTCAGCGAGTGCACGACCACGTCGGCGCCGTGCTCGATCGGCCGGCACAGATAGGGCGTCGCCAGCGTGTTGTCGACGATCAGCGGCACGCCGGCCCGGCGCGCGATCTGGGCGATCGCCGCGATGTCGGTGATCACGCCGCCCGGATTGGCGATCGACTCGATGAAGATCGCCTTGGTCTTCGGCGTCACGGCGCGCTCGAAGCTCGCGAGGTCGTCCGGGTCGGCCCACACCACGTTCCAGCCGAAGCTCTTGAACGAGTGGTTGAACTGGTTGATCGAGCCGCCGTAGAGCTTCTTCGAGGCGACGAACTCGTCGCCGGGGGTGAGCAGCGCGTGCATCACCAGCACCTGCGCGGCGTGACCGGAGGCGACCGCGAGCGCCGCGGTGCCGCCCTCGAGCGCGGCGACGCGCTCCTCCAGCACGGCGTTGGTCGGGTTGGTGATGCGCGTGTAGATGTTGCCGAAGGCCTGCAGCCCGAACAGCGAGGCGGCGTGGTCGACGCTGTCGAACACGTAGGACGTGGTCTGGTAGATCGGCGTGGCGCGCGCGCCCGTGGTCGGATCGGGCTGGGCGCCGGCATGGATGGCGAGCGTGGAAAAGCCGGGCTGGCGGTCGGTCATGATGGCTCCGTGGGGCCAGGGGGGCGGAAATCGACGGGTCCCGGTGTAGCCCACCGTCGGGGGGCGTCAAGGCGCGCGGGTGAAACGCGACGATCGGCACGTCGGGGCGGCGCGACGCAAAACGATCTTCTCCGTGCGGCCCTCGCGGACGTCGTTTCTCCTCCCGACGTGTGCCGCACCGCCGAGGCGCCGGGTGCGGCGCACCGCTGCGCCGCATGTCCGGCGCTGACACGACCGGGCCGATCTTTCACCGGATTGTCACGCGACCTTTATAGAGCTAGTAAAAAAGTTATAGAGTCTCGAGCTTTTCGAGAATGCCCCATGCGATGCTTTTTTCGTTTGACGATCGTGGCCTTTCTCTGCGGTGCGCTCGCCGCCTGCGCGACGTTCGGCACCGAGACGACCGCGCTCGAGCCGCAGAACCGATCGCTGTCCGCCGGGAAGGGCCGCATCTACGTCCTCCGTCAGCGCATGTGGGCCGGGACGATCGTGTTGATTCCGGTGCGCGTCGACGGGACCGAGATCGGCCAAGTCGCCAGCGGATCGCATCTCGCAGCCGATCGTCCGCCGGGACGGCACATGCTCTCCGTCGGAAACGAGTCCTGGCCGGTAACGCACGAGGTGGAGGTGGTCGCCGGCAAGACCTACTACTTCGTCATCAACTCGAAGCCGGTCGTCACGACGTATGGCGCGGTGCCGATCGTGATCCCGATGCCGTCGCCAGGTAAACCGGTCGGAAAGAAAAACATCTGGTCAGGCCTGTATTTGGCCGAGCTGGAGCCGAGCGCCGGAGAGGAAATGCTCGCGGGGCTGAAGGCCGGCGCCCGGCCGCCGCCCGAGGCCGTTCCTGACCGCAACTAAGTCGAGGGCCCAATTTGCCGAGATGTTCCTCGCCATCTGGTGACGCGGAGCGTCACATCCGGACTCCGTCACATCCCGACCTCACCAGGTGACGCGCAGCGTTCCGGTTCCGGCGAGGGTGCGGCTGGTGTCGCCGAACGCGCCGTCGACCTTGGCGATGACGGCGACGCCACCGGCGAGGCGCCATTCGGCGGCGGCCGAGACGAGGGCGAGGTCGGCGTCGGCCGTGGCGCCGGTGACGACGAAGCTCGCGCCCGGCAACGTCTGGAAGGTCGGCGTCAGGCGGCGGTCGGTCTGGAAGTCGTGCGCCCAGGCGGCGCGGCCGCGCAGGATCAGCTCGCCCCAGCCGGTGAGGAAGCGGGTGTCGGCCCAGGCGCCGATCTCGCTGCGGGGCGCCGTGACGGTCTCCTCCGCGTAGGCGAGCGCGAAGGTGCCGGGCCCGAAGGTCGCGGTCTCGGCGAAGCCCGGCATCCGGAACGCCTGCACCTGTCCGGCCGCGTAGGGGGTGAGGCCGAGCGTCGGGCCGCCGAAGCGCCAGCCGGTCTCCAGCCGGGCGGCGAGCACCTGCGGATGGAGGCGGCCCTCCAGCGTCTCCGGGCCGACCGCCGTGATGCTGCGGGTCGTGGTGGCGTCGTGCCAGGCATAGGCGAGCGCCGCCGAGACGAAGCCGGGGCCGAAGCGATGCGAGCCGTAGAGGCCAGCCTGGAAGACGTCGGAGGCGCCGCTCCCGAGGCCGCCCGTGGACCACTTGGTCTGGCCACCGGCGAGCGCGAAGCCGAGCAGCGTCTCGGCGGACAGGCGATAATCGGCGCCGGCCGCGACGCCCCAGACGCGGCTGTCGAGATCGTGGCTGCCGACCGCGGCGTCGCCGTCGATCGTGGCGCGGCCGCCGAAGGCGGAGGCCCAGACGGTCCAGCGCGGGGCTGCGAGCGCCGCCGGCGGGGCCTTGGTGTAGACCCCCGGCATCGCGGCGGCGTAGGCGCGGGCCGCCTGGGCGGGCAGGGCAGAGGTGTCGCCCGCGAAGGCGAGCGCCGGTCCGCCCGGGACCGCGCCGTCGGCGGCGCCGCGGCCGGCCACGAACGGGTCGAGCATCAGGCCGAGGAACGAGCCGGTCGCCTGCAGGCCGGCCTGGATGGCGCCGGTCGCCGGCTCGCCGGAGAGCTGGGACAGCGCAGCGCCCAGCGGCGCCCCGGTCAGGCCATAGAGCGGCAGGAAGGCGGCCGGCAGGGCGGCGCCGGCGTTGAAGGCGTTGTTCAGCCCGGTCGCGACGGCCTGCTGGTTGCCGTTCAGGTCCTGGCCGAGCCCGAGCGTCGCCGAGAGAGTCAGCAGCACGTCGGTCGTGGTGTAGCTCAGGCTGGAGACGAAGCCGGCCGGCAGGTCGGTGGTCGCGAGGCCGGCGAAGGTGGTGCCGCCGAGCCCGCCGGCGGCGGACAGGATCACGTAGTTGCGGGTGACGTAGGTGCCGGCCTGGAACAGCGCCGACACGGTGCCGGCGAGCGTCGCCGTGCCCGTGACATTGGTGAGGTCGGCCGACGCCGGCGAGACGTCGACCCGGTAGGTGCTGCCGGCGGCGAAGCTCAGATCGCCGGCGACCGCGAGCGTGCCGATGCCGGTTCCGGTGCCGGGCGACAGCGTTCCGGACACGGTGGCGCTCGGCAGCGTGCCGCTGCCGCCGACCAGCGCGCCGGCATCGACGGTCAGGCTGCTCGACGGGGCGATCGAGCCGTCGACGATCAGCGCCCCGGCCGAGACGGTCGTCGCGCCCACATAGGTGTTGGTGCCCGACAGCGTCAGCGTGCCGGTGCCGATCTTGGTGAGGCCGCCGGCGAGGCCGCCGCTGCCCAGCTGACTGCCGAGGTTCTGGATCACGCCGGAGAACGTCGTGGAGAGATCGTTGGCGCCGACCGTGAGGATCTTGCCGCCGACCGCCACCACACCGGCGCCTTCGAGCGAGCCGATGGTCACGCCGGCCGCCGCGGCGGTGATGTCCAAGAGGCCGCCGGCGTTGACGATCTGCCGCGACGTGCCGCCGCTGGCGCTCCCGCCGAAGATCGTGCCGGCGCCGTCCAGCACGCCGCCGGGCGCGCCCGAATTGGTCGTGATGGTGGCGTCGCCGGCGGTCGAATTCCCGCGGAATTGCAGAAGGCCGCTGCCGTTGTTGGTGATCTGGGCAGAGGCGGCGGTCGCCGTATCGGTGAAGTCGACGATTCCGGTGTTGGTGATGGTGGCCGTGCCGGCGCTGCCGGCAAACTGGAACGCGGTGTTGCCGCTGTTGAGGATCGTCGCGCTGCCGGCGGTCGCGGTGGTCCCCGAGGCGCCGACCACGAGGCCGGCGCCCGAGCTGATGGTGATCGTGCCGGTCCCGAGCGAGCCGTTGACGAGGGCGAGACCGGCCCCGCTGGCCACCGTCGCGTCGCCCGGCAACGTGACGGAATGGGTGGCGTCGCCCAGCACCAGCTCTCCGCTCGATACGGTGGTGAGGCCGGTGTAGGTGAGCGCGCCGGTGAGCGTGGTGGTGCCGGTGCCGAGCTGCTGCAAGGTGCCGCTGCCGCTGATCGCATTGGCGACGGAGAGGTCGCCGGAGGCGTTGAAGACCAGTGCGGCGTCGTCGACGACGGCGCCGGTCCCCAGCGTGCCGCCGGTCCCGACCTCCAGCGTGCCGGCGCTGATCACGGTGCCGCCCGAATAGGTGTTGGCGCCCGACAGCACCAGCGTGCCGTCGCCGATCTTCTCGACGACGCCGGGCGTGCCACCGTCGGAGATCACGCCCGAGATGGTCTGGGTGGTGCCGGTCGGGGTGTCGAAGATTGGATCGCCGTTGATGACGAAATTGTTGGCGATCGTGTAGTTGCCCGTGTTGGCGAAGGCCAGCGTGGTGCCTTCCGCCATCGTCACGGTGCCGGTGCCGAATGCGGAATTGTTGGCGACCGTGACGGTGCCGGCGCTGATCGTCGTGCCTTGGTCGTAGGTGTTGGTGCCGGAGAGGGTGAGGTTGCCGGCGCCGCGCTTGGTGAGCGAGCCCAAGGACGACGTCAGATTACTGGCCCAGGTGACGTTCTGACCGTTGGTGTCGACGGAGTAAAATTGACCGTCATTGGTGGCGAAGCGCGACGAGTAGTCGGTCTGGTTGGCGGCGCTGTATTGCAGCGTGCCTCCGAAGAAGAAGAAGATGGTCCCCGTCGTGCCGATCGCGCCGGCGCTGCCGAGGTTGAGCGTGCCGCTGAGACTGGTCGCTCCGGTGTAGGTGTTGTTGCCGGTCAGCGTCAGGGTTCCCGTACCCCCTGCACCAACCGCGCCCTGCCCGCTGATATTGCCCGAAAACGTGTAATCGTCGGATCGGCTGAAATTGAGGTTCGTGGCCGTGCCCAGGACGACGTCGCCGAGAATGGATCCCGAGGTGCCGCCGTTGCCGATGTTCAGATTGCCCTGCGTCACCGTGGTGCCGCCCGTGTAGGTGCTGGCGCCGGTGAGGGTCAGCGTTCCGAAGCCGGACTTGGTCAAGGCGGCGCCGGCGACGTTTTCGCCGATGCCCTGCGCGATCGTCGTCGCCCCGTTGGTCTCGATGGTGCCGCCGCCCGTGCCCAGCGTGACGGTGCGGTTCGATGCCAGATCGAGGCTCGAGGCGAGCTGCAGCGTTCCGCCGGCCAGGATCAGCCCGCCCGTGGCGCCGAGATTGGCGTCGGAAGAGATGTTGAGCGTGCCGCCCGAGACCGTCGTTCCGCCCGAATAGGTGTTGGTGCCCGAGAGCACCAGCGTGCCGGTGCCGGTCTTGGTCAGCCCGCCGTCGCCCGACAGGATCCCGCCGAGGGTCAGCGTGCCGGTCGTGTCGACCGTGCCGCCGCCCGTGCCGAGGGTCACGCCGCGTGCCGACGTCATCGACGCGGTCGTCTGCAGCGTGCCGCCGTCCAGGGTCAGCGTGCCGGCGGCGGCGCCGAGATTGGCGTCGGACGAGATCGACAGCGTGCCCTGGTCGATCTGCCAGGAGGTCGTCGCCGAAGTCGAGCCGGTCAGGGTCCAGGTGCTGCTGCCGGTCTTCTGGTAGCTCGTGAAGCCCTGGAAGCCGTTCGAGGCGGCGCCGATGGCGGAGACGTCGAACGTGCTGTTCGTCGTGCCGCCGAGCTGCAACGTGCCGGTGCCGCCCGCCACCACGACATTGCCCGTGGTCGTCCCGCCGGCCTGGAGCTGATAGGTGTTGGTGCCGCCCGTGAAGGTGATGGCATTGGCGCGGACGCCGTCGCCCGACAGCCCGCCGGAGATGCTGCCGCTGTTGACGATGGTGAGATCGGCACCGACCACGCCGGCGCCGCCGGCGCCCGCGGCGCCTTCCAGCCCCGGGGCACCGGCACCGCCTGTGCCGCCGGCGCCGCCCGTGATGGTGCCGCTGTTGGTGAGCAGGATGCCGGAGGCCGAGACGCCGACCCCGCCGGCGCCGCCGGAGCCGCCCGCGGCCGGCGGCGGGAACCCGAAATTGACGCTGTCGCCGCCGTTGCCACCGGCGCCGCCGCTGATGGTGGCGGTGTTGCTGAAGCTGGTTGCGGAGCCGTGGATCAGGAGGCCGAGGCCGCCACTGCCGCCTCCGCCGCCGTTACTCCCGGTGCCGCCCGCGCCGCCATTGCCGCCGGTGACGTCGACCCCCAGCGTGCCCAGGGCGCCGGCGCCGGTGATCACCGCGCCGTAGCCGCCGGCGCCGCCACCGCCACCGTCATAACTGCCGGAATTGCCGCCGCCGCCGCCGCTGCCGCCCTGCACCGCCAGCGTCGGCAACACCGCATCGACGAACCCATGCGCGCCGCCGCCGCCGCCGCCGCCGCCGCCGCTGCTGCCGCCGCCGTTTCCGCCGTTTGCGCCGGCGGAAGCACCGCCGGCACCTCCGGCGCCGCCTCCGCTTCCACCCGCTCCGCCCGTGACGCCGGCACCGCCGCCGCCACCGCCCACGTAAATGTCGTCGCCGTCGCCCGCTCCGACTCCGCCCGGCCCAGTCGCGCTGTCGGTGCCGCCGGGGCCGGCCGTGCCTTGCCCACCGTCGGCCAGCGCCGGCGTCGCGGCGAGAAGCGCGAACAGGGCGGCCGCCGGCAACAGAGCGACGAGCGCGCTGGTGCCGAGCAGCGCCGGGCGGAGACGACGGTGCGGCCGCTTGCCGCCCGGCCGACCAACGACGGGGCTGGTCGCCCCGGCTGCGGATGCCGCTGTCCCGTCCGCCGGACCCGACGGGGCAGCCGCGCGCGCCGATGCTGCGCCACGCGTCCGGTGGCGAGCGGAGTCCGGGCCGAGAGCGTGTCTCGACGGCGGCTGCCCGGAGAGCTCCCGTGCCGAACCAGGTCCCTTGCGCATGTCGCCACCACGTTCTTCGACCAGGCCGCGCTCCCGATGCTCCCAGCATCGCGCCCGTACCCCGGAGAGATGCTGAAAAATCATCGTATGCGTGCGCGCGGCATTCGATGCTCTCGCGTCGGGATGGTATCGAGGCGCCGGGATTAGTCAAAATTTAAGGAAATTGGGCTCGGTCGGGTGAGTGCCCGGCAGGTTATGGGAAATAAAGAAGAAAAGCGGGCCGGGCCGCGGAGCCTGCATACGGCCGCCCGCCGTAGCCTTCCCAAATGTTGCGTTATTTTTCCGATTGTTGCCGTTCGGCAACTCCGGCTCAGCTCCGTCCCGTCTCGTCGGGCCCGGGGCCGCGCGCGACGTCGCCGCCCGCCGTGGTCACCCGGCCGAGCGACAGGCGCTGGACGCCTTTCTGCGGCATCGGGGCCCGCTTCGAGGACAGGGTGCGCGAGTTCACGCCCAGCCAGCCGATCTCGGAGGAGAGGCGGCCGTACTCGATCTTCGGGCAGCGGTCCATCACCACCTTGATGCCGTGGCTCTCCGCGCGGGCCGCGGTGGCGTCGTCGCGCACGCCGAGCTGCAGCCACAGCACGCCGGGGCGGGGCGTCATCGCCAGCATCTCGTCGAGGGTCTGCGCCGCGTAGGAGGCGTTGCGGAACAGGTCGACCATGTCGACCGGCTCGGGAATGTCGGCGAGCCGCGCATGGACGGTCTGGCCGAGGATCTGCTGGCCGGCCAGGCCCGGATTCACCGGGATCATCCGGTAGCCGCGCTCGAGCATGTACTTGAAGGCGAAGAAGCTCGGCCGGTTGTCCTTGGCCGAGGCGCCGACCATGGCGATGGTCCGGCAGGTCGTGAGAATGCCGCGGACATAGGCGTCCGGATAATCGTCGTGGGTCATGCGCCGTCTCGTGACGGAGTCCCGGCCCCGGCGCAAGATGCAGGAGGGATGTCTTGATTGTTTTGTCAGATTTGACAATATGGGCCGGCAGGACGGTCGATGGCGCGGCGTATTTCCTGGGTGAAGGCGGCGCTCGCCGCGTTCGGGGCCTTTCCGGTCGAGGTGCAGCGGCGAATGACGCGTGCGCTGGAGATCGCCGCCGAGGGCGAGACGGCAGACCTCGCCCGGCCGATGAAGGGGCTCGGGGCCGGGCGTCTTCGAGATCGCCGTTCCGTATCGGCGCGATGCGTTCCGGGCCGTCTGCGCCGTCCGGATCGGCACCGACCTCTGGGTCGTTCATGCCTTCCAGAAGAAGTCGACGCAGGGCATCGAGACGCCGAAGCACGAGATCGACGTCGTCCGTGAACGCTTGAAGCGACTTCGGGAGCAGGAGACATGACCACGAAGCACCCGCGTGCCGAGCCTCTGGAGGTGGTGCGTGGCTCGGGCAACGCTTTCGCGGATGTCGGCCTGCCGAATGCCGACGCGGAGCTGATCAAGTCCCGCCTCGCGGCGGAGCTGATCCAGGTCATGCGGGAGAAGAAGCTCACGGCTGCGGCCGTCCACCGGGCGACCGGGGTGACGGTCGCCGACATCTCCCGCATCCGCAACGCCGACCTCGGACGCTTCTCGATCGATCGTCTCGTCCGGCTGCTCAACGGGCTCGGCCGCCGTGTGGGCGTGACGGTCGAACCGGCGCAAGGCCGGTCCGGTGCCGTTCAGGCGCTGCCGTGACGGCCGCGCTTCAGTAGGGCGTTCCGGGCCGGTTGCGACGGGGGGCCTTGCTCTTGCTGATCGCCGCCCGGCAGGCGGGGCTGATCTTGCGGGCGTTGCGCTTGAGGCAGCGATAGACCTTGCCGTGGTCCGGGATCGCCTCCTGACAGAACTGCTGGGCGTCGAACTGGCAGGCCTGCTGGTCCTGGGCCGACTGGGCGTGGGCGCCCGGCACGGCGGCGGGCGCGAGCAGGAGGGCGAGGCCGAACGCGGTCGTGAGAACGAAACTCCGCATGGGTCGTCGTCTCCTCGTGTTGGTCGTCGTCACGTCTTCGCCGTTATCACGTCCGGACACGTTCGGACGAACGGCGCAGGCAGGCGAGGGGCCCGATCGTCACGGTGCCGATCGCGGCCGTCACCAGGACGTCGAATGCGGCAGCATCGAGACACACGGTGCCGCAGCTCCAGGCCCGCATCGCCGTGAGCCCGAGCGATACCGTCATGCCCCAGGCGGCGCCGGCGACCAGCATGCGGCGGAGGGTTCGCGCGTCGAGCCGGCTCGTGAGGATGCGCAGCGGTACGGTGTACGGAACGGCGTCGGTCATCGATCCTCCCAGCGCGGCGTGCGCTTCTCCACGAAGGCGCCGATCCCTTCCTCGGCGTCGCGTGACAGCATGTTCTCGGTCATCACTTCGGCAGCATATTGGTAGGCCTCGGCGAGCGGAAGCTCGCGCTGGCGGTAGAACGCCGCCTTGCCGAAGCGGATCGCCACGGCGGACCTGTCGGCGATGCGCCCGGCCAGCGCCAGCGCTTCGTCGCGCTCGGCGCCCGGTGCCACGATCCGGTTGATCAGGCCGAAGCGCAGCGCGTCCTCGGCGCCGATCAGGTCGCCGGTCAGCAGCATCTCCATGGCGTGCTTGGACGCGACCGCGCGCGACAGCGCCACCATCGGGGTCGAGCAGAACAGGCCGATGCTGACGCCCGGCGTGCAGAAGCGGGCGTCGGCGGCCGCGATCGCGAGGTCGCAGCTGGCGACCAGCTGGCAGCCGGCCGCCGTCGCGGTGCCCTGGACCGCGGCGATCACGGGCTGCGGCAGCCGCACGATCGCCTGCATCACGCCGGCGCAGCGGCCGAGCAGGTCGGCGAAATAGGCGCGGCCGCGGTCCGGGTCGGCGCGGTGCGCCGTCATCTCCTTGAGGTCGTGGCCGGCGCAGAACACCGGCCCCTCGGCCGCCAGCACCACGGCCCGCACGCTGCGGTCCTGCGCGATCGCCGCCAGCGCCTCGGAGAGCGCGGCCAGCATCGCGTCGGAGAGCGCGTTGCGGGACTTCGGCCGGTCGAGCACCAGCAGGGCGACGCCGTTCCGGTCGTCGCGGCGCAGCGGGGCGGCGAGGGGCGGGGCAGGGGTGGGAGCGAGGGTCTCGGTGGCCACGACGGGGCTCCTCATGTCGGATCGACGGGGCGGGGGCGAGGGTGCGACAGGCCCGGCCGCGCGGCACCGGCCGATGCGGGCGAAAGAACGCAGACGCTTGCTCCGCCGGGCCGCCTGCGGCGATCATTCCGTCGTCCCGGCGCGTCGACGCCGGGACAAATCCCTCCTGCCGCCCCCGGACCGTTCCTGCCATGCACGACCATGCGCCGCCGTCCCCTGTCGAGGCCGAGCCCCCCGCGGCGATGTCGGTCGCCGAGCTGGAGGTGTTCCTGGCCGCCGAGTTCCCGCAGATGTTCAACGCGCGGAGCGGCATGAGGATCGAGGCGGCATGGTATCACGGCGCCCGGGTGCGTCAGGCCTTCCGGCCCGAGATGCTGCGGCCGGGCGGCACCGTCTCGGGCCCCGTGATGATGGCGCTCGCCGACGTCGCCCTCTACGTCGCCGTGCTGGCCTCGATCGGCCCGGTGCCGCTCGCGGTCACCACCAGCTTCAACATCAACTTTTTGCGCCGGCCGGCCCAGCGCGACCTGCTGGCCGAGGCCAAGCTGATGAAGCTCGGCAAGCGGCTGGCGGTCGGCGAGGTGGCGATTCTCTCGGAGGGGCACCCCGATCCGGTCGCCCATGTGACCGCCACCTACTCCATCCCGGCAAGGCATTCCGTCTAGGTATTAAAATACCATATTTTCAAGTCACTGATTTCAATGCCCTATTTCTGACATCTGTGGATTGACGCCGGCCGCCCCGGACGGTAGACACGCCGCCACGGTGGAGGCCTTCCGGCGCCCGCCGACGGCGTGCCCGCAGGCAGGGCTCCGGCTCGACCCGGGCGCGCCACCGAGACATCCAACCATCGGATCAGGACGCCATGAAGAGCTATTCGGCCAAGCCTGCCGAGGTCGACAAGAAGTGGGTGATGATCGACGCCACCGGCCTCGTGGTGGGGCGGCTGGCGGCGATCGTGGCGATGCGGCTGCGCGGCAAGCACAAGCCGACCTTCACGCCCCATGTCGACTGCGGCGACAACGTCATCATCGTCAACGCCGAGAAGGTCGTGTTCACCGGCCGCAAGGTGCAGCAGAAGGTGTACTACCACCACACCGGCTTCATCGGCGGCATCAAGGAGCGCTCGGCCAAGTCGATCCTCGAGGGCCGCTTCCCCGAGCGCATCGTCGAGAAGGCCGTGCAGCGCATGCTGCCGCGCGGCCCGCTCGGCCGCCAGCAGCTCGGCAATCTGCGCGTCTATCGCGGCCCCGAGCATCCGCACGCCGCCCAGACGCCCGAGCCGCTCGACGTCGCGGCCCTGAACCGCAAGAACGCAAGGAGCGCGTGATCATGGCCGAGACCATGCAGTCGCTGGAAGAGCTCTCGGCCCTGAAGACGGGCGCCGTCGCCGAGGCGCCGAAGTACGAGCAGAAGCTCGACAAGCAGGGTCGCGCCTATGCGACCGGCAAGCGCAAGGACGCGGTCGCCCGCGTGTGGATCAAGCCGGGCTCCGGCAAGGTCGTCATCAACGACCGGGACATCGAGGTCTACTTCGCCCGGCCGGTGCTGCGCATGCTGATCCAGCAGCCGCTCGTCACCTCCAACCGCAACGGCCAGTACGACATCACCTGCACGGTGTCGGGCGGCGGTCTGTCGGGCCAGGCGGGTGCGGTGCGCCACGGCATCTCCAAGGCGCTGACCCATTTCGAGCCGGATCTGCGCGGCGTGCTCAAGCGCGGCGGCTTCCTGACCCGCGACTCGCGCGTCGTCGAGCGCAAGAAGTACGGCCGCGCCAAGGCGCGCCGGTCGTTCCAGTTCTCGAAGCGCTGACCGGTCCCGGGCGCCCGCGCCCGGACCCGCCGCTCCGACCTGGATCAGGAACGATCTGGAAGGCCGCCGGCGACGGCGGCCTTTTTCGTGCCCGCGGCGCGGCACGCGGCCCATGGGCACCCGAGACGATACCGAAGGCACGGCCTCTCGATCGGCGTCGTCCGCGCAGGCGAGGGCCTTGCAGAATTCGTCGTTCCGGGGCGCGGACTCCTCGGGTCCGGCCCGCGGCCGGCCCGAGTACGCCGCCCCGGGATGACGGGAACACTCTGCAAAGCGCCTCCGCAGGCGGACGAACCAGAATCCACCGAGCTCCGTTTCTCCAGTCGAGAGGCTGCGGCGTACTGGGTGCTCCGCCTTCGCGGAGCACGACGAACTCCGCCGTCGCGGAGCACGACGGAGGACAGGCCTGCGCGCCGCTCCGCCCCCATGCGAGGACCCGCCGATGCTCGGCCTGCCGGGATGGTGGCGGAGGCGCCGGACGACCGCCCCGGGCGAGGCCACGCCCGCGGCGGCGGGCGACGCTGCGGCTGTCGATGGACCGGTGGCCGAGGGGCCGGCGGTCCCGCCCGTGCCGCCGGCCGGGTTCGAGACCGGCGTGCCGGTGTCGCTCGACGCGATGGCCGAGGCGATCGCCGCCTTCGACTTCGAGCGGCCGACCGCCGAGGCGCTGGCCCGCATCTCGACCCTGCGGCTGGTGCTGCCGCCGGCGCTGTCGGTCGCCGGCCTCGACCCGCTATCGGACGCGTACCGGGAGCGCATGCTGGCGATCTACGCGCATGTGCGGTTCGGCGGCGAGGGCGCCGCGCGCCGCTACGATCCGGCCGTCGACGAGCTGACCGGCCGCGAGGTCGGCAACGCCTTCACCGAGCTGTCGCCGTGGAGCATCGACGGCAGCGCCCTGATGGCCGAGCACTTCTACGCCTGGGGCCACGTCCTGAAGGTCCTCGACGTGCGCCGGCGCGACAGCGTGCTGGAATACGGCCCCGGCGGCGGCGGGCTGCTGCTGGCGCTGGCGCGGCTCGGGGTCGCCGCCTGCGGGGTCGACATCGATGCCACCTGGCTCGGCCACATCGAGGCGCAGGCGCGCGCCATGGGCATCACGGTGCGCACCGAGCCGAACCGCTTCGGCCGGGGCTTCGACGGGGAGCGGTTCGACCGGATCGTCTTCTACGAGGCCTTCCACCACGCCTTCGACTTCATGGCGGTGCTGGCCGAGGTGCGGGCGAAGCTGAAGCCGGGCGGCTTCGTCGTCTTCTGCGGCGAGCCGGTGGTCGGCCACGCGGTCGACTTCCTGCCCTATCCGTGGGGCCTCCGGCTCGACGGCGACGCGGTGCGCTGCATCCGCCGGCACGGCTGGATGGAGCTCGGCTTCACCCGCGACTTCTTCGTCCGGGCCCTCGGCACCGCCGGCTTCGACGTCGAGATGATCCCGTTCCCGGGCTGCGGCCGCGCCGACATCTACAAGGCGACGCCGCCGGCCTGATGCGCCGCAGCGCCGGAACCCAGGGCCCCTCGGCGAGCGTCTCGATGGCGTCTCGGCGACCGTGTCGTGCGATCGCTCCGGGGCCCGGATCCCGGGTCCGGGATCCCGGGTCGCGGCGCGTCGCGCCGCGCCCGGGCCACGAGGCTCTCGCTCGCGATCGTGCCGGGGCCGGCGCGCGCGATCGGGCTACGCGGCGGCCGCCAGCGTGCTCGCGGTCGTGGTGCTGCCCGACGTCGCGGCCGTGCCGGAGGCCTCCTCGGGCGGTGCGCCGGGCGGCGGCGGCGGGGCGCCACCGGCCGTCGCCTCGGGCGGCGCGTGCTTGGCGTCGTAGGCGGCCTGCTCGGCGGCGCTCACCTCGCCGTCCTGATTGGTGTCGGCGACGTCGAACGGTCCGGTCTCCTCCTCGGTCGCGGCGGCACCGCCGCCACCACCGCCGCCGCTGTCGGAGTCCGACACGGCGTCGCTGCTCTCGCTGTCCTCCGATCCCGAGGCCGAGCCCGCGCCGCCGGCGCTGCCGGCCAGCGCCGTGATGGTGTCGGCCGCCGCGGTGTCGGACGACGTCTCCTGCTCGGCGAGGAGCGTGCTGCGCATCGAGGTGGAGAGGCTCTCGAAGGCCGACTTCACCTCGGTCTCGGAGAGCAGACCGTCGCCGTCGGCGTCGGTGCTCTCGAACAGCGCCGCGGCGTCGCTGCTCGACGTTCCGGCGAGATCCTCGGAGACCGAGGTCAGCTCCTCCAGCGTGACGCCGCCGCTCTGGTCGGTGTCGAGCTTCGCGTAGAGGGACTGCAGAAGCTCGGTCGAGGACGACGAAATCGAACCGATAGTCATGGACCCACGTCCTTGCTGACTGGGATGTCGCGCGCAGGGCGACACGCGCGGCGTGCGGCAGGCCAGTGTCGACGATACGGCCCGACCCTCGCGCAGCCCCGTTTCTGCGAGGTAAATCACTGAAGAAATTGTTGTTTCCGGAATGTTGCGGGAAACAGGGCGGGCCCCCGGAGGCCGGCCCGGCGCACGGGCGCGCATGCCGCCGGGCAATGTCCGGACCGCGCTGCCGGAAACAAAAAAAGGGGGGCTCGCGCCCCCCTCAGTGTGGTGTGCTGCGTCGTCTTTGCGGTCAGGCGCTGGTCAGGGTCCGCTCCTTGCTCTCGTCCGTGGTCTCGTCCTCGGCGGTGTCGTCGGTCACGGCCGCCGTTTCGATCGTGGTCGCGGTGGCGGCGGCGCCGGTCCCGGTGTCGCCGGTCTCGGACCCGTCCGTCTCGGACCCGTCCGTGCCGGACTCGTCCGTCGCCGTCACGGCTGCCGTCTCGGCAGCGGCTGCCGTGTCGGCCCCGTCGGCCGTGTCGGTCGCGGCGGCCGGCCGGGTGGCGTCGTACGCCTCCTGCTCGGCCGGGCTCACGGTGCCGTCGCCGTTGCTGTCGGCCGGATCCTCGATGGCGGCGACCCGCGGTCCCTCGGGTCCGCCCGGTCCGCCGGCTCCGCGCGGGCCGCCGGCCCCGCCCGGACCGCCGGGCTCGCCGCGGCTCTCGGGCGGCGGCGGAGGCGGCGGAGGCGCCGCGGCCGTGGCCGTCGCATCGCTGGCGCTCGTCTCGCCGGTGTCGTCGGCCGCATCGCTGTCGAGCAGGGCCTGCAGCGTGTCGGCCACCGCCGCGTCGTCGGCGGTCGCGTCGGCGGCCGGGTCGGCGGCCGGGTCGCTGGTCGCGCTCGTCGCCTCCTGAAGGCTCAGGAGCTGGCTGCGCATCTCCGACGACAGGCTCTCGAAGGCCGACTTCACCTCGGACTGCGACAGCAGGTCGTCGCGGTCCGTGTCGGCGCTGCGGAACAGCGCGGCGATGTCGCGCGGCGACGCCTCGTCGCGCAGCAGCGTGGTGGTCGCGCCCTGCAGCTCGTCGCGGGTGACGCCGCCGCTGCCGTCGCGGTCGATGCGGGCATAGAGCTGCTGCAGCAGATCGCTCGACGGGGTCGAGACCGAACTCACGCTCATGGGGATCGCGCCTTCGCTGCCTGGAGTGTCGCGCGCGCGGCGGGCGCGGGGCGCGGCAGGCCAGCCCGGAAAACCAAGCGCAGAATTACATGGACGGCTTGCCGTCCGGTGAAGCCGACCCCCCGGTTTTCCGCCGGTGCGGTAACGGCTCGGCAACGATGCGCGGGCGCCCGCCGGGCGCCGCGGATCGGACCTCCGGAGCGGGATTCGGGCGTGTTTCGGCGCGGAGAACGCGAACCATGGTGCTCCCACACCCCTGGTTGGGTTAATCCGATTCAGGGGGGCCGGACAGGTGCTGCGGCACGGTCCGCTTCGGAATTTCCATCGGATTTTCGTGCGGACTCGAACTGTTCCTGCAACTGGCAGAAACTCAAGGCGAAATCGGCGTCGCTAAGGTTTGTGCGGTGATTGCCGCGCATTCTCCCCATGTTGCGATCATTTTCACCGCGAAAACCCGTCTATCCCGTTCAGGTCCCCGCAAAGCGTCTCGCCAAGCTCCGCTCGCCGGCCCCCGCCGGCCCGCCTACAGTCGTGGCGTTCCAAGGGCCTGCGGAGATCGCCATGACCCCGTTCCATCCGACAGCGACGATCGCCCTCGACGTGTCGACGCTGTTCGTGATCGCCACCAGCATCTCGTCGCTGCTCGGCCTGTTCCTGCTGAGCGTCTGGCGGCAGGAGCGCATCCGGGCGCTCGCCTGGTGGGGCGCGGCCTATCTGCTCGGCGGCTTCTCGGTGGCGCTGTGGAGCCTGGACGGCAGCCATCTGCCGCTGCCGGCGAGCCTGCCGAACGCGCTGCTCTATCTCGCCTGCGGCCTGATGTGGAGCGCGGCCCGCGTGTTCCACGGCCGGCCGGTGCTGTGGTTCGGCATGGCGGCCGGCGCCTTCGCCTGGCTCGCCGCCGGCACGGTCCCGGCCCTGATGGAGCCGGTCTCGCACCGGGTGATCGGAAGCTCGCTGATCATCTCGGCCTATGCGTTCCTCACCGCCTTCGAGCTGTGGCGCGAGCGCCGCAAGGCGCTGATCCAGCGCTGGCCGGCCCTGTTCGTGCCGCTGCTGCACGGGCTCGTGTTCCTGGCGCCGGTGCCGCTCGCCTCGATGATGCCGGACGAGAACGGCCTGTTCAGCCTCGCCACCGGCTGGTTCGCCGTGTTCGCGCTGGAGGCGATCCTCTACGTGGTCGGCACCGCCTTCATCGTGATGACGCTGAGCAAGGACCAGATGGTGCGGCTGCAGCGCAACGCCGCCTCCACGGATCCGCTCACCGGCCTGTTCAACCGCCGCGCCTTCTTCGAGGGGGCGCCGCAGCTGAAGGCCGCGCAGATCCGCAAGCGCGAGCCGATCGGCGCGCTGGTGTTCGACCTCGACCACTTCAAGTCGATCAACGACCGCCACGGCCACTTCGTCGGCGACGAGGTGCTGAAGCTGTTCGCCACGGTGATCTCCGGCAATCTGCGGGCGACCGACCTGGTGGCGCGGTTCGGCGGCGAGGAGTTCGTGGTGCTGCTGCCGGGCGGCCCCGACGAGGCGGCGATCGCGGCGGAGCGCGTGCGCAACGCCTTCGAGGAGGCGGGCCGGGTGGTCGGCACCCACGTGATCGGCGCCACGGTCAGCGTCGGCCTCGCCGCCGGCGATCCGACCACCGACGTGTCGGTGCTGCTGATGGAGGCGGATGCCGCGCTCTACCGGGCCAAGGCGCTCGGCCGCAACCGGGTGGTGCGGGCGCTGCCCGGCGAGGCCGCGCTGGCCGCCGCCGAGACGGCGCCCGAGCTGCCGCCCGTCGTCGTCGCCGGGCTCGGCACCTCGCGGAGCGACTCCGGAGCCTGGGAGGAGGCGCAGGCCGTCATCTCCTGGAGCGCCCATCCCGAAGGCACCGCGCCGCTCGCCCGCGCGTAGGAGCACACGGTTTCACGGTTCTGGCTTTCTCGTTCCGCGTCTCCTCCGGAACGAGGTCCAGGGGACGAATGCCGGCCCGGGCAGGGGGCCGGCATTCGGCTTTTCGGGGCGGTTTGGCAGAAGTCGATCCACACTCCGCTCATTCGCGCGAAAGCGGGAATCCAGAGCCGCTCGTCGTGACGGCCCTGGGTCCCCGCCTTCGCGGGGACGAGCGGAGGCCGGTCGCGATTCATCACAACCGAAGACCGCTCCGGAGAGAGGCGCGTCGCGATCGCGCCGGCGTTCGGTGCCGTTACGTGCCGATCCTGCCGCCGCCGCGGCGCGTGACGGCGACGACCGACGGGCGCGGCGGCATGCCGGCGGAGAAGTCGGGCCAGCGGGTCGCCGGAGCCTCGAAGGTGGCGGGCGGGGCGTTCGGATCGCCCTCGTCGGACTCGCCCGGATGCTGGACGGCGACGAACAGGGTCTCGTCGTCGGGGCCGAACACCGGGCCGCACATCTCGGCGCCGACCGGGCAGCGGAAGAACAGCTTCGAGGCGCCGCGCAGCGGCCCCTCGGTCTCCAGCCCCCAGACGCCGTCGGTGCGGCCGGTGCGGCGCGCCGCGTTGCCGTCGGTGGCGATCCACAGCCGGCCCATGTGGTCGACGGCGCAGTTGTCCGGCATGCCGAACCAGCCGTCGCGGCTGGTCGCCGGATGGAAGGTGGCGCCGACCGCGGCGATCGCCGGGTCGCCGCAGCGCACCAGGACGTCCCACGTGTAGCGCGCCGCCGCGTGGTCGCCGTCCGGCGGCGTCATCTCGACGATGTGGCCGAACGGGTTGGCGCCGCGCGGATTGGCGGCGTCGGTGTCGTCCGCCCGGCGCTTCGTGTTGTTGGTCAGCATCACGTAGACCTTGCCGGTCCGCGGGTCGGCCTCGACGTCCTCGGGCCGGTCCATCCGGGTGGCGCCGAGCAGGTCGGCGGCGCGGCGCGCCTCGATCACCACGTCGGCCTGGCTGTGGAACCCGTTGGCGGCGGTCAGCGGTCCTTCGCCGTGGACGAGCGGCAGCCAGTCGACCGTCCCGTCGGCATTGTAGCGGGCGACCGACAGCGTGCCCTCGTCGAGCAGGTCGCGGCTGGCGGCGGCATCGCCCGGCCCGAAGGGGCGGGCCGTGACGAAGCGGTAGACGCGCTCGAACACCTCGTCGTCGCCCGTGTAGACGACGACGCGGCCGTCGCGATTGACCAGCACATAGGCGCCCTAGTGCTTGAAGCGGCCGAGCGCGGTGCGCTTCTTGGGCGTCGAGGCGGGATCGAACGGATCGATCTCGACGATCCAGCCGAAGCGGTTCGCCTCGTTCGGCTCGCGGCCGACGTCGAAGCGCTCGTGGAAGCGGGCCCAGCCGACCCAGTTGCCGGGCACGCCGACGCGCGCGTGGCTCTTCGCCTCGGGATGGCCCTCGGGCAGGGTGCCGCCGAAGTAGCCGTGGAAATTCTCCTCGCAGGTGAGCCAGGTGCCCCACGGCGTGATGCCGCCGGCGCAGTTGTTGATGGTGCCGAGGACGCGCCGGCCGGTCGGGTCGGCGGTCGTCTGCAGGCGCGGGTGGCCGGCGGCCGGGCCGAAGACGTCGATCGGGGTGGTCGCGTCGATGCGGCGGGCGAAGCGCGAGCCGTCGACGACGCGCCATTTGCCGTCGTCGCCGCGGCGGATCTCCAGCACCGAGCCGCCATGCGCCGCCATCTCGATGTCGACGAGCGCGCGCGTCATGCCCTCGAAGCCGACGCTGCGCAGGTCCTGCCGGCCGAGGCCGGGGAACATCAGCTCCTCGTTGGTGTACTCGTGATTGACGACGAGCAGCCCGTGGCGCGCCGGGTTCTCGGCGCCCGGCATCGGGATGTAGCCGAGATAGTCGTTGTTGTAGCCGAACTGCCGGCGCTGGGCGTCGGCGCTCTGGTTCATGGGATCGAAGGGCGGGGCGCCGGGCAGCACCGGGTCGCCCCAGCGGATCAGCACGTCGGCGTCGTGGCCGTCGGCGACGTGGTGGCGCTCGTCGACGCCGGCCGGAACCTCGGCGAAGGCGAAGCGGGAGACCGGGGCAGGGGCGGCGTCCGCGGCGGCCGGTGCGGCGCCGGGCGCGGCCGGCCCGGCGGGCGCCTCGCCCTGCGCCGCGGCCAGGCCGGGCAGCGCCATGATGGCGGTGACGCCGAGCGCACCTTTCAGCAGGTCGCGGCGGCCGAAGCGGGCGGCGATCACGTCGCCGAGCGTCGGCAGGTCGGTCGGGCTGCGCCCGACATCGTCGGATGCCTCGTAGGCCTGGGCACGGGTCTGCGGCATGGCGGCGGCTCGTCTCGCAGTGGACCGGATGAGCCGCATCGTACCGGGAGAATGCCGCAGCCGGGTGACGACGCGCCGTCGCAGGCCGGCCGGGCCGGGCCCGGTCAGCCCGGGCGGGCCCAGGCGAAGCAGCCGGCCACGATCGTGCCGCCGACATAGCGGGCGCCGTGGCCGTAGAGGCGCAGGGCCTGCAGCCGGTCGTCCATCGCGAAGGCCCACAGCTCGCCCGAGCGGTCCGACCAGACGAGCCGCGCGTCGACGGCGGCGGCCGCCTGCGCCACGGTCTGCGGCGTGGCGCCTGGCCCGAACCAGACCATCACCGGGGCGAGATCGGGCGGCGGGCGGGCCGCCACGGCGCCGGCGCCGAGCACGGCCGCCGCCAGCACGGCCGCGGCGGCGCGTCCGTGCGGCGCGCCGGGCCCGGGCGCCGCGCCGGGCGCGGGCGGGCGGCGCCGCAGCAGCAGCCCGGCGGCGATCGGCAGCAGCCCGAAGGCGACCAGCCAGCCGATGTCCCAGGGGAGCGGCTCGGCGACGTCCATGCGCAGCCGGTGGATCGCCAGCACCCAGTGGAACAGCACCGCGTCGACCACGTGCCAGGCGCCGAAGCCGATCAGCAGGTCGGCGACCAGGCCGCGGCCGGCCCCGGCCGCGTCGAGCGCCGCGCGGCCGCGCCACAGCAGCCAGCCGCCGGCGAGGGCGATCGCGTACATCAGCGCGTGGAAGAGGCCGTCGGCCAGCACCTGCACCCGGACGTCGCGGAACGGCGCGGCATCCACGCCGAGCAGCAGATGATGCCACTGCAGGATCTGGTGCAGCAGGATGCCGTCGTAGAAGCCGCCCAGCGCGAAGCCGAGCAGCCAGCCGGACCAGCGGAGACGACGGGACGGTGCGGCGATGGCGGTCATGCGGGGCGAACGCCGAGCCGTCCGCCGACGTTCCGGCCGGCGGTCGGCGCGACCGTCGGCGACCGGACCTCCCGGACGGGCCCGGGTGGAGCGCCGGTGCCGCCCGGTCAGCGCCGCAGATGGCGGTCGAGGGCGTCGCGCAGGCTGGTGATCTCGGCCTTCAGGCGGTGGGCGTCGGCAGCCGTCAGGCCGGACGCCTGGGCGATGCAGCCCGGGATGTGGGCCGCCTTGTCGCGAAGCGCCCGCCCGGCGGCGGTGAGCGTCACCCGCACCTGCCGCTCGTCCTCGGGGTCGCGGCTGCGCGCCACATGGCCCGACGCCTCCAGCCGCTTGAGCAGCGGCGTCAGGGTCGAGGAGTCGAGGAACACCGCCTCGCCGAGCTGCCCGACCGTCTGGCCGTCGCGCTCCCACAGCAGCACGAGCACCAGGTATTGCGGGTAGGTGAGGCCGAGCGGATCGAGCAGGGACTTGTAGACGCGGCCGAAGGCGTGGCTCGTCGAGTGGAGCGCGAAGCACAGGAACTCGTCCCGCCCCAGCGCATGGCTGACGGCCGCGGTCGGATCCGGGGTCGGGGCGGGGGGCGTGTCGGGGGACTGGTGTCGGGGCGGCATCGCGGGCTCACTCGATCGTAACAATATAGATCGCGCGCGATCTGATCGCAAGCGCTTGACTCGGTCGCGGCGTCCGGACATATAGATCGCACGCGATTAGATCGCGCGATATATAAATCGATCCGAGAGGACGTCATGACCCCCGACACCCCCGACACCCCCGACACCCCCGACCCTGCCGATCCCGAAAGCGACGGCGACCCCCGTCTGTCCCGTCGCGGTGCCCTGCTGGCCGGGACGGGCGCCGCCCTCCTGGCCGCAGGAACGGCCGCCGCCGGCGCCGCCCCGTCCGCCACCCCCGTGCAAGCCCCCGTGAACGCCACCCCCCGAAAGCCGCAAGGAGCCCAGAGCATGACCACCCGGACCGCGAGCACCATCACCACCCGCGACGGCGTCGAGATCTACTTCAAGGACTGGGGCCGCGGCCCGGCGGTCGTGCTCAGCCACGGCTGGCCGCTGTCGTCGGACTCCTGGGAGGCCCAGGCGTTCCACCTCGCCGCCAACGGCTTCCGGGTGGTCACCCACGACCGCCGCGGCCACGGCCGCTCCAGCCAGCCGTGGGACGGCAACGACATGGACCACTACGCCGACGATCTCGCCCAGGTGATCGAGGCGCTGGATCTGCGCGACGTCTCGCTGTTCGGCTTCTCCACCGGCGGGGGCGAGGTCGCCCGCTATGTCGGCCGCCACGGCACCGGCCGGGTGGCACGGCTCGGCCTGATCTCGGCGGTGCCGCCGCTGATGCTGAAGACCGACGCGAACCCGGGCGGGCTGCCGATCGCGGTGTTCGACGGGCTGCGCGCGGCGAGCGTCGCCGACCGCTCCAAGCTCTACCGCGACATCGCGAGCGGGCCGTTCTTCGGCTTCAATCGGCCGGGCGCCGCGGTGTCGCAGGGGATGATCGACTCGTTCTGGCTGCAGGGCATGCAGGCCGGCCACAAGAACGCCTACGACTCCATCGCGGCCTTCTCGGCGACCGACTTCACCGAGGACTTGAAGAGGTTCGACCGGCCGACCCTGATCGTCCACGGCGACGACGACCAGATCGTGCCGATCGACGCCTCGGCGCGCGCCGCCAAGGCGCTGGTGCCGCACGCGGTGCTGAAGGTCTATCCGGGCGCCCCGCACGGCCTCGCCGACACCCACAAGGAGCAGCTCAACGCCGACATCCTGGCGTTCCTGAAGAGCTGATCACGACACGAAAAAGGGGCGCCCCGGAGGGCGCCCCTGACTCGTCGTTCGACTTGGATCGTTCGACGCGGATCGTGACCGACGATCGCGCCAGCCGCGGGCGTCAGCCCGAGTAGTACATCTCGAACTCGACCGGGTGCGGGGTGTGCTCGAACTTGATCACCTCGGTCATCTTCAGCTCGATATAGGCGTCGATGAAGTCGTCGTCGAAGACGCCGCCGGCCTTCAGGAACGCGCGGTCCTTGTCGAGGGCCTCGAGGGCCTCGCGCAGCGAGCCGCAGACGGTCGGGATCTGCTTGAGCTCCGCCTTCGGCAGGTCGTACAGGTCCTTGTCCATCGCCGGGCCGGGATCGAGCTTGTTCTTCACGCCGTCGAGGCCGGCCATCAGCAGCGCCGCGAAGGCCAGGTACGGGTTCGCCATCGGATCCGGGAAGCGGACCTCGACGCGCTTGGCCTTCGGGTTGGTGGTGTAGGGGATGCGGCACGAGGCCGAGCGGTTGCGCGCCGAGTAGGCGAGCAGCACCGGCGCCTCGAAGCCCGGCACCAGACGCTTGTAGGAGTTGGTGGTCGGGTTGGTGAAGGCGTTGATCGCCTTGGCGTGCTTGATCACGCCGGCGATGTAGGACAGGCAGGTCTCCGAGAGGTCGGCGTACTTGTTGCCGGCGAACACCGGCTTGCCGTCCTTCCAGATCGACTGGTGGCAGTGCATGCCCGAGCCATTGTCGCCGTAGATCGGCTTCGGCATGAAGGTCGCCGTCTTGCCGTAGATGTTGGCGACCATGTGGATGCAGTACTTGTAGACCATCAGCTGGTCGGCCATGTACGTCATCGGCGCGAACTTCATGCCGAGCTCATGCTGGGCCGACGCCACCTCGTGGTGGTGCTTCTCGACCTTGACGCCCATCTTGGCCATGGCCGCGAGCATCTCGGAGCGCATGTCCTGCGCCGAGTCCTGCGGCGGCACCGGGAAGTAGCCCTTCTTGAAGCCGATGCGGTGGCCGAGATTGCCGCCCTCGTAGTCGGTGGCGCCGTTGATCGGCAGCTCGATCGAGTCGAGCTTGAAGCCGCAGGCGTACGGGTCGGCCTGGAACTTGACGTCGTCGAAGATGAAGAACTCGGCCTCGGGGCCGAAGAAGATGGTGTCGCCCACGCCCATCGACTTCACCAGCGCCTCGGCCTTCTTGGCCATGCCGCGCGGGTCGCGGTTGTAGGGCTCGCCGGTGGTCGGCTCGAGCACGTCGCAGACCAGCACCAGGGTGGTCTCGGCGAAGAAGGGATCGATCACGGCGGTCGCCGGATCCGGCATCAGGCACATGTCGGACTCGTGGATCGCCTTCCAGCCGGCGATGGAGGAGCCGTCGAACATGACGCCTTCGGAGAACGTCTCCTCCTCGATCTGGGAGATGTCCATCGTGACGTGCTGCCACTTGCCGCGCGGATCGGTGAAGCGCAGATCGCAGTACTTTACGTCGTTGTCCTTGATCAGCTTCAGCACGTCTTTGGCCGTCGTCATAGATGCGTCCTTTGCTTTGCGAGCGTTACGAAAGACCCAGGGGTTCGGCCAACCCCGGGTTCAGATGGCGTCCAGTCCGGTCTCTCCGGTTCGGATCCGGATGACCTCCTCGACATTGGAGACGAAGATCTTGCCGTCGCCGATGCGCCCGGTCTGTGCGGCGCGACGGATCGCGTCGATGGCCTTCTCGACCATATCGTCGGCCAGGACAACCTCGATCTTCACCTTGGGAAGGAAGTCGACGACGTACTCGGCCCCGCGATACAGCTCGGTGTGTCCCTTCTGCCGTCCGAAGCCCTTGGCCTCGGTCACGGTGATTCCCTGGAGGCCGACTTCCTGCAAGCCCTCCTTCACCTCGTCGAGCTTGAAGGGCTTAATGATCGCCTCGATCTTCTTCATCTCACCTCGTCTCCCCCGGCCCGCCGGAGGCCGATGCCAGCCGGCCCGCTCCCCCGTTAGCAGGGTCTATGCCAACCGCACCCGGCGACGTTTTCCGCGCCCTCCGCAAGCAATTGACGGCGCCGACCCGGGGTCCGGCCGTGTCGACCCCGGGGTGCGCGCCCAATTCCTGGGCGATCTGCTTATAGAATGTGCAGGTACTGCCCGCCAAGCGTCTCCGACGGGGCCCGGGCGGGGGTCGGACGGTGCCATGGTAGCCTGGCGGCGGCGGTTCGACTCCGTTTCGGGCGGCGTGCTGAAATCTCGCCCATCGACGCTGTCCCGTCATGACGGCGGGCTAAGCCGAAGCTATGATGCGATACCTCCGACGTGTGACGGTCCCGCCATGCCTGCCGCTGCGAGCGCGCTGCTGACCACGGTCGAGATGGGCGAGGCGGATCGCCTGACGATCGCGTCGGGCACGCCCGGCATCGTGCTGATGGAGAACGCCGGCCGGGCCGTCGCCGACGCGGTGGCGCGGCGCGATCCGCCGGGCAGTCGGGTGGCGGTCGTCGCCGGCCCCGGCAACAACGGCGGCGACGGCTTCGTCGCGGCGCGGCTGCTCGCCGAGCGCGGCTTCCGGGTGACGCTGCTGCTGGTCGGGTCCCCCGACAGGCTGAAGGGCGACGCCGCCGCGGCGGCGGCGCGCTGGACCGGGCCGGTCGTGCCGGCCGCGCCGGAGGCTCTCGCCGGCGCCCATGTCGTGGTCGACGCGCTGTTCGGCGCCGGCCTCGACCGGCCCGTGGAGGGCCTGCCCCGGGCGATGATCGAGGCGATGAACGCCGCGGCCGGGCAGGGCGCCCGCGTGGTCGCCGTCGACCTGCCGAGCGGCATCAACGGCACCACCGGCGCCGTGATGGGCGTCGCCGTCACGGCCGAGGAGAGCGTCACGTTCTTCCGCGGCAAGCCGGGCCACTGGCTGCTGCCGGGCCGGCTGCATCGCGGCCGGCTGACCGTCGCCGACATCGGCATCCCGGATGCCGTGCTGGCGACGGTGCGGCCGCGCTGCGTCCTGGTCGACGCGGATTTCGCGCGCGAGGCCGTGCCGGTGCCGCGGCTCGCCGGCCACAAGTACAGCCGCGGCCATGCCGTCGTGGTGTCGGGCGGCGCCTCGACCACCGGCGCGGCGCGGCTGGCGGCCCGGGCGGCGCTGCGGGCCGGGGCGGGGCTGGTCACGCTGGCGTCGCCGCCGGACGCCATGGCCGTCGTCGCCGCCGCGAGCCTCGCCGTGATGGTGCGGGCCGTGGACGGCGCCGCGGCGCTGGCCGACCTCCTCGCCGATGCGCGATTCAACGCCGTGGCGCTCGGCCCGGGACTCGGGGTGGGGGCCGCGACTCGCGACCTGGTGCTCGCGGCGCTCGCGGGGCCGCGCGCCGTGGTGCTCGACGCCGACGCGCTGACCAGCTTTTCGGGCGCTCCCGAGGATTTGTTCGCTGCGCTGCGCAAGCGTGCCGGCCAGGCCACGGTCCTGACTCCGCACGACGGGGAGTTCTCCAGGCTGTTCGGGCACTTGGACGCGGTTCGTGAGGCCCCGTCGAAGCTCGACCGGACGCGGGCCGCGGCCCGCGCCGCGGCGGCCGTGGTGCTGTGCAAGGGGGCCGACACGGTGATCGCGGACCTTGACGGGCGGGCCGCGATCAACACCAATGCGCCGGCCCATCTCGCGACTGCGGGAGCCGGCGATGTGCTCACGGGGATCATCGCCGGCCTGTGCGCCCAGGGGGCCGGCGCCTTCGAGGCGGCCGCGGCCGCCGCATGGCTCCACGGAGCGGCGGCGACCGAGGTCGGACCGGGGCTGATCGCAGAGGATCTTTCCGAAGCCATGCCGAGTGTTTACGCGCGTCTGTTCGACCCGCTCGCGGCCCCTCGGGCCGCCCGCGCGGGAGGGCTCCGATGAGGGGCGCTCGCCCCCGCGGCCCGGCCGCCGCTCCTGTCCGGAGCGTCGGGACGGACCCCGGTCCGGAGCAGAAATCGGTGGCGACACGGACCGTTGGCTCATCCTTGCCATAATTGGTCGGTGGATTCCCTGGTGCGAGGTCTGGGGACCCTCGCCACCGGGGCAAGTCCGGACGTCGTCGGGGGCGACGACCGTTCGGGGGGTAGCTGGGTTTCGGGAGGCGGTGGATGGCCATTCTGCAAACATTGTTGGAGACGGGGGACCAGGTCCCGCACGGCGCCTGCATGGGATGGCGGCCCGAGCTGATCTCGCTCCACGTCGTGTCCGACGTGATCATCGCGGTGTCCTATCTCTCGATACCGATCGTGCTCGCCGTCTTCGTATCGCGACGGCCGGACATGATGTTCGGCTGGGTCGCCTGGGCCTTCGCCATCTTCCTGGTCGCCTGCGGTCTCTCCCATCTCCTCGACATCTGGACGGTCTGGTACCCGCACTTCGCCGCCGAAGGTCTCGTCAAAGCCCTCACCGCCGTCACCTCGCTGGCCACCGCCATCGTCCTCTGGCCGCTCCTCCCCAAGGCCCTGAAGCTTCCCTCCTCCGACGAGCTGCGCCGCGCCGTCGAGGCGCTCCGCCTGCAGATCCGCGAGCGTGATCTCGCCCTCAAGGCGCTGGAGCGCGAGCGCGAGGAGCGCCGCCGCGCCGAGGACATGCTGCGCCAGGCCCAGAAGATGGAGGCGATCGGCCAGCTCACCGCCGGCATCGCCCACGACTTCAACAACCTGATGACCGCCGTGATCGGCAACCTGGAGCGCGCCCGCCGGCTGCTGCCCCAGGACGGCTCCCGCCAGCTCGCCCGGGCGATCCGCGGCGCCGCGCTCGGCGCCGAGCGGGCCGGCGTGCTGACCCACCGCCTGCTCGCCTTCGGCTGCCGCCAGCCGCTCGCCCCCAGCGTCATGAACGTCAACGACGTGCTCGAGCACCTCGCCGACACGCTGCGCCGCACCCTCGGCGGCACCATCCGGGTGGTCTCGAACTTCACCTTCGACCTGTGGCCGACCCGGGTCGACGCCGACGCCCTGGAGAGCGCGATCCTCAATCTCGCGGTCAACGCGCGCGACGCGATGCCGGAGGGAGGCAACCTCGTGATCACCACCCGCAACGTCGCCGCCGGCGACGGCCTGATCGCCGAGCTCGGCCTCGCCGCCGGCGACTACATCGAGATCGGGCTCGCCGACACCGGCATCGGCATGGCCGAGGAGGTGGCGAGCCGCGCCTTCGAGCCGTTCTTCACCACCAAGCCGGTGGGCGAGGGCTCCGGCCTCGGGCTCAGCCAGGCCTACGGCTTCGCCGTGCAGTCGAACGGCACCGCGGTGCTCGACAGCACCCCGGGCGAGGGCACCACGGTCCGGCTCTACCTGCCCCGGGCCCAGGTCCCGGCGGCGTCGGTGGCGACCCGCAGCTTCGCGTCCGGACTTCTGACGAACGCCGCGGCGTGTCCATGAGCCAGCAGCAAGCCATCGGCGGCGTCACCGTCCTGATCGTCGAGGACGAGCCGCTCGTCCTCGACATGATCTCCCAGGAGCTGACCGACCAGGGGTTCGCGGTGCTGGAGGCCGACACCGCCGAGGCGGCGCTGTCGATCATCGAGAGCGGCCAGACCGTCGACGTGCTGTTCACCGACATCCGCCTGCCCGGCGAGATGGACGGCTGGCGGCTCGCCGCCACGGTGCGCGAGCAGAAGCCCGAGCTGCCCGTCATCTACGCCACCGGCTACACGGTCGAGCGCGCCTCCCAGGTGCCCGGCAGCGTGTTCCTCAAGAAGCCCTATCGGCCCTCCGCCATCGCCGAGACGATTCGCAGCCTGATGGGCGGCAACGGCAGCGCCGGCGCCGCCTGACCGGCCGGCCGGGACCGCCGGGCGGCCGCGACGGCCGGGGGCGGGGAGAGCCCCGGGCGCCCCGTGCCGGGCCCCGCATCCCGGGCGCCCCAGGCCGGGCGCCCCGTATCGGGCACCCATGTCGGGCTCCCGCATGGCCCGCGACCGTGCCCTGCGGCACCGCCGGGCAGCCGGTGCCCATTTTTTGTGATGCGCCGGCGGGGGAGCGTGATATAAGCCCGCCCGCTCGGAGGATCGGCAGGCCGAGCGGCCCCAGGCGGGCGTGGCGGAACTGGTAGACGCGACGGATTTAGGTTCCGTTGACGAAAGTCGTGGGGGTTCAAGTCCCTCCGCCCGCACCACGCCGAGGCTCGCTGCCGCCGGACCGACCGGGCGACCGCGCGTGGCGCGCGACCGCCCTTGATTATCACCATACGAGACTGACCCGACATGGATGTGACCCAGACCACCGCCGAAGGGCTGAAGCGCGAATTCAGGGTGGTCGTCCCGGCCGCCGATCTCGAGACCCGGCTGAACGACAGGCTGGTCCGCCTCAAGGACCAGGTCCGGCTGAACGGCTTCCGCCCCGGCAAGGTGCCGGTCGGTCACCTGCGCAAGCTCTACGGCCGCGCCGTGATGGCCGAGGCGATCGAGGAGCTGGTCCGCGAGACCAACGCCAAGATCGTCACCGACAACGGGTTCAAGCTCGCCATGGACCCGCAGGTGAAGATGCCGGAGGACAAGACCGAGCTCGAGGGCGTGGTCGAGGGCAAGTCCGACCTCTCCTACACGGTGGCGCTCGAGGTCGTGCCGGCGATCGATCTCGCCGACTTCAAGGGCATCACCCTGGAGCGCCTGGTCGCCGAGGTGGGCAGCGACGAGATCCAGGAGGCGCTGAAGCGGCTCGCCGACCAGAACCGTCCGTTCACGGCGAAGCCCGAGGGCGCCGCCGCCGAGACCGGCGACCGGGTGACCATCTCGTTCGTCGGCCGCATCGGCGGCGAGCCGTTCGAGGGCGGCACCGGCGAGGACATCCCGCTGACCATCGGCTCCGGCCAGTTCATTCCCGGCTTCGAGGACCAGCTGATCGGCGTCAAGGCGGGCGAGACCCGCACCGTGTCGGTGACGTTCCCGGAGAACTACCTGGCCGAGAAGCTGGCCGGCAAGGCGGCCGAGTTCGAGGTGACGGCCAAGTCCGTCGAGGCGCCCGGCGAGCTGACGCTCGACGACGACTTCGCCAAGAAGCTCGGGCTCGAATCGCTCGCCAAGCTGGAAGAGGCGATCGGCGAGCGGATCAAGGCCGACTTCACCGCCCAGAGCCGCCAGAAGCTCAAGCGCCAGCTGCTCGACAAGCTCGACACGCTGCACAAGTTCGAGCCGCCGCCGAGCCTCGTCGAGGAGGAGTTCAAGGCGGTGTGGGAGACAGTGCTGACCGACCTCAAGTCGCAGAACCGCAGCTTCGCCGACGAGGGCACCGACGAGGAGAAGGCCAAGGCCGAGTATCGCGACATCGCCGACCGGCGGGTCCGCCTCGGCCTGGTGCTGGCCGAGATCGGCGAGAAGAACGGCATCAAGGTCACCGACGACGAGATCTCCCGCGCCATCGTCGAGCGGGCCCGCCAGTACCCGGGCCAGGAGCAGCAGGTGTGGGACTTCTACCGGAAGAATCCGGGCGCGCTCGCCTCGGTGCGGGCGCCGATCTTCGAGGAGAAGGTCGTCGACTACATCCTGGAGCTCGCCACCGTCACCGACCGCACCGTGGCGAAGGACGAGCTGTTCAAGGACGACGAGGCGGCTGCCGCCTGACGCGTCCGGCCGCCGGGGGGCGGACGCCGTCCGCCGGCGCGCCATGCCCGCCCGCGCGGGCCTGTTCGGAGTGGGGGCCGGTCCCGGGCAGGGTCCGGCCTCCGTCGTCCCGCGCCGGGCCTCCGCCGGCCGCCGGGCGGCGTCGCCGGCGGCTCGGCCGCCGGGGCGCGACGCCCCGTAAAGCAAGCCCGCCGACGGTGGCTTGTCGCCGGCGCAACAGGATATATCTGTGACCTGTGCGTCGCACCCGGCGCGCGGTCTCTCGGGCGGGCCTGAGGCGCCGGCCGGCGCCGGCCCGAATCACTGGCAAGGTTGAGCACATGCGCGATCCCGTCGACACCTACATGAACTACCTCGTGCCCATGGTGGTCGAGCAGACCAACCGGGGCGAGCGCGCCTACGACATCTATTCGCGCCTCCTCAAGGAGCGCATCATCTTCGTCACCGGCGTGGTCGAGGACGGGATGGCGACCCTGATCGTCGCCCAGCTGCTCTTCCTGGAGGCCGAGAACCCCAAGAAAGAGATCGCCATGTACATCAACTCGCCGGGCGGGGTGGTGACGGCGGGTCTCGCCATCTACGACACGATGCAGTTCATCCGTCCGGCGGTGTCGACCCTGTGCACCGGCCAGGCCGCGTCGATGGGCTCGCTGCTGCTCTGCGCCGGCCGCAAGGACATGCGCTTCGCCCTGCCGAACGCCCGCATCATGGTCCACCAGCCGTCCGGCGGCTTCCAGGGCCAGGCCACCGACATCATGATCCACGCCCAGGAGATCCTGAACCTCCGCAAGCGGCTGAACGAGATCTACGTCAAGCACACCGGCCAGCCGATCAAGAAGATCGAGGAGGCGCTGGAGCGCGACCAGTTCTTCACCGCCGAGGGCGCCAAGGAGTTCGGGCTGATCGACACGGTGATCGAGCGCCGCCCCGAGGAGGGCGACAAGATCTGACCGCCGCGGCCCGCCGGCGCGAGGCCGGCGGCGGCCCGGAGGAGGCCACGACTCGCGAGGCCCGGCGGCGCCCGCCGCCGGGGACGGCACGACGGCACGGACCGGCTTCGCTGCGGTGCAGCGCGGGCCGGAGGAAAGGCCCGGCCGGACGCTTCGATTTCGCCACGATTCGGCTTCACGGTCGGTTCCGTGACGCCATGCACAACTGGAATACGTCTTGCATGGAATACCGCCGGAAGGCGGAACCAAGCCCCGGGCGCCCGGCTTCGTATCGTTAGTGGAATCTTGATTGTGCGGGCCGTAGCGTGCTTCGTTAGGTTTACGGGCAGATCGGTCCCTCGATCCTCTGGCGGAAGGTGACGAGTTTGCTAGGTTTCAGGCACGACGGGTCCTCAACGTTACACTCGCTCGTCACCGCGTGCGCGCGGCGGCGGCGGACCTGTGGAGAGTGAAGAATGAGCAAGGTTGGCGGAAGCGACTCCAAGAACACGCTGTACTGCTCGTTCTGCGGCAAGAGCCAGCACGAAGTTCGCAAGCTGATCGCAGGACCGACCGTCTTCATCTGCGACGAGTGCGTCGAGCTGTGCATGGACATCATCCGCGAGGAGAACAAGTCCTCGCTGGTGAAGTCGCGTGACGGCATCCCGACCCCGCGCGAGATCCGCAAGGTGCTGGACGACTACGTCATCGGCCAGGACCACGCCAAGAAGGTCCTGTCGGTCGCCGTCCACAACCACTACAAGCGGCTCAACCACCAGACCAAGCACAACGACGTCGAGCTGGCGAAGTCGAACATCCTGCTGATCGGGCCGACCGGCTCGGGCAAGACGCTGCTCGCCCAGACGCTCGCCCGCATCCTCGACGTGCCGTTCACGATGGCCGACGCGACGACCCTCACCGAGGCCGGCTATGTCGGCGAGGACGTCGAGAACATCATCCTCAAGCTGCTGCAGGCCGCCGACTACAATGTCGAGCGGGCCCAGCGCGGCATCGTCTACATCGACGAGATCGACAAGATCAGCCGCAAGTCGGACAACCCCTCGATCACCCGCGACGTGTCGGGCGAGGGCGTCCAGCAGGCGCTCCTGAAGATCATGGAGGGCACCGTCGCGTCGGTGCCGCCGCAGGGGGGTCGCAAGCATCCGCAGCAGGAGTTCCTGCAGGTCGACACGACCAACATCCTGTTCGTCTGCGGCGGCGCCTTCGCGGGCCTGGAGAAGATCATCTCGGGCCGCGGCCGGACCACGTCGATCGGCTTCGCCGCCAAGGTGATGGCGCCCGAGGACCGCAAGACCGGCGAGATCTTCCGCGAGGTCGAGCCCGAGGATCTGCTCAAGTACGGTCTGATCCCCGAGTTCGTCGGCCGCCTGCCCGTGGTGGCGACGCTCGAGGATCTCGACGAGGCGGCGCTCAAGCGCATCCTGCTCGAGCCGAAGAACGCCCTGGTCAAGCAGTACCAGCGGCTGTTCGAGATGGAGAACATCGACCTCAGCCTCGCCGAGGAGGCGCTCGGCGCGATCGCCCGCAAGGCGATCGAGCGCAAGACCGGCGCCCGCGGCCTGCGCTCGATCATGGAGTCGATCCTGCTCGACACCATGTTCGACCTGCCGAGCCTGGAGGGCGTCGAGGAGGTGGTGATCTCCCGCGAGGTGGTGGAGGGCACCGCCCGGCCGCTCTACATCTACGCCGACCGGGCCGCCGGCGACGCCGGGGCGAGCGCCTGAGCGGCGTAGCCGCGACGAGATCGGGCGCCGGCGCGCGGGGAAGCGCCGGCGGGACGCCGCCGGGACGCATGGCTGGCGAGTGGTTCCCGGGGTCGTGTCGGTTCCTTGACACGCCCCTGCGGGCTCTCCACCTAAGGCGGGCGGGCGTCCGAAAAGTCGAGTGAGGCGTTCGAGCCGATGTCCGGGCAGGGGTCTCGTCCCCGCCGCGGCGCGCAGTCCGAGTCCTGATTACCTGCGCTCCCTTCCCGGTCCACGACACTCCGAAGCGATGCCGCCAGCCGGGTCGTTGCGGAGGGGTTTCCAGAACAACAAGGATCGGACCATGACCACACCTTCCAAGCCGCGCGTGCTGCCCCAGCCCGGGGAGGTCCGGGCCTATCCGGTTCTGCCGCTGCGCGACATCGTGGTGTTCCCGCACATGATCGTGCCGCTCTTCGTGGGGCGCGAGAAATCGATCCGCGCCCTCGAGGAGGTGATGCGGTCCGACTCGTACATCCTGCTCGCGACCCAGAAGAACGCCTCCGACGACGATCCGGCCGCCGACGCGATCTACGAGGTCGGGACGCTCGCCAGCGTGCTGCAGCTCCTCAAGCTCCCGGACGGCACCGTGAAGGTGCTGGTCGAGGGCACGGAGCGCGCCCATGTGGTCCGCTACACCGACCGCAGCGACTACTACGAGGCCGAGGCCGAGGTCCTGGTCGACCATGTCGGCGAGAAGGTCGAGGCCGAGGCGCTGGCCCGCTCGGTGGTGACCGAGTTCGAAGGCTACGTGAAGCTGAACAAGAAGGTGTCGCCCGAGGTGGTCGGCGTCGTCCAGCAGATCGACGACTACGCCAAGCTCGCCGACACGGTGGCCTCGCACCTCGCGGTCAAGATTCCCGACAAGCAGCTGATCCTCGAGACGACGGTGGTGACCGAGCGGCTCGAGAAGGTCCTCAGCCTGATGGAGAGCGAGATCTCCGTCCTGCAGGTGGAAAAGCGCATCCGCACCCGCGTCAAGCGGCAGATGGAGAAGACCCAGCGCGAGTACTACCTCAACGAGCAGATGAAGGCGATCCAGAAGGAGCTGGGCGACGAGGACGGCCGCGACGAGCTGCAGGAGCTCGAGGACAAGATCAAGAAGACCAAGCTCTCGAAGGAAGCGCGGGAGAAGGCGCAGCACGAGCTGAAGAAGCTGCGCCAGATGTCGCCGATGTCCGCCGAGGCGACGGTCGTGCGCAACTATCTCGACTGGCTGCTGTCGATCCCCTGGAACAAGAAGAGCAAGGTCCGCAAGGATCTCGGCGCCGCGCAGGAGGTCCTCGACACCGACCACTACGGCCTCGACAAGGTCAAGGAGCGCATCGTCGAGTACCTGGCCGTGCAGAGCCGCGCCAACAAGCTGACCGGCCCGATCCTGTGCCTCGTCGGCCCGCCCGGCGTCGGCAAGACCTCGCTCGGCAAGTCGATCGCCAAGGCCACGGGACGCGAGTTCGTCCGCGTGTCGCTCGGCGGCGTGCGTGACGAGGCCGAGATCCGCGGCCACCGGCGCACCTATATCGGCTCGATGCCCGGCAAGATCATCCAGTCGATGCGCAAGGCGAAGTCGTCCAACCCGCTGTTCCTCCTCGACGAGGTGGACAAGATGGGCTCGGACTTCCGCGGCGATCCGTCGTCGGCGCTGCTCGAGGTGCTCGACCCCGAGCAGAACGGCACCTTCAACGACCACTACCTGGAGGTCGACTACGATCTCTCCAACGTGATGTTCATCACCACGGCGAACACGCTGAACATCCCGGCGCCGCTGATGGACCGCATGGAGATCATCCGCATCGCCGGCTACACGGAGGACGAGAAGGTCCAGATCGCCCGTCGGCATCTGATCCCGAACGCGCTCTCCAAGCACGGCCTCGACGCGAAGGAATGGTCGATCGACGACGACGCGCTGCTGCTCCTGATCCGGCGCTACACCCGCGAGGCGGGCGTGCGCAACCTGGAGCGCGAGCTGTCGACGCTCGCCCGCAAGGCCGTCAAGGAGCTGATGACCTCGCCGAAGAAGTCGGTCGAGGTGACCACCGCGACGCTCGGCGACTATCTCGGCGTGCCGAAGCACCGTCACGGCGAGATCGAGGAGGAGGATCAGGTCGGCGTCGTCACCGGCCTCGCCTGGACCGACGCCGGCGGCGAGCTCCTCACCATCGAGGGCCTGATGATGCCCGGCCGCGGCAAGATGACCGTGACCGGCAACCTGCGCGACGTGATGAAGGAGTCGATCTCGGCGGCGGCGTCCTACGTCCGCTCGCGGGCGATCGCCTTCGGCATCGAGCCGCCGCTGTTCGAGAAGCGCGACATCCACGTCCACGTGCCGGAGGGGGCGACCCCGAAGGACGGGCCGTCGGCCGGCGTCGCCATGGTGACGGCCATCATCTCGGTGATGACCGGCATCCCGGTCCGCCGCGACGTCGCGATGACGGGCGAGATCACGCTGCGCGGTCGGGTGCTGCCGATCGGCGGCCTCAAGGAGAAGCTGCTCGCCGCGCTGCGCGGCGGCATCAAGACGGTGCTGATCCCGGAGGAGAACGCCAAGGATCTCGTCGACATTCCCGAGAACGTGAAGAGCGAGCTCGAGATCGTTCCGGTGACCCGGATGGACGAGGTGCTGGCGCGGGCGCTCACCCGCGTGCCGGAGCCGATCGAGTGGGACGACAAGGCCCACCCGCCGACCCCGGCGCCGGCCGACGCCGCCGCCGAGGACGAGGCCTCGGCCCTCACGGCGCACTGACCCGGGCGCCGGCCAGGCCGGCGATCGCGGTGCGGGCCTTCGACCCACCCAGACGAAAAGCGGCGCCCCCGGGCGCCGCTTTTTTTGTCGGCGGAGAGGGCGACATCGACGGGATCGGGCATCGACCCGTCATCCTGGGGCGCCCGGGCCCCGGCTTCGGTCGGCCCGAGCACATGTCGTCCGCCTGGGCGAGGGCTTCGCAGAATTCGTCATTCCGGGGCGCGCCACCCGGGTCGGCGCTTCGCGCCGCCCGAGTGCAGGCTCCGGCGCGAACCCGGAATCCAGCTCCGAACTCGGCATTCTGGGCTGGAGTCCGGGTCCGGCGCTCCGCGCCGGCCCGGAACGACCGGAATATGCAAAGCCCTCGCCTGCGCGGACGACGACGATCGAGAGGCTGGCCCCGCGATCGTCTCTTGCGCCCGAGGGGACGAGCCCGGCACGACGGACCGGGCGGGCGGGAGGCTGCCGGCGTCCGGTCACCCGTGGCGCTTGCCGCGCAGGTAGCGGTAGGCGCTGCGGACGTCGGCCCCGATCCATTCGGCGTAGCGCGGCAGCTTCTCGAAGCGGGGCAGGCGGACGTCGCGCGCCGCCTGCTCCTCCGAGGCGCCGGCCCGGATCGCCGTCGCCACCGCGTCGCGCAGGGCGGTGAGCAGGTCGCGGAAGCGGGCGAGGTCGCGCAGCGTGCCGGGCGGGCCGTGGCCCGGGATCACGGTCTCGATCTCGAACGAGAGCACGCAGTCGAGCACCCGGATCCAGCCGTCGAGGTCGCAGTCGCCGAGCCACGGGAAGCGGCCGTGGAAGAACAGGTCGCCGAGGAACACGACCCTGGCGTGCTCGAGATGCACGACCACGTCGCCGTCGCAGTGCGCCGGGCCGAAATAGCACAGCCGCACCACCTCCTCGGGCAGGTGGAAGGCGAAGCGGTCCGAGAAGGTGTGGGTCGGCGGCACGATGGTGATGCGCTCGTAGCCGGGCTCCGACAGCCGCCGCCCGGCCTCGGCGCGCGCCGGCGGATCGTCGGCGACCAGCTCGGAGAAGGTCTCGCCGTAGCACAGCGCCGACTTTGTCGGCAGGTCGGTCACGGTCCAGCCCTGGCCGCCATTGGCGCCGAGCAGGGCCGCGAAGGCCTCGGCGGTGCGCTCGTGCGCGACGATCGGCACGCTGCCGGCGAACACGCCGTTCCCGGCCACGTGATCGAGGTGGTAGTGCGTGTTGACCACGGCGCGCACCGGCTTGCCGAGCTGCTCGGCGAGCGCGGCCCGGAAGGCGCGGGCGAGGCTTTCGTTCTGCTGGGTGTCGACGACGAGCAGCGAGTCGCCGGTGTCGATGGCGCCGGCGTTGGATTCGCCGTCGGCGCCGAGCCACACATAGGCGCCGGCACCGACCGGCTGGAGCTGGGACTCTGGCGTGGGAGGCTTCATCGGGGATTTCGTCACATCGGGGGATCGTGGCGCCCGATCCGTCCGGCGCGCGGCCTGGACGGTCGGCGACAGCCCGAGTGTATGATCGGCGGGCGCGATTTGTCCAAGTCGGTTTACATACGGAGTGACCAGCGCGCCGACCAGTGTGCCCGGACGAGCACGGTTTTTGCATGCTGGCGGGCGCGCTGCTAAGCAGGGCCGAGGGGGCCGCCCGGCCGCCGTGTCTCGAGGCTGTTCACGATCATGTCCGTTTCGTCCGCCGAGGATCTCGCCCGGCTCGACGCCGTCGCGCTCGCCGCCGCCATCCGCTCCCGCAAGGTGTCGCCCCGCGAGGTCGTCGAGGCCGTCATCGACCGCATCGAGCGGCGCGACGGCCCGATCAATTCCGTCTGCACCATCGCGCGCGAGCAGGCCCGCCAGGCGGCGCTCGCCGCCGAGGCCGCCGTGATGCAGGGCGCGCCGCTGGGGCCGCTGCACGGCGTGCCGGTCGGCATCAAGGACGTCACCCCGACGGCCGGCATCCGCACCACCTTCGGGTCCAAGCTGTACGAGACCAACGTCCCGGCCGCCGACGCCGAGGTGGTCCGCCGCCTCAAGGCGGCCGGCGCCATCGTGGTCGCCAAGACCAACACGCCGGAGTTCGCGGCCGGCGCCAACACGTTCAACGAGGTGTTCGGCGTCACCCGCAATCCCTGGGACACGCGCCTCTCCGCCGGCGGCTCGACCGGCGGCGGCGCCGCGGCGCTCGCCGCCGGCCTGTTTCCGCTCGCCGAGGGCACCGACTTCGGCGGCTCGCTGCGGGTGCCGGCGTCGTTCTGCGGCGTCGTCGGCCTGCGCCCGACGCCGGGCCTGACGCCGATGCGGCCCTCCGCGCTGCCGTGGGATTCGCTGCGCGTCTCCGGCCCGATGGCGCGCTCCGCCGTCGAGGTCGCGATGATGATGGAGGCGATCGCCGGGCCCTGCGCCCAGTCGCCGGTCTCGCTGCCGGTGACGCTCGACGGCCTGGTCGACAAGGTCCGGTCCTTCTCGGTGAAGGGCCTCAGGGTCGGCTATGTCGACGACGTCTCGGGCGTCGGCATCGAGGACGGCATCGCCTCGCTGTGCCGCCGCACCGCCCAGAAGCTCGCCGAGGCGGGCGCCGTCGTCGAGGAGACGGTGCTGGATCTCGCCGAAGGCTGCGAGGCCTTCCCGGTGCTGCGCGGCGCCGCCGTGCTGCTCACCCACCGGTCGCGCATCGACCAGATCGAGCGGCTGGGCAAGAACCTCGCCGGCAACATCAAGTACGGCCAGTCGCTGACGCTCGCCCAGGTGGTGGAGGCCGAGGCGGCGCGGGCCCGGCTGTGGGAGCGCACCTGCGCCTTCTTCCAGCGCTTCGACGTGCTGCTGACGCCCTGCGTGCCGGTGCCGCCGTTCCCGGTCGAGCAGAACCATCCGACCCATATCGGCGGCCGGCCGATGCGGAGCTACATCGACTGGATCGCGCCGACCTACGTGCTCACCCTGGTCGGCGTGCCCACCGCCTCGGTGCCGGCCGGCCTCGACGGCCACGGCCTGCCGGTCGGCCTGCAGGTCGCCGCGCCGCGCCTCGCCGAGGCGACCGTGCTGGGCGTCGCCCGCGCCGTCCAGGAGCTCGTTCCGACCCCCACCATCGCGCCCGGATTCGCCGCATGACCGACGCCGCCTCGTTCTCGGATCCTCACAACGCGTTCTGTCACGACGTGTCGGTGCGCCTCGACGGCCGGCCCGGCGGCCCGCTCGACGGGCTGACCTTCGGGGCCAAGGACCTCTTCCACGTGAAGGGCGTCCGCACCGGCGGCGGCAATTTCGACTGGCGCGACAGCCACCCGCCGGCCGAGGAGACGGCGTGGGCGATCGAGACGCTGGTCGCCGCCGGCGCCACCATGATCGGCAAGACCATCACGGACGAGATCTCGCGCGGCATCTTCGGCGAGAGCGCGTTCTACGGCACGCCGACCAACCCGCGCGCGCCCGGCCGCATCCCGGGCGGCTCGTCGAGCGGCTCGGCCGCGGCGGTCGCCGGCGGCACCGTGCCGTTCGCCATCGGCACCGACACGGCCGGCTCGGTGCGGGTCCCGTCGTCGTTCTGCGGCCTCTACGGCATCCGCACCACCCACGGCCGCGTGCCGGTCGCCGGGATGCTGCCGCAGGCCCCGAGCTTCGACACGGTCGGCTGGATGGCCGACGACGCCGAGGTGTTCGCCCGCGTCTCCGCCGTGCTGCTGGAGTCGTCGATCGCGGCGGCGCGGCCGACGCGCATCTTCGTCGCCGAGGACGCGCTGGCGGTCGCCGAGCCGGCCACCGCCGCGGCCGTCGAGGCGGCGCTGATCAAGGCCTTCGGCGACGGCACCGCGATCGAGCGGGTGCGCCTGTCGCCGACCGGGCTCGCCGACTGGTCGTCGCACCAGGCGATGCTGCAGGGCCGCGAGGCCTGGACGACGTTCGGCGAGTGGATCGACGGCACCAATCCGCGCTTCAGCTTCGAGGTCGCCGACAATTTTTTGCGCGGCATCAAGGCGAGCCCCGAGGAGCTGGCGGTCGCGCGCGAGACGCGGGAGCAGGTGCGCGAGCGCGTCCACACGCTGCTCGCCGACGGCAGCCTGATCGCCCTGCCGACGACGCCGTTCCCGGCGCCGCCCGCCGGGCAGAAGCGCTCCACCATGTGGGGGCTGCGCACCGGCATCATCGCGCTCACCGCGGTCTCCGGCATGGCCGGCACGCCGCAGGTGACGATGCCGTTCGCGGCGGTCGACGGCCTGCCGGTCGGCCTGTCGCTGATCGGCGCGCCGGGCACCGACGAGCGCCTGGTCGGCGCCGCGCTCGACGCGGCGCGGCGGGGGGCTCGGGTCTGAGCCTCGTGGAGAGCGGGTGAGGACCTTGTTCCGGCACTCCGCTCGACTGCACGACCTCTCGATCGTCGTCGTCCGCGCAGGCGGACGACCCAGTATCCATCGGACTGCGCTGTTTCACTCGAAAAGCTGCGGCGTACTGGGTGCTCCGCCTTCGCGGAGCACGACGGAGGAGAGGCTTCGGATTTCATAGTGGCGCCTATGCGCCTGCGCGGGCACGAGCGGAGAAGTCGGGCGGCGTCCGCGAAACGGTCCGGGGCGTGAGGACATCGCGATGGAGCTCCGTCAGATCCGCTACGCGCTGAGCGTCGCCCGCGAGCGCAGCTTCACCCGCGCCGCCGAGCGGCTGAACGTGTCGCAGTCGGCGGTGAGCGAGCAGGTGCGGCTCCTGGAGGAGAGCATCGGATTCTCGCTGTTCCGCCGGACGCCGCGCGGCATCGAGGTGACCGAGGCCGGCCGCACCTTCTTCTACGAGGCCGAGCGCGTCGTCGGCGACTTCGACAGCCTCGGCGACATCGCCCGGCGGCTCAAGCGCGCGCCGTCGGAGACCTTCACGCTGGCCATGGGCTCCGGCATGGCCCAGATCGTGATCCCGAAGCTGTTCCGCGACGTGCCCGACCAGCTCCGCACCGTGCGGCTGGACATCCTCACGGCGCCGACCCGGACCATCTTCGAGCTGCTCGCCGAGGAGAAGATCGACGCCGGCCTCGCGATCGAGTCCGATCCCGAGCACGTGCCGCCCGGCATCGTGTTCGAGCCGCTCGCCGAGGCCGAGCTGACCCTGATCGCGCATCCCTCGCACCCGCTCGCCCGCGGCACCCGCGCCGTCGACCTCGGCCGGCTGGTGCTGGAGCCGATCGTGATGAGCGAGCTGTCGGTCGGCTACGGCCGCGTCGTCCACGCGATGTTCGCCGAGCTCGGCATCCGCCCCAACATCCTCGCCGTCGCCGACAACATCGAGACCATCAAGGTGATCGTGCAGTCGGGCAGGGGGCTCGCCATCGTGCCGCGCGCCTGCGTCGACGTCGAGGTGGCGCTCGGCGTGCTGCGCGCCCTGCCGATCGCCCCGCCCCGCAACATCCGCATGAACCTCTACCGCCGCCGCCAGGCCCTGTCGCGCCGCAAGGAGAGCCACTTCGCCGTGGTCAAGGCGGCGCTGGTGGGGTGAGGCCGCCCGTCATTCCGGGGCGCGCCGAAGGCGCGAACCCGGAATCCAGCGGCAACCGCGGTGCATGGCGCTGGATTCCGGGTCCACGCGCTGGCGCGCGCGGCCCGGAATGACGGAGGATGCGGTCACCACGGCCAATGTCACGTCAACACGCGCCATCGGTTTTTCCGATAATGGCTTCGCCAATCCCGCTTGGACAAGGACATCTGCGCTTCGCATAGTTTCGCTGTCGGACCTCGCGCCCGTGTTCGGGTGCGCGACACAGGAGACGGCCCGCGATGACGCACCGCGCGACTGAGCATGGCGCGACGCACCCACAGCTGCGGATCGGCATCGACACCGGCGGCACCTTCACGGACATCGTCGCGGTCGACGCCGCCTCTGGCGCCATGCGGGTCACCAAGGTCGCCTCGACGCCCAGGAATCCGGCGATCGGCCTGGTGCGCGGCGTGGTCGAGATCCTGAAGGCGGGCGACGCCGGGATCGAGGACGTGGCGGGCCTCGCCCACGGCACCACGGTGGCGACCAACGCGCTCCTGCAGGGCGCCATCGACTCGCTCGGCCTGATCGTCACCGCGGGCTTCCGGCACGTGCTGGAGATCGCCCGCCAGTCGGTGCCGGACGGCTACGGCAATTCGTATTTCTGGGTGAAGCCCGATCGCCTCGTGCCGCTGCACCGCGTGCGCGAGGTCGGCGGCCGCATGGACTTTCTCGGCCGCGAGCTGCGGCCGCTCGACGAGGAGAGCGTGCGCGCCGCGGCGCGCGCCTTCAGGGCCCAGGACGTCCAGGCGATCGGCATCTGCCTGATCCATGCCTATGCCAACCCGGATCACGAGCGCCGCGTCGCCGCGATCGTGGCGGAGGAATATCCCGAGGCGGTGCTGTCGCTCTCCTGCGAGGTGCTGCCGGAGTATCGCGAGTACGAGCGCACCGTCACGACGCTGGTCGACGCCTTCGTGAAGCCGCATGTCGGCCGCTACCTGCGCCGCATCGCCGACGAGCTCGGGCCCGAGCTGCGGCAGGTGCCGTTCCTGGTGATGCAGTCCTCGGGCGGCGTCGCCGGCGCCGAGCAGGTGATGAAGAAGCCGATCACCACGGCGCTCTCCGGCCCGGCCGCCGGCGCGCTCGGCTCCGCCGTGATCGCCGAGATCGCCGGCTTCCCGGATCTGGTGACGCTCGACGCCGGCGGCACCTCGACCGACCTCTGCCTGATCGAGGGCGGCCGGCCGAGCGTCACCAATGGCGGCTCGGTCGGCCCGTTCCCGGTGCGGCTGCCGATGATCGACATCAAGACCATCGGCACCGGCGGCGGCTCGATCGCGTGGATCTCGCGCGAGGGCCATCTGAAGGTCGGGCCGAAGTCGGCCGGCGCCGATCCGGGGCCGATGTGCTACCCGAACGGCGGCAGCGAGCCGACCATCACGGACGCCAATCTGGTGCTCGGCCGCATCCCGCCGGCGCTGATCGGCGGCGGCATTCCGCTCGACCGCGCGCGGGCGCGCGCCGGTCTCGCGGCCCTCGCCGCACGGTTGCCCGGCGACATGACGCCCGAGCGCCTCGCCGAGGGCATCGTCGAGATCGCCAACTGGAACCAGGCCAACGCCATCCGCCAGATGACCATCCAGCGCGGCATCGATCCGCGCGACTTCGCGCTGCTGTCGTTCGGCGGATCGGGGCCGGCGCAGTCGCCCGCCGTGATGGCGCTGATCGGCATGAAGGCCTGCATCGTGCCGCCGAACCCCGGCAACCTCTCGGCCTTCGGCCTGCTGGCGGTCGACTGGCGCACCGATCACCTCGTCACCCGGGTGATGCCCGAGCGCGCGATCGACGTCGCGGCGCTCGCCGCGATTTACGAGGGGCTCGATGAGGACGCGCGACGAACGCTGGAGCGCGACGGCATCCCGGCGGACCGCGTGCGGCTCGTGCGCGAGGCGGATCTCCGCTATGCCGGCCAGTCGATGGAGGTGCGCGTCGTCGCCCCCGCCGGTCCGGTGGACGAGGCCTTCGTGGCCGGCCTGATCGACGCCTTCCACGCCGCGCATCGAAAGACCTTCGGCTACGACTATCGGGGCCGCCAGACGATCGAGCTGGTCAATCTCACGGTGTCGGGCTTCGGCGTGATCGAGCGTCCGGCGATGCCGCGGCTCGCCGCGCGCAGCGGCGCCGCGCCGGCGCCGGCGCGCCGGCCGGTGTGGTTCGACGGCGCCTTCGTCGACACGCCGATCGTTTCCCGTGCCACGCTGGCGCCGGGCGAGACGATCTCCGGCCCGCTGGTGGTCGAGGAGTTCGGCTCCACCACGGTGGTGTTCCCGGGGCAGACGCTCACCGTCGACCCGCACGGGATCCTGATCATTCGCGCCGCGAGCGGGGAGGCCGGACGATGACCATGCAGCCGCGCGACGTGATCTCGAACAAGGCCGTCGTCGATCCGATCGTCCTGCAGATCGTCGAGGGGACCCTCAACTCGATCGAGGCGGAGATCGAGTATGCGATCGAGCGCACGGCGCGCTCGCCGATGATCCGCGAGGCGCACGACTACCGGGTCGGGCTGTTCGACCGGCGTTGCCGCAAGCTCACCGGCCGCTCCTATTCGGCTATGCCCAATGCCGTGGTGCGCGACTTCCCGGTCGAGACCATGCGGCCGGGCGACGTCTATCTGATGAACGACACCTATCTGACCGAGGGCTCGATCGGCCATCTGCCCGATCTGTGCTCGACCGTGCCGGTGTTCCACGACGGCGAGGTGGTGGCGTTCATCCAGGCCTTCGGCCACCACGACGACATCGGCGGCCGGGTGCCGGGCTCGATGCCGGGCACGGCGACCTCGGTGTTCGAGGAAGGCCTCGCCGTGCCGCCGATCAAGTTCTACTCCGAAGGCGTGCGCAACGAGGCGGCCTTCACCATCATCAAGCGCAACACCCGCGTGCCCGAGATGCTGGCGGCCGATCTCGACTCCGAGATGCAGGCCTGCCTGATGGGCGCGCGCCGCATGGCCGAGCTGTTCGAACGCTTCGGCCGCGACACCGTCGAGGCGTGCTTCCAGGCCATCCTGGACAAGTGCCGCGACGTGTTCGCCCGCGAGCTGCTGCCGAAGATCGCCGACGGCGAGTATCTTTGGGAGGACTATGTCGAGCACGACGGCCTGACCGATCCCAAGCTGCACAAGATCGCGCTCAAGCTGACCAAGCGCGGCGAGAAGATCACGCTCGACTTCACCGGCACGGATCCGCAGTCCACCGGGCCGATCAACTGGCCGGCCGACTACGCCGACGGCGCCTTCCTGATCAAGTGGATCGCGCCGATCCTGCGCAACCTCGCCGACACGCCGGAGCGCGCCGCCGAGATCGACGTGAACGAAGGCGTCTGCGAGGTCTTCGACGTGATCTTCCCGCCGAAGGGCACGCTGATCACGCCCGAATGGCCGGCGCCGACCAATGCGCGCAGCTTCGTGCTGCTGCGCTGCCTGTGCCTGCTCGCCGGCACGGTGGCGCAGGCCGTCGACGGCCGCATCCCGGCCGACCAGGAGACGATCAGATACACGGGCTTCTTCGGGCTCGATCGCGACGGCAAGCCGTTCCTGTCGCGCGAGGTGCTCGGCGGCGGCTCGGGCGGACGCTGGTACGCGGATGGAAACGACGCCATCCACATCGTGCCGGACTCGCGCAACCAGCCGGCGGAGTTCACCGAGACGCGCTTTCCACTCCTCGTCGAGAAGCTGGCGCTGCGCACCGACTCCGGCGGCGCCGGCTTCCGCCGCGGCGGGCTCGGCTACGAGAAGCATTATCGCGCGCTGGTCGACTGCCGGACCATCGTGACGGCCGACCGGGTGCGGCTCGGCTGCTGGGGCGTCAAGGGCGGCCAGGCCGGCCAGCCCTTCTGCGTCACGGTCGACATCGAGGGCGAGGCGAAGACGCTCGGCGGGCTGGTCGACGGCGAGCCGGTGAAGGCCGGGCAGGTGGTCCGCGTCGTCACCACGGGCGGCGGCGGCTGGGGCGACCCGCTTTCGCGCGAGCCGGAGCTGGTGGCCCGCGACGTGACGGAAGGCCGCGTCTCGCCCGTGGCGGCGCGCGAGGACTACGGCGTGGTCCTGAGCATCGGCCCGGACGGCGTTGCGGCTGCCGATACGGCCGCCACCGCCGCACTGCGGGATGAAATCAGGTTGCGGCGAACCGCGCCGCTGCCGATGATCGACCGCGGCCCGGGTTTTGCGGCGATGCTGCGCGGCGCGTGCGCGCCATGGACGAGATCGAGCTGAGCAACACGACCGGCGAGACCGGGTCCAACAAGGAGTAGTCCAGGATGGCGATCGAAGTCGCCAAGATCGAGATCAAGAGCGTGCAGGATGCCTCGGGGCTCGAGGCCTGCATCGATGCCGGGCAGTTCACGGCCGACGAGGTGGTCGCGGTGATCGGCAAGACCGAGGGCAACGGCGGCGTGAACGATTTTACGCGCCTCTTGTCCGACCAGGCGTTCCGCCGCGTGCTGCTGAAGAAGGGCAAGCGCAGCGAGGCCGACATCGCCGGCATTCCGATGGTGTGGTCGGGCGGCTGCGACGGCGTCATCACGCCGCACGCGACCGTGTTCGCCCGCACGCCGGCGACCGGCCCGGCCGACAAGGCCCGCCTCGCCATCGGCACCTCGCTCAGCGAGGAGCTGCTGCCCGAGGACATCGGCCGGCCCGCCATGGTCGAGAAGGTGGCGGCCGCCGTGAAGGCCGCGATGCGCGACGCCGGCATCGCCGACCCGAAGGACGTCCACTACGTCCAGACCAAGACGCCGCTCCTCACCATCGAGTCGGTGCGCGACGCCGAGCACCGCGGCCAGACCGTCGCCTGCGAGGTGCACGACTCCATGGGCGTGTCGAACGGCACCACGGCGCTCGGCATCGCGGTGGCGCTCGGCGAGATCACGATGCCCAAGGCGGAGGAGATCTGCCGCAATCTCGATCTCTACTCCTCGGTGGCGTCCTGCTCGTCGGGCGTCGAGCTGACCAGGGCGCAGATCGTGCTGCTCGGCAACAAGCCGGGGGCAGGGGGCCGCTACCGGATCGGGCACGCGGTGATGAAGGACGCGCTCGACATCGACGGCATCTACGACGCCATCCGCGACGCCGGCCTCGACCTGCCGGAGCGGGCCCGCGCCGCGGATCTCGGCGGCCGTCTCGTCAACGTCTTCATCAAGTGCGAGGCGGACCGGCGCGGCACCCTGCGCGGCCGCCGCCAGATCATGCTCGACGATTCCGACGTGCATCACCACCGCCACGCCAAGGGCGCGGTCGGCGGCGTCGCGGCGACGGCGATCGGCGATCCCTGCGTGTTCGTCTCGGTCGACGCCATGCATCAGGGTCCGCACGGCGGCGGCCCGGTGATCGCCATCGTCGACGTGGGGGAGTGAGAACGCGAAGGCGGCCCGCCGGACTCCGTTCGTCCCCGCGCAGGCGGGGACCCGGGGGCCTCACGGCAGAGCGGCTCTGGATCCCCGCTCGCGCGGGGATGAGCGGAGGACGGAGCGGACGCGGAGAACAGATTCGACCGTGCCGGCACATGGCACGGGCCTTGCTTGAAATACACAGTGCCCGGAGCCGGTCCGCCGGCTCCGGGCTCCACAGACCTGAAGTCCCGCCGTCGATCGACCTCGATCAATCGCCAACGATGAGTGCCAGGAACCACGGGAGCCGTCGCATGAAGCATTTCGGAAGGATCGCAGCGGTGGTTGCCGCGATGGCGGCCTGGGGCCTGTCGGGCGCCCCGGCGGTCGCGCAGGACAAGGTGAAGGTCGGCGTGTTTCCGATCTCCTCGTCGCTGCCCTATTTCGTGGCGATCGAGAAGGGCTACTTCAAGAAGCGCAACATCGAGCCCGAGACCATCAAGCTGATGGGCGGGCCGGCCAACGTCGCCGCGCTGATGACCAACCAGATCGAGGTCTCGGCCGTGCTGGTGACGCTTGAGGGCCTCAACGCCAACGTCAAGAAGCCGGGCGTCGCGATGTACATCGCGATGCACAGCCAGACGCCCGAATACAAGATGGAGCAGTTCGTCGTCCGCACCGGGCTCGCCGACAAGGTGAAGACGATCGCCGACCTCAAGGGCCTCAAGCTGATGTCGGCGCCGGGCCCGGCCAACCTCAACACCGCCAAGGGCGTGCTCGCCAAGGTCGGCCTGAAGGACGGCGACTACACGATCGACCAGCTGGACATGGGGCAGCACGTCAACGCCATGAAGGCCGGCACCTTCGACGGCGGCTATACGCTGGAGCCGGGCGCCACCATCATGGAGAAGATGGGCGTCGCCAAGCGGGTCGAGGCCGGGGTGATCTCCACCTACATCCTCGGCAGCCCGAAGGCCGACGCCTTCGCGGCGGGCTGCGCCTTCACGACCGACTTCATCACCAAGCGTCCGGACGTCGCCAAGCGCTTCGCCGAGAGCTGGGCCGAGGCCGTGGACTACATCAAGAAGAACCCGGCCGACGCGCGAAAATATCTCGCCAAGAACACCATGACGCCGGACAACCTCGTCGACGAGGTGCCGATGCTCGGCTACACGATGACCAAGGACATGAGCCCCGAGCAGCTCGGCTACCTGCAGAAGTTCGCCGACTTCGGCACCGCGATCGGCGTCGTCCCCGAGAAGATCGACATCAAGACGGTCGTGAAGGGGTTCTGATGGCGCGGTCGTGACCGTCGCCTCGATCCGTCACCCTGAGGTGCTCGGGCGCAGCCCGAGCCTCGAAGGGCGACGGCCGAGGCGCCCGGGCCGCATCCTTCGAGGCTCGCCCTGCGGGCGAGCACCTCAGGATGACGGGGATGTTTCGAGCCTCGTCGAAATCGACGTAAACGCCGACAGGTCGCCGATCATGGACGCAACCCCCGACACCGTCCGGTCCTCCCCGGCAGATCCGCACGCGGAGGAGTTCCCGTCGACCCCGCCGGTCGGCGGCGCCGGCAAGCGGCCGCACGTCACCATCCGCGGCCTGAGCAAGCGCTTCGGCAGGACCGTCATCTACGACGACTTCGACCTCGACCTGCCGCGCGGCGAGCTGATCTCGGTGTTCGGGCCGAACGGCTGCGGCAAGAGCACGCTGATCAACATGATCGCCGGGCTGATCCCGGTCGATTCCGGCCGCATCCTGTTCGACGGGATGCTGCTCTCGGAGATCAAGTTCGGCTACGTGTTCCAGAACTACCGCGAGGCGCTGTTCCCGTGGATGCGCGCCTTCGACAACATCGCCTATCCGCTCAAGCTGATGAAGGTGCCGGCGGCGGAGCGCAAGGCGAAGACCGAGGCGCTGGTCGAGCGGCTCGGCGTCAAGATCGACCTCTCCATGTATCCCTACCAGATGTCGGGCGGCCAGCAGCAGCTCGTCTCGATCATGCGGTCGCTGGTGGTGGAGCCCGAGATCCTCTTTCTCGACGAGCCGTTCTCGGCGCTCGACTACGAGATGACGCTGTTCATGCGCGAGCAGCTGCAGAAGCTGTTCGTCGAGAGCGGCACCACCATGGTGCTGGTGTCGCACGACCTGGAGGAGGCCGTGTATCTGGCCGACCGGGTGCTGCTGCTGTCGCGCCATCCGGCCCGGGTCGCCGACTTCGTGCCGGTGAACGTGCCGCGCCCGCGCGGCGACGAGACGCTGTCCGATCCGGAGTTCGTCCGCCTCAAGGCGCACTGCCTGGAGGTGTTCCAACGCGAGGTGAGGCGAGGATGATCCGCAGGCTCGATGCGTTCCTGCCGCTGGTCGGCGTCGTCGCGCTGCTCGCCTTCTGGTCGCTGGTCTCGGCGCGCGGCTGGGTCGACCCGGTGCTGCTGCCGTCGCCGGCCGCCACCTTCAAGGCGTTCTGGTCCGGCATGGACGGCGGCGCGCTCGGCTTCGACTTCGTCAAGACCGTCTACCGCACCACCATGGCGACCGTCATCGCCGCCGTGATCGCCATCCCGCTCGGCATCATGTTGGGCTCGTCCGAGCGCCTCTACCGCTCGCTCGAGTTCGTCATCGACTTCTTCCGCTCGACTCCGGCCTCGGCGATGTTCCCGCTGTTCCTGGTGCTGTTCGGGGTGGGCGACGAGACCAAGATCTCGGTCGCCGCCTTCGGCGCCATCCTGGTGATCCTGTTCAACGTCGCCTACGGGGTGATGAACGCGCGAAAGACCCGGCTGCTCGCCGCCAAGGTGATGGGAGCGTCGCGCCTGCGCGTCCTGTTCGACGTGATGCTGCGCGAGTCGCTGCCACAGACCTTCGTCGGCCTGCGCAACGGCGTGTCGCTGGCGCTGGTCATCATCGTGGTCGCCGAGATGTTCATCGGCTCGCAGGACGGGCTCGGCCACAGCGTCTTCGAGGCCCAGCAGCTGTTCGACATGCCCCGCATGTACGCCGCCATCGCGGCCGCCGGGGCGCTCGGCTACGGGCTGAACCTCCTGTTCCTGACCATCGAGCGCCGGTTCGTGCACTGGTCGGGGAAGTAGCTTCCGGTCATTCCGGGACGGCGCGGAGCGCCGGACCCGGAATCCAGTAAGGAATGCCGAGTATGCGGCTGGATTCCGGGTTCGCGCTTACAGCGCGCCCCGGAATGACGGTCTCGCTACCGCACCGCACACTCCTCGCACCGTCCGGGACGACAAAACGTCGCTCCCCGTTTCCGGCGCGCCTGCGATGCAGGGGCGCGGGTTCTGTCCGCACCGGCCTCGTGTAGTCTTTTTCGCGCCCCAACGCTCGCGGATCCCGGGATCCCCTCCCGGGCGGCTCGACCCGGCCGCGACCGCCAGAAAATTTCGAGGAGACAGTCCGCATGGATCGGTATGCGCGCGGCCCCTTCAATGTCGGCTACGAGCAGCGGCTCGACGTCGCCGCGCTGCGGCAGAAGCGCATCGCCAAGGCGCAGGAGCAGCGGCGCAAGGCCGGGCTCGACGCGCTGCTCGTCTGGAAGGACGAGAACCAGCGCTACCTCACCGACCTGCGGCCGCAACTGATCACCGGCAAGACGACGGCGCTCAACGGCGCGTTGCTGGTCGAGGGCCGGGCGCCGATTCTGTTCTGCTCGGGCGGCGAGCGCGACCGCGTCGACCTCACCATGCCGTGGATCGAGGAGGCGCATACCATCCCGATCATCGAGGAGGTCGCGCTGGTCGACGGGATGGTCAAGGACATCCTCGGGCCGGTGCTGCGCAAGTACGGCCTCGCCGACGCCAAGCTCGGCCTCGACGAGTCCAACACCGTCTTCGTCAAGGCGCTGCAGCGGCATTTCCCCAAGCTCGCGATCGAGGACGGCGACACGCCGATGCTCGCCGCACGCAGGCACAAGCTGCCCGAGGAGATCGTGCTCCTGGAGGAGGCGACCGCCATCGCCGACGCGGTCACGGCCTCGGCCACCGCGGCGATCGCCGAAGGGGTGCGCGAATGCGAGGTCGCCGGCGAGGCGATGCGCACCCTGTTCCGGCTCGGCGGCGAGTACTCGCACGTGATGACGCCCTTCGTCGCCTCCGGCGAGCACATGGCGCCGCCCAACCGCATCTGCGGCGACAAGTTGATCCGCTCCGGCGACATCGTCTTCATCGATATCGGCGCAGCCTTCGGCGGCTATTTCGGCGACGTCGCCCGGGCGGTGATCTGCGGCCGGCCGTCCGACCAGCAGAAGCGAATCTACACGGCCGTCTACGAGGGCCTGATGGCCGGCATCGCCGAGATGCGGCCGGGCCGCACCAACAAGGACTGCACCGACGCGATCGTGAAGGCGGCCGGCAAGCACGGGCTCGACGGGCGCTTCCTCTCGCTGTTCATCGCCCACGGCGTCGGCATCGGCGCCAACGAGCCGCCCTATATCGGCGAGACGCTGCCGGGCGCCCCGACCTACGAGTTCGAGCCCGGCATGGTGTTCGCGGTCGAGCCGCTGATCTGGGTGCCCGGCGTGCGCGGCGGCGGCGGCGTGCGGCTGGAGGACATGGTGCTGATCACCGAAGGTGCCCCCCACGTCCTGTCGCGGGCCTCCTACGACGAGAAGCTGATGCTGGGGTAGGGGCGGGCCGCCGGGCGCGCGCGGCGCGGCACACGACGTCGTGACGACAGGTTCGGACGAGCGGGCCTGCACGGCTCCTTCTCTCTCCCCTCGCGGGAGAGGGTTGCTCGGAGTCCGGACCCGATCGCCGGAGCCCCTCGCGCCTCACTCCTCCGCCTGCACGGGCGGGGCGGGGTCGAAGGAGGGGGGCGGGCGCCAGGCGTAGAGCCAGTCGTGGCGGGCCAGCACGGTCTCGCCGCCGAGCACGGTCCGCATGGCGAGGTCGCGCAGCAGCGCGGCGGGCTGGCCGAGGTGATAGACCCGGTCGTTGCGGCGCGCCGTGCGCTGGACCGCGGCGGTGCGGTCGCGGCGGCGGCCCTCGTACTCGCGCAGCGCCCCCGGCGCATCCCAGGGCCGGCGGGCCAGCGCGTCGGCCAGCACGGCGGCGTCCTCGATCGCCATGGCGGCGCCCTGCGCCATGAAGGGCAGCATCGGGTGGACGGCGTCGCCGAGCAGCGTCACCGGGCCGCGGCCCCAGCGGCGGCCGGGCCGGCGGTCGTAGAGGCTCCAGCGCAGCCAGCGCTCCGGCCGGGCGAGCAGGTCGCGCGCCGGCGCTGCCCACTGGTGCGCCGGGAACCGGCGCAGCACCTCGGCGCCGTCGCCGGGCGCGCTCCAGCCGGTGACGATCTCGTCGTCCGCGGCGATCGCCACCAGGTTGATCAGCGCCCCGGCCCGCACCGGATAGTGGACCAGATGGGCGCCGCGGCCGAGCCAGAGATTGACGGTCGGGGCGCGGTGCTCGGGCTCGACCCGGTCGGCCGGCAGCAGCGCCCGCCAGGCCGTGCGTCCGGCCGGCAGCGCCGGGCCGTCGTCGAACAGCCGGGCCCGCACCCGCGACCACACGCCGTCGGCGCCGATCAAGGCGAGGCCCGCGAACTCGCCGGCGACGCTCGGCCCGGCGGTCGCCACCGTGACGCCGTTGGCGTGCACGGCGTACTCGTCGACGCGGGCGCCGAGCGTCAGCGTGATGTCGGGCCGGGCCCGGACGAGGTCGAGCAGCACGCCGTGCAGGTCGCCGCGATGGGCGACCCAGTAGGGGGCGCCGTAGCGGGTCGGCGACCGGCCGATCGGGATGCGGGCGAGGTCGCGCCCGGCGGCGTTGCGGACCCGGACGGCGTCCGGGGCGACCGCCACCGCCGCGAGCCGCTCGGCGGCGCCGAGGCCGATCAGCACCCGGGCGGCGTTGGGGGACAGCTGCAGGCCGGCGCCGGTCGGCTCCAGCTGGACGGCCTGCTCCAGCACCACGACGCGGAAGCCGCGGTCGGCCAGCGCCAGCGCGGCCGTGAGGCCGCCGATGCCGGCGCCGGCGATCAGGATCGTCCGGGACTCGGCCACGCGGGCGGCGCCTCAGGCGGCGCGACTCTCCTCCAGCGCACATTCGGGCGGGCGCGCCTCGAACCCGTGCAGCGTGGCATCGTACTTGTAGAGAGTAGAACAGTAGGGGCAGACGATCTCGTTGTCCGTCCCCATATCGAGGAAGACGTGCGGATGATCGAAGGGCGGCTTGGCGCCGATGCACATGAACCGCCGGGCCCCGATGGCGATCGCCGCCACGCCCGGATCGTTATGGAAGTGGGGTACGATCTTGTCCGCCATGATTCCACCTTTGCGGCAACGTCTTGTCAGTGATCCGGGTGTACTCGAACCGGGTGTAGTCGAACCGGGTGAGCGGGAGCGGTCGGCCGGCTGAGCAGCCGGACCGGGACCATAGCGGGACCGAGATGGATTTCCTAGTGTCGCCAGATCGATCGGAGCGGACGCGCAGGGCCCGCAGCGATCTCGCGCTGCCGCTGCTGGTCGCCGCGACGGTGGCGGGCGGGCTGTGGCTCGCGGCGCCCAAGGCGATCGATTCGGCCGGCCTGCTGGTCGACCAGAACGACCCGGTCCGGCTCGCCGACCGGGCAGTCGACAAGGCGCTCACCCCGGAGGTCGCCCGCCGCGAGATCGAGGCGGCGCTGGCCGCCGGCGACGCCGAGCTGGCGGCGAGCTTCGTCGAGCTCGCGCAGTCGCGGGCCATCGCGCTCGATCCCGGGCTGGTGGCGACGGTCACCGAGGCCAACACGGCGGCGGCCGGTGCGGTGCGGACGGCGCAGAATTTCGGCCGCGGGCTGGTGACCGGGGAGCCGGAGGACGGCGCCGGGCTCGCCGGCACGCTGCTCGGCGACCTCTTCGTGTTCGGCGACATCCGCGACGCGGTCCGCGAGGGCGGCCGGCTCGCCACCGGGGCGGAGGCCGACGAGCTGGTGCTCGGGCTGGCCTGCGTCGGGCTCGCCGTCACGGCCGGCACCTATGTGTCGCTCGGCGTCGCGGCGCCGGCCCGGGCCGGCGTCTCGGTGGTCAAGGCCGCCTGGAAGACCGGCAGGATGGGGGCGGGGCTCGCGGTGTGGACGGCCCGCTCGCTGCGCGGCGTCGTCGATCTCGCGGCGGCCCGCCGGGCCGTGTCGGGCACGGCGCTCCTGCAGCCCACGGCGGCGGCGCGCGGCCTCAAGGCCGCCGTGAAGCTGGAAAAGGCCGAGCCGCTGGTCGACCTCGTGCGCGACGCCGGGAAGATCCAGGCCAAGGCCGGCACCCGCGCGGCGCTCGACGGGCTCAAGCTCGCCGACGGCCCCAAGGACGTCGCCCGCCTCGCCAAGGTCGCCGAGAAGAACGGCGGCAAGACCCGGGCGATCCTGAAGCTCGGCGGCCGTGCCGCCCTGGTCCTGACCACCGGGGCGATGACGCTGTTCAACTGGTCGGTCAGCGCGCTGCTGTCGCTGATCTGGGCGCTCGCCCTGGTGAAGAGCCTCACCGAGCGCACCACCCGCCGCGTCCTCGCCTTCGGCAAGTGGCGGCGGGCCCGCCGGGCGGCACGTGCCGCCCGCGCCACCGTGGCGCAATCCCTCCCGCAAGCGGCCTCGCAGCCGGCCTGAACAAGCTCCTTCAACCCTCTGTCGTGCTGATGCTTTCCTTCAAGAACGGTCCCGTCGAGCTCGCCTATCTGGACAAGGGCGAGGGCGAACCCATCGTGCTCGTCCACGGCTTCGCCTCCAGCAAGGAGGCCAACTGGGTGCACCCGCGCTGGGTCCACACCCTCACCCATGCGGGCCGCCGGGTGATCGCGCCCGACATGCGCGGCCACGGCGCCTCGACCAAGCTCTACGATCCGGCCGACTACCACACCGAGCGGATGGCCGACGACGTGCGGGCGCTGCTCGACCACCTGGGCATCGGCCGCGCGGACGTGATGGGCTACTCGATGGGGGCGCGGGTGACGGCGTTCCTGGCGCTCGACCATCCCGAGCGGGTGCGCTCCGCCATCCTGGGCGGTCTCGGCTGGCACCTGGTCGACGGCGTCGGGCTGCCCGACACGGTCGCCGAGGCCATGGAGGCGCCGTCGCTCGCCGACGTGACCGACCCGCAGGGCCGCACCTTCCGGGCCTTCGCCGACCGGACGAAGTCCGACCTGAAGGCGCTCGCGGCCTGCATCCGCGGCTCGCGCCAGACCCTGTCGCAGACCGAGGTGGGCCGGCTGGAGCCGCCGGTGCTGATCGCCATCGGGACGAAGGACGAGGTGTCCGGTCCGGGCCGCGCGCTCGCCGCCCTGATCCCCGGCGCCCGGATGGTCGACATCCCGGACCGCGACCACATGCTGGCGGTGGGCGACCGCACCTACAAGGCGGCGGTGCTGGAGTTCCTGACCGACCGGCCGTGATTTGACCGGCATCGTGCCGATCGACGGCGATCGGGATATGATTGTCCAGACGCGATGCGCGGCGGGCCGAGGCCCGCGCGCGGTGCGGAGATCGGCATGTTCCAGGACCGGACGACCAAGCCTCTCGATCGCGTCGACCCCGTGTGGGATCGCATCCGGGTCGAGGCGGAGGCGATGGCGCGGCGCGAGCCGGAGCTCGCCTCCTTCGCCTATGCCTGCGTGCTCCACCACGACCGGCTGGAGGACGCCGTGGTGCACCGGGTCGCCGCGCGGCTCGACCATCCCGATTTCGGCAGCGAGCTGATCCGCGGCGCCTATCTGGACGCGCTCGCCGCCAGTCCCGATCTCGGCGAGGCGTTCCGGGCCGACATCGTCGCCATCGTCGACCGCGACCCGGCGACCAGCCGGTTCCTCGAGCCGCTGCTCTACTACAAGGGCTTCCACGCCATCCAGGCGCACCGGCTGGCGCACTGGCTGTGGAGCCGCGGCCGGCGCGACTTCGCGCTCTACCTGCAGAGCCGCGCGTCGGCGGCCTTCTCGACCGACATCCATCCGGCCGCCCGGATCGGCCGCGGCATCTTCCTCGACCACGCCACCGGCCTCGTGGTCGGCGAGACCGCGGTGGTCGACGACGACGTCTCGATCCTGCACCACGTCACGCTCGGCGGCACCGGCAACGAGACCGGCGACCGCCATCCCAAGATCCGGCACGGCGTGATGATCGGGGCGGGGGCGAAGATCCTCGGCAACATCGAGATCGGGCACTGCGCCCGCATCGCCGCCGGCTCGGTGGTGCTGCGGCCGGTGCCGCACAACAGCACGGTCGCCGGCGTTCCGGCCCGGGTGGTCGGCGATGCCGGCTGTGCCGAGCCGTCCCACGCCATGGACCAGATGTTGCGCGATCTCGGCCTGTAATACGAGTTCCGCCTGATCAGTTCGGGGTCATTCCGGGGCGCAGCGAAGGTGCGAACCCGGAATCCAGCGGCAACGACCGTGTTTATGGCTGGATTCCGGGTCCGGCGCTCCGCGCCGTCCCGGAATGACCGAGTTGATCACACGGAAGCCGTATAAGTCGTCCCGCTGTAAAGCAAAATCGGTCGTCCTTCCAGGCGGATCGCCGATGCGGCGCGGGCGCCTTGCGCGACCGCGCCGACCCCCGTATGGACTCCCTCGACTTCACCGGCGCGCCGCTCCTGGCCGCCGCCGAGACCGACAGCGGAAAAGGAGCCCGACCGTGGACGCCGTGGAAATCCGAAAGCTCGAAGGCTATCTGCGCCGCCTCTTCGGCAATGCCCGCCTGCGCGTGGTGCCGCGGCCCAAGAAGGACGATTCGGCCGAGGTCTATATCGGCGAGGAGTTCATCGGCGTGCTGTTCGTCGACGACGAGGACGACGACCGCTCCTACAACTTCCAGATGGCGATCCTGAGCACGGATCTGGAGTAGACGAGGCCGTCGTTCCGGGGCGCGGACCGTCAGGTCCGCGAGCCCGGAATCCACACGGCCGGCGGCAGTGGCTCACGAAAGACAGGGATCATGGATCCCGGGCTCGGCGCTTTCGCCGCGCCCCGGAACGACCGGGGTGCTCACCCCGCCTTCGGCCGCAGCATCGCGACCAGGCGGTCGAAGCCGGCGGCGACGCCGCGCCAGTCGGCGAGCCACTCGCGCGAAAACCGCATCGTCACCACGGCGCCGCCGACGATCCGCTCCGACAGGCAGGTGGCCGGCGGGCGGCCGGGGGCCGGGCGCTCGCAGCGCGCCAGGAACTTCTCCGGCGCGTTCTCCTCCCAGGCGAGGTCCTCGCCCTGATAGGGCGTTCCGTCGCGGAACTCGACCAGCGCCAGCCCGTCGGGCGCCGGGTTCAGCGTGTCGCGCACGTAGCGCAGCCAGATCTGGCGCAGGCGCTCGGGCGGCTCGAGGGCGCCGGCGGCCGGGGCGACCGTGACGTAGACGCGGTCGCCGGGCGGCGTCGCGGCGCCCGGCTCCTGGGCCGGCGGCGGCGCCAGGCCGGGCCAGGCATAGACGAGGTCGAGGCGCTCCTGCGGGCCGGGCCGGCGCTGCAGCGCAATGCGGATCGCGCCCGGCGCCACCACGAAGGTCTCCTCGGCCACCACGACCGGCAGATGCGGCGCGTCGGGCGCCGCCACCACCGGGGTCGCCGGCCAGCGTGCCCACAGCGACCACAGTCCGGCCGAGACCGCGACGGCGCCGACCGCCACGAAGCCGGCCATCGCGAGGGCAGCCTTGCGGCTGTGCCGGCGGCGTGCCGGCCGCACCCGCCCCCCGTACGCCACGTCCACCATACGTCACGCCTTACGCCACGCCTTACGCCATGCGTCTCGAATCAGGCGCGGAGTCTGCCACGCGGTCGTTAACCGCCCGTCGCCGTGGGGAACCTCAGGCCTCCGTCGCGGTCAGCGTCGGGATCCGCTCGACCTCCTCGGCGAGCGCCTCGGCGGCGAGGCGCAGGTCGTAGGCGCGCTGCATCGCCAGCCAGAGGTCCGGGCCGTTGCCGCACAGCTTGCCGAGGCGGAGCGCCATCCCCGGCGTGACCGGCTGGCGCTCCTCCAGGATGTCGTAGAGGGTCTGCCGCGAGATCCGCAGCAGGCGGGCGATCTCGGCCTTCGGCCGGCCGAGGGCCGGCAGCACGTCCTCCCGGAGGAGCTCGCCCGGATGGGTCGGCCGCAGACCGCGGGTGAGGGGGTTCGGCGTGGTCAATGGTAGTCCTCCAGGTCGACCTCGACAGCGTCGCGTCCGTCCCAGCCGAAGGTCACGCGATAGTTCCGGCTGGCGTCGACGGCGTACCGGCCCTTGTCCCGGCCCTTCAGGACATGGAAGCGAAACCCCGGAAGATCCAGCTGCTCCGGCGCTGTCGCCGCGTCGAGGGTGGCGAGCACGCGGCGGACCCGGTCGAGGTTCGGCACACTCAGCTTCGAGGCGTCTCCGCTTTCGGCGAAACGGCGAAGCCCCTTGCTCCTGAAGTTCCGGATCATGGGACGAGTGTAAGGCGATGCCTTACATTCGTCAATCGGGAGCGCCGGTCCGGCACCTGGCGGCAGCCGCCCGTTAACCGTTCTTTAACGATGGCATGGCGGCGGCGGGCCGGATGGGGCACATCTAGGGGGTCGAACGCGTGCGGAGCCGTGTCATGTCGCCCGAGTCCATCCAGAACTTCCTGGCGCTCGCCATCGGGTTCGCCTTCGCCGGGCTGATCGCCACCGGCTATCAGGCGTGGGCGCAGCGGCCGGCCTCGTTCCGGCTGCTCGAGCAGGGCTCCTCCGCCTCGAGCTTCGCGGCGGTGCCGTTCCTGGTGTTCGCGGCGCCGTTCATCATCATGCGCAACACGGTGCGGGGCCGGATCATCGAGCGCCGCCGCTTCGAGTTCGTGATGATCGCGACCGTGATCGCCGGGCTGTGGAGCCTGATGTCCGGGACCATCGTGGTGATGACCGTCCAGGTGGTCTCGGCCGGCCTCGCGCATCTGTTCGGCTGACCGCCGGCGCTTCACCGGACTGCGTCTCCGGGGTAGGGGTGGAGCGGACACGCCCCAGCCGGAGTCGCGAGAATGCCGATCTACGCCCTGGACGACCTCGTTCCCGAACTGCCGCCGGCCGGCCGCTTCTGGGTCGCCGACACCGCCGTGCTGATCGGCCGGGTGCGCCTGCTCGACGACGCGAGCGTGTGGTTCGGCGCGGTGCTGCGCGGCGACAACGAGTGGATCGAGATCGGCCCGCGCTCGCAGGTCCAGGACAACGCCACCCTGCACACCGACATGGGCTTCCCGCTCACCATCGGGGCCGACTGCGTGATCGGCCACAACGTCATCATGCACGGCTGCACGGTCGCCTCCGACTGCCTGATCGGCATGGGCGCCATCGTGATGAACGGGGCCGTGATCGCCGAGGGCTCGATCGTCGGCGCCGGCGCCGTGATCCCCGAGGGCAAGAGCTATCCGCCGCGCTCGCTGATCGTCGGGGCGCCCGGCAAGGTGGTGCGCACGCTCGACGACGCGGCCGTCGCCCGCATCCGGCCGGGCGCCGACGGCTATGTGCGGCGGTCGAAGCAATACGCGGCCGGGCTGCGGCCGATCGGCTGAGCGGCCGGGGCGCGGTCAGCCGCTGAAGGACGGCGTCGCCGGACCGGCGAAGTCGGCGAGGCCGAGGCCGGGGCCGAGCAGGCGGCGGCCGCGCACCAGCGTGGCGCGCGCCGCGCGGGCGTCGAGCGCGGTGCGCATCAGCGCCGGCAGCTCCTTCGGCTGGCGCATCACCTGCTTCACCATGGCGAGGATGTCGGTGGTGCCGTTCGGCCGCATGGCGGCGAGCGCCGCCTTGGGGAGCGCCCGGTCGGCCGGATCGGTGATGACCCGGATCGCCGCCACCGGCAGGCCGTGCGCGGCGCCGATCTCGGCGACGATGTGGGATTCCATGTCGACCGCCAGCGCGCCGGTGCTGGCGTGCAGGGCCCGCTTGGCCTCGGTGTGCGAGACCGGCTTCGGCACCCCGGCGATGGCGCCGCAGACCGCGTCCGGAATGGTGCCGGCGAGCTTGCGCGACCACGTCGCGTCGGTCGCGAAGCGCTGGGTGCCGGAGAGGATTTCCGAGGCGACCACGCAGGTGCCGGGCTCGAGATCGGGATGCAGCCCGCCGGCCACCCCGAAGCTGATCAGCCCGCCGCACTTCTCGTCGATCGCCCGCGTCAGCGACGCGGCGAGATTGCGGCCGTCGCCGCTGCAGATCACACGCATCCCCGCGTCCGCGACGATCTTCGCCTCGAACGCCAGCCCCACGACGACAATCAAGAACCACCCCCAACGACGCTCGGTCGAACCCGAAGAGCGACGTCCCCCAACGACTCTTCAAGCCTCTAAATTGCAGCCGGCCGGTGGCTTTGTACAGGTTCGCAGCGTTGCGCCGCGAACACGGCGCAATCTGGCACGATGTCGCAGGTCGTCGCCGCCGCGACAGAAATATCAGTGTCATCAACGCTGTAGGACTGTACCGGCCGGCCCGCCGCGGTGTGGCCGCGGGCGCGAGAAAAATGCAACAGTCGCGAAATTTCCGGACACGCTCGGTTGCGTCGCGACAACCCAGGGGTGGCGGCGGGCGAACGTCCCGCCGTGGCCGGTGCCTCAGCGCAGCGCCGCGTTGATCCCGTCGAGCGCTTCCGCGCCGGGGCACAGCTCGGCCTCGCCGAGCGCGTTGAGCGGGGTCGCGACCGTGTCGAGATGGCGGTGCAGGTCCTCCGGCTCGCGGTCGACATAGAGCAGGCCGGTGACGACATGGCCCTCGGCCGAGCGCGTCTGCAGGTAGCTCATGGCGGCGAGCCGGTCGGTCGGGTCGTAGTCGGCGGCGAGCTTGTGGAGCGCGATCCGGGTGCCGTCGTGCTGCTCGACGATCTCCACGGTGCCGGGCGGGTAGGAGACCTCGATGGGCGTGCGCGGCGGCACGATGTCGAGCCGGTTCACCGCCTCGTTGTGGGCCCGCACGTGGTCGAAGCTCTTGGTCGAGCCCGGGTGGTTGTTGAAGGCGACGCAGGGCGAGACGACGTCGATGAAGGCCGCGCCCTCGTGCTCGATCGCCGCCTCGATCAGCGGCACCAGCTGCTCCTTGTCGCCCGAGAAGGAGCGGGCCACGAAGGTGGCGCCGAGCTGCAGGGCGATGCCGACGAGATCGATCGGCGCGTCGCGGTTGACGGTGCCGCGCTTCGACTTCGAGCCGCGGTCCGCGGTCGCCGAGAACTGGCCCTTGGTGAGCCCGTACACGCCGTTGTTCTCGACGATGTAGACCATGCGGACGCCGCGCCGGATGGCGTGGGCGAACTGGCCGAAGCCGATCGACGCCGAGTCGCCGTCGCCGGAGACGCCGAGATAGATCAGCTCGCGGTTGGCGAGGTTGGCGCCGGTGAGCACCGACGGCATGCGCCCGTGCACCGAGTTGAAGCCGTGCGACTGGCCGAGGAAGTAGGTCGGGGTCTTCGACGAGCAGCCGATGCCGGACAGCTTGGCCAGCCGGTGCGGCGCGATGGCGAGGCGGAAGCAGGCCTCGATGACGGCGGACGAGATCGAGTCGTGGCCGCAGCCGGCGCACAGCGTCGAGATCGCCCCCTCGTAATCGCGATGCGTGTAGCCGAGGGCGTTCCGCGGCAGCCGCGGGTGATGGAACTTGGGCTTCGCCAGATACGTCATCGGCCACCTCGTCGGTGTGGGGGCGGGGGTGCGGCCCGCGTCAGCGCGAGCGCGCCAGCATCTTGCGCAGGGTGTCGCCCGCGGGCGTGCGGGCGTCGGCGATGCGCCAGCCGTCCTTGCCCCTGGCGAGCTCGAAGTCGAGATGCAGCGGCTGGCCCATGTTCTTCAGGTCGACCGCCACGGTCGCCTTGTCGCCGGTCACGGCGGCCGGCGCGACCGTCACGTCGGACAGCTCGAAGTCCTGCGCCTGGACGAAGAAGTCGGCGTCGATCAGCTCGGCCTTCTCCCAGCCCTGGACGATCGCCGGGACGAAGAAGCGCCGCAGCGTCTTCTTGTCCTGCGGCAGGCCCATCAGGTCGGTCTTGCCGGTGCCGTAGAAGGCGTAGAGCTGCTTCACGGCCTCCTCCGGCTGCGCGAACTGCGCCTGCGCCGGCGCGGCGGCCAGGAGGGCGAGGGTGAGGGCGGCGGCAGTCGTGGTAGAAGTCAGAATGCGCTTGAACATGTTCACAGGATTTGCGGTTGCCGGGTCATGATCGGGCGGTTCTGGCCCGAGCGCTGGGAGGATACCATGGTGAAAGCGTCGGAGCAGGCACTGGCCGAGCTGTCGCGGCTGCCCGAGCCCGAGCAGGAGCGGATCGCCGGCGAGCTGCTGTCCCATCTCGACAAGGTCCGGTCGCTGCGGGCCGACATCGCGGCCGGCCTGCGCTCGCTGCACGCCGGCGAGGGCCGGGCGCTGGACATCGACGCGGTCATCGCACGGGCTCGATCGCGGAATGGCCACCAGTAGACCAAAGCTCCTCTGGTCTCCCGAGGCGGAGAAGGACCTCGACGACGCCTACGATTATCTCGCCACCGCCGGTTCCCCAAAAGCTGCGGACAATCTGCTCCGAGCGATCGACACTGTGTGTCGATCGCTCGTCGACCATCCCGGCAAAGGCCGAAGCAGGAGCGAACTCGCGCCCGACCTGCGGTCGATCGTGGTTCATCCCTACGAGATCTTCTATCGCCCGACCGATGCCGCGATCGAGAGCGTTCGCGTGCTTCGTGGGCGATGCGATATCGAGGCCATCTTCGGAGAGCCCTGAACCCATCACGCCCCCACCTTGCGCAGCGGGGTGACCTTGCGGGCGTCGAGATGGCCGCCGATGGCGGCGGCGATGAAGCGGGCCGTGATCGGGGTGCCGTCGTAATGCAGGATCGGGACGAGGCGGGCCGGGTCGAGCCCGCATTCGGCGATCATCAGGGTGCGCAGCTGGGCGTCGCGGTTCTGCTCGACGACGAACACGCTGTCGTGCTCCATGACGAAGTCGACCACGTCCTGGTGGAACGGGAAGGCGCGCAGGCGCAGCCGGTCGAGGCGCAGGCCGCGTGCCTCCAGGAGCGAGATCGCCTCGTCCATGGGCGGCGCGGTCGAGCCGTAGTAGATCACCCCGGCGCGGGTCGGCTGGTCGGCGTTCCGGCGCACCGGGCGCGGCACCAGCGTCTTCGCCGTCTCGAACTTCTTCAGGAGCCGCTCCATGTTGTCGACATAGGGGCCGCCCTCCTCGGTGTAGCGGGCGTAGCGATCGCGCGAGGTGCCGCGGGTGAAGTAGGCGCCGCGGGTCGGATGCGTGCCCGGATAGGTGCGGTACGGGATGCCGTCGCCGTCGATGTCGAGATAGCGGCCGAAGTCGCGGCCCTTCTCCAGCTCCTCCGCCGTCATCACCTTGCCGCGGTCGTACTTGCGGGCGTCGTCCCAGGCGAAGGGCCGGGTGAGGTGACGGTTCATGCCGATGTCGAGATCGAGCATGACGAAGATCGGCGTCTGCAGCCGGTCGGCGAGATCGAAGGCGTCGGCGCCGAGGTCGAAGGCCTCGCCGGGATCGGAGGGCAGCAGCAGCACGTGCCGGGTGTCGCCGTGCGAGGCATAGGCGCAGCAGAGGAGATCGGACTGCTGGGTGCGGGTCGGCATGCCGGTCGACGGGCCGCCGCGCTGCACGTCGAACACCACGGCCGGGATCTCGGCGAAATAGGCCAGCCCCAGGAACTCCTGCATCAGCGAGATGCCGGGCCCCGACGTCGCCGTGAAGGCGCGGGCGCCGTTCCAGGCGGCGCCGATCACCATGCCGATCGAGGCGAGCTCGTCCTCGGCCTGGATGATGGCGTACCGCTTCCTGCCGGTGTCGGGATCGATCCTGAGCTTGCCGCACCAGCGCGTGAACGCGTCGGCGAGCGAGGAGGACGGCGTCAGCGGATACCAGGCGCACACCGTGGCGCCGCCGTAGACGGCGCCCAGCGCCGCCGCCGCGTTGCCGTCGATGAAGATGCGGTCGCCGACCGCGTCGGCCGGCGCCAGCCGGATGCCGAGCGGGCAGGGGACGTTCTCCAGCACCCATTCGCGGCCCAGCCGCACCGCCTCGATGTTGGGTGCGATCAGCCTCTCCTTGCCCTTGAACTGCTCGGAGATCAGCGTCTCGACGGCTCCGCGGTCGAGGTCGAGCAGGGCCGAGAGCGCGCCGAGATAGACCATGTTCTTGAACAGCTGGCGCAGCCGCGGCTCGGGCCAGCGCGCGTTGCACATCGCGGTGAGCGGCACGCCGACCACGGTGATGTCGGTCCGCAGCTTCGCGGCGGCGAGCGGCCGGGTCGAGTCGTAGACGAGATAGCCGCCGGGCTCGATGGCGGCGACGTCCTTGTCGAAGGTCTGCGGGTTCATGGCGACCATCAGGTCGCAGCCGCCGCGGGCGCCGAGCCAGCCGGCCTGCGAGACGCGCACCTCGTACCAGGTCGGCAGGCCCTGGATGTTGGACGGGAAGATGTTGCGGGCCGCGACCGGCACGCCCATGCGCAGCACGGCGCGGGCGAACAGCTCGTTGGCGCTCGCCGAGCCGGAGCCGTTCACGTTGGCGAAGCGGACGACGAAGTTGTTTATGCTGCTGATCGGCGTGGCTGTCGGCATGGGTGTCCCGCTGGCGATCCCGCGTGTGTCGTCTCGATCAGGGTCTTGCGCATGTCCCAGGCGCCGGTCGGGCAGCGCTCGGCGCACAGGCCGCAGTGCAGGCAGACGTCCTCGTCCTTCACCATCACCCGCGTGGTCTTGAGCGGGGCGGAGACGTAGAGGTCCTGGTCCGGGTTCGGCGCAGGCGCCCGCAGGCGGGTGCGCAGCTCGTCCTCGTCGCCGTTCGCCGTGAAGGTGATGCAGTCCATCGGGCAGATGTCGGCGCAGGCGTCGCACTCGATGCACAGGGGCGTCGTGAACACGGTCTGCACGTCGCAGTTCAGGCAGCGCTCCGCCTCCTTGAGCGCGAGCTCGAGGTCGTAGCCGAGCTCGACCTCGGCCCGGATGTCGGCGAGCGCCACCACCTTGTCGCGCAGCGGCACGCGGAAGCGCCGGTCGGGCGACACCGCGTTGTCGTAGCTCCACTCGTGGATGCCCATCTTCTGGCTGATCACGGTGACGGCCGGCAGCGGCCGCTCGGCGATGTCCTCGCCGGACAACAGCCTGTCGATCGAGACCGCGGCCTCGTGGCCGTGCGCCACCGCCCAGATGATGTTCTTCGGCCCGAACGCCGCGTCGCCGCCGAAGAACACCTTGGGGTGGGTCGAGCGCAGCGTCTTCGGGTCGACCACCGGCATGCCGTGGTCGTCGAAGGCGACGCCGATGTCGCGCTCGATCCACGGAAACGCGTTCTCCTGGCCGACCGCGACCAGCACGTCGTCGCACGGAAAGTGCTGGTCGGGCGCGCCGGTCGGCACCAGCTTTCGCCGTCCCCTGGTGTCGTACTCGGGCTTCACCTCTTCGAACAGGACGCCGGTGAGCCGCCCGTTCTCGTGGGTGAACTCCTTCGGGACGAGGAAGTTGAAGATCGGGATGCCCTCGTGCATGGCGTCCTCCTTCTCCCAGGGGGACGCCTTCATCTCCTCGTAGCCGGAGCGCACCACGACCTTGACGTCCTCGCCGCCGAGCCGGCGCGAGGAGCGGCAGCAGTCCATCGCCGTGTTGCCGCCGCCGAGCACGATGACGCGGCGGCCGATCGTGTCGACGTGGCCGAACGACACGTTGGCCAGCCACTCGATGCCGATGTGGATGTTCTTCGCCGCCTCGCGGCGGCCCGGGATGTCGAGGTCGCGGCCGCGCGGCGCGCCGCAGCCGACGAACACGGCGTCGAAGTCCTGCTCCAGCAGCACCTTCAGGCTGTCGACCGGGGTGCCGCCGACGAAGGTGACGCCGAGGTCCAGGATGTAGCCGCACTCCTCGTCGATCACCTCCTCGGGCAGGCGGAAGCGCGGGATCTGGGTGCGCACCATGCCGCCCGGCTTCTGCTCGCGGTCGAAGATCGTGCAGGCGTAGCCGAGTGGGGCGAGGTCGCGCGCCACGGTGAGCGAGGCCGGCCCGCCGCCGACCAGCGCGATGCGCCTGCCGTTCGGCCGGGCGGCCTTCTGCGGCAGCCGCGCCCGGATGTCGTCCTTGAAGTCGGCGGCGACTCGCTTGAGCCGGCAGATCGCCACCGGCTCCGCCTCGACCCGGCCGCGCCGGCAGGCGGGCTCGCACGGCCGGTCGCAGGTGCGCCCGAGGATCCCGGGGAACACGTTGGACCGCCAATTGATCATGTAGGCGTCGCCGTAGCGGCCCGCCGCGATCAGCCGGATGTATTCCGGGACGGGCGTGTGGGCCGGGCAGGCCCACTGGCAGTCGACCACCTTGTGGAAATAGTCCGGATCGGTGATGTCGGTCGGATGCATGGCGGTCCCGTCGGGGGCATCGGGAGGGCAGCCCGACGATCATGACGGCTCGACAGGGGGGATCGCCACCCCTTTCCGATCAATTTTTAGTCAGCGATGCGGCGTCCTGCTGTTCTGATGAATCGAACGAAACCGGCGTGGCATCCGACGCGTGCCGGGATTCTGCACAACCCTTGGTCAGTGCTCGCGGGGGCTCCGGCGGGCCGCCGCGCGTCGTGCGCCGGGACGGCCGGCGGCGATGCCGCGCCCGGTCGTCGAGTCCCGGCCGTACCAGCTCCGGGGACCGGAAGGGGATCATGATCGAGACAGACCACGTCGCGGCCGACTTCGGGACGGCGCTTTCGCACTATCGTGCCGGACGCCTCGGCCCGGCGGAGACCGCCTGCCGGGCCCTCCTGGCGCGCGAGCCGGCGCATCGCGACGCCGTCAACCTGCTCGCCGTGCTGTGCTGCCGCGCCGGCCGGCTGGCCGACGGCGCGGCGCTCGCCCGCCGGGCGCTGGCGATCGCGCCCGACGACCTGCAGGCGCTGGAGCTGCTCGGCGACGCGCTCGATGCCCTGAAGGACCATGCCGGCGCCGCCGACGCCTTCCTGCACGCGGCGGCGCAGAAGGGCTGCCGGCGCTTCCACCTCAAGGCGGGCGCCTCGCTCCATCATGCCGGACGCTTCGAGGAGGCGGTCGAGCAGTATCGCGCCGTGCTCGCCAGCGGCGAGGCGACGGCCACCGACATCACCGAGTACGGCCTCGTGCTGACGGCGCTGGCGCGCACCGAAACGGCCGTCGCGGCGTTCCAGGCGGCCCTCAAGGTGGCGCCGCGCGAGGCGCGCACCTGGGCCTATCTGGCCGAGCAGCTCGCGCTGCTCGGCCGCACCGACGAGGCGATCTCGGCCTGGGACGTCGTGCTGGCGCTGCGGCCGGGCGACGCCGGCGCCCATTACGACCGCGCCCGCCAGCTCCATCTCGCCGGCCGCGACGAGGCGGCGCTGGGCGGCGTCGACCGGGCGCTGCTGCTCGATCCCGCCGCCGAGCGCGCGCACGGGCTGCGCAGCGCCGTGCTGTGGCAGCTCGGCCGCTTCGAGGAGGCCGCCGAGGCGGCCAGCCGGGCCCTCGCGCTCGCCCCCGGGAGCCCGACGGCGCTCACCAATCTCGGCAACGCGCTCAAGGATCTCGGCCGGCTCGACGAGGCGCTGACGGCCCAGCAGCGGGCGCTCTCCCGCAGCGCCACGGCGGAGCAGCGCACCACCGTGCTGGTCAATCTCGGCCTCGCCCACCAGGCGCGCGGCGAGGCCGCGGCGGCGCTCGCCGCGCTGGAGCAGGCGGCGACGCTGTCGCCCGACCAGCCCTGGCCGCAGTTCAACCTCGCGCTGGCGCGGCTGCGCGGCGGCGACCTCGATCTCGGCTGGCTCGGCTATGGCTGGCGCTGGCGCGGCTCGGGGCTGGCGAAGCGCCTCGCGGCGCTCGGCCGGCCGGTGTGGGACGGCCGCCCGCTCGACGGCCGGCTGATGCTGGTCGCCGAGCAGGGGGTGGGCGACGAGATCATGTTCGCCGGGCTGGTGCCGGCGCTGTTCGCCGCCGGTCTCGACGTGGTGATCGAGTGCGACCGCCGGCTCGCGCCGCTGTTCGCCCGCTCGTTTCCCGGCGTCACGACGGTCGCCCGCGACGAGCTGCCCGAGGCGCCGGAGGGCGTCGCCGCGGCCTGCCCGATCGGCGACCTGCCCGGCCTGCTGCGGCCCGACGGGCGGCCGGGCCCGTGGCTGGCGCCCGGCCATCTCGCCGCCGACCGCGGCCATCGCGACGCGCTGCGCCGCCGCTATCACGACGGGCGGCCGCTGGTCGGCCTCGCGTGGCGGACCTCGAACGTCCGCTCGGGCCGGCAGCGCAGCATCGCGCTCGACCGGCTGTGGTCGCTCATCGACCTGCCGGTGCGGCTGGTCTGCCTGCAGTACGGCGACGCCGACGCGCTCGCCGCCGAGGCGGCGGCGGCCGGCGTCGATCTCGTCGTCGATCGCGAGATCGACCAGCGGCGCGATCTCGACGCCTTCGCGGCCCAGGTCGCCGCCATGGACGCGGTGCTCACCATCGACAACTCGACCGCCCACCTCGCCGCCGCGCTCGGCCGCCCGACCGTGGTGATGCTGCCGGTCGACGCCGACTGGCGCTGGTTCGCCGGCCGGTCCGACAGCCCCTGGTACCCGACCGTGCGGCTGATCCGCCAGCCGCACCCGGACGACTGGGATGCGGTGATCGCCCAGGCGATCGAGATGCTGACCTCGCTGCCCGGCCTCGCCGGGCCGGCCGAGAAACCGGAGCACGTATCCCATGCCGTCCCTTGAGACCCGCCCGCCGAGCGACAAGCAGCTGCGGCTCCTCGACGCCTACGCGGCGATGGCCCGCGACGGCTACGCCCGCACCGACGGCAGCCACGTCGCCGCCGCCTACGACGACATGGAGATCCGCGCCTTCAAGTTCCCGGTGCGCGCCCTGATCGCCCGGCACGGCGCGAAGACGCTGCTCGACTGGGGCTGCGGCGGCAGCGACTGGGAGACGGAGACGTTCCACGAGGAGCAGTCGGCGAAGCACTTCTTCGGGCTCGACGCGGTGTACCGCTACGAGCCAGCCCGCGGCATCGACGAGCGGCAGCCGTGCGACGCGGTCGTCTGCTTCGACGTGCTCGAGCACGTGTTCGTCGCCGACGTGCCGGCCACGGTACGGGCGCTGTTCGCCCATGCCGGCAGGCTGCTGATGGTCAACGTCGCCTGCTATCCGGCGCGCGCCCTGCTGCCGAACGGCGAGAACGCCCATGTCACGCAGCGGCCGCCGCACTGGTGGAAGGGCGTGTTCGACGCGATCGCCAGCGAGTTCCCCGACGTCACCGTGCAGCTGTGGTGCAGCACCGCGTGGCGCGCCGTGCATTCCTGGCCGCCGGTCGCCGCCCGCGACTGGCTCGCCCGCGACGGCTTCACGGTCGCGCTGTAGTGGCGGCGCCGTCGCGGCGGCGTCCGAACGGCGCGGTCGGCGCCTCGGAGAGGCCGCCCGGCCAGTCAGGTCGATGCGCGGCGATACTCACGCCGCCACGGCGATCGGGTGGCCCGCGGTGGGGTGCGGCAGCACGAGCATGTCGAGGCCGTAGATGCGGCGCAGCGCGTCCGGTGTCATGATCTCGGCCGCGGTTCCCCGGATCAGCAGGTTGCCCCGGCCGAGCGCGACGGTCTCGTCGCAGAACCGGCTCGCCATGTTCACGTCGTGCAGCACGACGACGACCACGAGGCCGCGATCCCGGGCGAGTCGCCGCACCAATGTCAGGATTTCGATCTGGTGGACGACGTCGAGCGCAGAGGTCGGCTCGTCCAGCAGCAGGCATTCGGTGTCCTGAGCCACCAGCATGGCGATCCAGGCGCGCTGACGCTCGCCGCCCGACAGGGTTCCGACGAGACGGTCCGCCAGAGCCTCGACGCCGGTCAGCGCCATGGCCTCGTCCACCTTTACGCGGTCGCCGGCCCCGAAAGACCCCAGCGCGCCGTGCCAAGGATAACGCCCCATGGCGACGAGCTCCCGCACCAGCAGGCCATCCCCGGCGGGAATCTGCTGCGGCAGGTAGGCGACCTTCCGGGCGAAGGCCCGCGCGGGCCATTCGGAGAGAGGACGTCCTTCGAGGAGGATCCGGCCGGCGGTCGGCGCCAACTGGCCCGCCAGCAGCTTGACCAGCGTCGACTTGCCCGATCCGTTGTGGCCGATCAACGCCAGCACGCGCCGTGCCGGCAGGGCGAGGGTCAACGGCTTGACAAGATCGCGCCCCGGCACGGCGAAGCCCGCTCCGTCGAGGAGGAACAGTGCATCGCGGGTGTCGGCGTGGGCCGGAGCGCAGGGGGCGCGGGAACGAGGCTCGTGTGCGGACATCGGTCGCCTGGCTCGAAGAGGGCATCTGTCACTGAAGACGATCGTCGTGGCCGATCATCCACCGGCGACGCGAAAAACAGCCGCGGCGGCGATCTCGCATGCCGGTCTCCAGCCGGCCTCTCGCCGCCGAAGACCGGCCGTGTCGGCCGAGCATTCTAGAACAGTTTCAATTCATTCCGTTTGAACGAAAGTCTTGTTGGGTTATCCTGACGATCCGGCCCTTCGCGAAGAGCAGAAGGTCGGGCACGATACCGGTTTCACAGTGACGAGCTATCACAGTGACGAGCGTCTCTGCTCTTCTCAGAACCTCAGGCCGACATGAAGAGTTTCAGTTCCGAGCAGACCGTGGCGCCCGATGACCTGGACACGATCTTCCGGCTGTATTCCCGTGAGCTGCACCGTTTCGCCCATCGCAGGCTGGGTGACCCGGAGATGGCCGCCGACGTGGTTCAGGACGCCTTCCTGCGCTACCTGACCGTCACCCTCGATGGACGCGACGGGACGGCCCCGACCAGCCCCCGTTTCTTTCTGTGGCGGATCGTCAGCAACCTGATGATCGACTGGAGCCGGCGCGACCGTCGGCGCGGCGTGCATGCGGCACTCGATGACGTGGCCGAGCATTTCGCCGATCCCGCACCTCTGCCGGACCGGGTTCTCGAAGGCCGCGAGGAGTTTCGCATCATCGTGACGACGCTCGACGCTCTGCCGCGGAAATGCCGCGCCGCGCTTCTGCTCAACCGTGTAGAGGGGCTCTCACACGTGGAAATTGCCGACCGTCTCGGGGTCTCGCCGAGCATGGTGTCGAAGTACGTCGTCACCGCCCTGCGCCGGTGCATGAAGGCCCTCGCGGTTCCGGGCGGCTGAAGCGGGGCCACGGCACAGGGGAGGGCGGTCGCCTGCGGTGTCGATCCGGATCGCGCGATCGTCTTATCGTTCAGGGAATTGTCCCGGCTGACCATCATTCCGTGCAGGCCAACCATGATGTCCCGGTCCGAGCCAGTCGCGGCGAGCGACGCCATCGATGCGCGACTCGATCCCCTGACCGAGCGCGCGCTGGAGTGGCTCGTCCATCTGCATTCCGGGTCGGAGACCGAGCAGGACTGGAACGCCTTTCACGACTGGAAGGCCTCGGGCGCGGCGCAGCGCCAGGCGGCCGAGGCGGCGGAACGGCTGTGGGAGGGGCTCGGGTCGGCGCTGCGCCGCCGTCGTCGCGCCAAGGCCGCGGTGGCGACGGTCCTGTCCGCCTGCCTGCTGGCCGCCATCGGGCTCGGATTCGCCACCGGGTTGTTCGGAGCGCCGGTGGCTTACTTCACGGACGAGTGGACCGGCGTAGGCGAGCGCCGCGTCCTGACGCTCTCCGACGGGAGCCGGTTGGAGCTCGACGCGGCAACCAGCCTCGATGTCGGCTTCACGCCGGCGCAGCGGCGCCTCGTGCTGTTCGGTGGCCGCATTCACGTGACGGTCGCGGCGGATCCCGGCCGCCCGTTCGTCGTCGAGGCGGCCGGCGGCACCACGCGGGCGCTCGGCACTGCCTTCGAGGTGAGCCGGGCCGGTGACCAGGTCGAGGTCGTGGTGACGGAGCACGCCGTGCGTGTCGCCTATCCGGACGACGATCCCGGGGCGAGCGTCGAGGTCCACGCGGGCAGCGAGGTCGATTACGCCCCGCAGACCGGGCTCGCGCATCCGCGGACGGCCGACCTGCGCAGTCGTGGCGCATGGCGGCGCGGCATGCTCCTCCTCGACAGCCGCCCGCTCGGCGACGTGGTCACCGAGATCGAGCGCTATCGGCGGGGCCGGATCGTCATCGCCGACCCGGCGCTGCGCCAGCTGCCGGTGAGCGGGATGTTCGAGACCGCGGACACCGACGCGCTGCTCGACGCCCTGGCGACCGCCTTGCCGGTCCGGGTCGCGAAGCTGCCCTGGCTCACTGTGATCCGCCGCGACCCCGATCGCCCGCTGCAGCCCTTCCTGCCGCGCAAATGAGAATGCTTCCATAGTTCGGGCCGGCGCTGTCGTGCCGGCCCCGTCCATCGTCTTCCCACCTGAGAGGCGCTTGCGAACCGTCGCGGCGGCGACGAACGCGGGAGGGGGACGAGGTGATGAGATCGTACGAGCTGCAGGTCCGGGCAACGCCCGAACCGACCGGTGGTCCCTCCGGGCTCCGCCGCGTGTTCCAGGGACGCGGGCTCTGGCTGGCGCCGACCATCCTGGCGGCCCTGCATTGTCCAGATCCCGCGGTGGCGCAGAGCGTGGACGTCCCGGCCGCGAGCCGGAGCCGCAGTGCCGGCGTGTCGTTCTCGATCCCCGCAGGTCCGCTCGGGCCGGCGCTCACCCAGTGGGCCGAGGTCTCCGGTCTCAAGGTTCTGTTCTCGAGCGAGGTCGTGCGCGGCGTGGTGACGCCGGGGGTCGATGGCTCCCGGACGCCGACCCAGGCCCTGAGCGCGCTGCTGGCCGGCACCGGGCTGAGCTACGACTTCACCAGTGCGTCCACGGTCGCGATCCATCGCGCCGCCGACGGAGCGCCTGCCGCGGGCGAGGCGCTGCCGGGCGCAGTTCCGCTCGATCCGATCAGTGTCGTGGGAGCCGGCACCATCGGCTACATCGCGACCCGCAGCGACGCCGGAACCAAGACCGAGACGCCGATCGTCGAGACCCCGCGCTCGATCTCGGTGGTCACCCGCCAGGAGCTGGAGGACCGCAACGTCCAGAGCGTCCCGGAGGCCGTGCGCTACACGGCGGGCGTCACTACCGGGGCGTTCGGGTACGATCCCCGTTTCGACCAGATCTATATCCGCGGCTTCGCCGCGACGACGCTCGGCGACTACCGCGACGGTCTGCAGCAGTACGCCGGCAGCTACGCCCGCTTCACCACCGAGCCCTACGGTCTCGAAAGGATCGACATCGTGAAGGGGCCCGCCTCGGTGCTGTACGGCCAGGGCACGCCGGGCGGCCTCATCGATCGGATCTCCAAGCTGCCGAAGTCGGAGGCGACCCACGAGGTGGTCGGTCAGCTCGGCAGCTTCGGCCACCTTCAGGCGGCGTTCGACGTCGGCGGTCCGATCGACGCGGACAAGAGCTTCCTGTACCGCATCGTCGGTGTCGCGCGGACCGGAGAGACCAACTACGACATCGCCGACGAGCGGCTGTATCTCGCGCCCTCGTTCACCTGGCGCAACGACAGCACGTCGTTCACCGTCATCGCTCTCGCCGACAAGAGCGAGACCGACGCCAATGTCGCGATGATCAACCGTAGCGGACACGTGACGACCTTGCGGGCCAGTGATCCGGCCTACGACTACCAGAAGCAGACCCAGTATCAGATCGGCTACAAGTTCGAGCACCGTTTCGACGACGTGTGGAAGGTCCGGCAGAATCTGCGCTACAGCACGCTCGATCTCGAAGGACGCTATCTCACGGGCGGTGTCACCGGGGGCGGGTTCGCCAGCTCCAGCTCGACGATCTATCGTCGTGGAACGGCCGCTGTCGTCGAGACGCTCGATGCGTTCCAGGTCGACAATCAGGTTCAGGCCACCTTCGCCACCGGACCGCTGCAGCACACGCTGCTGATGGGTCTCGACTACGGCACCCTCACAAGCCGCTTCGGCTCGGGCACCACCGCGGCGAACGCGGCCTACGCACTGAACATCCTCGATCCGATATACGGGTTGAGCGGACCGACGGCGGCGATCACGACCTGGACCGGCAGCGACTTCGATCAGCTCGGCGCCTATGCCCAGGATCAGATCAAGCTCGGCAACTGGCGCCTCTCCCTGAGCGGACGCCAGGACTGGACCAACCGAACGCAGACCAACCTGATGACCGGCGCTCTGACCGGGGAGCGCGACGACCAGGCATTCTCCTACAGCGGCGGATTGCTCTATCTGTTCGACAGCGGCTTCGCGCCCTATGTCAGCTACGCGACCTCCTTCCAGCCGACGAGCAGCCTGGACATCGACGGGCGCGTGCTCGAGCCGGCGACGGGGAAGCAGTACGAGGTGGGCGTCAAGTATCAGCCGGCCGGCGACCACCTGACGCTGACTTTGGCCGGCTATCACCTCGCCGAGCAGAACGCGGCGAAGTACGCGGGCTACAACGGCGCGACCGGGCTCTATTACTACAAGGCGATCGGCGAGATCGAGACCCGGGGCGTGGAGCTGGAAGGCCGCCTCCGGTTGGAGAACGGGCTCGAAGCCATCGCGGCCTACACCTACTCGGACGCCGAGATCGTCGCCTCCGCCACGGCGGCGGAGATCGGCAAGGTGCCGGCGGTGACGCCACGCCACGTGGCGTCGCTGTGGATGAACTATACGGTCCCGTCGGGACCGCTGTACGGCGCGAGCGGCGGAATCGGCATCCGCTACATCGGAGAGACGTTCGGCAACAACACCAACACGGTGACGAACGAAGGCTACACCGTGGTCGACGCGACGCTGCGCTACGACATCGGCAAGTTCGATCGCCGGTTCGCGGGCCTCAGCGTCTCGGTGAACGCCACCAACATCGCCGATGTCCAGCCCGAGATCTGCAATTCGGGCACCTGCTATCTGGGGCAGGGACGCAAGGTGCTGGCCAACGTCAAGTACCGATGGTGACGGGCCCGGTGGGCGCTGCGGCGGGCGGGCGGACGAACGGCGCGCGAGGCGCGATCTCCCGCCGCGCGGTGCTCTGCGGTCTGGCCGCAGCGTCCGGCGGTGCGGTCGCCGCATTCGCCGCGGGCGAGCGCGGACCGCTACGGCGCATCGCGGCCCTCGACTACGGCCTCGCCGAGACGCTGCTGCTGCTCGACGTGCCGCCGGTCGCGGTGGTCGGCGCACGGAACTGGAGCCGATGGGTGGTGGAGCCGGCTCTGCCGCCCGACGTCGTCGATCTCGGCAGCAGCCGCGAGCCCAATCTCGAGCTGCTGCAGCAGCTCCGGCTCGACGCCATTCTGGTCACGCCATTTCAGGCCGGCATCGTCCATCGTCTCGAGAGGATCGCCCCCGTCCTGTCCTTTCCGATCTATGTTCCGGGCGGCCGGCCGTTGGCGCTCGCAGAGGCGGCGACCGTGCGCCTCGCTATGCTCTCCGGCCGCGACGACGCGCTCGGGGCGGTGACGGCGCGGCTCGAGGACGTCTTTTCCGCGACTCGCGATCGGCTCCACGACGAGCGCGACCGGCCGCTCTGTCTGGTGAGCTTCATGGACGGCCGTCACGTCCGCGTCTACGGCGCGAACAGCCTGTTCCAGGAGGTGCTCGACCGCGTCGGGCTCGTCAACGCCTATCGGGGCCGGACCAATTTCTGGGGCTTCGCCACCATCGGCATCGAGGCGCTCGAACCGGTTCCCGATGCGCGCCTCGTCTATCTCGATCCGGTGCCGGCCGGCGTCCTGCAGGCTCTCGCTACAAACCCGCTGTGGAGCCGCCTACCGTTCGTGAAGGCGGGAGCCGTGATGGGTCTGCCGCCGGTGCTGATGTTCGGTGCTCTGCCGTCGGCGATGCGGTTCGCCGCGTTGCTCGGCGGAACGTTGGTGACGGAGGGCTCGCGCCGTGGCTGACGGCGCGGCAGGCCCGTGCCGGGCGGACGGTGGGTGGCGAGCCTGGTCGGCCGCGGGTCTCCTGATCGCGGCCCTGACGCTGCCGGCCGCGGCGCTGTCGGTGCAGGCCTTGGCGACCTCGCTTCGACCCTCGCTGTGGCTCGCGGCGGTGCTCGCGCCGGATCCGGCGGATCCGGTGCAGTTGCGTGTGCATTTCGTCACGATGCCGCGGATCGCCGCCAGCATCCTGTGCGGGGCCGCGCTCGCGCTGGCCGGGGTGATCTTTCAGCAGGTGCTGCGGAACCCGCTCGCAGCGCCCTCGACCCTCGGCGTGTCGGCAGGTGCCAAGCTCGCTCTCGTGTCGACGACCTTGTGGGCGCCTGGGCTGTTCGTCTTCGGCCGCGAAACGGTCGCCCTGGCGGGCGGCGGGGCGGCGTTGGCCGTCGTCCTCGCGCTCACCTGGCGCAAGAGCTTCGCGCCCGTTGCCGTGGTGCTGGCGGGGCTGGTGCTCGGGCTCTATTGCGGTGCCGCCGCGGCGGCCCTCGTCCTGTTCGAGGAGCACACCCTGGTCGGCCTGTTCATCTGGGGCAGCGGGTCGCTCAGCCTGCAGGGCTGGGCCGTCGTCTCGACCCTCGCGACCCAGCTCGCCGTCACGGCGGTGCTTCTGGTTCCGATCCTCCGGCCGCTGAGCGTGCTCTCGCTCGAGGAGGCCGGTGCCCGCAGCGTTGGTGTCTCGTTGCACGGCACCCGTCTCGCCGCGCTGACGCTCGCCGTCGCGCTCACCGCCTTCGTGGTCAGCGGCGTCGGGGTGATCGGCTTCGTGGGCTTGGTCGCGCCCGCCTTGGCGCGCCTCGCCGGAGCTCGGCGCCTGCGCGATCGGCTCCTGCTGGCGCCGCTTCTCGGTGCCGGGCTCCTGTGGTCGACCGATCAGCTCGTCCAGCGCGCCGGCGAGGCGATAGGAGGGTTGCTGCCGACCGGGGCCGTCACCGCGCTGTTCGGATCGCCGCTGCTGCTTTGGCTCCTGCCGCGCCTGCGAGTCGCTGCGCCGCTGCCGGTCGTCGATCCCGGCACGACGCCGCACCGGCGTCGGGCGGAGCCGCTGCTCGTGGGGCTCACGATCGCGCTGGTCGTCGCGTTCGTCGGGTCGCTGCTGCTCGGCCGCACGCCGTCTGGCGCCTGGGCTCTCGCCGGCTCGGACGATCTGGCGGCCCTGCTGCCGTGGCGGGCGCCGCGCGCGCTCGCCGCGCTGTGCGCGGGCGCGATGCTGGCGGCGGCCGGTGTCATCCTGCAACGAACGACGCGCAATCCGATGGCGAGCCCGGAGGTCCTCGGCGTCGGCGCGGGGGCCGCCCTCGGGCTGGTCGTGGTGGTGTTCGCCGTCGCTGTCGCCGGCCACGGGCTTCAGCTCGCCGGCGCCGCTGGCGGCGCCTTCGCGGTGCTCGGCCTGATCGTGCTCCTCGGTCGCCGGAGCGGCTTCGGCCCGGAGCGCGTGTTGCTCGCCGGAATCGCGATCGGTGCGCTGCTCGACGCCCTGGTCGGGGTAGTGACGGCGGGCGGCGATCCGCGGAGCCTGATGATTCTCAACTGGATGAGCGGCTCGACCTATCAGGTGGACGGCCCACAGGCCGCCTGGTGCGCCGGCGGCGCGATTCTGCTGATCGGCGCCGTGGCGCTGTGCTCGCGCTGGCTCGACCTGATGCCGCTCGGGGATCCGGCGAGCGCCGCCCTCGGCCTCGATCTCGCCCGTGTCCGCCTGATCCTGCTCGGTCTCGCCGCGGGGGCGACGGCGGCTGCGACTCTGCTGGTCGGGCCGCTTACCTTCGTCGGGCTGACGGCGCCGCACCTAGCCGTCCGGCTCGGTTTGCAGCGCGCGCTGTCGCAGCTGGCGGGCGCGGTGCTGGCGGGTGCCCTCGTGATGGTGACGGCCGACTGGCTCGGTCGGATGGCCGCGTTTCCCTGGCAGATGCCGGCCGGACTGATCGCGACCCTGATCGGTGGGCCGGCGCTGATCTGGCTCCTCGCGAGGAGATGATCGTGGACGACGCCCCCGCCGTCATTCCCGACACAGTCCACTTCGACCTGGCGCCGCGAGACGGCGGCGAGCCCTACCGCATCTTCCTGCGCGTCCCCGCCGGTGCGGCGCCTGCGGGCGGATGGCCGGTGCTCTGTCTGCTCGACGGCAATGCCGTGGTCGGCACCGCGGTGGAGGCGCTGCGCGTGCAGGGGGCCTATCCGACCGGGACCGGCATCACGGATGCGGCGGTGGTCGCCATCGGCTATCCGACCGATGCGGCCTACGACAGCGTCCGTCGCTCGTGGGACATGGGACCGCCGCCGGGACGGACCTATCCGCCTCATAGTCCCGGCGGTCCGGACGTCAGGACCGGCGGCGCCGGGCGTTTCCTCGCCTTCATCACCGATGAGCTGAAGCCCGAGATCGCCCGGCGCCTGCCGATTGATCCGACGCGGCTCGCGATGTTCGGCCACTCCTTCGGCGGGCTGTTCGTGCTCTACGTGCTGTTCGAGCGCCCGGACGCCTTCACGCACTGGATCGCCGTGAGTCCGGCCATCTGGTGGGAGGATGCCGTGGTGCTGCGCGGCGTCGACCGATTGGAGCGGATGCACGAGCCGTCCGTCGCACCCCGGGTGCTGCTCGCTGCCGGCGAGTACGAGCAGACGACCGCGCCTTTTCACGCGCGACAGCCGGATCATGCCGACCGGCTCCGACGCTACGAGCGGAGCCGCGTGGTGGACCGTGCACGCGACCTCGCCGCACGGCTCCGCGCCTTGCCCGGGGTACAGGCCGAGTTCACCCTCTTCGAGGGCGAGACCCACATGTCCGTCCTGCCAGTCGCCGTCAACCGGGCGATCCGCTTCGCTTTCGGGCCTGACTCCGGGCCGCCCGCCGCGGCGCCGCCTTCCACGGCGAGGCCGTCCCGGCGGCATCCAAGCATCTGACGCGACCGGTGTGGCCCGCCTGGGCCGCGCCGGTCTCGTCGCCGGGGCGATGCAGGTCAGAAACCCGCCCAGGAGTTAGGGGGGCGAGGCGGGAAGCGGCCGCCGCTCCGGGACGATCCGGCCCATGCGGGGTCGGATCGCCGTCCGTCGACCGTGGCTGCCGGTCAGCAGACGCGGCGCCAGGTCCAGCGCTTCTTGCTGATCCACACCTTGCGCAGGCACGGCATCTCGTCGACCTCGTCGAAGGTCGGATACGAGCCGTTCCAGTAGGCCGGGTAGTCCCACCAGCCCCACGGATAGGCGCCCCAGCCCCATCCGCCCCAGCCCCACGGCCGCGGCCGCCACGGGCCGGGCGGCGGATACGGGCCGGGACCCGGACCGGGGCGCCAGCCGGGACCGGGCCGGAAGCCCGGACCGGGGCGGAAGCCGGGGCCGGGTCGGAACCCGGGACCGCCGGGCGGCGGTCCGGCCATCCGCATTCCGGGGCCGCCGGGGCCGCCGCGATGCTGGGCGAGCGACGGCGTGGCGGCGAGCGACAGGCCGACGAGCGCGGCGACGGCCGCGGCCAGCACGGTCTTTCCGATCATGGCAACTCTCCTGATGTGCGCCGGTCGGGGGTGGGGCCGGCGGATCGCGCTCCGGACGGACGAGGGCCGCGGTCGGCGGTCCGCGGACGCGATCGTCACGCAGTGTGCTCCGCGAATGGGCCGACAGCGCGGCCCGGTCGTGTCGGGGCGCGTCGGGATTGTTTCTAGCGCTCACATGTTGCTGATCGGTGTGCTGGCCGGACGGCGTCGCGGCGCCTAGATAAGGCCGCGTCAGCGGCCGGCGCCGCAGCCGACGGGAGCGCCATGACGGATCTGTTCGACAGCTTCTTCGCCGAGAGCCCGGCCGACCCGAACGAGGCGGCCAAGCGCAGCATGCGGCCGCTGCGGCGGCGCTTCTACGAGGCCGTGACGCTGCGCGACACGCCGGAGGGCGTCGCGGTCGAGCTCGACGGCCGGCCGGTGCGCACGCCGGCGCGCCGCCTGCTCGCCTTCCCGACCGCCGCGCTGGCCGAGCGGGCCGCCGCCGAGTGGCGCGCCCAGACCGAGGTGATCGATCCGGCACAGATGCCGCTGACCCGGCTCGCCAACGCCGTGATCGACGCGGTCGCCGACAAGCCGGCCGAGGTCGCCGAGGAGATCGCCCGCTATCTCGGCTCCGATCTCCTGGTCTACCGGGCCGAGGGGCCGGAGCGCCTGGTCGAGACCCAGAGCCGCGCCTGGGACCCGGTGCTCGCCTGGGCCCGCGACACCCACGGCGCCCGCTTCGTGCTGGTCGAGGGCGTGGTGTTCACGGCCCAGCCCGAGCGGGCGGTCGCGGCGATGCGCCGGCTGATCCCGGCGAGCCCGTGGCGGCTCGGCGCCCTGCACGTGGCGACGGCGCTGACCGGCTCGGCCCTGCTGGCGCTGGCGCTCGCCGAGGGCGCGATCACGGCCGACGCGGCGTGGACGGCCGGCCATGTCGACGAGGACTGGAACATGGAGCTGTGGGGCCTCGACGACCAGGCGCTCGCCCGCCGGGCCCACCGCCGCAGCGAGTTCGACGCCGCCGCCGCCGTGCTGGCGCTGGTGCCGGAGCGGTGAGGCGGACCGGGGGCGGGCGCGTGACCGGAAGGTCCGCGTCCGGACCGTCGAAGCGGCGACGCGATCCGCAGGCGTGATCCGCTCTGCCGCAACCGAGAGGTTAACGTTCGGTTCACGTCCATCTGCCACGATCGAGGGTGGAGAACCCTCGAACGGACGCGGCCCGTGGATCTCGTCGTCTCGCCCATCGCGGTGGCCCTGAACACGCAAGGCGGAGGCAATCCGCCCGCCTTCACGCCCGGCCAGGTGCTCGACGCCCTGGTGATGCGGGTGATCGACCAGACCCATGTCCAGCTCGCGGTCGGCGACTCGCTGATCGACGTCCAGACCGCGGTGCCGCTGCAGCAGGGCGCGCACGTCCATCTCGCCGTGCGGGCGACCCCGGACGGGCTGCGCCTGGTGCTGCTGCATCCCGACGAGATCGGCGCGAGCGGCGGGACGGGTGCGGCCGGCGCGGTCGCGGCGCGGGCCGGCACCGACCCCGCCAGCGCCCGGGCACCGGCCGATCCGGCCGCCGCGGCGACCCCGCAGGCGGCGCTCGCCCAGGCGGTGCGCACCGCCGCGCTCCAGCAGGACGGGCTGGCGCCGCTGTTCGCCAATCTGGCTGCCGCGGTGGCGCGCGGCGATCTCGCCGATCCGGTACGGGTCGCGGCCGCCCAGCTGCTGGCGTTCCGGCTGCCCGCCGACCAGCCGGTGAAGCCCGAGGACCTCGCCCGTGCGCTGGCGCGCTCCGGCCTGTTCCTCGAAGCCGGACTCGCGGCCGGCGCCGGGCCGGCGTCGCCCGCCGGCGACATGAAGGCGGCGCTGGCCGCCCTCAGGGCGGCGCTCGCCGCCATGGCCGGAGGGGCCGCGGCGGGCCGCGGCGACGGCCAGGAGGCGAAGCTGCAGGGCTTCGTCGAGGCCTCGCTGTCGGGCGCCACCCAGGCCGGCGCCGCCCGGCTCGAGGCCGCCGGCGCCCAGGCGCTCTACCGCGCGCTCGCCCAGGCCGTGACGGCCGGCGGGCTGCCGGCCGGCGCCACCACGGCGGCCACCGCCGCCCCGGCCACCGCCGCTCCGGCGGCGCCGCACGGCGTCGCGCCCGGCGAGCCGGGCCAGCCGCAACGGCCGCCGCCGCCCTATCGGGGCGCCGCGCCGGCGGCGCAGCCGGCGGTCGGGCCGAGCCTCGGCGACGACGTCACGCCGGAGGCCGCCGCCCGCACGCTGCTCGCCCAGGCCGAGGCCGGGCTCGCCCGCCACACGCTCCTGCAGGCCGCCTCGCTGCCGGGCGCCGCGGGGCCGGGCGCCGAACCCGACGGGGCGCGCTGGGTCTTCGAGGTTCCGTTCGCGACCCCGCAGGGCACCACGGTCGCCCAGTTCGAGATCTCGCGCGACGCCAGGGGGCAGGGGAGCGGCGAGCGCTCCGCGCCGGCGTGGCGGGCCCGCTTCGCCATCGACGTCGAGCCGGTCGGGGTGGTCCACGCCCAGGTGACCGTGACGGGCGAGCGGGCCGGCGTCACCCTGTGGGCCGAGCGCGGCGACAGCGCCGCGCTGCTGCGCGACAATGCCGGCGCGCTCGCCGACCGCCTGCGCGCCGCCGAGCTCGATCCGTCCGAGGTGGTGGTGCGCGAGGGCGCGCCGCCGCGTCCCGCCCGCGAGGCGGCACCGCCGGCCGGCCGCTTCCTGGACCGCGCGTCATGACCACCGAGCGCCCCGCGATCCCGCTCGCCATCGCGCTCCAGTACGAGGCGCCGGGCGCCCCGCGCGTCGTCGCCAAGGGCCGGGGCGCGATCGGCGAGAAGATCGTCGCGCTGGCGAAGGAGCACGGCGTGCCGATCGAGGAGAACGCCGGCCTCGCCGCCGCGCTCTCCGACGTCGAGCTCGGCGACGAGATCCCCGAGGAGCTCTACCGGGCCGTCGCCGAGGTTCTGTCCTTCATCCTCCGCCTCTCCGGCAAGCTGCCGGCGAGGCCGCAGCCGCAGCCGGCGCCGCCCGGGTCGGCCGCACCCGCCGGACCGGCGGGCGGGCCCCCGGCGACGGCGGGCCCCGGGCGCCGCTGAACAGCGATTCGCCTTCGGACTCCGAAGGCGCGACCCATTGTTGCTCTCCGCCCGGCATCTTTCGACACATCGTTGTCAAACGCTCGCCTCGTGCTGCACTGCCGTGCTATGACGCGGATGCGGTGGTCATCCTTTTCGCGTGCGGGTTTTGAACCATGAAAAACATTTTGGCGAAGCTGGAGCAGCGGCGGGCCGGGGCACGGCTGGGCGGCGGCGAATCCCGCATCGAGGCGCAGCACCGGCGCGGCAAGCTGACGGCGCGCGAGCGCATCGGGCTGCTGCTCGATCACGGCTCGTTCGAGGAATACGACATGTTCGTCGAGCACCGGGCGAGCGAGTTCGGCGCCGACCGGTCGAAGATCCCGGGCGACGGCGTGGTCACCGGCTGGGGCACGATCAACGGCCGCACCGTCTTCGTGTTCGCCAAGGACTTCACGGTGTTCGGCGGCTCGCTGTCCGAGGCGCACGCTCAGAAGATGACCAAGATCCAGGACATGGCGCTGAAGGCGCGGGCCCCGATCATCGGCCTGTTCGACGCCGGCGGCGCCCGCATCCAGGAGGGCGTCGCGGCGCTCGGCGGCTACGGCGACGTGTTCAAGCGCAACGTTCACGCCTCGGGCGTCATCCCGCAGCTCTCGGTCATCATGGGCCCGTGCGCCGGCGGCGACGTCTACTCGCCGGCGATGACCGACTTCATCTTCATGGTGCGGGACACGAGCTACATGTTCGTCACCGGGCCGGAGGTGGTGAAGACGGTGACCAACGAGATCGTCACGGCCGAGGAGCTCGGCGGGGCGTCCGTGCACGCCACCCGCTCGGCGGTCGCCGACGGCGCCTTCGAGAACGACGTCGAGTGCCTCCTGCAGATCCGGCGCTTCGTCGACTTCCTGCCGGCCCATTCGGGCGCCGGCGTGCCGGAATGGCCGAGCTTCGACGACGTCGAGCGGCTGGAGCCCTCGCTCGACACGCTGATCCCGGACAACCCGAACAAGCCGTACGACATCAAGGAGCTGATCCACAAGGTCGTGGACGAGGGCGACTTCTTCGAGCTGTCGCCGAGCTTCGCCCGCAACATCGTCATCGGCTTCGGCCGCATCGCCGGCCGCACGGTCGGCTTCGTCGCCAACCAGCCGATGGTGCTGGCCGGCGTGCTCGACAGCGACGCCAGCCGCAAGGGCGCCCGCTTCGTGCGCTTCTGCAACGCCTTCGACATCCCGATCGTCACCTTCGTCGACGTGCCCGGCTTCCTGCCCGGCACCGCGCAGGAATCCGGCGGCCTCATCAAGAACGGGGCCAAGCTCCTGTTCGCCTACAGCCAGTGCACCGTGCCGCTGGTGACGCTGATCACCCGCAAGGCGTTCGGCGGGGCCTATGTGGTGATGGCCTCGAAGCACATCGGCGCCGACGTCAACTACGCCTGGCCCTCGGCCCAGATCGCCGTGATGGGCGCCAAGGGCGCGGTCGAGATCATCTTCCGCTCCGACATCGGCGACCCGGAGAAGATCGCCGAGCGCACCGCCGAGTACGAGGCGAGCTTCATGTCGCCGTTCAAGGCGGCCGAGCGCGGCTTCATCGACGAGGTGGTGATGCCGCACTCGACCCGCCGGCGCATCGCCCGCGCGCTGTCGATGCTGCGCACCAAGACGCTCGAGATGCCGGTGAAGAAGCACGACAACCTGCCGCTGTAGGGGCGGCGGGGGCGGGCGGGCCCCGGCCCGCACTCGGCTCATTCCGGCGCAAGCGGGACTCCCGAGCCCCACGCCCGTGGCGGCCCCGGGTCCCCGCCTTCGCGGGGACGAGCGGGCTCGGCAGCCGACGCGGACCTCGTCACCGCATCGAACCGCGGCTCTCGCTTTCCGCACCAACAGGCGTAGTGTTGCCGCGTATTTCCCGCGGGCTGCGCCGGCCGCCCGACGATTGCCGTCCGACGCACCCGCTCCACCGAGACGGGGACTCCGATGACCAGGACCAGGACGCTTCTCGCCGGAGCGGTCGCGCTCGCGATCGTCGCCGGCACCGCCGAGACCGTCGTCGCGCAAGGCGCCTGCGAGCAGCTCTGGGTCGAGCGCAACTCGATCTTCAAGGCGCGCGGCTACTGCTTCAAGACGCGCCGGGCGATCTCGTATTTCGGCAATGCCGGCTGCGTCTACGACAACGAGAACGCCGTCCCGCTGTCGCCCGGCGAACGGGCGCGGGTCGCCCAGATCCGCGCGATGGAACGCCAGTACGGCTGCCGGTGAAGCGGAAGCGGTTGCGCGCGACGGCTCTCGACGCCGCACCACACGCCGCTCGTTCCCGCGCCAGCGGGACTCCAGGATTGCTCTGCCGTGTCGCCCCTGGGTCCCCGCCTGCGCGGGGACGAGCGGACAATCGCCCGCGCCGGGGCCGTGCCTAGCGCCGGAACACCACCGTCTTGTGGCCGTTCGGGATGACGCGGTGCTCGATGTGGAACTGGACGGCGCGGGCGAGGACGACGCTCTCGATGTCGCGGCCGATGGCGACGAAGTCCTCGGGCGTGAAGGTGTGGTCGATGCGCTCGACGCCCTGCTCGATGATCGGGCCCTCGTCGAGGTCGCCGGTCACGTAGTGGGCGGTCGCGCCGATGATCTTCACGCCGCGCGCATGCGCCTGGTGATACGGCTTGGCGCCCTTGAAGCTCGGCAGGAACGAGTGGTGGATGTTGATGCAGCGCCACGACAGGGCGGTGCACAGCTCCGGCGACAGCACCTGCATGTAGCGGGCGAGCACGACGAGGTCGATCTTCAGGCGGCCGATCAGCTCGAGCACCGCGGCCTCCTGGGCCGCCTTGGTCTCCTTGGTCACCGGCAGGTAGTGATACGGGATGCCGTGCCACTCGACCACGCGGGCGAGGTCGGGGTGGTTCGACACCACGGCCGGGATGTCGATGGGCAGGCTGCCGGTGCGGTAGCGGTAGAGCAGGTCGTTGAGGCAGTGGTCGAACTTCGACACCATGAGCAGCACCCGCGGCCTGGTCGCGGTGTCGTGGAATGTCCAGGTCATCCCGAACCTTTCGGCGATCGGCCGGAAGCCCGCCTCGATCTCGGCGATCGGCGGCTGCTCGGGGCCGGCCGTGAACACGGTGCGTTCGAAGAACCGGCCGGTCTCCGGATCGCCGAAATGCGCCGACTCGGTGATGAAGATGCCGCGCCCGGCGAGATAGCCCGAGGTCGCCGCGACGAGGCCGGTCGTGTCGGCGCAGGACAGCGTCAGCACGTAGGTTCTGGTGGTCATTGTCGACATCGATCCGAGAAAGGCGGCGGCCGGCGCCTCCGCTGGCCGGCGCGGGCGCGGACGGGCCCGCCGGGCGAAGCCGTCCGCGACTGGACGTAGACGATCGTGGCGGCGGTGGCCAGAGGGGGAGGGGATGTCGCCGTCGACGAAGGCGCGGGCGATCTTGCCACCCCTCGGGCCAGGGTGCACCATCCGGCCGACTCGCCGCCGCCGGGGGCCGCAGCCGACCCGGACGGCACGCCCGGCGGATCCGGGTCCAGCCGGTCCATCCCTCATGCCGCGCGCCTTCGCTGCGCACGACGTCCGCAGCCGAGTCCGCCATGCGCCGCCGTCTCTTCGATCTGGGCACGATCGTGCACCGCCTGCCGCTGGTCGGCCCGCGCCGGGTCCGCCGCACGCTCGCGGCCCGCTATGCCGCGCGGTTCGGCGTCGCGCCGCGGCTCGACCGGCCCGTCACCTTCAACGAGCACATTCTCCACCGCATGATCTTCGATCGTGACCCGCGGCTGCGCATCGTGTGCGACAAGATCGCCGGCAAGGCGTTCATCGCGGCGCGCGGCGGGAGCGGCCTCGTGGTGCCGACACTGCGGGCGTGGCGCCGCCCCGAGGAGATCGACTGGAGCCTCCTGCCGGCCCGCTTCGTGCTCAAGCCGACCCACACGTCCGGCCCGGTGGCGATCGTCGGCGGTCCGGCCGAGTGCGACCCCGCGGCCCTGGTCGCCGCGGCGCGCCAGTGGCTCGCCGCGGACTATTTCGACCATTCGCTCGAATGGGGCTATCGCGGCGTCCCGCGCCGGCTGATCGCCGAGCCGCTGCTGCTCGGGCCGGGCGGCGCGCCGCCCGTCGAGGCGCTGGTGTTCACGTTCGGCGGCCGCGCGCGCCTGATCCGCCTCCTGCGCGGCCGCAAGGGAACGGCCGAGGAGCGCGACGCCTGGTACGACGCGACCGGGCGGCGGCTGGCGCTGCCCGCCAATCTGCCGGAGGCGGACATTCCGCTCGCGCCGGCCGACCGCGCCGCCCTGGTGACGGTCGCCGAGCGGCTGTCGGAGGGCTTCTCGTCGCTGCGGGTGGACTGCTACCTGACCGCGGCGGGCCTGAAGGTCGGCGAGCTCACGCCCTACAGCAATGCCGGCCTGCTGATGTGGGGCTCGCCGGAGATCGACACCCTGCTGGGCGGCCTGTGGGACCCGGGTTTCGACCTCGCCCGGCTGCCGGGGCATGCCGGTACGCCGACCGGCGGCCGGGCGCTCGTCGCGGCCGGCCGATGATCAGGACCGTTCGGTCAGGACTGCTCGATCGGAAGTCTCGGAGACGGACAGGCGGGGAGGGGCTCAGAACTCGTCCGGACAGGGATCGACGATCATCCACAGATCGAAGCCGTTCTTGAGCTTCTTCATCTCCGCGGTGAGGCCGCCGACCTTGGCGATCCAGCGCTTCACCTCGTTCGGATAGACGGTCATCAGCTCGGCCGTGCCGGCCGCGCTCGTCACCTTCACGCCGGCCGTCCACGCCTTGTCGTAATAGGCCTGGTGGAAGCCGAGGCTGGCGCGCGGGGTGACGCAGATGCGGTTCATCGGCACGATGCCGAGCACCAGCGTGCAGGCCGAATTGCAGATGCCGTCGATGACGACGCGCTGTCCGGTGTCGCGGATGCGGGCGTACTTCGCCTTGTACTCCTCGACATAGCCGCCGAAGTCGCGCTTGATGACGTAGTCGGACGCCGCGGCCGGCGCGGCCACGGACCCGAACGACATCGCTGCGAGCAGACCTGCGGCAAGCAGGCGAGATGCGAGGCGAACCATCGCCGCCAGACCCCCCATAATTCCCCGGCCCGTCTTTTGTTCCGAGGACCCGGCGGAATTTTGACCGCGGTATGTTGGAAATTCGTTAACCACCGCCGCCCGCAGCGACGCCGCGGCCTCGGCGGCGCGGCGGCGGCGCGGCGGTGCGGCGGGGCGGCCGGAGAGGGAAGTCCACGCATTCCATCAACTTGAATGATGAATCGGATGAAGAACATTCGCTTTCGTCATTGAATGCGGGCTGGCACTCTGGCGACATCCGGCCGGACGCCGTTTTGATCCGGGCGCCCCCGCGTGCCCGCCGCCGGCCGAAACCCCATGTCGCAGCGCCGACTCGGCAGCCGGAGCGCCACCATGCCGCGCAGAATCGAATCCGTGGTCGCGCTCCTGGCGCCCGGCGTGTTCGTCGTGCTGTGGGCCTCGGGTTTCGTCGGTGCCCGGCTCGGCCTGCCCTATGTCGAGCCGCTCACCTTCCTCACGCTCCGCATGGCCGGCGTCATCGTCCTGATGGCGTTGGTGATCGCCGTCACCCGCCCGGCCTGGCCGTCGGCCCGTGCCGTGGGTCACAGCGTCGTCTCGGGCCTGCTCATGCACGGCGGGTATCTGGGCGGCGTCTTCGTCGCCATCGACCACAAGCTCGCGGTCGGCCTCACCGCTCTGATCGTCGGGCTGCAGCCGATCCTGGTCTCGACGCTGGCCAACCGGGTGCTCGGCGAGCGGGTCACGCCGCGGCACTGGGCCGGGCTCGCGCTGGGGATCGTCGGGGTCTACCTGATCGTGCAGGACAAGACGGTGGGCGGCGAGGCCGACACGATCGCCTGGATCGCCATCGTCACGGCGCTCCTGTCGATCACGTCCGGGACGCTCTGGCAGAAGCGCCACGGCGGCGAGATCGACTGGCGGCCGGCCTTCCTGGTGCAGTACGGCGCCGCCGGCGCCGTGTTCGCGGCCGGCGCGGCCCTGTTCGAGACGGGGCGGATCGAATGGACGGGCGAGCTCGTCTTCGCGCTCGCCTGGCTGGTGCTGGTGCTCTCGCTGGGGGCGATCTGGCTTCTGTATTTCCTGATCCGCCGGGCGGCGGCGAGCCGCATCTCGAGCCTGTTCTATCTCACCCCGCCGGCCACCGCCGTGATGGCCTGGGCCCTGTTCGACGAGCGGCTCGGTCCGGTCGCGCTCGCCGGCATGGCGATCTGCGTCGCCGGCGTGTTCCTGGTCAATGTCCGGCTGCGGACCACCTGAGCCTGAGAAGGGCGGATCCGGGGAGGGCGTCTCGGCGTCGTCCGGATGCGCGTGCGTGCGAGGTGCGATACAGCCGTCGGGGCCCGAGATGTCCCATGGTGTTCGCTTTTGATACGCTCGGCTATTCGAAGCGGCTTCGCGACGGCGGGGTGCCCCCGGCCCAGGCGGAAGCCCATGCGGAGGCGGCGCGGGACTTCATCATGGTCATCATGGTCGAGCTGGTCACCAAGTCCGATCTCGCGGCCGCGGTCGATCGCATCGACGGAACAGTCGGCGGCCTGCGCGCGGAAATGGATTTGCGGTTCGACGGGCTGCGCCGCGATGTCGACGCGCGGATCGAAAAGCTGAGCCTGCAGCTCACCGTGCGGCTCGGCGCCCTGATGGTGGCGGGGCTGGGCGCCCTGGCCGTCATCCTGCGTCTGCAGTGACGGCTGCATCTTTCTGAAATCGATGAACAGTCTGCGTTCGGGCGAACGGGCCCGGGGTCTCGCTGTCGCGGGCCTGCACCCGCTGTCGGGCGTGCACCCGTTCGCGACCCCGGGCCCGTCCCTCGACCGTCGTGTCGAGGGTTCGAGGCCGGCCCGCCGACGCGGGCGGGCCGGCCGTCGATGGCGTCGGTGCGCTTACCGGGCGGCCGGGGCCGGGGCGCCCGGATTGGCCGACCGTTCGCCGGCGGCGCCCGGAACGTTCGACGCGCCGGAGCCGGCCGGCGGGGCCGCCCCGCTGGTGGCGCCGGAGCCGGTGGTCGCGGCGGGCGCGTTGCGGTCCATGGTGACCTCGTTGGCGTTGCGGTCGGTCATGCCGTAGACGATCGCGATGATGAACACGGCCGCCACGATGCCGGCGAGCCATGCCCACATCGAGCCGCTGCGCCGCGACCCCGGCACGCTCGGGTCGGCATTGCGGTCGGCAAAGGCCGGATTGTGAATGCCACGCGGATCGCTCAGCCGCGGATCGCGCGTACCGTCTTGCGGGTCGCTCATGTCTGCCTCCTCTCGATTGCCTCCGGTGGGCAACCGCCGGAGCCGGGCGAGGTTCCGCAGATCGCTCTGGCGCGGTTTGAAAACTTCAAGTCTATCAGGGAGGTAGGGCGAGACCTCGACACCGTGGGCTAGGCTCGCCTGGGCCGCCCCGTGCGGCTCAGTTCGCCTTGATGCCGGCTGCCGCGATCACCGGGGCCCAGCGCGCCACCTCGGCGGCGACGCGGTCGCGGAAGGCCTCCGGAGTCGAGGGGATCGGCTCCATCACCTGGGTGGCGAGCTTCTCCCGGACGGTCGGCATCGCGAGGATCTCCCGCACCGTGGCGCCCATGCGGTCGAGCGCCGCCGGCGGCGTGCGGGCCGGTGCGATCAGTCCGTTCCAGGCCTCCGCCTCGACCTCGACGCCGCTCTCCTTCAGGGTCGGCACGCCCGGAATCAGGGCGTAGCGCTGCGGCGTCGACACGGCGATGACCTTGAGATTGCCGGCCTCCGCCTGCGAGGTGGCGGCGATCGCCGGCAGGCACCCCATCTGGGCGTCGCCCCGGATGATCGCGGTGGCCGCCTGGGGCGAGCTCGCATAGGCGATGTGGACGATCTCGGTGCCGCTCGTCTTCGCGATCGCCTCCATGGCGAGGTGCGACAGCGACCCGTTGCCGATCGAGGCGTAGTTGTACTTGCCCGGGTCCTTGCGGAGCTTGTCCAGGAGCTCGGCGACCGACGCGACGCCGAGGCTGTTGCTGACCGCGAGCGCGCAGGGCTGCGTCGCCAGCGTCGTCACATAGGCGAAGTCGCGATCCCACGCATACGGCATCTTCGGCTGCAGCAGGGCGTTGATGGCGAGCGGCCCGGCGATCGAGACCCCGAAGGTGGTGCCGTCCGGCTCCGCCTTGGCGATCGCGTCGGTGCCGAGATTGCCGCCGGCGCCCGGCTTGTTCTCCACCGTGAACGGCTGGCCGAGCCGCTGCTGCAGGGCCTCGGCGACCACCCGGGCAATCAGGTCCGGGGTCGAGCCGGGGCCGAACGGCACGATGATCCGCACCGGCCGGGTCGGCCAGGTCTCGGCCCGCACGAGGGACGGAGCCGCCAGGGCCGCGAGCAGGGCGGCGCAGGCGAGCAGGACGGCGGGGCGGCGGACGGAGATCATCGGACGGGCTCCGGGACGGCAGGGGGCGGGGGCGCCATTCCGATAGTCGCGGCCCGCCCGGTTGTCACGTCGGCGTCTCGTCCGGCGGGGCGCGGCCGGCCCGACGCGGCCGGCGAGCCGTACCGGCCGGCGTCACGGCGCCGCCTCCAGCACCACGCGCTCGAGCAGGAAGCCGAGCGTCTTCGGGTCGGCCGCGCCGTGCCGCGACGCGCTTTCCGGATCGTCGATCGCGAAGGTCAGGAGCAGCGCGTCGCGGTCGCCGACGACGTCGGCCGGCAGGACGAACCGCCATTCGGACGGGACCGGCGCGCCGGGCTCGACGACGAGCGTGGCGACGACGCGCCCGTCGACCACGGCGTCGATGCGCTTGCGGCGCGCCGGATCCGGCCGATACGGCTCGATGTCGAGCCGGACCGTGACGCCGGCCGCCGTGCGGGCGGCCGGCAGCCGGACGTAGAGCACGCTGCGGCGGCCCTCGCTCCAGGTGCCGGGCGGCTCCGGCACCGACCAGCCCTCGATCAGCCAGGTCCGCGGGGCGTCGTCGGCGGTGAAGCGCGCCGAGACGGCCGCGCCCTCGGCCTGCAGCGGCGGCTCCGGCAGGCACGCCACGCCGTCCGGCGGCTGCGCCAGGGCGTACAGGATGCGCAGCCCGTCCTCGAAGATCCGGCAGCCGGGCGCGAGGCCGGTGCGGATCGACGCGGCGAGGGCGGCGAGCTCGTCCTCCGTATAGGCGAGCTTCTCCACCAGGATGCCGTCGAAGCCGAGGCCCCGGGCCCGCTCCGTCGACACGCCCGTCGTCCCCTCGACGAGAGCCCGAAGCGCCGCGAACTGCGGCTGGCGCGGGGTGAGGCCGTAGCTCCACCGCACCGGGCTGCCGACCGCGTCGACGACGTAGGGCAGCATGTGCTGGTAGGCTTCGAACCGGCGCTGCGGCGGGACCTCCGGCCACGGCAGGACAGGCAGCTGCAGCACGGCCCTCATGTCGGCGGCGTGGACCACCTTCAGCATGGCAGCGAGTCCCGTCCGCAGCTCCTGCGTGCCGGCCCGGGTCGACGCCTGCAGCCGCGACAGCGGGAACAGCGCGCTCGGCACGCCGACGAGCAGCAGTGCGACCGTGGTGCCAGCGGCGACCCGGCGCCGCCGCGTCGGCTCGGACAGCAGGAGCTCCACCACGCTGCACACCGACACCAGCGCGAAGAAGCTCAGGAACGGGATGATGCGGGTCGGCGCCCGGATCACCGGCACGAGCAGATAGCTGAACAGGAAGCTCAGGCCGCTGCCCACCGCGAACACCAGGCCGAAGGTGATCAGGGCGAAGGACAGCCAGACGACCCGCAGGCGATCCGTCGGGCGGGGACCGCGGTCGAACAGGCCGACCAGCACGAACAGCGGTGCGGCGACGATCACGGCGCCGAGCAGCACGCCGGGCCATTCCAGGCGCTCGCCGCCCGGGAACTGGCGCATCACGGCCGAGTAGATGTCGAAGCGGCCCTTGAACAGGCCGAGCTCGCGCAGCGGCGCCACCGCGTCGCTGACCAGGAGCCCGTAATACAGGGTCTCGTAATGCTGGCGGCGCGGCTGGCTGACGGCGCCGAAGAGCACGTCGGCGAGATGCCAGCGATAGCCGCTCGCGATCAGCAGCACGAGCAGCGCCCCGCACAGGCCGAGGCCGATCGCGAGGGGGCGCCAGTCGCGCTGCCCGGCCGCCATCCCGAGTGCCGTGACGGCGACGAACATGGCGGTGAAGAACGTGTAGTAGAGGCCCGAGGTCCCGGCGATCAGCAGGCACAGCGCGACGAAGGCCGCGACCGGGCCCTTGCGGCCGCCGCCGACGGTCGCGACCGCCGCGACCAGGTAGGAGAGCGCCGCGCCCCACGGCACCGCATAGTAGAGCGCCAGGAAGTCGTGCACGCCGGCGCGCCGCGCGAAGAAGGGCGACACCACGAACACCACCGAGGCGACGGCGGCCAGCCACGGCCGCACCGACAGGACGCGCAGCACCACGAAGGACGAGACGAAGATCGCCGCGATGCCGATGCCGTAGACGAGGCTCTCCACGACGAAGACCCGGTCACTGACCTGGGCCAGCAGCCACAGCAGGGCCCGCTGGCTGAGGTCGAACTGCGGGAAGAACAGGTTGTCCTGGATGCCCGGGAAGCCGAGGGCCGGGACGAAGCGGAGGCCGAAGCCGTCCAGCAGGGCCTTGATCTGGACCAGCAGGAACAGGTGGTCATCGCCGAGCCCGAGCGGCGCGCCGACCTCGATGCCGAGCGCGCCGGTGACCCACAGCGAGAGCAGCACGCCGACGACGACCACGACCGGGGTGGAGAGCCACGGCGCGGCGCGCGGCAGGCCGGGGACCGGCGCCTCCGGTCCGCCGAGGTCGGCACCGCCCCCGCCCGCGGAGTCGGCGGCACCGGCGGCTGCGGATCCGGACGGGGTGCGGAAGCGGACCATGAGCGGACTCGGCGGTTGGACGTCGAACGACGCGAAGGGCAGGCGAGGAGGGCACGAGTCGCCGGTGCACGGCGAACGAGCTGACGCGCCGGGCTCTCCTCGGTGGTTTGCGGCGCGGTGTCCAGGCCGCGGAAGCGATTTGCCCTGCGAGGCGCGCCGGCGCTGTGGACGAAGCCACCGTGCGGCTGGATGACGGGGAGCGGCTCAATCGGCGGTAGCGTATCGGCGTGTCGGCGGACCGCCAATCGCCGGAGGGCCGGACGGGTGCCTCCGGCCGCGGCGTGTCCTGCGGTCGCGGCAGGGCCCGTACCCCGCCGCCGGCCTTGCGTCGGCGGTTTCGATCGCTTCTACTCCGCCGGCTTTTGCCGCCTGCCGCCGGGGGAATGCATGGGACTTGCGGTCCTGGTCCTGGGTCTCGTCCTGTTCATCGGGGCGCATGTCGTCGTGTCGCTGCGCGATCGCCGCGCCGCGCTGATCGCGCGCCTGGGCGAGTGGCCCTACAAGGGCCTGATGTCGGTCGTGTCGATCCTCGGCATCGTGCTGATCGGCTGGGGCTTCGCCGCGTACCGGGCGGGAGGCGAGTGGATCGAGCTCTACGATCCGCCGACCTGGACCCGCCACCTGTCCGCCCTGCTGGTCTGGCCGGCCGTGATCATGGTCACGGCCGCCTACATCCCCGGCAACATCAAGCGCGTGCTCAAGCACCCGATGCTCTCCGGCGTGAAGCTGTGGGCGGTCGCGCACCTGATCTCCAACGGCGACCTCGGCTCGGTGCTGATCTTCGGCTCGCTTCTCGCCTGGGCCGTCTACGACCGCATCAGCCTCAAGCGCCGCACCGATCCCGGCGCTCCGCCGATCCCGGTCGGGGGCCGGCGCAACGACATCCTGGCCGTGGTGGTCGGGACGATCCTGTATCTCGCCCTCGCCTTCGTGTTCCACCCGCTGGTCATCGGCCGCGCCGTCTTCGGAACCCCGGCGCTCGGAACCTGAGCCCGGGCGTCGCCCGCCGACCCGCGCCAGCGCATTCGACCGAGAGAACGTCCCATGTCCGTACACCGCGACGAGAGGCGGCTGACCGCGCCCGACATCCTGGCCCGCAAGGGCGGCGTGCCGATCGCCATGCTGACCTCGTACCATGCCCACACGGCCGGCCTGTGCGACCGGCACTGCGATTCCATCCTGGTCGGCGACTCGCTCGGCATGGTGATGCACGGGCTGGAGACCACCGTCCCGGTGACGCTCGACATGATGATCCTGCAGGGGCTCGCGGTGATGCGCGGCTCGAAGCGGGCCCTGGTCGTCGTCGACATGCCATTCGGCAGCTACGAGGCGTCGAAGGAGCAGGCGTTCCATTCGGCCGCCCGCATCATGAAGGAGACCGGCTGCGGCGCCATCAAGCTCGAGGGCGGGGTGCGCATGGGCGAGACGATCCGCTTCCTCGTCGAGCGCGGCATCCCGGTGATGGGCCATGTCGGCCTCACCCCGCAGTCGATCAACACGCTCGGCAGCTTTCGCGCGCAGGGCCGGAGCCCGGACGACTGGGCGCCGATCGAGGCCGACGCCGCGGCGGTGGCGGAGGCCGGCGCCTTCGCGGTGGTGCTGGAGGCGATCGCCGAGCCGCTGGCCGCCAAGATTACCCGGGACGTGCCGATCCCGACCATCGGGATCGGGGCGAGCGCCGCCTGCGACGGCCAGGTGCTGGTGCTGGAGGACATGCTCGGCCTGTCCCCGCGGGTGCCCAAGTTCGTCAAGCGCTACGGGGACCTCGGCCCGGCGATCGAGCGCGCCGTGGCGGCCTATGCCGAGGAGGTGCGCTCGCGCACCTTCCCGGGGCCCGAGAACGTCTATCCGATGAAGAAGGCGACCTGATCCGGGCCTGGACCGGGCCGCCGGCGGCCGCCGGCGCGTTGCCGCACAGCGGCCGCGCCTTGCGCTCGCCACAAGCATGGGCTAGCGGCTTGGGGGACTGCCGTCCGGTGGGGACCGGGCGGCCGAGCGGCCGTCCCGGCTGAGCCGGAACCGAAACGAACAGCAACAAGCCCTTGAACCACCAGTCAATGAACCAGCGGGTCGACGCGTGACCGATATCTTTCAGGAAGTCGACGAGGAAGTCCGCCGGGAACGGCTCCAGCAGTTCTGGAAGCGCTATGGCGGCCTGGTCATCGCGCTCTGCGTGCTCGTGGTCGCGGGCGTCGCCGGCTGGCGCGGCTGGCAATGGTACGAGGCCCGGCAGGCGGCCGAGGCGAGCATCGCCTTCGACGCGGCCGTCCGGCTCGCCCAGGAGGGCAAGCACGGCGAGGCGAGCGCCGCCTTCGCCAAGCTCGCCGTCGACGTGAAGATCCCGGCCTATCGGAGCCTCGCCCGGCTGCGCGAGGCGGACGAGCAGGCGGCCACCGACCGCAAGGCGGCGATCGCCACCTTCGACGCGGTCGCCGGCGATGCCGGCACCTCGCCGCTGTTCCGCGAGGTGGCGACCCTGCGGGCCGGCCTGCTGATGGTCGACACCGCCCCCTATGCCGAGCTGCAGGCCCGGCTCGAGCCGCTCGCCCGACCGGACGGCGCCTTCCGCCACTCCGCCCGCGAGATGCTGGCGCTGTCGGCCTGGAAGGCCGGCGACGCCGCGGCGGCGCGGCGCTGGGCCGAGGCGGCCGCCGGCGACGCCGATGCGCCGGCCGGGCTGAAGGCCCGGGTCGACATCCTGCTCGCCCTGCTGGGCGAGAGCGCCAAGAGTTGAGCCGAACGTTGAGCCGAACGTTGAAGCGACAGCTGGGTCGAGAGTTGAACCGAGAGCCGAAGGAGCGCCCGATGCGAGCCCGTGCCCGCCTGATGCTGCTGGCCGTCGCCGCCGCGCTGGCGCTGCCGGTCGCCGGCTGCGATCAGTTCGACAGCCTCCAGGCGATGTTCGACACCAAGAAGAAGCTGCCCGGCGAGCGCAAGCCGGTGTTCCCCGAGGGGGTCCCGGGCCTCCAGCAGGGCGTGCCGGCCGAGTATCTGCCGGGCGCCCGTGCCCCGGAGGGCGAGGCCGCGGTCCCGCCGACCGAGACGGCCGCCACCCCGGAGGCCCAGCCCGAGGCGAAGCCCGAGCCGAAGCCGCGCGCCCGCGCCTCGCAGCCGGCCCCGCAGCAGCGCCGCGCCGCCGCGCCGCCGCCCGACGCCGTCGACGACGAGCCTGCCGCCGCGCCGGCCCGCAGCGCCAAGCCTGCCCCGGCGACCCCGGTGGCCTCGGTTCCGGTGCGGCCGAAGCCGGCCCCGGGCGCCGCCCCGGCCCAGACCGCTCAGCCGGCGCAGTCGTCGTCGAGCGGCGGGGTCGCCCAGCCGCAGGCGACGCTGCCGTGGCCGAGCGCCCCGGCGCCGGGCTCCTTCTCGCGCTGATCCGCGGTCCCGCGCCGGACGGCCGTGCGCCGTTCGGCGCACCCCGATACGCCGCCCGCGGCCTGTGCTATCGAGGGGCGCGACCGCGCGGCCCGAACCGGGCCCGCGCCGTTCCGTTCGTTTCGTCCCGAGACAGGCCCGGCGGCCCGCGCCGGGCCGTCCCTTCATTGCGAGAGGCCGCACGGCGACCCCGATGTCCTTCACGATCGCCATTGTGGGGCGCCCCAATGTGGGCAAGTCGACCCTGTTCAACCGCCTCGTCGGCAAGCGCATCGCGCTGGTCGACGACCAGCCGGGCGTGACCCGCGACCGCCGCGAGGGCACGGGCCGGCTCGGCGACCTCGACTTCACCGTGATCGACACGGCCGGCTTCGAGGAGGCCGCGATCGAATCGCTCGCCGGCCGCATGCGGGCCCAGACCGAGACCGCGATGGCCCAGGCCGACGCGATCCTGTTCCTGATCGACGCCCGTGCCGGCCTCACCCCGATGGATCGCGCCTTCGCGGCGGCCGTGCGCAAGGTGGGGCGGCCGGTCGTGCTGGTCGCCAACAAGAGCGAGGGGCGCCAGGCGAGCTCCGGCGTCTACGAGGCGTTCGGGCTCGGGCTGGGCGAGCCGGTCGGCGTCTCGGCCGAGCATGGCGAGGGCCTCTCCGACCTCTACGACGCCCTGCGCGAGGCGCTGCCCGAAGCGACCCGGGCCGCCGCCGCCGCGACCAGGGCCGAGGTCCTGGCCGAGCGCGAGGCCAAGATCGTGGCCCGCGAGGCCAAGGCGGCCGGCGAGGAGCCGGTCGACCCGGGCGCGCCGACCCGGCCGATCCGCATGGCCGTGGTCGGCCGGCCCAACGCCGGCAAGTCGACCCTGATCAACCGGCTGCTCGGCACCGACCGGCTGCTCACCGGCCCCGAGGCCGGCATCACCCGCGACGCCATCGCGGTCGACCTCGACTGGGGCGGCCGGGCGTTCCAGGTGCACGACACCGCCGGCATGCGCCGCAAGTCCAAGATCGACGACAAGCTCGAGAAGATGTCGGTCTCGGACGGGCTCGAGGCGATCCGGTTCGCCGAGGTGGTCGTCCTGCTGATGGACGCCACCGCGCCGTTCGAGGAGCAGGATCTGCGCATCGCCGACCTCGTCGAGCGCGAGGGGCGGGCCCTGGTGCTGGGCCTCTCCAAGTGGGACCTCGCCGAGGGCGAGGCCGGAGCGCTCACGCGGCTGCGCGACGAGGTGGGGCACCGGCTGCCGCAGCTCGCCGGCCTGCCGGTGGTCGCCGTTTCGGGCCTCACCGGCCAGGGCCTCGACCGGCTGATGCAGGCCGTGCTCGACATCCACGCGATCTGGAACCGGCGGGTCCCGACCCACGCGCTCAACCGCTGGCTCGATTCGGCGATCGACAACCATCCGCCACCCGCCGTCTCGGGCCGCCGGCTCAAGCTCAACTACATCACCCAGCCGAAGGCGCGGCCGCCGAGCTTCGTCGTCTTCTGCACCCGCGCCGACGCCGTGCCGGAATCCTACAAGCGCTACCTGATCAACGGTCTGCGCGAGAGCTTCGATCTCCCCGGCACGCCGATCCGCCTCACCCTGCGCGAAAAAGCCAACCCCTATGCGACCCGGGCCAAGGGGCGCTGAGGCGGGGCATCGTCACCGGTCGGCATCTTTCCGATCGAGCCCGGTCGCTTGCGGGACCACCGTGTTCTCGCGGTCCGATCCGCTGTCGGTCATGTGTCGCTGCAGGAGCAGCCGGTAGCCGATGCTGCGCGCCGCCTGGAGGGCTTGTCCCTTGATGCGGGTTGCCTCGTCGGTCCACCCGCGCTCGCGCAGGATGTCGGCGAGTAGGCTGCGATAGGCGATCGAACGCAGATATTGCCCGTGGAGCGTCGCGATTCGGATGGCCTTCACGGCCTTGTCGCTCGCGAGCGCGGTTTCGCCCTGCTGCAGCAGGATCTGCGCATGAACGAAGCTCGCCTCGGCGGTGAGGATCGGAATGTCCATGGCGCCGGCATAACGCTCCGCCTCTTCGAGGCATCTGGTTTGCTGTCGTAGGTCGTGCTGACGCGCGACGTTCATGCGGGCCTTCGCCACCATTGCGAGGTGAGCCATGTCCTCGAAGCCGCTGCGGCGGGCGTAATTGACGGAGGCGGACAGGTCTTCGCCCGCCTTGTCGTAATCCTCCATGTCGCGATGCAGCTGCCCGCGATGGCGGAGGAACAGGCTGACGGATCTGCTCCGCCCGAGTCGGACGAGCCCCTTGATGGCGGTCCCGTATCCTCTGATCGCGGTGTCCCGGGCGCCGCCGAGATGGTCGAGCAGGGCGGTGTAGCCGCCGGCGATCAGCCGGATCGTCTCGTCCTCGCTCGACTCCCGCCGCACCTCGTCCAGCAGGCGGCGTGCCTTCTTGAGGCGCCCGCGCATGATGTCGCATTCGGCGACATTGAGCAGCACCCGCCGACGGATCGGGCCACCCGCGGGTCCCTCGATCCGTCGTGCCGCCCTCAGGGCGGCGTCGAGCATCGCGATCGTGTCGACGAGCGATCCTTGGGCCAGCCCGAAGACGCCGCACTCGTTGAAGAGCCAGACGATCTCGTCGCGATAGAACGGTAGGTGACTTGGTGAGGCGGTAGAAGGCTCGGTCTCGCCGTCGCGTGTCGGAGTGCCGCCGAGCGCCGCGGCCCGGTGAAGCATCCAGCGTAGAATCAGGCGGTGGTGCTCGAAGTACCCGGACCGCGGCGGTTTCGGGACGCTGATTCCCCCGATGTCGCAGAAGCGGGCGACGACCCCGAGCGAGAACAGCGTCCTGGCGATACCGATCCCCGCGCGAAGACGCCTGGCCTCGAAGGTGCGCACCTCGCCGGGGCTCGATCCTGAGTCGGCGTCTGTGCACGAAGCCGGTTCGAACTCCGAGCGCAGGGTCGGAAACCCAATCATCCGGGTGACGAGGTCGTGCAGGAACGCGTAGGCGTTGGCGCTCAGGGCCGGCAGTTCGCGAGCCTGCGACGCATACAGCGACACCGAGAAGTTGTAGGTGTCGGGCGGCTCCGAGTATTGCGCCCCGAGCTTGCGGTAGGCGTGAAGTTGGACGGTGCGGTGCACCTGGTATCGTGGCGACTCAGGCGTTCGTCCGGCGGCGGGCCTTTCGTTGACGCCGTCCTCATGCACGGGGGGGATACGGGGCTCGAGCGTGAACACCAGTCCGCGGGCCGACAGCAGCGCGAGCGCATAACGGACGATGTCGAGGCGGAGGTGCCTGATCGGTACCGCAGCGCGCCCGTCGAACGAGTTGGACAGGTCCTCGACCCGCCGCTCGATCATCGGACATTCGAGCAGGATGTCGGCTTCCACCGGCATCGAGATGACGGCGAGATGGCGGATCAGCAGCTCGAGCAGGCTGCTGTCGTGGGCGCAGCGTAACAAGTCATCGAATCGTTCCGGCTCGTGGCTCTCACCCTGTTCTTCGCGGAGCGTCCTGAAGCGATCTTTATCGAGATCGTGCAAATAGGGACGAGCCGCCCAGTAATCGAGAACGCGCTCGACGAAGCGTGGCGGGTCGATCCGGCCATCGACATCAGGAAGATTTCCGATCGACCCGCGGATTTGCGTCAGGTAGTCAATGCGTTTCAACGTTTCGAGGTCTTTATCGAGCAGAGTCGCCAGGGTGGCGTGGAAGCGGGATGCAATCGGCGGCCCCGACGCGTGGTCAGCGGCGACGGTGGCAGGAATGAAATAGATGTAGCTGTCGTCCGCAGGCGGAACCGGACCTCTCGTGGCCGAGGAAACAGGCGAGCCGGCAGCCTGGAAACCGGGCGCGAGCCGCACTCCGGATCGCCGAACAGCCGCGGCCAACTGCTCTTGGGCGTGCGCGTGCGCGTGCAGGTCGCGGACCGAAGGAGCCGACAGGAGGCGGAGCGTGCGCGGCTCGCATTTGTCGCGACGATCGGAAGGCGAGGACGGGGGCGGGTCGATCCGATAATGCAGCGGGAGCCGGGTGTCGCGCACCAGGAAGACGAGGTCGAGCGGCAAATCGGCCCGGTCCGGCGAGGTCAGCAGGTCGAAGATCGCCCGGATCTCGGCGCTTTTCGGGTATCCGTCGGCCTCGAACGCGAGACCAAAGGCATTGAGGAGGATCAGGCCGCGCGCCTCGACGGGCCCGCAACGGTGGTGCAGCCGACCAGCCGTCTGCTTGAGCTGGGCGGCCGTACCGTCGAGCGCCGCCGCCAAGGCGGCGATGCGTCCCTGGCCACCGGTCCACATGGGATGTTGCACGAGTGTGTCGGACGCCGGCCGCAGCGGATCGAGCAGGAACGCCGTGAGCGCGTCCCAGACCGACGCGATCTCGCTGAAGAAGCTGAAGCTCGCCGAGAAGATCGCGGCGTAGTGCCGTCCGGTCGCGTTGCGCCTCGGCTCGATGCGGATGGGATTGTCCTCGAGCAGGCGGTCGCTGCACTCGGTGAGGTCACGGTGCAGGCCTCCTTTACCGCCGCCGCGCGGCGCGGCGACGAAGACGATGCGCCGGCCGGGCGCACGGAAGCTGTCTCGCCGCGGCCATGCTGCGACGAGATCATCGAGCATGGAACGGTCGGGCCGTAAGGTGTCGCGCTCCCGGTTCTTGCCGGCAGGCGGGTTCCACCAGATGTGACGCGTCCAACGTGGGCGTTCGAGACGAGCCGCCTTGGGCGGAGACTCGAGATTCTCGATGCGGCTTTGCGGAATCGCCAGCCATTCGGTTGACCACGTCTGCCAATCGCTCTCGAGTTTCTTCAGGCAGGCTGTCAGCGCAGCGATCCTGATGGCGTCCTCGATGCGCCGCACGGTCCGCTTGAGGAGCGAGATGGCCTTCTCTTTGGGACCATCGGAGAGCTCATCGAGCAGCGAAGCACCGTGCTGCTCCACCAGCGTCCCGATCCAGGCGAGCAGTTGCAGTTCGAGGCCGATGGAACAACCGGTCTTCTTGCAGACGGCATCCGCCGCATTGCGGCTTAGCGGCGGGCCGAGGTCGATGCCGGAAGTCACCGGATCCCTCGGAGGGTCGGCAGGAGCGCCTAGGAAATCGAGCAGGCCTTCGAACGCCTGCCGAGGGGAGCGGGTCCGCGGAGAGCTGGGTAAGCCGTCCAGTGAGGCAACGATCGTTTCGGTCAACTCGAAGACCCTGGCGAGCCAGCTCGGATCCGGGGGTTCCTCGTCGGAAGAGGGCTTCACGTCCCCGGGACCAAGAATGCCGTAGTGCAGGACGTAGACGCCATGCCGGATGTACTGCTCCAGGGTGAACTTGTCGCGTTTCGCCTTCGGCTCGGTGGCGGGCCGCAGGGCGACGACCGAATGATTACCGCGGATATGCTCGCCGGCGAACTCGCGCAGCGGCCGCATCAGGTCACCCTCCGACAGCCCGACGCCGACGAAGAGAATCGGATTTCCACCGAAGAGGATCTGCGATCCTTGACGGAACAGGACCTTGTGCCGCTCATCGCCGATGTACTGGTCCTGATAGTCGCGATCGGTGACGACGAGCGGTGCTTCGTCGGTCGCCCGGCCATGGACGTGAACGACCTGGATCGAATGCGGATTGGCCCCAGCCGCGAAATCGAGAAGGTCGACGGCGTTGTTTTCGCCCAGAACGATGTCGCGTGCGCGACCGCCCATCGGTCCGATGCGCTCGATCTCGTCGTCGGAGAGATCGTCCTGTGCTCCGAACGTCGTTCGTTTGAAGCCCAGCTGATCGATCAGCCGCTCGATCTCCAGGTCGTAATTCGTGGTGACGAAGCGCCCGACCTCGAGACCGACCGCGAGGTGCCACAGCGGATCCTTGTCGGGCGACGCGATCTCGGTTCGGCGGATTGGGACCGTGTTCGACAAGGCCGCATCGGGGGCGATGGCACCCGCGATCGTTTTCATTCCGTCTTTTGGCGGTGTCTTCGTCAGCAGATGAAATGTCCGGATCAGATCGATAGCGAAGCCGAGAGCGTGGTAGTTGACGGGGTCGAGGCCCGCCCGTGAGTTGGAGTGCGACACCGACAACTCTTCCGACAGGCGATCGAGTATCGCGGTGGATAAAGCGAGGAGGACATGTGGGTTCTGTGGAGCGAGACTGCCCACGTAGTCACGAGCGGCACTCACGACCTTGGTCGAGAAGATGTTGTGGAGCCGGCGACTGTGGTTGCCGGGAAATCGCGTCATCGAGGTGTGCGCCAACCCACGGGCGATGGCGTCGATCGAATCGCGATCGTTGTACGGATTCGAAAGGATCCGGCGGACATGATGTGTCTCGTCGTAGGTCGCCTGCTTGATCGAACGCCGGAAGCGGTCGCGGCGATAGAGGTCGGACTTGCGTGACGGCGGGAGGTCGCGTTCGGTTTCTCCGATGCAAAAGTGGGATTCCAGCGCGTTCAGCAGCGGCTTGTCGGCCAGGATCCAGATCTGCTCGGCGATCTGCATGGCGAGCATAATGGCGTCGGACTTCTCGGCCTTGACCTCGACGAGGAGGTTCTTGAGCTGCGTCTTCAGAGAGACGATCGGACCGGGCTGAGCGTGTCCGGAACTCTCGGATGCATTAATCGTGTCGAGGATTCCGGTGACGACGTGACCTCCGAGCTCGCCCCATGACACGCGTCCATAGGCCATCGAAGCTCCGGCGCCGACGAAGGCGACCAGACGCCGGGTGTTGAGCGCGCGACAAAGAAAAAAGCGGCCTTGCGCCTCGATACGTCGCGGATCGAGCAGCGCCGTCGCGGCCTCCCAGTTGTACGGCCATGCAGCATCGTGCAATCCATTGTCGCGCAATCCGTTCGACATCGCTGTCTCTCTCTGAAATACCGCAAACAATACGCAATCAATGATAGAAAATGACAATAGTGCACGCAAGCGCTCGTCTCCCGTCGGGTTCTCGACGGCTTTCCGAATGCGATGAGCCACATTTCAAGGGGCTGCCGGTCATGCAGGAGATGCGACGACGGGGCGTAGAGCGGAGCAACGATCCTGGATCGGCACGCGAAACGGCGCCCCCTCGTGGCTGAGGCGGCGGCCCCGACGGGACAGGCTCGTCCAGGTCCGGCCAAGCAGGGGCCGGACGCACCGCCCGGCCACGGACGGCGCCGCGCGGCGTTCGGGTTCGTCTTCGTCACGGTGGCGATCGACATGCTGTCGGTCGGCATCTTCGTGCCGGTGCTGCCGCGGCTGGTCGCCGACTTCATGGGCGGCGACGAGGTGGCGGCGGCCTCGATGTACGGGCTGTTCGGCACCGCCTTCGCGCTGATGCAGTTCGCCTTCTCGCCCGTGCAGGGGGCGCTGTCGGACCGCTTCGGCCGGCGGCCCGTGATCCTGATCTCCAATCTCGGGGTCGGCCTCGACTACGTCGTCATGGCGCTGGCGCCGTCCATCTGGTGGCTGCTCGCCGGGCGGGTGATCTCCGGCATCGCCTCGGCCTCGATCGCCACCGCCTTCGCCTACATCGCCGACGTGACCGAGCCGGAGAAGCGGGCCGCCCGCTTCGGCATGCTGGGCGCCGCCTTCGGGCTCGGCTTCGTGCTCGGCCCGGCGATCGGCGGGCTCGCCGGCAGCGTCGATCCGCGCCTGCCGTTCTGGATCGCCGCCGGCCTGAGCCTGCTCAACGCCTGCTACGGCTATTTCGTGCTGCCGGAGTCGCTGCCGCCGGAGAAGCGGGCGCCGCTGTCCCTCGCCCGGGCCAACCCGCTCGGCGCGCTCGTGCTGCTGCGCTCGCAGCCGCAGCTGCTCGGCCTCGCCGGGGTGTGGTTCGTCAGCCAGCTCGCCCATTTCGTGCTGCCGACCATCGGGGTGCTCTACCTCACCTTCCGCTATGGCTGGGACGAACGCACCATCGGCTTCACCATGGCGGCCGTCGGGCTCGCGGCCGTGATCGTCCAGGGCGGCCTGATCGGGCCCGGCGTCCGCCTCGTCGGCGAGCGCGCCGCGCTGATCGGCGGCTTCGCGGCCGGCATGGTCGGGCTCTCCATCCAGGGGCTGGCGCCGGAGGGCTGGATGTTCTGGCTCGGCATCCCGTTCACCAGCCTGTGGGGCTTCGCCAACGCGGCCGGCAACAGCCTGATGAGCCGCCGCCTCGGCCCCTCCGAGCAGGGCCGCCTGCAGGGCGCCAATGCCTGCCTGATGGGGATCGCCGGGCTGATCGGGCCGGGCCTGTTCTCCCAGGTCTATGCGCTCGCGCTGGCCAGCCCGGGCACCTTCCCGGGGCCGGGCGCCCCGTTCTTCCTCGCCGTCGCGCTGATCCTCGTCGCCATGCTGATGGCGGTACGGGCCAGCCGGTAGCGCCTGCGGCCGCGGCCGAAAAACCACACCTCCCGCCCGTCCACCCCGACGCTGCGCGAACCGGCTTGCATCGCGGCGCGCCAGCCTAGAATGTTTCCGAATTGTGACGAGTCCCGGGTGGCGTGTGACAGCCCGGGCCGGGCGCATCGCGCGGCCGTGGACGATCGCCCTCGGGCGTCCGGGAGGACGCCCCGTGCGGTTCGGGGCACCGTCGGGAGGGGGCGAGAAAAGATGACGTCTCAGGACGTTACCGCCGGGAGTTTGGACGCCGTCTCGGCTGGTGCCGCGGCCCGCACACGGGTGGCTGCGCATGTCGAGACGGGCTATCGGGCCGACATCGACGGCCTGCGCGCGGTCGCCATCCTGCCGGTCGTCTGTTTCCACGCATTTCCAGCCGCGATGCCGGGCGGCTTCGTCGGGGTCGACGTCTTCTTCGTCATCTCGGGCTACCTGATCAGCGGGATCATCCTGTCCCAGCTCGATCGCGGCACCTTCGGCCTCGCCGACTACTACGCCCGCCGGGTGCGCCGCATCTTCCCGGCGCTCGGGGTCGTGCTGTCGACCTCCTATGTGACCGGCTGGTGGCTGCTCTATCCGGACGAGTTCAAGCAGCTCTGCAAGCACATCGCGGCCGGCGCCGCGTTCGTCGCCAATTTCGCGCTGCGCCGCGAGGTCGGCTATTTCGACGGCGCCGCCGAGACCAAGCCGATGCTGCATCTGTGGTCGCTCGGCGTCGAGGAGCAGTTCTACATCGTCTGGCCGCTGCTGCTGTGGGCCGCCGTCAAGGCGCGGGCGAACCTGCGCACCGTCATCCTCGCGGCGCTCGCCGTCTCGCTCGCCTGGAACCTGTGGGCGGTCGGAGCGGACGACCCCAGGAGCTTCTTCTCGCCGCTGGTGCGGGTGTGGGAGCTGGCGACCGGGGCGCTGCTGGCGCAGGCCGGCGCCGGTGCGGCCGGCCCCGGGGCGCCGCGGCGCTCGCTCGGCCGCGATGCGCTGTCGGTCGTCGGCGCGGCGCTGCTCGTCGGGGCGGTGCTGCTGATCGACCGGGAGATGCCGTTCCCCGGCTGGCGCGCGGCCGTGCCGGTTGCCGGGACGGCGCTGCTGATCGCGGCGGGGCCGGGGGCGCTGGTCAACCGCACCGTGCTGGCGAACCCGCTGATGGTCGGGATCGGGCTGATCAGCTACCCGCTGTATCTGTGGCACTGGCCGCTGCTGTCCTTCGCCCATGTGGCGGTCCTCGACGCGGCCGAGCCGCTGGTGCGCGGCCTCGCCGTGGCGGCGGCCTTCGGGCTCGCCTGGGCGACCTGGCGGTTCGTCGAGCGGCCGCTGCGCTTCGGGCGGCTCCGCCGCGTCGCCGTGCCGGGACTCGCGGCCGCGCTGGTGGCGATCGGTGGCGTCGCCTGGGCGACCAACAAGGCCGACGGGCTTCCCGGCCGCGTCCCGGCCGAGACCGGCGGGCTCGCCTCCTGGCGCTACGACACCGCGCCGGCCTACCGGTCCGGCACCTGCTTCCTCGAGGAGCTGCGCGCCAGCGCCTTCGGCGACTGCGTCGACCCGCCTGCCGCCGGACCGCGGCTGGTCTTCCTGTGGGGGGATTCGCACGCCGCCCATCTCTATGCCGGGCTGCGGACGGCGGCGCCCCGCATGGCGCAGTACACGGCCTCCGGCTGCCCGCCGCTGCTGGAGACCGATTTCGGCTACCGCGCCAATTGCCGGGTCATCAACGAGGCGGTGCTCGAGCGGCTGGTGCGGCTCGCGCCCCACACGGTCGTGCTGGCGGCCCACTGGAAGGACCACGACTGGCGGCGGCTCGATGCGACGCTCGCCGCCCTCGAACGGGCCGGCGTCCCCCGCGTCGTCGTGGTCGGGCCGGTGCCGCAATGGCAGATCGCGCTGCCCAAGGTGCTGCTGCGTTACGCGGCGCGCAGCGGCGGCGCCTATCCGGAGCGCACGAGCTGGGGGCTCGCGTCGGAGATCGGCCGGCTCGACCACGCCATGAAGCCGTTCGTCGAGGCGCGCGGCGGCGTCTACGTGTCTCCCTATGCGGCGCTGTGCGACGCGCGCGGCTGCCTCACCCATGTCGGCCCGGTGCCCGACGGCCTGATCACCTTCGACGGGCACCACCTGACCGTGGTCGGCGCGACCCATGTGGTGCGGACGCTGGCGCTGCCCTGAGCCGGCGCGGGGCAGGCGTCCGCGGACGGTGCGAGGCGCTCAGATCCGGGCGCGCAGCACCACGTCCTGGGCATGGAAGCGGCCGCCGGCGAGCAGCGCGGCGAGGCGGGCCGGGTCGGCGTCCGGCACCGGCACCAGGGCGCCGGTCGCCGGCTCGAACAGCTCCACGGTGAAGGCCGCCAGGATCTCGGCGCGATCGGGCTCCGGCAGATGGTGCATCTCGATCATCGCCGCGAAGGCGGCGAAGCTCCGCGCGGCGTCGCCGAGGCCGCGCAGCACCGCCGCCTCGTGCCCCTCGACGTCGATCTTGACCAGCACACGCTTCGCGTCGTCGTCCGTGCCGGCCGCGAGCAGGCGCGCCAGCGTCGTCGCGTGGACCAGGATCGGCTCCAGCCGGTGGCCGGCCGTCTCGGCCGGCGACACCGCCGCGGCCGACAGGCCCGACCAGGTGCGGTCGATGGTCAGCGCCAGCGTGCCCTCGCGGTCGCTCAGCGCCTTCTGCACCAGCGTCACGGGGCGGCCGGCCTCCTGCAGGGTGCGGGCGAGGTGCCAGCAGACATGCGGGTTGGGCTCGACCGCGACGACCCGGGTGCCGGCCGGCAGGTCGAGGTCGACCAGCATCTCGCCGTAGTTGGCGCCGACGTCGACCACATCGGTCCACGGCCCGGCGTCGACGAGGCGCCGCCACAGCCGCAGCGACACCGGGTTCAGGTCGCCGGCCCGCGCCAGCAGGGCGTGGCCGCGGCGGTCGTCGGGGTCGACATGGATGGCCCGGCCTCCCGGCGACCGGGCCGCGGCCGGCGTCTCGGCGTGGACCGGCGGCGGGCCGGCCGGTCGCGGCGGCGGCGGGGCGCCGGTCCAGGCCGGAAGGCCGTGCGGCCCGGAGCGGCCGCGCAGCGTCCGGGCGATCCGGCGCATCAGCCGCGCCGGCGCCGGCCGGCCGGTGCCGCCGAGCACGTAGTCGAGGCGGCGGCGCAGCTCGTGCGACTCGCGCTCGGCGTCCATCCCGGCCGTCGTCCGGAGGCCGGCGCGCAGCAGGCGCCGCTCCGCCGCGTCGATCCAGGCCGCGGCGAGGCCGCGGCCGCGCGCGGTGCGCACGGCGTCGTCGAGCGCCACGAGCGTATAGGGGTTGTCCTCCAGGCCCTCGATCGCCTCCGGCGCCGGCACGGCCCCGCCGAGCGAGGCCGGCACCGGATGCCCCAGTGCCGCGAACAGGAGCGCGGTCTGGAGGCACTTGCGGCAGCGACGGCAGGGGCCGCCGTCGGGGCCCGGGTCGACGCAGCTGCGCAGCGCGGCGACGCCCTCGGGCCAGCCGGCGATCGCGTCGGCCTTGTCGATCCGCCGCATCCAGGCGCCGTGATGCCGGACCGGAAAGCCGGGCCGGCCGAGCAGGGGATCGGAGATCGGATTGGTCTCGTGCGGCAGGTCGAGCGCGACGTAGGGATAGGCCGACGGCATCGCCACGGCAGCGTGGCCGGAGAGCAGCAGCGGCACCGCGATCACGGGCGCGAAGTAGCCGAGATGGCCGGGCCGGCCGGGCGCGACCTCCTGCCAGTTGGTGGCGGCCTCGACCAGCGGCACGCCGAGCGACTGCGCGCAGGATCGCATGCCGGCGAGAGCCCCGGCCCAGCGTCCGGCGTCGGCCAGCGCGATGTCGAGCCCGCGAATGGCGACCAGCGTCCCGAGCGAGCCGTCGCGGGCGAGCGTCAGGGCCGAGAAGGCGCTGTCGAGCCCACCCGAATACGGCAGCACGATCCTGCGCTCCGGCCGGTAGGGCTCGTCCGGGACGAGGCTGTGCTGCCGGATCGCGACCGGGCGGAACCGGTCCGGCATCCAGGCCGACCAGCCGCGCTGGAACTCGGCCAGGTTCTCGATCAGGCCGGCGGTCAGCGGTCCGTCGACGGCGAGGTCGCGGCCGGCCGCCATCGCCATCGCGACGGCCGACACCGTGAAGGCGTGGGCGACCGCGAGCGGCTCCAGCGGCGGCGCCGGCGCCGGGTCGAGGCGGTACCACAGCCGCGCCGGTCCGCCGGCGAGGCCCGCGAGCACGGCCGCCACCGTGCAGGACGTGCCGTCCCGCGTCTCCGGCTCGATGCGAAGCGTGATCGCGGCCATGGCACCTGGTCCGCGGTGCGGCGTGGTCAGTCCGGCGGATTGTAGTGGAGGAGCCGCCCGGCGCGCAGGTCGAACAGCCGGCCGGTCTCCTGGAAGCTCGGCAGGCACAGCGACAGGATCGCCGCGGCGGCGTCCTCGGGCGGCTGTACGGTCTGCGGATCCTCGCCCGGCATCAGCTGGGCCCGCATGCGGGTGCGGGTCGGGCCGGGATTGATGACGTTGACGCGCACCGGCGTCGTCACCGTCTCGGCCGCGTAGGTGCGGCCCATCATCTCGAGCGCCGCCTTGGAGATCGCATAGGGGCCGCGATAGGCCTTGCCCGAATGGGCGGCGCCGGACGAGACGAACACGACGCGGGCCGCCGGCGCCTTGCGCAGCAGCGGGTCGAAGCAGCGCAGGATGTGCAGGTTGGCGGTGACGTTCACCTGCATCAGCTCGTCCCACTCCTTGGGATCGACATGCGGCAGCGGCGTCACCGGGCCGAGCCGGCCGGCATTGGCGACCAGCACGTCGAGCCGGCCGTAGCGGTCGTTCAGGACCAGGGCGAGACGGGCGATGCCGTCCGTGTCGGCGAGGTCGAGCGGCACCAGGGTCGCCGAGCCGCCGGCGGCCTTCACGGCGTCGTCGAGCTCCTCCAGCCCGCCGACCGTGCGGGCGACCGCGACCACATGGGCGCCGGCCTTGGCGAGGGCGAGCGCGGTCGCGGAGCCGATGCCGCGCGACGCCCCGGTGACGAGCGCAATCTTGTCGGAGAGCGGTTTGGTCATGCTGTGGTCAGGTCCAATCGTGTGGTCGGATGTGATTGAAATTCAAGACATCTTGGCCGCGGCGCGAAATCACGGCGGCGAGGCGGAAGTCGTCGGTCACAACCAGCACATCCGCGGCCCGGGCGGCCGCGAGAAGTCCCGTGTCGGTCAGACCGAGGCGCACATACGCCCCGTCACGCACAGCGTCCGACGAGGGAATATAGACCTCGAACGATTTTGCAATGATCTGGCCGGCGGTCGCCGCCAGAGCGTCATGCTCGTGTTCCGGGAGCTGCCGCGTCAGGTTGTCCGTCTCGGTCGGGATCGAGGGGGTCGTGACCCGGCGAGCGGCGCGGTCGGCGAGGGCGAGAACGATGTCGAAATCCGCTGCTGTGTAACGCTCGGTCCGCTTGAATGTCGCGATACGAGGCCGGCGACAGAGGCCGATCGTCAGCAGCAGCATCAGGTTCGTATCGAGCAGAATCCCTTTCGATCGGCAGCGGGCGACGAGGGTGTCGGGGAGCACGGCGAGCTATTCGATGGGGTGCAGCGTCCGAACCTTCATGGAGTTGACATGCCCGGTCTCGGCATCGACGCGAAACTGCCGGTAGTTCCGCTTCGACGAGAGTTCGGCCAGCGTCCCGGCATCTTTTGGAATGTCGATCATGCTCAGGGTGATCACCCACTGGTTCGAGCCGTCGTCGAATTCGGTTTCTTCCAGGCGAGCCTGGCGCGCACCGATGAAATCGTCGAACTGATCGAGATAGGCGGCCGCAGCCCGAACTGCCGCCCTCACGTCGACCACCGGAACGGGCATCGCGAACCTCCACCTCGATCGATCCGGAACGATCCTCTCAGCTTGCCTCGGCCAGCAGGGAGAGCTGCGACTTGCCGTTCGACTCGGCGGCGAGGTCGGTCAGCGGGGTCGGATACTCGCCGGTGAAGCAGTGGTCGGTGAACTGCGGCCGGGCCGGGTCGCGGCGCTCCTCGCCGACCGCCCGGTAGATGCCGTCGACCGACAGGAAGGCGAGGCTGTCGGCGCCGATGTACTGGCGCATCTCCTCGATCGAGTGGGTGGCGGCGAGCAGCTTCTCGCGCTCCGGGGTGTCGATGCCGTAGTAGTCCGGGTGGGTGATCGGCGGCGAGGCGATGCGGAAATGCACCTCGGTGGCGCCGGCCTCGCGCATCATCTGGACGATCTTCACCGAGGTGGTGCCGCGCACCAGCGAGTCGTCGATCAGCACGATGCGCTTGCCGGCCACCACGGCGCGGTTGGCGTTGTGCTTGAGGCGGACGCCGAGCTCGCGCACCGACTGGGTCGGCTGGATGAAGGTGCGGCCGACATAGTGGTTGCGGATGATGCCGAGCTCGTAGGGGACCCCGGCCGCCTGGGCGTAGCCGATCGCCGCCGGCACGCCGGAGTCCGGCACCGGCACGACCACGTCGGCGGGGGCGGCCGCTTCCCTGGCGAGCTCGGCGCCCATGTTCTTGCGGACCTCGTAGACGCTGCGGCCGCCGACCATCGAGTCCGGCCGCGAGAAGTAGATGTACTCGAAGATGCACGGGCGCGGGGCGACCGGCGGGAACGGCTTGTAGGTGTGGGCACCGGTCTCGTCGAACACGAAGACCTCGCCGTTCTCGATGTCGCGCACGTATTTGGCGCCGATGATGTCGAGCGCGCAGGTCTCCGAGGTGACGATCGGGCAGCCGTCGAGCTCGCCCAGCACCAGCGGCCGGATGCCGAGCGGGTCGCGGGCGCCGATCAGCTTCTTGTTGGTCATCGCGACCAGCGAGTAGGAGCCCTCCAGCTCGCGCAGCGCCTCGACGAACTTGTCGACGAAGCGGTTGCGGCGCGACCGCGCCACCAGATGCAGGATCACCTCGGTGTCGCTGGTCGAGTGCATCATGGCGCCTTCGCCGACCAGGCGGCGCCGCAGGGTCAGGCCGTTGGTCAGGTTGCCGTTGTGGCCGACCGCGAAGCCGCCCGACTCGAGCTCGGCGAAGAACGGCTGGACGTTGCGCAGGATGGTGCCGCCGGTGGTCGAGTAGCGCACGTGGCCGACCGCCATGTGGCCGGGGAGCTGCTCGATGACGTGGCGCTTGGAGAACGTGTCCTCGACCAGCCCGAGCCGCCGCTCGGAATGGAAGCGGCTGCCGTCGAAGGAGACGATGCCGGCCGCCTCCTCGCCGCGGTGCTGCAGGGCGTGCAGGCCGAGTGCCGTGATGGCGGCCGCGTCGCGGTGCCCGTAGATGCCGAACACGCCGCATTCCTCGCGGAGCCGATCGCCGTCGAGCACCGGATCGAAGGCCGACATCCCGGACGCAGGCGCGGTCGAAACAGTCATGGACAGGTCCTCGGGCATCAGGGTGCGGACCGGCCGGGCCCGCGGGGCGGCCGGCGGCGGACCGCCGGCCATGAAAAACAGAACATCGACCGCTCCGTCGATCCTGCTTTCGCAGGGGACGGATCGGCCGACACGTCGGTCGCGGCCTGACGAGGTCGCGTCGGGGTTACAGCACGCGCACGCCCGGCCCGTCCGGCACGAGGCCGGAACGACGGTCCGCCGGGGCGCGATCGGAGCGCTGCTCCGGCGGCGGTTCGGCGTCCTCGTCGGCGGGCCGTTTCTTGAACCGCTTCAAGATGGTGTTCTCGGGGTCTTCCGGCAACAGGGACATCAGCCACTGGCCGGTGCCGCGCAGCACCACCTGCGACCGGGCGTTGCGGACGGCGTCGGGCTGCGACTTCGCCGGGACCAGCCAGTCGAAGAAGATGAAGGCGACGACCACGATCAGCAGGCCGCGGCCGAGCCCGAACAGGAAGCCCAGCGTGCGGTCGAGGGCGCCGATTCGGCTGTCCAGCACGCGGTCGGAGATGCGCACCGTGAGGGCCGAGACGATGATCAGGGTGAGCAGGAAGACGCCGCCCGCGGTGGCGCCCATCGCCACGTAGTCGTTGTTGAAATACTGCTTGGCCCAGGGCAGCAGCCGGGGAAACGAGTACAGCGTCGCGACCGCGGCGCAGCCCCAGGCGGCGATCGACAGCACCTCGCGCATGAAGCCGCGCACCATGGCCAGCAGCCCCGAGATCAGCATCACGGCGATCAGGAAGATGTCGAGGTACATCTGAGGCGGGCTCGTTCCATGGGGCCGCGGCCGGTCGCCGACCGGCCGGCGGGATGCGGGCCCGTGTATAGAGCATTTTCCGTCGGCCTGGGAACCGGCGCGGCCAGAAATCCACGGCGCTGCCCACGGTTCCGGGAGACCTGTGGCAACCCGGTCATGGGTGGGAGGCGAACCTGTCGCGGCCGGCGCGCCGGACGGCGCGGGCCGGTGACCCGGCCACGGCCGCTGACCCTCTCCCGCGAGGGGAGAGGGAAAAGGGTGCCGGTTTCCAAGGTAGGTCGAGCGATCGACCGGAGGTCTCGCTCGCGGGCGCCGTCAGCTCCGCGCCTCCCGCCGCTGCGCCGGGCGGCCGGGGACGATGCGGGCGACGAGGTCGGTCAGGCTCGCGACCGGGGCGAGGGCGAGGCCGTCGCGCTCGGCCCCGCGGGTCGCGTCGGGGACCACGGCGCGGGCGAAGCCGAGCTTCTGGGCCTCCTTCAGCCGGGCCGGCGCATGCGACACCGGGCGTACCGCGCCGGACAGCGACACCTCGCCGAAATGCACGGCGTCGGCGGGCAGGGGGGTCTTGGCGAGCGAGGAGACCAGCGCGGCCGCCGCGGCGAGGTCGGCCGCCGGCTCCTGGATGCGCAGGCCGCCGGCGACGTTGAGGTAGACGTCGTAACCGCCGAGCTTGACACCGCAATGGGCCTCGAGCACGGCCAGCACCATGGCCAGCCGGCTGGGATCCCAGCCGACCACGGCGCGGCGCGGGGTGCCGAGCGAGGTCGGCGCGACCAGGGCCTGCATCTCGACCAGCAGCGGCCGGGTGCCCTCCATGCCGGCGAACACGGCGGTGCCGGGCGCACCGAGGTCGCGCTCGGACAGGAACAGGGCGGAGGGGTTGGCGACCTCGGAGAGGCCGCCGCCCGTCATCTCGAACACGCCGATCTCGTCGGTCGGGCCGAAGCGGTTCTTCACGGCGCGCAGGATGCGGAAGTGGTGGCCGCCTTCGCCTTCGAAGGAGAGCACCGCATCGACCATGTGCTCGACCACCCGGGGGCCGGCGATCTGGCCGTCCTTGGTGACGTGGCCGACCAGGATCACGGCGGCGCCGGCCCGCTTGGCGAAGCGGATGAGGAGCTGGGCGGAGGCCCGCACCTGGGTGACGGTGCCGGGCGAGGACTCCACCATGTCGGTCCACATGGTCTGGATGGAATCGATCACCACGAGGCGTGGAACCCTGCCTTGCGAGAGGGTTGCGACGATGTCCTCGACCGAGGTCTCGGCCGCGAGCTCGACCGGCAGCCTGGTCAGGCCGAGCCGCTCGGCGCGCAGCCGCACCTGCGCGACCGACTCCTCGCCCGTGATGTAGACGGCGCGGTGGCCGGCCGCGGCGAGCGCCCCGGCGATCTGGATCAGCAGGGTCGACTTGCCGATTCCCGGGTCGCCGCCGACCAGCAGCACCGAGCCGGGGACGAGGCCGCCGCCCGCGACGCGGTCGAACTCGGCATTGCCCGAGGCGATGCGCGGCGCCTCCTTCTGCTCGCCGGCGAGCGGGGCGAGGGGGAACGGCTTGCCCTTGCGCGGGGGGCGGCCGGGGCCGGAGAACATGCGCTCGGTGGCGGCGCTCTCCTCCGAGATGGTGTTCCACTCGCCGCAGGCGTCGCACTTGCCCTGCCAGCGCTTGTAGGCGGCGCCGCAGTTCTGGCAGACGAATTCGTCGGTCTTCTTGGCCATGCCCGATACGGGCCTCGCGCCCCCGAGAAGTCAACGATTCGGCGAGCCGGGACCCGCCCGACCCTCGCAATCCGCCGCCGACGTGCTATATCAGGCTTACTGCAATATCGCAGTGAGGAGCGCCATGTCTGCGTTACCGCAGGAGAGGACCGCGCCCGACGTCCTGGCCGTCGAGCACCATCGGGCGGCCGTGACGGGGTTCTTCGCGATCATGGACCGGTGGGGCGTCGACAACCGCACCGCGCGAAAACTCCTCGGCAATCCGGCGGAGCGCACCTTCTACGACTGGAAGCGCGGACGGGTGGGGCGGCTGCCGGACGACACGCTGCGGCGGATCGGCTGGGTCGCCGGCGTCTGGAAGGCGCTGCAGATCGTCTACTCCGATCCGGCGCTGGCCGACTCGTGGCCGAACCGGCCGAACGCCGCCTTCGGCGGGCAGGCGCCGCTCGCCCGCATGGCGGCCGGCGACGTCACCGATCTGGCCGCCGTACGGGCCTATCTCGATGCCGCCCGCGCCCCCTGGTCCTGAGCCGGCCGTGCCGGCCCGGCTGGTCGACTGGCCGCAGGCCTGGCGGATCATCGCCTCGCGCTATCCGCCCATCGACCTGTTCGAGCGGCTGACGCCCGATACCGCGGTCTGGGACGCGTTGGCCGCGCTGGAGCAGGCGACCAACCCGCGCGTGCGCGACGCGCTCGGCGAGATCGCCCTCGTCCCGCCGGAGCGGCGGGTGAGCGGGCCGGGCGCCTCCTTCGTGATGGCGGCGTTCACGCATCTCAACCCGAAGGGCTCGCGCTTCTCCGACGGAACGTTCGGCGTCTACTACGCGGCCGCCTCGCTCGACACCGCGATCGCCGAGACCGTGCACCATTTCGGCCGCTTCGCCGCCGACGCCGGCGACCCGCTGCGCCGCGAGGACATGCGGGTCCTGGTCGGCACCATGCGGCATCGACTGGACGACGTCGCGGCGCTGCCCGACGCCGATCGCGGCCCGCTGCTCGACCCGGAGTCCTATGCGGCGAGCCAGCCCTTCGGCCGTGCCCGGCGCGCCGCGGGCAGCGACGGCCTCGTCTATCCGAGCGTCCGCCATCCCGGCGGCGACTGCGTCGCCGCGTTCTGGCCCGACGTGGTCGGCATCCCGGTCCAGGAGCGCCACCTGCAATACGAATGGGACGGGCGACGGGTGGCGCGATACTTCGACTACGCTCGCGGGGCCTGGATGCGGCTCGGCTGAACCGCCGTCAACCGTCGAGGAGCTGGGCGGCGAGCGACGGCTTGCCGTACATCACCGCGGCGACCAGGGCCTGGGCGGCGCGGATCTCGGGGCGGTCGTCGGACCGGAAGAAGACCGCGTCGGCCCACAGGAGCCGGTCGGGCGAGGCGACGCCGCGTCCGTTGACGCAGGCGTAGCGGCTGCAGGTCGGAAAGTCGACGAAGTGGAAGCCGTGCGTCCGCAGGAAGGCGGCGACCTCGGGGAACAGCGGCTGGCCGCGGTAGATCGCCTCGAACTCGACCTCGCAGTGGATGCAGGCGGTGTCGCGCAGCACCCGCGCGGCGCCCGTCAGGGCCATCAGCTCGGCGCCCTGGATGTCGAGCTTGAGCAGGTCGACCTGGCGCTCCGGCAGCACCGAGTCGAGCGTCCGGGTCTCGATCGCGACGGTGCGCACGGTGCGCAGCATGCAGAGATCGCGGAAGCGCGCGGTGACCGCCGGGTCGAGCGGGTAGAGCGACGAGGTGGCGTCGTTGCTGTTGACATGGAGCGTCTGGCGGGTGCCGTCGCCGATCGCGTAGGGCAGCAGCACCACGTCCTGGTCCGGCTCCGCCGCGAGGCGCTTCTCGATCTGGTCGGCGAGCGGCTCGAAGCCGGTGATCTCCACCGGGCAGAACCGCATCAGCGCGTCGTAGACATGGGTGCCCTGGCCGAGCGTCTGGGCACCGACGTCGACGATGCGCGGGCGCCGGCCGAGGGCCTGGTGCGCCTGCGCGGCGATGCGGTCGAGCGCCGGGCTGCGGGGCGGGTTCCGGAGGGCGTACTCCTCGCTCTCGACGATTCCCCGGATGGCGGTCGTCGGGTCGCCGCTGTCGGCGATCACGGTCGACCAGCTCGCCAGGCCTGCCGGATCGGGCTCCCGCTGCAGGAGGTGGCGATAGAGCAGGGCGACGACCTCCTGCGGAGTCATGGCGGGTCGGGCCGGGCGGGGCATCGCGGGTCTCGCGGACGCGGAAGGAGGGAGGCGGGGCGGTTCGGCCCGCGTCGACCGCGCGGACGCAGGCGGTGCGCCGGCCGGACCCCCGTCCGTGCTGTCCCCGAATATGGCCGCCGCCAGCCGTTCCACAATCCGCCGACAGGGCTAGGCGGATGCGCGCGGGGGCGCCTTGCCGCGGAGGACCTGCCGGGATTATGGCAGACCCGGGTGCCGTGCGGGCCCCTTCGGCCGCGGCATCGTGCCTGCAGGGCGGCGGGGCCGACGACGTGCAGCGGCGCCCGGATCTGGACGTGTGTGGATGACCGACGTGATCGTTCTCGGGGCCGGAATCGCCGGGGTGGCGGCCGCCCTGCACCTGCAGCGGCGCGGCCGCGCGGTGGCGCTGGTGGACCGGCAGGCGCCGGGGCGCGAGACCAGCTACGGCAATGCCGGCATCATCCAGAGCGAGGCGGTCGAGCCCTATCCGATGCCGCGCGATCTGGCGTCGCTGCTCGGCGTCGCCCTCGGCCGCGGCAACGACGTGCGCTATGCGCTCGGGGCGCTGCCCGGGCATGCCGGTCCGCTGCTGCGCTACTGGTGGCATTCGGCCCCGGCGCGGCACCGCAGGCTGGCGGTCGCCTGGGCCGGGCTGATCGCCCGCGCCACCGCCGAACACCAGGACCTGATGACCGCCGCCGGCGTGCCGGACGATCTCGTCCGCCGCGGCGGCTTCCACGACATGCACCGCTCGGAGAAGAAGCTCGATGCCGAGACGGTGCGGGCCGAGCGGCTGCACGCCACCTACGGGGTGAAGTTCCGGCGGCTGACGCCGACCGAGCTGCTGGCGGCCGAGCCTGGCCTGCGGCAGGCCGGGGTCGGCGCCATCCACTGGTGCGACGCCTGGGCGGTGCGGGATCCGGGTGCCCTGGTCGAGGCCTATGCGAATCTGTTCGCCCGCTCCGGCGGCACCGTCGTGCACGGCGACGCCGACACGCTGGAGACGCGCCCCGGCGGCGGCTTCAGGGTGCGGACGGCGGACGGCCCGCTGGAGGCGGCCGCCGTCGTGGTGGCGCTCGGGCCGTGGTCGCCGGCGCTGCTGCGGCGCTTCGGGGCCGCCATCCCGATGCTGCGCAAGCGCGGCTATCACCGCCACTACCGGGTCTGGCGCGGCCTCGACCGGCCGCTGCGCGATGCCGCCTTCGGCTATGTCGCGGCGCCGATGGCGGCGGGGCTGCGACTCACCACCGGGGCGGAGTTCTCCGGGATCGAGGCGCCGGCGACGCCGGTGCAGCTCGGCCGCGCCGAGCAGGCCGCCCGCGACCTCGTCGACCTCGGGCCGCCGGTGGAGAACGCGCCGTGGCTCGGCACCCGGCCGTGCCTGCCCGACATGCTGCCGCTGATCGGCGAGGCGCCCGGCCATGCCGGCCTGTGGCTGCATTTCGGCCACGGCCACCAGGGTTTCACCCTCGGCCCCGCGACCGGTCGCCTGCTCGCCGAGATGATGACGGGCGAGACGCCGGTGGTCGACCCGGCGCCGTTCCGGCCGGAACGCTGGTGGCGGTGACGTCTCCGGCCGTCGTTCCGGGGCGCGGACCGCAGGTCCGCGAACCCGGAATCCGGCGGCGAATGGCGAGGTCTGGGCTGGATGCCGGGCTCGCCGCTGCGCGGCGCCCCGGAATGACCGTCCTCAGCTCCGCCAGCTGCGGTGGTAGCGGCGGCCGAGGCTGGTCAGGACCTCGTAGCTGATCTGGCTGCCGAACGGCGCGGCGGCGTCGACGCCGAACTCCTCGCCGAGCAGCGTCACCCAGTCGCCGCGGCGCGGCGACACCTCGGGCAGGGCGGTGACGTCGATGGCGAGCAGGTCCATGGAGATGCGGCCGACGATCGGGCACCGCTTGCCGACCACCACGGCCACCGGCTTGTCCTGTCCCACCGCGGCCGCGGCGCGCAGGAAGCCGTCGCCGTAGCCGACCGCCGCGACGGCGATGCGGGATTCGCGCGGCGCCGTCCACGAGGCGCCGTAGCCGACCGTCTCGCCGCGGCGCACCTTGCGGACCTGGACGACGCGCGCCTCCAGCCGCACCACCGGCCGCATCGGGTTCGGCGCGCCGGGGGTGGGGTTGATGCCGTAGAGGGCGGCGCCCGGCCGCACCATCTCGCAATGGGTCGACGGCCCGAGGAAGATGCCGGACGAGTTGGCCAGCGAGGCGTCGATGCCGCGGAACAGCATGCGGACCTCGCGGAACGCCTGGATCTGGCGGTCGTTGAGCGGGTGCGCGGTCTGCTCGGCGCAGGCGAGGTGGCTCATCACCAGCGCGATGCCGTGGTCGGGCGTGTCGACCCGCACCGCCAGCGCCGCCGCTTCCTCGAGCGACAGGCCGAGCCGGTTCATGCCGGTGTCGACATGCAGGGCGGCGCCGCCCCTCCAGGCGTTCACCCGGCAGAACGCGTCCCACTCGACCAGCTCCGGCATGCTGCCGATCACCGGCCGCACCCGGGCGTCGGCGAAGGCGGCGGAGCCGGCCGGCGGGATGCCGTTGAGCACGTAGATCACCGCCTCCGGCACGGCGCGGCGCAGCGTCCGCGCCTCGGTCAGGTGGGCGACGAAGAAGGTCCGGCAGCCGGCCCGGGCGAGCGCGCCGGCGACCTCGACGAGGCCGCAGCCATAGGCGTCGGCCTTGACCACGGCGGCGCAGTCGGCCGGCGCGACGCGGCGCGCGAGGTCGGTCCAGTTGGCGACGATGGCGGCGAGGTCGATGGTCAGCACGCCGCCCGTCTCCATCACGGGCGGGCCGGCCTCGGCGACCGGGACGCTCGGCGGCGCGGCGGCGGCGCCGGCGGCCGCCTGGAGCTCGTCCGCGCGCGTCCTCTCCTGCACCGTCATGGCACCCTCCGTTCGGCTCGGCCCCCATGGCCTGAGGACCGGCACTAGACCCGTTCGCCGCAGAGGACAAGGGCGGGGACGGGCAGGGCGCTCGCGCTCCTTCTCCCCGCATGCGGGGAGAAGGTCGGAACGAGGGGGCATCTCGGCACCGTCCGGCCTTCGTGTCCCGGACGCGGGGCAGCGCGCAGCGCTGCAGCGCGAGCCGGGACCCAGGAGCGGCACGGCAGGGCGCACCGACCGACGGGCTTCGGTGCGGCGCCCCTGGGTCCCGGCTCTGCGGCGGATCGGGCCTGCGGCCCGTTCCGCCTGGTCCGGGACACGCGAGTCCGAGAGAGGGGGCCGGACCTCAATCCCCCATCCGCTCCGGCAGCTTGTCCTCGTCGGCGAGATCGGCGAAGCGGGTGACCTCGGCCTTGAACTGCAGCTGCACCGTGCCGGTCGGGCCGTGGCGCTGCTTGCCGATGATCACCTCGGCCTTGCCGTGCACGGCGTCCATCTCGGTCTGCCACTTGTAGTGCTCCTCGGTGCCAGGCCGCGGCTCCTTGTTCTTGAGGTAGTACTCCTCGCGGAACACGAAGATCACCACGTCGGCGTCCTGCTCGATCGAGCCGGATTCGCGCAGGTCCGAGAGCTGCGGGCGCTTGTCGTCGCGGCTCTCGACCTGGCGGGAGAGCTGGGAGAGGGCGATGATCGGCACCGCCAGCTCCTTGGCCAGCGCCTTGAGGCCGGTGGTGATCTCGGTGATCTCCTGGACCCGGCTCTCGCCGGCGCGCTTCGCCGAGCCCGAGAGGAGCTGAATGTAGTCGATGACCAGGAGGTCGAGGCCGCGCTGGCGCTTGAGCCGCCGCGCCCGGGCCGCCAGCTGGGCGATGGCGAGGCCGCCGGTCTCGTCGATGTAGAGCGGCACCACCTCCATCTCGCGGGCGGCCTCGGCGATGCGGTCGAAGTCGTAGGCCTCGATCTCGCCGCGCCGGATCTTGTAGGACGGGATCTCGGTCTGCTCCGCGATGATGCGGGTGGCGAGCTGCTCGGCCGACATTTCCAGCGAGAAGAAGCCGACGATGCCGCCATTGGTGGATTCGATCCGCCCGTCCGGCCGCACGCCGCCCTCCCAGGCCTTCGCCACGTTGTAGGCGATGTTGGTGGCGAGCGAGGTCTTTCCCATGCCGGGGCGGCCGGCCAGGATGATGAGGTCGGAGCGCTGCAGCCCGCCCATCATGCGGTCGAGGTCGCGTAGGCCGGTGGAGATGCCGGACAGCGAGCCGTCGCGCTGGTAGGCCTGGGCCGCCATGTCGACGGCCGAGGTGAGGGCCTGGGCGAAGCGCTGGAAGCCGCCGTCGTAGCGGCCCGATTCGGCGAGCTCGAACAGGCTCTTCTCGGCCGCCTCGATCTGGTCGCGGGGGCTCGAATCGACGGCCGCGTCGTAGGCCTCGTTGACCAGGTCCTCGCCGATGCCGATCAGCGCCCGGCGCAGCGCCAGGTCGTAGATGGTGCGGCCGTAGTCCATGGCGTTGATGACGGTCGTCGCCTCGGCGGCGAGCCGCGCCAGGTACTGGCTGCCGGTCAGGCCGGCGACGTCGAGGTCGGCCGGCAGGAAGGTCTTCAGGGTGACGGGCGTCGCGGTCTTGCCGGCCCGCACCAGGCTGGAGGCGAGCTCGAAGATCCGCTGGTGGATCGGCTCGAAGAAATGCGTCGGCTCGAGGAAGTCGGAGACCCGGTAGAACGCCTCGTTGTTCACCAGGATGGCGCCGAGCAGCGCCTGCTCGACCTCGATGTTGTGCGGCGCCGTGCGGAAGGCCGGCGTGGTTGCGGGGGTGAGCTTGCGGGCGACGGTCTCGAGGGCCATGGCGGTCGGCGATCTGCTTCGGCGGTTCACTGTTCTTCTGGGCGGACGCGGGACGTCCGGTGACGCCGTGCGGCGTCGGATTTTTTTACGCAAGCTCGCCAGGACTACGCGGCACCAAGCTCGGGAGGCGCGGAGATAGCGCAAGCGCGCCCCGGGCGCGACCCCCGGCACGGCGCGAATCCGAATCGTCCCCACAGATCACCGCGGAAAAAATTGTCCCGAGCGTGTCCGCGCGATCGTGCTTGACTGTGGCGACTCGGAGGAGACGGGTGCCGGCGACCGGCACGGGGCGGGAAAAGCGAAACGGGCCCCGCGTGGCGGGACCCGTTCCGGGACACGGGGGCGTCCGGCATCGGCCGATCCGGGCGCCTGCCGATCCGGGCGCCGGCGGCGGCCACCGCCGGACCGGCTGCCGGAGACGAACCCGCTACCGGGCCGTCGGGTAGCCGCGCTCCGCGTAGGGCTCGTCGCTCGAGATCGCCTTCGAGAACGGCACGAGCTGCCACAGCGCCGACACGCCGACCAGGACGTAGACGATGCGCGACAGCGCCGCACTCTGGCCGCCGAACAGGGCGGCGACGAGGTCGAACTGGAAGAGGCCGACGAGGCCCCAGTTGACGCCGCCAACGATGACGAGCAGCAGCGTGACGAGGTTGATGGCTTTCATGGCATGGCTCCTGTGAGAGGGGTCTCCCAGGAAAGAAAGGGCGGGCGTCCCGGTTGTTCCATCGCCTTGACAGCCAGGCCGTCGACCGAGGCGAACGGTCGCGCCGCCGCCGGCCCGGGCGGCGCCCGGCGGTGATCGGCGGCCGCCGGCCCGGCGACCGCGTCCCGCTCCGCACCGGCGGGACGCGCCGCGCGGCGTCCCGTCAGGTGCGATATTCCGGCGACTTGAAGCTGAGCCGGCGCGCCGCCTCCGGGGCCGCCGCGAGCTTGCGGATGTCGGCCCAGGTCTGCTTGTAGTTGGGGATCACCAGCTCGTTGACGCCGCCGTTGATGACGTTGCCCTGCACGCCGGTCGGATAGGCGAACAGCATGAAGGTCTGCCGCCGCTTCGCCGAGGGCGTCGGCTGGGCGATCGCCTGGGTCGAGCCGACGTCGTTGTGGATCTCGACCAGGTCGCCGGCGGCGACGCCGAGCTCCTTCATGTCGTCGGGGTTCATCTCGATGAACGGGTAGGGCATGCGATCCATCACGAACTCGCTGTACTGGTCCATGAAGGCGTTCTGCCACACCATGTTGGTGCGCCCGTTGTTGATCAGGAAGGCGAACCTGGCCTTCTGCTCGGCCTTGCCGGCGGCCTGCAGGCCGCGCCACGGTGTGATCATGAACCGGGCCTTGCCGTCCTTGGTCGAGAACCTGCCGTCGGTGTAGAGCCGCCTGGTCCCGACGATCCGGCCGTCCTGCACGCCGGTCGCCGGCTCCTGGAAGCCGTTGGTGCCCATCGCCCGCAGGCGCGCATAGGTGACGTGCTCGCCGCCCTTCTCGTGCTTGTGGTAGCCGTCCAGGAAGGCGTCCTCCTCGGTGGTCCAGTCGAAGCCCTCGAACTGGTCCGCATAGGCCGTCTTGCCGCGCTCGCGCAGCACCCGCTCCATCGCCTTGGCGAGCCGGGCCGCGATCAGGCAGTCGGGCAGGGCGCTGCCGGGCGGATCCATGTAGCGCTCGGTGAGCCGCATGCGGCGCTCGCCGTTCATCGAGGTGAGGTTCATCTCGCCGGCGATCGCCGCCGGCAGCCAGACATGGCTCGCCTGGCCGATCTGGGTCGGCACGATGTCGACGTCGACCGAGAACAGCCCGCCCTGGCGGATCGCCGTCATGATCGCGTCGACCATCGCCTGGCGGTCGCCCCACGGCACCGTGTTCATGGCATCCTTCACCATGTCGGTGCGGCGCTTGTAGACCTGCTTGAACTTCATCGCGTTCAGCGTGGTCTTGTAGTGGTCGCAGGCCCACACGTGATGGACGCCGCCGCGGCCCTCGATCAGCAGCTTGTCGACATAGGCGGCGGGCCGGCCGACATGGGCGTCGGAGGGGCGCGAATAGCCCTCCTGGTGGCCGCCGAGCCGCACCACGCCGCCGCCGGGCCGGCCGACATTGCCGGTGGCGAGCGCGAGATTCACGATGGCGCCGTTGGTACGGTAGTTGTCGTTGCCCCAGATGATCCCCTTCTCGTAGCCGATCATGGTGCGGCGGCGCCGGCCGCCGGCCTTGGGCTCGGCGATCCACTGCGCCGCCTTGACGATGTCCTCGGGCTTCAGGCCGGTGATGCGGGCGGCCTCCTCGATCGTGGTGCGGTTGGCGGCGACCGCGGCGGCGAAGTCGGTCAGTGGGTCCGGCGCGCCGGGGCCGCCGCCGCCGGGCCGCGACATCAGCGCCGCGCCCTGCGCCGCCGGCACGGTGCTCGCCGCGATGAAGTCGCGGTCGATCCAGCCCTTGTCGGCGATGTAGGTGAGCAGCGCGTTGAACAGCACCAGATCGGTGCCGGGCTCGATGGCGAGGTGGAGCACCCGGTCCTTGCCGGCCTCCGTCTCGCAGGCCGCGACCGTGAGGGTGCGGCGCGGATCGACGACGACGATGCGGCCGGGCTCGACCGGCTCGCCCGGGAGCTCGCGGCGCTTCTTGTCGAGCGAGGTGCCGCGCAGGTTGGGGACCCAGTGGTTGAGGAAATAGTTGGTCTGGGTCTCCAGCGGGTTGGTGCCGACCGCGACGATCGTGTCGGCGAGCTCGGCGTCCTCGTAGCAGTTGTTGAGCTCGCCGACGCCCATGTCGCGGGTCGCGTGGACCTCGGAATTGTAGGCCGGCCGGTTGTGGATGCGGACGTTCTTCACCTTCATGGCGCCGAAATACAGCTTGCCGGTGCCCCAGGTGTTCTCGTAGCCGCCGGCCGAGCCGCCGTGGTCGAACATCGAGACGAACAGGCCGTCCTCGCCCTGCTCGTCGATGACGGCGGCGGTGACGCGGGCGACGAGGTCGAGCGCGTCGTCCCAGTCGGTCGGCTGCATCGACCCGTAGCGCCACACCATCGGCGTGGTCAGGCGCGAGAGCTGGGTGCCGCGCTGGAGCGAGGTGTGGTTCTCGGCCATGCGGGCGCCGCGGATCGAGCCGAGGCCGGAGTTCACGACGCAGTCGGGATCGGGCTTGATGACCAGGTGGACGTCCTGCCCGTCCTGCCGGACGATGTTGTACATCGACGGCGCGTACCAGGCCGCCGTCTCGGCCGGCTGCTGCTGGCCGAGATCGACGCCGAGCTTGTTGGCCGTCGCGGCGACGCCGCCCTGCTGGTTGATCGGCCACGTGTAGGCCTTGTAGCCGCAGCCGACGATGCAGTAGTGGCAGGTGACGTTGTGCTCCTTGGCGCTGGTCGGGATGATCGGCAGGCGATCGACGTGGCGCTTGTAGGTCATGGCGATCTCCTCACAGCACGTTGTTGAGCCGGCCGTACAGGAGCTCGTCGACGCCCTCGGCCCAGATGTCGCCCTTGGCGTCGACGCGCAGCGCGTACTGCGCCAGGTTCTGGGTCGCGTGGCCCCAGATCTGCTGGCCGCCCTTCTCGCAGTCGTAGCGGCCGTAGTGCCCCGGGCAGTTGAGGGTCCTGTCCTCCTTGAGGTAGGCGAGCGGGAAGCCCTTGTGCGGACAGACCGTCGAGTAGCCGACGACGTCGCCGTCGGGGCCGGCGCCGCCGGGCACCCGGGTGCCGAGCTTGATCAGCACGCCGGGCGCGTCCTTGTCCGGATAGGCGACGGCGAGCGGCTCGTCGGTCTTCAGCTGGGAGAGATTGGCGAGGTGGTGCGAGGGATACTCGACCAGGGCCGGTGCCGGAGCGGCGCCCGCCTGCGGCGCCGTGGCGGCCGATGCGGCGGCCCCCGCCGCGGCGACACCGAGGCCGCCGAGGAACCGCCGGCGGCCCACCTCGACCATCAGATCACAACCTTTCATGACGTCCTCCCGAGGCATGCGACATGGAATCGTCGGCCTTTCGGCCGCGACAGTCCGTTCGGCGCCGTCGCGCGGCGCCGGAGATCCAGGTCGAGGAAGGGAAAGGGTGCCGGTCGTCACGACCGGACACCCGGTCAGGCGGAGTCCGCCGGCCCGGTCATCGCGTCTCTCTCCCTCGGTTCGTTCTTGGTTGTTATGAGTTCGAATCTATACGCCGGATACGCAACAGCCACTCACGCCCGCGTGACACCGTCCGGCCGTCCGCCGACGCGGACCCCGCAGTCGCTCCGTCCGCGGGCCGGCCGTCAGGTCCGCGGGGCCGCCGTCGATCCGCGGACCGGCACGCCCTCGTACCAGTCCTTGCTGCGGTTGACGATCCACACCACGGTCAGCATCACCGGAACCTCGATCAGCACGCCGACCACGGTGGCGAGCGCGGCGCCGGACTGGAAGCCGAACAGGCTGATCGCCGCCGCCACCGCGAGCTCGAAGAAGTTCGAGGCGCCGATCAGGGCCGACGGGCCGGCCACGCAGTGCTGCTCGCCGGCGAGGCGGTTGAGCAGATAGGCGAGGCCGGCGTTGAAATAGACCTGGATCAGGATCGGCACCGCGAGCAGCGCGATGATCAGCGGCTGGTCGAGAATCTGCTCGCCCTGGAAGCCGAACAGCAGGACGAGGGTCGCCAGCAGCGCGACGAGCGACACCGGGGCGACCCGCGCCAGCACGGCGGTCAGCGCCGGCTGGCCGCCGGAGGCGAGCAGGCGCCGGCGCAGCACCTGGGCGATCGCCACCGGCACGACGATGTACAGCACCACCGACAGCACCAGCGTGTCCCACGGCACCGTGATGGCCGACAGGCCGAGCAGCAGGCCGACGATCGGCGCGAAGGCGAACACCATGATGACGTCGTTGACGGCGACCTGCGACAGCGTGAAGTGCGGCTCGCCCTTCGTGAGGTGCGACCACACGAACACCATGGCGGTGCAGGGCGCCGCCGCCAGGATGATCAGGCCGGCGATGTAGGAGTTGATCTGGTCGGCCGGCAGCCACGGGCGGAACAGGTATCCGACGAACAGCCAGCCGAGCGCCGCCATGGAGAACGGCTTGACGGCCCAGTTGATGAACAGCGTCACGCCGATGCCGCGCCAGTGCTCGCGCACCTGCCCGAGCGCCGCGAAGTCGATCTTGATCAGCATCGGGATGATCATCAGCCAGATCAGCACCGCGACCGGCAGGTTGACCTTGGCGATCTCGGCGGCGCCGATCGCCTGGAAGACGCCCGGCATCACGTGCCCGAGGGCGATCCCGACCACGATGCACAGGGCGACCCAGACGGTCAGATAACGTTCGAACGTCGACATGTCGGTTCCTTCACGCGGTCACGCGGTGGCGAGGCGCCGTCCGGCGTCGTCGATCACCAGCTCGCCGTCCTCCTTGCGGAACGCGCCCCGCTGCGGCGGCAGCAGGTCGAGCACGAGCTCGGAGGGACGGCACAGGCGGACGCCCTTCGGGGTCACCACGAACGGCCGGTTGATCAGGATCGGATGCGCCACCATGGCGTCGAGAATGGCGTCGTCCGAGAGGGCGGGGTCGGCGAGGCCGAGCTCGTGGAAGGGCGTTCCCTTCTCGCGCAGGGCCTGCCGCGGGGTGAGGCCGGCGCGGGCGATCAGCGCGGCCAGCAGGGGCCGGCTCGGCGGGCATTTCAGGTACTCGATGACATGCGGCTCGACGCCGGCGTTGCGGATCATCGCCAGCGTGTTGCGCGACGTTCCGCACTGCGGATTGTGGTAGATGACGACGTCCATCAGGCGAGTTCCGCCCTGTGGCCGGTCGCCCCCTCCATGCGGCCGATGTCGCGGATCTTGCTGCCGATCGCCAGCGGGTCGAGGCTGCGGATCGGCAGCGCCGTGAACACCGCGATTCGGTTCTTCAGATACTTGAAGGCCTGGACGAAGGCGCGCTTCTTCTCGATCGCGATGCCCTCGACGGCGGCCGGATCCTCGATGCCCCAGTGCGCCGTCATCGGCTGGCCGGGCCACACCGGGCAGGCCTCGCTGGCGGCGTCGTCGCAGACCGTGAAGACGAAATCCATCACCGGCGCGTCCGGGCGGGCGAACTCCTCCCAGCTCTTGGAGCGCAGCCCCTCGACCGGGTACTCGCCGTCCGCCAGCACCTCGATGGCGATCGGATTGACCACCCCCTTGGGCTGGCTGCCGGCCGAGAACGCGTTGAAGCGGCCGGCGCCGAGCTTGCGCAGGATGCTCTCGGCCATGATCGAGCGGGCCGTGTTGCCGGTGCACAGGAACAGGACGTTGTAGACGCGGTCAGCCATCGACGGACTCCTTCCTCGGACAGCACGGGGTGAGATCGGCGATCAGCGTGTTGCACAGCGCCGGATGCCCGCCGCAGCAGTCGGTCAGCAGGAACAGCACCACGGCGCGGAAGCGGTCGAGGCCGGCCCGGTAGACGATCGAGCGGCCGTTCCGCTCCGCCGTGGCGAGGCCGGCGCGCGCCAGCACGGCGAGATGCGCCGACATGGTGTTGGCCGGCACGGCCAGCATCCTGGCGATGTCGCCGGCCGGCAGCCCGTCCGGCTCGTGCTGCACGAGCAGCCGGAACACCTCCAGCCGGGTCGCCTGGGACAGGGCCGCGAGGGCCTCAATGACGGTGTCGGATTCCATGATTCCAGAATAATGGAAATGTTGTGCGCGTCAAGATCGCCGGGCCGCGACGGGGCCCGGCGACCAGCCGGGAAATGGCAAAACCGCCGCTAGGCGGCGAGCCAGCGGGCGACGTCCTCGGGCTTCGGCAGCCCGCCGGCGTGCACGACCTTGCCGTCGATCACGATGCCCGGCGTGGCGGCGATGCCGAACCCGGCGATCGCCGCCATGTCGGTGACCTTCTCGACCGCGACCGCGATGCCGAGCCGGTCGGCCTCCTGCTGCACCATCTCGGCGGTGGCGGTGCAGCGCTTGCACCCCGGTCCCAGAACCTTGACATCCTTCATGGACGAGACTCCCGAAAATCACCCGAACAGGGCGTTGAACAGATAGCCGACCGCCAGGATGCCGAGCCCGACGACGCCGACGAACACGGCGATCAGGCGCACGGTGAGCACCTTGCGGAGGATGACGAGCTCCGGCGCCGACAGCGCGATCACGCTCATCATGAAGGCGAGGGTGGTGCCGAGCGCGGCGCCCTTGCCGAGCAGGGCCTCGACCACCGGCACGATGCCGGCGGCGTTGGAGTACATTGGAATGCCGAGGGCGACGGCCGCCGGCACCGACCACCAGGCGTCGCGGCCCATGATCGCGGCGAGCAGGGTCTCGGGCACCCAGCCGTGGATGAAGGCGCCGACCGCGATGCCGGCGATCACCCAGGGCCAGACCCGGCCGACGATGTCGACCACGGCCTCGCGGCCGGCGTCGATGCGGTCGGCGAGCGTCAGGGTGGGCGCCTCGACGGCGGCGGGCGCGACGCGGAGATCCCGCACCCAGGGCTCGAGCCAGTCTTCGAGCTTCAGCCGGCCGATGACGGCGCCGGCCACGATCGCGAGCATCAGCCCGAAGCCCAGATAGGCGAGCGCCACCTGCCAGCCGAGCAGGGCGAACAGCAGGCCGAGCGCCACCTCGTTGACCATCGGGGCGGCGATCAGGAACGAGAAGGTGACGCCGAGCGGCACGCCGGCCGAGACGAAGCCGATGAACAGCGGCACGGCCGAGCAGGAGCAGAACGGCGTCACGATGCCGAGGCCGGCGGCCGCGACATTGCCGACGCCCTCGCGCCGGCCGGCGAGCAGCGCGCGGGTGCGCTCGGGCGAGAAGAAGCTGCGCACCACGCCCATGGCGAACACCACCAGGGTGAGCAGCAGCAGCACCTTCGGGGTGTCGTAGAGGAAGAAGGCGAGGGCCCGGCCGGGCGGGGCCTCGGCATCGAGCGGAAGCTGCCGGACGATCCATTCGGCCGCCGGCAGCAGGCTCGCATAGACGGCGGCCCAGAGGAGCAGGAGGCCGGCGAGAAGGGCGATCCGCGGTCCGGTCGCCCGGGGCAGGGCAGGCCGGCCGGGCGAGGCGGTGCTCATGCGGCGCTCCTCTCCTGTGCGGCGGGGGCCGGCAGCGCCAGCGCGGCGTCGACCAGGGCCGCGACCTCCGGCGACAGCGTCCGGGTGCGGCGATAGCGCACCCACTGGGCGTCGCGCCGGTCGGTCACCAGGCCGGCGCTCTTGAGCACCCCCATGTGGCGCGACATCCGCGACTGGCTGGCGCCGACGAGGCGCATCAGCTCGCAGACGCAGTGCTCGCGCCCGTCCCACAGCAGGCGGACGGCGGCGAGACGGGTCGGCTCGGCGAGGGCGGTCAGGATCGTGAGGGCGTCGCTCATGGGTGAATATTACTCCTTGCGCATATGCGCGCAAGCGCAAATACTGCCGGCCGCGCCGCCCCCGTCCCGGACCCGCGCCCAGGAGAGCCCGATGACCCAGCCCGACCCGCACAGCCCCGACGTGAAGGACGTGGTCCGCGAGACCTACGCGGCCGCTGCCCGGCAGGCCGCGTCCGGGCGCAGCGCCTGCTGCGGCCCGTCCGGCGCCGGCGGCTGCGACCCGATCACCACCGATCTCTACGACGCGGCGCAGGCCGAGGGGCTGCCGGCGGAGGCGCTGCTCGCCTCGCTCGGCTGCGGCAACCCGACCGCGCTCGCCGCGCTGAACGAGGGCGAGACCGTGCTGGATCTCGGCTCCGGCGGCGGCATCGACGTGCTGCTGTCGGCCCGCCGGGTCGGCCCGACCGGCAAGGCCTACGGCCTCGACATGACCGACGAGATGCTGGCGCTCGCCCGCGACAACCAGCGCAAGGCCGGCCTCGACAACGTCGTGTTCCTGAAGGGCGAGATCGAGGCGATCCCGCTGCCCGACGCCGCGGTCGACGTGATCATCTCCAACTGCGTCATCAATCTGTCGGCCGACAAGGACCGGGTGTTCCGCGAGGCGTTCCGGGTGCTGAAGCCGGGCGGCCGCCTGGCCGTCTCCGACGTGGTGACGCGCGGCGCCATTCCGGCGGCGCTGCAGGCCGACATGCTGCTGTGGGTCGGCTGCCTCGCCGGCGCGCTCGACGAGGCCGACTACGTGGCGCGGCTCGCCGCGGCCGGCTTCACGGCGATCTCCATCACGCCGACCCGCGTCTACGAGGTCGAGGACGCGCGCGACCTGCTGGTCGGCAGGGGCCACGACGTCGATGCGCTGGCCGAGCAGGTCGACGGCCGGTTCTTCGGCGCCTTCGTTCGCGCCGAGAAGCCGGCGCCGGACCGTGACGTCGGGGCCGGCCCCTGCTGCGGGCCGACCTGCTGCGCGTGATCTGTCGACAGTCCTCGGCGGGCCACCTGTCCTGCGGCGCCGTGACGCCGTGACGCCTGTCCCGGCGGGCGCGGACGTTTGTCGCGGCCGGGAACCGCGCTATCGTGTCCGCCGCACCGCCGGCCGGCCGGCGGTGCGAAGCGAGGCGTGGACCGATGGCGAATGGACGACGTGCCGCCTGACCAGGACGATCAGCTTCGGCTCGCCGTCGAGGCCGCCGGTCTCGGGGTCTTCACCCTCGATCTCGCCACCGACAGTGCGCCGAACCGCTCGCTGCAACACGACCGGCTGTTCGGCCATGCGGCGCTGCAGCCCGCCTGGGGGCAGGCGATCTGCGAACGTCACGTGATCGAGGAGGACCGGCCGCGGTTCCGCGACGCCTTCGCGGCGGCGCTCGAGACCGGCGTGCTCGCGGTCGAGCTGCGGGTGCGCTGGCCGGACGGGAGCGTCCACTGGCTGGCGCTGCGCGGCCGCACCCGGGCGGGTCCGGACGGACGGCCGGCCCGGATCGTCGGGTCCGTCGCCGACGTCACGGCGCAGAAGGGGGCCGAGCTGCGCCACCGGATGCTGCACGAGACGATGCGCGACGCCTATGTGCTGGTCGACATGGACGGGCACATCGTCGAGACGAACGCGCTGTACCGGGAACTCGTCGGCCACACGGCCGCGGAGCTCGCGGCGCTGACCTATCAGGATCTCACGCCGGAGCGCTGGCACGCCGCCGAGGCGGCGATCGTCCGCGAGCAGGTCCTGCCGCGCGGCCATTCCGACGTGTACGAGAAGGAGTATCGGCGCAAGGACGGGACGCTGGTGCCGGTCGAGCTGCGCACCGCGCTGGCCCGCGACGACGCCGGCCGGCCGATCGCCATGTGGGCGATCGTGCGCGACATCGGCGAGCGCAAACGCACCGAGGCGCAGCTCCGCCGCGGCTACGAGACCTATCTGGACCTGATCGAGAACGCGCCGTTCGGCGTCTATCTGATCGGCGACGATTTCCGGCTCGCCCAGGTGAGCGCCGGCGCCCGCAAGGTGTTCGGTTCGGTGACGCCGCTGATCGGCCGCGACTTCGCCGAGGTGCTGCGGATCGTCTGGTCCGAGCCCTTCGCCAGCGAGGCGATCGCCCGCTTCCGCCACACGCTCGCGACCGGCGAGCCGTTCCGGGCCCACGACACGACCGAGACCCGCGGCGACATCGGCGAGGTGGAGTCCTACGACTGGCAGATCGAGCGGGTGGCGTTCCCCGACGGACGCCACGGCGTCGTCTGCTGGTTCTACGATCTCACCGAGCGCAAGCGCTACGAGCAGCGCATCGAGCTCCTGATGCACGAGGTCAACCACCGCTCCAAGAACATGCTGAGCCTCCTGCAGGCGGTGGCGCGGCAGACGGCGGCGAGCTCGCCGGAGGAGTTCCTGTCGCGCTTCACCGAGCGCATGCAGGCCCTCGCCGCGAGCCTCGATCTGCTCACCGGCAGCGGCTGGACGGGCGTTCCGCTCGACGAGCTGGTCCGGGCTCAGCTCGCGCATTTCCGCGACAGCGTCGGCCGCCGCATCCGGCTCGACGGCGAGCCCGTGGTGGTCTCGGCCACGGCGGCCCAGACGATCGGCATGGCGCTGCACGAGCTGGCGACCAACGCCGGCAAGTATGGTGCGCTGTCGGGCGAGACCGGATGGGTCGCGGTGCGGTGGGGCCTGCGCGGTGACTCCGGTGCGCCGGACTTCTCCATCGCCTGGACCGAGCACGACGGCCCGCCCGTCGTCCCGCCGACCCGCAAGGGCTTCGGCTCGGTGGTGATCGACCGTCTGGCACGCGGCGCCCTCGACGCCGACATCGCCCTCGACTACGCGCCCGGCGGCGTCGCCTGGCGGCTCACCTGCAAGGCCGCCGCCGTGCTGGAGCCGGGATCGCGGCCGGGCCCGGCGCGCTGAGGCCGGGCATGAAGCTGGCGCCGGGCATGAAAAGAGGCCGGCGCGGGGCGCCGGCCTCTCGGGCGAGATCGCGGTGACGGGCCGCGACGCGGGGGCGAAACCGCGCCGCGGCGGCGCCTCGCGCTCCCGTCAGTAGTCGATGCCGCCCTTCGCCTGATCGTGACGGTCGGGGGCCGACAGGCTCGAATAGCCGGTGCCGTGGTAGCCGTAGCCCTGGGGCGCCCAGGCATAGGCGCCCCAGGCCGCCGACGGCACGCCCGGCGCCGCGGCGTAGGCGCCCCAGGCCTGCGGGGCCGGACCGACATCGCGGGCGGCCTGTCCCTGGCCGCGGCTGGCGGCGAGCGCGCCCGTGGCGGTCGCGACGGTCAGGACGGCGGCGAGGGCGAAGCGGGCGGGGGTGCGGACCTTGATCGACATGGTTGTTGGTCTCCGATCGTTCGGCGGCGCAGACGGATGAGGTCGCCACCGTGGGAGGGTCTTCGTTGTCCGTCGCGGCCTGATGTGCGGTGCGGCATGCGGCTTCGCCAATCAACAAAAGGTGTCCCGCGACGACGTTGAAAGACGCCTGAGGCAGAATATGGAGCCGCGGAAAGATGGCGAATCGTATTCGTCGGGCGGCCGAAGATGTCGAAACCTCGGCACTGGGATGGCGTCTGCTTGCTGCGGTGCAAATACGCTCGTGCGTGGCCGCAATCCCGGCCCGAATCTCGGATGCCGACGCGCGACGACGGTCGACGACACGGAGTCGCAAAGGGCGACGACGCCCGGCCGCGCGACAGCGCCCGGCGCCGCCGCAGGCCGGTGCCGGCGTCCCGTCAGGCCTCGAAGCGGGTGACGATGTCGGCCAGCGCCGGGCGGGCGCGATCCTCGGGCGTGCCGGCGAAGCGGCCGATATGGACGAAGCCGATGAAGCGCTCGTGCTCCTCCAGGCCGAAGGCGCGCATCACCTGGGCGTCGTAGGCGAACCACTCGGTCAGCCAGCACGCGGCATAGCCGAGCGCGTGGGCGGCGAGCAGCAGGTTCTGGGCCGCCGCGGCGCCGGAGAGCTGCTGCTCCCAGGCCGGGATCTTCTGGCTCTCCACCGGGCTCGACACCACGGCGACCACGACGGGCGCGCGGGCGAGCCGGTTGGTCTCGAAATAGATCTGGTCGCCGCTGGCGTCCGGATACTTGGCCGCATAGGCCGAGGCGATGGCGGCGCCGGCCTCCTCGCGGTGGTCGCCCTCGAAGACGATGAAGCGCCACGGCACCAGCTTGCCGTGGTCGGGCACCCGCGCGGCGATGCCCAGCATGGTGTCGAGATCCTCGGCGGTCGGCGGCGGACCGGAGAGCTGGTCGGGCTTGACGGAACGGCGGGTCTTGAGGAGCGCGAGGGCGTCGGTCATGTGGGGAAACTCTCCCGTGGCGCGGTAATGGAAACGGCCGTCCGGCTACCATACGCAGGACAGCCGATAAAGGCCGCGCGGCATGAAATTGCCTCAAAGTGCCGCCTATCTGACTCGATGGGCAGGGCAGGGGGTGGCTCGATCCGATTCGTGGGCGGTTTCACCCGCGTCGCCATGGGCGTCGCGGCGGTGCTGACGCTCGCCTGCGCGGCCTCGCCGGCCGCCGCCCAGAACCGCCCCGAGCAGGCGATCGTCGGCGCGATGCAGCGCTTCGTGAACTCGCTGCCGTTCGGCGGCCTGCTGTCGCCCTCCCAGAACCAGAAGTCGCCGCCGCCGGGCCTCGGCCTGATGTCGCCGCCGGGCGGCGTGCCGGGTCCGGCTCCGCTGCCGGCCGGGCCGCAGCTCCAGTCGCTCGCCCCGGCGCCGGCCGGACCGGTGGCGCCGCTGCCGCTCGGCCCCGGGCCGCAGCTCTCCGTCCCGCCCGCCGCCGCGACGATCTCGCCGGCCGTGCCGCGCGACGTGCCGCTCTCGCTCGCCGCCCGCTACGGCCGCGACAGCGCGCCCGTGAACGGCGGCGTGGTGTGGCGCGTCTACGCGGTGCGGCCCGACATCACCGGCGCGTTCCGGCCGCTGCGCGAGGACCGCACGCCCACCCCGAATCTGGCGCTGCCGCCGGGCGACTACGTGGTGCACGTCGCCTTCGGGCTCGCCAGCGCCGCCAAGACGGTGTCGCTGCGCAACGAGCCGGTGCGCGAGGTGTTCGACCTGCCGGCCGGCGGCGTGCGCATCGAGGGCCGGGTCGGCGACGCCCGCATCCCGCACGGGCAGATCGCCTTCGACATCTTCAGCGGCAGCCAGTTCGAGACCGGCGACAAGCGCCAGGTCGCCTCCGGCATCGCCACCGGCGACGTCGTGGTGGTGCCCGAGGGCACCTATCACATCGTCTCGAACTACGGCGACTCGAACGCCGTGGTGCGCTCCGACATCAAGGTGCAGGCCGGCAAGCTCACCGACGTGACGGTGACGCACCGGGCCGCCGTGATCACCCTCAAGCTGGTCGGCGAGCGCGGCGGCGAGGCGCTCGCCAACACCAGCTGGACCGTGCTGACGCCGGGCGGCGACGTCATCAAGGAGACGGTCGGCGCCTTCCCGCGCGTCGTGCTGGCGGAGGGCGACTACCGCGCCATCGCCCGCAACGAGGGCCGCACCGTCGAGCGCGAGTTCAAGGTCATCACCGGCGTCGACGGCGAGATCGAGCTTCTGGCCCGCTGACCGGGCCCTGGCCCGATGGCAGGCTGGCCCCGCTGATCGGGCGGCGGCGCCGTCGTGGACCTTCGCGGAACCCGCGAGATGCCGATTTCACGCGACAAGGCGCCGGCTTCGCGCCATCCTGGCAGATGGAATTGCCACTCGCGACTTTTGGCCGCCGTGCCGACTTCGGGATTGCCCATGCCGCTGCGTCGTCGTTTCGCGCCCCTCGCCCTCGCCGTTCTGCTCGCGTCCGTCGCCGGGCCGGCGCCGGCCGAGTGGCTGTTCGCGCAGGGGCAGGGGCCGCGTCCGGGCGTGGCGTCGCCGGCCGATCCGGCCCGCGGCGCCGCGATCGCGCAGCGCTGGTGCGCCACCTGCCACGTCACCGCGGTCGACCAGACCCAGGCGACCGGCGAGGCCACGCCGTTCCCGAGCATCGCCCGCCGCAACACGTTCGACGCGGCCGCCCTGGCGCTGTTCCTGCTCGACCCGCATCCGCGGATGCCGGACATGAACCTCACCCGCGCCGAGGCCGCCGACCTCGCCGCCTATGTCCGCAGCCTGGCGCCGAAGTGACGGTGGTCAGCGCGGCCGGATGGGCCCGACCACGTCGTAGATCACCGGCACGCCGTCGATCGTCTGCGGCAGCGCGGACGAGTCGGCCGGCCGACTGCGCAGATTGACCTTCAAGGCGGGATCGGCGCCGGACAGCCCGATCCCGAGCCCGACCACGTCGACATCTTTCGGTGCCACCTCGGCAAACCGTTTCTTGGCTCGGCGCACGGCCGCGATCTTGCTGTCGTCCATGAGAGGCATCTAGGGACTCGCGAGCTCGATCGCCAGCTTGCGGAGGACGGGTCCGATCGGATTGGCATAGGTGAGCCCCCGGCCGTTCGTGCCGCCGGTGTCGCTCCCGGCGAACAGAAGCGCACAGCCGCGGCCGTCGCGGTCGAGGATCAGCGAGCCGGAATCGCCACCTGCGCTGAATGGACCGCGCCCAGTCGACTCGATCTCGATCTGATCGTCGAACGACAATGCTCCGGCGTCGTAGTCGACCACCACATTGTCGAGCTCGATCGCCGTGACCCGCCCCCGCGTCGTGCCTGTCGTCCGGCCGAGCTTGGCGACCTCGACGCCCGGCAGCAGCGGCGCGACACGCGGTCCCGCCAGACGGCCGAGATCATGGTAGTCGAGCGGGTCGACTGCGATCGCCCGCCGGACCTCCGCCACCGCGGCGTCCATCACGTTGGCCGTCCGCGGCTTCAACTTCACGAACCTCGTGAGCTTGGCGACGACGTCACCCGGGCGGTGCCCGCCATCGTAGGCGCCCGGCTGCAGGATGGCGTCGCCCGCCTCCGCGTCGTTCTCGTTGGCGAGAACGTGATTGTTGCTCAGGATCACGGTCCGGCCGGATCGGCGGTCGATCGCGAGGGCACCGATGGTTCCTGCCGTGATCCGGAGGTGGCCGACTGACGCTCCGGCGACCAGGGGGCGAACTCTGGACTGGTACCAGGGTCGCTTTTGACGGATCACGCGGCCGACGAAGCGGATGTCGACCTCGTTTCGCGCGCGCTTGCGGATGCGGTCGATGAGATCCTCGGCGGCCTCGAGGGAGCGGCGCTACAGCCGCACCGCGAGCGTCACGTCGCCGGCGCCGCGTCCCGCCGCCAATCCGAGGGCGAGCTGAGGCTCGACGCCGGTTCGTGCCTTTTCGAGCGAAAGGACAGTCACCGAGAGCCCGCCCTGTGCCCGGATGGCCTCGATGGCTCCGGGCACGATCCGGGTGGCGATCTCCGCTTTCAAGGCGCGCGCCGAGTCGATCTTCACCGGGGCCCCTCCTTCGGAAGGGTCTCATCGTGCGCGTAAAAATAGAAAAAGTCACACCCTCGCGTCGACGGCGCGCGCTCTCACCGCAGCGGGGCGGCGGGGGGCGGGCCGGCGTTCGGCGGGCGTCGCGGCGGGGCGCCGTTCGGCGGCGGCGCAGGCGGACCCGCGGCCATGCAGCTGATCGAGCCGATGCTGGCGGGCCCGTACTGGACGTAGCCGGACTGGGTCGGCGCCGAGTGCGGCACGTTGATCGGCAGGTACAGGTAGCACACGGTGCCGTCGGCCGGATCGCGCCAGCGCTGGATCACCGTGTCGGCGAGCGGCCCGGCGAACTGTCGCTCGAGCTGCATGCGCGGCATCTTCGACCACTCCGCCTGCTGGGCGGTGGCCGGGACGGCGGCCGTCGAGACGACGACGGCACCGAGCGGAGCAGACAGACGCTTCAGGACGTGCACGGGACCTCGGGGATTGTCACGTCGCCGGCCGCGCGAACCGTCTCGCCGCGGGACAGGCGACTGCACCTGCAACTCGAACGTTCTCGCCGGCCGGCTCGGACCGCCCGCCGGTCGAAAAATCTACCGCATGCCTCCGGGCGCGCAACCGGGCCACCGTGTCGCGGCTCAGTTCAGCGTCAGCGACGCGCCGGCGACGACGCCGTAGTCGCTCACGTCCGGCGCGCCCGAGAAGGCGGCGTTGACACGCCAGCGGTCGCTCACCGCGTAGCCCAGTCCGACGGCGAGACCCGACTGGCCGCGGTAGTGGCCGAACGCGGCGGCGAGCGACGCCTTGCCGGGCCGGTTGTCGTAGCGCAGGCCGGTGGCGGCGAGCGCCAGCGCCGTGCCGGAGCGCGCCTCGCGCTGGTTGTCGTCCACCCGGGTCTGCAGGCCGGAGACCTGGCTCTGCAGGCCGGCGATGCTCGAGCCGAAGCCGGCGGTCGCGGCCTGGAGCTGGGCGACGTTGACGGCGTCGGTGGCGTTGACGCCGGCGGCCACGTTGGTGACCCGCCGCTCGCTGCCGCTGGCGCCGACCGACACGGTGTTCGCCTCGCTCGCCACCGAGCCGGCGCCGAGCGCGACGCTGTTGGCCGCCGTCACGGTCGCGCCGTTGCCGATGGCGGTGCCGTTGGCGACCGTCGCCGACGCGCCGGGGCCGACCGCGGTGCTGCCCGCGCCGGTCGCCACCGCGTAGTCGCCGAAGGCGGCGCCGCCATTGGCGGCCGAGGCCGCGGTGCCGACCGCGACCGAGCCGGTGGCGCTCGCCCCGGTGCCGATCGCGATGGCGTTCTGGCCGGTCGACGCTGCGCCGAGCCCGATGGCGAGCGCGCCGGCCGCCGAGGCCAGCGCATTGGTGCCGATCGCCACCGCGTTGTCGCCGCTCGCCGTGGCGCCGCTGCCGGCCGCCAGCGACGCGGTGCCGGAGGCGGTCGAGGCGGCGCCCAGTGCGGTGGCACTGGTGCCCGAGGCGGTCGCCGACGGCCCGAAGGCCGCGCTGTTGGTGCCGGACGCGGTGCTCGAAGCGCCGACCGCGGTGGCGCCGTTGCCGGCCGCGCTCGCCCCGCCGCCGATCGCCACCGCCTCGCTGCCGCCGGCCGAGGCGGCCGCCGCGCTCGAATTCACCGCCGTGTAGGCGGAGGCGGCGGCGAGCGTGGTGATCTGGGTCTGCAGGCTGGTCGTGGTGGTCTGCAGCGCCGTGACCGAGGTCTGTAGCGCCGTGATGTCGGTCGCGTAGGTGGCGAGCATGGTGCCGTAGGAGGCGAGGGTGGTGCCGTAGCCGGACAGCGCGGCGTCGACCGCGGCGAAGCTGTCGGCGATGGTCGCGTAGGCGGTGCCCTGGATCGTGTAGCTCGCCGCCGCGATGGTGCCGTCGGCGTTGAGCGTGGTACCGAGGATCTGCGCCATGGTCGCGTTGGTGCCGTAGAGCTGCTTCCCCGTCACCGCGTCGGTCGAGCTGGCCGACAGCCGGCCGTCGGCGACGTTGACGATGCGCCGCTCGGTGCCGGCCGCGCCGACCGACACCGTCTCGGCCTCGTCGGCGATCGAGTTGGCACCGATCGCCACGCTGTTGTGACCCGTGACCGTGGCCCGCGCCCCGATCGCGACGGCGTTCTGCGTCGTGGCCGCTGCCGTGGTGCCGAACGCGATGCTGTCCTGTCCGCTGGCGTAACTCTGGCGTCCCATCGCGAGGGCGGAGTCTCCCGCGGCCACGGCGCTGCTGCCGACCGCCACGGCAGAGCTCGCGCTCGCCGACGCGCTCGCACCGATCGCCGTGCTGACGTCTCCGGTGGCGAAGCTGTAGCTGCCGAGCGCCGTCGAGGCGAGGCCGGACGCCGTGTTGCCGGCCCCGAGCGCCGTGGACCCGAGCCCGGATGCGACGGCGCTGGCCCCGAAGGCGGAGCTGGAGTCCGCGCCCGCCGTCGCGCTCGCCCCCATCGCGGTGCCGCTCGCCTTGGCGCTGCTGCCGCTGCCCACCGCGACGCCGAAGGCGCCGGTGACGCTCGCGGCGTTGCCGAGCGCCACGCCGCTGAAGCCCTCGTCGCTGACCCGCGACCGGTTGCCGATGGCGATGGCGTTCGCCGCCCCGGAGTCGACGAAGGCGGCATTGCCGGCCCCGCTCGCCGAATTGCCACCGATGGCGATCGAGTTCGCCGCGTTCGCCTGCGCATTGGCTCCGGTCGCGGTCGCATAGTTGCCGTTCGCCACCGCCTGCGGCCCGCAAGCGGTCGAGGCGGTCCCGGTGGCCGTCGCGGCGTAGGCGTTGCCATTGGCATCGACACAGGCCAGCTGCGCCGCGGCGCCGTGCGGCAGCGCCGCCACGGCGATCACGGCGGCCGAGGCGAGCAGGGCGCCGCGGCCCATCGCCCGGCGCCGCCGCCGGCCCGCCGTGCCGCACAGGCCCGCGATCGTGCTCCGGGCCGTCGCCTGTCGCCAGCAGTCCGTCGCCATGCCGAGACCCTCGTGCCCGAACCCGAGGGTCCCACCTGTTATGCCCGCGGGTGGTCCGGCAATTGTGGAATTTTGGGTGGATTTGCTAGCCTGACGGGATAAGGGTGGGTGTATGCCATTCATTGTACGTCGGTGAAAATACCAATGACGTTCGGGGTTTCTCCCTCCGCGGTCGCCGCCATGCGGGCCCGTCCGGGGTTCTCGGCGGGGATGCGGACCCATGCGAACGGCGTCGTCGCGTTGTTTCGCGGCAACACGGTCCTGAACCTGCTGATGAACGACCGCGCCCGTGCGCTGTTCATGCTGGTCGCGCTGTACCTCCACCACCACGGCGGCGGCGATGGCCGGCCCGGCCTGACGGTCGGCGCCCTGAAGGACATGTGCGTGAAGCTCGCCTTGTGCAGCCGCGGCCGCTGCGAGGCGATGCTCGCGGTGCTGCGGGCGGCGGGCTATCTCGAGCCGGCCGCGGACCCCGATCGCCGCCGCCGTCTGCTGGTGCCGACCGAGCGGCTGCTCGACCTGCAGAAGAAGCGGTGGGAGGCGCATTTCGCGGCGCTGGCCGAGGTGGTCCCGGCGGCATCCCGGTTCTCCGCCGCGCTCGCCCGCCCGGAGTTCGTGCCGGCCTTCGTCGGCGCCCTCGGCGAGCCCTATATCGCGGGCTTCCGGCTGCTGCAGCACGCGCCCTGCCTGGCGTCCATCTCGGACCGCAACGGCGGCATCCCGGTGCTGTTCGCGCTCGCCCTCGAAGGTCCCGAGGACGGCCCGTTCCCGCCGACGGAACCGGTCCGGCTGTCGATCAACGCGCTGGCGACGCAGTTCGGCGTCTCGCGCAAGCACGTGCTCACCCTGCTGCGCGAGCTCGAGGCCGGCGGCCTGCTGGTGCGCGGCCCCGAGCCGGACCGCGTGACCTTCCGGCCGCCGCTGCGCGAGGGCCTCGAGCTCCTGACTGCCACCATCTTCGTGTTCTTCGTGCAGGCCGGCGAGCGGGCGCTCGCCGCGATCGGCGACACCGCCGTCGTCGTCGAGCCGGCGATCTGATCACGTCGCGGCGCCGGCGCCCGGCGACGCGGCCCGACCTCGGCCTGCCGCGGACACGATCCGGTCAGAACTCCACCGCGACGCCGCCGCGGGCGATGTGCTCGGCGCCGCCCGCATTGGCGTAGCTGCCGTGCACGATCAGCGGCACCGTCGTGTTCAGCCGGTGGGCCAGGGCGACGCCGAGCGCCGTCTCGCCGTGGAAGTGGCTGGTGTTGAGCGACATGGTCGTCCGGCCCGGCGCCGACGGGGTCATCGCCACGGCGAGCGCGGCCGCGCCGGCGATGCCGCGGCGGGCCTCGCGCTGGTTGTCGGTGATCTGGCTCTGCAGGCCGGCGACCTGGGTCTGCAGGCCCGTGATGGTCGAGCCGAAGCCGGCAGTCGCGGCCTGGAGCTGGGCGACGTTGACGGCGTCGGTGGCGTTGACGCCGGCCGCCACGTTGGTGACCCGCCGCTCGCTGCCTGCGGCGCCCACCGACACGGTGTTGGCCTCGCTCGCCACCGCGCCGGCGCCGAGCGCCACGCTGTTCGCCGCCGTCACGGTCGCGCCGCTGCCGATCGCGGTGCCGCTGGCCACCGTGGCCGAGGCATTGGGCCCGACCGCCGTGCTGCTCGAGCCGGTCGCGACCGCGAAGTCGCCGAAGGCGGCGCCGCCATTGGCGGCCGCGGCGGCGGTGCCGACCGCGACCGAGCCGGTGGCGCTGGCGCCGGTGCCGATCGCGATGGCATTGGCGCCGGTCGACGATGCGCCGAGCCCGACGGCGAGCGCGCCGGCCGCCGAGGCGAGGGCGTTCGAGCCGATCGCCACCGCGTTGTCGCCGCTCGCCGTGGCGCTGCTGCCCGCCGCCAGGGAGGCGACGCCGGATGCCGATGCCGACGCCCCGAGCGCGGTGGCGCTGGCCCCGGACGCGGCGGCGGAGGCGCCGTAGGCGGCGCTGTTGGTGCCCGACGCGGTGCTCGCCGCGCCGACCGCGGTGGCGCCGTTGCCGGCGGAGCTCGCCCCGCCGCCGATCGCCACCGCCTCGCTGCCGCCGGCGACCGCCGCCGCGGCGCTGGAGTTGACGGCCGTGTAGGCGGAGGCCGCGGCGAGCGTGTTGATCTGGGTCTGCAGGCTGGTGGCCGTCGTCTGCAGCGTCGTTACCGAGGTCTGCAGCGCCGTGATGCTGGTGCCGTAGGTGGCGATCGTGGTGCCGTAGCCCGAGAGCGCGCTGTCGACCGCCGCGAAGGTGTCGGCGATGGTCGCGTAGGCGGTGCCGCCGATCGTGTAGCTCGCCGCCCCGATGGTGCCGTCGGCGTTCAATGTCGCGCCGAGGATCTGCGCCATGGAGGCGTTGGTGCCGTAGAGCTGGCGACCCGTGACGGCATCGGTCGAGCTCGTCGACAGCGTGCCGTCGCCGACATTGACGATCCGGCGCTCGTTGCCGGCCGAGCCGACCGACACCGTGTCGGCCGCGGTGGCGAGCGAGCCGGCGCCCAGAGCCACCGAATTGCTGCCGCTCGCCACCGCGCCGGTGCCGATCGCGGTGGCGCTCGCCGCCGTCGCCTGGGCGGTGGCGCCGAGTGCCGTGGCGCTCGCCGCATTGGCGCGCGAGGTGGTGCCGAGCGCGGTCGCGTTGGTCTGCCCGGCGGCGGTCGCGCCGGCCTGGGCGCCCTGGCCGATCGCCGTCGTGTTGTTGTTGGTGAAGGCGTTGCTGCCGCTGGAGTCGTAGCCGGCGAACGCGTTGTACCCGACGGCGCTACTGTTCTCCCCGGCGGCCCGCCCGTTGCTGCCCAGCGCGGTGCTGCCGAACGCCGAGGCCGCGCTGCTGACGCCGACCGCCGTCGAGGCGAGGCCGGAGGCGGTCGAGCCGGCACCGGCCGCGATGCTGTTGCCGCCCGAGGCCGTGCTGCCGACGCCGAGCGCCGTGGAGCCGCCGCCGGACGCGATGCTCGACGCGCCGAAGGCAGAGGCGTTGATGGCATTGGCGCGCGACTCGGCGCCGACCGCGGTGGCGTTGATCTGGCCCGCCGCCGTCGCGCCGGCCTGGGCGTCGCCGCCGATCGCGGTCGCGTTGTCGTTCTCGTAGGCGCTCCCGGCGGTGCCGCCGGCTTTCGAGAGATAGCCGACCGTGACGGAGTTGGCGCCGCGGGCGATCGTCTCGCCGGGTGCGCTGGCGACGCCGCCGATGGCGATGGCCCCGGTGCCGGTGGCCGCCGCGCCCGAGCCCAGCACGGTCGAGTTCGCGCCCGGCGTGACGTAGCGGTTGGCGTCGACGCCGATGGCGGTCGATCCCGACGCGCTGGCGTTCGAGTTGGCGCCGATGGCGATCGAGAAGTCGCCGCTGCTGTTGGCATTGAGGCCGTAGGCCGTGCTGCCGTTGCCGGTGGCGATGGAGCCGGTGCCGCAGGCGAGCTCCGCGGTGGCCGTGTACTGCAGACAGGTGATCGGCGTGCCGGTGCCGCCGACCGTCTGAGCCGCTGCCGGGACCGTCAGCGGACCCGCCAGGCACGCGCAGCTCGCCAGCAGGGCCGCATCGATCGTTCTGGCGCCCCGCCGCCCCCTTCCAACCGTCGTCCGCATCGTCCCCCCGCACCACTCCGGCGCGCCGAAGCGCATCCGCCTAGACCGGTACGACGAGAGTAATCCATCCCGGTACCCGCGTGTGTTGCGGCGAGGCGACAGCCGCCTGCTATCTGTGATCTGCGACCGGCCAATATTCGCGTTTTGCGGTATTGAAATACGGGGTGATGCCGAGCGGCTCAGAACTCGCCGCCGAGCCCGACGTAACCGGTGTGATCGCGGCCGCCGCCGTTACCGTAGCCCGCCACGATGGCGAGCGGCGTCGTGGTGGTGAGCCGGTGCGCCATGCCGAAGCCGACCCCGAACTCGCCGTTGAAGGTCGCGCCGCGCACCTGCCAGGTGGTCCTGCCGGCCGCCGACGGCATCGGGGCGCTGGCGGTCGCCACCGCGGCGGCGACGCCGCGGCGGGCCTCGCGCTGGTTGTCGGTGATCTGGCTCTGCAGGCCGGCGACCTGGGTTTGCAGGCCGGCGATGGTGGAGTTGAAGCCGGCGGTCGCGGCCTGGAGCTGGGCGACGTTGACGGCGTCGGTGGCGTTGACGCCGGCCGCCACGTTGGTGATCCGCCGCTCGCTGCCGCTGGCGCCGACGGACACGGTGTTGCTCTCGCTCGCGACCGAGCCGGCGCCGAGCGCGACGCTGTTGGCCGCCGTGACGGTCGCGCCGCTGCCGATGGCGGTGCCGTTGGCGACCGTCGCCGACGCACTGGGGCCGACCGCGGTGCTGCCCGCGCCGGTCGCCACCGCATAGTCGCCGAAGGCGGCGCCGCCATTGGCGGCCGCGGCGGCGGTGCCGACCGCGACCGAGCCGGTGGCGCTGGCGCCGGTGCCGATCGCGATGGCATTGGCGCCGGTCGACGACGCGCCGAGCCCGACGGCGAGCGCGCCGGCCGCCGAGGCGAGCGCGTTGGTGCCGATCGCCACCGCGTTGTCGCCGCTCGCCGTGGCGCTGCTGCCCGCCGCCAGGGAGGCCATGCCGGAGGCGGTCGAGGAGGCACCGAGCGCCGTCGCGCTGGTGCCCGAGGCGGTCGCCGACGCGCCGAAGGCCGCACTGTTGGTGCCCGAGGCGGTGCTCGAAGCGCCGACCGCGGTGGCACCGTTGCCGGCCGCGCTCGCCCCGCCGCCGATCGCCACCGCCTCGCTGCCGCCGGCCGAGGCGGCCGCCGCGGTCGAGTTGACGGCCGTGTAGGCGGAGGCGGCGACCAGGGTCGAGACCTGGGTCTGCAGCACCGTCACCGAGGTCTGCAGCGTGGTGATGCCGGTGCCATAGCTCGACAGCGCCGCGTCGATGGCCGCGAAGCTGTCGGCGATGGTCGAATAGGTCGTCCCGGCGATCGTGTAGCTCGGCGTCGCGATGGTGCCGTCGGCGTTCAGCGTGGTGCCGAGGATCTGCGCCATCGTGGCGTTGGTGCCGTAGAGCTGGCTGCCCGTCACGGCCTCGGTCGAGGCCGCCGACACGGTGCCGGCCGCGACGCCGGTGAGGACGCGGCTGCCGTCGGTGCCGGTGAAGTCGACCGAGCCGCCGCCGGTCGTCGCCGCCACCGTGATGGTCTTGGTGGTCGCATCCTGCTGCACCAGGCCGATGGTGCCGCCGGTGATCTGCGAGGTCAGGCCGGTGAGCGAGGCGTCGACCGCCGTGAAGGCCCCGGCGACGCTCGTGTAGGCGGTGCCGCCGATCGTGTAGCTCGCCGCCGCGATGGTGCCGTCGGCGTTGAGCGTGGTGCCGAGGATCTGCGCCATCGTGGCGTTGGTGCCGTAGAGCTGCTGGCCCGTCACGGCGTCGGTCGAGGTCGCCGACAGCGTGCCGGCCGCGACGTTGACGATCTTGCGCTGATTGCTGCTCGAGCCGACCGACACGGTGTTGGCGACGTCGGCGACCGAGCCGGCGCCGAGCGCGACCGCATTGGTGCCGCTCGCGGTGCTGCTCGCGCCGATCGCCGTGCTGTTGGTGCCGCTCGCCTCGCTTCCGGTGCCGAAGGCCGTGGCGTACTGCGCCGTGGCCGAGCTGGCCCATCCCACCGCGGTCGCCCACGGCCCGGAGGCGTTGGCGTCAGAGCCGATGGTCGTCGCGTACATGCCGCTCGCCGTCGCGTTGAAGCCGATCGCGATGCTGCTGTCGCCCGAGGCCAGCGCTCCGCCGCCGAGCGCGGTCGAGTAGCCCCCCTTCGCGGTGGCGGCCCAGCCGACCGCGGTGTCCCAGCTTCCGGCGGAGCTGTCGTTTCCGAGCGCCGTCGCGTAGCTGCCGCTCGCCTTGCTGTTCGTCCCGTAGGCGGAGGCGTAGGAGCCCGCCGCGGTGCTGTCGTAGCCGGTCGCGGTCGCCCCCGTGCCGCTCGCGGTGCTGCTCGCGCCGAGCGCCGTGCTGTTGGCGGCGCTGGCCGAGCTCCAGGTGCCGTAGGCCGAGGCGAGCTGCCCCGCCGCCGAGCTGGTCGATCCCGCCGCGATCGCCCACGACCCGGTGGCGGTCGAGAACGGGCCGACGGCTGTCGCCTCGTAGCCGCTCGCCGTCGTGTAAAGGCCGATCGCGATGCTGCTGTCGCCCGAGGCCACAGATGCGCTGCCGAGCGCGGTCGCGGAGCTCCCACTCGCGTTGGCGGATCCGCCGACCGCAGTTCCATAGTCCGTGGCGCTGCTGTTGGACCCGAGTGCCGTCGAGGAGGTGCCGCTCGCATTGCTGTTCGTGCCGTAGGCGGACGCGTAGTTGCCGCTGGCGGAGCTGCCGGAGCCGGACGCGATCGCGTAATCGCCGGTCGCCGTCGCGCCGCGGCCCAGCGCGAGGCTGTTCGCACCGCTCGCCGAGGCCGTGTACCCGAACGCCGCCGCGTAGTCGCCGCTCGCCGAGGCCTCGGCGCCGACCGCGGTGGCGCCGACGCCGCTCGCCGTGCTCTGGGTCCCGTAGGCCGTGGCGTAGCTCGCCAGGGCCGCGCTCTTGTAGCCGGACGCGATCGAATCCGCGCCGGTGGCCTGGGCGAAATATCCGACCGCCGTCGCATAAAAGGCGCTCGCCGTGGTCGAGGCACCCAGGGCGGTCGCGTATTCGCCCGAGGCGGCGCTCTCGGATCCGACCGCCGTCGTATAGGTTCCGCTCGCCGCGCTCTTGTAGCCGGCCGCCACCGCCGCCGCGCCCGAGGCCTGGGCATAGGGGCCTAAGCTCGCCGAGACGTTGCCGCTCGCCACCGCCGAATAGCCGCAGGCGATCGAGGCGATGCCGGTGGCCGAGGCACCGCCGTTGTCGCCGTTCTCGTCGGCGCAGGCCATCTGGGCCGCGGCGGCGTGCGGGAGCCCGGCCACCGCGACCACGGCGATGGAGGCGAGCAGTACCAGACGTCGCTCCACCGATCGCTGCCGGCCGCCGACCCGGCAGCCGCTGCCGGTCGACGTGTTCTCCAACTCGCGGCTCATGAGACAGTCCCCTCGCACCCCGTATCGGGTTCTACTTTTCGGCTTCGGGAGGGGCCGGCAATTGTGGAATTTTGGGCGGGTTTTTGCGTCGGTCGCACCGCAGGGCCGTCACCGCATCACGGCTAAGTCGTTTGCGGACGATCGGTTTGCGCCGTCACGAGACAGCGGTGAAACATGCGATCGGGCAGCTCCGCCGCGCGATCGCACCGGCAGCGTTGCCTCCCCGCCACACGGCGTCCAGCGGCAGGACGGGTCTCGGACGCGAATTTTTGCAAATGGCCGAGGTCGACGGCGTCCGTGACCTCGTCGCTGGTCGCCCCTCGGTGGGATGTCGCTCGCCGGGACGCCGACATCGCCGAAAAGGCGTCGTCGGATTCAGGCGTCCGGCGCCGTGTTCCTCAGGCCGAGCCGAAGACTGCGCAGGTCGGCCGCGACCACCTGCCGGAGAATGTCGACGAACTGGAGGGCCAGCCGGGAGCGCTCGTCGCCCGGCGGATAGACGGCCGAGAACTCGAACGGCAGGCCGGGCTTGAACCGGCGGATCTCCACCTGATCACGTCCCGGTCCGAGCACGGCGAACGGATCCGTTATGGCGAGGCCCAGTCCGGCGGCCACATAGCCGACGACCGTGGAGGAATAGAGCGTGCCGAGACGGATGCGCGGCCGCACGCCGGTCGCCCGTAACGCCTCCTCCACCCGCAGTCGCAGCAGACTGCTGCTGCCCAGCGAGACGAAATCCTCGCCGTCGAGGTCGCGGACATGGATCACCTTGCCGCGGGCCAGCCGGTGGCCGCGCGGCATCACGCACACCGCCTCGACGGCGGCGAGTGGCGTGTGGGCAACGTCGGCGCGGTCGGCCGGGATCGAGCTCAGCCCGAGATCCAGCTGCCCGTGGCTCACCATTTCGACGATGTCGAGCGAGCTGTCGGAGTGGATCGAGACGGTGACGTCGGGATGGCGACCGAGAAAGGCCTGCACGGCGCGCGGCAGGCAGCCGGTCGACAGCGTCAGCATCGCGCCGATCCGCAGATGGCCGGTCCTGAGCTCGCGGATCGCCCGCGCAGCCTCGCGGATGTGCGCCACGCCACTGAAATAGCGCTCGACCTCACGATGGAGCTGACGAGCCTCGGCCGTCGGTGAGATGTGGGTGCCGGAGCGACGGAACAGCGGCAGGTCGAGCTCGATCTCCAGGTCGCGGATCAGCCGTGTCACGGCTGGTTGCGAGATGGTCATCAGCTTGCCGGCGGCGGTCATGCTGCCTGTCAGCATGACTGCTCTGAAGGCTTCGATGCGACGAAAATTGAGCGGACGCTGCATAAGTTTTCATCATAACATTAGAGCATTCACCGATACGAACATTGTATTCGACATTATTCGAGGCCGTCACGACAATTCCGTTCTCGCACCCGCCGGGGTTCGTGAGAGGGTACGAAAAGGAATTGCCGACATGCCGGATATCTCGGGAGAGTACATCGATCGCCTGGTGACGGTGGAGATGCGCAACCGCGCCATGAACCACAACATCGTCCGGCAGATCTATGACGAGGCGCGGCGAGAAGGCGGCGGCCGGCCGATCACCACGCGGGTCGCCGAGGCGCTGATCGCCGCCGTCAGGCCGGGCGACACCGTCCTCATCACGGTCGGCGCCGGTTATGCTCCGGAAGTGCCGAACGGAGAAAGCGACGGCCCGCCCGGCGGGGCCGTGCTGGCGCGGGCGCTCTACTGGGGCCTGAAGGCGGTGCCGGTCTACGTGACGGAGCGCTGTCACGAGCCGCCGATGCTGGCGTCGAGCCGCGCCGCCGGTCTGATGATCCGCGACTACGATCTGTGCAAGACCCGCCGCCTCGGCGCGGCCAGCGTGACGGCGCCGGAACGCCAGGACGAAGTCGGCCCGTGGGCCCGCAAGCTGTTCGACGACTACCAGCCGAAGGCGGTCGTCGCCATCGAGCGGCTCGGGTCCAACGAGCACGGCTACATCAACTATTCGACCGGTGTCCGACCGGAGAACTGCGTCGACCTGAAGCCCGTCTTCGAGGAGGCCGCGGCGCGCCGCATCGTCTCGATCGGCATCGGCGACAACGGCAACGAAATCGGCTTCGGGCGCATCCATCCGTTCATGAAGAGGTTCCACCCCTACGGCAGTCGCACGCAATACTGCGACGACGCCGGCGCCGTCACCACCACGGCGACCGACATCCTGCTGCCCGCCTCGGTGTCGAACTGGGGCGCCTACGGGGTCGCGGCGATGCTCGCCGTGCTGCTCGATAATCCCGAACTGATTCACTCCGCCGAGATGGAGCGCCAGATTCTGACGGCGTGCCTCGATGCCGGTGGCTGGGAGATGCGCTACTGCTCGTCGCGGTTCATCGTCGACGGGATCGAGGGCGAGGCTTCGATGGCCTTGGTCCGCCTTCTGCGCGAACTGGTGCGGCTCAACATCGCCAAGCCCGATCGCGGTCTCTCCCACGGCGTCTACGAACCGCAAGGAACATGACATGAGACTGAGCACGACGTCTGCAGCGGCGCGGTTCTTCCTGCTGGCGGTACCGCTGCTTCTCGGCGCCCTCACGCTGCCGGCGCGTGCACAGGAGTATCCGACTCACGCCATCAGGATCATCGTGCCCTACGCGCCCGGGGGGCAGGGCGACATCACCGCACGCCTGGTGGCGGAGGGTCTGCGCACGCGACTTCCGCAGACCGTCGTCGTCGAGAACCGGCCGGGCGCCAACGGCACCATCGGCACCGCGCAGGTCGCGCAGGCGGCCCCCGACGGCCATACGCTGCTGCTGGTGGTGGCTTCGCACGTGCTGACCAAGGCGCTGATGCCGAACGTCACCTTCGATCCGGTCAAGAGCTTCGTTCCGATCACCATGACGGCGCGCACGCCGGTGGTGATGGTCGTGTCCCCGACGCTGCCGGTGAAGACGCTCGCCGAGTTCGTCGCCTATGCTCGATCGAAGCCGGGCGAACTGGTCTACGCGTCGGCCGGCTCCGGAAGCAATGTTCACGTGTTCGCACAGTGGTTCAATCAGCTGGCCAAGCTGAACATGATCCATGTGCCCTACAAGGGCAGCGCCGCAGCCCATTCCGATCTGATCGCGGGCCGCGCCCACATGGTCTTCGACACGCTCCCGTCCGTGCAGGGGCACGTCGCCCAGGGCAACCTCAAGCTCGTCGCTGTCGGTGGGACCACGCGCCTGCCGCAATATCCGGACGTTCCGACCATCGCCGAATCCGGCTATCCGGAGTTCGAGGCGGCATCGTGGGGCGTCGTGCTCGCACCCGCCGGAACGCCGAAGCCGATCGTCGACAAGCTCAATCGCGAGATCGTCGCGGTCCTCCGGTCGCCGGAGGTCAAGGAGCGCTTCGCGTCCTTCGGGTCCGAGGTGGTCGCGAACTCTCCGGCGGAGATGCTGACCATCCTGCAGGCGGAGGAGAGGCGGGCCAGCGCCCTCGTGCGCGAGCTCGGCATCGAGATCGGCCAGTAAGCCGCCGAACGCGGCGCTGCTGATCCCGCTCACGGTCGCCGACGAGCCGCCGCCATCGGTGCTTTCGCAGACGAACCGGGCGCGCGCGCCGCTCGGCAGCGCCGCCATGGAGAGCACGGCGACGGAGGCGAGCAGCACCAGACGGTGCTGGGGCCGCCGCCCGCGTCCGCTCCGGCCCGCGGTGCCGGCCGGCGTCTCCTGCATCCCGCGCGTCATGACGGCATCCCCGCGTACCCCGTGTGCGGAGTCAACCTTTCGGCTCGGGGTCGGGACGGCAATTGTGGAAATTTGGGCGGAATATTCCGACGGCCGCGCCGGCACGCCAGCATCGCGCGGACGCTAAACCGTTCATGGACGGCCGGCTTCCGGCTGTCGCGCGACACCGGTGTGTCGTCGGCCCGGGCGGCTGCACCACGCGATCGAACGCGCGGCGTTGCCCTGCCGCAACACGGCAACACGCCCCTTGGGTCTCCGAGATTGCCGCCGTCGAGCATGAGAGCGATGAAGTCGCTGCTCCCGGACCATAAAAAGTCGGGCAGGTCGCGCCGCATCTCAGCGAGCATGTACGGGGAGTCGGCAGTCTCTCGCGAATGCGAGCCGCGTCCAGCCGTTGCGCGGCCCGCCTCAACACCGGCTTGAAGCCGCGGATGCCGAGTCGAGTAACGGCTTCTCACCTTGATCACCACGCGGCGTGATCTGCCGCGTATCGAACGTCAGGAGGCCCAGGATGTGTCTATCGAAGATCGAGTGTGTCTGTCGAGGACCGAGAGTGTCTGTCGAAGATAGAGTGTGTCTGTCGGCCGATTGAATGCCTCTGTGCTCGGACCACAACTCCGGGTACCATAATCAAACCGGATAGGCTTCTGAAATATACTTATGCTTCCGGGTCCCATAACAAAACTGGATAGGCCTCCAAATATTTCATATAGGGGAATCCCGGCTGACTCACCTATTGTTTTTCTGCACGGCGGTAAGGGATGCGATCATTCCGCATTCAACCAAACAGCGATACCCCCGAGCTGTGCAATTACCGCTATCGGTCGTGCAATTGTGCCGTGTGTCGCGGTTGCAGCCACGCCGGCAGGTAAAACGGGGGAGAGTCATGTCTGGCGACGAAGAGACGTCCGTCATCGAAAGAGAAGCGATGCGGAAGATTCGATGGAGAATCTTTCCGTTCATGACGATCGGGATGGCAACCTGCTTCCTTGATCGCGTCAATATCGGGTTCGCCGCCCTGCAAATGAACGCGGATATAGGCTTGACGCCCACGGCGTTCGGGTTTGCCGCAGGGGTTTTCTTCTTCGGCTATTTCTTTTTCGAAGTTCCCAGTAATCTGGCGCTCGCCAAATACGGTCCGCGACTTTGGCTGTTTCGCATCATGCTGACCTGGGGCCTGGTCTGCATGGCGACCGCCTGGGTGACCACGCCGTTCCAGCTCTATATCGTTCGTTTCCTGTTGGGCGTCGCCGAAGCGGGCTTTTTCCCGGGACTGGTCTATTACGTCACGCTCTGGTTCCGCGGGCGCGAGCATGCCCGGGCTGTCTCCTTCATCGTGTTGGGATCCTATTCGGCTGCGATGCTGGCCGGCCCGTTGTCGGGTTGGCTGATGCAGTTTACGCCTTTTGGTTTCAAGGGCTGGCAATGGCTGTTCCTCGTCGAAGGAGCGATACCATTCCTATTCAGCTTCGTGCTGCTCGCCCTCTGGACCGACCGGCCCGAGAAAGCCAAATGGCTCACGCCCGAGGAGCGCGACTGGGTCGTGAAGAGTATCGCGGCCGAAGAGGCAACCCGGGATACGCCCCGGAAGATCACGTTGCGGGAGGCCCTGACTCGTCCGGGCACGCTCGTGCTGACGCTGGTCTACTTCCTGTGGGCCGTCGGACAACTGGGCCTGCTGTTCTGGATGCCGCAACTCGTCAAGAACGTCGGCACCGGCCTCTCGTCCCTGCAGATCGGCTTCGTCACCGTGCTTCCCACGCTGTGCATGACGGTGGCGATGCTGCTGTGGGCCAGGCATTCGGACAAGACAGGGGAACGGCATTGGCACATCGTCGTGGCTGCCCTGGTCGGAGCGGCGGGCCTCTATCTCGTTCCGTTCTGTGACAGCCTCATAACGGCGGTGGGGGCGATGTCCCTGGCCGCGATCGGCCTTGGCGGCTGCCAGGCGACCTTCTGGACCGCCAGCACGGAGTTGCTCGGCCCGAAGGAGAAGGCGGCCGGACTGGCCCTGATCAATTCCGGCTCGGCGTTGGGTGGGTTCGTGGGCCCGTATGTCGCCGGTATCGCCCGCGATCTGAGTGGCAACTATTGGATCGCCATGATGATCCTGGCGACCGCGCCGGTACTGATGGCGGTCCTGATCCACGGGTTCTACTCGATGAAGCAGTCGGCACCCGCGCAGGTTTCGAAATCTACCTGATGGGAGCGATATCGACCCGGCGCGCAGCTCGGCTGCGCGCCGGGGGCACGCGTCTATCATCTCGGCACACCGGTCGAGGTGTGAGACGTCAGCGCCGACAATCGAACCGTATTGGTCACCCAGATCACGCCGTACCGCATCGACCGGTGAGGCGATTGGGCAATCGTGGGAGAAATGTATGAATCCGGATGTTCCAAAGCCCAGTGTTCTCGCGCTCGGCGCATTTCCTCCGGGGATGCTGACGACCATGGGCGAGCAGTTCACGCTTCATTACTTCACGGACTTTCCGTTGCCGCACGACGCGTTGCTGCCCGAGGTGGCGGCTGGCATTCGCGGCCTTGCCACCGAAGCCAATCGGGGCGCTCCTCGTGATCTGATCGATCGCCTTCCGAATCTCGAGATCATTTCCACGTTCGGAGTCGGCGTCGACGCTGTCGATATTCCAGCCGCACGCGCGCGGGGCATCGCGCTCACCAACACGCCGGGCGTCATCGCCGATGACGTCGCCGATCTCGCGATCGGATTGATGATCGCGGCGGCGCGCGAGATCGTCGCCGCCGACAGCTATGCTCGCGAGGGACGCTGGACCGCCAAGACGAGTTACGGACTGGCCCGTAGCGTCACCGGAAAACGTCTCGGTATCATCGGCCTGGGCGCCATCGGCAACGCCGTCGCCGAGCGCGCCTGCGGTTTCCGGATGAAGATCGCCTATTCGGACGTCGAACCGAAATCATCCGTGCCGTACTCCTATGTCGCCGATCCTGTCGAGCTTGCCCGTAACAGCGACTTTTTGGTCGTCGCCTGTTTCGGCGGCCCGTCGACACGTCATCTGGTGTCTGCCGAGGTCATTGAGGCCTTGGGCGCGAAGGGCACGCTGATCAACATCGCGCGCGGAAGCATCGTCGACGAGGGGGCGATGATAGACGCGCTGAAATCCGGCCGTCTCGGAGCCGCGGGGCTCGACGTGTTCGAGAACGAACCCGATATTCCAGCCGAGCTTCTCGCGATGCCGAATGTCGTCCTGCAACCACACGTCGGTACGGCCACGACGGAGACGCGCGAGTTGATGGGCCGGATGGTGATCGACAACCTGGCCGCCAAGTTCGCGGGGAAGCCTTTGCCAAACGAGTTGTCGGCCTAGAGCATGGTCGTTTCGAGCCGAAGCGTATTCAGCGTTGGCCCCAGTCGACAGCCCGATGATCTCTCGCGGCTGTAGAATGAGAAACCGCCGCGCGATGGGCTCGCGCGGCGGTTCCGGAGGTGTCTGGTCGTCTGTCCGATCGCGGACGCCGCCGCGCCTGGTTCAGTCGGCATCGAGATCGGCCAGTAAGCCGCCGAACGCGGCGCTGCTGATCCCGCTCACGGTCGCCGAATTGCCGCAGGCGATCGAGTTCGTCGCGGTCGCCGACGAGCCGCCGCCGTCGGTGCTTTCGCAGACGAACCGGGCGCGCGCGCCGCTCGGCAGCGCCGCCATGGAGAGCACGGCCACCGAGGCGAGCAGCACCAGACGGTGCTGGGGCCTCACCAGAACAGGGCGACGCCGCCGCGGGCGCCGACCACGCCGGTCTCGAATCCGAGCCCGACGGACCCGCTCGCCTGGACCTGATAGGTCCGGGTGTCGTGCAGGACGCCGGTGATGCCGAAGCCCGCGGCGCCGCGGCCGTCATAGGCCGCGACATTGCCGAATACGCCCACCCGGCGGCCGTTCGGCACGGCGGGGACGCCGCCCGCCGCCATGGCGACCGCGACCCCGTCCTTCAGGCGGCTGGTGTCCTCCTGCAGGCCCGCCACCTGTGTCTGCAGACTCGTGATGCTCGATCCGAACCCGGCCGCGACGCTCTGGAGCTGGCCGACATTGACGGCATCGGTCGTGTTGACGCCGGCCGCCACGTTGGTGACCCGCCGCTCGCTGCCGCTGGCGCCGACCGACACGGTGTTGCTCTCGCTCGCGACCGAGCCGGCCCCGATCGCGACGCTGTTCGCCGCCGTGACGGTGGCGCCGTTGCCGACGGCGACGCCGTTCGCCACCGTGGCCGACGCATTCGGTCCGACCGCGGTGCTGTTCGACCCGGTCGCGACCGCATAGTCGCCAAATGCGGCGCCGCCGTTGCCGGCGGAGGCGGCGGCGCCGACCGCGACCGAGCCGGTGGCGACCGCGCCGGTGCCGATCGCGATGGCGTTGACCCCGGTGGCCTGCGCGCCGGTGCCTTGCGCCATCGCGTTGGCCGCGGTCGCCTGGGCCCCGGACCCGACCGCCACCGCTCCGTCGGCGCTCGCCAGCGCGGTGGTGCCTTGCGCGATGGCGTTCGTCGCGGTCGCCTGGCTGCCGTTGCCGATCGCCACGGCGTTGGTTCCGGTCGCGTAGGCGGCAGCGCCGGCACCCGTTGCGGCATTGCCGCCGATCGCGATGGCGTTCGCTCCCTGCGCCTGCGCATTGGCGCCGATCGCGGTGGCATAGGTGCGGCCGCTGGCGGTCGTGCCAGCGAGCGCGCCGGCGCCGAGCGCCAGCGTGCCTTCGTTGCCGAACGTGCCGCCGGCATTTGCCAACGCCCCGAAGGCGGCGGAGATCCGGCCCGACGCGGTTCCCCCGGCGCCGATCGCGGCGGCGGAGTCGCCGGTCACGCTCAGGCCGTTGCCGATCGCGATCGCATTGGGGGCGTCGACATAGTTGTCCGAGCCGATCACCGAGGCGCCGGCCGCGGTGGTCGTCACGGCGACCGTGTTGTTCGAGCCGATCACCTGGATCTTGCCGACGCCGCCCATGCCGGAGACGTTGACGTTGTTGTTGCCGCCGTAGACGAAGCTCGCATTGGCGTTGACCGTGTTGAGATTGCCGATGGCGAAGCTGCCGGTGCCGGCGACCCGAAGCCCGACGCCGATCGCCCCGCTTTCGGTTCCGGTCACGGTGTTGAAGCTGCCCAGCGCGATGCTGCCCCTGCTGTTGGCGTCGACCTTGCTGCCGTTGCCGATCGCGATCGCGTTGTTCGAGGTCGCGTCGACGAAGGCCGCGCTGCCTGCACCGCTGCCGGCGCCGATCGCGATCGAGCTCGTCGCGTTGGCCTGCGCGCCGGCCCCCAGCGCCGTGGCGGACGCGGCGTTGGCGAGGGCCGACCAACCGACCGCCGTCGCGTTGGCCTGGCCCGCGGCGCCGGTGCCGGCCTGCGCGCCCATGCCGATCGCCGTCGTGTTGTCGTTGGTGAAGTCATTGTTGCCCGAGAGGTCGTAGCCGGCGAACGAGTTGTATCCGAACGCGCTGCTGTTGTTCCCGGCGGCGTGGCCATCCTTGCCGACCACGGTGCTGCCGAATCCCGACGCGTTCGCCCCGAAGCCCACCGCTGTCGAGGCGAAATTTGAGGCGCTCGAGCCGGCGCCGGCCGCGGTGCTCTCACCCTGCGAGGCGGTGCTGCCGACGCCGAGCGCCGTGGCGCCACCGCCCGACGCCGTGCTCGCTTGGCCGATCGCCGTGGTGTTGACGTTGGTCGCGCTCGCGCCCGCGCCGACCGCGGTCGTGGTGTTCCCGGTGGCGCTCGCACCGATGCCGTAAGCCGTGCTGCTGGTACCGGTGGCGACCGAGCCGGTGCCGCAGGCGAGTTGGGCCGAGCCCGCGTTCTGCAGGCAGTCCGCCGTCGTGCCGGTGCCGCCGACCGTCTGGGCGAAGGAGACCGTCGATACGGCGAACTCACCGGCGAGGGCGCAGCTCAGCGCGAGGGCCGTCTCGACCACCCGGCCGCCCGCCCGCCGCATCCGTGCCCGTGCCGTCATCATCGCCCCCGCCGTTGCTCACGCTCGGACCGAGTCCGGAACGCGCTAGGCCGGGGCTATAGTAGCGAAGTCGGATGCTGGCGTGTGTTGCGGCGGGGAGACAACCGCCTGGAAATCGCGATTGAGCGGTCGCGAGCCTCCATCGTTAGTGGTAAAATGATCCACTGAGGCGGCTGATCAGAACTCGCCGCCCAGCCCGAAATAGCCGGTATGCCCGGTGCCGCTGCCTTAGCGGGCATACCGGCGGGCGCGGCACCGTTTGATGAAGGCCGTCTGCTGCCGCCGAGCGGGTGCTCGCCGCGACCGAACCGCGCGGGTGGAGCCGGCGATGCAATCGCCGGCCCGCTCGCCGGTGCCCGGATCACTCCGCCGCGACGACCGGCGTCTCGGCTTTCAGCCGCTTGAGATCGGGCGGTACCGCCTCGTCGACGAGTGCGGCGAGCGCCTGGTCGAGCGGCACCACGGTCGACTTGTCGGAGCCGAGCCGGCGGATCGACACGGTGCGCTCCGCCGCCTCCTTCTTGCCGACCACCAGCAGCACCGGGACCTTGGCGAGCGAGTGCTCGCGGACCTTGTAGTTGATCTTCTCGTTGCGCAGGTCGATGCCGACCCGCAGGCCCAGGCGGCGCGCCGCCGCGACCGCCTCCCTGGCGTAGTCGTCGCCGTCCGAGGTGATGGTCGCCACCACGGCCTGCACGGGCGCGAGCCACAGCGGGAAGTGGCCGGCGTGGTGCTCGATCAGGATGCCGAGGAAGCGCTCCATCGAGCCGCAGATCGCCCGGTGCACCATCACGGGGGTCTTCTTCTGCCCGTCGGCGTCGATGTAGAAGGCGCCGAACCGCTCCGGCAGGTTGAAGTCCACCTGGGTGGTGCCGCACTGCCAGTCGCGGCCGATGGCGTCGCGCAGCACGTACTCGAACTTGGGCCCGTAGAACGCGCCTTCGCCGGGATTGACCGCGGTCTTGATCTTGCCGCCCGACTGCGCGGCGATCTGCTCCAGCACGCGGCCCATCACCTCTTCGGCGTGATCCCACGAGGCGTCGGAGCCGACCCGCTTCTCCGGCCGGGTCGAGAGCTTGACGGTGAGGTCGCCCGAGAAGCCGAAGTCCTCGTAGGTGCTGAGGATCAGGTCGTTGATCTTCAGGCACTCCTCGGCGAGCTGGTCCTCGTTGCAGAAGATGTGCGCGTCATCCTGGGTGAAGCCGCGCACCCGCATCAGGCCGTGCATGGCGCCGGACGGCTCGTAGCGGTGCACCAGGCCGAACTCGGCGAGGCGGATCGGCAGGTCGCGATAGCTCTTCAGCCCGTGCTTGAAGATCAGCACGTGGCCCGGGCAGTTCATCGGCTTGATGGCGAACCAGCGCTTGTCCTCGGCCTCGTCGCCCGCCGACTGTGCCGCGAACATGTTCTCCCGGTACCACTCCCAGTGGCCGGAGGTCTCCCACAGGACCTTGTCGAGCATCTGCGGCGCGTTGACCTCGTCGTAGTCGCCGGCGAGGCGGCGGCGCATGTAGGCGACGACCGACTGGAACATCGACCAGCCCTTGGCGTGCCAGAACACGACGCCCGGGCCTTCCTCCTGGAAGTGGAAGAGATCGAGCTCGCGGCCGAGCTTGCGGTGGTCGCGCTTCTCCGCCTCCTCGATCTGCTTGAGATAGGCGTCGAGGTCCTCCTGCCTGGCCCAGGCGGTGCCGTAGATGCGGGTCAGCATCGGGTTGTTGGAGTCGCCGCGCCAGTAGGCGCCCGCGACCTTCATCAGCTTGAACGCGGTGCCGATCTTGCCGGTGGAGGTCATGTGCGGGCCGCGGCACAGGTCGAACCAGTCGCCCTGCTTGTAGATCTTGATGGTCTGATCCTCGGGGATCGCGTCGACCAGCTCGACCTTGAAGTTCTCCCCCTTGTCCCGGAAGACCTGCTTGGCCTCGTCGCGCGACCACACCTCCTTGGTGAACGGCCGGTCGCGCGCGATGATCTCCTTCATCTTCTTCTCGATCGCGGCGAAGTCGTCCGGGGTGAACGGCTCGTTGCGGAAGAAGTCGTAGTAGAAGCCGTTCTGGATCACCGGGCCGATGGTCACCTGGGTCCCGGGCCACAGGCTCTGCACGGCCTCGGCCATCACGTGGGCGGCGTCGTGGCGGATCAGCTCGAGGGCGCGCGGGTCGTCGCGCGACACGAACTCGATTTTCGCATCGTGCTCGATCGGGTCGGCGAGGTCGGCGAGCACGCCGTCGAGCGCCATCGCGACGGTGCGCTTGGCGAGCGAGGGCGAGATGCCTTTGGCGATGTCGAGGCCGGTGATGCCGGTGGGGTACTCCCGACGCGCGCCGTCGGGGAAGGTCAGGGCGACCATGCAAGACTCCTGTTGCTCACTCGCTGCCTACGAACGCAGGTAAGCGGATTTCTTCGATGCCAGCGGCATATAGCAGGGCAGGGCCGAAGCGCAAGGCGGGCCTGCCGCGGCCCGGCGGCATGGCTGCGGCGGCCGTCCGCCCGCCCGCGGGGGCGCCGTCCGCGGTGGCCGGGGTTCGACTTTCGTATAGCCTATCGAGCCGCCGGACGGCCGACTCCCGTCGGCTATATCGAGTATCTTGCGTGTATCATGAAAGTGGATGGAACCGCGGGATGTCCTCGAATCCGAGGTCCGTCGTGTGATGTCGTGCGATCGCGGTGAGTTCGGTATAAGTGTAGGAAATGTCATATATAAATTATCAGGGGTCGGGCCCGAGTCTTTGTTCAAAAGTCCCAACAAAAGATAAAACATAAAGATCGTGCCGGCCTTTTCCATGGCGAGGGGCGAGCCGGGGCCGGCGCCGCTGTCGATTCGTTAGCCTTGATGGCAAAGTTGCCAAATCCGCGTGTAAAGGTATATTCGACAACCGATGGATTAGCGCGCAGATTATAGCCCACGAAGCGCCGCCAGGGCGACGACCGACGGCGTGTGCCGTCGAGAAACGACAAGCGCCAGAGCTGGATTGCGGGCCGCTGTTTGTGTGTCGGGCTCGCGGCACGGGAACGATTTCATGACTCGACGGGATTTCTTGCCTCGGACGGCTCGACGGCTTCGCGGCGGGCGTCACTGGACCGGCCTGCGGCGCATGGCCGTGGCCGCGGCGGCGATCGTCGCGGCGGCCGCATGCGTCACGGCGCTCGGCACCGCGCCGTCGGCCGCGCAGTCGCGGCCGGGCTACGACACGGGCCGCCCCGAGCAGCCGACCCACGCGACGCGGCGTGGGCCCTCCGAGGCGGCGCTCGGCTCGATCGGCGACCGGGTGAACGCCAACACGGTCACCATCGTCTCCGGCAACATCAACGGCACCTACCTGACCATCGCCTACGATCTCTCCGCCGTGCTGGACGACGGCGACTCCTTCCGGGTGCTGCCGGTGATCGGCAAGGGCGGCGGACAGAACATCCGCGACGTGCGCTTCCTGCGGGGCGTCGACCTCGGCATCACCCAGTCGAACCTGCTGCGCTACTTCCAGCGCACCAACGAGGTCGGCCGCATCGACGACAAGCTCGCCTACGTCGCCCGGTTGTTCAACGAGGAGATGCATCTCGTGGTGCGGGCGGACTCGGGCGTCCACACGATCGCCGATCTGGCCGGCCAGAAGGTGAACTTCAGCGACGCCGGCAGCGGCACCCAGCTCACCACCCGCGACGTGTTCACCCGGCTCGAAATCGCCCCGGTCGAGGTCAACATGGGCCAGGCGGACGCGTTCGAGAAGCTGCAGTCGGGCGAGATCGCCGCCACCGTGCTGATCGCCGGCAAGCCGGCGGCGGCGATGCGCAAGCTCGGCGCCACCTTCCGGATGCTGCCGATCGCCTTCGCCAGGCCGCTGCAGGGCGACTACCTGCCGGCGCGTCTGACCAGCGAGGACTACCCGGGCGTGATCCCGCCCGGCGAGGCGGTCGACACGATTGCGGTCGGGACCGTGCTGTTCGCCTACAACTGGCCCCGCAACACCGACCGCTACCGCCGCATCGCCGCCTTCGTCGACCGGTTCTTCCCGCGGCTCGCCGAGTTCCAGAAGCCGCCGCGCCATCCGAAATGGCGCGAGACCAATCTCAACGCGACGGTGCCGGGCTGGATCCGCTTTCCGGCCGCACAGGAGTGGCTGGAGCGCAACGTCGCCGCCGACACCACCCGCGAGCAGTTCGAGCGCTTCCTCGCGGCGCGCGGCCCGGTGGCCGGCGACATCGACTCGCCGGCCGAGCGCGAGCGGCTGTTCCAGAACTTCCTTCAGTGGAACCAGTCGCGCGAGCGCCGCTGACATGAGCGCCCGCGCGACCCGATCGCCCTGCACGAGGAACGGGGAGGAGTACCGATGAGTACCCCGATCGACGACGATTTCGACCCGCGCATCCGCTACGCACCGCCCTGGGTGCGCGATCCCGACGCACAGGCGCCGTCCGGCCGGCTGCCGGAGAACGGCCCGGACGACCGGCGTCGCGATCCGCGTCTCGACGCCGAAGCCGGTCCGGTCCGCGCGCCCGATCCGGCGCCGGCCGTGCTGTCGTTCACCGCGGCCCCGAGCATGGCACCCACCGCCATCGAGCGCGACGCGCCGGTGCGGCGGGGCGCTTCGGGGCGCGCCGGCGACGGCGCATCGCGCGAGCGGCCGGCGCGGTCGACGCGCGACCCGCAGCGGAGCGTGCCGGAGCCGCCCCGGACCGGAAGCCGGGTCTCGGCCCGGGGGGCGACCCGGGCCGCGACGCCGTCGGCGTCACGGCGGATGCGCCCGGTGCTGATGAGCGTCGCCGCCGCCGCCGTCACGGCAGCGGCGGTGTCGGCGCTGCTGACCGGTCCGGCCGTCCCGCCGCCGGGTGCCGAGCGGGCCGCGGCGCCCGGTCAGCCCGTCGCCAAGACCGACCGCTCGCGGCTCGGCGATCCGCGCGACGGTGCCGATCCGGCCCGGCCGGACGAGCCCGTGCGGGCGGCCGAGCCGGCGCGGCCGGCCGAGCCGGTCCGCTCCGCCGCGCCGGAGCGCCGCCAGGGCGACGAGGCGGTCGTGCAGGCGGCGGTTGGATCGGTCGCGGCGGTCTTGCCGGCGCCGACCGCGCCGCCCGCACCGGTGGCCCCGGCGGTCGCCGTGCCGTCCCGGCCGGCAGCGCCGAGCCTCGTGCTGCCGCCGGGCGAGATGCTGGTGCTGATCAAGCGCGGCCAGGACGCCATCGAGGCCGGCGACATCGCCGGCGCCCGGCTGCTGCTGACCCGCGCCGCCGAGGCCGGGAACGCGCACGCGGCGCTGCTGCTCGGCACCACCTACGATCCGGCGGCGCTGCGCGAGCGCAAGGTGCTCGGCCTCGCCGGCGATCCGCAGCAGGCCCGGTTCTGGTACGAGCGTGCCGCCGACCTCGGCTCCACCGACGCCGGGCGAAGGCTGGACGATCTGGCGCGCGGCCGCTGAGCGCCGCGTCGCCGCGGCGTCGTCGCCGCGGTGGCGGCCGTGGACGTGACCGACCGGCCGTGAGTCCGGTCGGTCGTCGCGCTGCGGGGCGCGGGTCGCGCCGCGGCTCACGTCAGATCGCGGTCCTCGCCCCATCGCGAAGACTACGGACCGCGGCTCGTGCGCGCGCCGCCTCGGGCGGTTCGGCATGGCCGGTCGACGGGCCGGCGACGGTGCCGGTGAATCGCGGTCAACCGCGCGGCAGCAAATAACAATCGGCGCAAGTCGAAATCGAAAAGAGCGGCCGTGTTTGCTCGGTCGCGACAAGCATTCGAGGCCTCGTGATCCGCAACATGCAGGGAGGCGAGGCACTTCGGGTTAAGAATTCGTTAGTGCGATCACAAAGTGGCCAAATTGCAGAGTCACGGTTTTGCTCGGGGACAGGGGGAGCTCGACCGGACAGCACGGTTCAAACATCACAATCGAAATCCTCGACCGGATCCGCCGGACGCATCGTCGATCGACGTCGTGATCGACATCGTCGGCCGGGATCGCGATCGAGACGGTCGCTCCGGCGACGTCCTGCCCATGGCGTGGTCGACGTCTCGACCGTCGTCGTGCCGGCGTGACGGTGTCGCGGCGAGCCGCATGCGTCGTCGGCCGCGAGGCCGCGGCGCGCACGGAACGGCGCGCGCTCCGGCGCGCGGCGCGGATGCCTGCGAGTCGCGTGTGCGAGTCTTGTGTCAGTCGGCGCGAGTGAGTGCGTGTGAGAGTGCGTCAGTGCGTGAGTACGTGAGCACGAGTGCGTGAGTGTGAGTGCGTGAGTGCGTGAGTTTGTGAGTTCGTGAGTTCGTGAGCGTGAGTGTGTGAGCGTGGAGAAGTTCGGCATCCGGAGCACGGGGAACGCTTCATGGATGAAGGCCTGCAGCGGGCGTGCTGGTGGCATGCCTGTTCTCGCGTCCTGACGGCAGCGGCGGCCGCTGCGGCCTTCTTCGCCATGATCGGTCTCGGGCTCGCAACCGTGCCCTCCGCCGCCGCGCAGGCGTCGCCGCCGCGCGCGGCGGCGGAGGTCTCCCAGGCGGTCGGAAGCGCCGGGCGGCCGCGTTCGGCGCCGCGCCGGTCGACCGGCGAGCCGGCGCTCGGGCCGCTCGCCGAGCAGGCCAATGCCGACACGCTGACGATCGTCGCCGACGGTGTGGAGACGACGGCGCTCGCCGCCGCCGCCGATGTCGCCGCGGTGATCGACGGCGGCGAGGGCCTGCGGGTTCTGCCGATCGCCGGCCGCGGCGGCGGCCAGGCGATCCGCGACGTGCGCCTGCTGAAGGGCGTCGATCTCGGCATCGCGCCGGCCACGGCGCTCGGCCTGCTGCAGCGGTCGAACGCGATCGGCCGGATCGACGACAAGATCAGCGTCGTCACCAAGCTGTTCAACGAAGAGATCCACGTCGTGGTGCGGACGGATTCGCCGGCCGGCACGGTCGCGGATCTGGCCGGCAAGCCGGTGGCGCTCGGCGAGACGGGCTCCGCCACCGCGCTGACGGCGGGCGACGTCTTCGACAAGCTCGGCGTCGCGGTGGACGGCGTCAACCTGCCGGGCGCCGACGCGCTGGAGAAGCTGCGCGCCGGCGAGATCGCCGCCGCCGTGCTGGTGTCGGGCAAGCCGGCCGCCGCGATGGCGCGGCTTCCGGCCGGGACGTTCCGGCTGCTGCCGCTCGACTACGCCAAGCCGCTGCAGGCCGACTATCTCCCGGCGAGGCTGACGGCCGACGACTATCCGGGCCTCGTCGCGCCGGACGCCGCGGTCGCCACCGTGGCGGTCGGCACCGTGCTGTTCGCGCCGACCTGGCCGAAGGGATCGGAGCGCTACAAGCGCATCGAGCGCTTCGTCGGAGCCCTGTTCCCGAAGCTCGCCGAGCTGCAGAAGCGGCCGCGCCATCCCAAGTGGCTGGAGACGAGCCTCGCCGCGACGGTGCCGGGCTGGTCGCGCTTTCCGGCCGCCGAGGAGTGGCTGCGCCGGAACGCGCCGCCGACGCAGATCTCGCGCGAGCAGTTCGAGAGGTTCCTGGCGAGCCGCCGCGTCGCGGCGGACGACGCCGCGACGACGGTCGACCGCGAAAAGCTGTTTCAGGAGTTCTTGCGCTGGAACGAGACGCGTGAGCGCCGCTGACCGCCGGCGTCCGGTGTTCCGCGCCCGTCGGGTGGAGGAGTTGTCATGAGTGCCCCGATCGACGACCAAGGCTTCAGCGACGCCTTGCGCTATGCGCCGCCCTGGGCCCGTCGGATCGCCCCCGAGACGGCCGACGCGGACCTGCGCACCGCGACGCCGGAGCCGGCCGTCGACGCGACCGGGGCGGGCTTCGACCTCGCCGACGACCTCGCAGCGGACGACACCGCCCCCGACGATCCGGCGCGCGACGACCCGGGACAGGCCGGCGTCCCGCACGACGACGACCCGGGTGCGGACCTCGCGCGCCCCGACTTCGCACAGGCCGACTTCGCACACGACGACTTCGGACGCCCCGAGGTCCCGCCTTCGCCCGTCGCGCCGGGTGGCGCCGGCCCCGAGGTCATTCTCGGCGTGCGGTTCGGCGACACGCCGACGCTGCCGCAGGATCTCGACGAGCTCGCCGCCGCGCGCAGGCGCGCCCGACGGGCGGCCGCGGGGAACCGCGGCGTCGAGGCTGGGCGCGAGGCGGGGCAGGGGACGGCGCCGGTCGATCGCGCCGCCGAATCCATGCCGGCCCCGGAGGCCGCGGGCGCCGACGCGGTGCCGCTGCCGCGCGCGCCGGCCCTGGCCGAGCCGCCGCGCCAGGAGGAGCAGCGCCCACCCGCCGTCTGGCTGGTCGCCGAGACCGCGCCGATCCGCACCGAGCCGCCGCGGCAGGAGCCGCCGCCGGTGGTCGAGTCGCCCGCCACGGTGCCGTCGCCCGGTGATCCCGGCGGCTTCGGCTGGCTCAGGCCGCGGCCGTTCGAGGGCGACGTGGCGGTGCGCGAGATGTCCCGGCGCCTGGCGCTCGATCCGCACGGCGTGCCCGAGCCGCCGCGCCCCGACCGGCTGCGGGTGCCGTGGCGGGGCGCCGCCGCGCTCGCCGCCCTGGCCGGAGTCTCGGCCGCCGTGGCGCTCGCCCTGGTGACGGTGCTGTTCCCCGGGCCCGTGCCGGCCGGGCGGGACCAGGCGCGCGGACCGGCGCTCGCCAGCACCAAGACGGACCGCGCCCTGATGGCCGGCCTGGAGCGGGCCGCGCCGGTGCGGCTGGTGCTGGTCGAGCTGCGTCGCGCGGCGCGCGGCGAGGAGGTGCCGCTCGGCATCACCCTGACCCGCGGCCTCGGCGAAGGCACGCTGGTGCTGACCGGCCTGGTGCCGGGCAGCCGCCTGACCGTCGGCATGCCGGCGGGGCCGGAGAGCTGGCGGGTGCCGCTCGCCGAGCTCGGCCGCGCCGCCGTGGTGCCGCCCGCGGACTTCGTCGGTGCCCTGGAGCTCGGGCTCGAGCTGCGTCTCGCCGACGACACGGTCGCCGATCGCGGCACCATGCGGATCGAGTGGAACGGTGCGGTGATCATGGCGCTCGGCGCCGAGGGGACGGCAGCCCGGGCCGCCCCGGCCGCGCTGCGCGGCACGACCGCGGCCCGGCCCGGCGCGGCCCGGCCGGACCCGGCGCCTGCCGTGGCCCCGGCGGTACCGGTCCCGGCGGTCGACCCGGAGGAGATCGCCATCCTCATCGACCGGGGCAAGACGTTCCTGGCCCGCGGCGACCTCGCCGCCGCCCGGCTGCTTCTGCGCCGTGCCGCCGAAGCCGGCGACGCCGCCGCGGCACTGCTGCTCGGCTCGACCTTCGACCCGGCCGCGCTGAAGCAGCTCGAGGTGCTGGGCGCGGTCGGCGACGCCGCCCAGGCGCGGATCTGGTACCGGCGGGCGGCCGAGCTCGGCTCGGCCGACGCCGCCCGCAAGCTCGGAGCGCTCGGCGATCGGGCGCCCTGACCGGCGGACCGGGCGAGCTTTTGCAGGTTTTCCGGGGCGCGCCGCAGGATGCGGTGCGATCGGGAATGCTTTCGGATGCAAGGGGTGAGAATTTTGCTGCGTTCACAGTTCGCCAGATTTGAGCCGTATTTTCTACATCTGGCGGCCGCAAGTTTCTTGGTTTGGCCCGATCCGTATCTCCGACCGTCGGGCGGTAACCAATCATAAAGGTTTTCGACGAAACAGAAAAGCTATCCAGTTCAACGACTTATCTCGATAAATTCCAGGAGTTCGAAGCCGGCCGCCCGTCGGGGCCGGGGACACCCGCCATGGGGTTCGGCGGGTGCGAGCCGTCGCGAGTCGGCTAAGCCGATAGGGCCAAAATAATGATCTTTGCTTAACCGAGGTGTTTATTTTGTTGCGAGGTATGATATTATGTGTAAGGTTTCGGTGTTCAGTGGGAATTGCGTAGCCATGGACTGCTGTGGTCGCGATCCGGTCCGCTCCCCTCGTCGTTGATGCGGGAGCGCGGATGGAGTCGGTAGGACACATGTGCATGCGCCGGCGGTGGCCTGGCGCAGTGCGGAGCTTGGCGGCGGTAGCGACCGGCCGCCCGGCGGTCCGCATCGAAGGCCCCGCGGCGGCGCAGTCGCACCGCGGACCCGTGTCCGGCCCCCACGGCAGGGGCGCGCCCGACCTCGTCGCAAATTCCGATTCCGTCGCCGATTCCGATCTCGTCTCCGATCCCGCGCCCGCCGCCGATCGCCGCGGCCGTCGTCGGCGTCTCGACCGGATCGTCGCGGCGCGCGACGCGGTCGCGTCGCGTGATCCGGCGTCGCCCGGGCGCCGGCGGGCCGAGATCGACCGGGCGATTCACGACCTCGTGCCGTGGAACTGGACGGCGATGCGCGCACGCCGGTGAGGAGGGCGAGCCCGATGGATGGGGGGACGACCGTGACGACACCGATGGACGACGATCACGATCCGCGCACCAAGTATGCGCCGCGCTGGGCACGGCCGATCGTCGACGAGGCCGACATGGAGCCGGAGCCCGAGGCGCCCGACATTCCCGACTACATTCTGCGGTCGCGCCTGCGGGTGGACGATGCGCCGCCCTCCGCGCCGGTGGCGCCCGGCGCCCGGCCGGTGCGCGGCGCCGAGCCCGCCGACGAGTGGCCCCGCCGGGGCGGGCGGCCGTTCGAGGGCGACGTCGCCATCCGCGAGCTCAACGAGCGGCTGGCCCTGCATCCCGACATCGTGCCGGAGCCGCGGCGTGCTCCGCGCCGGCGCTGGGGCCGGACCATCGGCCGGGCCGCCCTGACGCTGACCGGCGCGGTCGGCCTCGCCGCCGGCCTGATGGTGTTCGGAATGCCGCTGCTCGACCGCGAGATGTCGGGCGGGGTGCGGACCGCCTTCCGGCCGGCCTCGCCGCGCCCGGCCGCCGAGCCGGCGGCACCGGCGGTCCCGGCTCGCCTGTCGATCGGCGCGGGTCGCTTCGCCGCCGCCAACGAGATCGTCCCGCTCCCGGTCTCGCCGTCGTATCCGATCGATGGCCACCTGGCGGTGGGCGGGCTTCCGGCCGGCGCCCGGCTCACCACGGGCGCCCCGCTGGCGCCGAACGGCTGGCTGGTGCCGATCGCGCTTCTGCCCCAGACCTCGATCGTCCCGCCGCCCGATTTCGTCGGGCCGATCAACCTGGTGATGGAGCTGCGCCGCCCCGACGACACGGTGCTGGACCGCGGCACGCTGCAGATCGCCTGGGGCCACACCGCCGCGCCGGCGGCACCGCCGGTCCAGGCGTCGGCCGCCACGCCGGCCGCGGCCTCGGCCGTCCCGTCGTCGCCCGCCACGGAGAGCGTGGCCGCGACCACACCGGCGACGCCGGCCGCCGGGCCGGTCAGGCGGCTCGATCCCGAGGAGACCGCCGCGTTGATCAAGCGTGGCCAGGAGCTGCTCGCCAGCGGCGACCTCGCTTCGGCGCGGTTGATGCTCCGGCGTGCCGCCGAGGGCGGCAGCGCGGCGGCGGCCCTGCTGCTCGGCAGCACCTACGACCCGGCGACCTTCCGGCAGCTGGTCGTGATCGGCGAGACGCCGGACCAGGCGCAGGCTCACTTCTGGTATCAGCGCGCCGCCGAGCTCGGCTCGACCGACGCCGCCCGCCGGCTCGACTTGCTCGCCCGCGGCGTCCGCTGATCACACGGCCCGGAGGCCGGCGCCGGCTGCCGGCCCGACCTCCGGCGGATCGTGGTCGGATCGACCGCGGCATTGTCTGCGCTGCATCGGCACCGTCCCGAGGATTTCCGCCCGCGTTCTCCCGCCGGAAGCCGCCGCGCCGGTCATGTCCTTCCGCGTCTCCCCGCCCATCCCGGGCTCCTGGTCCGTGCCGGGCTCCGGACCCGCACCGGGCTCCTGGCTCGTACCGATCGGCGCGTGCGTCGGCGCCCGCCGGCGACCGTGGGCATGCCCGCGGCGTCGGGGCGGGACGCGGCGGCGACGAGGTGGTTATTCGGGCTGGGCCCAAAAGCCGGCCCTGCTCGGGAGCCACGCGACGGTCCGGTTATTGCCACACTGTCGGTGGAGCGAAATAGGGTGAACCTTTTTCAGGTTGTGATCGCGCCGGACCGATAAGGGCGCGGGCGCGTGACGCTCGCTCGTCAATTCTTCTCGTCATCTTTTGCTGTCGATAAAAACAAACTAATGTCAGGTACATGTGTAGATATTGTGCGGATAAATTAGCATTTAATCACGTTCGTTATTGCAGGTTGTGCGGTGGTGCAAGAGTCCGAAAATGTAACACGAGCGGGCTAGTCGCAGCCATGTTTACGATAAATTGCATAGCTGTCCAATCAATGATGAATCTTTCTTGTTGCATGGTATGAAAACGGTAGGTTAGCAGTGAATACTCTTTGGAAGTCTCGGTAGGGTCGGGTATGGCGTTGCGTCGGCCGGTTGTCGGCCACGATCCGGTTCGCGCCCACGAGAGAAGACGCGGGAGCGAGGATGGATCGGTTCGGTGGAGAGTGCGGGCGGCGTGAGCGGCCCGGTATCGCACGTCGCATGATCGGGGTCGCGACCGCGGCCGTCGCGCTGGCGGCCTGGTTCGGCCAACCCGCGGCGGCGCAGCCGCGCCATGGCGCCGAGGACAAGGCGCCGCTCGTGCTCACGCAGGCGCAGTCGCGTGTGTCCGGGCTGCCGGCCGGCTACGGCGAGCGCATGAACAACAACACGCTCACGGTCATGACGAGCGCGCCCGGCGGCGGCTGGCTGCTGCTCGGCCACGATATCGCGACGGTGCTGGACGACGGCGAGGAGATGCGCATCCTGCCCCTGGTCGGGCGGGGCGGCGGTCAGAATGTCCGCGACGTGCGCTTCCTGAAAGGGGTCGATCTCGGCATCGTGCAGCTCAACGTGCTGACCGAGATGCAGCGCACCAACGAGATCGGCCGGCTCGACGACAAGATTTCCTACATCGCCAAGCTGTCCAACGACGAGATGCATGTCGTCGTCCGGGCGGACTCGGGCATCAACTCGCTCGCCGACCTGAACGGCAAGCGAGTGAACGTCCACAACGCCGGCAGCGGCACGGCGATGCTGGCGCCGAGCGTGTTCGCCAAGCTCGGGGTGCAGCCGATCCTGACCAACATGCCGCAGGCCGACGCGCTCCTGAAGATGAAGTCGGGCGAGATCGCCGCGACGATCCTGATCTCGGGCAAGCCGCTGTCGCCGTATCAGCGGCTCGCAGCCGGGTCGGGATATCGTCTTCTCCCGATTCCCTACAGCCGGCAGCTGCACAGCGAGTTTCTGCCCGCGACGCTGTCGTCCGCGGATTACCCGAACCTCATCGCCGCGGGGCAGGAGGTGGAGACGATCGCGGTCAGCACCCTGCTGATCGCCTACAACTGGCCGAAGAACACCGATCGCTATCGCCGCATCGCCAACTTCGTGCACCGTTTCTTCGAGCACATCGAACAGTTTCAGAAGCCGCCGCGCCATCCGAAGTGGCGGGAGATCAATCTGCACGCCTCGGTGCCCGGCTGGCACCGGTTCCCGGCCGCCGAGGAGTGGCTGCAGCACAACTCGCAGGCGCGCGAGATCAGACAGCAGTTCGATCGCTTCCTCCTGGCGCGGGACGGCAACGCGCGTCCGCAGAGCCATGCCGAGGTCGAGCAGATGTTCCGTGAATTCATGCAGTGGAAGGACACCCGTCCGCGCCGCTGAGCATCGCGTGCGGCTCGGATGACGACTGGAAGGGGGTGGAGCGTGACGGCATCGATCGACGACAGCGACCCGCGTGTATCCTACCCACCGCCATGGGGACGGCCGGTCGGCGAGGAGCCCTACGCCGAGGCGCCCTACGCCGAGGCGCATGACGATGCCGCCGACCTGTCCGACCTCGGGCAGCGCGTGCGCAGCCGCACCGACGCGGCGCCGGTCGCCGGGCCGGCGCGTGCGTCCGCCGCACCGGAACGGGCGCGCCGGGGGGCCCGGCCGTACGATGGCGACGTCGCCATCCGCGAGCTCGAGGAGCGGCTGAGCCTCGATCCAGACCTCGTCCCCGAACCGCGGCGGGCGCCGCGGTCCGGCGTGTGGCGGACCATCGGCCGGGTCGCGCTGGTGCTGAGTGGCGCGGCAGCGCTGGCGGGCGGAGCCGTGGTGTTCGGCCTCCCGGCGCTGGAGCGTGCCGGCTCGGGGACGTCGCAGCAGGCCGCGCCGGTGAGCATGACGCTCGGCAGTGGCCGGGTCGCCGGCATCGACGAGCCGATTCCGCTAGCGGTCGGGCTGTCGCGTCCGGTCGATGGCCATCTGGCGATCGGCGGCCTTCCGTTCGGCATGCGGCTCACCACGGGCAGGCCGCTGGCGCCGGACGGCTGGCTGGTGCCGGTTTCCCTGATCGGGCAGACATCGGTCGTTCCGCCGCGCGGCTTCTCGGGACGTGCCAACCTGGTCGTCGAGCTGCGCCGGCCCGACGACGCGGTGCTGGCTCGGGCCAACCTGCAGCTCGGCTGGTCGGAGCCGGCGCCGCCCCCGCGGCCGGTGCAGAACGCCCCGGCCGGCGCGGTGACGCCGTCCGCGACGAGCGTGCCGCCGGCGTTCACGGCCCGGCCGATGCGGCCCGGCCCGGCCGCCACCGCGGCCCCGCCGATCGACCCCAACGAAGCCGCAGCCATGATCAAGCGGGCCGAGGATCTCGTCAGCCGCGGCGATCTCGCCTCGGCCCGGCTGCTGCTGCGGCGTTCCGCGTCCGGCAACGGGCACGCGGCGCTGCTGCTGGGGATGACCTACGATCCCGACACCTTCTCGCAACTCTCCGTCATCGGCGAGGTGCCGGACCCGGAGAAGGCCCAGTTCTGGTATCAGCGCGCCGCCGAGCTCGGCTCGTCGGACGCCGCCCGCAAGCTGGAGGCGCTGGCGCGCGGCCGCTGAGCATCGTCGCATGCGCAAGCCGCCGGCGCGGTCCGCACCGGCGGCTCGGCGAGCGTGCCGCGCCAGCGGCCGTAACGCCAGGGCAGCCACCAGCGGGCGCCCGCCGGCAGCTCGGCCGGCACGAAGTCGAGCCCCCGGGTGCCGAACGGGTGGCAGCGGCAGAACCGCGCCAGCGTCATCCAGCCGCCGGCCCACAGGCCGAACCGGTCGATCGCCTCGTCCCCGTAGACCGAGCAGGTCGGCAGGTGCCGGCACTGCGTCCCCACGAACGGCGACAGCGTGAGCTGATACGCCCGGATCAGGCCGCGGGCGGCGATCCGCGGCAGCCGGGACACGAGGTCGGCGGTCGGGTGGTGTGGCATCGTCCTTGCAACATAGATCGCCGCGGTCGCGGGGCAAGGGGAATGCCGCGAAGCACTCGTTCAGGTCAGGAAAGTATTTTTGTACCTGCAGGGCAGCATCCCGCCTTCGCAGTGCCGCAAAAGGACCGCTTGCGATGGTCGATTGCGTACGTAAGATCACAGTTGCGCGAAAGTCTCGTCATGTGGCGAGATTGCCGATGCTGGAAGATCCAACAAGAACAAGAAGAAATCTAACGTGTACCGAACACGCGTTGCTGAAACGGCACGGGGAACCTCGATGAAGCGGTGCTGGGTCGTGAAGCGATCCTGGGTCGGCGCGGTCGCTCTGGCGATCTTCGCGATGCCGGTGGTCGCCGGCACGCCGGAGCTTCCGGCCAACCCCCGCATCCTGCCGATGCAGTTCGTCCTGCAGGAGCCGGCCGCGAGCTGCGCCGCCGACTGCCGGCCGCTCGTCTTCGCCGCCGGAATGATCACGTCCGACACGCCGCGCCGCTTCGAGGCCTTCGCGGTCGAGCGCGGCCTGCGCGACGGCACGGTGGTGCTCGACTCCGACGGCGGCTCGGTGCTCGGCGCACTGGCGCTCGGGCGATCGATCCGGCGCCTCGGGCTCGACACCACGGTCGGCCGCGCCGACCGGTCGGGCGGGGCCGGACGGGCCGCGACCGTCGCCCCGGCGAACTGCGAATCCATGTGCGCCTTCGTGCTGCTCGGCGGGACGCACCGCGAGGTGCCGGCCCGCTCGCGCGTCCTCGTCCATCAGATCTGGCTCGGCGACCGCCGCGACGACGCCGTCGCCGCGTCCTACTCGGCCGAGGATCTGGTGCTGGTGCAGCGCGACATCGGCGCCATCGTCCGCTACACGGCCGAGATGTCGGGCAATCTCGGCGGCGCCGCCGAGCTGATCGAGATCGCGCTGCGCATCCCGCCCTGGGAGCCGATGCGGCTGCTCACCCGCGACGAGCTGCGCCGGACCGGCCTCGACCGCGAGACCGTGCCGGTCGCCGCCCGCCAGACCTCGGCGGCCGTGGTGCCGGCATCGCTGACGCCCGACCGGGTGCCGGCGATGAGCGAGCGCGGCTGGAGCGCGGTCGAGGGGAGCAGCGGGCCGATGCTGGTGCGCCGGCACCCGCTGACCGTCGAGGGCGAGCGGATCGGCACCTTCGACCTCAGCCTGAGCTGCGGCGACGCCGCCGGCACCTACGCCCTGACCTATGCGGAGAAGCGGCACGGCGGCGCCGGCGGGGCCGACGCGCCGACGCTGGAGAACGCCCGCCTGTGGATCGAGCAGAGCGAGGTGCCGTTCGAGATCCTGTCGTCGCGCAGCGACGGCGCGCGGGCCGAGAGCGTCGCGATCGCCACCGTTCCGGCGGCGCTGGTGCGCACCTTCGCCGGCGCGGCCACCCGTTCGCTGTCGGTGCAGACCAGGGCGCCCGGCGGCGCCGCGACCTCGACCCGGATCGGCAATGCCGGCATCGGCAAGGTGTTCGCCAAGCTGGAGACGGCCTGCGGGCGGGGCAACGGCAAGCGCGACGCCCATGCCCGCCTGGAGGCGGCGGCGCGCTGAGTCGGCACGCGCCGGGAGGGGCCGGTGCGGCCGGCGCGCAGGCGCGCTACGCCCCGTTGCGGGCCGCCGCGATCTGGTCCAGCGCCGAGCACACTGCATCGAACGTGAGCAATGTCGACGCGTGGCGTGCCTTGAATTCGCGCACCGGTTCCAGGACCGCGATGTCGGCCCAGCGGCCGTCCGGCGGCGGTCCGTTCTCCTTGAGCATCCGGCGCACCGTCTCGCGCAGCGCCCGCAGCTCGCCGGCGGTGGCGCCGACGACATGGCTCGCCATGATCGAGGAGGACGCCTGGCCGAGCGCGCAGGCCTTCACGACATGGCCGAAATCGACCACCGTGTCGCCCTCCACCTTGAGGTCCACCGTGACGGTGGATCCGCACAGCTTCGAATGGGCCGTCGCCGTGCCGTCGGGCGCGTCGAGGCGCCCGAGACGCGGGATGTTGCCGGCCAGCTCGAGGATGCGGCGGTTGTAGACGTCGTTCAGCATGGCGTGCGGGTCCGGGCGGGCTGCGGGTCGATTTGCCTCGACCTCTGTCACCGACTATACCCCGTCATATAGGATGCCGACCGGGTCAGGCGAGAGGTGCTTGCGCCCGGGTCCGTCCGGTCCCACATGGATCCCGTCCGGTCGCGCTGCGGCCGGGCAGTCGAGATCGGCGCATGCCGGGCCCGTCCGGGGAGGCTCCGCCGAGAAAGTCGCCGTCCCTTCGGTGCGCGGCTGGCCGGTCCGGGCAGCCCGCGTCGCGTGCGACGTGCGGTCGGTGGACCGGTGCGACGCCTGTCGGCGTCGGCCGAACGGAGACGTCGCTCGCGATGGACCACGTGATCAAGACCCTGACCCCCGCCGCGCGACCGCCCGAGGCGCCGGGGGAGGTTCCGGCCGCGCCGCTGCGCGCGCGTCCCTCGCGGGCCGAGGCGGAGGCGGCGGTGCGGGTGCTGCTCGGCTACATCGGCGACGATCCCGACCGCGAGGGTCTCGTCGACACGCCGCGCCGCGTCGTGTCCGCCTATGACGAGCTGTTCGGCGGCTATCACGAGAATCCCGGCGAGGTGCTGGAGCGCACCTTCTCGGAGATCGGCACCTACGACGACATCGTGCTGGTGCGCGACATTCCGTTCGCCTCGCACTGCGAGCACCACATGATGCCGTTCGTCGGCCGCGCCCATGTCGGCTATCTGCCGGTCGAGCGCGTCGTCGGCCTCTCCAAGATCGCCCGCCTGATCGACATCTTCGCCAAGCGCCTGCAGACGCAGGAGCGGCTGTCGTCGATGATCGTCACCGAGATCGACACGGTGCTCAAGCCGCGCGGCGTCGCCGTGATGCTGGAGGCGGAGCACACCTGCATGTCGATGCGGGGCGTGCAGAAGGCCGGCAGCCGCACCATCACGACCCAGTTCACCGGCGTGTTCCGCGACGATCCGAAGGAGCAGTTCCGGTTCGTCAGCCTGGTGCGCAACGGAATCGGCTGACTCCGCTCTCGGAGTAGAGCCATCACGGCCGGCGCCGCGGGCAGGGGACCGACGCGCGGCATCGTCGGCTTCTGACGTCGTCCCCGCCCGGACCTTGCCTATCATGAAGAGCGTGTTCGCACCGCGCGGCACCACCGAGCAGATCGAGGAGGGGCGCGTCTTCGCCCCCAAGTTCGACGCCGACGGGCTGATCCCGGCGATCGTCGCCGACGCCTGGTCGGGGGACGTGCTGATGCTCGCCTGGATGAACGACGACGCGCTGGTGCGCTCGATCGAGACCTGCGAGGCGTGGTTCTACAGCCGCTCGCGCGGCAAGCTGTGGAAGAAGGGCGAGTCGTCCGGCCACGTGCTGCGCATCATCGAGCTGAAGGTCGACTGCGACCAGGACGCGCTGCTGCTGCGCGTCGAGCAGACCGGGCCGGGCGTCTGCCACACCGGCCGCGCCTCCTGCTTCTACCGCGCCGTCTCGCTGCGCGAGACGGCCGGCCACACGCTCGTGCTGCAGTTCAAGAAGGCCGAGAAGGTGTTCGATCCGGACGCCGTCTACGGCGCGGGTGCCGGCGCGGAGACGAAGGGCGAGTAGCGCCGCCGCCGCCGGCGCGGATCACCAAGCAAAACGGCCGGGCGGTGCCCGGCCGTTCGTGTTTCGAGGATCGAGCGTGTGTCGGCGCAGGCCGATCACTCCTCCTCCTGGCCGGCCTGGCCGGCTTCCGGATTCTCGAAGAACTCCTCGGCCGCCGCCTCGGCGACCTCGCGGTCCTCGCGGCGCGCCGTGACGTCCTCGCCGCGCTTGATGCGCTCGGCCTCGTCGGCGTTGCGCGCGACGACGACGGAGACCGTCACCTCGAGCTCCGGATGCAGCACGATCGGAACGCTGTGCTGGCCGATGGTCTTGATCGGGGCGTTGATGGCGACCTGGCTGCGGTCGATCGAGACGCCGCCCTCGCCGAGCAGCTCGGCGATGTCGCGGGTGGTCACCGAGCCGTAGAGCTGGCCGGTGTCGGAGGCCTGGCGCAGCACGACGAAGCTCTGGCCCTCGAGCTTGCCGCCGACCTTCTCGGCCTCGACCTTGCGCTCCAGGTTGCGGGCCTCGAGCTGCGCCTTCATGCCCTCGAACTTGGCGAGATTGGCCTTGGTGGCGCGCAGCGCGCGACCCTGCGGCAGCAGGAAGTTGCGGGCGAAGCCGTCGCGCACCCGCACGACGTCGCCCATCTGCCCGTGCTTGCCGACGCGCTCCAGCAGAATCACTTCCATGTCGTTTCTCCTTCTCGGAACCAGGGAACTCTTTCAGGGAACTCTTTCAGGTGGACGGACCGGGGGGCGCCGGCGCGCCGCCGAAGCGGGCGCGCAGGTCGATCGCGGCGTCGACCAGCCCGATCAGCATCACGACGAACAGCGGCCAGCCGAACAGCAGCACCGACGCGTAGAGCGTCGCGAGCACCAGGGCGCGGCTCTTCAGCCGGCGGGTCAGCGTATGCACCACGGCGAAGCCGAGCGCCGTGAAGGCGATCGAGAGCGTCGCCGCCAGCATGCCGGCGAGCAGGCCGGCGAGGCCGGGCAGCAGCGAGGCGGCGATCGCCGCGGCGAAGATCACGGCCGAGGCCAGTGGGAACGAGATGGCGGAGAGCGGCGGCCACGGCCGCGGCAGCCGGCCCGACACGCTCACCACCTTGGCGCCGACCCACAGGTTGAACAGCAGCGTCGTCGTCATCAGCGAGGCGGCGGCCGGCGGCAGCGCGATGGCGAGGAACTCGAGCAGCGGCTCGGAATCCGGGGTGCCGGGCAGGCCGGGGGCGCCGGGCCGGCGGGTGAACACCCGGGCGAAGCCTTCGCGCAGCGTGGCGCGGATCTCCTCGACGTCGCTGCCGAAGGTCGGCAGCGCCAGCGCCACGGCGAGCGCGCCGAGAACCGCGGCCCACAGCACGATGCGGCCGACCGGATACCAGTCGAGCGTCGGCGCGGCGGGATCGCCGCCGGGACGCGCCAGCAGCGCGAGATAGGAAAGCCACCAGCCGGGCAGGGCGAGGCCGAGCAGGAAGACGAGGAAGAACAGCGAGCCGAACCAGGCGGCGAGCGCGATCGTGCCGGCCAGGGTGGCGAGCAGGCCGGCCCAGTGGCTCCAGCCGAGCGCCGCGATCATGATCGGCAGCGGCGCCAGATAGAACAGCAGCATCGACAGGGTCGACCCGGCCGCGAGGGCCGCGAAGGTCAGGGCTGCCACGGCGCCGGCCCCGAGGCCGACCAGGATGAACTGGATCATCGTCTCGCTGTCCCGCTCGTGGAGCGGTTAGAGGCGGATCAGCGTCGCTCGCCTGCGGCGTGCGACCGTCCGCCCCAACCAGAGGACCGGCCCGCGATGCCGTGCGGCAGGCGGGCCGGATGTCGTCGTCAGTCGTCGTCGGGCCGGTCTTCGGGCCGGCGCGTGCCGGCCGCGCGGACCGCCGCGGTCAGCGGATCACGTAGGGCAGCAGGCCGAGGAAGCGGGCACGCTTGATGGCGCGCGCCAGCTCGCGCTGCTTGCGGGCCGACACCGCGGTGATGCGGCTCGGCACGATCTTGCCGCGCTCCGAGATGTAGCGCTGCAGCAGCCGCACGTCCTTGTAGTCGATCTTCGGCGCGTTGGCGCCGGAGAACGGGCAGGTCTTGCGGCGACGGAAGAACGGACGGCGGGCGCCGCCGGCGGATTGCATGGCCATGGCGCTCACTCCTCGGTGGCTTCGACTTCGGCGGTCTCGACGCGGTCCTCGCGCGGGCCGCGCGGCGCGTCGCGGTCACGGCGCGGGCCGCGATCGCCGCGGTCGCCCCGGTCCCGATCGCCGCGGTCGCGGTCGCCCGGACGGCGGTCGCCACGGTCGTCGCGGTCACGGTCGGACTTGCGCATCATCGCCGACGGGCCGGCCTCGAGCTCGTCCACCTTGACGGTGAGGGCGCGCAGGACGTCCTCGTTGATGTGCTGCTGGCGCTCGACCTCGGCGACGGCGGCGGCCGGCGCGTCGAGATTGAGCAGGGTGAAGTGCGCCTTGCGGTTCTTGTTGATCCGGTAGGTCAGGGACTTCACGCCCCAGTACTCGACCTTGGCGACGGTTCCGCCGAGGCTCTCGATGACGCCCTTGTATTGGGTCGTCAGCTCCTCGACCTGCTGCGCCGAGAGATCCTGGCGCGCGAGATAGACGTGCTCGTACAACGGCATGGAATGCCTTTCCTGGTTCGTGGCGGCGCGTCCGACGCGAAGCCCTTCGTGCCCTTCGGGAAAGGCGCGAAAGAAAGCCCTGAAGGCGGGAACACGGGACGCCGGATCCGCGAAGGATCCTGCCGGCCATCCACGAGGACACGTCCTCGAGAATGGGCACGGCCGTCCGTTCAGCCCCCGGCCGGAGCCGAGCCGAAGCGCGTGCTTATACGGTTTTCCGGCACGAACGCAAGAGCGGCCGGGCTTACGAGGCCCGGCCGCCGTGGGCGCCCGCCGTGCCCGCCCGCCGCGGCGTCAGGCCGGGGCGTCGGCCGGAAAGTCGGTGCTGCGCGTCACCGCCTCCCAGCGGTTCATCTCCTCGACCACGGCGTCGAGCTTCGCGCGCGCCCGGCGCAGGGCGTCGGAGCCGAGGAGAAGATGCAGGGGCGGGGTCTCGGCCGCCACGGCCTGGAGGATCGCCCGGGCGGCCCGCTCCGGGTCGCCCACCTGGCGGCCGCCCATGGCCGCGAATGCGGCCGAGCTGCGCCCGACCGTCGCCCCGTAGGCGTCGCTCTCCGGGTCGCTCCGGCGGATCGAGTGGTCGGACAGGAAGTCGGTCCGGAACGCGCCGGGCGCCACCGCCGTCACCTTCAGGCCGAGCGGCGCGACCTCCTGGGCGAGGCTCGCCGACAGGCCTTCGAGCGCATGCTTGGCGGCCGAATAGAGGCCGGCGCCGGGGCCGGGCGCGCGGCCGGCGATCGAGGTGATGTTGACGATGTGGCCCGAGCCCTGGGCGCGCAGGTAGGGCAGCGCGGCGCGGACGACCCGGAACGGGCCGAACACGTCCACCGCGAACAGCTGCGCCACCTCGGCGTCGGTCGCCTGCTCGATCGCGCCGAGAAGCCCGTAGCCGGCATTGTTGACGATCACGTCGATGGTTCCGGCCCTGTCGCCGGCCTTTCCGCCGGCCGGAGGCGCGGCGTTGTCGCCGGCGAGCGCGAAGGCGCGTCGGACCGCGGCCTCGACGGCCGGCCCGTCGGCCATGTCCAGGGTGAGGACGTGAAGTCGTCCGCTGTCGGTCGCGAGCTCGGGGGTGCCGCTGCGCACCGTGCCGATCACAGTGTCGCCGGCCGCGAGCGCGGCGCGGGCGAGGGCGAGGCCGAGGCCCCGCGAGATGCCGGTGATGAACCAGGTCTTCATGGATGTTCTCCCGTTGCGACCGCAACATGGGAGGTCGATTCCTGTTTCATAATACGTCGAATCGTGCGTGCTCTTGTAAGCTGGACTGAAAAATCAGACAGTGCCGGCATGGAACCGCTCCTGTCCGGCAGCGACTTCAACCAGCTCCGCGCCTTCGTCGCGGTGGGTGAGCTCGCGAGCTTCAGTCGGGCCGCCGAACGGCTCGGCGTCTCCCCCTCGGCGCTGAGCCAGACGGTGCGCGCCCTGGAGGAGCGCATCGGGACCCGCCTCTTCAACCGCACCACCCGCAGCGTCGCGCTGACGGAGGCGGGCGAGACGCTTCTACGGCGCGTACGGCCCGCCGTCTCCGAGCTCGGCGACGCCATCGGCGCGATGCGCGCGAGTCGCGGGCGGCCGGCCGGCGTGGTGCGCATCCATGCGTTCCGGAGCGCCGCCGAGACCTGCCTCGAACCGATCCTGCCGGCCTTCGCGCAGGCCTATCCGGACATCGTGCTCGACATCACGCTGGACGACGCCGTGGTCGACCTGGTGGCGGGCGGCTTCGACGCGGCGATCCGCATCGGCGAGGTGATCGAGCGCGACATGGTCGCGCTGCGGCTCGGCCCGGACCTGCGCCACGTCCCGGTCGCCACGCCCGGCTATCTGGCCGCGCACGGCACGCCGGCGCATCCGCGCGATCTGGTGCACCACCGCTGCATCCGCTGGCGCTGGCCCGGTCGCATGACGCCTTATGCCTGGGAGTTCTGCGACGACGGCACCTGGTTCGAGGTCGCGGTGGACGGACCGCTGATCGTCAACGACAAGGAGATGGCCCTGCGGGCGACCCTCCAGGGGGTCGGCATCGGGTTCCCGGTCGAGCGCACGGTCTCGCAGCATGTCGCGGCCGGCCGGCTGGTCCGGCTCCTGGAGCCGTGGTGTGCCACGTTTCCGGGCCTGTACCTGTGCTATCCGCGCCAACGCCAGATGGCTCCGGCCCTGCGGGCCTTCGTCGACGCGCTGCGAAATCCCGCGGCCGTGCAGGCCTCCGGGGCCACGCCGCCGGTAGTAAGTGTCTGCCCCACTTGACTTTGGCCCCCCTGACGGTGTGTTAGCGCGCAACGTCGAGGAGGGAGCACCATGGCGGTCGCATTCGTATTCCCGGGCCAGGGCAGCCAGGCCGTCGGCATGGGCAAGGCGCTGGCGGAGAACTTCCCCGTCGCGCGGGCCGTGTTCGAGGAGGTCGACGAGGCGCTCGGCGACAGGCTCTCGACCGTCGTGTTCGAGGGCCCGGCCGAGACCCTGATGCTGACCGAGAACGCCCAGCCGGCCCTGATGACCGTGTCGCTCGCCGCGCTGCGCGTGCTGGAGCAGGAGGCCGGGGTCGATCTCGCCCGTGACGCCATGTTCGTCGCCGGCCATTCGCTCGGCGAGTATTCGGCGCTCGCCGCCGCCGGGGCGATCTCGATCGCCGACACGGCGCGGCTGGTCCGCACCCGCGGCCGCGCCATGCAGAAGGCCGTGCCGGTCGGCGTCGGCGCCATGGCGGCGCTGCTCGGCCTCGAGTTCGACGCCGCCGCCGAGGTCGCCCGCGAGGCGGCCGAGGGTGCCGTCTGCCAGGCGGCGAACGACAACGGCGGCGGCCAGGTGGTGGTCTCCGGTGACAAGGCCGCGGTCGAGCGCGCCGTCGAGATCGCCAAGGGCCGCGGCGCCAAGCGCGCCACCCTGCTGCCGGTCTCCGCCCCGTTCCACTGCACCCTGATGGCGCCGGCCGCCGAGGTGATGGCCGAGGCGCTCGCGTCCGTCACGGTGGACCGCCCGGTCGTCCCGGTGGTCGCCAACGTCCTGGCCGCGCCGATCACCGCGCCGGCCGACATCGTCGCGGCGCTGATCGCGCAGGTCACCGGCACGGTGCGCTGGCGCGAATCGGTCGCCTTCATGGCCTCGGCCGGGGTGACGAGCTTCTACGAGGTGGGCGCCGGCAAGGTGCTGACCGGCCTCGTCAAGCGCATCGCCGAAGGGGCGACCGGCACGGCCATCGGCTCGCCGGCCGACGTCGCGAGCTTCGTCGCGGCGCGCGCCGCCCTCCGGCAGGGCGCGGCGTGATGTTCGACCTGACCGGCAAGACCGCGCTCGTCACCGGCGCCACCGGCGGCATCGGCGGCGCCATCGCGCGGGCCCTGCACCGGCAGGGCGCCACCGTCGCGGTGTCCGGCACCAAGGCCGACCGGCTGGAGGCGCTGAAGGCGGAGCTCGGCGAGCGCGTTCATGTGCTGCCGTGCAATCTCGCCGACCGTGCCGAGGTGGAAAAGCTCGTCCCGGCCGCCGAGGCGGCGATGGGGCAGCTCGACATCCTGGTCAACAATGCCGGCCTGACGCGCGACAATCTCTTCATGCGCATGAAGGACGCCGAGTGGGACGACGTCATCGCCGTCGACCTCACCGCCGCCTTCGTGCTCGCGCGGTCCGCCGTGAAGGGCATGATGCGCCGGCGCTTCGGCCGAATCGTCTCGATCACCTCGGTGGTCGGGGTGAGCGGCAATCCGGGGCAGGGCAACTACGCGGCCGCCAAGGCCGGCATGATCGGCATGAGCAAGGCGCTCGCCCAGGAGGTCGCCTCGCGCGGCATCACGGTGAACTGCGTGGCGCCGGGCTTCATCCAGACCGCGATGACCGACGTGCTGAACGAGAAGCAGCGCGAGACGGTGCTGTCGCGGGTGCCGGCCGGCCGGCTCGGAACCAGTGAGGAGATCGCCGCCGCGGTGGTCTATCTGGCCTCCGATCAGGCCGCCTACACGACCGGTCAGACGCTGCATGTAAATGGTGGCATGGTAATGATCTGACTGGGTTTTTCCGGTCCGCACAGGGATCGTGTGCGGCCTGTCCTGCACTTCTGGTCAAGCCTGAGGAAGTATGATAACCGATCCGCTGGGCTGGACGAGGAAGTGCGACGGGGCTGGGGCGACGGCATGCACCCCTTGGCCGGATGAGCGTTCAACAGCGTCCATCATGACGAGGCTGCCGGCGGGCTCTGCTGCATGCAGGCCCGGGCGAAATGCCGAAAGCACGAGGGTTAGCAATGAGTGATATTGGCGAGCGGGTCAAAAAGATCGTCGTGGAGCACCTCGGCGTCGAGCCCGACAAGGTGACCGAGAGCGCGAGCTTCATCGACGATCTGGGCGCCGACAGCCTCGACACCGTCGAACTGGTGATGGCGTTCGAGGAGGAGTTCGGCTGCGAGATCCCGGACGACGCCGCCGAGACGATCCTGACGGTGGGTGACGCCGTCAAGTTCCTCGAGAAGAACGCGAAGAGCTGATTCAGCCGAACGCCGTCGCCGCAGGCTTCCGGGCCTGCGGCGTGACCCCGCCCGAAGTCGCTGCCGTTCGTCTCCGTCCCGCCCGCGCTGATCATCGCTCAGATCGGGTTCGAGTCCTCCGTCCATGGCGTCCGTCCATGCCGGAGAGCCGCGGTCGGATGCGGTTCGGCATCGCTTCGTGAATGAACCGCCCGAGACGGGTTGCAGCGGGACGCGGCGAACCGGCCGGTGCGGGACATGTGACATGAGGCGCGTGGTCGTCACGGGACTGGGCATGGTGACGCCGCTGGGATGCGGCGTCGAGCCGACGTGGAAACGCCTTCTGGCCGGCGAGAGCGGGGCCAGCAAGATCGACCGGTTCGAGGTCTCCGACCTGCCGGCCAAGATCGCCTGCACGATCCCGCGCGGCGACGGCTCGGACGGGACCTGGAATCCCGACCAGTGGATGGAGCCGAAGGAGCAGCGCAAGGTCGACGACTTCATCGTCTACGCGAAGTCGGCGGCCAAGCAGGCGCTCGACGATTCGGGCTGGCATCCGGCCACTTACGACGATCAGATCAGCACCGGCGTGATGATCGGCTCGGGCATCGGCGGGCTCGAGGGCATCGCCGAGACCGCCGTGCTCCTGAAGGAGCGCGGCCCGCGTCGCGTCTCTCCCTTCTTCATTCCGGGCCGCCTGATCAATCTGGCCTCCGGCTACGTGTCGATCGAGCACGGGCTGAAGGGGCCGAACCACGCCGTGGTGACGGCCTGCTCGACCGGCGCCCACGCGATCGGCGACGCCGCCCGTCTGGTCGCCTTCGGGGACGCCGACGTGATGGTCGCGGGCGGCGCCGAATCGCCGATCTGCCGCATCTCCATCGCCGGCTTCTCGGCGTGCCGAGCGCTGTCGACCTCGTTCAACGACGAGCCGACCCGCGCCTCGCGGCCCTACGACAAGGACCGCGACGGCTTCGTGATGGGCGAGGGCGCCGGCGTCGTGATCCTCGAAGAGTACGAGCACGCCAAGGCGCGCGGCGCGAAAATCTACGCCGAGGTCATCGGCTACGGCCTGTCGGGCGACGCCTATCACATCACGGCGCCGTCCGAGGACGGCGACGGCGCCTTCCGCTGCATGTCGATGGCGATCAAGCGGGCCGGCATCCAGGCCTCCGAGATCGACTACATCAACGCGCACGGCACCTCGACGCCGCTCGGCGACGAGATCGAGCTCGGCGCCGTGCAGCGCATCGTCGGCAACGACGCGGCGCGGGTCTCGATGTCGTCGACCAAGTCGTCGGTCGGCCACCTGCTCGGCGCCGCCGGCGCCGTCGAGGCGATCTTCTCGATCCTGGCGATTCGGGACGGCATCGTGCCGCCGACCATCAATCTCGACAATCCGTCCGTCGACACGCCGATCGACCTCGTCCCGCATCAGGCGAAGCGGCGCGACGTCGACGTGGCGCTGTCGAACTCGTTCGGGTTCGGCGGCACCAACGCTTCGCTGGTCTTCCGCCGCGTGGTTCAATAGGGCATCGTCCGGGCGGTTCTCCCGCCCGGAGAACCGGCCGTTCCGGGCGCGCCCGCAGCGCGCCCCGGACGATTCGCCGGCGTGGCCGCCGGTTCCGACCGGAGGGCGGCGTGTTCGATAAATTGGCCACAATTTTCAGAGTATTGGTCGGATCGGCGAAGATCCGATCGGAGCACGCCCGACCGCGGGCCGCCGCCGGCCGGAGGGTCGCCGCCGCCCGTCTCGCCCCGCCGGGGAGGCTCGCCGAGATCGCGGGTTCTCGAACGGTCACCCGTCCTGGAGCCGACTGAACGATGAACAATCTGGACACGCCGCCCGGCCAGGGCGCTCCGCTCCCCACCGAGCCGAAGCGCATCGCTCCGCGCAGCCCGCGCGCAGCCCTCGAGCCCGAGCGCGTGCCCGTCCCGACCCGACGCTCGGCGCGGGCCCGCCATCCGCTCGTGGTGGTCGGCAACGCCATCTTCACGTTCCTGGTGCTGGTCGTGATCGTGGTCGGCGGCGCCGTCTGGGTCGGCAAGCAGCGGCTCGACGACGCCGGGCCGCTCGCCGAGGACAAGGTGGTGATCATCCCGCGCGGCGCCGGCATCCGCGACATCGCCGACCAGCTGGTCCGCGAGGGCGTCATCGACCAGCCGTGGACGTTCGTCGGCGCCGTGCTGGTGCGCAAGGCGCGCGAGGATCTGAAGTCCGGCGAGTATCAGTTCCAGAAGCAGGCGACGCTCGGCGACGTGATCGCCACGCTGATCGACGGCAGGGTGGTGCAGCACGCGCTGACCATGCCGGAGGGGCTGACCTCCGAGCAGATGGTGCAGCGGCTGCTCGAGACCGACATCCTGGCCGGCAACGTGCGGGAGATTCCGCGCGAGGGCTCGCTGCTGCCGGAGACCTACAAGGTGGTGCGCGGCACGCCGCGCGAGCAGGTGATCCAGCGCATGCAGCAGGCGCAGCGGCGCGTGCTGCAGGAGGTGTGGGACCATCGGATGGCCGACCTGCCGCTGCGCACGCCCGAGCAGCTCCTCACGCTGGCGTCGATCGTCGAGAAGGAGACCGGCAAGCCGGAGGAGCGCACCCGCGTCGCCGCCGTGTTCGTCAACCGGCTCAAGCAGCGCATGCGGCTGCAGTCCGATCCGACCATCATCTACGGCCTGGTCGGCGGCAAGGGCACGCTCGGCCGGCCGATCATGCGCAGCGAGATCGACCAGCCGACCCCCTACAACACCTATGTGATCGACGGCCTGCCGCCCGGGCCGATCGCCAATCCGGGCCGCGCCGCCCTGGAGGCGGTCGCCAATCCGGCCCGCACCAAGGAGCTGTTCTTCGTCGCCGACGGCACCGGCGGGCACACCTTCTCGGAGACGCTCGACCAGCACCAGCGCGCCGTGGCGAAGCTGCGGGCGCTGGAGGCGGCGCAGCGCGGCGAGGCCACCGCGGCGCCGGCCGCGGCGGCGCCGGCGGCGGCCGCCGCGCCGGCCCCCGCACGCCCGGCCGCCCGGCGGTCGCAGACCCAGACGCGCTGAGGCGAAGGCCGCGCGCCGGGGTCCGAGCCGGGCCGCGGGCGCCGACGGCTTTCCATCGCGCCGTCCATTCCCCCGCCGGCCGGGCGGCTGCCAAACGCCTGGGCGGCTTGTGGTGACTCGCCTTGTCTTCTATGCCGTCGGGACGGCGGGCCCCGGCTCGGCCGTCTCGTTCCTCACGACGCGAGCACGCCCATGGCCCTCTCCAGCATGACCGGTTTCGCCCGCAGCCACGGCACCAGCGGGCCCTATGCGTTCGCCTGGGAGATCAAGTCGGTCAACGCCAAGGGGCTGGACGTGCGGCTGCGCCTGCCGCCCGGCTGGGACGCGGTCGAGGCACCGGCGCGGGCGCGGGCCGCCGAGGTGCTGTCGCGCGGCACCGTGTATGCCAACCTGACGGTCGACCGCCCCGGCGCCCAGCCGGTGGTGCGGGTCAACGACGCGGTGCTGGCCGCCGTGCTGGAGACGCTGAAGGGACTCTCCGGCCGGGTCGAGGCCGAGCCGCCGCGGCTCGACGGCATCCTCGGCATCAAGGGCGTGGTCGAGGTCGTCGAGGCGGACGAGAGCGAGGAGGTGCGTCGTGCCGCCGAGGCCGCCCTGGTCGCCGGCTTCGCGACGGCGCTCGACGGGCTCGCCGCCATGCGCCGCCACGAGGGCGAGGCGCTCGGCCGGCTGCTCGGCCAACGGCTCGGCGAGATCTCGGCCCTGGTGGCGCGCGCCGAGGCGGCGCCCGGCCGCAAGGCGGAGGCGATCCGCCAGCGGCTCGCCGACCAGGTCGCGGCGCTGCTCGAGACCAGCGAGCGCTTCGACGCCGACCGGCTGCACCAGGAGGCGATCCTGATCGCCTCCAAGGCCGACGTGCGCGAGGAGCTCGACCGCCTGGTGGCGCACGTCGCCCAGGCGAAGAGCCTGATCGCCAAGGGCGGCGCGGTCGGCCGCCGGCTCGATTTCCTGTCGCAGGAGCTCAACCGCGAGGCCAACACGGTGTGCTCGAAGTCGAACGACCTCGAGCTCACCAATATCGGCCTCGAGCTGAAGAGCGTGGTGGAGCAGTTCCGCGAGCAGGTGCAGAACCTGGAGTAGGACGATGCCGGCCGAGGCAGCGAGCAGTCAGCACCGTTCGATCGCGCGGCGCGGCATCATGCTGGTCGTGTCGTCGCCGTCCGGCGCCGGCAAGACCACCCTGACCCGCAACCTGATCGAGCAGGAGAAGCACATCACCCTGTCGGTCTCGGTGACGACGCGGCCGCGCCGCCCGAGCGAGATCGACGGCGTGCACTATCATTTCATCTCGAAGCGCCGCTTCGACATCATGCGCGACTCCGCCGAGCTGCTCGAATGGGCCGAGGTGCACGGCAACTGCTACGGCACGCCGCGCGAGCCGGTGGAGCAGGCGCTCGCCGCCGGCCGCGACGTGCTGTTCGACATCGACTGGCAGGGCACCCGCCAGCTCTACGACGCGATGCGCGACGACGTGGTCAGCGTGTTCGTGCTGCCGCCGTCGGCGGCCGAGCTGAAGGCGCGGCTGGAGCGCCGCGCCGAGGACTCCGACGAGATCATCGTCAAGCGGCTGCGCAACGCCGCCGAGGAGATCGCCCACTGGCCCGAATACGACTACGTGCTGGTCAACCGCGATCTCGACAAGAGCTTCCTGCGGCTGCGCTCGATCCTCACCGCCGAACGCCTCAAGCGCGTCCACCGCGCCGACATGGAGAGCTTCGTCGAAGGCCTGCTCGACGGGCTGAGGGAGATCACGGCGTAGCGGCGGGCACGGTGGAGAACGACGTCCTGAAGCCTTCGGGTGTCGATCTCAGGGTGTTCAACGCAGGGAGGTTCTGCTAATGTTCGCGACCGCAGCGAGGAAATCCCCTTGTACGCCGAATCGATCCACATCTACGGCTTCAAGTGCTTCGGCAAGGCAGAGCTGCGTCTTCAGTATCCGGGGCGCACCGGTACAGGCGTTTCCGAGCTCTCGAACATCAATCTCGTGCTGGGCGACAACGGCGGGGGAAAGTCTTCCGTCCTTCGGGCCGTGGCAATTGCCATTCTGACTCCCGCCCTCCTGGATTCGGGGTTCGTTCCGTATCGGCTGGTTCGTCGACCGAGGCCGGGCCAGGCGGCGGTCCGTAAGTCTTTTCTGAAGGTCAAGGCGGTGCCCGAGCCGGGTGAGCTTCCTTCGGCCTTCACGGGTCGCAAGTCGATCGAGCTGATCGCTCGCCTCGAGACGCGCGGACGCGGCAGTCTCGATCGCCTTCACCTCGAGAGCACGCCGGATTCACCGATCACGGAGATGCTGAGCGACGACTATTCTACGGCCTTCTTCGTCGTCGGGTACGGGGCGACCCGCCGCGTCGAGGTCGGCGAATATTCGGAGAGCAGCGCCCGCCGGGCGCGCGGATTGCGGTATCAGCGGATCGCCGGGCTGTTCGAGGACCACGTCGCGCTGAGGCCGCTACAAGCATGGCTTCCGCGGCTGCGAGAACGGGACAGTCGACGCTTCCGTGAGGCCGTCGATCAGATCAACGGCGTCCTGCCCCCCGGCATCGCTTTCGACGGCCTTTTCGACGAAGACGAGGACCAGTTCGTTTTCGATTTCGGGGGTGTCCCGACGCCGTTCTCGGCCCTGTCCGACGGCTACAAGGCGTTCATCGGCTGGATCGGTGATCTCGTCGGACATCTGTCCGATGTGGTGCCGGGGGCGAGTCGGATCGGCGAGGTCGCGGGGATCGTTCTCGTGGACGAGATCGACCTGCACCTTCATCCCGAGTGGCAACGTAACGTGGTTCCGAAGATTGCCGCGGCGTTTCCGAAGCTGCAGTTCGTGCTCACATCGCACAGCCCGTTGGTCGCGAGCACGGTCAGGCGCGAGAACGTCTTCGTCACCGACACGGCTGAGGACGGAACGGCGACCATCACGCAGCTGCAGGAACGCGTGTTCGGGCGCAGCCCCGAGGACTTGTTGCTGTCGTCGTATTTCGGACTTCAAACGACCCGGCCCGAAGCCTTTCAGGACGATGCCCGAGCATTGTTCCATCGCGCCGCGAGCGGCGACGCGAATGCCGCGCTCGATTATCTCGATCGTCTCACGACTCCGGCCGGCAGCGACCGCCGGCCGTCGGGCGGCCGGCGTCGAAGTAAATGATTCGATACAACTACGATCCAGTGCAGGTCGCGGCCGAGATCCGGGCCGTCGATCGGACTTGGTTCGAAAAGGCCCAGGAGAGGACGAGTACTTTCATAGCGCTGGGCCGTTTCCAGGAGAGGTCGTCGATCTGGAGCAAGGTGAAGCCTGCCTTCATGCGGCTCCAGCACGACAAGTGCGTTTTCTGCGAACGACAGTTCGAGAGCAGAGAGTTCGGTGCGATCGAGTTCGATATCGAGCACTTCCGACCGAAATCCGAAGTCGCGGTGTGGCCGGACCCCAGGCGGCATCCGAAGCTCGCCTATTCGTTTTCGACCGGAGATGCCGCCGACGGGTATTTCTGGCTCGCCTACGAGCTGACCAACTACGCTGCTTCCTGCAAGGTTTGTAACACCCGGTTCAAGCTGAGCTACTTCCCGGTCGCCGGAACGCGCGGGCGATCGCCGAGCTCGCCTCGCGAACTCGCAGCGGAGAAGCCGTTTCTTTGCTATCCGATCGGTGATCTCGACGAGGATCCCGAGGAGTTGATCACGTTCCTCGCCACGACCGCCGTTCCGGCTCGGAAATTCGGCCCGAGTCGAAGGCGTGGTCAGGTCATCATCGACTTCTTCGGGCTGAACGAGAGGGAGCAGCTTCACCGCCAGCGGGCGAGGATGATCAGCTTGTTCGGACCCGCTCTGCAGGCTGTCGCCGATGGCCGCGCCAGCCCGAAGGATCGGGCGGTCGTTGATCGGATGAATGCCCCTGATTTGCCGCATGCGGGGTGCGTTCGGGCTTTCAGAAGGTTGTGGGAGACGGACCGAGAAGTGGCGCGCCGGGCCTACGACCTGTGTCACGCCTTTGCGGTGAGCGATAAGAGAACCCCACCTCCGGAAATCTGATGCGCCGAGAGCATGCCGGAGCAAGGCTCACGGCCCGACGCGGGCGTGCGGCACCGGCTCGTCGGCGCCGGCGATCGGCACCGTGAGGTGATCGGTCCCGGCGTCGCGGCCGTCGGCGAGATGCCAGGAGACCGACCAGCGGACGTCGTAGTGCGGGCAGCCGTCGCGGCCGGTGAGGATGTCGACCATGCCGGTCCCCGGCGCGTGGCAGGTGCGGCCGAACGTGGTGCTGGTGTCGACGGAGACCGTGTACCAGCCGGCCTCGCGGGCGACGAACACGATGCTGCCGCGGCGCTCGCCGGCGACATGGGCGGACGCCCGGATCGTCGACCAGAACGGCTGCCTGACCACCAGCCACAGCGCGCCGATCTTGGCGTCGACCGTGTAGTCGGCCCGCACGGCGCGGCCGGCCGGCAGGTACACGGGCAGCGGTCCGAAGGTCGAGGCGAGCCCGCTGCTCTCGACGACCAGGCCGCGGCTCACGGCGTTGCCGCTCTGCCAGCCGACCAGCGTCACGGCCCCGGTGGCGAGGCCGGCCAGGTAGAAGCTCAGGGCGCCGAGGGCGACGGCCGTGATCGGCAGGGCGGGCAGTTGCACGGGCGGCTCCCGGCGGCGTCTCGCGCTGCAGGGTAGTGGGACCGGCGTTGCCGGCCGGTTCATGCGGACCGGCCGGGCGGGCGCCGACGGGCCGGCAAGTGCGGGCGGTGGTTAAGGGACGCTTGTCGCGGCCGTCCGCACCCCGGGCGGATCGGCCGTGAGGGCATCGAGCGCCCGGGCGAGCGCCACGAAGCCGTCGACCGGCACGGTCTCGGCGCGGGCGGTCGGGTCGAGGCCGGCGGCCGCGATCAGCGGCAGCGGGTCGGGGAGGAGCGCCTTCAGGCTCTGGCGCAGCATCTTCCGGCGCTGGCCGAAGGCGGCCGCGGTGACGCGTTCGAGCGCCGGGAGCCGGCACGGCAGCGGCGCCGGGCGCGGCACCAGCCGCACCACCGTGGACGTCACCTTGGGGGGCGGCACGAAGGCGGACGGCGCGATGTCGAACAGGAGCTTCGTCTCGCAGCGCCATTGCGACAGGACGGCGAGGCGCCCGTAGCTCTTGCCGCCGACGGGGGCGACGATGCGCTCCGCCACCTCGCGCTGGAACATCAGCACCAGCCGGTCGAACCAGGGCGGCCACGGCTCGATCGACAGCCAGCCGACCAGCAGGGCGGTCGCGATGTTGTAGGGCAGGTTGGCGACGATGCGGACCGGCCCCGCGCGGGTGAGCATCGGGGTCGGGTCGAGCTCCAGCGCGTCGCCCTCGATCACCTCCAGGCGATCCGGCCAGCGCGCGGCGATCTCGGCCAGCGCCGCGACCGCGCGGGCATCGCGTTCGATCGCCACCACGCGCCGCGCCCCTTCGGCGAGCAGCGCCCGGGTGAGGCCGCCCGGGCCCGGGCCGACCTCGACCACGGTGACGCCGTCGAGCGGGCCGGCGGCCCGGGCGATGCGGGCCGTCAGGTTGAGGTCGAGCAGGAAGTTCTGGCCGAGGGACTTCCGGGCCGAGAGATCGTGACGGCGGATGACCTCGCGCAGCGGCGGCAGGTCGTCGATCGCGCTCATGCCGCGGCGGCCGCCCGCGACCGTGCCGACAGCCGCGCCGCGAGGCGCAGCGCCGCGATCAGGCTCGACGGATCGGCCCGGCCGGTGCCGGCGATGTCGAAGGCGGTGCCGTGGTCCGGCGAGGTGCGGACGAAGGGCAGGCCGAGCGTCACGTTGACGGCGTCGTGGAACGACAGCGTCTTGATCGGGATCAGCGCCTGGTCGTGATACATGCACAGCGCCGCGTCGTAGGTCTTTCGCGCGGCCTCGTGGAACAGGGTGTCGGCGGGCAGGGGGCCGCGCGCCGCGATGCCCTCGGCCACCAGATCCGCGACGGCGGGGGCGATCACGGCCTCGTCCTCGGCGCCCAGCGCGCCGCCTTCGCCGGCATGCGGATTGAGGCCGGCGACCGCGAGCCGCGGCCGCGCGACGCCGAAGCGCTCCGCGAGGTCGCGCGCGACGATGCGGCCGGTCTCGACGATCAGGTCGCGGGTGAGCCGCACCGGGACGGTCGACAGCGGCACGTGGATGGTCACCGGCACGACCGCGAGGGCGGGCGACCACAGCATCATCACGGCCCGCGGCGTCGCGCCGACATGCCGGCCGGCGAGCTCGGCCAGGTATTCGGTGTGGCCCGGCTGGCGGAAGCCCGCCTGGTAGAGGACGTGCTTGGCGATCGGGTTGGTGACCACGGCGGCGGCCTCGCCGGCCATCACGGCGTCGACCGCGCGGTCGATGGCCGCGATCGCGGCGGGAGCGCTCGAACCGTCCGGAACGCCGGGCTCGGTGGCGACCGGCACGCCGAGATCGACCACCGGCAGGGCGCGGGGAAACACCGCGGCGGCCTCGCCGAAGCCGACGGTCTCCACCGGGACGTCGAGGCCGAGGCGGCGGGCGCGGGCCGCGACGCAGGCCGGATCGGCGAGCAGCGCGAAGGGGGGAAGGGCGGCAGCGTCGCGGCGCCGCCAGGCGAGAAGCGTGATGTCGGGCCCGATGCCGGCCGGCTCGCCGAGCGTCAGGGCGAGCGGCGGGGCGGCGGCGGTCATTTCCGCTCGATCATGGCGCTGCGCCGCAGCTCGGCGAGCAGCTTCTTCGACTTGGCCTGGAACGTGTCGGTGAACAGCTGGGCCCGCACCTCCTTGAGCACCGGCGCGTCGACCTTGACCTCGCGCTTGGCGCAGACCGCGAACATCTCGATGCCGTTCGGCGTGGTCTCCGGGCTGGTGAGGCGGCCGACGCCGGTCTTGTCGAGGATCTCGCGCAGGGCCGGCGGCAGGTCGGTCGAGGTCTTGACGATCTGCTCGCGCACCGCGACCTCGCGGAGGTGGCGCGCGAAGGGCAGGCCGGTGTCGCAGCTGTCGAAGCGGGCGCGCAGCGCCTCGGCGTCGCGGCGGCGCTGGTCGGCGGCGCCGCCCTTCGGCACCACGAACAGGATCGGCCGCAGCACGTATTCGGTCGCCGCGATCTTGTCGGCGACCGGCTCGTCGCCCTTCCGCTTGGCCTCGGCGGCGGCGAGCACGTCGCGGTCGCGGAACTGGAAGCTCGACTGGTACTTGCCGCGCACCAGCTGCTGCCAGGTGATGTCGGCGCGGATGCGCGACTTCAGGGTGCCGGCCTGCACGCCGCTGTTGGCGAGCGTGGCGGTGAGCTGCTCGGGCGTCATCCGCATGCGCTTGGCCATGTCGGCGAAGGAGGAGTCGACGTCGGAGTCGCTGATGTCGAGCCGGTAGCGGCGCCCGGCGTGGATCTTGATCCGCTCGTCGATCAGCTCCTCGACGACCTCCTGGCGGCCCGGCGTCTTGCGCGTCACCAGGGTGGTGAACTTCTGGCGCTGGTCGATGTCGAACGAGGTGATCGGATCGCCGTTGACCATCACGACGACGGTCTGGGCGGCGACCGGGGCGACGGTGCCGTCCGCGAGCGTGATCGCCAGGGCACCGGCGAGGGCGCCCAGTACCAGGGTCAGTCGCGTGCGAGCCGGTCGGTTACGAGCCATGGCACCGTTCATCCGATGTCGAGCGTTGGTCCCCGGGACCCGGATGGGTCCGGCGATGCCGCCGTCGGGCGCAGCCGAAGCCGCGGCCCCGCGGACGGCACCGTGCCTGGACGAGGCTTAGGGGCGGAAATGGGCGAAATTATTGTGTCGTGCCGAGCGACGAGATGGTGGAGGACGAGCTCGAGCTCGACGTCGAGCCGATGGTGCGCAGCCCGATCTGCAGCATGACGGTGTGGTTCGACGTCACGTTGCCGCTGTACGTGTAGTCGGTGATGTAGTTCAGCCCGATCAGGAAGCAGTCGTCCATGTAGCCGAGCCCGACCCGGGTCTGGCTGACCTTGTTGTGCTGGATGTCGTAGCGGGCGGCGCCGTTGACCACCCAGTTGGCGTCGAGCTTGACCGAGCCGCTGCCCAGCACGCCCTCGCGCCGCTCCAGGAAGCCGAGCTCCGGCTGCTCCGCGTAGTTGCCGTACATCAGCGACACGTTCCAGCGGTCGACGGACATCCGGCCCTCGACCTCGAGGCGCTGGAGGGTGAGGTCCTCCTCGTCGAACCGATAGCGCGAGATCACGCTGAAGATGCGGTTCGGCGTGTAGGCGAAGCGGGCCACGTAGTCGGAGGCGCGCTTGTCGAGGCCGGAGTCGAGACCCGTGTTGGATGTGTCGCCGACCGCGAAGGAGTTCGTCCCGAACAGGTGATAGGACTGGCCGACCAGCATGTTGACGGCACCGGCCCCGTTCACCTGGGCGGTGTATTGCAGGCCGTAATTGGCGCGGCCGCCGCCCTCGGCGCGGTCCCAGCCGGAGAACTTGTCGACCCGGAACAGGTTCGAGTCGTCGAACACCAGGCTCTGGGCGTCCTCGTTCGGCAGCTTGCCGATGTTGCTCTCGTTCGGGCGGGCGATGACCTGGGCGATCGGCTCCAGCGTCTGGGTGCCCCAGGAATGGACCGAGATCAGCGGCAGGCGATACTCGAGGCCGACCGTCGGCATCACCCGCAGCTCGGAGGAGTCGCCGGTCTGGATGAAGTTGCCGACGCTGGTGTCGCCCGAGTTCACGTGCACCTGGGCCGCGTCGGCGCGCAGCGAGGCGAACGGGATGAACACGTTGCCGAAGGAGTCGACGTAGCGGGTGCGCCAGTCGACCTCGGCCGAGAAGCGCGAATAGGTGCCCGGGATGCCGCGCAGCAGGCAGTCCTTGGCGGTCTTGGCGGTGTCGGCCGAGCTGCTGCACAGGCCGGTGTTGTAGGCGGCCTGGCTGATCGCGTTGTACTCGGCCTGCTCGCGCGACAGGCTGGTCAGGTTGGCCCGGTAGCCGAGCTCGCCGCCGAACACCGACTGGCCGAGGATGTTGCTGTAGTCCATCACCGGATGGACGACCGGCAGGGTCTTCTGCACGTCGGATTCGGAGAATCCGTAGAAGTGCATCGCCCGGATGTCGAAATAGCTGCGGTCGCCGCGCCCGGTGAGGAACAGTTGCGACACGCCCTCGGTCAGGTTGCTGAAGAACTCGCTCCCGGTGCGGCTCTGCAGCGACTTGATCTTGTAGTTGTCGAAGAAGGTCGGATCCGTGATCAGGATGCCGTCGAAGCCCCAGGTCCAGCGCGGCGACAGGTTGAAGCGGCCGGTCGTCTCGATGCTGCCGCGGAAGTCGCGGAAGCCGGGCGCGTCGTTGCCGTAGGTCCGCTGGAAGTAGTCCTTGTCGGCCTGGAAGATGCCGGCGCCCTTGATCGAGTAGTAGCCGTCCTCGAGCCGGTGACGCCACTCGCCCTGCATCAGCAGGCCCTGCTTGGTCATCACCCGGGGCGAGACCGTCAGGTCGTAGTTGGGGGCGAGCGCGAAGTAGTAGGGCGTCTCCAGGCCGTAGCCGTAGATCGTGCTCGTGGTGGCGAGCGGCATCAGGAAGCCGCTCTTGCGCTTCACGGTCGGGTCTGGCGCCGCGAAATACGGCATGTAGGCGAGCGGGACGCCGAAGAACTCGATCTTCGCGTCCTCGAAATAGACCATCTTCTCGTTCTGGTCGTGGATGATCCGCGCCGCCTTCACCTGCCACAGCGGCGGCTTCTGCGGGTTCTCCTTGCACGCCTCGCAGGCCGTGTAGACGCCGCTCTCGAAGACCGTGTAGTTGCCGCCCGAGCGCTGGCCGCGGGCGGCCGCGAAGCGGGTCTGGTCGGGGGTCTCGATGCGCAGCGAATCGATGAAGCCGTCGCGATAGTCGTCGGTCAGGTCGATCAGCGAGCCGTAGGTGATCTTGCCGTCCGGCTCGGTCAGCCGGACGTTGCCCTCGGCCTGCAGGTGCTTGGTCTTCTGGTCGTAGACGACCCGGTCGGCCTCGATGGTCGAGCCCTTGTAGTAGATCTGCACGTTGCCGGACGCGACCACCCGCTCGTTGGTGTAGTCGTACTGGATCTCGGCCGCCTGCACGAGCATCTGCGGGTCGGCGACCGGCGCCGCCTTCGGCTGCGCGGGGCGGACCTGCGAGCGGAAGTCGAGCGTCTGGGCGTCGGCCGGGGCGACGCCGAGCGCCAGCGTGCCGGCCAGCACGGCGAGCGCCGACGCGGCGGCGAGCAGCCGCGAGCGCAGCCGCACCGCGATCGGCAGGGACGCGGTCGACAGGGACGCGGTCGCCATGGACGACGTCGTCAGGGACGGGGTCGGACGCACGGCCGGCATCAACCGTCCTCCTGGTACAGCAGGGGCACGAGGCCGGTGAGGACGCCGATGATCACGGGGAGCCAGGCGGCGGCGGCCGGGTGCATCAGCTCGGCCTTGCTCAGGTCCTCGGTGACCTTGGACAGAACGTAGAGCAGGAAGCCGGCGACGATGCCGCTCAGCACCATCTTCTGGACGCCGCCGAAGCGGAAGAACCGCAGCGAGAAGGCGGCGGCCACCAGCACCATGGCGGCGAGCAGCGCCGGCCGCGAGATCAGCTTCTGGTACTGCAGCCGGTAGCCCGCGGCGGCGAGACCGGCATGGTCGGCCATCTCGATGAAGAACGGCAGGTCCCAGAACGACACCGTCTCCGGGGTGGCGAAGGTCTCGCGCACCTGGGCGAGGGTGAGGTTGGTCTTCAGCCGGTAGTCCTGCAGCCGCTCGGGCGGCGCGTCGACCGGGTAGCGCCGGGCGTCGACCAGCCGCCAGTGGCCCTCCTCGAGCATGGCGATCTTGGCCTCTGTCCGCTCGACGAAGCGGCCGGCCTGGTCGTACATGAAGACCGTCACGCCGCCGAGCCGCACGCCCTGGTCGGTGCTGGAGACGGCGTTGATGATCGACTGGCCGTCGACGCTCTTCTGTCGCACCCAGAAGCCGGTGCCGGTGGCCTGCAGGCCGGAATGCTGGGCGTTGTTGAAGGCGCGGTCCTCGAGCCGCTTGGACTGCTCCTGCAGCATCGCCGCGATCGGGTTGTAGACGGCGGTCGCGACGGCGCCGACGAGCAGCGCGGCGATCACGGCCGGTGCGACGAACTGCCAGGCCGACATGCCGGCCGAGCGCGCCACCACCAGCTCCAGCCGGCGCGACAGGTTCAGGTAGCACAGCATGGCGCCCACCAGCACGGCGAACGGCATGATGCGTTCCATGATCTGCGGGACGCGCGTCACCGAGATGCCGGCCGCGAGCAGGGCGGAGGCGTTGGCCTCGCCGGCGCTGCGCCGCATCAGCTCGATGTAGTCGACCAGGAGGACGAGCCCGAACACGCCGACGAACACGGTGAGAGAGGCGCCCAGGAAGCGCCTTCCAAAATAGCGCGAGAGTCGACCCGCCACCATTCGCTACGCTCTCACGGTCCGACCGGCAGGCCGACCGGCCCGCCGGGCTGAAGGTGTCCACGATCGGACGAAACGACGGATGCCGGCCCCCGCCGAACGGGTGCACGCGATTCGGACGCGCTCCGATCGGACCGGCTCGCGGCGGACGCAGGCGACAGCCCGCGCGCCCCGACGGAGCGTCCGTTCGGCCCGAATCCGATGCGGCCGGTCGATGTCACCATTCCCCCCACGTTCCCGGCTCCCCCGAGCCGTCGAGCCTGCGGCGCCCGCCGTCCGGCGGCCGACCGCAAGGTCCCAGGATACACGAGATTGGCGGGCCGATCTGTCGACAAAAAGGCCGTTCCTCTCCTCGCGCCCCTGGCAGCCCCTCGGTGTGGTTAACCGAGTGTCACAGCGGGGACTCTGTAATGCTATGCCAAGCTTTCGGTCACGGGTCACTACCGCGACAGGGGAATTGCTGGCACCGTGGCCCCGAGGCCACAGAATCGGGGCCGACGGATCAAGAGGATAGCTGGAATGGCTGAGGGATTTCGGATCAGGTTCGGGACGTTCGCGCCGCCGACCAAGGGCGTTCTGGTCGTGTTCTGCGACGACGGGCTTCGGATGGGTCCGCAGACCCGGGCGATTCTCGGCAAGACGGCCGCCCTGGTGACCCGGGCGGCGGCCGCCGACACGTTCAAGGGCAAGCTCGGCTCGGCCCTCGACATCGTCGCCCCGGCGGACCTGGCCGTCGACCGGCTGGTGGTGGTCGGGCTCGGCAAGCCGAAGGACTGGACGCCGAACGACTCGGTCAAGCTCGGCGGCGCCGCCATGGGCAAGGCGGGGTCGGCCGCCGAGGTGACCATGGTGGCCGAGCTGCCGACCGGCGCCATGGACGCCGAGCTCGCCGCGGATCTCGTCCTGGGTGCGCGGCTGCGCGCCTACACGTTCGATCGCTACAAGACCAGGAAGAAGGACGACGAGGAGCCGAAGCGCGCCGTCACCCTGACGGTGGCGGTGAAGGACCCGGCGGCGGCGCGGCGGGTCGGGGCCGAGCGGGAGGCGGTGGCGGACGGCGTCGTGCTCGCCCGCGACCTCGTCAACGAGCCGCCCAACGTGCTGTTTCCGGCCGCCTTCGCGGAGCGCGCCGCGGAGCTGCGCAAGCTCCGGGTGGGGGTCGAGATCCTCGACGACCGCGCGATGACGCGGCTCGGCATGAACGCCCTGCTCGGGGTCGGGCAGGGCTCGGCGCACGAGAGCCGGGTGGTGATCATGCGCTGGAACGGCGGCAAGGCGACCGACAAGCCGATCGCCTTCGTCGGCAAGGGCGTCTGCTTCGACACCGGCGGCATCTCGATCAAGCCGGCGGCCGGCATGGAGGACATGAAGGGCGACATGGCCGGCGCCGCCTGCGTGGTCGGGCTGATGCATGCGCTCGCCGCCCGCAAGGCCAAGGTGAACGCCATCGGCGCCATCGGGCTCGTCGAGAACATGCCGGACGGCGCCGCCCAGCGGCCGGGCGACATCGTCACCACCATGTCGGGCCAGACGGTGGAGATCATCAACACCGACGCCGAGGGCCGGCTGGTGCTCGCCGACGTGCTCCACCACGTCGTCACCAAGTACAAGCCGCAGGCCATGATCGACCTCGCGACGCTCACCGGCGCCATCATGGTGGCGCTCGGCCAGGAGCACGCCGGGCTCTTCACGAACGACGACAAGCTCGCGGAAAACCTGGTGAAAGCCGGTCAGGCCACGGCCGAGCGGGTGTGGCGCATGCCGCTCGCGCCGGAATACGACAAGCTGATCGATTCGAAGTTCGCCGACATGAAGAACACCGGCGGGCGCTTCGGCGGGGCGGTCACGGCGGCCCAGTTCCTGCAGCGCTTCGTCGGCAAGACCCCGTGGGCGCATCTCGACATCGCCGGCACGGCGCTCGGCTCGCCGCAGACCGACACCAACAAGAGCTGGAGCTCCGGCTGGGGCGTCCGCCTGCTCGACCGCTTCGTGGCGGACGTCTACGAGCCGTGAGGGCCCGAGCCGGAGGCCGGGGCCGGCGGCCCCGGCTCAGCCCCGAACGGATCGATCACCCGGGCTCCGAGACCCGCGACGTCGGCGACGTTGCGGGTCACCAGGGTCATGTCGTGCACCAGCGCGGTGGCCGCCATCAGCCCGTCTGCCACCGGGACGGACCGGATCGCCGCGAGCCGCCCCCAGGCGTCGGCAACGGCCCTGTCTATCGGCAGAATCCGGCTTCCGAAGGTGTCCTCCAGGGTGGCGAGCCAGCGCTCGAAGACGGCCGCGCGGGCCGGGTCGGCGCGCCGGGCCTTCTCGATTCCGCGGCGAATCTCGCCGAGCACCAGGACGCTCAGATGGAGCGTCGTGCCGTCCACGCCGGCGTACCAACGGGCGACGGCGGCGGCGCAGCGCTCGCCCTTGCGGAGTTCCGAGATCACGTTGGTGTCGATCAGCAGCCTCACAGCTCGACGTCCCGGCCCGTCTCGCGCGGGCGCTCGGGCTCGAGGTCGAGATCTGCCGGAGCGGCCGCCAGCACGGCCTTGAGGACGTCTCCTCGACGATCGCCGAACTCCTGCTCCAGCAAGGCTCTGGTCGCGGTCGCTCGGGTCGGATCGGAGAGGGCGCGGGCGACGCTGCGCAGCAGCCCGGCGTCGTCCTTGCGGATCTGCAGCTCCAGCCGCACCAGGCCCTTCCGGGTCTGGCGGTGCCGATAGGCGGTGAGCGCCTTCGTGTGCGCCGAGGTCGTGCGCGGTTCCTTGCGGCTCATATCCGGAATATATCCGGAAATCATCCGGGCTTGCAAACCGGCGTTCCCGCGGTCTTTCATCACGCCATGACCGAACTCCTCTTCTACCATCTGCAGCGGCGGGCGCCGGAATCGGTGCTGCCGGCGCTGCTGGAGAAGTCGCTGGAGCGCGGCTGGCGGGCGGTCGTGCAGGCGTCGTCCGACGAGCGGGTCGACGCGCTCGACGCCCATCTGTGGACCTACCGGGACGAGTCCTTCCTGCCGCACGGCACCGACCGCGACGGGCTCGCGGCCGAGCACCCGGTGGTGCTCACGGTCCGCGACCACAACCCCAACGGGGCCGCGGTGCGGTTCCTGATCGACCGCGCTCCGGTGCCGGCCGACGCCGCCTCCTACGCCCGCATCGTCGTGATGTTCGACGGCGAGGACGACGAAGCGCTCGCCGGGGCGCGCCTTCTCTGGCGTGAGAAAAAAGCCGAAGGATTCGACGTAACCTACTGGCAATGCGACGACAGAGGGCGCTGGCAGAAGCGCGGCTGAGGGCTCGCGCACGACGTGCGGCGGGGGCGGGGCACAGCGCATGCGGCGTCGTCCCGCCATCATGCCGACGCAAAAGCCCGCTTGAACTCATGGCGTTTCCGGTCGAAACAGCCGGCGGTTCCGCCGGCCGCGGAGCGCCCGGCCGGCCGCAGGGCCGCAGCGATCCGCGACGGCGTCGATCCGCGAGGATCGCGAGACCGGGGATCGCGAGGGATATTGTCGGGGAAGGGGCCCCCATGCGTCACACACGTTTCGTTCAGCCGACCTCCACGGTTTCCGGTGCCGCTCCGCGCCGAGCGCCCGGCATGCGAGCCGTCGCCGTCGCGGTCGCGTCGGCGGCCGTTCTCGCCGGATGCTCCAACATGCCCGAGGTGGGCGACGTGAAGCTGCTGCCGTCCGCCAGCGCCTTCGTCCCGGCGCCGACCGGCGAGTTCGCCAAGACGTCGGTCAACACCAACCGGCCGGTGGCGCCGGGCGACCTGGTCGATGGCCAGGGGGCCTGCGCCGGGGCGGCCGCGGCGGCGGAGCCGGGCGGCGTCGACCGCCCGCTGCGCGGCGTCGGCCTCGACATGACCGAATGCGAGGTGGTGACCGTGATCGGGCCGGCCAACTCCACCGAGATCGGCGCCAACGAGCGTGGCGACCGCACCGTGGTGATGACCTACGCCAGTGCCGAGCGGTCCGGCATCTACCGGTTCACCAACGGCCGGCTGACCTCGATCGAGCGCGGGCCCGAGCCGCCCCCGCCCGAGCGGCCCGCCCGCGGCAAGCCGCGGCGGCCGTCGAGCTGACCCGACGGCGGATCCCGAAGGGGCGCGTCGGCGGCCGTCCGACCCGACAACCGCCCCGGTCGACAACCCGTGGCCACCCGGCGCGTTGACGTCCCGGCGCGCCGATGCCGCGCGCCGGCCTGCCCGTGTTCCTCCCAGCCGGATCCGCCCATGACCGCGTTTTCTCCGGACCGTCCGTTCCCGCTCGGCCGCCGGGCCACCGGCCTCGCCCTGGCCCTGCTGCTGGCCGCCGCGACGGCCGCGCCGCTTCCGTTCGCCCCGGCCGCGCTCGCCCAGCCGGCTCCTGCCCAGCCGGCCGCCCCTGCGGAGGCGCGGCCGAACGACCCGGCCGGGACCCGCGAGGCGCCGCCGCCGGAGAGCCGTGCCGCGGAGCCGGCCCGCGAGCGGCCCGACGGCCGCCCCGACAGCCGGCCCGATCATCGCCCCGAGCGTGACGCCAAGGACCGCCGGCTGCCGGCCGATTCGGTCACCGAGCACGTGCTGGAGGCCGGCCGCCGGACGCTGCGCTTCACCGCGACGGCCGGCTCCATCCCGCTGTTCGAGGGCGAGGGCGGGCCGCTGCGCGCCGAGGTCGCCTACATCGCGTTCACGCTGCCGAAGCCGGCCGGCGCCGACGCGCCGCCGCGTCCCGTCACCTTCCTGTTCAACGGCGGCCCGGGCGCCGCCTCGGCCTATCTGAACATCGGGGCGATCGGTCCGTGGCGGCTGCCGCTCGACGGCGCCACCGCCTCGACCCCGCCGGTGCTCGTCCCCAATGCCGAGACCTGGCTCGACTTCACCGATCTCGTCTTCGTCGACCCGCCCGGCACCGGCCACAGCCGGATCGTCGGCGGCGACGCGGCGCGGCGGCACTTCTGGTCGGTCGACGGCGACGCCGAGGCGCTCGCCGTGATGCTGCGCAAGTGGATCGTGCAGAACGGCCGGCAGGCCGCTCCGAAGATCCTGGTCGGCGAGAGCTACGGCGGCTTCCGGGTGCCGAAGCTCGCCCGCGAGCTGGCCACCGGCCAGGGCGTCGGGGTGCGCGGCCTCGTGCTCGTCTCGCCGGTGCTCGACTTCACGCTGCTCGGCCAGCGCCGGCATCTGCCGCAGTCCTGGGTGGCGCATCTGCCGTCGATGGCGGCGGCCGCGATGGAGCGCCGCGGCGCCTATTCGCCGGTGGCGCTCGCCGAGGCCGAGCGCTATGCCGCGACCGACTATCTCGCCGACCTGATGCGCGGCGTGCGCGACAAGGAGGCGGTGGACCGCATGGCGCCGCGGGTCGCCGCGCTCACCGGCCTCGACCCGGCGCTGGTGCGCCGGCTCGCCGGCCGCATCGACACGCGGACCTTCCAGCGCGAGCTCCACCGCGACCGCGGCCTGATCGGCAGCGCCTACGACGCGACCGTGACGGCCTTCGACCCGACTCCCTCGGCGGCGCAGTCGCACCTGCCGGACCCGGTGCTCGACGCCACCAAGGCGCCGCTCACCGCGGCGATGACCGGGCTCTACCGCGATCGGCTGAACTGGCGGGCCGACGAGCCGTACCGGCTGCTCAACGGCGAGACGAGCAGCCAGTGGAACTGGGGCCGAGGCCGCGCCGCCCCGCAGGTGGTCGACGAACTGCGCACCATCCTGGCCGGCGACCGCGACGCCCGCATCCTGGTGGTGCACGGCGCGACCGACCTGGTGACCCCGTACTTCGCCAGCCGGATGATCCTCGACCAGCTCCCGGTCTACGGCTCGGCCGACCGCCTGCGGCTCGAGGTCTATCGCGGCGGCCACATGTTCTACTCGGTCGACGACTCCCGTCGGGCGCTGCGCCGCGACGCCGAGGCGTTCGTCCGCGCCGCCGTGAAGGGGGCGGACCGGGAGTAGAGCGGTTTTCCCTGACGTCGACCCACACTCCGCCCAGTCCCGCGGACGCGGGACTCCAAGGCGCCACGACTTGCCGCCCCTGGGTCCCCGCCTTCGCGGGGACGAGCGGACATCGAGGGGCAGGGGACGGCCGGAGCTTCCGCCTTCCCATCGTCGCACGTGCGTGCTAACCACCCTCGCCAACTCCGTACAGGGGCGTTCGAGTCCCGCCGGTCGCCCGCGACCGGCCCCGACCCGCTTTCCCATATCCCCTGCGGCGACCAGGAGCTTGGCATGGCCGTTCTGTCCGACGCCCCCCCGCGCGAGGCCCTCACCTTCGACGACGTACTGCTGCAGCCCGGCCTCTCGGACGTGCTGCCGTCCCAGGCCGACGTGCGCACCTTCCTGACCCGCGAGATTCCGCTCAACATCCCGATCATCGCCTCGGCCATGGACACGGTGACCGAGTCCGCCATGGCGATCGCCATGGCGCAGGCCGGCGGCATCGGCGTCATCCACCGCAACTTCGACCCCGAGGTGCAGGCCGCGCAGGTGCGGCAGGTGAAGAAGTTCGAGAGCGGCATGGTGGTGAACCCGCTCACCATCGGGCCCGACGCGCCGCTCGCCGAGGCGCTGCGGATGATGGCCGACAACCGGATCTCCGGCATCCCGGTGGTCACCTCGGAGGGCGGGGTCGACGGCCGGCTGGTCGGCATCCTCACCAACCGCGACGTGCGCTTCGCCCACGACCCGGACCAAAAGGTCTCCGAGCTGATGACCAAGGAGCGCCTGGTCACGGTGCGCGAGGGGGTGAGCCAGCAGGAGGCGAAGCGGCTGCTGCACCAGTTCCGCATCGAGAAGCTCTTGGTGGTCGACGACCAGTACCGCTGCGTCGGCCTGATCACCGTGAAGGACATCGAGAAGGCGGTGGCCAACCCCAACGCCTGCAAGGACGCGCAGGGGCGGCTGCGGGTCGCGGCGGCCACCACGGTCGGCGAGAGCGGCTACGAGCGCACCGAGCGGCTGATCGAGGCCGGCGTCGACCTGATCGTCGTCGACACGGCACACGGCCATTCGCGCCACGTGCTCGCGCAGGTGACCCGCATCAAGAAGATCTCCAACGCCGTGCAGGTGGCGGCCGGCAACGTCGCCACGGCCGACGGGGCGAAGGCGCTGATCGACGCCGGCGCCGATGCCGTGAAGGTCGGCATCGGCCCGGGCTCGATCTGCACCACGCGCGTGGTCGCCGGCGTCGGCGTGCCGCAGCTCACCGCCATCATGGACGCCGTGTCGGTCGCCCGCGACGCCAAGGTGACGGTGATCGCCGACGGCGGCATCAAGTACTCGGGCGACCTCGCCAAGGCGCTGGCCGCCGGCGCCGACTGCGCCATGATCGGCTCGCTGCTCGCCGGCACCGACGAGACGCCCGGCGAGGTGTTCCTCTATCAGGGCCGCTCCTACAAGACCTACCGGGGCATGGGCTCGGTCGGCGCCATGGCGCGCGGCTCGGCGGACCGCTACTTCCAGCAGGACATCAAGGACTCGCTCAAGCTGGTGCCGGAGGGCGTCGAGGGGCAGGTGCCCTACAAGGGGCCGGCGAGCGCCGTCCTGCACCAGCTCACCGGCGGGCTCCGCGCCGCGATGGGCTATGTCGGGGCCCGCACGCTCGCCGAGCTGCACGAGAAGGCGCAGTTCGTGAAGATCTCCGCCGCCGGCCTGCGCGAGAGCCACGTCCACGACGTCACTATCACGCGCGAGAGCCCGAACTACCCGACGCGGGTGTGACACCGACGCGCGATCGGATCGACTTACCCCTCATGGTGAGGAGCGGCCGCAGGCCGCGTCTCGAACCATGGGGCCGCCCCCGCCCTTCGAGACGCGCCCTTCGGGCGCTCCTCAGGGAGAGGGCGGAGAGAGGTCGGTTCAAGCGCGCAGCGGTGTGAGGTGCACAAGCGATTGCGTACCCCGGGGGGGGGGGGCGAAACGGACTTCCCGGTTCTCGGCCGCGTGCCCCGGACGAGATGCGTCGGCCGCGACCGAGACACGAGGTCTTCCGGGGCCGTGTGGTCGACCCGATGATGTCCTGGGTCTCTGCCCATCCGGGATGACCGGAGGACTCCGCATTTACGGACCGGACGCGCTCGCATTACTGTCATCCAACTGTCATGCGACCACCTGACTGTCCTGTCCGGACGATTCCGTCCGCATCGAGAAGACTTCACCGGAGCGACAGATGGACGACCGCAAGCCGGGCGACGGCAAGCCGGAGAATGGCGGGCTGGACTGGCTCGACGCCGAGCTCGCCGACACGCTCGACGAGGACTACGAGCTGGAGCTCTCCGAGCCGGCCCTCGCCGAGGAGATCCGCAAGATCTACAAGCGGACCCATCCGCCCTCGATCGACCGCCGCGACTATCTGCGCCATCTGATCAGGCTGCAGGTCGAGCTGATCAAGCTGCAGGACTGGGTGCAGCACAGCAAGACGAAGATCGTGGTGATCTTCGAGGGGCGCGACGCCGCCGGCAAGGGCGGGGTGATCAAGCGCATCACCCAGCGGCTCAATCCGCGCATCGCCCGGGTCGTCGCGCTGCCGGCCCCGACCGAGCGCGAGCGGACCCAGTGGTACTTCCAGCGCTACGTGCCGCACCTGCCGGCCGGCGGCGAGATCGTGCTGTTCGATCGCTCCTGGTACAACCGCGCCGGCGTCGAGCGGGTGATGGGCTTCGCCACGGAGGACGAGGTCGAGCAGTTCTTCCGTGACGTGCCCGAGTTCGAGCGCATGCTGGTGCGCTCCGGCATCGTCGTGCTGAAGTACTGGTTCTCGATCACCGACGAGGAGCAGCAGATGCGCTTCCTCATGCGCATCCACGACCCGATGAAGCAGTGGAAGCTGAGCCCGATGGATCTGCAGTCGCGGGTGCGCTGGGAGGACTATACCCGCGCCAAGGAGGACATGCTGATCCGCACCAACATCCGCGAGGCGCCGTGGTTCATCGTCGAGGGGAACGACAAGAAGCGGGCGCGGCTGAACTGCATCGACCACCTCCTGCACCAGATCCCCTACGCGCCGGTGCCGCACGAGCCGATCGCGCTGCCCGACCGGGTGTTCAACCCGAACTACGAGCGCCGCACCCTGCCGACCGAGCTCTACGTTCCGCAGAAATACTGATCGGGGCGCGGCGGGCGCGCGCGCCGAGGACCAAGGGCCGCTGGTGCGGACTCGTCATGCCCGGCACTCGGGTCCGGCCTTCGGCCGGCCCGAGCATGCCTCGTCCGGGCATCCACGTCTCGAGAGCCGTTCGACGGCAAGGCGTGGATGGCCGGGACGAGCCCGGCCATGACGGACGGAGCGGGTCGGAAATGGCCGACCGCCGCGCTCACTCCGCCCGGGCGAGGATGAAGATGTAGCGCAGCCGGCCGGTGCCGGTGTTGATCACGTCGTGCTCGGAATGCGCCGGCGCATAGGTGACGACGCCGGGGCGCAGGGCGATCGGCGGATGGTCGGCGAAGCGCAGCTCGCCTTCGCCTTCGAGCGGCACCAGCATCTCCTCGTTGACGCCGCTGTTGTGCACCCCGATCGACTTGCCCGGCGCCAGCGTGACGAGGCCGGAGCGCAGCGACCGGGTCTCCGGCGGTCCCTGCAGCAGCAGCATGTAGGGCCGGTCGCCCGGCTCCAGCGCCACCGACTTGATGGTCGGGGTGATCTCGACGTCCGGCGGCGCGCCGGGAGAGCTGTCGGTCATCGGTATCGTCTTCTTCGTGATCGCCGGCAGGGAGCCCGCGACCGGAGGGCCGCACCGGCGCCGGAGGCGGCGACGCGCGGACGCATGGCCGGGATCCGGCCGGGCCGGCCGGGCTGGATCCGGCGCGGAGCATATGATAATTCGTCGAAATGGTAATACCGGTTCCTGCGTATGCGGGAGCCGCCGTTCGGTGCCGTCCGGCGCATCCGCTGGATGCGCCTTCACGCCCCGCGCACGTCCCGGCGTGCGCCATGACGACCCGTGTCCGCGATGTTCGTTCCTCCCGTCGCCGGAGCGTGTGCCGAGCTGTCCGGCGAGTCCGCCGCGCCGGCGCTGGCGGACTGGTGCGCCGGCCTGCGCGGCGCGGCGCTGACGATCGACGGCCTGTCGTGCCGGTTCGGCGGGCTCGTCGCGGTCGACGACGTCGGCCTGCAGGTGGAGGCCGGCGAGCACGTCGCCCTCGTCGGCACCAACGGGTCGGGCAAGTCGACGCTGCTGCGCGCCGTCCTCGGGCTGCAGGGCCGCAGCCGCGGCCGCATCGTGCTCGACGGCACCGACGCGCGCAGCCCCGGCGAGTGGGACGCGCGGCGCCGGCTGGCGCCGTGGATCCCGCAGCGGCAGGCGACCGGCCGGTTTCCGCTGACCGTCGACGAGCTGCTCGACAGCAGCGGGCACCGCGCCGCGGCGGTCGGCGTGGCCACCCGGCTCGGCGTCGCCGCGCTCGCCCGCCAGCCGCTGCACACGCTCTCGGGCGGCCAGCTGCAGCGCTGCTTCATCGCCCGCGCCTTCGGGGCGATGGCGAACGGCGGCCGCCTGCTGCTCGCCGACGAGCCGACCGCGGCGCTCGACTTCGACGGGCGCGACACCGTCGCCGGCCTGCTGCGGGCCCTGCCGGCGAGCGTCCTGGTGGCGACCCACGACCGGGCGGTCGCGGCACGCTGCGACCGCGTGCTGGAGATGGCGAACGGCCGCGTCCGCGAGGTCCGGATGTGAGCGCGGACACGCTGGCGGCGGTGCTCGGCCTCGCCGTCGTCCACCGGGCGATCGCGGCGCTCCTGATCACCGGCGTCGCGATGCCGGTCGTCGGCGTCTTCATCATCGGCCTCGACGTCGTCACCATGCGGTTCGCGATGATGCACGTGGCGCTGCTCGGCGTCGCCGTCGGGCTGATGACGGGCTTCGACCCGACCGCCTGCGCCGTGCTGCTGTGCGCCGCGGCCGGCGCGTCGCTCGCGCCGTTCGCCGGACGGCGCGACGGGCTCTCCGGCCCGATGGTCATGCTGATGACGATGGCGATCGCCGCCGCGCTGCTGGTGCTGTCGATCTCCGGCGTCAACGCCGCCGGCGCGTTCGAGCTGCTGTGGGGATCGCTGCTCGCCGTCGGGATGCGCGAGCTGGTGCTGGTGGCGGTGCTCGCCGTCGCCGTGCTGGCGATCTATCTGGGCTTCCGCCGGCCGCTCGCCCTGCTGCTGTTCGACATCGAGCTGGCGCGCTGCTCCGGTGTCCGGGTCGAGGCGCTCGCCACGCTGCTGCTGGTCACCGTGGCGGTCGCGGTCGCCGCCGCGCTGCCGCTGACCGGCGCGCTGCTCGTCGACGCCGTGACGCTGCTGCCGGCGCTGTCGGCCCGCAACCTGGCGCGCTCCTTCGACGGCATGGTCGGCCTGTCGATGGTGTTCGGGCTGGTCGGCAACAGCGTCGGCTTCGTGATCGCCCTCCTGGTCGATCTGCCGCTCGGCCCGATCCTGGTGCTGACCGCCGGCGCGATCACGCTGCTCACCTTCGTCGTCGGGAGAAAACGATGAGACGAGTCCCCGTCCTCGCGCTGCTGGTCGCGGCGCTCGCCGCGGTCCTGGCGCCGCTTCCGGCATCGGCCCAGCCGGCGCCGCCCGCCAAGGCGCCCAAGATCGTGGCGTCGACCACCTGGGTGGCGGCGTTCGCCCGGGCGGCCGGCGCCACCGACATCACGGTCGTGGCGCCCGCGAACCTGCCGCATCCGCCCGACTACGACCCGCGGCCGTCCGATCTCGCCGCCGTCGCCGACGCCGCGTTCGTGCTGATGGCGCCGTTCGACGGCTTCGCCAGACGGCTGCGCGAGGCGGCTGGCAGCACGGCCCGGGTCGTCACGGTCGATCTGGTGAACGCGCCCGAGACCATCCGCGCCGAGGTGACACGGCTCGGCGCCCTGTTCGGCACCGAGGCCGCGGCGGCGGCGTTCCTGGCGCGGTTCGATGCGGAGCATGCGCGGCTGTCCGCCGAGATCGCGGACCGGCTCGGCCGGCAGCGGCCGCGGACGGTGGCGCAGCGCTTCATGGCGCCGTGGGCGCGGCTCGCCAGCCTGGAGCTGGTGGGGACCTACGGGCCGGGGCCGCTGCAGCCGGCGCAGCTCGCCGAGCTCGCGGCCAAGTCGCCCGGCCTCGTCCTGAAGAACGGCCATTCGGAGCGCGAGGGCGCGCCGTCCGCCGGCCGCGCCATCGCCCAGGCGACGGGCGCCCGGGAGGTCGCGCTCCTGAACTTCCCGGCCGACCAGGATCTGCTCGGCCTGTTCCGGGAGAATGCACGCCGGATCGTCGCGGCGGCAGGAGCGACGAACTGACCGGCAGACGGGCTGACCGGCACCGCTCCCGCCCGGGCCGCGCTGCGGCCGGAGCGGGTGGCGGTCGCGCCGGATCGTCGGGGATCAGATCAGGTCGTTGTCGACGCAGTAGGCGATGGCGGACCGGTCGGTCGTGGTGCGCGTCTCCTGACGGCCGGCGGGACGGCCCGGCTCGGCGCGCTCCACCGCGCTGTCGCGCCCGTCCTGGGCGGTCGGCGCGGTCGCGTCGGTGTCGAAGGTTCGCAGGTCGGAACGGCTCATTGCACTTCTCCGGAAGGCACGCCGGATGCGTGCCGGGGGTTCTTTCGGTCGTCGGCCCACGGGCGCTCTCGCCCGCCGGCCCCGTTTGATGTGGGGGCCCGATCGGGCGCAAGTAAGGTGTCGCGGTGGCGGGATTGGTTCGATGCCGGACGCGATCGCGGCACTGTCCGCGAGGCCGATGAACGATCTCTTGAGCCGAAGGCGCCGCGGCGCCGTTCGTGATCACGAAGGCGCGAGTGCGATTGCCGGCACGCGTGGCGCCGACGCAACGGTCGGCCGCCGGAACTCCGTATACGAAGTGTAAACCAAGGCGGGAAATCACCGCCGATGCAGCTGCGGCGCTACTCCGTCGCCGCGGCGCCGACGAACGGGGCGAGCCGCACCGCGAGGTCGAGCAGCACCTCGTCGCCGCCCGCCCAGCCGATGAAGGACAGGCCCACCGGGCAGCCCTCGATCGTGCCGACCGGGATGGTGACCTGGGGCAGGCCGGCCATCCCGGCCGTGCAGGTGAGCCGCATCACCCGCACCCGGAAGGACTCGAGCAGGTCCTGGGGCGCGTCGGCGCGCGGCGCGATGCACGGCACCGTCGGCAGGGCCAGCACGGTGCCGGGCTTCGCCACGCCGCGGATCCAGGCGAGCGCCTTGGCCTTGACGGCGTATTGCGCGGCGGCGGCCGCCTCGGTCACGGTGGAGGCGAACTCCATGCGCTCGCGCACGCCGGGCCCGAAGCGCGGCCGCTTCGTCTCGACGAAGTCGCCGTAGACCTGCCAGATCTCGCGGCCCTGGATGATGCGGAACGCCTCGCGCCAGACGTCGAAGCCGTCCGGTGCGATGGCGCCGTGGGTCATCGCGGGCAGGGCGCCGCGCATGGTGTCGAGCGCGTCCTGCAGGAGGGTGGCGACATCGTCGTCGGCCTGGCTGAAGGCGTCGTCGAGCACGATCAGCTTCTCGATCGCGGCCGGCACCGGCGTGCCGCCGAGCAGCACCGCGCCGAGCGCCCGGAACACCCCGGGCGCCGCCGACATCCAGCCGGCGACGTCGAAGGAGGGCGCCATCGCCATGGCCCCGGCGAGCGACACGCGGTCGTGGGTCGGCCGGATGCCGTACAGCCCGCAGAAGGCGGCCGGCACCCGCACCGAGCCGCCGGTGTCGGAGCCGATCGCCACGTCGCAGGCGCCGGCCGAGGCGGCCGAGGCCGAGCCGCTCGACGAGCCGCCCGGGATGCGGCCGGGCGCCCGCGGGTTGAGCGGCGTGCCGTAATGCGCGTTCACCCCGGCGACGCTGAAGAAGAACTCGTCGCACACGGTCTTGCCCGTGATGGTGGCGCCGGCCGCGAGCAGCTTCGCCACCAGGTCGGCGTGTGCGGTCGCCGGCGGATGCGCCTCGAGCCAGTCCGGATTGCCGCCGCCGGTGCGCTCGCCGGCGATGTCGTACATGTCCTTGACGGCGACCGAGAGTCCGGCGAGCGGGCCGGCCGGGGCACCCGCCACGGGCGCGGCGAGGTCGTGCGGCACGAAGGCGGAGCGGAAGGTTTCGGTCGGCATGGCGCTGTCCGGATTCTGTTCGGGAGGGGCTTCGTCGATGGTCGCGAAAGGGGACCCCGAGTCAACCGAGGCGGCCGCAACGCTTCCCCGCGGCCGGCGCGGGCCGCGGCGCGCGGGCGGCCGGTGCCGCGCTGCCGACGGAACCCGGCGGGACACCCCGGGTTACCACGACGGCGCCGGGCGGTCCGGCGCGGGAGACCCCCGATGTCGCTGCCCCTGGTGCTCGGCCCGACCATCATCCTGGTGGCCCTGACCTTCCTGCTGATGCTGTGCGCCGGCGGCCGGGTCGCGACCGGCCGCAGCCTGACCGGCCGGGGCGGGGCGGTGTCGTCCTCCGGCTGCGCGGCGGCGCTCGACGCGCAGTACCGGCTCCCGGTCCTGCTCTACGTGCTGACCGTGCTGTCGATGGCGACGCGGCACGCCGACCTGATCTTCGTGCTGCTCGCCTGGGTGTTCGCGGTGCTGCGCGTCCTGCAGGCGCTCGCGCTGGCGACCGGCCGCGCCGGCACCGGCCCCGGCATGCTGGACGCCGCCGGCGCCCTGGTGCTCGCCGTCGCCTGGGGCGTCTTCGCGGTCCGCATCCTGCTGGGGTTCTGAGGCCCGGCCGCTCACCCGCGCGCCGGGGCGCGGCGTCCCGCGAGGGCGAGGCCGTCGCGGATGTTCAGGCCGATCAGGGCGAGATTGACGGCGCCGGCGAGCAGCTCCAGCGCCTGCACGGCCTGGAAGGCCGGGCCGAAATCGCCGCGGCCGGACAGCACCGCCAGCGTGACGGCGCAGGGGACCAGCACGAGCACGCCGTTGGCCGCGATGAACGGCATGCGGCGCATCTTGGTCAGGACGGCGGGCGCGGCGCTGCCGCCGGCGAGGCGGGCGCCCGTCAGGCCGGTCACGGCGAGCGCCGGCACCAGCAGCAGGAGCCCCCAGGCGATCGCCTGCTTGACGGCCGTGACGGCGGCGAGATCGGCGAACAGCTCGGACCAGGCCGTGGTGGTCCAGAACACCAGGATGGTCACGAAGGCGGCGGTGCCGGCGAGGCCGTGGGCCACCGGCAGGCTCGAGCGGGCGGGGCGGACGTCGGTCGCGGACATGGCAGTCTCCCTCGGTCGCAATGGATCAGTCGGTCTCCGCGGCCGCCTCCGAAACGGCGTCCGGCGCGGTCTCGAGCGCGGCCTCCAGCCGCGCCAGCAGGGTGCGCATGACGACGGTGGCGTCGGCGATGTCGTCCGCCGACAGCCCGTCGGCGAGCAGGCCGTCGGCGAGGCCGTTCGACCAGCCGACATGGCGCAGGATGGCCGCGTCGTAGGCCTCGCGGCCCGACGGCGTCAGCACCGCCAGCTTGGCGCGGCGGTGGTACGGATTGGCCGCGAAGCCGACCAGCCCCTCGGCCGCCAGCACGTCGACGACGCGCTGCACCGACTGGCGGGTGAGGCCCATGTCGCGGGCGATGTGGGCGACCGGCGCCCCGCGCCCGGCCATCGCGATGGCGCCCAGCACCTGCCAGCGGGCGCTGGTGAGCCCGATCGGCGCCACCAGCCGGTCGCCGGCGGCGAGCAGCCGGCCGTTGAGCCGGAAGGTCTCCAGCATCAGCTCCGTGAGGGCGTCGCCCGCGGCGGTCTGGGTCTCGTGGAAGCGTCCTGACATGACAGGATACAATCATAACGACAGCATGCTGTCAATATGGGGGAGGCCCCGCCGGAGCGGGCGCGGGTCGATGCTGGATATTCGGGGCGCGGTGTGGGACAGGGGCGCATGACACCCGCTGCCCGCATCTCCGCCGCCATCGACGTGCTCGCCGATATCGAGGCCCGCCGCCGTCCCGCCACCGACGCCTTGAAGGACTGGGGCCTCTCGCATCGCTTCGCCGGGTCCGGTGACCGCGCCGCCATCGCCGGGCTGGTCTACGACGCGCTGCGCCGCAAGGCCTCGGCGGCGCATCTGCTGGGCGAGGCGACGCCGCGCGCCACCGTGCTCGGGATGCTGCGGCTGGACCGCGGGCTCGATCTCGCCGCGGTGGAAAAGCTGTGCGACGGCAGCCGCTTCGCGCCCGATCCTCTGGACGCGCGCGAACGCGCCGCGCTGGCCGGGACCGACCTCGTCGACGCGCCGGCCCATGTCGCCGGCGACTATCCCGAATGGCTCGACCTGCCGCTCGCCCGGGTGTTCGGCGACGACCGGGTCGAGGAGGGGCGGGCGCTCGCCCAGCGGGCGCCGCTCGATCTGCGCGTCAACACGCTCGCCGCCGACCGCGACAAGCTCGCGGGGGCGCTCTCCCACCTGCGGCCGGCGCCGACCCGGTGGTCGCCGGCCGGCCTGCGCGTGGTCGTCGGGGCCGAGCAGAAGAGCCCGCCCGTGCATGCCGAGCCGGCCTTCATCAAGGGCCAGGTCGAGATCCAGGACGAGGGCTCCCAGGTCGCCGCGCTGATCGCGGCGGCGCGGCCGGGCGAGCAGGTGATCGACCTGTGCGCCGGCGGCGGCGGCAAGACCCTGGCGCTCGCCGCCACCATGGAGAACAAGGGGCAGCTCTACGCCACCGACCTCGACAAGCGGCGGCTCGCGCCGATCCATGCCCGGCTGGAGCGCGCCGGGGTGCGCAACGTGCAGGTCCGCACGCCCGGCCGGGAGACCGACGTGCTGGAGGACGTGTCCGGCCGCGCCGACCTGGTGCTGGTCGATGCGCCCTGCACCGGCACCGGCACCTGGCGCCGCAATCCCGACGCCAAGTGGCGCATTCGGCCGGGCTCGCTGTCCGAGCGGCTCGCCCAGCAGGCGACCGTGCTGGACCGGGCCGCCGGCCTGGTGCGCCCGGGCGGCCGCGTCGTCTACGTCACCTGCTCGCTGCTCGCCGACGAGAACACCGACCAGATCCAGGCGTTCCTGGCCCGCCACCCGGGGTTCTCTCCGGTGCCGCCGGAGGAGGCCGTGACGGCGGCGCTCGGCGACGCAGCACCGGCCTTCCTGGAATCGGTGCTGACCTTCCCCGAAGGCCTGCTGATGACCCCGCGCCGCACCGGCACGGACGGCTTTTTCGTCAGCGTGCTGCGACGGGAGGAGTGATCTCGCCTGCCGGCCGTCGACATTGCGGGAAGACTTGTATCATGTCATGATACGGCGTGATCCGATCGTATCGGGACGAACTGACCAGGAAGATCGCGGCCGGACAGCGTCCGAAGGGGTTTCCGGCCGATCTGGTGCGCCGCGCCGTTCGCAAGCTGACCATGCTCGACCTCGCCGTTCGTCTCGACGACCTGCGCTCGCCGCCCGGCAACCACCTGGAGGCGTTGGCCGGCGACCGGGCCGGGCAGCACTCCGTCCGGATCAACGACCAGTTCCGCATCTGCTTCGTGTGGACCGAGTCCGGGCCCGAGCAGGTCGAGATCGTCGACTACCACGGCTGACCTCGGAGCCCGCCATGACCAGCATCCTGCCCCCCGTCCATCCCGGCGAGATCCTGCGGGAGGAGTATCTGGTCCCGCTCGCGATGAGCGCCGGCGCGCTGGCGAAGCAGCTGCACGTGCCGCGGACCCGGATCGAGCGGCTGGCGGCCGAGCAGACCGCGATGACACCCGACACGGCGCTGCGGCTGGCGGCGTTCTTCCGCACGACGCCGGAGTTCTGGATGAACATGCAGACCGCGTACGACCTCAAGATCGAGGCCGCGGCGAAGCGGGACGAGATCGCCAGGATCGCGGCGCGGGCCGCCTGATACCGCATTCGGCTGATCAGTTCGGTGGTCATTCCGGGGCGTCGCGCAGCGGCGAACCCGGCGACTGTCTTGAATGTCAAGCGTGCGAGTATGCGACGTCGGCTTTGACGAGGCCGTTGGCGATGACGAGGATCTTTCTGGCGACGG
>NZ_JAUSUJ010000010.1 GCF_030813915.1 Rhodoplanes tepidamans
GCGTGGGGGGGGGGGGCGCGCCGGCTCGCCCCGGGTTTGTGGTTTTCGGGGGCGGTTCGTCTGCCCCCCCCCCACCCCCGCTGGTCGCGCCGCTGCGCGACCTGCGACCTCTCCCCGCCGGGGAGAGGCAAAGGCATCACATCTGCACGCCCTTCTCGGCGAAGTACTTCACCGCGCCGGGGTGCCACGGGATCGGCGAGTTGGCCTTGCGCTGGTGCTTGTAGTCGAAGCTCTGCGCCTCCTTGTGGACGGCGATCAGGTCCGGCTTCTTGTCGAAGATGGTCTTGACCACGTCGTAGGCCATCTGGTCCGACATCTTGTCGCTGGTCACCAGGACGTTCCACACCACGGCGATCTTGTTCTCCTTGTCCTGGCCCGGATAGGTGCCCGGCGGGATGCTGTCGGCCGCGTAGAGATCGCCGTACTTGGCGTTCATCTTGTCGACCGTGCCGGCGTGGTCGACCATCTTGATCTTGACGCCCGGCGTCGCGCCGAGATCCGTCACCGCGGCGGTCGGCAGGCCGCCGACCCAGAAGAAGGCGTCGATCTTGCGGTCCTTGATCGCGTTGACCGACTCGGCGACGCCGAGCCGCTCGCGCCTCATGTCCTTGTCCTTGTCGAGACCGGCCGCCTCGATGACACGGAACGCCATCACCTCGGTGGCGCTGCCCGGCGAGCCGGTGGAGACGCGCTTGCCCTTGAGGTCGGCCATCGTCTCGATGCCGGTGCCCTCGATCGTCACGACATGCATGCGGTTCGGATAGAGCACCATCAGGGTACGCACGTCGACCTTGTTGCCGCGGAACTTGTCCTGGCCCTTCAGCGCGTCGAGGGCGGCGTCGGCCATCGAGAAGCCGACCTCGCTCTGACCGGAGCCGATGAGCTTGAGATTGTCGACCGAGCCGCCCGTCACCTCCGCGGTGGCCTGGACCCCGGGCAGCGACTTCGACAGAACGGCCGCGATGCCGCCGCCCATCGGATAGTAGACGCCGCCGGTGCCGCCGGTGCCGATCGCGATGGTCTTCTGCTGCGCCACCGCGACGCCGGCCGCGAGCAGCGCCGCCGCGGCGGCACAGGCGAGGATGCGGGTGGCGCGACGGCGGGGGATTCCGAGGCGGGATATCCTGACTGTCATGATGGCGTTCTCCCTCGAGCGATCAGGTCGTTGATGGTCGTCGTCTGGTGCGACGTCACGCGGGAACCGGCCCCCGCGCCCTGATCTGCCGGAACAGTAGCAGAGCCACGAGCGCGAGACCAAGCCAGGCGGGCTGCGGCACGTCGATGCCCAGCAGCCGTTCGGTCGCGGGCTCGAGCAGGCTCGGGAACACCAGCAGGACACCGGCGACCGCCCATGTCGCCCGCTCGGCGCCGCCGACCCGGCGGAGGCCCCAGGCCTGCGCCGCGACCGCGAGCGCCCCGAGCCCCACCGCGGTCTTCGCGGTGATCAGCACGATGTCGACCCAGCTGCCGCCCTTCGGCACCGTCATCAGGAGCCCGACGCCGATCGGATCGAGAATGAAGACGAACGGCACCAGGAAGGCCGGCAGCGTGTATTTCCACGCCTGCAGCGTGGTGCGGTAGGGATCGCCGCCCGTGATGGCGGCCGCCGCGAAGGGCGACAGCGCGGTCGGCGGCGACACCTCGGAGAGCACCGCGTAGTAGAAGATGAACATGTGCGCCGCGAAGTCCGGCACGCCGAGCTTGATCAGCGCCGGCGCCGCGATGACGGCGCAGATGATGTAGGACGCCGTCACCGGCACGGCGAGCCCGACGATCCATACGATCAGCGCCGTGTAGAGCGCCGTCAGCAGCAGGCTGTTCCCGGCATAGGCGAGCACGATCGAGGAGAACTTGAGACCCAGCCCGGTCAGCGTGACGACGCCGACGATGATGCCGGCGGAGGCGCAGGTGGTCGCCGCGTTGAGCACCCCGATGGTGCCGTCGGACAGGGCCCGGACCAGCTTCTTCGGCCACAGCGCCGTCTCGGGACGCAGGAAGGACAGGCCGAAGGCGAGCAGCGTCGACCAGAACACCGACAGCATCGGCGAGTAGCCCGCCACCATGAAGCCGATCACGGCGACCAGCGAGACGAAGTGGAAGCCGTAGCGCCTCAGCATCTGCGGGATGGTGAGGGACCACTCGTACGGCACCGCCTTGGCGCCGAACCGCTTGGCGTCGAGCTCCACCATGAACAGGAGCGACAGGTAGTACAGGACGGTCGGGATGATCGCCATCCAGATCACGTCCAGATAGCTGATCTTCAGGAACTCGGCGATCAGGAAGGCGGCGGCGCCGAGCACGGGCGGGGAGAGGATCGCACCCAGCCCCCCCGCCGCGAGCAGGCCGCCGGCGGCGTTCCGCTCGAAGCCGGCGCGCGCCATCATCGGGTAGGCGACGGCGCCGATCGTCACCGTGGTGGCGACGCCCGAGCCCGACGGCCCGCCGAGCAGGAACGACGACAGCACCACGGTGCGGCCGGCGCTGTTCGGCTTGCCGCCCATGACGGCGAGCGAGAAGTCGATGAAGAACTTGCCGGCGCCGGAGTGCTGCAGGAAGGCGCCGTAGATGGTGAACATGATGATCAGGCTGGAGGAGACGTCGACGGCGACCCCGAAGATGCCTTCCATCGTGATGAACAGATGGCCGACCAGCCGGGTGAAGGTGTAGCCACGATGCGTCCAGGGCGGCGGCAGCCAGGGGCCGATCAGCGCGTAGACGATGAACAGGATCGCCACCACGGGCATGATCCAGCCGGTGGTGCGGCGCGTCGCCTCGAGCAGCAGCACGATGAAGATCACGCCGAGAATCACGTCGAGCCGGTCGGGAACGGCGGCCCGGTCGGTGAACGCCTCGCCGCCCATCAAGGCATAGGTGAGGATCACCACGCAGGCGGCGGCCGCCGCGACGTCCCACCAGCGGATGAAGTTGCGGAAGCGGCGCGCCAGCGGGAACAGCAGGAAGCACAGCACCAGCACGAAGCCGACATGGACGTAGCGCAGCTCCTGCGTCGGCACGATCGCGTAGGCGGAATAGAGATGGAACAGCGTCGAGGCGACCGCGATCGCCGTGACGATCAGGCCGGCCCGGCCCGACAGGCGGTTCGCCGCCCCCTCCTCCTGCTCGATGTAGGCCTCGGCCTTGCGCAACGCCTCGTCGGAGATCGCACCCTGGGTGGTGAGGCGCACGTCCGGGAGCGCCGAGTCGACCGGTGCCGGGCGGCCGGAGGAGCCGGGCACGTAGCCGGGCGGCGGCTCGAGCGGGCGGAACGGATGGTCGGACGGATAGCCGTGGCCCGGCGGCGATCCCGCGGCCGGCGGCGCGGCCGGCGTGATCTGGTCGGGGTCCTGCTGGTCATGAGGAGGCTTCGGCGCAGGCGGCGCGCCGGTCCGCTGATCCACCATACTCGCTTCCTGCCCTGTGCCGGCCTGGACGGACGGCCTTCGTGGTCGCGGGCTCGTGCCGGCCCGCTTCGACCGGGAGCCTCACAGGCTCCGTCGCGAATGTCCAGTGGGACGAACGGATGACGGGATCGGGCGGTGGGCCGTGCGCCGCCCTTCGCCGGCGCCCGCCTAAGCCCGCTCCACCCGCGCCACCGGGCGGCCGTCCTCGCACGCCACCCGGATGGCGAAGTCGTAGCGGCCGACGTCGAGGCAGATGTCGAGATCGCCCGGATGCATGTGGGCGACCTCCGGGTCCCTGAACTCGGCGATCTGGCCGCCGGCCAGGATCAGGTCTCTCACCGCGGCGACGGCGCCGGACCGGCCCTCCAGCAGGTTGCGCAGATGGATGGCGCAGATCTCGTCCTCGTCGGTGCGCACCAGCCCGTGCCGCCCCATCGCGACCAGGGTCGTACGCTCCGATGCGGCGGCCCGCACGGCCCGCGCCGTCGCCGGCGCCGTGACCAGCGCGCCGGCATAGAGCCGGTCGGCACGCCCGAGCGCGGCGGCGACGCCCTGCGTGCCCGCGCTGGTGCGCTGGAGGATGGTGCGGCCGGCGACGTCGGCCGCGCCGGCCTCGAACGGCGAGTTGCCGAAATCGAAGCCCGGCACCTTCACGCCGTCGACCTCGCCCATCAGGACGCTGCCGACGCCGGCGTCGCGCAGCGCGAACGCCTCCGCGACCGTCTCGACCATGACGATCTTCTCGGCGCCGCGGGAGAACACCACGGCGGCCGTGGTGAAGGCGCGGAACACGTCGATCACCACGACCGTGCCGGCGGCACGCCGGGCGCCGTCGAGGAGGCTGTCGAGAACGATGTGCACGGTCGGCCGTCCTTTCTGATGGCTCGAACACACCCTTCCATTGTCACGAAACGGTGCCGGAGAGTCGAGGCGCTTCGGTTCCCCTCCCCCCGCTCGCGCAGCGAGTGGCGGGGAGGGGTCAGGGGTGGGGGGGGGAACAGCGCTCGCCCGGATCGAGTGCGGTCGCGATGACCTCGAGCACACCATCGACATTGGCGAGGACATCATTGTTCCAGAAGCGAAGGACACGATAGCCCTGCGCCTCGAGATAGGCGGTTCGCGTCACGTCGTGAGTGGCGTTGGCGTCGGCCGCATGCTGCCCGCCGTCCAGCTCGATGACGAGGCGAGCAGCATGACAGGCAAAGTCCGCAAAATAGGGACCGATCGGCGCTTGGCGCCGCCAGTGCGACGCTCCCGGAGGAACCCGCCGGAGATGCCACCAGAGCTTTCGCTCGGCATCGGTCAGCTCACGGCGCAGGGCTCGTGCGCGGTGAACCCGAGGATCGACTGGACGGGAGTCGCGTGCGAACACGCCGTTCCCCCCCCCCGACCCCTCCCCGCCACTCGCTGCGCGAGCGGGGGGAGGGGAGCGAGAGGCCATGCCGTGCGGCTGTCCGTCGGCGACGCCGACGTCAGCCTAGGCTCCTCACACGGTTCCGGAGGTGCCGCCGCCGAGCGCCGCCTGGGCGGCGGCGAGGCGGGCGATCGGCACCCGGAACGGCGAGCACGACACGTAGTCGAGCCCGATCTTCGAGCAGAACATCACCGAGGCGGGATCGCCGCCGTGCTCGCCGCAGATGCCGGCCTTGAGTCCGGGACGGACCTTGCGGCCGCGCTCGGTGGCGATCTGCATCAGCTCGCCGACGCCCTCGGTGTCGACCGACACGAACGGGTCGGACGGCAGGATGTTCTTGGCCGTGTAGGCGCCGATGAAGCTCGCGGCGTCGTCGCGGCTGATGCCGAAGGTCGTCTGCGTCAGGTCGTTGGTGCCGAACGAGAAGAACTCGGCCGACTCGGCGATCTCGCCGGCGCGCAGGGCCGCCCGCGGCAGCTCGATCATGGTGCCGACCTGATACTTGATCTTGGTCTTGGTCTCGCTCATCACGGCCGCCGCCATGGCGTCGATGCGCGCCTTGACGAGGTCGAGCTCGGCCTTGGTGGCGATCAGCGGCACCATGACCTCGGGCACCACCGGCTCGCCGGTCTTCTTGGCCGCCTCGACGGCCGCCTCGAAGATCGCCCGCGCCTGCATTTCGGCGATCTCCGGATAGACGACCGCCAGACGGCAGCCGCGGAAGCCGAGCATCGGATTGAACTCGGCGAGCTCCTTGGCGCGGTCGGCGAGCTTGTGCGGGTCGGCGCCCATCGCCTCGGCCACCTCGGCGATCTCCTGCTCGGTGTGCGGCAGGAACTCGTGCAGCGGCGGGTCGAGCAGCCGGATGGTCACCGGCTTGCCCTTCATCACCTCGAAGATCTGGGCGAAGTCGCCGCGCTGCATCGGCAGCAGCTTGGCGAGCGCGGCGCGCCGGCTCGGCTCGTCGTCGGCGAGGATCATCTCGCGCACGGCACGGATGCGGTCGCCCTCGAAGAACATGTGCTCGGTGCGGCACAGGCCGATGCCCTCGGCGCCGAACTTGACGGCGACGCGCGCGTCGTTCGGCGTGTCGGCGTTGGTGCGGACCTTGAGCTTGCGGGCCTTGTCGGCCCACGCCATCAGGGTGGCGAAGTCGTCCGAGAGGGTCGGCTCCTGCATCGGCACACGGCCGGCCAGCACCTGGCCGAGGCCGCCGTCGATGGTGATCACGTCGCCCTTCTTGAAGACGTGGCCGCCCGCCGTCATGGTCCCGGCCGCGTAGTCGACCCGGATCGAGCCGGCGCCGGCGACGCAGGGCTTGCCCATGCCGCGCGCCACCACGGCGGCGTGCGAGGTCATGCCGCCGCGCGTCGTGAGAATGCCCTCGGCGGCGTGCATGCCGTGGATGTCCTCGGGGCTGGTCTCGACCCGCACCAGGATCACCTTGCGGTTCTGGGTCTTGAGCAGCTCCGCCTCGTCGGAGTTGAAGACGATCTCGCCCGAGGCGGCGCCCGGCGAGGCCGGCAGGCCGGTGGCGATGATCTTGCGGTCGGCCTTGGGGTCGATGGTCGGGTGCAGCAGCTGGTCGAGCGAGGCCGGCTCGATGCGCAGCACCGCCTCGTTGCGGCTGATCACCCCCTCGTTGGCGAGATCGACGGCGATCTTCAGGGCCGCCTTGGCGGTCCGCTTGCCGTTGCGGGTCTGCAGCATCCACAGCCGGCCGCGCTCCACCGTGAACTCCATGTCCTGCATGTCACGGTAGTGCTTCTCGAGCTTGGTGTAGTACTTGACCAGCTCCTTGAACGGCTCCGGCATCGCCTGTTCCATCGACGGCTTGTCGGAGCCCGACGCGATGCGCGCCGACTCGGTGATCTCCTGCGGGGTGCGGATGCCGGCGACCACGTCCTCGCCCTGGGCGTTGATCAGGAACTCGCCGTAGAGCTTGCGCTCGCCCGTCGACGGGTTGCGCGAGAAGGCGACGCCGGTCGCCGAGGTCTCGCCGAGATTGCCGAACACCATGGCCTGGACGTTGACGGCGGTGCCCCAGCTCTCCGGCACGCCGTTGAGCCGGCGATACGTGATGGCGCGCTGGTTCATCCACGAGCCGAACACGGCGCCGATGGCGCCCCACAGCTGCTCGTGCGGATCCTGCGGGAACGGCTTGCCGGTCTCCCGGATCACCCGCTCCTTGTAGCGGACGATCAGCTGCTCCCAGTCCTCCGCCGTGAGGTCGGTGTCGAGCTTGTAGCCGTGCTCGTCCTTGTGCTCGTCGAGCAGCTCCTCGAAATTGTGATAGCCGACGTCGAGCACCACGTTGGAATACATGGTGATGAAGCGGCGGTAGGAGTCGTAGGCGAAGCGCCGGTCGTTCGCCTGCCTGGCCAGCGCCTCGACGGTCTCGTCGTTGAGGCCGAGATTGAGCACCGTGTCCATCATGCCGGGCATCGAGGCGCGGGCGCCGGAGCGGACCGAGACGAGCAGCGGATCGGTCTTGTCGCCGAACGTCTTGCCGACGATCGCGGCGACGTGATCGAGCGCCGCGCGCACCTGCGCCGCGAGCGTCTTCGGATAGGTCCGGTTGTTCTGATAGTAGTACGTGCAGACCTCGGTCGAGATGGTGAAGCCGGGCGGCACCGGCAGGCCGAGCCCGGCCATCTCGGCGAGATTGGCGCCCTTGCCGCCGAGCAGGTTCTTCATGCCCGCGGCGCCTTCGGCCTTGCCCTTGCCGAACGTGTAGACCCACTTGCCCTTCACGGCGACCGGGGTCGGCGCCTTCACGGGCGGCCGCGCGGCGCCGGGCCGGGCGACCCGCGCGGCGGGGCGCGACGCCCGCGACGTCGGGGCGGCCTTCGTGGCCGGACGCGCCGTCTGCTTCGCGGGCTTGATCGAGGACTTCGTGGCCGGCTTGGTCGCGGACTTCGACGCCGGCTTGGCGGCCGGCTTGCGGACCGTCGTCGCGGCCTTCCGCAGCGTCTTGGCGGCGGGCTTCGCGGCGCGGGCGGCGGCGACCTTGGCGGCCGTCCCGGACTTGCTCGCCGGCTTGGTCACCGGCTTCTTCGCCATCGACCTCTTGGTCGCCGGCGTCTCGACGGCGCGCGCCTTCACAGCGGCCCGCCCTCCCTTGGCGGTCGCTACGGGACGACGCGATGCTTTGCTCGACTTGGCCATGGACAGCTCCGGTGTGCGCTTGACGCAAATGACTCCTCGGGCGGCGGGCGCAATCTGCTCGCTCGGCCGGGGGTCGGTCCCTCCGGTCCTCGACGGACCTTGTCATCCGAACTTAATCGTCCGGGCTTGTGCAGCGCAGTTTCGTCTGCTCCGACCGATTTTGCTAGCCCTCGATGCGTGAAAAATCCGCGACCGCGAGAGTCGCCGCGCGAATGCCGTCGAGGAGACGCAGCCTGTTCGCCCGCACCGGCTTGTCGTCGGCGTTCACCGTCACCTTGTCGAAGAAGGCATCGACCACGGGACGAAGTGTCGCGATCGCGGCCATGGCGGCGGAAAAGTCCTCGCGCGCCACGGCGGCCTCGGCGGCCGCGCGCGCCGTGTCGATCGCCTGGCTGAGCTGGCGCTCCTCGGCGTCGCGGAACAGCGCCGGGTCGACCGCCCCGCCGTAGCGGACACCGTCACGCTTCTCCTCGATGCGCAGGATGTTGGTCGCCCGCTTGACGCCGGCGAGCAGGTTCCGGCCGTCCTCGGTGTCGAGGAAGTTGGCAAGCGCCTCGATCCGGCGGACCACGAGCAGGAGATCGTCCTGCGCGGACAGCGCCAGCACGGCGTCGACCAGATCGTGCCGGGCCCCCTGCTCGCGCAGCTGCACTTTCAGCCGGTCGGCGAAGAAGGCGAGGAGATCCGAAGGTAGCTTCTCATCGAGCGGAACCGCCCGAGGATTCGTCAGGCCGCCTTCCTCCGCAAAATCGAAACGAGTCGTGTGACGATGCAGCTCTTCGTGAATAACCGACTGATGTCCTTTGATGAACGAGCCAAGCGAAAGTCGAAATTTGTTCTCTAAGAGGAGACGGATCACGCCCAGCGCCGCGCGCCGCAGCGCGTAAGGATCCTTCGAGCCGGTCGGCTTCTCGTCGATCGCCCAGAAGCCGACCAGGATGTCGAGCTTGTCGGCGAGCGCGACCGCGATCGACACCGGGTCGGTCGGCACGCGGTCGGCTGGTCCCTGCGGCTTGTAATGCTCCTCGCAGGCCGCGGCGACCGACGGATCCTCGCCCTGGGCGAGGGCGTAGTACTTGCCCATCAGGCCCTGCAGCTCGGGGAACTCGCCCACCACCTCGGTGAGCAGGTCCGCCTTGCACAGCTGTGCGGCGCGCCGCACCTTGTCGACATCCGCCCCGACCAGCGGCGCCAGCGCGACCGCGAGCCGCGCGATGCGGGCGATGCGTTTCGCCTGTGTGCCGAGCTTCTCGTGGAACACGATCTGCTCGAACTTCGGCAGCCGCGCCTCCAGGCGCGTCGAAAGATCCGTCTCGTAGAAGAACTTGGCGTCCGACAGGCGGGCCCGGATCACGCGCTCGTTGCCGGCGACGATCGCCTGGCCGCCGTCGGTGGCTTCCGTGTTCGACACCAGGATGAAGCGCGGCGCGAGCTTGCCGGTCTTCGGGTCGCGGACCACGAAGCACTTCTGGTTCGCCCGGATGGTCGAGCGGATCACCTCGTCCGGGATGGTCAGGAACGCCGGGTCGAACGCCCCCATGAGAACGACTGGCCATTCGACCAGTCCGGCGACCTCCTCCAGGAGGCCCTGGTCCTCGACCAGTTCGTACCCCTGGGCGAAGGCGAGCTGCTTCGCCTCGTGCAGGACGATCTCGCGCCGGCGCGCCGGATCGAGCACCACCTTGGCCTCGAGCAGCTTCTGGACGTAGTCGTCGTGATGCCTCACCCGGATCGTGCCGGGCGACAGGAACCGGTGGCCCTTGGTGGTGTCGCCGGCCGCGATGTGGTCGACCGCGAACGGCACGATGTCGGGATCCTCGGTCTCCGGCCCGAAGGTGGCGACGATCGAATGCAGCGGCCGCACCCAGGTGAGCCGCCCGGAGCCCCAGCGCATCGACTTCGGCCACGGGAAGGTGCGCACCACGAGCGGCAGGATCTCGGCCAGCACGTCGATCGCCGGGCGGCCCGGCTTCTCGACGAGCGCGACGTAGAAGTCGCCCTTCTTGGGATCCTTCTGCACGGTCGCCTGGGAGATGTCGGCGAGGCCGGCCGACTTGAGGAAGCCCTCGATCGCCTTCTCGGGGGCGCCGACGCGCGGGCCCTTCTTCTCCTCGCGCAGATCGGGCTGGCGGACCGGGATGCCCTGAACGGCGAGCGCGAGGCGCCGCGGCGTCGCGAACGCCGTCGCCCCCTCGTAGACGAGGCCGGCGTCGACCAGCTTGTCGGTGACGAGCTTCTTCAGGTCGTCGGCCGCCCGCCCCTGCATGCGGGCGGGGATTTCCTCGGAGAACAGTTCGAAGAGAAGGTCGGGCATGATGGAAAAAGCTCGGGTGTCGCGGGGGCGGACGGGTGACGGGCCGGCGCGCTCGCCTTACCCCGCCCCGCCGGCCGCGGTGGCGAGCCAGGCCTCGCCGCAGGCCTTGGCCAGCTCGCGAACCCTGAGGATGTAGCTCTGCCGCTCGGTCACCGAGATCACGCCGCGCGCATCGAGCAGGTTGAAGACGTGGCTCGCCTTGATGCACTGGTCGTAGGCCGGCAGCGCCATCAGGTGGCGCGACGCCTTCGAGTCCTTCGGGTCGCGGCGCCAGCCGGCGTCGAGATACGACTTGCAGGCGCCCTCGGCCATGCGGAACTGCTCGAACAGCATCTCCGTGTCGGCGTGCTCGAAATTGTGCCGCGAGTATTCCTGCTCGGCCTGCAGAAAGACGTCGCCGTAGGACACCCGCTCGGCGCCCTCGCGGCCGTTGAAGTTGAGGTCGTAGACGTTCTCGACGCCCTGCACGTACATGGCGAGGCGCTCGAGCCCGTAGGTCAGCTCGCCCGAGACGGGCGCGCATTCGAAGCCGGCGACCTGCTGGAAATAGGTGAACTGCGACACCTCCATGCCGTCGCACCAGCACTCCCAGCCGAGCCCCCAGGCCCCGAGCGTCGGGCTCTCCCAGTCGTCCTCGACGAAGCGCACGTCGTGCAGCGCCGTGTCGATGCCGATGGCGGCGAGGCTGTCGAGATAGAGCTGCTGGAGGTTCTCGGGCGACGGCTTCAGGATCACCTGGAACTGGTAGTAGTGCTGGAGCCGGTTGGGGTTCTCGCCGTAGCGCCCGTCCTTGGGCCGGCGCGAGGGCTGCACATAGGCGGCGTTCCACGGCTTCGGGCCGAGCGCCCGCAGCGTGGTGGCGGGATGGAACGTGCCGGCGCCGACCTCCATGTCGTAGGGCTGCAGGATCACGCAGCCCTGGTCGGCCCAGTAGCGCTGGAGGGCGAGGATCAGGCCCTGGAACGAGCGTTCCGGCCGCATGTGCGGCGGCAGGTCGGACTGTGTCATGGCGGCTCGCATCGACGGACACGGCCGCGCCGGCGTCGCCTCGGCGAGGCGCGCCCGGTCCGCGGCCGGAGGCGCGCGGACCCTAAAGGGAGCGATTCGGGGGGTCAAGGCGAGCGGTACGGCGCACGCGGCGCGGCCGTCACTCTCCCCGCGGCGGGGTGACGGAGACCGGGATCACTCCGGCCGGTACACGCCGGTCGCGGGATCGCGGCGGAGCTTGGGCAGGCGGGCCGGATCGATCGCCTCGGCCGGGCGCATCTGCTCGAGCTCCTCGTTGATGCGCCGCCACTCCTTGGCCAGCATGCGGCCGAGCGCGGCCACGCCGAGGGCGGCGACCGTCGCGGCGACGAGGGGCGGGAAGACGAACGGCATGCGCGCTTCTCCTCTGCACGACCCGCGGGGGTGACTGCGGCGCGGGCGGGCTGCAACGTGGTCTCGGTCTCCGGCGTGCTCGCGCCGGTTCGGGCCGGCCGGCGCGAGCGCCGGCTCAGAGCCCGTAGCGGGCCCAGATCGCCCGCGCCTCGAGCGCCGAGACGACGTCCTCGGCGAGACTACGCGGCGCGGCGAAGCCGGGATCACCGGTCGCCCCCATCAGGCGGCGCGCCAGAAAGCCGCGCTCCGGCGAGACCACCGGCGTCAGCACGTCCTCGCCGAACCGCTCCCTGAGATAGGACCGCAGATCGCCGAGCCGGTCGACGAGCCCGTGTCCGAGCGCCGTCGACGCCGTCCAGTACTCGCCCGAGAACAGGGTTTTTTCCGGGCCGGCCAGGCGGTCGCCGCGGCGCGACCGCACGAGGTCGATGAAAAGCGCGTGAATTTCGCGCTGGATCGCGGTGATGCGGGCGACGTCCTCGGGATTTTCCGGGAGGAACGGGTCGAGCGTCGACTTGTGCTCGCCGGCCGTGTAGATGCGCCGCTCGATGCCGAGCCGCTCGATCGCCTTGTCGAGTCCGAAGGTCGCCCCGATCACCCCGATCGACCCGACGATCGAGGCCGGATCGGCGACGATCTCGTCGGCCGCACAGGCGATCATGTAGCCGCCCGAGGCGCCGACGTCCTCGACCGCGGCGATCACCGGCAGGTTCTTCTCCTCGGCGAGCTGGCGGATGCGCCGGAAGATCAGGTGCGACTGCGCCGCCGCGCCGCCCGGCGAGTTGATGGCGAGCGCCACCGCCTTGGCGCCGCGCATGGCGAAGGCACGGTCGAGCACCCGGGCGAGGCCGGCGAGCGTCACGCCCGGCCGCAGCGGGGTCGACACCCCGATCACCCCGGTCACCCGCACCACGGGCACCACCGCGACACCGGCCCGCCACCGCTTCGGCAGCACCGGCCCCAGGAGGCGGCGCACCGCATCGAGAACGTCGCCCGCCCCGCCCCGACCGGGGTCGCTCCTCATCGGCTCCGTCATGCTTCCGACAATCCTCCGCGGCACTCCGTCCGGACGCTCCGGCGATTCGCCGCCGCGACGACAAATCCTCCGGGGCGGGACGGTTTCCGCACCGCACCCCGGGCAGCATACGGGCGAGCCGCCGGGGTCGCGAGTTACGGTTCGTTTACCTTCCGGGGCCTTGAGTGGATCGCGCCGTCATGGTGGACCGGACGTTACCGTCGATCACGGATTTGGCACAAATCTGGCATTGAATCGAACCCGAATCACATCTGCGCGTTGCAGTTTCGTGCGTAGGGGGAGAGCCCCCCCGAGGAGACGCCCGTCATGGAGATCAAGGTCCTGATCATCGCGACGCTGTTCGGCCTGATCGCGGCGCTCTATCACGTCGCCGACCGCCGCCTGGCCCGGCGGGACGCGGCCTTGAGCACCCGGAAGGCCTGAACGCCGGCGCCCGACACGCGCGATGCCGGCGGAGGCACGCGCCTCGCGCCGCCCGGGGAACCAACCAGCCTCAGGCGCCGGCGAGCGGCAGCGCCTCGCCGGCCCGCAGCACCGCCTCGGCCTCCGCCGCCGGCCGCCCTGCCGCATCGTTGAGCACCAGCCCCGGCCACAGCACCAGCGGCGCCCGGCCGTCGCGGGTGGCCCGCACCAGCACCCGGATCGCCGGCTGCCCCGCCTTGCCGTGCACGGGCAGCAGGGCGACGCTGCCGAACCGGCCGGCGATCCGCTCCAGCACCTCGGCGAGCCCGTCGGCCGGCCAGATCAGCGACAGGGTGCCGCCCGGACGCAGGAGCCGCGCCGCGGCGGCGATCCAGGTGTCGAGCAGCGCCGCCCCGGCCACATGGGCGCGGCGGCGCTCCGGGTCCGGCGAGGCGGAGCGGGTCTTCGAATCGTTGAAGGGCGGATTGGCGAGCACCCGATCGGCGCTGCCGGCCGGCAGACCCGCCGACGCCCACGCCGACGCCGGTGCGGCGACGTCGAGCCGCAGCGCCGCGACCCGGTCGGCGAGCCCGTTGCGGGCGGCGTTCTCGGCCGCCGCCGCGGCGAGGTCGGGATCGATCTCGACGAGCGTCGTCCGCAGGCCCGGCACCCGCCGCGCCAGGGCGAGGCCGGCCGCACCGACGCCGGCGCCGAGCTCGACCGCATGCTCGCCCGCCGCGCCGGGCGTCGCCGCGGCGAGCAGGACGGCGTCGTGGCCGAAGCGGTGGCCGCGCCGCGGCTGCAGCAGCCGCAGCCGGCCGCCCAGCACCCCGTCGTCGCTCCAGCCGGCCGCCGGAAAGCGCTCCGACCGGTCCGGGCCGGCCGATGCAGGCGCGGGAGGCTGCGCCTCAGGGCGCATCGGGGCGCAGCTCGTGGGCGAGGCCGGCCTCGCCCAGCAGGCGCCGGGCCTCGCGGGCCCGCGGCTCCGCCACCAGGATGCGGCGCGGCAGGATGCCGATCGAGCCCTCCAGCACGCTCATGTTCTGGTCGAGCACCAGGTGCTCGATGCCGGCGGCGTCGAGCAGCGCCACCACGGCCGACACCAGCACCGGGTCGTTGGTCCGCACGAGCTCCCTCATTCGGAATCCTTCATACGATGGTCGTCGTTCGTCATCCGGTGTCCTCGCCGGCGCCCGGCCGCGGCGGATCGCCGGGCGCCGGCTGCGCCAGATAGGCGAGCAGCTTGATCTCCCGCCGGCCGCGCGTGACCGTATCGAGAACGAAGCCGCAGGCGAAGGACAGAAAGGCGAGGATCATCAACCCGGTCGACAGCACCGCGGTCGGCAGCCGCGGCACCACGCCCTGCTCGACGAAGGTGGCGATCACGGGCACGGCCAGCCCCACCGAGAGCACGGCGAGCGACAGACCGGCGCCAAAGAAGAACGGCAGCGGCCGCTCCACCCGGTAGAGCCGGGCGATGGTCCACAGGATGCGGAACCCGTCCCGCCAGGTGTCGAGCTTCGACTCCGACCCCTCCGGCCGGGCGACATAGGGCGTCGCCACCTCGGCGACCGGCAGGTCGAGCTCCAGCGCGTGGACCGTCAGCTCGGTCTCGATCTCGAAGCCGCCGGCGAGCACCGGGAACGACTTCACGAAGCGGCGCGAGAACACCCGGTAGCCCGACAGCATGTCCGAGAAGGACGTGCCGAAGATCTGCCCCACCACCCCGGTGAGCAGGCGGTTGCCGAGCCGGTGCCCGCGCCGGTAGGCGCCGGCGCCCTCCTCGACCCGCACCGCCACCACCATGTCGAGACGCTCCGCCAGCAACCGCGCGATCATGTCGCGGGCGCTGGGTGCATCATAAGTAGAATCCCCATCGACGAGAACATAGACATCGGCGTCCACGTCGCTGAACATGCGGCGGACGACGTGGCCCTTGCCCTGCTGCGTCGCCCGGCGCACCTCCGCCCCGGCGGCACGCGCCACCTCGGCGGTCCGGTCCGTCGAATTGTTGTCGTAGACATAGATGACGGCGTCGGGCAGCGCCGTGCGGAAATCGGCGACCACCTTTGCGATCGACGCTTGTTCATTGTAACACGGCACCAAGACCGCGATCCGCGGGCCCGGTCCGGCCGTCGCAGCCCGCAGGTCCACCCGACCGATCAGCCGCGTCACTCTCGTCCTCCTGCGCGGCGCCGGAGGGCTCCCGCGAGCGGCAAACAGCGCACTTGCCCGTTCACGGTAGCATTTCTATCGTCGCGGGTCCTTGATTTCGGAGAATCGGCTTTGGCCGTCGTAATTCCTTTCGAGTCTCATGCCGGCGCTTCCGTCGACCGCCTGGTGTCCCACGTGTCCAGCGACATGACCCGCGTCAACGCGGCGATCCTGTCGTGCACGGGCTCCGAGGTGACGATGATCCCGGAGGTCGCCAATCATCTCATCACCTCGGGCGGCAAGCGGCTGCGGCCGATGCTGACCCTGGCGATGGCCCAATTGTCGGGCTACGAGGGCGACGGCCACGTCAAGCTCGCCGCCTCGGTCGAATTCATGCACACGGCGACGCTGCTGCACGACGACGTCGTCGACGAGAGCGACATGCGGCGCGGCCGCCTCGCCGCGCGCATGCTGTGGGGCAACGAGGCGAGCGTGCTGGTCGGCGACTTCCTGCTCGGCCAGGCGTTCAAGCTGATGGTCGAGGTCGGCTCGCTGCGCTCGCTGGAGATCCTCTCCAACGCCGCCGCCGTGATCGCCGAGGGCGAGGTGCGCCAGCTCGCCGCCGCCAAGAACACCGCGACCACCGAGGACGAGTACCTCGCCGTGGTGCGCGCCAAGACGGCCGAGCTGTTCGCCGCCGCCTGCGAGGTCGGCCCGGTGATCGCCGACCTGCCCAAGGCCGAGCAGGCGGCGTGCCGCTCCTTCGGCATGAATCTCGGCATCGCCTTCCAGCTCGTCGACGACGCGCTCGACTACGGCGGCAAGGCCGCCAAGCTCGGCAAGAACGTCGGCGACGATTTTCGCGAAGGGAAGATCACCCTGCCGGTGGTGCTGGCGTTCCGGCGCGGCTCCGACTCGGAGCGCGAGTTCTGGCGCCGGACGCTCGAGACCGGCGAGATCGGCGACTCCGATCTCGAGCACGCGATCGGCCTGATGGCGAAGCACCGGGCGCTCGACGACACCATCACGCGCGCCCGCCACTACGGCTCGATCGCCCGCGACGCGCTGGCCCTGTTCCCCGACTGCGAGATCAAGCAGGCGCTGGAGGAGGCCGTGGAGTTCGCGGTCGCGCGCACGCACTGAGGCGGTCGCGGATCCCGGGATCGTCTCCCGGACGTGACGCAGCGCGCCGCCCTGTCACGAGCCGGGGCCCGGCGGCAGCACGGCACCGACCTCGCCTGATCGCCCCGGACCCGGGTGGCGGCGCGTTGCTCTGTGCCCGGGAACAGATCCCGGCCCTCGCCGCCAGGCTCGCCGACCCCGCGCTGCGCTGACGTCGTCCGAGCCCCGGCCCTACCGTGCCAGCGCGGTCGCCTGCACCCACCAGGAGGGATGCGACGTGCCGAGCGTCACGGCGGCGTCGGCGGCGGCGCGGGGATCGTCGAACAGCGCGAAGCAGGTCGAGCCCGAGCCCGACATGCGGGCGAGCCGGCAGCCGCGCAGCCGGCGCAGCATCGCGATCAGCTCGCCGACCTTCGGGGCGATGGCGATCGCGGGCGGCTCGAGGTCGTTGCCGTTCTCGGCGAGGTATTCGTAGAGGCCGTCGGCGTCGGCCGGCAGATCGGCGTCCGCGGTCGGCTCGCCGCGGCGCTCGCCCGGCGTCAGGCCGAGCCTGGTGAAGACGTCCCTGGTCGCGAGCGGAAAGCCGGGGCCGACCAGCACGGCGAACAGCGGCGGCAGTGCGACGGGCGGCGACAGCACCTCGCCGATGCCGCGCATGATGCGCGGCTTGCCGGCGAGGCAGACCGGCACGTCGGCGCCGGCCGTCACGGCGGCCTCGGCGATGCGCGGATCGTCGAGCGACAGGCCGTTGACGCGGGCGAGCAGGCGCAGCGCCGCGGCGGCGTCCGACGAGCCGCCGCCGAGACCGCCGCCGGCCGGCAGCCGCTTGACCAGATCGAAGGCGCCGAGCGCCAGATCCGGAACCCGCTCCGCCAGCAGCCGTGCCGCCTTGAGGACCAGGTTGTCGGCGACCGGGCCGGCCTGGACCGCGGTCGGGCCCGACACGTCGAGGCGCGCCGGCGTGCCAGGCGCCAGCGTCAGGCGGTCGCCGAGCGACGTGAACGTCACCAGGCTTTCGAGCTCGTGATAGCCGTCGGCGCGGCGGCCGAGGATCCGCAGGGTCAGGTTGACCTTGGCGGGCGCGGTGTCTTCGAGCAGATCGGTGTCGAGCGTGGCGGTCATGCGCGGTTCCGGACCCGGCCGGCGTCGTGCGCGGGCGACGGCCCGCGCCTCCATCGCGACGGAAGTCCGTTCTTGTTCGCGAGATGGGACGCCGGGTCAAGCCCGGCGACGCTGCGTCCGGCGGTGCGTCCGGACGCGCCGCCCGGCGCGCCTCACCCGCCGTTGTTGTCGGCCGGCTTGGGCTTCTCGGCGTCGGCGGCCGTGGACGGCTCGTCGACCAGGCCGTTCTTCAGCTTCTTCTCGATCTTGGCGAGGTCGTCGGGCTCGGGCTTGAGGTCCTTCGCGTGCGTCCACTGGAACTTGGCTTCCAGCTGGCGCCCGACCTTCCAGTACGCGTCGCCGAGGTGGTCGTTGATGGTCGGGTCCATCGGCTTCAGCTCGACGGCGCGCTCGAGATGCTTGATCGCCTCGTCGTACTCGCCGATGCGATAATGGGCCCAGCCGAGCGAGTCGACGATGTAGCCGTCGTCCGGCCGCTGGTCGACCGCCTTGCGGATCAGCCGCATGCCCTCGTCGAGATTGACGTGCTGGTCGATCCACGAATAGCCGAGATAGTTCAGGACGTGCGGCTGGTCGGGATAGAGCTCCAGAGCCTTCTTCAGATCCGCCTCGGCCTTGGGCCACTGCTTGGAGCGCTCGTAGCAGATGCCGCGGAAGTAGAACGTCGTCCAGTTCGGCCGCGTCGGCGTCTTCACGAGGTCGAGCGCCTTGCTGTAGACGTCGGCGCACTCCTCGTACTTCTTGCGGTCGCGCAGGATGTTGCCCAGCGCCATGATGGCTTCGACGTCGTCGCCGTGCGCGGCGATCAGCTTGCCGAGCTGGGCGCGCGCCTCGTCGGTGCGCTCGAGCGAGTCGAGGTTGAGCGACATCTGGATGTCGGCGTTGCGGCGCAGCGGCGAGTCGGTCGGCACCCGCGAATAGACGCTGATGGCCAGCTCGGGCTTCTTCATCGCCTCGTAGAGATCGGCGAGGGACAGCAGCGCCAGCGCGTGGCCGGGGTCCAGGTAGAGCGCGAGCTGCAGATAGGCGAGACCGCGATTGGCGAGGCTCAGCTCCTCCTCGCGGCGCGCCAGCGCGGCGCCGAGCCCGTACAGGGCTTCCGCCGCGCCGACATTCGGGCTGTCGACGAGACGCGGCAGCGACTCGCCCTTCTCCAGCTTCTCGATCGAGCCGCGGATCAGCGGGTGGCGCGGCAGCGATCCGTCGAACGTCCGGAACACCTGGAGCGCCTCGTCGCGGCGGCCGTTGCGCGACAGCCAGCCGCCCCAGGCCTGCACCACGCGCAGCGCCGAGGAGTCGAGCTTGTAGGCGCGCTCGAATCGCTTGCCGGCCTCCTTCTTGTTGCCGGCGAGATCGTAGGCGAGGCCGGCATGGAGGTCCTTGAAGATGCCGTACCAGTCGGGCCCGGACAGGCGGTCGATCGTGTCGATCGCGCCCTTGACGTCGCCGGCGCCCTGCTGCGACCAAGCCGCGAGCAGCGTCGCGATCAGGTCGCTGACCGGCCCGCGCGCCGCCTGCTGGAGCTGGGTGCGCGCCTGGGCGTACTGCTTCTGCTTCAGGCTGCGCACGCCGAGCACGAGCCGGACGTTCGGGTTGCGGGCGTTGCGGTCGCTCTGCAGCAGCCGCTCGCCGATCTTCACGGCCTCGTCGATGTCGCCGTCGGCCAGCACGGCGTAGAAGGCGAACTCGAGCAGGTCGGGATTGCGCGGGTCGGCCTTGAGGGCCGAGCGGTAATAGGCCGAGGCCGAGGCCGAGTCGCGCCCGACGCTCGCATGGCGCGCCGCCAGATAGTCGCCCGCCAAGCTGGTACGGGCCGTCTCGCGCACGGGCTCGCGGCGCGACGTGGCCGCCGCGGTCGATGTCTGCGCCGCGACCGCGCAGGGCAGGCCGACGAGAAGAACGGCCGTGGCGGCAAGAGCCGCGGCTCGGATTGGCGACGCACGTCTCACGGCTGGTTCATCTCCTTGTGGACGAAGCCCGTCTGATCGGCCGTCCGCCCGGCACACCCGCTCCCGCCCGCAACCGGTCGTCGTGCAACCCGAGGTCACACCGGCCGGCCCGCGTGGTCGACCCGACGCAACACGTCGTGCCGCGTTTCCCGAGCCGGAAACGGTGGCCGACAATGACCGGTTTGGCGGACCGTCGCAAGGGAGGCGGCACGGCGGCACGCTGTCCCGCCAGCAAAGACCGCGCGAACACGGCCGTTTGGCGGCGCACCGGTGGCGCCGCGATGACGCGGCGCCGGGGGAGACGTCCCGGGTCGCGCGCGACCGCCGCGGGGGCCGCCGGACGCCGACTCACATGCTCGGATAGACCGGTCCGCCGCCGCCCTCCGGCGCCACCCAGGTGATGTTGCCGTTGGGGTCCTTGATGTCGCAGGTCTTGCAGTGCACGCAGTTCTGCGCGTTGATGACGAAGCGCATCCGCGCCTGCGGCCCGTCGTCCTCGCGCACCCATTCGTACACGCCGGCCGGGCAGTACCGTCCCGAGGGGCCGGCGAAGACGTCGTATTCGGACGCCTTCTGCAGGCCGGGATCGGCCAGCAGAAGGTGCACCGGCTGGTCCTCCTCGTGATTGGTGTTGGAGAGATAGACGGAGGACAGCCGGTCGAAGGTGAGGACGCCGTCGGGCTTCGGATAGGTGATCGGCCGGCAGCTCGCCGCCGGCTTCAGGCAGGCGGCGTCGGACTTGCCGTGCGGGCGCGTTCCGAACAGCGAGAAGCCGAGCGTGTTGGCCCACATGTCGAGGCCGCCGAGGCCGATGCCGACCGCGGTGCCGAAGCGCGACCACAGCGGCTTGGCATTGCGGACCTTCCACAGATCCTTGCCGATGTCGGAGGTGCGCCAGCCCTCCTCGTAGTCCTTCAGCTCGTCGCCGGCCCGGCCGGCCGCGAGCGCCGCGGCGAGGTGCTCGGCCGCCAGCATGCCGGACAGCATGGCGTTGTGGGTGCCCTTGATGCGCGGCACGTTGAGGAAGCCGGCGTCGTCGCCGATCAGCACGCCGCCCGGGAACGCGACCTTCGGGACCGACTGCCAGCCGCCCTCGGCGATGGCGCGGGCCCCGTAGCCGATGCGCTTGCCGCCCGCGAAGGTGTCGCGCACCAGCGGATGCGTCTTGAAGCGCTGGAACTCCTCGAACGGCGAGAGATAGGGGTTCTCGTAGTTGAGGTGCAGCACGAAGCCGACCGCCACGAGCCCGTCGCCGTAGTGGTAGAGGAACGAGCCGCCGCCGGTCTTGTTGTCGAGCGGCCAGCCGAAGGTGTGCTGCACGAGCCCGGGCTGGTGCTTGTCCGGCGCGACCTGCCAGAGCTCCTTGATGCCGATTCCGAACTTCTGCGGCTCGCGGTCCCGGCAGAGGTCGTATTTCGCCAGCAGGCGCTTGCCGAGATGGCCGCGCGCCCCCTCGGCGAACAGCGTGTACTTGGCGCGCAGCTCCATGCCGCGGGTGAACGTGTCCTTGGGCTCGCCGTCGCGGCCCACGCCCATGTCGCCCGTGGCGACGCCGACCACCTCGCCGTCGTCGCCGAACAGCACCTCGGAGGCGGCGAAGCCCGGATAGATCTCGACGCCGAGCGCCTCGGCCTTGCCGGCGAGCCATTTGCAGACGTCGCCGAGCGACACGATGAAGGCGCCGTGGTTGTTCAGGAGCGGCGGCATCAGCCGGTTGGGCAGCCGCACCGCGCGCTGGCCGAACAGCATGTAGAAGCGGTCGTCCGTCACCGGCGTCTTGATCGGCGTGTCCTCGCTGCGCCACTCCGGCAGCAGGCGGTCGAACGCGATCGGGTCGATGCAGGCGCCGGACAGGATGTGGGCGCCGACCTCGGCGCCCTTCTCGACGACGACGACGGACGTGTCGGGGCTGAGCTGCTTCAGACGGATGGCGGCGGCGAGGCCGGACGGCCCGCCGCCGACGATCACCACGTCGAATTCCATCGCCTCGCGGGCAGGCAGTTCCTCGGACATCACATCACCCCGATTCGGTCGGCACGCACCGCATCCCCCGCGGCGGCAGCCCAGAAAGGCAGACAGAGCGTCGACACACGCTGTGACAATTGGAAGCTGTGGCGCGACACGGCCGCACGGCGCCCGGACACCCTCCGCGCCGCCGGGCCGCATCGCCCCGCCGCATCGGTATCACCGTCGAAGCGGCGGGGCGACTCCTTGATCTGCCGCAAGACCACGTGCCGCGAGACGGCGTGCCGCACCATCGGGCCCCGTGCCGCGGCCCCGACGCCCGGGACGGCGCGCCGCGGCGCGATTTGCTGTATGGAGGGGCCGGCATGAACCCCGACCGCACCGCCGCCGCCCGCGATCTCATCGCCTTCTACCTGGAGGCGGGCGTCGACGCGCTCCTGGCCGAGGAGCCGCGCGACCGCCTGCGGCCCGACGAGGGGCCGGAGCCGGCAGCCGTTCCGGCGGCGGCCGCGGCGTCGGGCAACGCACCGTCCCAGTCGGCGGCGCCCCAGACGCCGGCGGTCCGAGCTCCCGCCGAACGCCGCCCGATCGAACGCGCCCCGGTGCGCGGCGACCTCCCGGCCGGCACCGCGGCAGGCGCGCCGCCCGGCGCCCCGGCGGCTCCCGACGAGGCCGTGATGGCGGCCCGCGCGGCGGCCCGCAGCGCCGCGACGCTCGAGGATCTCGCCGCCATCCTGGCGCGCTTCGACGGCTGCGCCCTCAAGGCGACGGCCAGCAGGCTCTGCTTCGCCGACGGCAGGCCGGGCGCCCCCCTGATGCTGGTCGGCGAGGCGCCGGGCCGCGACGAGGACCTCGAAGGCCTGCCCTTCGTCGGCCGCTCCGGCAAGCTTCTGGACCGCATGCTGGCGGCGATCGGCATCGACCGGCACGGCCCGGTGGACCAGGCCGCCTACATCGCCAACACGGTGCCGTGGCGGCCGCCCGGCAACCGCACCCCGACCCCGCTGGAGACCCAGATCTGCCTGCCCTTCATCCAGCGGCAGATCGAGCTCGCCGATCCCGACGTGCTGGTGTGCCTGGGGGCGCCGGCCGCCCAGTCCCTGATCGGCACCAAGGAGGGGATCATGCGGACCCGCGGCCGCTGGTTCACGGTGCACACCGGCCGGCGCGAGATCCGCGCCATCGCCACCTTCCACCCGGCCTATCTGCTCCGCCAGCCGCTCGCCAAGCGGCTCGCCTGGCGCGACCTCCTGGCCGTCAAGGCGGCGCTGGCCGAGGCCGCGAAAGCGCGCGCCAAGGGCTGACGGCGGGACATCGCCGTCGGCCCTGGCAGCCATGTTCGGAGCAGCCGTGTCTCGGGTATGCCGACGGTCCCGCGGCCCTCAGGGCCGGGCCATCCGGCAGGCGGGATTGTAGGCCCAGTTGCGGTCGAGGCCGACCACGCACCACTCCACCCCGGTGCTCGCGCCGGCGAAACCGGTGTTCTCGGCGATCGAGTAGTGGATGGTCCGGGCGTGACCGTCGTTGGTGAGCACCCGGCCGGAGCAGAAGCGGCGCGGAATGGTGCCCGACGCCCACGGCATGAACTTCACCTCGTGGACGCGCTCGAAGCCGACGATCTTCAGCTCCGAGTTCCAGAACCGGCGCTCCTTCTCGGCGAAGGCCTCCTGGATCTGCAGGAGCGGCCACGACTCCTCGCAGAGCGGCACCACCGCGTCGTAGCGCGGGCCGGACAGCCAGAAGTTCAGCTCGAACAGGTTGGCGGCCCGCGAATCGGCCGCGACGCCCCACAGGAGCGCCGCGGCCGCAGCCGTCGCCAGCAACCGGACGTATTTCCGAGTGGCGCTCATGGCCAGTCCCCCACCTTCCCCCGCGCCGACCGTGCCGCGGTGGTCCCCGGGGGTCAAGGCCCGCCGGCCGCCCGGACGCACGAAGCCGGGAAGGTGTGGCCCGGCTGCACAGGGGGTGAGGCCGGGGCGAGCGGGCCGACCATCAGGATGCGGCGCGCCGCCGTCGCGCGGCAGCGACATAGGCACAGGACGGGTCAGGCGCGGAGACGTCGCCGAAGGCGTCGAACGCCAGCGCCCGGCAGCCGCCGTCGCACAACACGGACAGCTTGCTGCATCTGTTGCACGGGTCGATGCCCGCCAACGCGATGCCGCGCATCGCCCGGAAGCAGCCGGCGTCACGCCATTCCGACAGGAAATGTCCATTCCATATCATGCCGGAATGGGCCGTCGGGACCTCGGTGTCGCCGAAAATCGCACACGGAACCATGGTCCCGTCCGAGCGAATCGTGGCCAGCATCGTTCCGGCCGCACAGGTCGCCAGCCCGTTTCGCGGCCCCGTGTCCTCGAACGGCTCGGAATGGCTCCACATGAAGCGGTTGCCGATATGCATCGTATCGAAGTCGGCCCGGTGTCGATCCCGGATCGCCTGAAACAGCGGCTCGCGGGCGATCGCCTCGCCATCGTCGAGAAAAACCGTCGTGTTCTCTCGGGCCCTGCCAATCGGCAACGGCATGCGCACGACCCACGAGGCGACGCCATTCCGCTTGAGGAGGACCGCCAGATCGTCCAGCGCGTCGATGTTCCGACGCGAGACCGTCGTCTGAGCGACGACCGGAACACCGCGATCACGAAACAGGCGGAGGGCGGCAACGACACGCTCCAGCACGTCCGGACGGCCCCTGAAACGGGCGAAGTCCGTGGAATCGGCCGCGTCGACGCTTACATTTACGAGATCGACCGCGCCGGCGATCCAATCGATGTTGGCGGCCGTCACCAGCGTCCCGTTGGTGGCCAGGACGACCTCCGCGGCCAACGGCCTGATCAGTTCCAGGATCGTCCGCAGATCGGAGTGCATCAGGGGCTCGCCGCCCGACACGATGATTCCTCTGACCTTGACCCCCGCCTCTCGCACCTCTTCGACGACGGAGCGGATTTCGTCGAGGCTCGGCTGCCGGCCCGCGGCCGACGACTCGTTGTAGCAATGCATGCATCTGAGATTGCACTTGCCGGTCACCTCCCAGTGGATCTCGAGCGGAGCCGACAAGGTCGGGACGCAGCCGTGAGTGACGCCGATCGCGACGCCGTGCGCCCGGTTCCAGCGATCCGGATGATCCAGATCGTCCCGCACGGAGCGGATGTCCCGGATGACAGCCTCGGGCGCCTCGACGTTAAACCGTTCCCCGATGTAGCCGACGATGTCGTCGTCGGACCACTTACGGGAGATGCCGAAACAGATTTCGTAACCGGTGTGATTGATGAACTTCAGAGTGCCCGTCTCGGTGTGGTAGAGCACCCCGCCGAACGGCTCACGTCGGAGAAAGTACATGCTCGTGCCCCTCCTCCCGACGGCAGGGGGGAATGGCAAAATCCTCCCCTGCCGCTGAGCGCGGATCGGCTGCGACTTCGTCCTCGGGATGATCTCGCCGTCTGCCGGACGCGAGACCACGCGTCCCGTTCCGCACAGTGGGAGAGGGCACCAGTCCCGGAAGCGAACTCCGCCGAGCGGCCTACGACGCTTCCAGAACCCTGATCTCGACGGGCTCTTCGCGGATGCTGATCGATTTCTGATCCCGCGCTTCCCGGCCCGACGAATAATAGACCGTTACCGTGTTGGCGCAGGAGCATTGGCACAGGATCCCGGTGGCCTCGTCTGTACGGGCCACCGTGTAGGAGACTTTCTCAGCCATCGAATTCTCCTCGGTTCACAGTCGTAGAACATCGAAGGAAGAGGCTGCCTCTACTGCAACTAAAACCATACACCAAAACCGCAAACAACGCAACTACAGGTTACGTCTCCGTCACGGCACTCGTTCACTTATCTCATATATTTCAAAGCTATCCTCAGACGCGGGGGCGGCTCCGCTGCAGGTGCGGCGGACCGGTTGACACAGTTCGGAAGGTCGGCTGCCGCCGGGCCGACGTTGCGTTCCGAAGGCGCGCCTTCACCTCCGCGACGCCTCCCCCGTCCCGCCCCAGTCCCCCAGCACCGCCTGGACCAGTGCCAGGGCGGCGACCGCGGCCGTGTCGGCGCGCAGGATGCGCGGGCCGAGCGCCAGGCGGATCACGCCGGGGCGGGCGAGGAGAAGGTCGCGCTCGTCCTCGGAGAAGCCACCCTCCGGGCCGATCAGCACGGCGAGCGGCACGGCTCCGCCGGCCGCGGCCTCGGCCCGGACCGGCCCCAGGGCGGCGACCGGGTCGATGACCGGAGCGTCCTCGTCGCAGAACACCAGGCGGCGCGCCGGATCGAGCCCGGCCACGGCCTTGTCGAGCGACACCGGCTCGTCGACCGCCGGCAGCGCCAGGACGCCGCACTGCTCGGCCGCCTCGACCACGTTGGCCCGCATCCGGCCGGTGTTCACCCGCTCCGCCTGGGTGTGGCGCGTGACCACCGGCTGCAGCCGCGAGGCCCCCATCTCGACCGCCTTCTGGACCACGTAGTCGAGCCGGGCCCGCTTCAACGGGGCGAAGAGGTAGTGGAGATCGCCGGCCGGCGTCTGGGCCCGGGTCTGCTCGGCGACCGCGAGCGCCATGGCGCGGCGGCCCTCCTCGGCGAGGGCGGTCCGCCATTCGCCGTCGCGGCCGTTGAAGGCCAGCACCGGGTCGCCGGGCTTGAGGCGGAGCACGTCCCTGAGATAATGCAGGTGCGGCGCCGACAGGGGGACGCGGCCGCCGGCTTCGAGCGGCGCCTCGACATGCAGGCGGGGGCTGCGGAAATCGTAGCGCGGCATCGCGCTCCTCCGGACACGGCGCCCGGCCGCAGCGGCCGGGCTCTGCAACAGGCGCGGGAACGGAGCGCGAATCGCCCCCTTCTCGCCGGATTTTCAGTCTCTTGTAGTTCGGAAACCAATTCCGGACAGGGGGGATACGGCATGCGGACGACGCGACCCGGAGGACCGGTACCATACCGGTCGATCCTCGCCGGCCTGGTCGCCGCGGGACTGCTCGCCCCCGCGGCCGTCGCCCAGGCGCCGTGGCCCGACAGCCCGCCGGCGGCGAGCGGCGGCACCGCGCCGTGGCCGAGCGATCCGCCCCAGTCCGGCGGCGCCGCCGCGCCGTGGCCGTCGTCTCCGCCGCGCGCCGGCATGGCGTCGACTCCGTCCCCGATGGGCGCCGCGCCGATGGGCGCCGGCCCGATGAGCCCGCGCGGCGGTGCCGGCGGGCAGCCGCCCTGCATGGAGGAGTTCAGCAAGCTCCAGGCCGAGACCGACAAGCGCGGCAAGGCCGCCAAGGCCGGTGTCGACAAGAAGCTGCCGCGCGAGGAGCTGTGCAAGCTGTTCACCAGCTTCGCCGGCGCGATCGGCAACTGGGCGAAGTTCGCCCGCGAGAAGGCGCCGACCTGCGGCATCCCGCCGAAGATCGTCGAGCAGCTCAAGGTCGGCAGCGTCAACATCGGCAAGACCGCCAAGCAGGCCTGTGCGGCCGGCCCGATGGGCCCCGGCCCGGCCGCCGCCGGCCCGCCGAGCCTCAGCGAGGCGCTCGGCACCGCCCGCTCGCCGCTCGGCAGCGCATCCGGCGGCAAGCCGAGCACCGGCACGTTCAACACCCTCACGGGAAGCTCGATCGCGCGATGAACACGTTCCAGGGCCGGATCGCGGATTCGGTCGGCAACTGGGTCGACCGCAACGCACCGTCCGCCGTCAAGCCGTATCTCCGCCTCTCGCGCTTCGACCGTCCGATCGGCGCCTGGCTGCTGCTGATCCCGTGCTGGTGGTCGGCGGCGCTCGCCGCCGTGGCGGCCGGCCAGCCGCTGCCGAACGTCTGGCACCTGATCCTGTTCTTCGTCGGTGCCTTCGTGATGCGCGGCGCCGGCTGCACCTGGAACGACATCGCCGACCACGACATCGACAAGAAGGTGGAGCGCACCCGGCTGCGGCCGATCGCGTCGGGCGCCGTGACGCTGTCGCAGGCGCTCGCCTATGCGATCCTGCAGTCGCTGGTCGGTTTCCTGGTGCTGGTCCAGTTCAACGGCTTCGCCATCGCCACCGGCATCGCCTCGCTCGGCATCGTGGCGCTCTATCCGTTCATGAAGCGCGTCACCTACTGGCCGCAGATCGTGCTCGGCCTCGCCTTCTCGTGGGGCGCCCTGATGGGCTGGGCCGGAGCCTTCGGCCGGCTCGACGTCGCGCCGATCCTTCTCTATCTCGGCGCGATCGCCTGGGTGATCGGCTACGACACCATCTACGCCCACCAGGACCGCGCCGACGACCTGTTCGCCGGCATCAAGTCGACGGCGCTGCTGTTCGGCGAGCGGACGCGGTCGATGCTGACCTGGCTCTACGGCGCCGCCGTGGTGCTGATCGGGCTCGCCGGCCTCGCGGCGGGCGGCGGCTTCTGGTTCGCGGCCGGGCTCGCGGCCTTCGCGATCCATCTCGGCTGGCAGGTGACGACCCTCGACATCGAGGACACCGACCGCTGCCTGATGCAGTTCCGCTCCAACCGCGACGCCGGCCTGCTGCTGTTCGCCGGGATGGTGCTGGACGCGATGCTGTAGGCGCAGGACCGCGGTGGCGGCCTGCCGACGCGCTTTCCTTTCGCCCGGATTTCGATATTCCTGTGACAGAGCCGCCGCGGCGACGCGATCGCACGGCGGCGGGCGCCTGTATGCGGGGACCATGTCGACGAGCGAGGCCGACGAGACGCGATCCGACGCCGACTCGAAGAGATCCGACTATGTCGGTGCGCTGGCGCGCGGGCTCGCCGTCATCGAGGCGTTCGGCCGCACCACGCCGGAGCTGACGCTCTCCGAGGTGGCGCAGCTCACCGGCATGTCGCCGGCGACGGCGCGGCGCAACCTCCACACGCTGGAGGAGCTCGGTTTCGTCAAGCGTCACAACAAGCGCTTCCTGCTCGCGCCCCGCGTCCTCACGCTCGGCTCCGCCTTTCTCCAGGCCGCGAACGTGGACGAGGCGGTGATGCCGGAGCTGCGCCGCATCGTGACGCTGTTCGGCGACGCCGCCTCCATGGCGACCCTCGAAGGCACCGACATCCTCTACATCGCCCACTTCTCCGAGCTGCGCGCGGCGCGCCGCACCGCCAGCGTCGGCGTCACCTATCCGGCCTATGCGACCTCGATGGGACGCATCCTGCTGGCCGGCCTCCCGCCCGCCGAGCTCGCCGCCTACTGGCGCGAGTTCCGGCCCACCAAGCTGACCGACGTCACGGTGACGGACCGCGACGCGCTCGCCGCGATCGTCGACGAGGCGCGCCGCGTCGGCTACACGGTGGCGGTCGACCAGCTCGACTACGGCATCACGTCGCTCTCCGTGCCGGTCAAGAACGAGGCCGGGCGGGTGGTCGCCGCCATCAACACGTCGGGCTATTCGCCCCGGCTCGACGCCAGGACGCTGGTCGAGGAGCGGCTCGCCGAGCTGCAGGTGTCGGCCGGCCGCATCGCAAACCTGCTGGCCCGCTATCCCGGCCTCGCGCATTCCCTGCTGCGGTGACGCCGCAGCCGGCGGCGAGACCCGCTTTCGGCGTTCCCGCAGTCCACTGGAACAGGGCGGATTCGTCGCTCCGCGGACCGCCCGACGCCTTGACAAGCCGGCGGCCCGATCGCTAACCTAGCGAATAAATTTTCGTCTAGCGAAATAAGCAAGAACATCTGCGACGACTGCCGTCGCAGCGAGGAACGCTCACGGCCGGCGTCCGCGCCGGCTGTCCCGCACCGACACAAGCACCGGGCGTTTCCGCCCGGAGCCCCGCGCCGTTGACAAGGGGGAGAAGAGGACATGGCGACGCTCGCAGCCGTTCTGGCCTCGACGCATCATCCGTTTTATCTCAAGGCCACGACGGCCCCGCCCGAGCAGCAGATGCCGCAGGCGCCCGAGTGGAAGCGCAAGGTCGAGGCCTATCGCGAGACGCTGACCCGCGCCAAACCCGACATCCTGGTGATGGTCGGGGCGGACCATTTCCACCAGTTCTTCCTCGACAACTACCCGACCTTCCTGATCGGCAAGGCGCGGCGCTACGACGCCACCTTCTACAACGAGGAGCGCGAGTTCGGCCTGCCGAAATACGTGCTCGAAGGCGACGAGGACCTGTCCGGCTACATGCTGCAGGGGCTGCTCGACCGCGAGTTCGACTTCGCCTTCTCCAACGAGCTGAAGATCGACCACTCGATCATCTGCCCGATCATCACGGTGCGGCCGCAGGCGGACCTGCCGGTGGTGCCGATCTACGCCAACATCTTCGCGCCGCCGCTGCCCTCGCCCAAGCGGTTCTACAAGCTCGGCCGGGCGATCCGCGAGATCATCGACTCCTATCCGTCCGACAAGCGCATCGCCGCGATCGGCACCGGCCATCTGTCGCTCGAGCTCGGCGGCCCGCGCCAGTTCGGCGAGCACGGGCCCGATCCGGAGTTCGACCGCCAGGCGATCGAATGGCTCGCCAACGGCGACATCGAGGCGATCCTGGCCAATGTCACGCACGAGAGCCTGGCCAAGGCCGGCAACGCCACGGCCGGATTCATGGACATGATCCTGATGCTCGGCATCGCCGGCCCGGAGAAGGCCGCCTATGTCGACAATCTCGACCTCTTCCACACGATGGAAGCCTATTTCACGTGGTACCCGGAAGGAGCGGCCGCATGAGCAAGTACTATGTGAACAAGTTCCTCTACACGGTCGACCGCGATCCCGAGCTGCTGCGCCGCTACAAGGAGGATCCGCGCGCCCTGGTGACCACGTGGGAGCAGTCGATCGGCCCCAAGCTGAACGACTACGAGCGCTCCACCGTGCACGCGCTGACCGACGCCGAGCGCGAGGCGCTGATCCAGCACGACTACGTGGCGCTGTTCGAGATGGGCGCGCACTTCTTCCTGTCGCTGACCATCTTCATCGCGCTGTACGACGAGGAGTACATGGCCAAGCACGGCCCGCTCTCCTTCCAGCGCGAGTTCGCCGCCAAGCTGAGCCACTGGACCGGCAAGGAGTATCCCTCCGTCGCGACGTGATACGAAATCCAGATGATAGGCGCGGGTTCAAACCCTCTCCCCTCGTGGGAGAGGGGAAGAGAGGGCCGCGCCGCAAGGCGAGGCCGAGCTGATCACCCGGAAGCTATCCTCACGCCGCCGCGACGCCCATCATGGCGCGGCGGATCTCGGCGTGGTCGATGGCGCCGTCGGCGCGGTCGAGGGTGCGGATGATGCGCCCGTGCGACATCACATAGGCGCGCGAGGCGACGTCGACGGCCTGGAAGAAGCTCTGCTCCGCCATCAGGATGGTGAGCCGCGCCGTCTCCTGCAGATGGGCGATCGCCTCGAACACCTGGCCCACCACGATGGGCGCGAGGCCGACCGAGGGCTCGTCGATCACCAGCACGGTCGGGGCGCACATCAGGGCGCGGGCGATGGCGAGGAGCTGCTGCTGGCCGCCGCTCATGGTGCCGGCGAGCTGGGCGCGGCGCTCCTTCAGCATCGGGAAGGTGTCGAAGCAATAGGCGAGATTGTCGTCGATCGCGGGCCGGCCACGCGGGCTCGATCCGGCGAGCAGCAGGTTCTCCGTCACGCTGAGCGTCGGCACGAGACGCCGCCCCTCCGGCACGATGGCGATGCCCTCGCGCACGATCGCGTGCGGCGCCAGCCCGGTGAGGTCGACGCTGCGCCCGTCCCACTCCAGCGCGACCCGGCCGGCCGTGGGCTTCACCAGCCCCAGCACGGTGTTGAGCAGCGTGCTCTTGCCGTTGCCGTTGGTGCCGAGCAGGGCGACGAACTCGCCCTCGCGCACCTCTATGGAGACGTCGCGCAGCACCGTGACGGCGCCGTAGCCGGCATGCAGTCCCTCAATGACGAGTCTGTTCACCGAAATAGACCTTCTGGACGAGGGGATCGGCGGCGATCACGTCGGGCGCGGCGTCGGCGATGGTGCGGCCGGTCTCGAAGCACACGATGCGGGTGGAGAAGCGCATCACCGCGTGCATGATGTGCTCGATCATGATGACGGCGATGCCGGTCCCGCTCAGACGCGTCAGGATCGCCAGCACGTCGTCGATCTCGCCTTCGGACAGGCCGGCCATCGCCTCGTCGGCGACCAGCACCTTGGGCTCGACCACCAGGGCGCGGGCGAGCTCCAGCTTGCGCAGCTCGAGCTGCGACAGGTCGCCGGCCTCGTGCGCGGCGCGGCGCTGCAGGCCGACCGACTCCAGCACGGCGATCGCACGGTCCTCCGCGTCCGCCGAGGGGCTGATCTGATCGATCGGCACGAGGAGGTTCTCGAGCACGGTCATGCCGGTGAACGGCTTCGGGATCTGGAAGCTGCGCGACAGCCCCATGCGGGCGCGGCGGTGCGGCGGCACGTCGGTGACGTCGACGCCGTCGAAGAGGACGCGACCCTCCTGCGGCCGCAGCGTGCCGCTGATGCAGTTGATCAGCGTGGTCTTGCCCGAGCCGTTCGGCCCGATGATGCCGAGCCGCTCGCCCCGGTGCAGCACCAGGTCGACCGGGCCGAGCGCCCGGAACGGCCCGAACCGCTGCTCGACGCCCCGCACCTCCAGGATCGGCCCGCTCATGCGCCCCTCCGCCGGGTCAGCTTCTCGACGATGCCGACGATGCCGTCCGGCGCGACGGCGACGAACAGGATCAGCACCACGCCGACCACCAGGATGTTCAGCTCCGACGAGATGGTGACGCTCGCGGCCTGCTGCACGGTGGCGAGCAGCAGCGCCCCGATCACCGGCCCGACCCAGCTCCGCTTGCCGCCGATCAGCGGCATGGCGATGGCGTTGAGGCTGAGCGCCAGGCTGAAGGCGGTGCCGGGCTCGATGAAGGAGGCGTAGTAGACGTAAGGTGCGCCGGCGATCGCCAGCATGGCGCCCGACACGGCGCAGGCGATGAGCTTCAGCCGGAAGGTCGGCACGCCGGCGCATTCGGCCGCGATCTCGCTGGCCTTGAGGGCGCGCAGGCCCCGCCCCATCGCCGAGATCTCGATCCACCGCGCCAGCGCCACGAAGGCGACCGCGATCGCCAGCATCACCATCAGCATGAACTGCGGCTGCCCGCCCGCCCAGGCCGGCGCCTGCGGCGGCATCAGCGCGAGCCCGGAGGCACCGCCCAGATAGTCGATGTTGTGGATGACGGTCTCGGCCATCACGACCAGCGCGATGGTGGCGATGGCGAAGTAGACGCCCTGCACGCGCAGCGTCATCCAGCCCATGGCGAGGCCGAGCAGCGCGCCGGCGACCCCGGCCGCCGCGATCGCCACCGGCAGCGGCGCGCCCATCGCCTTGACCAGGAAGGCCGCCATGTAGACGCCGACGCCGTAGAAGGCGGTCGGGCCGAAATTGATGTAGCCGGCATAGCCACCGAGCACGTTCCAGCCGGTCGCCAGGGCGACGTACTGGATCACCACGTAGCCGGCGAAGAAGACGTAGGGGTTGTCCACCATGCGGGTGAGCACGACGCCGAGCGCCAGCACGGCCAGGCAGCCGAGCGCGAAGACCAGCGATCGGGTCGCCCGCGGCGTGCGTCCGGTGCGGCGAACGGCCCAGTCCATCGCGTTCTCCCGCAGGCTCATCGCGCCGCTCCGAACAGCCCGGAGGGCTTGAAGGCGAGCGTCGCGAGCAGCATCGTGAAGGCGACGGCGGGCGCCCAGGACGGGCTGCCGAAGGCGCCGACCAGCGCCTCGGTGACGCCGATCAGGATGCCGGCGGCGAGCGTCCCGGGGATCGAGCCCATGCCGGCCAGGATGACCACCGCGAAGGCGCGGCCGATCTGCATGCGCCCGGCGAAGGGATCGATCGGCCCGACGATCACCAGGGCGGCGCCCGAGATCGCCGCCGTCGCGGCCGCGATCCCGAAGGCGTGCCGCTTGATCCAGCCCGGATCGATGCCGCTCACCGACAGCGCCCGCTCGTCGTGCGCCACCGCCCGGATGGCGATGCCCGCATAGGTGTATTTCAGATAGAGCCACAGGGCCGTCACCATCACGGGCGCGACCAGGGCCGGGATCAGCAGCCGGTACGGCATCACGACGGGGCCGAGCGTCAGGCTCTGGCCGACATAGTCGACGTCGGTCGAGCGCTGGTCGGCGCCGAACTGCATCACCAGCACGGTCTCGATCACCAGCGAGACGCCGAAGAACAGCGTCAGTGCCTGCATGGTGTCGGATTCGCCGCGCTTCTCGTAGATGCGCGAGTAGAACTCGAAGAAGGCGATGCCGGCACCGTAGAAGACGAGGGCGAGCGGCAGCGACACCAGGAGCGGATCGAAGCCCATGGCGTTGAACACGGTCGCCGCGAAGGCGCCCGTCACCACGAACACCGGATGGGCGATGTTCGGGATGTGCAGGAGCCCGAACGAGACCGCGAGGCCGAGCGCGAGCGCGGCATAGATGCAGCCGAGCAGCACGCCCGTGCTGATGGCGTTGGCGAGAAGTTCGAGGATCATTCCTGGCCCTGCGTCACACGCGGCCGGCGGGCGCACGCGGCGCCCGCCGGACCGCCGGGGGAACCCGCACCGGACGAAATGGTCCGGGGCGGGCCGGAAAATCAGGACGAGCGGGCTTTCGTCAGCGGCGCGACGAGATCGCCCGACCGCAGCGACGGCGGATCGAGGATCACCTGGCGGCCGGCCTGGCGGAACTGGGCGACGTCCTTGCCCTTGATGTCGCGGAACTGGACCATCAGGACGCGCCGCTCGGTCCAGTCGCCGATGTCGTTGAACTTCGCCGGGCCCGCGATGGTCTTCACCTCGGTCTCGTGCAGCACCTTGGCCATCGCGGCCTTGTCGAGCGATCCGGCGCCCGTCACGGCGGCGGCGATGAGCTGACCCGCCACATAGGCGAAGGGCGGGATGTAGAAGCCGAGCGGATCGAGCCCCTGCTCGGCCGCGACCTTCTCGTAGCGCGACAGGAACGCCGTCATCTCGCTGTTGGCCATGGTCGGCTCCGGCGCGTACAGCGCGAAGCTAACGATGCCGTTGAGCGCCGGCCCGAGCGAGCCGAGCAGCGAGGCGTATTGCGTGCCCACCATGGCGCCGCCGAACAGCTTCACGCTGTCGCCGATGCCGACCTCGGAGAGGCCGCGCACCAGCGCGGTCGAGTCCGGCGGATAGGAGCAGACGAACACGGCGTCCGGGGTCTGCGCCTTGATGTTGCGCAGGATCGAGGAGAAGTCGTTGGTCGCCGGCGGATAGCTCTGCTTGTAGACGACCGTCATGCCGTATTCGCCGGCGATCTGCTCGGCGCCGCCGGCGGCCGTCTTGGCGAACTCGACGTCGGCCGACAGCACGGCGATGCGGCTGCAGCCGTTCTTCTTCGCCACGTCGAAGAAGCCGCGCGCCCAGTTGGTCTTGGACTCCGGTCCCCACGGCGCGCTGTGGAAGAACTTGTCGTGCCGGGTCACGTCGTTGCCGGCCAGCGCGAACATGCCGATCATGAACAGGTCGCGCTGCTTGACGAACGGCATCAGCGGCGCCGACAGTCCGGCCCCGTAGGGCGAGATCAGCACGTCGACCTTGTCGATGTCGACGAGCTTCGAATAGAGGCTCGGAATCTGCGCCACCGCGCTCTGGTCGTCGTAGGTGACGAGCTCCACCGGACGACCGAGAAGCCCGCCGGCCTTGTTGACGTCGTCGCGCCACAGCTCGAGGCCCGTCAGGGTGCTCTTGGTGGACGACAGCGCGCCGGTCTTGCAGATGGTCGTGCCGATCCGGATCGGTGCGCCCTGCCCGTGCGCCGTGCGCCAGACGGCAGGCATCGCGACTGCTGCACCGGCCGCTGCAACGAGCGTGCCGAAGTCTCTCCGCGTAGCGGCCATTTCACTCCCCTTGGGTTATTGTTCGCGGCATATTTCGCCTAGCGAATTTTATTTCGTTAATTGTCAGCGCAATCGGCTATGCTGTCAAGGCGAGCCGTGGCGCCGGGATGCCGCGGGGAGCGGATGATCGATGGCGAGGAGAGGTCGACGGCCGCGCCGCGCGCAGTGCAGCCGACGCAGGGCGCAACGGGCGCAAGCGCAGGGCGCAACGGGCGCAACGGGCGCAAGCGAAGTGCGCCGAACAGAAATGCGGCCCGCGAACGCGCGGGCCGACGTCAGGGCATCGTGGTGCAATCCGCTCGCGCGCGTCGCGTGCGACAGGCTGTGGCTCAGCTGCGCGCGATGATTTCCTGCTCGTCCTTGTAGACGTGCGGCGCGACCGGCAGGCGGCCGGGCTTGCGGCGCATCAGGATCGAGGCGCGGCGGCGCTTGACCGGCGACGAGCGCCGCCGGCGGACCTGCGGCGTGCCGAGCCGCACGCCGCCGAGGCGGGCGAACGGCTCGCGCAGCGTGCCGTCGGTCTCGGCGACCAGCAGCGGCAGGCCGAGCACGTTGGCCCAGAGCTGCCATTCGGCCACGGCGTCGGTGCCGTCGTCGGCGACGAACAGCGGCACCGTGAGACCCGGGTCGCGATGCTCGAGCACCACGGCGACCGAACCCTCGCCGGTGTCGTCGGGCGGCACGACGCGCAGCGCCACGCCGAGGAAGCTCGCCACCGGCACCGCCACCTTCATGCGCATGCCGGCGACGGCGCGCCGCAGCACCATGGTGTCGCGGCCGAGTTCGACGGTCCGCTCGCGCGTGTCGGCGGCCTCGTCCGTGGTTCTGAACCGAACCGGAAGACCGAAGGGGTCGAGCCGGACGTGCCGGCTCGACCCGGAGGGAGCGACCCCACCGGCACTCATTCGACGCCTCGCTTTTGCAGCATCCCTGTTCGGACTCTGTCGGCCCGATCTTTCCTGCGAGACTAGCGGCGATGGTTTGGTTTCGTCTTAAAAGCCCTGGTTAATCGGGCGTTTCTGCAGTGCTTCGAAACACATGCTTGACGGAGGGTTGCCGGGGAACGAGGCTTTTGTAGAAATTGCCGAAAGGTTTCCGGCGTGGTCGCGCGGGATCCGGCGCGGTGGCGCGCGGCGCGCCGCGGCGGCCGGATCGCCGCACGGGCGCCGGCCGGCGCGCCGGCCCGGCGAATTTCGGCTTGATCGGGACGGCCGCGCGCCCCATGTCGTGTGTCGATTTCGTCGTGTGCCGATGTCGGCGTGTGCCGATGTCGGTGTGTCTCGACCTCGAACGTGCCGCCGTCCCGCCTCCCGCAGCGAAAGCCTCAGTCCGCCATGTCCTCCCTGTTCGATCAGTCCGCGCTCGTCACCCTGGCCGAGCTCCTCGTCGCCGCGGCGCGCCGGGCCGGCGCCGACGCGGCCGACGCGATCGCGACGCGCGGCGTCTCCCTTTCGGTCGACGTGCGTGACGGCACGGTGGAGGAATCGACCCGTTCGGAGGACGACGATCTCGGCCTGCGCGTGCTGGTCGGCCGCCGCCAGGCCGTGGTGTCGACCAACGACCTCGCCCGCGACGGCGTCGACGCGCTCGCCGAGCGCGCCGTGGCGATGGCCCGCGTCGCGCCGGAGGATCCGTATGCGGGCCTCGCCGATCCGGCGCTGCTCGCCAGGGATTTTCCGGATCTCGATCTCGTCGACCACACGATTCCCGACGTCGGCGTGCTGGAAGCGCGCGCGCAGGCGGCCGAGGCGGCGGGCCTCGCCGTGCCGGGCGTGTCGAAGTCGGGCGGCGCCTCGGCCTCGGCCGGCATCGGCGGCATGGTGCTGGTCACCTCGACGGGCTTCACCGGCATCTATGTCGGATCGCGCCACTCGGTCGCGATGACGGCGATCGCCGGCGAGGGCACCAAGATGGAGCAGGACCACGACTGGTCGTCGGCCGTACACGCGAGCGACCTCGACGATCCGCAGTCGATCGGCCGCACCGCCGGCGAGCGTGCCGTCAAGCGCCTCGATCCGCGCAAGGTGTCGACCCGCAAGGTGCCGGTCGTCTACGCGCCGCGCGTCGCCGGCTCGCTCGTCTCGCATCTCGTCTCGGCCGTGAACGGTGCGTCGATCGCGCGCAAGACCAGCCTGCTGCGCGACAAGCTCGGCCAGCGGATCTTCTCGCCCGGCATCAGGATCATCGACGACCCGCTGCGCCGGCGCGGCCTGCGCTCGCATCCGTTCGACGCCGAGGGCGTCGCCGGCCGGCGGCTGGCGCTGGTCGACGACGGCGTGATCACGACCTGGATCCTCGACTGCGCGACGGCGCGCGAGCTCGGCATGACGACCACCGGCCACGCCCAGCGCGGCGTCTCCTCGACGCCGAGCCCGAGCGCCTCGAACGTGCATCTCGAGGCCGGCGCCGAGACGGCGGCCGAGCTGATCGGCGACATCTCGGACGGGCTCTACGTGACCGACCTGATCGGCATGGGCGTCAACATGGTGACGGGCGACTACAGCCGCGGCGCCGCCGGCTTCTGGATCGAGAACGGCACCCTCACCTATCCGGTCAGCGAAGTGACGATCGCCGGCAACCTGATCGACATGTTCGCCACCCTGCGGCCGGCCAACGACCTCGCGTTCCGCTACGGCGTCAACGCACCGACCGTGCGGGTGGAGGGTCTCACCGTTGCGGGTGTCTGACGCGCTCGACCACGCCGCCGTGGTGGCGCCCCTCGCGGAGATCGTCCGCGAGGCGGGAGCCATCGCGCTCGCCGCGATCCGCAACCCGATCCGCAGCTGGTACAAGGGCAAGGGCCAGGACTCGCCGGTGTCGGAGATCGATCTCGCGGTCGACCGCCTGCTGAAGCAACGGCTCGGAGCGCTGCTGCCGGACTGCGGCTGGCTGTCGGAGGAGACCGAGGACGACCCGGCCCGGCTCGGCTGCGGGCGGCTGTGGGTGGTCGATCCGATCGACGGCACCCGCGGCATGATCGCCGGCAAGCCGGACTGGACCATCTCGGTGGCGCTGGTGGAGCACGACCGGCCGGTGGTCGCCGCGCTGCTCGCCCCGGTGACCGACGAGATGTTCCTGGCGGTCGCCGGGCGCGGCGCCAGCCGCAACGGGGTGGCCATGACGGTCGCCGCGGCCGCCGGCCCGACCGGCGCGGCCGCCCTCGCCGGCGCCCGTGTCGCCGGCCCGCCGCGGCTCCTCGAACGCGTCTCCGCGGCGGCCCCGGGCCTCGTGCTCGAGCCCAAGGTGCACTCGCTCGCGTTGCGGTTCGCCCGCGTCGCATACGGGCGAATCCACGTCGCTTTCGCCTCCCGCGACAGCCACGACTGGGACCTTGCGGCTGCCGATCTTTTGGTGCACGAAGCCGGCGGGACGCTGACCACGATCGCGGGCGAGACCATCCGGTACAACCGTCCGGTGCCGACCCACGAGGCGCTCGTCGCCGCCGACCCGGTGCGCCATCGGGCCGCGTGCGAGATCGCCGCGACGCTGGCGCGGACGTCCCGCTGAGCCGCCTGCCGATCGCGCGAGCGGCCCGCGCGTCCCGCGCGTTGTGCACGAGTGAGGAGACGGCGGTCTTGGTCGAACGATTGCCGTTCACCTTCACGGCGTACCGGCTCGCCACCCGGGCGGCCACTCCCTTCGCCCGATACCTCCTCGCCCGCCGCCTGCAGCGCGGCAAGGAGCATCCCGAGCGTCTCGCCGAGCGGCGGGGCGAGGCGAGCGCGCCGCGTCCGCGCGGCCCGCTGGTGTGGGTGCACGGGGCGAGCGTCGGCGAGCTGATCGCCGCGCTGCCGCTGGTCGAGCGCCTGCTGGCCGGCGGCGTCGCCGTGCTGGTGACGACCGGCACGGTCACCTCGGCCGAGGTCGCGGCGCGACGGCTGCCGCGCGGCGCGCTGCACCAGTTCGTGCCGCTCGATGCGCCCGCCTATGTGGCGCGCTTCCTCGACCACTGGCGCCCCGATCTCGGCCTGTTCGTCGAATCCGACCTGTGGCCGAACCTGATCCTCGGCTGCGGCGAGCGCGGCATTCCGCTGATCCTGACCAACGGCCGGCTGTCGGAACGCTCGTTCGAGAAGTGGCAGCGGGCGCCCGCCACCATCGAGGCGCTGCTGTCGCGCTTCGATCTCTGCCTCGTCCGCTCGGCCGAGGACGCGCAGCGCTTCGGCGCGCTCGGCGCGCCGCGCATCGGCGTCACCGGCAATCTCAAGCTCGACGTCCCGGCCCTGCCGGTCGATCCGGGCCGCTTCGCCGAGCTCAAGCGGGCGCTGGCCGGGCGGCCGCTGGTCGTCGCCGCCTCCACCCATGCGGGCGAGGAGGCGGTGCTGATCGAGGTGCACCGCCGGCTCCGGCTCGACTTTCCGCGTCTCCTCACCGTCATCGCGCCGCGGCACCCGGAGCGCGGCGCCGAGATCGCGGCGCTCGCCCGGGCCGCCAGCCTCGACGCGACGCGGCGCGCGGAAGGGCTGCTGCCCAACGCCGCGACCGAGATCTACGTGAGCGACACGCTCGGCGAGCTCGGCCTGCTGTACCGGCTCGCTCCGGTGGTGTTCATGGGCGGCTCGCTGATCCCGCACGGCGGCCAGAACCCGATCGAGCCGATCAAGCTCGGCGCCGGCGTGCTGCACGGCCCGCACGTGAAGAACTTCTCCGACCTCTACCAGACGCTCGACAGCGCCGGCGGCGCCCTGCAGGTCCGCGACGGCGCCGATCTCGCCCGCCGCCTCGCCGCCCTTCTCGCCGACCCGGAGGCGAGCGCGCGGCTCGCCGCCGCGGGCGAGCGCACCGTGCAGATCCTCGCCGGCGCGGTCGACCGTACCATGGCGGCGCTCGAGCCCTATCTGGTGCAGATCCGCCTCGCGGGCCGGAGCGACTATGCGTGAGCCGGCCTTCTGGTGGCACCCGCCCGGCCTCGCCTCCGGCCTGCTCGCGCCGGCCGCCGCCCTCTGCCACCGCATCGCCGCCGCCCGCATGCGCCGGCCCGGACGCACGCTGCCGGTGCCGGTGGTGTGCATCGGCAACCTGACGGTCGGCGGCGCCGGCAAGACGCCGACCGCGATCGCCGTCGCCCGCCTGATCCAGGGCGCCGGGCTGAGGCCGGTGTTCCTCACCCGCGGCTACAAGGGCCGGCTCGCCGGGCCGCTGACCGTCGATCCGGGCGCGGCCGCGGCCGACGTGGGCGACGAGCCGCTGCTGCTCGCCCGCACCGCGACGACGATCCTGTCGCGCGACCGCTCCGCCGGGGCCGACGCGGCGCTCGCCGCCCGCGCCGGCGTGATCGTGATGGACGACGGGCTGCAGAACCCCTCGCTCGCCAAGACCGTGGCGCTCGTGGTGGTGGACGGCCGGCGTGGCATCGGCAACGGCAGGGTGCTGCCGGCCGGGCCCCTGCGCCTCGGGCTCGACGCGCAGCTCGACCGCGCCCATGCGGTGCTGGTGATCGGGCCGCCCTCGGACCTCGCGCTGCCCGTCGTCGACGCGGCGCGCCGGCGCGGCCTGCCGATCTTCTCGGGGCGGCTGCTGCCGGAGCCGGCCGCGGTCGCGGCCCTGCGCGAACAGCGCCTGCTCGCCTATGCGGGGATCGCCGATCCGGCGAAATTCTTCGCGACGCTGGCGAGTGCCGGGCTGGCGCCGGTGCGCACCGCGCACTTCCCGGACCACCACGCCTTCACGGCCGCCGAGGCGGCGCGGCTGATCGCCGACGCCGCGGCCGACGGCCTCCGCCTGGTCACCACCGAGAAGGACGCCTCGCGGCTGCAGGGCGATCCGGCGCTGGCGGCCCTCGCCGCGGCGAGCGCCACCCTGCCGGTCGCCCTGGTCCTCGACGACCCCGCCGGCCTGCGCCGCTTCCTGGCCGGCCGGACGGGATTGAGGCTGTGAGGAACCGTCAGGTCGCCGGCTTCACGCGGTCGGCGTAGAGGCGCTGGGCGACCGCCTCGGGCCCGGCATAGGCCTCCTGGCGCTCGACGCTCCAGTACTTCAGCTCCTCGAGCGGGATCGGCACGCCGGTGACGGCGCAGCGCACGAAGGCGCCGGCCCGCAGCACCCGGAAATCGGCATCGAGATAACGGACTTCCGCTTCGCCCGTCTGCGGCGAGCGATAGTCGAAGCGGTTGAGCACGGACGGACCTCCCGAACGGATTCGCCGGCGACCGGCGGCATAACGATCCAATGTAGTCGCTCTCGCGCAGCGGCGAAACCCCGGCCGCCGCCGACCGGCTCGACGGCACGCGGCGACGTGCTAGGCTCGCGGGAAGAACGGGTGTCTGGGCGATGCGTCTCCTTCTGCCGGGTCCGATCGTGGCCGCCGCTTTCGCCGGGACGCTCGGGATGACGGCCGGTGCCGCCGTAGCGGCCCCGGAGCCGGAGATCGTCCGGTTCCCGGGCCGCGACCTCACCCTGTCCGGACTGCTGTTCCGGCCCGAGGGCGCCGGGCCGTTCCCGGCCGTGGTCGCCCTGCACGGCTGTGCCGGCCTCGGCAGGACCGGCCTCGATCCGCGCTTCCGCGACTGGGCCTCGATCCTCACCGGCAAGGGCTTCGCCGTCCTGTTCCCGGACAGCTTCGGATCGCGCGGGCTCGGCCCGCAGTGCCGGGTGCGGCCCCGCACCGTCACGCCGGAGCGCGAGCGCAGCGCCGACGCGGACGCGGCGCGCCGCTTCCTGCAGACCCGCGGCGACGTGCGGCCCGACCGGGTGTCGCTGCTCGGCTGGTCGAACGGCGGCAGCACGGTGCTGTGGGCGGTGCGGCCGCAGAGCCGGCGCGACCGCGGCGGGCCGGATTTCCGCTCCGTCGTCGCCCTCTATCCGGGCTGCGCCCGGCTGGTGCCGCGCGCCTGGAGCTCGCGGGTGCCGGTCCTGATCCTGATCGGCGGTGCCGACGACTGGACGCCCGCCGCCGCCTGCGAGCAGATGGTCGCCGGGGCCCGCGGCCGCAGCGCCCGCGCCACCATCGAGGTCTATCCGGGCGCCTATCACGACTTCGACGCGCCCGACCGGCCCGTGAAGGTCCGCAGCGGCCTCGCCTTCTCGGCGGACGGCTCGGGCCGCGCCCACACCGGGACCAACCCGGCCGCCCGTGCCGACGCGTTTCGCCGGGTGCCGGCCTTCCTGGCGCGCTGAAGGATGCGCTGGCGCACCGAGGACGCCCGAAGGAGCCTCAGAACAGCGAGCCCTGCCCCTCCGCCGGCGCCTTGCGGCGGGTGACGGGCTTCGGGACCTGCGGCCGCTCCGCCGCGGTGGATGCGGGCGCCGGCGGCGGCAGGTCGCCCGCCGCGCCGCGGTCGGCCGTCGCGGCGACCCGGCCGTCGGCGAACTCGAGCGACAGCCGCTGGCCGGGAATCACCACGGCGGCGCTGCGCAGCGGCCGGTCGTCGGCGCCGCGCACCAGCGCGAAGCCGCGCGCCAGCACGCCCGTGTAGGACAGCGCCTGCAGTAGCTTCTCGGCCCGGGAGAGGCGCGCCCGGCGTTCCGCCAGCAGCCCTCTGGAGGCCCGCTCGGCCCGCCTGGCGAGCGCCGTGATGCGCTCGCGGTCGCGCACCAGGGCCTGGCGCTGCGCCGCCAGCGACGCCCGCAGGGCCGCGCCGAGACGGCCCGAGACCGCCGCGAAGCGGTCGCGCCGGCGCTCGGCGTGGACCTTGAGGCAGCGCGCGGTGCGGTCGGAGAGGCCCTTCACCCGTTCGCGCTCGCGCGAGACACGGTTGCGCAGCAGCCCCGGCGTCAGCCGCGCCGCGGCGCGGGAAAAGTCGCTGCGGTGGCGATGGGCGCCGGCGAGCAGCGCCCGTGGCAGCCGACCGGCGGCCGCATCGAGCCTCTGGCGCGCGCCCCCGAGCAGCGCATCGGCGGTCGGCAGCGCCCGGGCGGCCGAGCGCAGCGCCACGCGGCGGCCCTCCTGGGCCCGCACCCAGCAGGTCAGCACCCGACGGCCGAGCCCGTCCACCTTCGCCATCAGCTCGGAGCGCACCGGCACGGCCATCTCGGCGGCCGCCGTGGGGGTGGGCGCGCGGCGGTCGGAGGCGAAGTCGATCAGCGTCACGTCGGTCTCGTGGCCGACCGCCGAGATCAGCGGAATGAAGCTGTCGGCGGCGGCGCGGACCACGATCTCCTCGTTGAACGCCCACAGATCCTCGATCGAGCCGCCGCCGCGGGCGACGATCAGCAGATCGGGCCGCGGGATCGGCCCGTCCTCGGGCAGCGCGTTGAAGCCGCGGATCGCCGCGGCGATCTCCTCGGCCGCGCCCTCCCCCTGCACGCGCACCGGCCACACCAGCACGGGCCGCGGGAAGCGGTCCTCCAGGCGATGCAGGATGTCGCGGATCACGGCGCCGGTCGGCGACGTGACCACGCCGATCACCCCCGGCAGCGACGGCAGGAGCTGCTTCCTCGCCTCGTCGAACAGGCCTTCCGCCGCGAGCGCCTGCTTGCGCTGCTCGAGCAGCGCCATCAGGGCGCCGAGGCCGGCCGGCTCCAGGCTCTCGATGACGATCTGATAGGTCGAGCGGCCCGGATAGGTGGTGAGCCGCCCGGTGGCGATCACCTCCAGCCCCTCCTCGGGCTTGATCCGCATGCGCGCGAAGGCGGTGCGCCAGACCACGGCATCGATGCGGGCCGACTCGTCCTTCAGGCAGAAATAGGCGTGACCCGAGGAGTGGACGCCGCGGAACCCCGAGATCTCGCCGCGCACCCGCACGTGTCCGAAGGCGTCCTCCACGGTGCGCTTGAGCGCCGAGGAGAGCTCGGAGACGGTCCATTCGGGAATGTTGAGGCGCGGCTGGTCCATGTCCGGTTCTTGCGCGTAGCGCGTAGCCCGGATGAAGTACAGCGACATCCGGGGTTGCGGCGGCCCCCCGGGTTTCGCTGCGCTCCACCCGGGCGACGACGTTATTCCGACGTCACTCCGCCGCGATGTCGCCGAAGCGCTCGTCGGCGGGCGACTCGAAGTGCAGCGGCCAGCGACGGGTGGCGAACTGCGGACCGAGTGCCGCGATGCGCTTCTCCAGCTCGTCGCGCCGGAGCAGGCCCGCCTGGGTGTCGACGAAGCCGACCACCGAGGCGGCGTTGATGGTCGCCGCCTCGAGCGCCCGCACCGGCGGGAGCCCGAGGGCCTCGTAGGCCGTGTAGGTCGACGTGAAGGCGTCGCCCGCACCCGCCGTGCCGGCCACCGTGCACTCGACCGAGGGGCAGAACACGATCTCCTCGTGGGTCGCCACATAGGCGCCGCGCTTGCCGTCGGTGAGCAGCACGCGCCGCGGCCCCATGCTGGTCAGCGCCCGGAAGAACTGCACCACGCTCATGTCGTAGCCGCCGCCGGAGAGCGGCCGCCGGTCGATGTCGGGCCGCTCCTCGCCGGGCGCCAGCGGCAGCCGGGGGCCGCCCTCGCCGAACTGGGCGATCAGGCTCGGCACCAGGGTCGACGCCTCGTTACGGTTGAGTGCGACGATGTCGACCATGCGCAACGCCTCCTGGAACGGGCCGGCGCGGGCCGACAGCTGGCGCACGCCCGGATTGGTGGCGACCAGCGCACCCTGCGCCTTGGCGCGGCGGACAAGATCGGGAAAGCGCTCGGCCGACTTGCCGGAGAGCGACGTGATGTAGACGACGTCGACCGCGAAGGCGTTGTCGTGCAGGTCGTGCAGCTCCAGCATCGTGTTGGCGCCGCGGAACGTGAACACGGCGGCGTTGCGGTCGTGCGAGGAGATCAGCACCGAGGCGCCGGTCGGCGCGCGCGGGTCGCGCAGCGCCCAGCGGGTGGAGACGCCCTCGTGCTCCAGCGTGGTCAGGACCTGCTCGGCGCGGCCGTCCTGGCCGAGCTTGACGAGGGTCGAGACGTCGAAGCCGAGCCGCGCCATCGACACGGCGGCGTTGACGGCGCCGCCGCCGATATGGGTGGAGATCTCGAGCGCCTCGGTCTTGCGGCCCTCCTCCATCAGCAGGAAGGAGGAGTCCGCATTGGACATCGCCATCCGCTCGATGCGCGAGCTCTCGATGATCGCGATCGTGTCGATCATGGCGCCGCCGACCGTCAGGGCCTTCATGCCATCCTCCTCAGTGTCGCCCGGCCGGTCTCCCGGTCGGGATCGCCGTCGGTCGCGGCCGGCCGGACCGGACGCCGCGGACAGTCGTCGCGCCGGCGCCCCGCCGCCTCCGGCTTGACCGCCCAGGGCGCGATTCGTCAAGGCACCTCCACCTGGAGGCCGCCCTCCCAACGTCCCGGAAGGCAAGGTGCGGGCCGACCACCGGCGTGCGACCCGATGCAACCGGAGCGTCAGCCAGCGCCGCCGCCAGACCCCCGCGCGCTTCGCCGGACCGTCGGTCGATCGGCTGCGGTCGATCCACCAATTCCCCAGCTATGAGATATAACGACTCGGTGTTGCCCGCACCAGCCGGCCCGGCCGGGCCGGTGCGGAGAGCGCCGCACGGCCGCGCGCCGCCGTGTGAAAGCGTCCTTCGGAGTCGCCGGCGCGGCGGCGCCACCCCCTTGGAGACCAACGTGCCGGACCCCTGGTCGTGGGCCATGTTCGCGGTCGCCGCCGCGGCCGGCCAGACGGTGCGCAACGCCGCCCAGCGTCAGCTCACGCAGACGCTCGGCACCGTCGGCGCGACCCATGTGCGCTTCCTGTTCGGGTTTCCGTTCGCGGTCGTGTTCCTGGCGCTCGTCGTCGCCTGGACCGGCACGCCGCCGCCGCGGCCGCCCGCCGGCTTCTGGCCGTGGGTCGCGTCCGGGGCCCTCACCCAGATCGTCGCCACCGCCCTGATGCTGGCCGCCATGGGCGAGCGCTCCTTCCTGGTGGTGATCGCCTACACCAAGACGGAGCCCGTCCAGGTGGCGCTGTTCGGCCTCGTGGTGCTGGGCGACGCCGTAACGCTGCCGATGGCCGCGGCGATCCTGGTCGCCACGGCGGGTGTCGTGCTGATGTCGCTGCGGCCCGGCCAGACGGCGAGCCGGCCCGGCGAAACGGCCGGCGGCGGAGCACGGCCGATGCTGCTCGGGCTCGGCTCCGCGGCCCTGTTCGCCCTCTCGGCGGTCGGCTATCGCGGCGCCATCATCAGCCTGCCGACCGACTTCGTCACCGCGGCGAGCACCACGCTCTGCGTCGCGCTGGCGATCCAGTCGGTGCTGCTGTCGGGCTGGCTGGCGCTGCGCGACCCGCCGGTGCTGATCGCCGTGCTGCGCGCCTGGCGGCCGTCGCTCCTCGCCGGCTTCATGGGCGCGCTCGCCTCGCAGCTCTGGTTCCTCGCCTTCGCGCTGACCGCCGCCGCCAACGTGCGCACCGTCGCGCTCGTCGAGGTGCTGTTCGCGCAGGGCGTCTCGCGCTTCGCCTTCGGCCAGCGCAGCACCGCCCGCGAGCTGCTGGGCATCGCTCTGATCGTCGCCGGTGTCGTGCTGCTTCTATGGGTGCATTGAGACGCGGGACGCGCGGCGCAGCGGGCCACCGGGGGCGGACGAGTTCGGCTCAGTTGCGCTCGTCGGGCAGCATCGGCAGCGGGTGGAACTCGATGCCCTCGTCGAGCATCGCCTTCACCTCGTCGGGCGAGGCCTCGCCGTAGATCGAGCGGTGCTCGATCTCGCCGTAGTGCATGCGGCGCGCCTCGTCGGGAAAGCGCGGCCCGACATGCTCGGCGGTCTTGACCAGATGATCGCGCAGCTCCCTGAGCTTGCGGCGCAGCTCGACCTCCTGGGGCGACATCAGCGCCACCGGCGCCCTGGCGTCGGGGCTCGCGGCCGGGGCCGGGGCCGCCGGCACCGCCACCGGTGCCGCGGACGACGTCGGTGCGTCGGAGGCGCTCTCCGCCGTGCGACCCGGCGCCTCGGCGGCGATCTCGGCCATGGCAGCGGCGGCCGCCGCCATCCGGTCCGGCGACAGCTTCGCCGAGCGGCCGAGCCGCGGCGTCATCAGCGCCTTCTCGACCTCGGCACTGCCGCAGACCGGGCAGGCGACGAAGCCGCGGGCCGACTGGTCGTCGAAATCGGCCGAGTTGCGGAACCAGCTCTCGAACGCGTGCCCGGCCCGGCACGCGAGGGCGTAGCGGATCATTTCACCTCTTGCAGCGCGGGCAGATGCACGGCCGCCGCGGTCGGCTCGATCACCTCGAAGCGCCGGCCGTGCTGGAGCGAGGGAATGCGGCTGCGCGCCGCCGTGACGGCGGCGGGATCGACCTCGGCCATGACGAAGCCGGGCTCGGTGCCGGTCTCGGCGATCACCACGCCCCACGGATCGACGACGATCGAATGCCCGAAGGTCTCGCGGCCGTTCTCGTGCAGGCCGCCCTGGGCGGCGGCGAAGACGTAGCAGCCGTTCTCGATGGCGCGGGCCCGCACCAGCACGTGCCAGTGCGCCTCGCCGGTCTGCCGCGTGAACGCCGCCGGCACCGCGATGAACGAGGAGCCCGCCTCGGCGAGCGCACGGTACAGCGCCGGGAAGCGCAGGTCGTAGCAGATCGACAGGCCGATGCGGCCCCACGGCAGGTTGCCGACGACGGCGCGGTCGCCGGGCCGGAACAGGCGCGACTCGCGATAGCTCTCGCCGTTGGCGAGATCGACGTCGAACATGTGGATCTTGTCGTAGAACGCCACCACGTCGCCGTTCGGATCGATCAGGTAGGAGCGGTTGGCGGCGATCTCCGGCCCCACCTTGACGGCGAGCGAGCCGACATGGAGCCAGATGCGCAGGTCGCGCGCGGTGTCGCGCAGCGCCGCCAGCCCGGCGTCGCTGTCCTCCGGGGCGACCAGCTCGAGCAGACGCTCGCGCTCGGCCTCCATCAGGTTGGTCATCTCCGGCGTCTGCACATAGTGCGCGCCGCGATCCTTCGCCTTGCGGATCAGCTTGACGGCGGCGTCGATGTTGGCCGCCGGCCGTCGGCCCGACTGCAGCTGGATCAGCGCCACCCGGAAGGTCGAATTCTCTCGAAGCTGGAACGTCATGGAAATGCCCTCCGTCACGACCTCAACAGGGGGTCGAGCCTGCCCGCCTCGTCGAGGGCGTAGAGATCATCGCAGCCGCCGACATGCGTCTCGCCGATGAAGATCTGCGGCACCGTGGTCCGTCCGCCGGCGCGCGCCACCATCTCGGCACGCTTCTGCGGCAGACCGGCGACGCCGATCTCGGTGAAGTCCACACCCTTCTGCCGAAGCAGCTGCTTCGCCGACGTACAATACGGACAAAAGGGTGTCGTATAGATTTCAACGCCTGGCATCGATCGTCGTGTCTCGTGTCTCGTATTTCGTCGTCTCGTGTCACGTCGTCTCGGGACCGGTCCGGTGTCGGGCCCGGTCCCTCGGATCGGTCGCCGCAGCGATCGCTGCCCGTCGGCCGCCGTCTTCTCTTCGTTCCGCCTCGGCCCCGTCACCGCGACCGGCGTCGTCATCACAACGAGACCACGGACTGTTCGTTCGTATCCCGCACGCCCGCGCCCGTCCCGCTCTGGTGTGTTCGTTCCGGTCGCGTCGCGCAACTCGTCATTCGTCTGACGTCCGATCTGCGACGTCGTTCTGTGACGTCGCTTCATGACACCCTGCTGCAGCGTTCCGGCACCATGCCGGCGTCCGCCATCACGCTTCCATCCTCGCGCTTCCCGCCGTCCTCGCGCTTCCGCCGTCACCGTCGTGGTCGTCGCGTTTCGGCGCGGCCGTGATCGTGACTATCGCACTGCACACTAAACCGCAGTAGAGCAATATAATGGACAGTGCGTGGCATCAACAATCCGTGTCACCCGGTAGTCATACCACCGTTGCATCGACGACACAGGCGAACACGATCACGTCGACACTGACCGCTCCCGCCCGCAGCAAGGTTCTGGCGCAGCTTTCGACGGTCGCGCCGGTCGTCATGACGTCGTCGACCACGATCAGACGACGGCCCCGCACCGCCCCGCGTCCCGGTTCCGTCACGCGGAACGCAGACTGCACATTGCCGGCCCGCTCCTTGCGGGAAAGCCCGACCTGCTGGGGCGTCGCGCGCACGCGCGTCATTGCGTCCGGCAGAACAGGTATGCCGCGCAAATCCGCCATCACGGTGGCGAGCGCGGCGGCCTGGTTGAACCGTCGCGCCCACAGCCGGCGCCAGTGCAACGGCACCGGAACCAGGGCGTCGGCGGCCGCGATCAGCTCGCGGCCGGCCTCCGCCATCCATCGCCCCATCATCGGCGCGAGCTCCAGCCGGTCTCCGTACTTCAACGCATGAACCAGCGATCCGGCCACGTCGTCGTAACGAACCGCGGCGCGCGCCCGCCCGAAGGCCGGCGGATCGGCGATGGCGCGCGGCGACAGCAGGCCCGGACCGCCGTCGTGCGCGAACGGGATGCCGAGCCGTTCACAATAAGGACGCGCTATGAACGACAAACGGGACCAACAGGTTGCACATACGGCGCCGTCGTCGGTCAGCGGCCGGCCACAGGCCGGGCACAAGGGCGGCAGCACGGCGTCGAGCGCGAAACGCAGCGCACGCCGCAGGCCGAGCCGTGTTGTGGTCGTGACCCGCGTTGCCATATGAACCCTTGTTCATCGACTTCGCTCGGCCCGTGTCCGATCGTGCGCAGTCCGCGGCGATCTGATCACGTGTCGGGCACGCCACCCGGTCGAATTCATGCAAGGGTCGCGCCAACGCGACCCCCTCGACCAGCCCGTGCTGCATCGCCGCGGATCGGCCGTGCCGGTCCGCGCTCATCATAGACCAGGTCGGCCCATGGCTGCTCCCCACGTTTTCGACCGTCCCCTGCTTCTGCGCCGCCGCCGCCGGGCCGGCGGGCTCGGGCCGGCGACCTTCCTGCTCGATCGCGTCGCCGAGGACATGGCCGACCGGCTCGCGGCGACGCTGCGGCACTTCGAGCGCGGGATCGATCTCGGCACGCCCGGCGACGCGGTGCGGCAGGCGCTCGCCACGCATCCGCGGCTCGGCACGCTGTTCGGCGTCGATCCGCTCGCCGACGCGGGCCGGACCCGCGGCGTGGCGGTCGTGGCGGACGAGGAGGTCCTGCCCTTCGCCGACGGCTCGCTCGATCTGGTCGTCTCGGGTCTCGCGCTGCAGAGCGTCAACGACCTGCCCGGCACCTTCGCCCAGGTGCGCCGCGCGCTGCGGCCGGACGGGCTCTTTCTCGCCGCGCTGCTGGGCGGCGCGACGCTCGGCGAGCTGCGCCAGAGCTTCGCGGCGGCCGAGACCGCGTGCGAGGGCGGGCTGTCGCCCCGGGTCGCGCCGTTCGCCGACATCCGCGACGTCGGCGCATTGCTGCAGCGCGCCGGCTTCGCCCTGCCGGTGACCGACGTCGACGCCGTGACGGTGCGTTACGCCTCGCCGTTCGCGCTGATCCAGGATCTGCGCCGCATGGGCGCGACCAATCCGCTGGTCGAGCGCCGGCGCGTGCCGCTGCGCCGCGCCACGCTGATGCGGGCCGCCGAAATCTACGCCGAGAGGTTTTCGGATTCCGACGGGCGGGTGCGCGCCACCTTCGAGATCGTCTGGCTGGCCGGATGGGCGCCGCACGAGAGCCAGCAGAAGCCGCTGAGGCCCGGCAGCGCCACGGCGCGCCTCGCCGACGCGCTCGGGACGCGCGAAATCTCGACGGGCGAAAAGGCGGCGCCGGGCCGGAAGTCGTAGGGTGGGCAAAGGCGCGGAACGCGCCGTGCCCACGCGGACCTCCGACGTGGGCACGGCGCGCCTTCGCGTCCCTGTGCCCCCCTGCGACGACGACGATGTCGTCATCATAGCAGCGGTCGAGATCGGCGAGACCGCACGGCGTGGGCACGCCGCTCCGCGGCTTTGCCCACCCTACGGCCGCCCCTGGAGGAGCTCCTGCAGATGCGGGATCAGCGGAATGTCCGCTTCGGGCATCGGATAGTCGCGCAGCGTGTTCGGCCGCACCCAGCGCAGCGCGGCGTGCTCGCGCGCCGTCACGATCCCGTCCCAGCGCCGGCAGACATAGAGCGGCATCAGCAGATGGAAGTCCGCATAGCCGTGGCTCGCGAAGGTGAGCGGCGCCAGGCACGCCTCCTTCACGGTGATGCCGAGCTCCTCGTGGAGCTCGCGGATCAGCGACGCCTCCGGCGTCTCGCCGGCCTCCACCTTGCCGCCCGGGAACTCCCACAGGCCGGCCATGGCGCGCCCCTCCGGCCGCTGCGCCAGGAGAATGCGCCCGTCGGCGTCGATCAGCGCGCAGGCGGCGACGAGGACGAGCTTCACGGGACGCTCCCGCACGTCCCGGCACCGTAGGGTGGGCAAAGCCGCGGAGCGGCGTGCCCACGCCGTGCGGTCTCGCCGATCTCGACCGCGTGGGCACGGCGCGCCTTCGGCGCTCCTTTGCCCACCCTGCGACACCCCGAACCGATCACGACCGGTAGTCGCCGTTGATGGCGACGTACTCTTTCGTCAGGTCGCAGGTGAGCACGCGGTCGCGGCCCTTGCCGAGGCCGAGATCGACCTTCAGCTCGATCTCCGGCTTCTTCATCAGGGCCGACACCCGGGCCTCGTCGTAGCCGGGATCGCGGGCGCCCTTGTGGGCGACCCGCACGCCGCCGAACCAGATCGACAGCCTGTCGCGGTCGGCCTTCTCGCCGGCCTTGCCGACCGCCATCACGACGCGGCCCCAGTTGGCGTCCTCGCCGGCGATCGCGGTCTTCACCAGCGGCGAGTTGGCGATCGCCATGGCGATCTTGCGTGCCGCCTTCTTGGACGCCGCGCCCTCGACGATCACCTCGACCAGCTTGCGCGCGCCCTCGCCGTCGCGGGCGACCTGCTCGGCGAGATCGGCGAGCACGCGGTTGAAGCCCTTGCGGAACGGCTCGAGCCGCGGGTCGCTCGCCCGCGAGATCTTCGCGACGCCGCGCCTGGCCGCCGCGCCGGTGGCGAAGGCGAGCAGCGTGTCGGAGGTCGAGGTGTCGCCGTCGATCGTCACCGCGTTGAACGTGTCCTCGACGCCCTTGGCGAGCAGGCTCTGCAGCACGGCCGGCGCCAGCGGCGCGTCGGTGAACACGAAGCTCAGCATGGTCGCCATGTCGGGGGCGATCATGCCGGCGCCCTTGGCAATGCCGCAGATGGTCACCGGCTTGCCGTCGATGCGCACCACCGCGGCGGCCCCCTTGGGGAACGTGTCGGTGGTCATGATGGCCCGCGCCGCCTCGTCCCAGCGGCCGGGCCGGGCGTCGGCGACGAGGCCGTCCATCACGTCGCCGAACTTCTCGGCCGGCAGCGGCTCGCCGATGACGCCCGTGGAGGCGAGGAAGATCTCGGCCGGCTTGCAGCCCGCCGCCTTGGCGGCGATGTCGGCGGTCAGCTTGACGGCGGCGACGCCGGACTTGCCGGTGAAGGCATTGGCGTTGCCGGAGTTCACCACCAGGGCGCGCGCCTTGCCGCCCTTGAGCTTGCCGCGGCACCAGTCGACCGGGGCCGAGGGGCACTTCGACCTGGTGAACACGCCGGCGACCGCGGTGCCCGGATCGAGCAGCGCCAGCAGCACGTCGGTGCGGCCCGCATAGCGGATGCCGGCCGCCGCGGTCGCGACCGCGACGCCCTCGATCGCCGGCATTTCGGGAAAGCGCTCGGGCGCGAGCGGAGAAACGGCTGTGGCCATCGGCCCAGACCCCCGGGGTGGACGGGCGCGAGCCCCTCCCGCGCCTACGACGAACGTCGCAGCGTCGATTAGGAGCGCCGAGGGGCGGGGTCAAGCCGGGGGGGCGGTGCACATGGGATGTGTGCGCAACTTCGAACGAAGGCGAGGCATCCCGCCAGCCGAGCGCTGGCGAGCGACGCCCGTCATCCCGGGGCGGCGCAAGGCGCCGAGCCCGGGATCCATGCCCCCTGTCTTGCGTCAGCCACTGTCACTGGGCTTATGGATTCCGGGCTCGCGGACCTGCGGTCCGCGAGCCCGGAATGACGGAGTCCACGCCCGGGACACGCCCCCGGCGATCAGGCGAACCCTACTTCTTCGCCGGCGCCGCGTTCGGGGTGGCGGACGGGGCCGGGGCCGGAGCCGGGCTCGCCTCGGGCTTGTCGAGGCGCTCGATCTTGGCGTCCTGACGGAGCTTGTTGAGGAGCTCGATCTGCGCCTTGCGGGTGACGAAGGTCTCGATCTGGTCCTTCACCTGGTCGAAGGGCGGCGCTTCGCGCTTGCGCTTGTCCTCGAGCTTGATCAGGTGCCAGCCGAACGAGGTCTTCACCGGGTCGGAGACCTGGCCCTTGTCGAGCTTGAAGGCGGCCTCGGAGAACTCCGGCACCATCTGGTCCTTGGTGAACCAGCCGAGATCGCCGCCGTCGGCCTTGCCGGCCGGGTCCTCGGTGAGGTCCTTGGCCAGCTTGGCGAAATCCTCGCCCTTCTTGATCTTGGCGAGGGTGTCCTTGGCCTTGGCCTCGGCCGCCGCGGCGGCCTTCTGGTCGTTCGCGTCGGCGACCCGGAACAGGATGTGGCGCGCATGCACCTCCTGCTCCTCGCCCATCTGCTTCACGGCCTCCTGATAGACGTGCTGCATGGCGTCCGTGGTCGCCCCGGCCTTGCCGGAGTCGCGCAGCAGCGTCTCCATCAGCGCCTTGCTGCGCACATAGGCGAGCCGGCTCTTGAAGTCCGCCGTGTCCGGGATCTTCTTCGCCTCGGCCGCCTTGGCGAGCAGCGTCATGTCGGTGAGGTAGTTGATCAGCCAGTCGCGCTTGGCGTCGGGCGTGCCGGCCGGGATGTTGGCGCCGACGTCCTCCTCGGCGAGCGCGAGATCGCTCTGCCGGATCTCGGTGCCGTCGACCTTCGCCACCACCGGGTCGGCGGCCGGCGCCGCGGCCGGGGTCTGGGCGGCGGCTCCGCCGGCCGTCAGCGCGGCCGCGAGGAAGAGCGCCGCTCCGAGGCCGGCGCGGCGGCGCGCCGGGCACCCCGGACGCGAGCATGACGTTTGCGTAATCATCGAGAATCCCTGGGAAAGACGGGCCCGCGGCCCGCCGTCATGGCGCCGCAACCTCGCCCAACGCGCGGCGGTTGGCAACCGGGCGTCTGCTAGCGTCAATTGACGGCATGATTGCGGCGCGCCATATGACAAACCGTTGACCCGCAAGGGGCCGCGCAGCGGCCGGCCGGGGCGTCGCCGCCGATTGACAAGCCCAGGACCCCCTCCTATCTGTGCACCGCCCGCCGGTGTAACCCGTGGGATGTGCGACGTCGCGCGTCCGCCTCCTTTCCCCGATAGCGCCGTGAAGGCGGGCTGCGCCGGGACCAGGGCCGGTCGCCCGGCGCATCCGGACCGGCGCGCACTTCCCTCGCGGCAGGAAAAGCCCGAGGCCACAGAAAGGACCTCCGGGATGTTCGGCGCTGTCGTCCGCAAGCTGTTCGGAAACGCGAACGACCGGCGCATCCGCGCCTACCGTCCCCGGGTCGACCAGATCAACGCGCTGGAGCCGGAGCTCGCCGCCCTGTCGGACGACGCGCTGCGCGCCCGCACCGATGCGTTCCGCAAGGAGCTCGCCGAGGGCAAGACCCTCGACGACCTCCTGGTGCCGGCCTTCGCCACGGTGCGCGAGGCGGCCAAGCGCACCCTCGGCCAGCGCCACTTCGACGTCCAGCTGATGGGCGGCATGGTGCTGCACGAGGGCGCCATCTCCGAGATGAAGACCGGCGAAGGCAAGACCCTGGTCGCCACCCTGCCGGTCTACCTCAACGCCCTCTCCGGGCGCGGCGTCCACGTCGTCACGGTCAACGACTACCTGGCCAAGCGCGACAGCGAGTGGATGGGCCAGATCTACCGGTTCCTCGGCCTCACCGTCGGGGTCATCGTGCACGGGCTCGACGACGAGCAGCGCAAGGCCGCCTACGCCTGCGACGTCACCTACGGCACCAACAACGAGCTCGGCTTCGACTACCTGCGCGACAACATGAAGTACCGGGTCGAGGACATGGTCCAGCGCGGCCACGTCTACGCCATCGTCGACGAGGTGGACTCGATCCTGATCGACGAGGCGCGCACGCCGCTGATCATCTCCGGCCCACTCGACGACCGCTCCGAGTTCTACAACACCATCGACACCTTCATCCCGCGCCTCGCCAAGGAGGACGTGGAGGTCGACGAGAAGCAACGCACCGTCACCATGACCGAGGCCGGCATGGAGAAGATGGAGCGGCTGCTGCGCGAGGCCGGCCAGCTCAAGACCGACTCGCTCTACGACGTCGAGAACGTGTCGGTCGTCCACCACGTGAACCAGGCGCTGCGCGCCCACACGCTATTCCAGCGCGACAAGGACTACATCGTCCGCAACGGCGAGGTCGTCATCATCGACGAGTTCACGGGCCGCATGATGCCGGGCCGGCGCTACTCGGACGGCCTGCACCAGGCGCTGGAGGCGAAGGAACGGCAGCCGATCCAGCCCGAGAACCAGACGCTGGCCTCGATCACGTTCCAGAACTACTTCCGCATGTACGAGAAGCTGGCCGGCATGACCGGCACGGCGCAGACCGAGGCGGACGAGTTCCTGGACATCTACAATCTCGAGGTCGTCGAGGTCCCGACCAACCTGCCGATGCAGCGCGTCGACGACGACGACGAGGTCTACCGGACGGCGGCCGAGAAGTACCGCGCCATCATCACCCTGATCGAGGACTGCAAGACCCGCGGCCAGCCCGTGCTGGTCGGCACCACCTCGATCGAGAAGTCCGAGCTGCTCGCCGACATGCTGCGCCAGAAGGGCTGGGAGGCGCACGACTTCTCCGACCCGAACGCCTTCGCGGCGCTGTACTCGGGCGACGAGGGCGCCACCAAGGCCAAGGTCTTCGCCATCCTGAACGCGCGCTACCACGAGCAGGAGGCCTACATCGTGTCGCAGGCCGGCGTGCCCGGCGCCGTCACGATCGCCACCAACATGGCCGGCCGCGGCACCGACATCCAGCTCGGCGGCAATGCCGACATGCGCATCCGCCAGGAGCTCGCCGACCTGCCGGAGGGCGACGAGAAGCACGCCCGCGTCGAGGAGATCAAGGCGCAGATCGGCCGCCTCAAGGACAAGGCGCTGGCCGCCGGCGGCCTCTTCGTGCTCGGCACCGAGCGCCACGAGTCGCGCCGCATCGACAACCAGCTGCGCGGCCGCTCCGGCCGCCAGGGCGACCCCGGCCACTCGAAGTTCTTCCTGTCGCTGGAAGACGACCTGATGCGCATCTTCGGGTCGGACAAGCTCGACGGCATGCTGCAGAAGCTCGGCCTGCGCGAGGACGAGGCGATCGTCCATCCGTGGATCAACAAGGCGCTGGAGAAGGCGCAGCAGAAGGTCGAGGCGCGCAACTTCGACTTGCGCAAGAACCTGCTGAAGTTCGACAACGTGATGAACGACCAGCGCAAGGTCATCTTCGAGCAGCGCATCGACTGGATGCGCGACGAGGTGACCAACGAGGTCGTCACCGACATGCGCCACAGCGTGGTCGACGACCTGGTCGGCAAGCACGTGCCCGAGAACGCCTATCCGGAGCAGTGGGACACGGCCGGGCTGAAGGAGGAGATCGGCCGCGTGCTCGGCCTCGACCTGCCGGTCGAGGAGTGGGCCAAGGAAGAGGGCATCGCCGACGAGGAGCTGATCTCCCGCATCGAGCGCAAGGCGGACGAGCACATGGCGGCCAAGGCGGCCCAGTGGGGCCCCGACGTGATGCGCTACATCGAGAAGTCGATCCTGCTGCAGTCGCTCGACCATCTCTGGCGCGAGCACCTCGTCATGCTCGACCATCTGCGCAACGTCATCGGCCTGCGCGGCTATGCCCAGCGCGATCCGCTCAACGAGTACAAGGCCGAGGCCTTCGCCCTGTTCGAGACGATGAGCCAGAGCCTGCGCGAAGCCGTGACGGCGCAGCTCATGCGGGTCGAGGTCGTCCAGCAGCAACCCGAGGAGGCGTCGCTCCCCTACATGGAGGCGACCAAGCTCGATCCCTCCACGGGCGAGAACGAGTTCGCCCCGGCGGACGCGGGCTTCCTGCTCGGCACCCGCCTGGACGACACGGTCGCGGCGGAAGCCCGGGATCCGAACAACCCCGCCACCTGGGGCAAGGTCGGCCGCAACGAGCCCTGCCCGTGCGGCTCGGGCAAGAAGTACAAGCACTGCCACGGCCGTTACGGCTGATCGGCGGCTGCCGGCAGCGCGGCCGCGCGCCGGTGTTTCGCCGGCGAATGGACGATATCTAGCCGTATCGCACTAGTGGTAGTTTAACACCCCATTCACCGTTCGGGGCTATGGTCGATACGCCGCACGCGAGTGGAACCGCGGGCGGCGTTCACCTGTCGGTTCCGGCCGAATTCCGGCGCGGTATCGATCACCGTCCGAGCCACCGGCGCGTCTTGCGCTCGCGGGTCTCCTGCCATGCCGGATCGCGCCCCATCTGGCGCCAAGTCCTGCGACCTGTGCCGCGCCGGCATCCGCGGCGATACGGACATGTCGTGCCGCGCCCCCTCGACGCCGGGGGTCGCGCCGTGACCGTCGCGCCGCAGGCCCTGTTCGCCGAGCTTCCCACCGTCCTGGCCCAGGGCACGGCCGCCACCCGCAGCGAGATCCTGCGCCGCCTCACCGACCTGTTCCTGGCCCAGGCGGGCGCCTTCCAGGACGAGCACGTCGCGCTGTTCGACGGCGTCATGGCCGTCATCGTCGACACGGTGGAGCGGCACGCGCTGATCCGGCTCGGCCTGCAGCTCGCGCCGCTGCCGAATGCGCCGATCCGCACCATCGCCCGGCTGGTCCACTCGGACGACATCGCGGTCGCCGGGCCGGTGCTCGAGCGCTCGACGCGGATCTCCGACGAGGTGCTGGTCGACATCGCCTCGACCAAGACCCAGGCGCATCTCGCGTCGATCGCGGTGCGGCGGGCCCTGTCCGTGGTGGTCACCGACGCTCTGGTCGGCCGCGCCGACCTCGAGGTCAGCCGCAAGGTGATGGCGAACCGCGGCGCGCATTTCTCCGAGACCGGCTTCCGGACCATCGCGGGCCGGGCGCATCTCGACGAGGCGCTGGCCCTGCTCGTCGCCGGCCGCGGCGACGTGCCGGCCGAGGTGTTCCGCGACATGGTGAAGAACGCCACCGACGAGGTGCGGCGGCGGCTCGCCCGCTGCGAGGAGCCGGGCGTGCGCCAGCGCCTGAACCAGGCCGTGACGGCGATCGGCAGCCAGCTCCTGCACGCCCGCCGCAGGGCCGAGGCCCCCGGCACCGCCACGCCGGCGAGCCCGGCGCCCGACAAGCTGAAGGCGCTGTGCGAGAAGGCCCGCAGCGGCAAGCGCGGCGACGTGATCGAGGACCTCGCGGTGATCACCGAGGTGCCGGACGTCGCGATCAAGAACCTGATCAAGCAGGGATCCGAGGAGGGCATCCTGATCCTCTGCAAGGTCGCCGGCCTCGCCTGGCCGGACGCCAAGGCCGTGCTCCTCGCTCTCACCGGGTCGGCAGGCGATCCGCGGACCGCCTTCGGCACCTTCTCGGGCCTCACCGCCGAGACGGCGCAGCGGGTCGTCCGCTTCATCCGGCTGCGCAAGTCGGCGAGCCACGCCGAGATCCGCCGCCTCATGTGACGCGCGGCGGCCGGCCCGCCCGCCGTCTCTGGTCCCTAATTACCACGACGTGCAACTGCGGCCTGATCGCGGTAACGTAGTGTTCACGTCCAGGCGTTAAGCTTTCCCGGTTCGCGAGGTGGACCATCACCAGACGACTTCGACGAGCCCGTCGATTTTGACCCGGCGCGAGCAATACAGATGCCCGGCACGCGGCCCCAGAGCTTTCGAGCCACGGCGATGCCCGAACAGGCGTCCGGCGCTGCCGTCGCGACCGGGCGCGAGCAGCGCCGCGCACGCCGCTACCTGACCCTGGCGACCGCCAAGATCGCCATCCCCGGCGACGCGATCGACTGCGCGGTGCTGAACGTGTCGGCCGGCGGCGCCTGCCTGCTGGTGTGCGATGTCGCGGCCGTGCCCGACGCCTTCGATCTGCTGGTCGACCCCGGCCGCATCAAGGTCCGCTGCACGATCGCCTGGCGCGGCCGCCATCATGTCGGGGTCTCGTTCGTGCCGACGGGCGGCGAGCCGCTGCCCTCCCCCGACGCCTGGCCGCCGCTCGTCCCGCTGGCGGAGACGTGATCTGGAATCCCCCGCCATGCCCTCCTCCGCGATCCTGATCGAAGAGCTCTCCAGTGCGCTGGCGGACGGCACCGCGGAACGGCGCAGCGAAGTCCTGCGACGGGTCACCGACCTGTTCCTGGCGAACACCGAGATGCTCGGCGAGGAGCATGTCGGACTGTTCGACGACGTCATGCTGCAGCTCGTCGAGACGGTCGAGCGCTACGCCCTGATCCGCCTCGGGCTGCAGCTCGCCCCGGTGCGCAACGCGCCGCTCGACACCATCGGCCGGCTCGCCAGCGACGACGACATCGGCATCTCGGGTCCGGTGCTGGAACGCTCTCCCCGGGTCTCCGACGCGCTGCTGGTCGAGGTGGCGCGCAGCAAGGGCCAGGCCCATCTCGCCGCCATCGCGGCCCGCGAGCATCTCTCCGAGGTGGTCACCGACATCGTCGTCGAGCGCGGCGACCTCGAGGTGACCCGCAAGGTCACGGCCAACACCGGCGCCCGCTTCTCCGACGCCGGGCTGCGCACCATCGCGGCCCGCGCCCATGCCGACGAGGAGCTCGCCGAGCTGCTCGCCGGCCGCAGCGACGTGCCGCCCGACATCTTCTGCGACATGGTCCGCGACGCCACCGGGATCGTGCGGCATCGGCTCGCCGCCTCGGCGCATCCGGCGGTCCGCACCCGGCTCGACCACGCCATCGCGGCGATCGGCGACCAGCTCGTCCATGCGCGTCTGCACGCCGCCCATCACGGGCCGGCGGTGCGGATCGACCCGGACGGGCTGAAGGTGCGCCTGTGCGAGCACGCCCGGCAGAGGCAGCGCGGGCCGGTGATCGAGGACCTCGCCGCCGTCGCCGACGTGCCGGTGATCGCGGTGCGCAACCTGATCCGCCAGCGCTCCGCCGACGCGCTCCTGATCCTGTGCAAGGCGGCCGGCCTCGGCTGGTCCGACGCCAGGGCCGTGCTGGAGACCACGCTGGGCGAGCCCGAGGATCCGCGCGCCGCCTTCCAGCAGTATATCCGGCTGACCGGCGAGGTGGCGCAGCGCGTCGTGCGCTTCATCAAGCTGCGCAAGTCGGCGAGCCGCAGCGAGCTCGACCGGCTGATGTGATCCCGGCCGGCCGCTCCGCCGGCGCCTGCCCCCGAAACGCCGATGCCCGGCACCGGGCCGGGCATCGGACGGAGTCGACGGAAGCGGCGGACGCTACATCCCGCCCCAGCGGTTGTCGAAGCTCGACGACGACAGCACCGGCTTGGCGCCGGGCATCAGGCTGCCGCCCGCATAGGCGGCGGCCGGCGCCGAGTCGGTCTTGCTCTGCGAGGTCGTCTGGGCCGTGGCCTGCGGCTTCGCGGCGGCCGCCGAGGCGGTCGGCGCCGTGGTGGTCGGCCGGATGGCGCCGAGCGCCACCGGGCGTGACGACGACGAGGCCAGCATGGTCTGCGATCCCGCGGCCGGAGCCGGCTTGGCCGCCGGGGCCGGCCTGGCGGCCGTGGCGGGCTTGGCGGCCGGGGCGGCGGCCGGTTTCGGATTCGGGGGCGGCGGGACGTCGTCGCTCTTGCCGAGGCCGAACCATTTGCCGAAGCCGCTGCCCGAGGATGCCGCGCCGGACCCGCTGCCGCCGAACAGGCCGCCGAGCGCCCCGTCGCCGTCGGCGGAGGCGACCCGGGTGCTGCCGACCACGCCGGCCGTGGTGTCGGGATCGGCCGAGGCGACCGCCGTGGGGGCGGAGTTCGGCAGGTAGACGAGCGTCGCCTTGCCGCCCGACCGGGTCGGCGGCAGGCTGCCGACCTTGCGGCCGTTGCTGACGAAGGTCTCGTTCGGATTGATCTTGGCCAGGAAGGTCGGATGCATGCCGCCGTCGCTGCCGGTGCGCGCCGCCACGGTGCCGACACCCTGGGCGACGTGATGGGCGAACTGGCGCTCGTCGTGATCCTGCTTCGTCTTGACGGCGGCGACGACGTCGTCCGGCACCTGGAAGGAGGGGCAGCGGCCGGTCGGCGAGAAGCTCCCCGACACCGGCGTCGCGTCGAACACGTAGCGCTTCTCGCAGACGTCGACCTTGGGCTCCTGGCGGGTGACCTCGAAGTGGTCGTTGCCCTCCTTGATCATCCGCCAGAACGCCATGTGCGGGCTGTTGCGGTGGCGGGCCATGTTCAGGGCCGTCATCCGGAACGGATAGGCCTGGACCTGGAAGGACTTCTGGCCGCCCAGGAAGGCCTCGCGGCCGAGCGAGTAGATCTCGGTGATCTGCTCGTCCGTCATCGCGTAGCAGCCCGACGACGAGCAGTCGCCGTGCACCATCAGGAAGGCGCCGGTGCGCTCGTTCGCCCTGTCGTAGGCGTTGGGGAAGCCGAGATTGAACGCGAGGTGGAAGCTCGAGTTCGGGTTCATCTGGCCTGGCGTGATCGTGTAGAAGCCCTCGGGGGCCTGGCGATCGCCCTGCTTGATCTTGGGGCCGAGCTCACCCGACCAGCGGCAGATCGGATAGGTCTTCAGGTGGGCGTACTGGCCGGAGGCGTCCTGCTTCCAGACCTCGAGCTCCGATTCCTCCTTGAAGATCCGGACCAGGATCGGGGAATCGACCGGCATGTTCTTCTTTTCGAGCGTCGCCACCATCTCGCGGGACAGCGGCTGCATCGCCTTGCTCGGGATCTGAGAGATCCCGTCGGTCTGGCACCCGGCCAGCGCGATCGCAGCCGCGACCGCCGCCGACGCCAGGAGCGTCCGGACCCACGCCGAATGACGGTTCAAACGGCACTCCCCCTCGTCGTCCCCATTCCGTAAAGACCCGTTAGCGTTAAGATGTGGTCTAAGCAAGGCAACGGAACCGGACCCCACACCCGCCGCGCCGGCATGGTGAATCGGGGGTGTACGGGGGCTTTGGGGAAGCTTCCGACGGGATGGTTTCCGGACCGTTAAGAAACCGTCGTCCGACGCGAATTTCGTGCGTCCGGACCCGGTCTCGCGTCAGGCGAGCGTGCGGCCGATGGCCAGGAACTTGTCGCGGCGCTGCTGGCGGATCGCCTCGGGGCCGAGGTCGCGGAGCTGGTCGAAGGCGGTGGCGACGGCGTCGCCGGTGGCGTTGATGGCGGCCGCCCAGTCGCGGTGGGCGCCGCCCATCGGCTCGCGGATGATGGCGTCGATGACCCCGAACTTGAGGAGGTCGTCGGCCGTGATCTTCATGCCGGTCGCGGCCTCCTGGGCCTTGCCGGAGTCGCGCCACAGGATCGAGGCGGCGCCCTCCGGCGAGATCACGCTGTAGATCGCGTGCTCCAGCATCAGGACCTTGTTGGCGGTGGCGATCGCGATGGCGCCGCCGGAGCCGCCCTCGCCCAGCACCACGGCGACGTTCGGCACCCTGAGGGCGAGGCAGGCGGCGGTCGAGCGGGCGATCGCCTCGGCCTGGCCGCGCTCCTCGGCGCCGATGCCCGGATAGGCGCCGGCGGTGTCGACCAGGGTGATCACCGGGATGTCGAAATGGTCGGCCATCTCCATCAGGCGCACCGCCTTGCGGTAGCCCTCCGGCATCGCCATGCCGAAATTGCGCTTGAGCCGGCTCTCGGTCGAGGAGCCCTTCTCCTGGCCGATGACGCAGACGCTCTCGCCGCGGAAGCGGCCGAAGCCACCGACGATCGCCTCGTCCTCGCCGAAATTGCGGTCGCCGGCGAGCGGCGTGAAGTCGGCGATCAGGCCGGAAATGTAGTCGAGGCAGTGCGGCCGCTGCGGGTGGCGCGCCACCTGGGTCTTGTTCCAGGGCGTGAGATTCGCATAGACGGCCTTGAGGGCCTCGGCCGCCTTGGCCTCCAGCCGCGCGATCTCCTCCCCGATCTCGACCGCGCCGACCGGCTGCTCCAGGGCGCGCAGCTCCTCGATCTTGGCTTCGAGCTCTGCGACCGGCTTTTCGAAATCGAGATAGCTGCGCATCAGGAGAGTGACCGAGGGGTGGATTCCAGGGGTGGATCCCTGCCCGCGGCGACGGCGGGCGGGGGACAGAAGCCCCCGGATGCGGCGGAAGTCAAGGGAGCGGCGAGGGGCCCGGGCCGGGCGCGGCCGCGGCGTCTCGCGGCGCCGGCGGGGGCGCCTCCCGGGCCGCCCTGACGTCGCGCACGGGCGGCCGGCCGAACAGCCGGCCGTACTCGCGGGTGAACTGCGGCACGCTCTCGTAGCCGACCGCGAAGGCGGCGCTGCCGGCGGAGGCGTTCTCGAACAGCATCAGGCGGCGCGCCTCGATCAGCCGCAGCCGCTTCTGGAACTGGAGCGGCGGCAGCGAGGTGACGGCCCGGAAATGCCGGTGGAACGACGACGGGCTCATCCCGGCGACCGCCGCGAGGCGCTCGACCGGCACCGGCCCGGCGAAGTCGGCGCGCAGGACCGCGACGGCGCGCGCGATCCGCTGCACAGGCCCCTCGGGCCAGCCGAGCCGGCGGATCGCCGCCCCGTGCCGGCCGGCGAGCAGCCAGTAGTGCATCTCGCGCACGAGCTGGGCCTGCAGCACCGGCACCGCGGCGGGTCGATCGAGCAGACGCATCAGCCGCAGCGCCGCGTCGGCGACCTCCGTCTCGGTGGCGTCGACCCGCACCGGCGACCGCTCGTCCCCCGACGCCGACGTCGTCCGGGCGGTCAGCTCGGCGATCACGGCGGGATCGAGCTCCAGCACCAGCGACAGATAGGGAGCGGCGACACTGGCGCGGGTGATCTGGCTGACGGTCGGAACGTCGGCCGTGATCAGGAGCGAATCGCCGGCCGAGAACGAGAAGCCGCGCGTTCCCAGGGTGACGTGCTTGCTCCCCTGCACCACCAGGCAGACCAGCGGCCGCGAGACGGCGTAGACCAGATCGCTCGGGGCGGTCGCGCGGATCGTGGTGAGGCCCGGAACCGGCGTGCGCGCGATCCCGGCCGCATCCGCATGGGTCTCGCCGTGGCGGCGGACGGCATCGAGCAGCGTCGTCATCGCGCGATCCTAACGAAGACCGGTCCGGTTCGCACGCCTTTTGCAGGAACAGGCAAGACCCGTGGAGCTTCCGGCAACACCGCCGGGCCGTCCGGCGGCATATCAGGGAGGCCGAAGACACCACGAAAGAGACCCACCCATGACCAAGATCACCCTCGTGACCGGCGCCAGCCGCGGCCTCGGCCGCAACGCCGCGCTCGCCGTCGCCCGCCAGGGCGGCGATGTCGTGCTCACCTTCCAGAGCCGGGCCGACGACGCCGAGGCGGTCGTCCGCGAGATTCGGGCAATGGGCCGCGCGGCCGTCGCCCTGCCGCTCGACACCGGCGACGTCGCCGCCTTCGCGGCCTTCGCCGGGCGCCTGCGCGCCGTCCTGCGGGAGACCTTCGGGCGCGGGACGTTCGACAACCTCGTCAACAATGCCGGGCACGGCGACTACGCCCCGATCGGCGAGACCACCGAGGCGCAGTTCGACCGGCTGGTCGACGTCCACTTCAAGGGCGTCTACTTCCTCACCCAGACGCTGCTGCCGCTCATGGCCGACGGCGGCCGCATCGTGAACCTGTCCTCCGGCCTCACCCGCGTGACCTTCCCGGGCTACGCGGCCTATGCGGCCGCGAAGGGCGCCGTCGAGGTGCTGACCCGCTACATGGCGAGGGAGCTGGGCCCGCGCGGCATCGCCGTGAACACGGTGGCGCCGGGCGCCATCGCGACCGACTTCGGCGGCGGCGCGGTGCGCGACAATCCGGAGATCAACCGGGTCTTCGCCGACATGACGGCGCTCGGCCGCGCCGGCCTGCCGGACGACATCGGCCCGGTGATCGCCGGCCTCCTCTCGGAGAGCCACCGCTGGGTCAACGCCCAGCGCATCGAGGTCTCGGGCGGCCAGGGCATCTGAGGCGGCTTGCAACGGGCGCCGGCGCGGTTCCGGACCGGCGCCCCCTGCCCTGCCGCGACCGCGGCGGGGCTAGTCGCGCGACTCGCTCAGCCGCGACAGCTCCTCGCGGACCACGACCTCGAGCGCGTCGAGCGCGCCGTGGATGGTCTTCCAGATCATCGCCTCACGGACGCCGTCGTACTCGTGTCGATAGACGTTGCCGGCGCGTGCGATCTGCACCCACGGAATCTCGGGGTGCCGTGCGAGCAGTTCAGGGGGCAACCTGCGCGACGCCTCCGAGACGATCTCCAGGCACCGGATCACGGCATACAGCGTCTTGGTGTCTTGTCTGAAGTCGTGGAAGGACAGCCCTGCGACGAACTGGCGGGCCAGTGAAATGTTCGTCGCGATCCCCGACAGCGCGAGAAGCGGAGACTTAGAAGGCATACACCGAGTCTCGCGTGACACTGTCGCGAATGATCGGCTTGATCGTCTCGCGGTCGACCACGTCGACGGGAGCCGGGAACATCTCTTCGATGTAGCTCTTCAGCCCGACATACTGAAAGACGTCCAGGGACAGGTCGGGCGCCAGATCGATGACGATGTCGATATCGCTGTCCGAATTCTCTTCTCCACGCGCAACCGACCCGAACAGCGCGGCGTGCACGACGCCCCGGGCGCGCAGCGCGTCCCGATTCCGGCGCAAGATGTCGAGCACGTCCTGCCGCTTCACCGGCGCACTCCCGAAGGTTGCTCTGGTCTGGAAGAATACCCCGGACGGGAAGGCCGTTCCACCCGCTCGCACCGGGCCGACGAGCAGGTGGAGGTCGCCAGACGGCGGACGACGCTTCGCTGTTCCACTGCGCGCCGGTCATTCCGGAATCCGCGAAGCGGCTGTCCGGAATCCCTAGCCCCTGTCGACGTTGCGACGGAAAGACAGGGGCCGTGGCTTCCGGGCTCGGCGCTGGCGCGCCGCCCCGGAGCGACCGAACCCGCGGGAGGGACGAACACGAAGGTGCGCCCCGTCATCCCGGCGCCAGCCGCTCGTCATGGCCGGGCTCCCCTCCGACTCACATCTTGACTATATTCCTATCCCGCGCTACACCCTCTCCTGTCCTGTCCGTCGAGGGGCGTCGACCGGTGACGTCGGGCGACGGGGCAGGCCGGCGACGTGCGGAGGCGGCGGGTTCGGGGCACCGGAGCCGCAGAGCGCCGCACCAAGGGCGGGATCGGACCCGCCGGAAAAGCCGGGCGCCGGAGCCACGGAGCAACAATCCGCCGGCGCACGTGGCGCCCCGCGGGCCTCGGCCTCGTCAGCCGGGCTCCCGGGCGGCTCGGGAGTGCGCCGCCGGGCATCAGGGTCGTCACAGACCCCACGGACCCGGGGCGACCGCAGAGCGCGACGCCGGACCGCCGCCGTCGTGGTTGCGGCCGCTCGTGATTACGAGCCCGAGACCGACAAGACGCCACACGCGGAGCGCCGGGAGGCGTGCGCATCGAGGCTTCGATGCGCGCCGCGCCTTCCACCGAAGGCGCAACGACAACGGACGCGCCTCTCGGCGCTCCGCGCCCCTCGGTTCGCCGGGGGACAGGTCATGGGCAACACCCGGGCGCCTCGGCGCCGCGGGAGAGACGGGGCGTGCGCCCTGCGCGTGCGGAGCGTGCATCGCCCCGTAGCCTGCATGGAGCGCAGCGGAATGCAGGAGCGACAGGATCGGTGCTCGCCGCACAGCGGCGAGACGGGTGAGGGCAGCTTCCACGGGCTCGGAGCCCGCGGCACGCCCCCTCACCCGCCCGAGCTTCGCTCGGGCACCCTCTTCCACGAGGGGAGAGGGAAACGGAAGGAGCCGCGTCCTCGCGTCCGGCGCCTACCCCTCGTCGGCCAGCGGGTGGAGGTCGCGCACCAGGCTCTTCAGGCGCTCCTCCAGGACGTGGGTGTAGATCTGGGTGGTCGAGATGTCGGCGTGGCCGAGCAACATCTGGACGGAGCGCAGGTCGGCGCCGTTCTGCAGCAGGTGACTGGCGAAGGCGTGGCGCAGCACGTGCGGGCTCACCTTGTCGGGCCGCAGCCCGGCGGCGATGGCCAGGTCCTTCAGCTCGCGGGCGGCGTGCTGGCGGGTGAGGTGGCCGGTCTCGCTGAGCGACGGGAACAGCCAGCGCGAGCCCTCGAAGCGGCCGGCCTCGGCGAGCGCGCCGAGCCACTCCTTCATGGCGGCGCGGGCGGCGTCGTTGAGGATGACCATGCGCTCCTTCGACCCCTTGCCGCGCACCACCAGCATGCGCTCGTCGCGCCGCGCCGCGGCGGCCGGGAGCGCGATCAGCTCGGAGACGCGCAGGCCGGTGGCGTAGAGCACCTCCAGCAGGCAGATCATGCGCAGCGCCCGCAGCCGCTCGCCGTCGCTCTGCTTCGTCCGGTTCGCCAGCTCCCGCGCCGTACCGATCAGCCGGTCGACCTCGGCGACCGACAGGATCTTGGGCAGTGCGCGGCCGCGCCGCGGCCCCTCGATCATGGCGGCCGGATCGTCCCGGCGGTGGCCCTCGGCATAGAGGAAGCGGCAGAGCTGGCGGATCGCCGACAGCTTTCGCGCCACCGAGGTCGCCTTGAAGCCGCGCGCCGCGAGCCCGGCCAGATAGGCGCGAAAATCCTCGGTGCGGGCGTCGAGCACGGTGCGGCCGACCGCCTTCAGGCGGCCGGCGACGTCGGCGAGGTCGCGCGCATAGGCGTCGAGCGTGTTGGCCCCGGCGCCGCGCTCGGCCGCGATCATGTCGAGGAACAGGTCGACATGGCGGTCGGCGGTGGCGACGCGCGGTGCCTTGGGGCGGCCGCGCCTGGGCGTCGCGGCCTTCGGCGCCGCGGCCGGCTTCGGCGTGGATTTCGGACCAGGGGGCGATGCCGGCTTCTCGGCGCCCTTGCGGGGCGGGGCCGCGACCGGGGCGGCGGCGGAGCGCCGGGCGGCGGGCGTGCCGGCCGCCTTCGGAGGGCGTCCCATGTCAGCGCGGCTTGAGGAAACGGTCCGGCGGCACCGCGACGCTGATCTCGCGCGGCTTCACGTCGACGAACAGCGTCAGCGCCAGCATGCCCGCATAGATCAGGCCACCGATCAGGGCGACGACGGCGAGGAATCGGAACAGGCTGGGCATGGGCGAGGTCCTGCGGCGCCTCGGGGCCGGATCGGGAACCCGCGAGTACGACCACGTTCGCTCCCGGCTGGCAAGGCCCGTCGGTCCGCCGCCGGTCAGACCCGCACGAGGGGCAGCGCGACGCGGAAGCAGCTCGGCGCATCCGGCTGCGGCGCCACCGTCGCGTCGCCGCCGTGCAGGCGGGCGATCTGCCGCACCAAAGCGAGGCCGAGCCCGGCGCCGCGCGAATCGCCGGCGAGCCGGAAGAACGGGGTGAACACCTGCTCCTGCTGGCCGGGCGGCACGCCGGGGCCGCCGTCGGCGACGGTCAGCACGGCGCGGCCGCGCTCCGCCGCGAGGCCGACCCGCACCGGCGGGGCGCCGTGGCGCTCGGCGTTCTCGAGCAGGTTGCGGATCATCCGCCGCAGCAGGCGCGGATCGCCGGCGAGCACGACGGGGGCGCCGTCGAGCGTGCAGTCGTACCGGGCGCATTCCTCGGCGGCGAGCGCCAGCAGGTCGACCTCCTCGGTCGCCTGGGGCGCCCCGATGGCGTCGAGCCGGCTGGCCAGCAGGATCTCGTCGATCAGCCCGTCGAGCTCGGCGATGTCGCGCTCGATGTCGGCGGAATGGCGGGGATCGGGCCGCGTCTTCATCAGCTCGACGCCGAGCCGGATGCGGGCGAGCGGGGTGCGCAGCTCGTGCGAGGCGTTGGCGAGCAGCAGCCGGTGGGCGCCGACCAGCTCCTCGATGCGGCCGGCGGCGCGGTTGAAGCTCTCGGCGAGCCGCGCCACCTCGTCGCGCCCCTCGACCGGCACGCGGGCCGCCAGATGACCGGCGCCGAGCGTCTCGACGCCGGCCTGCAGCGTCTCCAGGCGCCGGGTCAGGCCGCGCACCACCGGGAAGGCGGCGACCGCCACGACCACGGCGATCAGCCCGAGCGCGACCATCAGGGCGAGCACCGGGCTGCGGTGGCGGGGCGGCGGCCGCGCCACCAGGATGCGGTCGTCGGGCAGCCGGAACATCCAGGCGGGGCCGCCGGGACCGTAGACGAGGCCGGTGTCGCGGCTGCGGTCGGGCGGCGGCAGCGGCCCGCCGACCGCCGCGATCGGCCGCTGGCGGGTGTCGTAGAGCGCCATGTCGAGCCGCAGCCGGCGGCCGAGCTCCATCAGGGCGTCCTGCTGGGCGACCTGCGGGGCGTCGGCGGGCGGCAGCGCCACGGCGGCGAGCTCGCCGGCGAGCTCGAAGGCCTGCCCGACCGGCGGCCCGCCCGGCCCGAACCGCCAGATCGCGCCGGCGACCAGCACCAGCAGCACCAGCGCCCCGATCATGGTGAGATAGATCTTCTGGTAGAGGCGACGCATCGAGCGGCTCCGCGACCGGTGTTCACCTCGCCCCGGACACGGGGAGAGGGAGCGAGGATGCCGGGACGACCGGCGGGGCGGAGCGCGTCATTCCTGCGCCTTCGCGAAGACGTAGCCGGCACCGCGGACCGTGATGACGCGGCGGGGCTTCTTGGGGTCGTCCTCGATCGCCGCGCGGATGCGCGAGACGTGGACGTCGATCGAGCGGTCGAACGCCTCCAGCCGCTCGTGCTTGACCAGATCCATGATCGCCTCGCGCGACATCACCCGCCCGGCATGGCGGGCGAGCACCAGGAGCAGCTCGAACTGGTAGCTGGTCAGCGGCCGCGGCTCGCCGTCGAGCCGCGCCTGGCGGGCGCCGAGGTCGATCTCCAGCCGGCCGAAGCGCAGCACCTCGGCGACCGGCTCGCCGCCCTTGGAGCGGCGCAGCACCGCCTTGAGGCGGGCCAGCAGCTCGCGCGGCTCGAACGGCTTGGGCAGGTAGTCGTCGGCGCCGACCTCGAGCCCGATCACCCGGTCCATGGCGTCGCCGCGCGCCGTCAGCATCAGGATCGGCGTGCGGGCGCGCGCCCGGATGGTGCGGCAGACGTCGAGCCCGTCCATGTCGGGCAGCATCAGGTCGAGCACCAGCGCATCGAAGCTCTGGCGGTCGTGCAGCGTGACGCCGGCGCCGCCGGTCGGCGCCACCGTGACCTCGAATCCGGCGGCCCCGAGATAGCTCTTCACCATCTCGGCGAGACGGGCATCGTCCTCGATCAGCAGGATGTGGTCGGGCATGGAGCGGACTGTGGACGGGCCGGCGGCAGGGAGCGGGAGCGCAGTGTAGCGCGAAACGGGAGCGAGCGTCGCCGTCCGGGGTGGGGACGACGACGCTCGCCGCGGTGGCGGGGCTGGGGACTAGCCGCGCGACCAGCCGCGGAGGAAGCCGGCCGGGGGCAGCCGCTCCTCGAGCTTGCGGCGCTGCTCGGGGGTCAGGACCTCGGCGGCGTCGCCGAGCGCCTGGGCGATGCGCTTGCTCGCCTGGTCGGCGAGGCCGATCTGCTCGGCGCGCAGCTTCTCGATGGCGGCGCGATCGATCGTCTGGGCGGTGAGCAGGTCACGCGCCTGGCCGCGCGCCGCCCGCACCTTCTCGCGCATCGGCAGCACGTCCTTGAGGGCCGACTTCACGATGGCGCGCAGCTTGTCCTGCTGCTCCGTGGTGGCGTCGAGCTCGACCGCGAGATGGCGCACCATGCGGTCGGCGCGCTGCTCGGCCTGGGCCGGATCGAAGGCGCGGCCACCGAACGGGCCGCCCCAGCCGTGCGGGCCGAAGCCGCCGCCGAAGCCCGGACCGCCGTGCGCGAAGGGCGGGCCGAAGCCCATCCCCTGGCCGAGCGAGCCGGTGGCCGAGAGACCGACGCCGACCACGCCGGCCGCCAGCGCGGCGACGACCGCGTAGGAGGCGATGCGGCGGCCGCGCTTGCGCGCCGGCGCGGCGGGGGCGGTGGCACCGAGCGGCGCCGCGGTCGACGGGTCGTGGGTCAGCGGGTCCTGGATGCGGTCGGACATGGGAAGCTCTCCTGGTTGAATCGCAACGATCGTCGGGCGCTCGCCTCGCCGGTCGTCGTGGCGAAGGTGTCGGCGCGACGGCCTCGGCCCGGGGGGCTCGGCGATCGGCCATGGCGACACTCTCGGGGACGGCGGTTTCGGGGGCTTCTCCGCTGCGTAAAGTTTTGTAAAGACGACCGGCCCGGCCGCTGCCGCCGGTCCGCTGCCGCACCGGCCGTCCGGCCGCGGATGGACAGGCGGGGGCCGGGGTTGTATCGAGCGAACATTCATCGAACGAGTGACCCGGACCGCATGACCGACCTCGCCCTGCGCCCTCCCCCCGAGCCCTCCGGGCTCGCCGTCGCGGTGGCGCGTGCGCTCGCCGGGCGCTCGCTGGTGCTGATCGGCATGATGGGGGCCGGAAAGTCGTCGGTCGGACGACGGCTCGCGGCCCGCATGGGCCTGCCCTTCGTCGACGCCGACACCGAGATCGAGGCGGCCGCCGGCATGTCGATCCCGGACATCTTCGAGGTGCACGGCGAGCCCTATTTCCGGGCCGGCGAGGCGCGGGTGATCGGCCGCCTGCTCGCCGACGGCCCGCGCGTGGTGGCGACCGGCGGCGGCGCCTTCATGAATCCCGGCACCCGCGGGCTGATCGCCGAACGCGGCCTCTCGGTGTGGCTGAAGGCCGAGCTCGACGTGCTGCTGCGGCGGATCCGCCGCCGCTCCGACCGGCCGCTGATGCAGACCCCGGATCCGGAGGCGACCCTCGCCAAGCTGATCGCGGAGCGCTATCCCGTCTATGCCGAGGCGGCCCTCACCGTGCAGTCGCGCGACGTGCCGCACGACGTCATCGTCGACGAGATCGTCGCCACGCTGGCGGCCCACCTGAAGGTGGCGCCGCCCGGCACGGCGTCGCCGCCCGGCGCGCCGCCGGCCGGGTCGTCGCCGGCCGGTCCGGGCAGCGGGCCGCAGGCCGAACAAGGATCCGCGTCATGAATGCTCCGACACGCCCCGGCGAGCCCATCGTGGTCGACGTCGCGCTCGGTGATCGTGCCTACGACATCGTCATCGGGCGCGGCCTCGTCGCCGCGCTCGGCCAGCGCCTCGCGGCGCTGCGGCCCGGCGCCAAGGTCGCGGTGGTGTGCGACGTCACGGTCGCGGCCCTGCATCTCGCCGCCGTCGAGGCGGCGCTCGCGGCGGCCGGCATCCCGTGCGCCCGCGTGATCGTCGCCGCCGGCGAGGGCTCGAAGAGCTTCGCCACGCTGGAGCGCGTCTGCGACGAGCTCCTGGCCGCCCGGATCGAGCGCGGCGACCTCGTCGTCGCGCTCGGCGGAGGCGTCGTCGGCGACCTCGCCGGCTTCGCCGCGGCGATCACCCGGCGCGGGCTCGACTACGTCCAGGTGCCGACCACGCTGCTGGCGCAGGTGGATTCCTCGGTCGGCGGCAAGACCGCGGTCAACTCGAAGCTCGGCAAGAACCTGGTCGGCGCCTTCCACCAGCCGATCCTGGTGCTCGCCGACACCGGCCTGCTCGACACGCTGCCGGGCCGCGAGTTCCGGGCCGGCTATGCGGAGGTGGCCAAGTACGGGCTGCTCGGCGACGCCGGCTTCTTCGCCTGGCTGGAGGCGAACGCCCGCGACGTCTTCTCCGGCGGCCCGGCGCGCGAGCACGCCATCGCGACGTGCTGCCGCATGAAGGCGGCGATCGTCGCCCGCGACGAGCGCGAGACCGGCGACCGCGCGCTGCTCAATCTCGGCCACACCTTCGGGCACGCGTTCGAGGCCGCCGCCGGCTTCTCCGCCAAGCTGCTGCACGGCGAGGCGGTGTCGCTCGGCATGGTGCTGGCGTTCCGCTACTCGGCCCGCATCGGCCTGCTGCCGAAGACCGAGGCGGAGCGGGTGGAGAAGCACCTCGCCGACATCGGCCTGCCGACCCGGGTTAAGGACGTGCCGTTCCGCTGGCCCGACGCCGACCGGATGATGGACCTGATGGCGCAGGACAAGAAGGTCTCGCGCGGCCGCATGACCTTCATCCTGGCGCGCGGCATCGGCCAGGCCTTCGTCACCCGCGACGTCGACCCGAACGACATTCGCGCCTTCGTCGCGTCGCAGCTGGCGTGAGACGAGCACGCGCCGCGGCCGGCGTCGCGGTCGCGGCGCCGGCTCTCCCTCTCCCCGCGCTCTGCGCGCGCGGGCAGAGGTGACACCGAGGATGTCGCGTCCCCACGAGACCCGCCATGACCACCGCCGACTGGCTGACCGTCGCCGCCGTCCTCCTCTGCCTCCTCGCCTCCTCCTTCTTCTCGGGAAGCGAGACGGCATTGACCGCCTCGTCGCGGGCCACCATGGCGCGGCTCGCCCGCGACGGCGACCGGCGAGCCGCCCTGGTGAACGATCTGCTGGAAGCGCGCGAGCGCCTGCTCGGTGCGCTGCTGATCGGCAACAACGTCGTCAACATCGCCGCCTCCTCGGTGGCGACCGGCCTGCTGCTCGCCTGGTTCGGCGAGGTCGGCGTCGTCTACGCGACGCTGGTGATGACGCTCGTCGTGGTGGTGTTCTGCGAGGTTCTGCCGAAGACCGCCGCCTTCGACAATCCGGACCGCATCGCCCTCCTGGTCGCGCGCCCGATGGCGGTGCTGGTGCGGCTGTTCGCCCCGGTGATCGGCGCCGTCAATCTGGTGGTGCGCTGGCTGCTCGCCCGCGCCGGCATCGTGATCGGCGAGGCCGCGCCGATCCTGTCGGCCCACGAGGAGCTGCGCGGCGCCGTCGATCTGTTCCACCGCGAGGGCGGCGTCGAGAAGATCGACCGCGACATGCTGGGCGGCCTCCTCGACCTGCGCGAGCTCACCGTCGCCGACGTGATGATCCACCGCACCGACGTCATCATGGCGAACGCCTCCGACCCGCCCGAGAAAATCGTCGAGGCGGTGCTGTCGGGGCCGAAGACGCGGGTGCCGCTGTGGCAGGGTTCGCCCGAGAACATCGTCGGGGTGCTGCACGTCAAGGACGTGCTGCGCGCCCTCCACGCCGGCGACGGCGACTTCTCCCGGATCGACGTGATGAGCCTGGCGCGCCCGGCCTGGTTCGTGCCGGAGATCCGGCCGCTGTCCGAGCAGCTCAAGGCGTTCCGCCGGCGCAAGACCCACTTCGCGCTCGTCGTCGACGAGTACGGCGAGATGATGGGCCTGGTCACCCTGGAGGACATCCTCGAGGAGATCGTCGGCGACATCTCGGACGAGCACGACCTCGACGTGCCGGGCGTCCGCCTGCAGCCGGACGGCTCGGTGAACGTCGAGGGCAGCGTGCCGATCCGCGACCTCAACCGGGTGATGGATTGGAACCTGCCCGACGCCGACGCGACGACCATCGCCGGCCTCGTCATCCACGAGGCACGCTCGATCCCGGAGCCGGGACAGAGCTTCACGTTCCACGGCTTCCGCTTCCAGGTGCTGCGCCGCCAGCGCAACCGCATCACCGCCCTGCGCATCACCCCGCTGACGCGGCGGCGGAACGCCCTCGTCCTGCGGACCGGGTGACACGGGGCGACCTTCCTCGCTCTCCGGCGAGGGGAGAGGGTCCGGAAAGGAACCTCACCCCTCCCCCGGTGCCGACGCCTCGATGGCGAGCGCATGGACGCCGCCGGCGATCTCGGCGGCGAGCGCCTGGTTGACGGCGCGGTGGCGATCGAGCCGGCTCTTGCCGCGGAACGCTTCCGAAACGATGCGCACGCGAAAATGGGTCTGGCCGCCCGGGCGCGCGCCGGCATGGCCCTCGTGGCGGTGGGACTCGTCGATCACCTCGAGGCTCGCCGGTGCGAAGGCGGCGGAGAGTTTTTCGGTCATCACGTCGCGAACCAGCATGGCGCTTCCTATGTTAGAGATCGTTCCCGTCACGGCTCGGCGCCGGCTTGCGCCGGCGAGCATATCGCCCGCCCCCTGTCAATCTTGCGGGGGTGCGGTCGACGTCCATAATGGCGCGTCATGAAGTTCGACTCACCCCTGTTCGACCGCATTCGCGTCAAGCCCGAGCGCGACCGCACGACGGCCACCGGCCCGACCTGCGAGTGGCCGGGCTGCAGCTGCGTCGCGACGCACCGCGCCCCCAAGGGCCGGACGCAGGCGCGGGAGTACTGGCGGTTCTGCCTCGATCACGTCCGCGAGTACAACCAGAATTACAATTTCTTCGCTGGAATGACCGACTCGGCGGTCGAGCAGTACCAGAAGGACGCGCTCACCGGTCATCGTCCGACCTGGAAGCTGGGACTCGCCGGCAATCCGCGCACCCGCCGCTTCCGCCCCGACCAGATCTTCGGCGGCGACCCGAACGACCCGTTCGACCTCTACGGCGAGCTCGGCGGCCGCAAGCCGGATCCAGCCCAGGCCCGGGCCGAGCAGGAGCGCCGCACCGTGCGCAACGCCGAACGCAAGGCGCTCGGCACGCTGGGCCTCGACGCGGGCGTCGGCCGGACCGAGATCAAGAGCCGTTTCAAGGAGTTGGTGAAACGCCACCACCCCGATGCCAACGGCGGCGACCGCGGGTCGGAGGACAAGCTGCGCGAGATCCTCGAGGCCTACAATTATCTCAAGTCCACCGGGATGGTCTGACCGTCCGGACGGCCGGCGCCGGGTGGGTCGTCCGATCCCGAGCCATGTGGGCTGCTCTTGGGGGAATTGCGTATTCGGGAGATGCGATGCCGCGCCGTGGCGCCCATATTCGGCTAATCTCCCGTTGCCGCAGGCCGCCTCGAGACCGCTTCCGCGCCACACGCGCGGTCTGCTAAAGAAACGGGCGGTCTCGATCGACATGCCGCCGACGCTGCACGCCCCACCCCCGCGGGGCCAGGAGGAGCAATGACTGCCGCAACAGAAGCCGTGGCCGGGCTGCCCGACATGAAGGTGTCGGTCCGACAGCTCTTCGGGATCGATTCCGACATGGAGGTCCCGGCCTATTCGGAGCCCGACGAGCACGTGCCCGAGACGGACCCGGATTATCGCTTCGATCGTCCGACCACGCTCGCCATCCTGGCCGGCTTCGCGCGCAACCGCCGCGTCATGGTCACGGGCTATCACGGCACCGGCAAGTCGACCCATATCGAGCAGGTCGCGGCGCGGCTCAACTGGCCGTGCGTGCGCGTCAATCTCGACAGCCACATCAGCCGTATCGACCTGATCGGCAAGGACGCCATCGTGATCCACGAGGGCCAGCAGGTCACCGAGTTCCGCGACGGCATCCTGCCGTGGGCGCTGCAGCACAACGTCGCGCTGTGCTTCGACGAGTACGACGCCGGCCGCCCCGACGTGATGTTCGTGATCCAGCGCGTGCTGGAGGTGTCGGGCCGCCTCACGCTGCTCGACCAGAACAAGGTGATCAAGCCGCATCCGGCGTTCCGCCTGTTCGCCACCGCCAACACGATCGGGCTCGGCGACACCTCCGGCCTCTATCACGGCACCCAGCAGATCAACCAGGGCCAGATGGACCGCTGGTCGATCGTCACCACGCTGAACTACCTGCCGCACGACAACGAGGTGGAGATCGTGCTCGCAAAGGCGAAGCACTATCGCAACACCCAGGGGCGCGACATCGTCGGCAAGATGGTGCGGGTCGCCGAGCTGACCCGCAACGCCTTCATGAACGGCGACCTGTCGACCGTGATGAGCCCGCGCACTGTCATCACCTGGGCCGAGAACGCCGACATCTTCAAGGACATCGGCTTCTCGTTCCGGGTCACCTTCCTGAACAAGTGCGACGAGCTGGAGCGGCCGTTGGTCGCCGAGTTCTATCAGCGCTGCTTCGGGCAGGAGCTGCCGGAGTCGGCCGTCAACGTCGCGCTGAGCTGAGGCGCGGGGATGGTCACCCGCGGCTTTCGAGGTCGGAGAGGCGCTGCTCGACGGCTTCGAGCCGCTCCTCCACCTCTCCCGCCGCATAGCGACCGAGGACGCTCTCGCCGAATGCGAGCTTACGGAGCTTCTCGATGCGGTCTGTGATTTCGACGCCGTTGCGATCGACCTTGTCGTTCAGCCGATCGACCTTGTCGTCCAATGCCTCGATCGCGCTGCGAATTTCACGCAGCAGCCGGATCGTGTGGTTCTCTGGGTCGGTCATGACTCGATACCGCTCGCTCGGGTAGCATCGTACGCGCAGAGCCCGTGCAAATAAAGGTGGTCGTTTCGATATGGCGTCGAGCACCGGCAAAGGCAAAGGCGGCAAGGAAGCCCCGAACGAGCCGTTCAAGCGGGCGGTCGGCGTGTGCCTGCGGGCGATCGCCCGCAAGGCCGGCCTCGAGGTGCAGTTCGCCGCCGACCGGCCGGGCGCTGCCGGCAACAAGGCGCGGCTGCCGGAGCCGCCGCGCAAGTTCTCGCCCGCCGACGCCGCGGTCGTCCGCGGCCACGCCGACGCGATCGCGCTACGCATGGCCTGTCACGACAACACCGTGCATCGCAAGCTCCTGCCCGGCGGCCAGCAGGCCCGGGCCGTGTTCGAGGCGGTCGAGCAGGCCCGTGTCGAGGCGATCGGCGCGAAGCGCATGCTCGGGGTCGCCCGCAATCTCGGGGCGATGCTCGACGACCGCTATCACCGCGGCCGCTACGAGGAGATCACCGACCGGGCCGACGCGCCGCTCGAGGACGCGCTCGCCATGATCGTGCGCGAGCGCCTGACCGGGCAGGCGCCGCCGCTGCCGGCCCGCAAGATCGTCGAGCTGTGGCGGCCCGTCATCGAGCAGAAGGCCGGCCAGGATCTCGACAAGCTGGGGCGCTTCCTGGAGGACCAGCAGCGCTTCGGCGACGTCGTTCACGACCTGCTGGACTCGCTCGACATGGGCGACGAGCGCGGCCGGGCCGACGAGGAGGACGACTCCGACCAGAACAAGGAGGACGGGCAGAAGGACGACCAGGGCCAGGACGGCCAGGCCTCCGAGACCGAAGAGATGGAGCGCTCCACCGTCGAGGAGGCCGACGCCTCCGCCGACGAGCTGCCGGAGAGCTCGACCGAGGCGCTCGACGCGCCCTCGGCCGACATGCCGGAGGATTCGGAGAGCGGCAATCCGGAGACGGCGTCCGAGCCGTGGCGGATGCGCGAGCGGCGCAACGAGCCGCGCGGCCCCGCCTACAAGCCCTACGTCACCCGGTTCGACGAGGTGATGGGGGCCGAGGATCTGTGCGAGCCGGAGGAGCTCGACCGGCTGCGCGGCTACCTCGACAAGCAGCTCGCCCATCTGCAGGGCGTCGTCGCCCGGCTCGCCAACCGGTTGCAGCGCCGCCTGATGGCGCAGCAGAACCGCTCCTGGGATTTCGACCTGGAGGAGGGCATCCTCGATCCGGCCCGCCTCACCCGCGTCGTCATCGATCCGCTGCACCCGCTCTCCTTCAAGTGGGAGAAGGACACGGATTTCCGCGACACCGTCGTCACCCTGCTGATCGACAATTCGGGATCCATGCGCGGGCGGCCGATCACGGTCGCGGCGACCTGCGCCGACATCCTGGCCCGCACGCTGGAGCGCTGCGGCGTCAAGGTCGAGATCCTCGGCTTCACGACGCGCGCCTGGAAGGGCGGGCAGTCGCGCGAGGCGTGGCTCGCCGCCGGCAAGCCGGCCAATCCGGGCCGCCTCAACGACCTGCGCCACATCGTCTACAAGTCGGCCGACGCCCCGTGGCGGCGGGCCCGGCGCAATCTCGGCCTGATGATGCGCGAGGGCCTGCTGAAGGAGAACATCGACGGCGAGGCGCTGGACTGGGCCCACAAGCGCCTGCTGGCGCGGCCCGAGCAGCGCAAGATCCTGATGATGATCTCGGACGGTGCGCCGGTCGACGATTCCACCCTGTCGGTCAACTCCGGCAACTATCTCGAGCGCCACCTGCGCCACATCATCGAGGAGGTCGAGCAGCGCTCGCCCGTCGAGCTGATCGCCATCGGCATCGGCCACGACGTCACGCGCTACTACCGGCGGGCCGTCACCATCGTCGACGCCGAGGAACTCGGCGGCGTGATGACCGACAAGCTCGCCGAGCTGTTCGACGAGAAGGCGGTGTCGCGCGAACGCAAGCAGCGCACCAAGCACCGGCATCACGCGTGAGCGCACGCGGCCGCGCCCCTCTCGCCGCCGTCGGCCTCGGGCTCGCCGGCGCGCTCGCGGCGCTGGTCGCCATCGGCATCGCGGCCCCGGGCGGCCGGGCCGAGCCGCGGGCCGCCGCGGTCGGCGGCTCCGGCGAGACGATCGAGATCGAGGCGCGGCCGATCGGCTCGTTCGAGGCCGGCCGGCCGGACCGGGTGCGTTTCGGGCCGCTGCAGTTCCGCGGCGGCATCGAGCTGACCTCGCGCCACAAGGCCTTCGGCGGCATCTCGGGCCTGGTGATGCTGGATGCGGCGCGCTTCGTCGCCGTCACCGACAAGTCCGACTGGCTGACCGGCCGCATCGTCTACGACGGGACGAGACCGGTCGGCATCGCCGACGCCGCGATGGCGCCGATGCTCGGGACCGACGGGCGCACGCTGGCGGCACGCGGCTGGTACGACACCGAGGCGATCACGGCCGACCGCGGCGTCGTCCATGTCGGGATCGAGCGGGTCAACCGCATCGTGCGGTTCGACTTCGGCAGGCTCGGCGTCGGTGCCCCGGCCAAGCCGGTGCCGTGGCCTGCGGGCCTGAGGGGGCTGCCGAACAACCGCGGCATCGAGGCGCTCGCCGCCGTGCCGAAGGGCTCGCCGCTCGCCGGCGCCCTGATCGTGATCACCGAGCGGGCGCTCGATCCGGCCGGCAACATCAAGGCGGCCCTGGTCGGCGGCCCGCGGCCCGGCCTGTTCGGCATCGCCCGGCACGACGACTTCGACGTCAGCGACGCCACCGTCCTGCCGGACGGCGACCTCCTGCTGCTGGAGCGCCGCTTCACCTGGACGAGCGGCGTCGCCATGCGGCTGCGCCGCATCCCGATCGCCGCGATCGCGCCCGGCAACGTGGTCGACGGGCCCGTCCTGATCACGGCCGACATGGGCTTCCAGATCGACAACATGGAGGCGCTCGGCGCCCATGTCGGGCCGACCGGCGAGACCGTGCTGACGCTGATGTCCGACGACAACTTCTCCTTCCTCCAGCGCACCGTGCTGCTGCAGTTCACGCTGCTGGACGAGTAGGCGCCGCCGCTTCGGCGGTCGCCGGCGCACGGCCGACATGGAGCGCGAAGCCGCGCGCGCCCGGATCTCCGAGGTCGGGGCGCAGCTCGCAGCCGGAAATCAGGTAGTCGCCGCCGTTCTGGCGGCGGTATGGAATCGGCGGCGTCGTCGCGATCGTCCGCATGCGCTCGCGCAGGCCTTCGGCCGCCGCCTCGAAGCCGGCCGCGTCGAGTCGATCGGCGCGATGCACCACATGGGCCGGCAGCACGTCGTAGCCGGGATAGAACAGGATGCCGTGGTTGATCGGGAACAGGAGGTCGTCCATCGGCCCGTTCACGCCGCGCGCCGAATAGTGCTCGGCCCAGCCGCCCGTGGTCGTGATCACCATGGCGCGCCGGCCCGCGAACGTTCCCTCGCCGTAGCGGTCGCCCCAGCGTGCCTCGCTGTGCTCGCCGACCCCATAGGCGAAGCCGTAGGCGAACACCCGGTCCACCCAGCCCTTCAGGATCGCCGGCATGGTGAACCACCACAGCGGGAACTGCAGGATCAGGACGTCGGCCCACAGAAGCTTCTGCTGCTCGGCCACGACGTCGGCCGTGAGCGCACCGGCCGTGAAGGCCGCCTTCGAGGCGCCCGGCACCTTCAGGCGGTCGGCCGGCGCGAGCAACGGAAAGTCGTCGCGATCGACCTCCGCCTTGAAGCGCATGGCGTAGAGGTCCGACACCTGCACGGCGTGCCCGGCCGCGGTCAGCTCGGCGACGGCGACGTCGCGCAGCGCCGCATTCAGCGAGCGGGGGTCGGGATGGGCGAAGACGATCAGGACGTTCACGGCGGGCTCCATTCGACGACGACTTGGCCTCCGACCTAGCGCCGCCGGAAGCGATCCGGTAGGTGTCGGGAATGGATATGATCGTGCCGAAAAATGGATAGATCGGACGTCACGCTGGAGCGCATGCGGACCTTCGTCCGGGTGGCGGAGCGCGGCAGCCTGTCGGCGGTGGCGCGCGAGCTGGGCATCGGCCAGTCCACGGTCACGCGCCACCTGCGGGAGCTGGAGGACGCCGTCGGCGTCCCGCTGCTCGGCCGGACCACCCGGCGCGTCACGATGACGGACGAGGGCGCGCGTTATTACGCGACCTGCGTCCAGATCCTGCGGCTCGTGGATCAGGCCGGCGAGGAGGCGCGCGGAACCCGCGGCGCGCCGGCCGGCACGGTCCGCGTCTCCTGCACGGCGGCGTTCGGAGTGCTGCATGTCACCCGGCTGATCCTGGCGTTCCAGGAACGCTATCCGGACATCGGCGTCGATCTCGGCCTCACCGACGAGCGGGTCGACCTGGTCCGCGAGGGCGTCGACGTGGCGGTGCGGCTGGGCCCGCTCGGCGACACCGCCATGAAGCTGCGCCGGCTCGGCGTCAGCCGGCGCGTGCTCGTCGCGTCGCCCGCCTATCTGGAGGCCCGCGGCACGCCGACCGAGCCGCGCGATCTGGTCGGGCACGAGGGAATCCGGATGACCAACGTGGCCGGCAGTGACTCGCTGCTGCTCGATGGTCCCGACGGTGTGCGCCACGCCGTGCCGTTCGGCGGGCGGCTGCGGATCGATCACGGGCTGGCGGCCCGCGAGGCGCTCGTCGCCGGGCGCGGCCTCGCCCCGGCGCATCGCTGGCTGATCGAAGATCTGGTCGCCGCCGGACGGCTGACCGTCGTCATGCCGGACTACCGCCTGCCGACCACACCGCTGAGCCTGCTGGTGGTGCCCGAGCGGGCCGGCATCGCCCGCGTGCGGCTGCTGGTCGATTTCTTGGCCGCCGAGATCGCCCGCCTGCCGGGGATCGAACCTCCGGGCGGTGGGGCGCCGGACGGCCGGAGCCGACCGGACGCGGAGGATCACGCCGCCGAGGCCGGCAGGCCGAAGACGCGGTCGAAGACCCAGGTGAAGCCGAACGTGTAGGCGGTGAAGAACAGGATGAGGCCGAGGTCGTAGAGGAACGCCTCCAACAGGGTCGCGTCGAGCTGCCAGGCGATCAGCGGCACCAGCATCAGCACCAGCCCGGCCTCGTACAGCACCGCATGGACGATGCGCCGCCGCGTCGAGCGCCCGCGCACCCGGCGCGATGCCTCCCAGCGCTCGAACATTAGATTGAACACATAGGCCCAGCTCACCGCGATCACCGACGACGCCACCGCGACCACGCCGGTGTCCATCGCGGGCTTTCCGGCGACGAGCGAGAGCGCCGTCGTCACCACCACCAGGGCGACGAGCTCGTAGATCGTGACATAGACGATGCGGCGGACGGTCGGGGTCATGACTCGCACTGGCCGGCGGGAGGGCGGGCGGCCGGCACCGAACCACAAAAGACGCGCCGGCGAAACCGGCGCGCGCTCCTGCCCTCCCGCCCGCGCCGGCTCGCCCGCGGACAATGCGGGCCGCGGCTCACACCAGCAGCGCACCACCGTCCACGACCAGCACCTGGCCGGTGCCGTAGGTCTGCCGCATCAGATAGAGATAGGCCCCGGCGATCTCGTCGACCTCCCCGACATGCCCGACCGGCAGGGCCCGCGCGGCGCCGGCATAGAGCGCCTCTCGGTCGGCCTCGCTCATGCCGGCCCACAGCGGCGAGCGGACGACGCCGGGCGACACGATGTTGACCCGCAGCGGCGCGAGCTCGACTGCGAGGGCCCGCGTCAGCCCCTCCATGGCCTGGCAGACGCTGGCGCCGAGCCACCAGCCGGGCCGTGGCCGGGCGCCGGCGATGCCCGACGTGAGCACGATCGAGCCGCCCGGCCGGATCGACGCCGCGCCATACTTCACCGCCAGCACGGCGCCCCAGTAGCGCAGCCGGAAGAACCTCTGGGCCGTCGCGGTGTCGGTATCGGCGAGGGCGCCGAGCTGGAGCTGCTCGCCCGCCGTGAACACCAGGTGGTCGATGCCCCCGAGCCTGCCGAACAGGTCACGGACCGCGGTCTCGTCGGTCAGGTCGAGGGCATGGCCCGCCGCCCCGGCCGGCAGAGTCGCGAGCGCCTCGTCGACCCGAGCCTGCCGGCTCGACGCGACCACCACGGTCGCCCCGTCCCGGGCCGCCGCCTGCGCGACGGCGAGCCCGATCCCCGAGGTGCCGCCCAGCACCACCACGGCCTTTCCGTTCCAGGTCGTTTCGTCCCGCGCCATGATCGTCCTCCGTTGCGCTGTGATCGACGCTGAAGATCTGGGCTGGCGCGAGCGTTGCCGCCAACGCATTATAGTCTCGCTCACAATGAGCATCGGTCATCATGGCAGGTCACCATGGCGTTCGACGGACGGCTGCTCGGAAGCATCGGCGTGCTGGCCGCCGTGGTCGAGACCGGCAACTTCGTGCGGGCGGCGGACAGTCTCGGCCTCACGCCATCGGGCGTCAGCCGGGCGGTGGCGCGGCTGGAGCAGCGGATCGGGATCCGCCTGCTCGACCGCACGCCGCGGGCCGTGACCCTGACCGACGAGGGCCGCCGCTTCCACGCCCGGGTGATGCCGCTGCTCGCCGAGCTGGAGGAGGCGACGGCCGACGCCGGCGGCGCCGCCGGCACGGTGCGGGGGCGGCTGCGCGTCAACGTCGATCCGTGGTTCGCCCGCTTCGTGCTGGCGCCGCGGCTCGCGGACCTGCTGGCCGCCCATCCCGGGCTGACCATCGAGCTGATGGTCCGCGACACGCTCGGCGACCTCGTCGCCGACGGCTTCGACGTGGCGGTGCGGTTCGGAGTGCCGGAGCCGTCGGGCCTGATCGTCCGCAAGCTCCTGGACACCCGGATCATCACCTGCGCGGCGCCGGCCTACCTGGCGCGCCGGGGCGTGCCGGCGCATCCGCGCGACCTCGCCGGCCACGACTGCCTGCTGTTCCGCGATCCCCGCACCGGGCGGCCGTTCGGCTGGGAGTTCCATCGCGCCGGCGAGATCGTCACGGTGCCGGTGGAGGGACGGCTGGTCGTCAACGACCTCGCCACCAAGCTCGCCGCCTGCGCGGCCGGCCACGGCGTCGCCCAGACCTTCGCGTTGGGGATGGATTCGCTGCTCGCCGCCGGCACCCTGGTGCAGATCCTGCCCGAGTGGACCGACGAGGTCTTCCCGCTCTACGCCGTGCACCCGTCGCGCCGGCTTCCGCCCGCCAAGGTCCGCGCCTTCGTCGACTTCGTCGTCGCGAGCCTCGCTGTGCCCGGTCCCGGCGATCGGTGAGGCCCGCCGTCTGCGGAACGCAAAAAAGCGCCGGCGGGGGAGCCGGCGCTTTTTACGGTTTCGGTGAACGGAGCGTTGCCGGGCTCGCCCGAGCCGGCGCCCCGAGCCGGCCTCAGGCCGCCTCGGCTTCCGCCTCGTCGTCCTCGGCGCCCTTGCCGGCGGCACCGCGCTTCGGGCCCTTGGCGAGCGCCGCCTCGATCTCCTTCACGGCCTCGGTGTCGGTGATCCGCTGCACGGCCGAGATCTCGCGGGCGAGCCGGTCGAGAGCGGCCTCGTAGAGCTGGCGCTCGCTGTAGGACTGCTCCGGCTGGCTCTCGGACCGGTAGAGATCGCGCACCACCTCGGCGATGGCGACGATGTTGCCGGAATTGATCTTGGCCTCGTACTCCTGTGCCCGGCGCGACCACATGGTCCGCTTCACCCGCGCGCGGCCCTTGAGGGTCTCGAGCGCGCGCTTGACGATCGGCGGCTCGGCGAGCTTGCGCATGCCGACGGCGCTGATCTTCGCGGTGGGGACCCGCAGCGTCATCTTGTCCTTGACGAAGTTGATGACGAACAGCTCGAGCTTGTGGCCCGCGACCTCCTGCTCCTCGATCGCCGTGATCTGGCCCACGCCGTGCGCCGGATACACGATGAACTCGTTCGTCTTGAAGCCTTGACGCTGGGTCGTCTTCTTGTTGGACATTCCGGGAACTGCTCCTTCAACCTCCGGCGTCTTGCCGGGGTCCTCCACCCGAGGGCGGGCGGATGGTTTGGCCGAGGCCTTGGCGGTTGCCTTGACGGTGGCCTTGGCCTCCGGCTCGACATCCGTTTTCGTTTTGGCGACCGGCTTCGGGGCCGGCTTCGCAGCCGGCTTGGCAACCGGCTTCGCGGCCGGCCGGGTGACCGGCTTGGCCGCCGGCGGGGTGACCGGCTTGGCGGCCGGCTTGACCGCTCGAGTCGGGGGTTCTTCCGGCTTGGCCGGCTGTTTGGCGACCGCGTTGCCGCGGCGCACATGATCGCGCGTCGTCTTGGTCGTCCGGCGACGGGTTGCCGCCGACGCTTTGGTGGACGCCTTGGAGGTGATCTTAGACGCGGCCTTGGAAGGGGTCTTGGCGACGACCTTCTTCGACTTCGACTTGTGACGAGTTTTTGCTGCCACTGTGATCGCGCGCTTTCTCGCAGAAAGTCACGCCTCCGTATGACGGTTCCTAAGGAACGCCCCGAAAAAATATGCTCCCGGGAGGGAGCGGTCGGAGCCGTGATCTCATGTGTGATGCTTATATATCACATTCTTTGCAAAAAACAAAGCCGTACAGTGCGGCATTCGGCCATCACCGTACCTGATCAACATTAAATTTTAGATATTTGGCGAAGGTCGGGCAGGCGACCGCTCGGGCCGCGTGCCGTCCGCCCCGTGCACCCGTCCGCCGATCAGTCGCCGGAGCCGGGATTCGGCGAGAAAAACTGCATCTTGCCGGGCTTGCCGTCCCACTCCTTGTGGTCGGCCGGCGGGTCGCGCTTCACCGTGACGTTCGGCCAGCTCTTGGCATACTCGGCGTTCAGGCTCTGCCACTGCTCGAGGCCCGGCTCGGTGTCCGGCTTGATCGCCTCCGCGGGGCATTCCGGCTCGCAGACACCGCAGTCGATGCACTCGTCCGGATGGATGACGAGCATGTTCTCGCCTTCGTAGAAGCAGTCCACGGGACACACTTCGACGCAGTCCATATATTTGCACTTAATACAGTTTTCGGTAACGACATAAGCCATGTTCAGCTCCGGCCGGGACCCGCGGCGCTTTTCGCCCGTCCCTAGCGCATCGGCCCGGGACGTGCAAGCGAACGGCCCGGCTCGATCGGCGAAAAAGCCCCGACCGTGGCGTCGCGGCCCGACATTCGCCGCAGCCTTCGAAGCTCGCCCGCGCCCGCAGCCGTCGGCCCCGCGGTCGAAGAAAATCCGAATCCGACGAGAACCATCGGTGCCCGGGCGATGCGCGGTGTCCTGCGGCCGCCGCTCACTCCTCCTCGCCGCGCAGCCGATCGAGGGTGCGCCGGTCGCGCTTGGTCGGACGTCCGGCCCCACGGTCGCGACTCGCGGCCGGCGGGGATGATTCGTCCGGCTCGGCCGGGGTTTCGTCGCGGAACAGGACCTGGGCGTCGGTCGCCGAGCCGCGCCGCTCGGCGAAGCCCGTGACGGTCAGCACCCGGACCCGGCTGTCGAGGGCCACCGTGACGACGTCGCCGACCTTCACGGGCCGGCTCGCCGCGTCGATCCGGGCCCCGTTGACCCGGACACGGCCAGCCGCCGCCAGCGCCGCCGCGGCGCTGCGGGTGCGCACCACCCGCGCGTGCCACAGCCACTTGTCGATGCGCTGGCGCGTGCCGTCGACCAACTGTCAGTGCTTCTCCTTGGCGCTCGCCTCGAGCTGCGCCTTGAGGGCGGCGAGCTTGGCGAACGGGGAGTTCGGATCCGGCTCCTTGTTGCTCCGGTCCGCCCGCTCGTCGCGGCTCTGATAGGTCCGCGGCGGCCGCTCGGAGCGGTCCTGCCGGTCGGACCGGCGCCCGCCCTCGTGGCGCGGCCGGTCGGAACGGTCGCGGTCCGGGCCGCCGCGCGGACGCCCGCGCGCCTGCCGGTCGCCCTCGCTCCGCTCGGAACGCTCTCCCCGGTCGTGGCGGCCGCGCCGATCGCCATGGTCGTGCCGCCCGCCGCGGTGGTCGGGACGGTCGCCCCGCGCCTCGGTCCGCTCGGCCGGCGCCGCCTCGCCTTCGACGGGCGCGGCCGGCGCGCCGGCTGCGGCCGTGGCGGCCGCCTGGCCCTCCGGACGACGGCCCGGGCCGCCGCGGTGATGGCGCTTCGGCCCGCCGCGCCGCTCGTCGTGCGGGCGGCCGGGACGCCAGATCTCGATGAACTGCGGCTCCTCCGGCGTCGCGGCGGCGGTCGCCGCCGTCTCGGCGACGATCTCGGCGGCCTCGGCTCCGGGCTCGGCGACGGCGGCCTCGGGCTCGGGCTCGGGCTCGGCCTCCGCCTCGACAGCCGGTTCGGGCGGCGCCTCCGCGGCGATGTCGGGCGACGCCACGATCTCGGGGGCGGGCTCCTCGGGGGCCGGCTCCTCGGCGATCGACTCGTCCGACCCCGACTCCTCGGCCGGGGCCGCCGCGGGCGGCGCCTCGGCTGCCGCCTCGGTCGCGTCGGCCTCCTGGTCGGGGGCGATCGGCACCTGCTCGTCGCTGGCGGCCGGCTCGGCCGCGACGGCCTCCGCGGCCGGCGCCTCGGCCGTGACCTCCGTGGCTGGCTCGGTCGCGCTCTCGGCGGCGATCTCGACCGTGGTCTCGGCCGGCTTGGCCTCGGCTGGCGGCTCCGGCGGCTTCGGCCGGCGCTCGACCCGGTAGCCGAGCGCCTTGAGGATCGAGGCGAGGTCCTCGCCGGACGAGCCGGTGAGCGAGGTCATCGCCTGGGTGACGACGAACCCCGAGCCGTCGAAGGCGCCGGCCGGCTTCTCGCCGGGCGCGTTGGGCCGCCAGCTCAGGGCCGGGCGGATCAGGTCGGCGAGCCGCTCCAGGATGTCGACCCGGACGGCGCGCTCGCCGCAGACCCGGTAGCCGATGGTGCGGTAGAGCGGCCGCGGCACCGCCTTGTCGACCGCGAAGGAGGTGCGGCCCGAGGCGGCGAGGCGCTGCAGGTCGTCGAGCCCGGTGGTGTCGACGTCGCCGTGCTTCAGCGCCCACAGTTCGGCGGCGAGCGCCCGCGGCGCCGGCTTGAGCAGACCCGGGACGTAGACGTGATAGGCCCCGAAGCGCACGCCGTGCTTGCGCAGGGTGGCGCGCTGGGCCTGGTCGAGCGCCTTCAACTCCTCGGCGATCTTGAAGCGCTCGAGAACGCCGAGCGCCTCGACCAGCTGGAACGCGATGCCGCGGCCGATGCCGGTGATGTCCTCGGCGGCGCCGAGCACGAACAGCGGCGCCAGGATCCGCTCGATATGGGTGCGGGTCCACAGGTCGAGCCGGGTCTGCACGTGCTCCAGCGCGGCGCCGGTCAGGTGCTCGTCCGCCAGGATCTTGACGCGCGGGCGCAGGACGTTGTCGCCGGGCAGGAGCTTCGCCACCGGCTCGCCCATCCAGCGGAGCAGACCGTTGGAGGCGAGCACGAACTGGCTGTCGGGCGCGTGCGCGAGGCGCCCGGCGCGGGCGTCGATCTCGCCGGCCAGCGCCTTCTGGGCGGCGGCCGACAGCGCCTTGCTGTCGGTGCCGCCGGTGGTCGCCTCCGGTGCGAAGCGGAAGCCGTCGAGCCGGCCGATGACGTGCCCTTCGACGACGACCTCGCCCGTCTTGGTGATCTCTGTTTCCAACATCGCATTCTCTCGCAGACGCCGCATCAGGACGCTGGTGCGGCGGTCGATGAATCGTTCGGCCAGGCGTTCGTGCAAGGCGTCCGAGAGCTTGTCCTCGATGGCCCGGGTGACGCCCTGCCAGTGCTCGGGATCGCCGAGCCAGTCCGGACGATTGGCGACGAAGGTCCAGGTCCGGATGTGTGCAATTCGCGTAGACAGCGTATCGATACCGCCCTCGGTGTGATCCGCAAGGGCGACCTGTCGAGAAAACCAGTCGATCGGTATCGTACCTTCGCGCGCCAGGAAACCAAAGAGGGAGACGACCATCTCGGCGTGCGCGGCAGGCGAGATCTTGCGATAGTCCGGGACCTGACAGGCCTCCCACAGCCGCGCGATGTCGGCCGGCTTGCGGGCGAGATCTCGCACCGTGTCGTCACGCATCGCGTGCTCGAGCACGAGGATGTCCTCGGCGATCGGCGCCCGCGTGAGGCCCGGCAGGGTCGGCGTCGCGGCGAGCGAGGCCGACAGCGCACCGAGCGACGAGAAGTCGAGCTCGGTGTTGCGCCACTGCAGGACCTTCACGGGCTCGAAGGCGTGGCTCTCCAGCGCCTGCACGAGCTCCGGCTCGAAGGGCGGGCAGCGGCCCGTGGTGCCGAAGGTGCCGTCGCGGGTCGCGCGGCCGGCCCGGCCGGCGATCTGGCCGAGCTCGCCGGGGTTGAGCCGGCGATACTGGTAGCCGTCGAACTTGCGGTCCGACGCGAAGGCGACGTGGTCGACGTCGAGATTGAGGCCCATGCCGATCGCGTCGGTGGCGACCAGATAGTCGACGTCGCCCGACTGGTAGAGCGCCACCTGGGCGTTGCGGGTGCGCGGCGACAGTGCCCCCAGCACCACCGCGGCGCCGCCGCGCTGGCGGCGGATCAGCTCGGCGATCGCGTAGACCTCCTCGGCCGAGAACGCGACGATGGCGGTGCGGCGCGGCTGGCGCGACAGCTTCTTCTCGCCCGCGAAGGTGAGCTGCGAGAGACGGGGCCGCGAGATCACGTTGGCGCCCGGCAACAGCTTCTCGACCATGCCCCGCATCGTCGAGGCGCCGAGCACCAGGGTCTCCTCGCGGCCGCGCCGGTTGAGGATGCGATCGGTGAAGACGTGGCCGCGATCGAGGTCGGCGCCGAGCTGCACCTCGTCGACCGCGACGAAGGCGACGTCGAGATCGCGCGGCATCGCCTCGACGGTCGAGACCCAGAAGCGCGGATTGGCCGGCTTGATCTTCTCCTCGCCGGTGATCAGCGCCACCGCGTCCGGTCCGACCCGGTCGACGACCTTGTTGTAGACCTCGCGCGCCAGGAGGCGCAGCGGCAGCCCGATCAGGCCGGACGAATGGCCGAGCATGCGCTCGATGGCGAGATGCGTCTTGCCCGTGTTGGTCGGCCCGAGCACGGCGGTGACGCCTGAGCCGCGGGCGCGGGAGTCGCGAACGGTGGGGGACGAGAACGTGATGGGCATCGCTTCTCTGGACCGGAGGTGCCGCCGTCAGGACGGCCGGCGACACGAAAAGGGGCGCGCCGGATCGCATGCGACGGCGCGAGGCGGAGCCTCTCGGGGCAGTCTGTGGGACGTCATGTCCGGGTCCGTTCCTGTGCGGGCGGCGCGTTTCCGGAAGGCGCGTCGCGCCTGCCGCGACCCCGCGGGCTGCCGGCGCCCCCGTGGCAATCCGCGTCCTTCCACCGTGAGGCGTGGACCGGCGGTCCTCTCTTAGCCGCTTTCGCCGGCGCACCCAAGCCTCGCCTCGCCATCGGCGGCCCGATCCCGGACCGTTTTACCGATCTCCTGTCCCGGAATGCGACGTTTCGGCCCGCCTGCGGCGACCCCGGTTAAGTCCTTGGAACGACTCTCGAACGAATCGCGGCCGAATCGCTGACTCGCACCGAGTCGAGATTCGTTCTCTCCCACATCTCGCGACCGCGACGGCCGCACCCCCTGCATCGTGTGGCGGGACGAATCGGCTCCGGCCGGTCTCGCAGCCCGACAGTTAACGCGGCGGCGAATCGGGTGCGCGGCTCAGGGAATGCGCGCGCTGGTCGGGGTCGGCCGGGTGGAGCTCGGCAGCGAGACGAACTGGGTCGCCTCCAGCACGCCGAGGCCGAACGGCGTCGGGATCATGATCTTGTAGGGCACCACCACGCGGGTGCCGGCGAGCGGCGCCATCCAGGCCTCGATCTCGCGCTGGCGCGTCAGATAGGTGATCGCGGGCCGGTCCGGCACGTAGCCGGCGATCGGCCGGAAGGCGACGGCGCAGACCGCCACCGGCCCGGCATAGCCACGCTCGGCCCGCACCGTCTCGAGCCGCTTGAACGACAGCTGCAGATCGAACCGCATCCGGCCGTCGAAGATCGCCAGCTTGCGGGCGCAGGCCTCCGGACCGACCGGCTGGGCGGCGCCCGGCACCCGGATCAGTGCCGCGCTCATCGGGTCGGTGACGCCGCGGCGATGCGCGTCGGTGACCGGCAGGCGCTCGGGCTGCGGCGGCGAGGGCGGCTCGACCGAGACGTCCTTGACGGTGCCGTTCTGCAGCACGATGCGCAGCTCCTCGGACTTCTTGTCCGAGGTGAGGCTGGACGCGTAGGTGGACGGTGAGAGATTGCCGTTGCGGACATGGCCGCGCGAGGCGCTCGACCCCTGCCCGCTGGCGAACAGGCGCACGATGCCGGCCGTGGTGCCGCTCGCCGCCGCCGTGTACTGGTCGTCGGCGATGTCGATCACCCAGGCGCCGCGACCGATCGGAATGCCGGCCAGCGTCGCGACGTAACGGGCGTCGAGCTTGCCCTGCGCCATGGCCGGCTCCGCACCGCCGAGGCCGGCGATCGCGGCCAGTACGCAGAGGAGCGGGCGGGTGGCGAGACGGCCGGACGACACGTGGGTCGGATCCTCGCAGGGCGTTTGGCGATGGGCGGCAGCCCGACCTGTGTCGGGGTCGAATACGTCGTTTCTATGATGTTTCCGCAGGGTGGACCGGCCCGAAACGACCGTGCTTTCGGCCGGGCGGACGCTTGACGCCCCCGCCCGCCCTCTCTATACGTCCGCGATCCCAGATCGAGCTTCGCTCGCGTCCGGTCCCGCGCGCGCGTGGATGGGCGGAATTACAGATCATCGAGGTTTCCATGTCGCGACGATGCGAACTGACCGGGAAAGGGGCGCTCGTCGGCCACACGGTCAGCCATTCCAACATCAAGACCAAGCGGCGCTTCCTGCCGAACCTGGTGAACGTCACGCTGCAGTCCGAGGCGCTCGGACGGGGCGTGCGGCTGCGCATCTCGGCCAACGCGCTGAAGAGCGTCGACCACCGGGGCGGCCTCGACGCCTTCCTGCTCAAGGCCCGCGACACCGAGCTGTCGCCGCGTGCCCTGCTGCTCAAGCGCCAGGTCTCCAAGAAGGCCGTCGCCGAGAAGGCCGAGGCCCCGGCCGCGAGCTGAGGCGGACGCCGGGCCGGTCCCGACCGCGCCGTCACCGATCGAAACGCCCCGCGCGGACACTCCGCCGGGGCGTTTTCTTTTTCGGCCGGGCTGTCGCCGTCGGCTGGCCGTCGCGTTGTCGCCGTGCCCGTCATGGCTTACGGTGCCGGGCCGAGCGACGCGGACCTGCGGAGCCTGCGATGGGTGTCGAACCTCACGAGCCGGCACGACCCGGGCGGATGTCGGGCGAGGCGTTCCGCCGGTTCCAGGACGGCCGCCCCGATCACGAGCGCTGGGAGCTGATCGCCGGTGTTCCGATGATGATGACGCCACCGACGATCGCCCACAACCGCATCGCCGGAAACCTCGAACGGCTGCTGAACGACGCCCTCGCCGGCCACGACCGCACCCGCCTCGCGACCCAGCGTCCCGGCCTCGATCTCGGCTCGGGCGACTTCCGCCCCGAGCCCGACGTCGGCGTGATCGACGCCGACTACGCGGCCGGCCAGCGCTTCGTCGAACGCGCCTTCCTGCTCGCCGAGATCGTCTCCGACTCCGACGACGTGCGCGTGCCCGGCACCGACCGCGCCTGGATCGAGGTGAAGCGGGACATCTATCTCGCGCATCCCGCCTGCGAGGCCGTGCTGATCGTCGAGCAGGAGCGGATCGAGGTGCGGGTCTTTTCGCGCGGCGCCGAGGGCTGGATCGCGCAGACCCTGGGCCCGGACGAGGAGACGCTGTCGCTGCCCGGGTTCGGCCTCGCCTGCCCGGTCGCTGCGCTCTACGAGGGCACGCCGCTCAGGCCGCGGCGCCGGTAAGGCCTGGACGCACCTCCGGGCGAGCCGAGCTCCGCCCTCCCTACCCGTGCGGCGGCACCGCCACGGGGGCGGGCCGGACCCGCAGGGCGCGCTCGTCGGGCGTGCGGTCGAGCGTCACGGTCAGGGTGGTGGCGCCGGTGCGGACGACGCGACGGGCCCGGCGGGCCGGCTCGGCCGGCGCCGCTGCGCCCTCGCGGAGCGCCGCCTCCGGACCGGCCGCCATGGCGACGTCGTCGGCCCGCGGCCGGCCGCCGGCGCGCCGGCCGGCCCGGCGCGAGCCGTTGCGGCGCGGGTCGAGGCGGCGGAACCACTCGCGCGACTTCAGGCCCCAGCGCCACAGCGGCACCACCGACATCGGCATCACCAGGAACCAGTGCTCCAGGATCGCCAGTACCATCAGGGTGACGACGAAGGTGAGGCCGGCGGCCTGGTGCGGATCCGTGGCGGCGAGCTGCGAAGCCTGCACGGCCAGCACCGTGGCGATCACGGTCGACGCCGTGACGGTGAACGGGAACAGCCAGTTCATCGGCCGCTTGCGGAAGTAGCCCTTCATGTAGGCGAGATGGTCGGGCAGGAACTCCTCGGTGAGATTGGGCACGCCGAGGAAGATGTTGAGCTTGGTCGAGAGCCGCATCAGCCACAGGATCATGAAGGTCCAGGTGCCGACCTGGTTGGGCTCGCCCCAGCTCGCCGCGGCGACCAGCACGGCCGACACGATGATCCCGATCTCGTGATACAGGATCGCCTCGACCGCGTGGACGAAGTGGCGCCACCCCTTGCAGCCCGGCGGGCACGCGGTGGTGCGCGGCCCGGTGACGTAGCCCATCAGGAACGTGATCTCGTTGAAGCCCCAGACGATCAGCCCGCATGTGAAGGTGCAGTAGGCGCCGAACACGGTCATGTCGTGGCTCGACGCCGCGATCCCCCACAGCGCGAGGCAGTACAGCACCGCGGCGGCCGCGATGCTGTACGGGAACGTCTTCCGCGGCAGCCCGTCGAGGAACAGGATCACGCCCGTGCTGAACCACCACACGAACAGGGTGTACAGGATCGGGATGCCGTAATGGGTCACGCGGCGGATCCTCGGTCGCTACCAGGCGGGAGCGAGACGCACCCGCTCCGGCAGGGTGTTGGGCTTCACGGGCAGCAGATAGAGCCGGGCCAGCGTCCAGGCGCCGACGGCGCCGAGGCGGACCCGGCTGAGTGCGCCGACGAGGCCGCCGCGCGCGCGTGCCGCCGCGCCGTCCTCGGCGATCCGCCACAGCGTGTCGAGGCCGGCCTTGAACTCGGGCCGGTCGATGTCGAGCTCGAGCGGAAAGACCTGGCGGGAGATCTCGGTCGTCTTGCGGAACACCTCGAAGTCGTAGGTCGTCGGGTCCATCCCGATCGCCTTGTGGAACTCCGGCCGCATGTGGTCGCGCACATACATCGTGGCGAACACGGCGAGCAGGAAGAACCGGATCCACAGCTTGTTGAGCCCGGAGATCAGGCTCGGATCGGCGCGCATCAGCAGCGCGAAGGCTTCGCCGTGGCGGAACTCGTCGTTGCACCACTTCTCGAACCACTTGAAGATCGGATGGAAGCGGCGGTCGGGGTGGCGCTCGAGCTGGCGATAGATGGTGATGTAGCGGGCGTAGCCGATCTTCTCCGACAGATAGGTCGCGTAGAAGATGAACTTCGGCCGGAAATACGTGTACTTCTTGGCGCGGCTGAGGAAGCCGAGATCGACCCCGATGCCGAAGTCCTTCAGCGCGTCGTTGATGAAGCCGGCGTGGCGCGCCTCGTCGCGGCTCATGTAGGTGAAGAGATCGCGCACGTCGGGATTCTTGATGCGCTTCTTGATCTCGGCATAGAGCACGCAGCCGGAGAACTCGGCGGTGAGCGACGAGACGAGGAAGTCGACGAACTCCTGGCGCAGCCCGTCGGGCAGAGCATCGAGGTCGGCCTTCCATTCGGCATCGCGGGTGAAGTGGCCCTTGTTGTGGTCGGCGCGCAGCTCCGCCAGCATCGCCTCCCACTCGGCCCGCACCGCGCTGACGTCGAGCCGGTCCATGGCACCGTAGTCGGTGGTGTAGAATCGCGGGCTCAGGATCGTGTCCTGCCTGGCCAGATCCGTCGTGCTCGCCGGATCCGTCGTCATCCGGATCGCTCCGGCGCCGCCTTCCATCGGTATCATTTGGTCCTCCCGGGGGAAAAGCCGACTTCGTAGAGTTCGGTCAGCTCGAAGTACCCGGCGAGGCGCGCCATCAGGCGCTCCACCCGTCCGGCCAGGACCACGGTGGCCCGGCTGTGGACGATGGTGCTCTCGCCGAAAGGGATCGACGTCGGGGCGTCGTGGACGATCACCTCGTCGCCCGGCTCGATCTCTATCCCCTGGAGGTCCACATGAGCGTGCAGGCTGTCCGCCGTCCGCTCGATCTCGATCGTGCACGGCACCTCGACGACGCGCCGTCCGCGTTTCCATGCTCCGATCATCGGGCTCCGTCCCGTCCCTGGAGGAAGCGGCCGAACGCCTCGGCATTGGTGACGCCGAAGGCCGACAGCTCGACATGCCGCCCGGTGCTCGGGTCGTCGAGCGACAGGCGCCCGTCGGTCCACCGGGTGAGACGGAACGGCAGCTCGACGCCGATGTCCTGGCGCCGGCGCTCGCGGGCGAAGCCGCGTAGCGTGCCGCGAATGAAATTGTCCTGGCCGGAGGCGAGCGCGCCGACGGTGCGCCCGTCGGCCGCGTCGACCACCGCCACGGTGCCGTCCGGCCGGTCGACGAAGCGCAGGTCGCGCATCGCCACCGCCACGGCGGCCGCGGGATCGGGCGGCGCCCCGGTCGGCACCGTTCCGACGCCGCGCGAGACCCCGACCGCGACCAGCACGAAGACCAGCAGGGCCGCTGCACCGAGCAGCGGGCCGCGCGGGAACGGCCGGCGCGCGAGGTCGCTCATGAGGCGCTCCGTGTCACGCCGCGGCGCTCGAGGCCTGCGGCAGATCCGGTGTTGCGGGGCTCGACGCGTCGGCGCCCGCCGGCGGACGCTCGGCTCCCGACCGCGCGGCGAGCGCACGGGCGAGGAGCTCGGCGACCTGCGCGGCCTCCGCGACGACGCGCAGCATCGGCTGCGGCCGCCGCAGGTGCCACGGCCGGGCGTGCGGCCACAGGATCGGATAGGCGATCTTGGTGCCGCCGGTGAGGACCACCGGGATGTCGCCCGAGCCGTCGCGATAGAGGCGCAGCGCCGCCGAGCCGATGTGCTTGAACGGAATGTTCAGGGTCATCGGAAAGGCGACGCCGTATTGCAGGACGATCCGGCGGGACGTGATCGTGTAGGTCGTGGTCCGCCGGACCAGATAGGCGAACAGCCCCAGGATGCCGACCGCGGCGAGCGCGAGCGGCACCACCCACAAGGCCGCGACGACGGCCCCCGCGAGGGAGCCCCCGTCCGCATAGCTGGCCGCGCCGACCCACAGGACGATCGCCGCGAAATAGACGGCGACCTTCCGGACGTGGAAGACGTGCACGGCCAGCGGCGCCAGCAGCGGCGCGCCCCGCCAGAGGATCTCCTCACCGTCGGGAAGAGACTCCGGCAGGGGCCGGGGTGCCCAGGGCTTCAGCCATCTCACAGCAGCGGCTCCGCCCGTTCCGGGGTGGCGTACAGCTTGCCGCCGGCGAAGTAGGCCGAGATCTTGTCCTCCTCGAGCGCCGTGATCTGGTTCGGGCTCTTGATCGACGGGACGCCGGCGAACTGGCTCGCCAGCACGGCCGGGACCGAGAGCTCCTTGCGGTCCGCGTGCACATAGGCGAACACGGCCGGCAGCATCACGGTCTTGCCGCCCTTGCCGCCGAGCGCCACCTCGTAGTAGCGCACGATCGGCTCGGCGCGGTCGATCCACAGCTCGGTGACCACCCCGGCGGCTTCGCCGTCGGCCGCGATCACGGTCATGCCGCGCGGATCGGGATCGTTCTCCTCGACCCAGTGGTCGGTGGCGACGCGCAGCGGCACGATGCGGTTCTCGCCTTCCCAGGTGAGATCCGGATGATCGGCGCGGTCCGCATAGGCGGCCGGGCCGACGCCGGTCTTCATCGGGTCGCCGACCGGCTCGAACGGCGAGCCGGCATGCGGGCCGGGCCGGACGCGGGTGTCGATCACCAGCGGCGCGTAGGACGGCACCGTGACGGTGGCGCCGCTCGCCAGCAGATAGGTCTTGGGCTCCGGCGGCCGCGGCCAGCCGACCACCTCGACCTGCCCGCCCGAGGCGACGGTGCGATCGGAATCGAGCGGGTAGCCTTCGCGCTTGTCCTCGCGCCGGAGATAGAAAATCAGCCCGGCGAAAAAGATCCAGAAGGCGTAGAGAACGACTTGGGCGACGTCCATGTATCCAGTGAAGGCGCCGGTTTGCATGAAAGACCTCCGCGCAATGACGGCTAGCCGGGAAATTCGGCCAGACCGAACTTCAGGGAAGATTGCCCTTTCTCGCCCGCGGGACGAACGAGCGGTCCGATGGCAATCAGGGTGATGAACAGCAGTCCGATTTCGATGTGGTAGACGAAGCCGTAGGCGGCCGAGACGTCGGAGAGCGCCGCCCCCAGCCGGCCGCTGGTGGCGAGATCCGCGACGACGTCGCGGATGGCGCCGCCGATCGCGATGGCGAGCCCGGCCGAGGTCGCCTGCACGGCGCCCCAGGCGCCGAGCGCCAGCCCGCTCTCGCCCTCGCGGCCGAGCGACATCGCCGCCGTGAGGGTGCCGACCGAGAACAGCCCGGCGCCGAAGCCGATCAGCGCCGTGCCGACCCGGAACAGCATCGGCGAATCGGTGGGCGCCGAGAAGATGACGGCCGAGAACGCCACGACGCCGGCGACCGCCCCCCAGCCGGCGAGACGGTAGGGATCGACGCCGCGGGAGAGCAGGCGTGCGGCGAGCCCGAAGCCGAACAGGCTGCCGGCCGACATCAGGGCGGTCAGCGCCGTGGTGGCCCCGACCGTGAGATGCAGGACCTGCCCGCCGTAAGGCTCGAGCAGGATGTCCTGCATGGAGAAACCCGCGGTGCCGCAGCCGACGGCGACCAGCACGCGGGTCGATCGTCCGCCCCGGCAGAACGCCTGCCAGGACTCGCGGAACGACGGCGTGGGCCCGTCGCGCCGGGTGCGCGACGGGTCGCGCGGCTCCTGCTTCCACAGCGCCACGCTGTTGAGGATCATGGTGACCAGCGCGGCGCCCTGGATCATCTGGATCAGGCGCAGCGGGCTGAAGTCGGTGAGCCACTGGCCGTAGACCAGCGAGGCCCCGACCATGCCGACGAGCAGCATCACGTAGAGGAAGGCGACGACGCGCGGCCGCTTGTCCTCGGGCGCGAGGTCGGTGGCGAGCGCCAGGCCCGCCGTCTGGGTGGTGTGCAGGCCGGCGCCGACCAGCAGGAAGGCGAGCGCGGCGCCGAGATGGCCGATCCAGGTGGGCCCGTGCGAGTCGCCGGTGAGGATCAGGAGCGCGAACGGCATGATAGCGAAGCCGCCGAACTGCAGCATCGTGCCGCCCCAGATGTAGGGGACGCGGCGCCAGCCCAGCGCCGAGCGGCGATTGTCGGACTTGAAGCCGATCAGCGCGCGGAACGGCGCGAACACCAGCGGCAGCGACACCATCAGGGCGACCAGCCAGCTCGGCACGCCCATCTCGACGATCATGACGCGGTTGAGGGTGCCGTTGAGCAGCACCATCGCCATGCCGACCGACACCTGGAACAGCGACAGCCGGAGCAGCCGGCTCATCGGCAGCTCCTTGGTGGAGACGTCGGCGAACGGCAGGAACTGCGGCCCGAGCGTCCCGAGGATCGCCAGGAATGCGTTTCCGGTTTTTCCGACGCGCCGTTTGGTCGTCATGACGGCAGCAACTCCAGGGCTTGCGACGTGTAGAACCCGACCGCGATGCGCCGCGTGCGGCCGGTGCGCCAGCCCGCGAAGGCCGGCTCGGCGGCGATCAGCTCGCGCAGCCGCTCCTCGCGGACCGGCTCGATCGAGGGCGCCCGATCGCTGCGCGGGAAGAAGCCGCCGACGAAGTGCATCATGGCGAGCGCCGGCGTGCGCGGCGCGAAGGTGAACACCATCGACCGGTCGGTGCGGGCGACCAGACCGGCGATCGCGCGCGCCGCGTCCTCGGCCCGGTAGTGGATCAGCGAGTCCATCGCGACGACGTGGTCGAAGCGGCCGAAGTCGGGCGACAGCATGTCGCCGGCCACGAACGTCACCTTACCGGCGAGATCGCGCGGGATTCGCTCACGGGCGAGGTCGAGCAGCGTCGGCGAGAGGTCGATGGCGACCACCTCGGCCCCGCGGCGCGCCGCCTCGATCGACAGCATGCCGGGACCGCAGCCGGCGTCGAGGATGCGGCGGCCGGAGAGGTCGTCGGGCAGCCACGAGAGCAGCGTCGCGCGCATGTCGTCGCGGCCCTTGCGCACCGTCGCCCGGATGCCGGAGACCGGCGCGTCCGAGGTGAGCCGCGCCCAGGCGTCGGCCGCCGTGCGATCGAAATAGGCCTCGATCTCGCCGCGTCGCTCCTGGTAGGTCCCGCTCTGCATCGCCGGTGTCCTGGTCCCTGTCCTTCGTGTGCCTGTCCTTCGTGTGCCGCGCCGGCATGCGCCGGTCGCGCACGTCCCCCGATCAGTCGTATCCCAGCAGGTCGAAGATCTCGCGATCCTTCAGCGGCGTCGGCGTCAGCGGATCGACCCCGGCCCAGAGCTTCTCGGCGAGCTGCAGATACTCGTTCTGCACCGCGATCACCTCGTCGCTCGGATCCATCTCGAACAGCGTCGACTTCTTCAGGCGGCTGCGGCGGACCACGTCGAGGTCGCGGATATGGGCGAGCGTCCTCAGCCCGGTGCGGCCGCAGAAGCGGTCGATCTCGTCGGTCGCGGCGGAGCGGTTGGCGATCACGCCGCCGACCCGCACCTTGTAGTTCTTGGCCTTCGCCTGGATGGCCGCGGCGATGCGGTTCATGGCGAAGATCGAGTCGAAGTCGTTGGCCGTCACGATCAGGGCGCGGTCGGCGTGCTGGAGCGGCGCCGCGAAGCCGCCGCACACCACGTCGCCCAGCACGTCGAACACCACCACGTCGGTGTCGTCGAGCAGGTGGTGCTCCTTGAGGAGCTTCACGGTCTGGCCGACCACGTAGCCGCCGCAGCCGGTGCCGGCGGGCGGGCCGCCGGCCTCGACGCACATCACGCCGTTGTAGCCCTCGTAGACGAAGTCCTCCATCCGCAGCTCTTCGGAGTGGAAGTTCACGGATTCGAGGATGTCGATGACGGTCGGCACCAGGCACTTGGTCAGCGTGAACGTCGAATCGTGCTTGGGATCGCAGCCGATCTGCAGCACCCGCTTGCCGAGCTTGGAGAACGCCACCGACAGGTTCGACGAGGTCGTCGACTTGCCGATGCCGCCCTTGCCGTAGACGGCGAACACCTTGGCGGTGCCGATCTGGACGCGCGGGTCGAGCTGGACCTGGACGCTGCCCTCGCCGTCCTCGCGGCCCGCAGTTTCGGCGGCCGTGCAGGACCCGCAGACCTCCTGCGGCACGGGCTCTCCGGCGAGATCCGACGGTCGGGGGATGACGGTCATGCGGCGGCTCCTTGGTCGACACCTTCCAGGCGGTCCTCGAGCTCCTCGCCGGCGCGGCGCAGCGCGTCCAGCATGGCCTCGTCGGGCGTCCAGTAGCGACGCTCGTGGGCCTCGAGGAGCCGGTGTGCGACTTTCGCCGAGGCGACCGGATTGAGGTCGGCCAGGCGACGCCGCATCTTCTCGTCGAGCATGAAGGTCTGGGTCAGCTGCTCGTACACCCACGGCGCCACCTGGCCCGTGGTCGCCGACCAGCCGAGCGTGTTGGTGACCTGGGCCTCGATGTTGCGCACGCCTTCGTAGCCGTGCGCGAGCAGCGCCTCGTACCATTTCGGATTGAGGGCGCGCGTATGGGTCTCCAGCGCCACCTGCTCGGCGAGCGTGCGCACCGTGCCCTCGCCGCGTGTCTGGTCGCCGATATAGACGGACGCCGTGGTGCCGCGGGCGCGCTGCACGGCCCGGGTGATGCCGCCGAGCGTGTCGAAGTAGTGGTCGATCGTGGTGATGCCGAGCTCGACCGAGTCGAGGTTCTGATAGGTCAGGTCCACGCTCGACAGCACGTGGCTCAGCACCTTGTCCTGGCGGGCCGGCTTGCCGTCGACCCCGTAGGCGAAGCCCTTGCGCCGCATGTAGGCCTCGGCGAGCTCGTCCTCGTCGTTCCAGCCGCCCTGGTCGATCAGCTGGTTGACGTTGGAGCCGTAGGCGCCGTCGGCGTTGGAGAAGACCCGCAGCGCGGCCTCGGCGATCTCGCCGCCGTTGGCCGCCTGATAGGCGAGCGCGTGCTTGCGCACGAAGTTCATCTCCGGCGGCTCGTCGGCGCTCGCCGCGAGCAGCGCGGCCTCGGCGAGCAGCTTGGTCTGCATCGGCAGGAGGTCGCGGAAGATGCCCGACAGCGTCACCACCACGTCGATGCGCGGCCGTCCGAGCTTCTCCAGCGGCACCAGCCGCGCTCCGCAGACGCGGCCGTAGCTGTCGTGGCGCGGCTCGGCGCCCATCAGCCACAGGGTCTGGGCGATCGGCCCGCCCTCGGTCTTCAGGTTGTCGGTGCCCCACAGGACCATGGCGATGGTCTCGGGCACCGCGTGGCCGTCGGCCTTCCAGCGGGCGAGCAGGCGCTCCGCCTGGCGGGCGCCGTCCTGGATCGCGAAGGTGCTCGGGATGCGGAACGGATCGAAGCCGTGCAGGTTGCGGCCGGTCGGCAGCACGTCGGTGGTGCGCAGGAGGTCGCCGCCCGGCGCCGGCGCCAGGTAACGGCCGTCGAGCGCCTTGACGATCGCCGGCAGCTCGTGGTCGACGGCGAGCAGCTTGTCGAGCTCCGCCCGCTTCACCGCGTCGGTGACGCCGGCGGCCTCGAGCATCTCGGCCCGCTCGCTCTCGGTCGGCACCTCGCCGACCACGTGCAGGCCGTGCGGGATCAGCGTGTATTCGAGCTCCAGCACCTTGTTGGTGAGCGCGCCGATCTCGGTCGCCGGGTCGCCCCAGGCCGGCTCCGCCGGCGCCAGGTTGACGGCCGAGGCCTGCGCCTGCAGCAGCACGGCGAGCGCCGTGCGGGTCTCCGCATCGGTCTCGGGCTCGAGCGCCCGCCAGCGGTCGAGCGACGACTTCAGGTCGAGGAGGCCGCGATAGAGGCCGGCATTGGTGATCGGCGGCGTCAGGTAGCTGATCAGCGCGGCGCCGGCCCGGCGCTTGGCGAGCGTGCCCTCGGACGGGTTGTTGGAGGCGTAGACGTAGAAGTTCGGCAGGTCGCCGATCAGCCGGTCGGGCCAGCACTCGCCCGACATGCCGGCCTGCTTGCCGGGCATGAACTCGAGCGCCCCGTGGGTGCCGAAATGCAGCACCGCATGCGCCCCGAAGTCCTCCTTGATCCAGCGGTAGAAGGCCGAGAAGGCGTGGGTGGGGGCGAATCCGCGCTCGAACAGGAGCCGCATCGGGTCGCCCTCGTAGCCGAAGGCGGGCTGCACGCCGACGAAGACGTTGCCGAACCTCTCGCCGAGCACGAACAGGCTGCGCCCGTCGGTGAGATGGCGGCCGGGCGCCGGGCCCCACTGCTTCTCGATCTCGACGAGATGCTTCTCGCGCCGCACATGGTCGTCGGCCGCGATCCTGGCCGCGACGTTCGCCTCGCTGCCGTGGCGCGCGGAATTGCCCTTCAGGATGGCGTCGCGCAGATCGTCGACGGTCGCCGGGACGTCGACCGTGTAGCCGGCGTCGCGCATCGCCTTCAGGGTGTTGTGCAGGGAGGCGAAGACCGACAGGAAGGCCGCCGTGCCGATGGCGCCGGCATTGGGCGGGAAGTTGAAGATGACGACCGCGACCTTGCGGTCGGCGCGCTTCGCCCGGCGCAGCGCGACCAGCTTGGCGACGCGCGCCGCCAGCGTGCCGGCGCGCTCGGGATGCGAGGTCATCTCGCGCTGGCCCTCGTCGCGCGGGCCGGAGGTCTCGGCCAGGATCGAGCGGCCCCCGAAGGTCATCGGCCAGATGGCGCCGTCGAGCTCGGGGATCGCCACCATCATGGTGGCCTCCACCGGCATCAGGCCGCGCGGATCGGCGTGCCACTGCTCCAGCGTCTGGAACTCGACCGGATGCGCCGCGATGTAGGGCACGTCGAGCCTGGCGAGCAGCTCGGCGGCGGCGCGGGCGTCGTTGTAGGCGGGGCCGCCGACCAGCGAGAAGCCGGTGAGCGAGACCACGGCGTCGACGGTCGCGCGGCCGTCCTTCATGAAGAAGGCCTCGACGGCGGGCCGCGCGTCGAGCCCGCTGGCGAAGGCCGGGATCACCTTGAGGCCCTTCGCCTCCAGCGCCGCGATGACGCCGTCGTAGTGGGCCGCGTTGCGGGCCAGCACGTAGGAGCGCATCACCAGCACGCCGACCGTGCCGTTGGGGCCGGCCGCCGGCAGGTCGCCGAGCTTCTCGGTGACGCGGCCCTTGACCGCCGGATGATAGAGCCCGGTGTCGGGATACTCGACCGGCGCGCCCGCCTTCACGGCGGACCGCAGGCCCTTGCGCGGGCCGTCGGCGTAGCGCTCGACCATCAGGCGCACGAGATTGGCGACGTTCTCGTCGGTGCCGGCGAGCCAGTACTGCAGGACCAGGAAGTAGGCGCGCAGATCCTGGGCCGTGCCCGGGATGAAGCGCAGGAACTTCGGGATCTGGCGCAGCATCTTCATCTGCCCCTGGCCGTTCGATCCCGGCCCTTCGGAGCTCTTGCCGCGCAGCCGCTTGAGCAGGCTCAGCACGCCCATGGTCTCGCCCGACATGCTGAACTTGTGCATGCGGGTGAGGCGCACCACCTCGCCGGCGGCGAGCGCGCAGACCATCGCGTCGCAGCTGTCGCGCCGTGCCTGCAGGGCGGGCAGCACCGGGCGGATGTGCTCGTCGAGGAACAGCATCGTCGCGACGACGATGTCGGCCGCGGCGATGTCGGCGAGGCAGCGCGCCAGCGCCGCGGAGTCGCCGGCCCACTCGTCGGCCGCGTGCATCACCAGGTCGAGGCCGGGCAGCTCGCGCGTCAGGGCGGCGCGGGCGCGCGCCACCGATCCCGCGAGATGGCTGTCCATCGTCACGATGACGACGCGGATCGGCGTCGGGTCACCGGCTGAAATACGCTTTCGCATCGTACAATGTCTCGACCGTGATCAGGGACAGGCCGCGATCCTGCGCGAAGCGCTCGGTATTGCGGCGGGCCTTGCCACGCACGAAGAAGGGAATCTTGTGCAGTTCCTTCTCGGCGTCGGCTGCCCAGCGAAGCGGGGGTGCGGAAACCGGCCCGCCGTCTGCGGACGGGACCGGGGAAACAGGACCGGCCGCCGCGATCGCGAGTGCGGCGGTGGCGGGCGCGGCGTTGGCGGGCACCGGCTCGGGAGCCGGTGCCGACGCGGGCGCCTCGACGCGGGCGCCCGGGGCGGCATGCGAGCCGAGATGCGACGGCGCCGCGTCGGCGTGGAACTCGAAGTCCTCGCGGAACATCTGCAGGAGATGCTCCTCCAGCCCCATCATCAGCGGATGGACGAAGGTGTCGAACAGCACGTTCGCGCCCTCGAAGCCCATCTGCGGCGAATAGCGGGCCGGGAAGTCCTGAACGTGGACGGGGGCCGAGATGACGGCGCAGGGCACGCCGAGGCGCTTCGCCGTGTGGCGTTCCATCTGGGTGCCGAGCACCAGCTCGGGATGGGCGGCCGCGATCGTCTCCTCGACCTCGAGATAGTCGTCGGTGATCAGCGGCGCGACGCCGTACTTGGCGGCGGCCGCACGGAGCTCGCGGCCGAACTCGCGCGAGTAGGTGCCGAGCCCGACCACCTCGAAGCCGAGCTCCTCCGCCGCGACGCGGGCGGCGGCGATCGCGTGGGTGGCGTCGCCGAACACGAAGACGCGCTTGCCGGTGAGATAGGTGGAATCGACCGAGCGGGCGTACCACGGCGCCCGGCTCGTGACGCCGTCGAGCACCGGCGCCGGATCGACGCCGGCCAGCGCCGCCACCTCGCGGACGAAGTCGATCGTCGCGCCGGTGCCGATCGGCACGACCTTGGTGGACTTCTGCCCGAAGCTGCGCTCGAGCCACTGCGCCGCCTGGTAGGCGATCTCGGGATAGAGGACGACGTTGAAGTCGGCCTCGCCGAGGCGGGCGAGGTCGGCCGGGCTCGCGCCGAGGGGCGCGACGACGTTCACGGCGATGCCGAGCCGGTGGAGCAGACCGGTGATCTCGTGAACGTCGTCGCGATGCCGGAAGCCGAGCGAGGTCGGCCCGAGGACGTTGCAGCGCGGAGCCGATGTACTGGCGTGCTCGCCGGGCTCGCGTGCCGTCCGCTTGGAGCCGGGCGGCGGCACGGAGGGTCCTGCGAGGGTGCGGACGAGACGGTAGAAGGTCTCGGCCGCGCCCCAGTTCTCCTTGCGCTGGTACGCGGGCAGTTCGAGCGGCACCACCGGGACCGGCAGGCCGAGCGCCTGGGCGAGCCCGCCCGGGTCGTCCTGGATCAGCTCGGCCGTGCAGGAGGCACCGACCATCAGGGCCTGCGGCCGGAACCGCTCGTACGCCTCCTTGACGGAGGTCTTGAACAGCTCGGCGGTGTCGCCGCCGAGATCGCGGGCCTGGAAGGTCGTGTAGGTGACGGGCGGACGCTTCCGGGCGCGTTCGATCATGGTGAACAGCAGGTCGGCATAGGTGTCGCCCTGCGGCGCGTGCAGCACGTAGTGGACGCCCTCCATGGCGGCGGCGATGCGCATCGCGCCGACATGCGGAGGAGCCTCGTATGTCCACACCGTGAGCTGCATCACCTACACCTTCAGCCGGCTGCGGCGGACGAGCGGGCGGGCGAACAGCTCGGCCAGATCCGCCGCCTGCTCGAAGCCGTGCACCGGGGTGAACAGGAGCTCGATCGACCACTTGGTCGCCAGGCCCTCGGCCTCCAGCGGATTGGCGAGGCCGAGCCCGCACACCGTGAGGTCGGGCCGCGCCGCGCGGGCGCGATCGAGCTGCTTCTCGACGTCCTGGCCTTCGGAGAGCGCCGTGCCGGCCGGCAGCAGCGCGAGCTCCGCGGCGAGATGGCCGCGATGCAGATAGGGCGTGCCGACCTCGACGAGGCGCATGCCGAGCTCGCGCGCCGCGAACCGGGCGAGCGGCACCTCGAGCTGCGAGTCGGGGAAGAAGAACAGGCTCTTGCCGTCGAGCTTCTCGCGCTGGCGGGCGAGCGCGGCGCGAGCCCGCTCGGCCCGCGGCGCCACGACCGCGTCGAAGCGCGCGTCGTCGATCCCGAAGGCCTCGGCGGCGGCGCCGATCCACCCCGTCGTCCCTTCCACGCCGAGCGGGAACGGCGCGGGAAGCCGGGCCGCGCCGCGCTTCTCCAGGAGGCGCGCGGTCTCGGCCAGGAACGGCTGCGCGAGCAGAAGCTTCGTGCGCGGGCCGACCGGCGGCAGGTCGTCGGAGCGGCGCGGCGGGAAGAAGCGCACCCGGTCGATTCCGAGCTCGGCGAACAGGCGGAGGAACTGATCCTCGACCACCTCGGCGAGCGCGCCGACCACGAGCAGCGACGGCGGCGCGTCGGCCGCCTCGGCCGGCATGTCGGGCACCAGCGCGGACAGGCAGGCGTCCTCGCCCTGGGTGAAGGTCGTCTCGATGCCGCTGCCCGACCAGGACAGGATCCGCACCTTCGGGGCGAAGGTCTCCGAGAGCCGCTGCGCGGCACGGTGGAGATCGAGCTTGATCACCTCGGACGGGCAGGATCCGACCAGGAACAGGAGCCGGATGTCGGGCCGCCGCTCGATCAGCCGCGTCACCACCCGGTCGAGCTCGGCATTGGCGTCGGCGAGGCCGGCGAGGTCGCGCTCCTCGATGATGGCGGTGGCGAAGCGCGGCTCGGCGAAGATCATCACGCCGGCGGCGGACTGCAGGAGATGCGCGCAGGTCCGCGAGCCGACCACCAGGAAGAACGCGTCCTGGATCTTGCGGTGCAGCCAGACGATGCCGGTGAGCCCGCAGAACACCTCGCGCTGGCCGCGCTCGTAGAGCACGGGGGCGTCGGTGCACCCGATCTCGGCGGCCGGCCTGGCGGGCGCGATGGCGTTCATCGGGCCGCTCCGGGCGCTGCTTCGGCCAGGCTGGCGGCGGCGTCCATCGCCTCCTGCTGCTTGCGCGCGGCGCGCAGCTTGAGGACGAACTGGGTGGCGTTGACGACGTAGGTGGCGTAGGCGGCGAGCGCCAGCGTCATCTGGGTGGCGACGGCGGCATCGGTCGCCAGCGCCGCCAGATAGGCCGTGTGCAGCGCCAGGACCAGCATGCTGAACACGTCCTCCCAGAAGAACGGCTTCGCGAACAGGTACTTGCCGAAGACCACCTTCTCCCAGATCGAGCCCGTCACCATGATCACGTAGAGGATCACGGTCTTGGCCACGACCGAGACGGTCGCCGCGACATAGCCCTCGCCGGTGGCGAGGAAGCGCAGCACGAGGCCGAGGCTGACCAGGAAGACGAGGAACTGCAGCGGGGCGAGCACCCCCTGCACGATGGTCCATGGCGACGCGTCGCGCCGGCGCCGTTCCTCGGGCGTGTACAGCCCGACGATTGCCGTGTGCGATGCCGCATCGGAGGAAACTTGCATCCGATCAGGATCCGAGTTGCCTGACAATCGGTAATGACACGGACTGTCAACCGCCCTTGACGGACGGGACGCCGGATGGTGCGATGAATCTCCCGCAGCGCCGCGGCCTGCCGCATCTTGCGTTGCGCAACATGCAGACGAGACCACCCCCTCTGAGTCGCCTTTTTGCATCGCGCCGCTCCTTGCGCGTGCCATCGAGAAAGGCAGCCTAGGATGCTTCCCAGGTGGTGTCAACAATTCTGTACGTAAACTAAACTTGACTGTTCATCCCCGCGGGCTTTAACTTGTTGAGAGGCGTAGCTATGGCCGAAGCGAGACCCCAGGTGGCGGCGAGGGATTGGTGGGTCAGGACGAGCGGCTATCCGGGCGACGGCCGTGCCGCCGAGCGCCTCGCCGCACCCGACCTGCAGCGCACCGGTGACTCGCCCTGGTCCGTCGCGGGCGCGTCTCCGGGAGCATCTCCGGTGAACCGGGCGGTCGAATTCCATATCGTTCCGAAGCTGGTGCTGGCGCATCCGAGCCTCTGCGAGGATCTGCCGGGCGCCGGACAGCCGCTGGACTCCGACGAGGTGGCCGAGCTGACCGACCGCGTGCTCGCCGGCGACGACGCCGGCGCGCTCGCCTTCGTCGAGGCGGTGCTGGCGCGCGGCATGCCGGTCGAGCGCATCTATCTCGACGTGCTGGCGCCGACGGCGCGCCATCTCGGCGAGCTGTGGAATCGCGACACCTGCGACTTCACCCAGGTGACGCTCGGCCTGTGGCGCCTGCACCGGGTGCTGCGCGAGTTCAGCGCCGCGTTCCACAGCGAGGTCGAGCACCAGCAGGAAGGCCTGCCGGTGCTCCTCGTGCCGGCGCCGGGCGAGCAGCACACCTTCGGCATCGCGATGGCGGCCGAGTTCTTCCGCCGCGCCGGCTGGCTCGTCTGGGACGCGCCGGTTCCGGCGCGGACCGAGCTCGCCGCCATGGTCCGCAACGAGTGGTTCGCCGTGGTGGGCTTCTCGTTGAGCTGCGAATCCCGGCTGGAGGCGCTCGCCTCGGCCATCCAGATGGTTCGCCGCGAATCCTGCAATCGCTCGGTCGGCGTGCTGGTCGGCGGGCGCGTCTTCGTCGAACGCCCCGACTACGCGTCGCGGGTCGGCGCCGACGCGGTCGCCATCGACGCCCGCCAGGCACCCATTCAGGCCCAGAATCTCGTCGCCGCGCTCGCCCACCGTCCGTGATCGACGCGTCACGCGGCGACCAGGGACGGCGGGCCGACCGGTAACGGCTCGAAAAAGGACTTGGTCGCAACGTGAACGGCTTCAGAGCGCCGATAGAGTCGCTGGGCGAACTGGACGTGAGGGCGGCTGCGACCCTGGTCGCGGCGGCCGCGGACGTTGCGCTCGTCGTCGGCGACAACGGTGTGATCCGCGACATGGCCTGCCAGAGCCCGGAGCTGCAGTCGGCCCTCGAGGGCCACGGCCCGCTGCTCGGCCAGCCCTTCGCCGACACCGTGACGAGCGAGAGCCGCCCCAAGGTCGAGGCCCTGCTGCGCGAGGCCGGGATCGAGGCGACTCCGCGCCGGCAGGTCAACCATCCCTCCCCGCGCGGGATGGACGTCCCGATTCTCTATTCGGCCATCCGCCTGCCCTCCGGCCCCCTGGTCGCGGTCGGCCGCGACCTGCGGGCCGTCGCCGAGCTGCAGCAGCGCCTCGTCGAGGCACAGCAGTCGATGGAGCGCGACTACACGCGCCTGCGCCACGCCGAGACCCGCTACCGGCTCCTGTTCCAGATGTCGCCCGAGCCGGTGCTGATCGTCGACACCGGCACGCAGCGCGTCGTCGAGGCCAATCCGTCGGCCGCCCAGACCTTCGGCGACGTCGGCCGCCGCATCATCGGCCGGCCGCTGCTGGAGGCGTTCGAGCCCGACACCGTGCCGGCCGTGCAGGCGCTGCTCGCCGGGGTGCGCTCGGCCGGCCGCTCGGACTCGACCCGCGCCCGTCTGGTCGATTCCGGACGCGTCGTGTTCGTCTCCGCCTCGCTGTTCCGCCAGGAGAACGCCTCGCTGTTCCTGGTCCGCCTGTCGCTGCCCGAGCGCGACGGCGGCAGCAGCGGCACCGAGAGCCGCACCAAGCTGCTGCGCTTCTTCGAGCACGCGCCGGACGGCATCGTCGTCACCGATCGCGACGGCCGGGTGATCGCCGCCAATCCGGCCTTCCTGGATCTCGCCCAGCTCGCCAGCGAGGAGCAGGCGCGCGGCGAATCGCTGGAGCGCTGGCTCGGCCGGTCCGGCGTCGACCTCAACGTGCTGGTCGCCAATCTGCGCCAGATCGGCTCGGTGCGGCTGTTCGCGACGACGCTGCGCGGCGAGCTCGGCGCCCAGGCCGACGTCGAGATCTCCGCCGCCGCGGTCGCCAACGGGGCCGAGCCCTTCTACGGCTTCACGGTCCGCAATGTCGGCCGCCGCCTGCCGACCGACGCACGCGCCGGCCGCGAGATGCCGCGCTCGGTCGACCAGCTCACCGAGCTGGTCGGGCGGGTGTCGCTCAAGGAGCTGGTGCGCGAGGCGACCGACGTGGTCGAGCGCCTGTGCATCGAGGCCGCCCTCGAGCTCACCGGCAACAACCGCGCCTCGGCGGCCGAGATGCTCGGGCTGTCGCGCCAGAGCCTCTACGTGAAGCTGCGCCGCTACGGGCTCGCCGATGCCGGCGAGCCGGCCGAGAGCGAAGAATGAGCGCCGGTGCCGGCCGTCACCGGGGACCGGGCGGCGCAGGAACGCGCGACGCGAGGACGAGTGACGCATGAGTGTGACGACGACCATGCAGATGCCGGCGCCGTCCGCCGTGCTCGAGCTGCTGAAGCCGATCACTTGGTTTCCGCCGATGTGGGCGTTCGCCTGCGGCGTGGTGTCGTCCGGCCTGCCGCTCGGTCCGCGCTGGCCCGTGGTGGTCGCCGGCATCGTGCTGTGCGGGCCGCTGCTGGTCGCCACCAGCCAGGTCGTCAACGACTGGTTCGACCGCCATGTCGACGCCATCAACGAGCCGCACCGCCCGATCCCGTCCGGCCGCATCCCGGGCCGCTGGGGCCTCTGGCTCGCCATCCTGTGGACCGCGATGTCGCTCGCGCTGGCGAGCCAGCTCGGCGGCTGGGTGTTCGGCGCCGCCGCGGTCGGCCTGGTGCTCGCCTGGCTGTACAGCGCGCCGCCGGTCCGCCTGAAGCAGAACGGCTGGTGGGGCAACGCCGCCTGCGCCATCACCTACGAGGGCTTCGCCTGGTTCACCGGCGCCGCCGTGATGATCGGCGGCCTGCCGGACTGGCGCATCGTGACGCTGGCCTTCCTCTACAGCGCCGGCGCGCACGGCATCATGACGCTCAACGACTTCAAGTCGATCGAGGGCGACATCCGCACCGGCGTGCGCTCGCTGCCCGTGCAGTTCGGCGTCGACGCCGCGGCGCGGCTCGCCTGCGTCGTGATGGCGCTGCCGCAGCTCGCCGTGATCGTGCTGCTCGCCAGCTGGGACCGCCCCGTGCACGCCGCAATCGTCACCTTGCTGCTGGTCGCACAGGGGGCGCTCGCGATGCGCTTCCTGGCCGCCCCGATCGCCAAGGCGACCTGGTTCAGCGGCCTCGGCGTCACGCTCTACGTCCTCGGCATGATGACGAGCGCAGTGGCGCTCGCGGCGTTCGGAGCCCCGGCATGACCCCCGTCCCGCCCGGCCATATCGGCCTCCTGGGCATCGTCCGCCTCGGCCTCGTCCAGACCGCGCTCGGCGCCGTCGTGGTGCTGACCACGTCGACGCTCAACCGCGTCATGGTGGTCGAGTTCGCCCTGCCGGCGATGCTGCCGGGCGCCCTGGTCGCCATCCACTACGCCGTCCAGGTGCTGCGGCCGCGCTGGGGCTACGGCTCCGACACCGGCGGCCGGGTGACGCCGTGGATCATCGGCGGCATGGCGACGCTGGCGCTGTCCGGGGCCGCCGCCGCGGCCGGCACGGCGATGCTCGGCACCAGCGTGATCGCCGGCGTCGCCATCGCGGCGCTCGCCTTCCTGGGGATCGGCGTCGGCGTCGGCGCCGCCGGCACCTCGCTCCTGGTGCTGCTCGCCAAGCGCGTCCATCCGGATCGCCGCGCCGTCGCCGCCACCATCGTCTGGGTGATGATGATCGTCGGCTTCATCGTCACGGCCGGCGGCGCCGGCCACCTGCTCGACCCGTTCTCGCCGGCCCGTCTGGTGACGGTGGCGACCAGCGTCTCGGCGATCGCCTTCGTGCTGTCGCTCGCGGCGGTGTGGGGAGTCGAGGGCGACACCCGCCCGGCCGCGCAGGCCGCTGCGCCGGGCCGCGGCGAGGAGGCCCGCAAGGTGCCGTTCCGCGAGGCGCTGGCCCAGGTCTGGGCGGAGCCCGAGGCACGCCGCTTCGCCATGTTCGTGCTGATCTCGATGCTGGCCTACAGCGCCCAGGACCTGATCCTCGAGCCGTTCGCCGGCACCGTGTTCGGCCTCACCCCGGGCGACTCGACCAAGCTGTCCGGCCTGCAGCACTCCGGCGTGCTGGTCGGCATGGTGACGGTCGGCATCGCCGGCACCGGCCGCTTCGGCCGGGCGCTCGCCTCGATGCGCGGCTGGTGCATCGGCGGCTGCATCGCGTCCGCCGTGGCGCTCGCGAGCCTGGCGCTCGGCGCCTTCGCCGGACCGGGCTGGCCGCTGCACGCCTGCGTGTTCATGCTCGGCGTCACCAACGGCGCCTATGCGGTCGCCGCCATCGGGTCGATGATGGGCCTCGCCAGCAACGGCCGCGAGAACCGCGAGGGCGTGCGCATGGGCCTGTGGGGCGCCGCCCAGGCGATCTCGTTCGGGGTCGGCGGCTTCCTCGGGACGCTGGCGAGCGACGTCGCCCGCGCCCTGCTCGGTTCGCCCGTCACGGCCTACGCCACCGTCTTCACGCTCGAAGCCGCGCTGTTCCTGGTCTCGGCCGTGCTGGCCGCCCGGGTGCATCCCGGCCGCATTCCGGAGAGCACCGTCGATACGAGTCAGGGCGAGGCGTTGTATGCGCCCGCCGAGGCAGGGAGGTCGTGACCATGGCTGCAGTGGAGACGTTCGACACCGTGGTGGTGGGCGGGGGCCCGGCCGGCGCGACCGCCGCGACCGATCTGGCCCGCCGCGGCCGCTCCGTCCTGCTGCTCGACAAGGCCGGCCGCATCAAGCCGTGCGGCGGCGCCATCCCGCCGGTGGCGATCCGGCAGTTCGAGATTCCCGACCACATGCTGGTCGCCAAGATCACCGGCGCCCGGATGATCGCGCCATCCGCCCGCCAGGTGGACATGCCGATCGACGGCGGCTTCGTCGGCATGGTCGACCGCGGGCCGTTCGACGAATGGCTGCGCGAGCGCGCCGAGGCAGCCGGCGCCACCCGCCGGGCCGGCACCTTCGAGAGGCTCGGCCGCGACGACTCCGGCCTGTCGCTCGTCCACTACCGGCCGCGCGACGCCGCGGCCGGCACCTCGGTCAGCGTGCGGGCCCGCACCGTGATCGGTGCCGACGGCGCCATCTCGCAGGTCGGCCGCCAGGCCGTGCCGGGCGCCGACCAGGTGCCGCACGTGTTCGCCTATCACGAGATCGTCGAGTCGCCCGCCAGCGGCGTCGCCGACTTCGATCCGGCGCGCTGCGACGTCTACTACCAGGGCCCGCTGTCGCCCGACTTCTACGCCTGGATCTTCCCGCACGGGGCGACCACCAGCATCGGCACCGGCTCGATGAGGAAGGGCTTCGCGCTGCGCGAGGCGGTGGCGCAGCTGCGCCGGACGACCGGGCTCGACGCCTGCGCGACGATCCGGCACGAGGGCGCGCCGATCCCGCTGCATCCGCTCAAGCGCTGGGACAACGGCCGCGACGTGCTGCTCGCCGGCGACGCCGCCGGCGTGGTGGCGCCCGCCTCGGGCGAGGGCATCTTCTACGCGCTCACCGGCGGCCGGCTCGCCGCCGAGGCGGTCGACGAGGCGCTGGCGACCGGGGACGCGCGCGCCCTCGCCCTCGCCCGCAAGCGGTTCATGAAAGCCCACGGCCGGGTGTTCTTCATCCTTGGACTGCTGCAGCGCTTCTGGTATCGCAGCGACTGGACGCGCGAGCGTTTCGTCGGGATGTGCCGCGATCCGGATGTGCAGCGGCTCACCTGGCAGGCCTACATGAACAAGGAGCTGGTCCGGGCCAAGCCCGCGGCTCACGTGCGGATCTTCTTCAAGGACATTGCTTCGCTGTGCGGTCTCGCTCACCCTTGACGCTTCGCGTCGACCTGAAGCCGGAGCCGCATGCGCGCGGCTTCCTCGGCCCCCTCTTGCTCGCCGCGCTGTTCACCGCGGCGGTCGCCACCATCGGCGGCGAGCTGACCCAGCTCGGCGCCTGGTACCAGGCGCTGAAGAAGCCGTGGTGGCAGCCGCCCGACTATGCCTTCCCGATCGTCTGGACGAGCGTCTTCGCGCTCTCGGTGATCGGCATGGCGTTCGCCTGGCGCGACATCGCCTGCGAGCGGCGCCGCGCCGTCGCGGTCGCGCTGTTCGTCCTGGTCGGCGGCCTGAACGTCCTGTGGAGCTTCCTGTTCTTCGCCCGCCAGCGGCCCGACTGGGCGCTGTACGAGGTCGGCGTCCTGTGGCTCGCCGTCTTCCTGCTGGTGGTCACGCCGCTGAAGGACTCGAAGCTCGCGAGCCTGTTCTTCTTCCCCTACCTGGCCTGGGTGACGATCGCCTCCTACCTGACCTGGACGGTGGTCCAGCTCAACGGGCCGTTCGGCTGATCGGGCGGGAATGCGCGACCTTTTCGCCAGCGGACGCGTCGTCGACCTGATCCTGGCGCTCGTCGCGCTGGAGACGATCGGCCTCGCGCTGCTGCATCGGTCGACCGGGCGCCTGCCCCGGCTCGCGGTGCTGCTGCCCAACCTCGCGGCCGGCGCCTTCCTGCTGCTCGCCGTCCGGGCCGCCCTGGTCGGGGCCGACTGGGTGTGGGTGGCGGCGAGCCTGCTCGGCGCCCTGGTCGCCCATCTGGCCGACCTCGCGACACGCGTCGCGAGGTCTTGTCCAAAGCCACAATCAATACGGGAAGATTAGCCGCCGCACGACAACCGACAGTCCCGAACGACACCATCATCCGTCAAGGTTGCGACACCCGGCGAAAATGCCGGGCTGTTTTGATGCTGCGCAACTTGATTTACGAAGCAATACGCAATAGCTCCATTGACGGACGCTGGCGACGGGTCCAATTGACACGCAAGGAATGGGAATCCGAACAATACTGATTCGCCCCTGGTGAGCGAACCCCTGTGCCGCCGGGCTCCCGCTGAGACCATCGTGGTGGTCGAAATTTCTTGATCATCGAGGGCAGCGCGCGGTCGCCTCTGTAACGTTTTCGGTATCGAGCGACCATGACCAGTCTCAACATCTCGCAGCCGGACGTCACCCTGTTGCTCGACATGAGCGGGGTGATCCGCGAGGTCACGCTCTCCGATTCGATCTCCGAAAAGGGTGTCGAGGCGTGGCTGGGGCGCCCGTGGGTCGAGACCGTCACCGAGATCGGCGGCGAGAAGGTCCGCCGGATGGTCGAGGACGCCCTCAAGACGGGCGTGTCCGCGTTCCGGCAGGTCACCCAGAAGTTTCCCAGCGGCCGCGAGCTGCCGATCGAGTACACGACCGTCCTGCTCGGCGGCCGGCCCGGGCTGCTCGCCATCGGCAAGAACCTGCAGGCCGTTGCGGAGCTGCAATCGCGGCTGATCGCGGCCCAGCAGACGATGGAGCGCGACTACTGGAAGCTGCGCGACGTCGAGACCCGCTACCGGCTGCTGTTCCACACCTCCACCGAGGCGGTGCTGCTGCTGCGCGCCTCCAACCTGCGCATCATCGAGGCCAATCCGGCCGCCGTGCAGGCGCTCGGCGCGGTCGGGCCGCGCCCCGACAGCATCGCGGGCCGCGACTTCCTGGCCGACGTGCTGGCCGAGGAGCGCGACCTGCTGCAGGCGATGCTGCTGCGGGTCCGCGAGCAGGGCAAGGCGCCCGGCATCGTGATGCATTTCGGCCAGACCCGGAAGGCCTGCCTGGTCCGGGCCTCGCTGATGACCTCCGATCCGGGCCCGATCTTCCTGGTCCAGCTCTCGCCCGTCGGCGCGCCGCTGCCGATGCCGGCCCAGGCCGACCGCCTGTCGGTCGAGGACCTGATCGAGCGCATGCCGGACGGCTTCGTGGTGATCAACCAGGAGGGCGTGATCCGGCGCGCCAACCAGGCGTTCCTCGATCTCGTCGAGGTCGGCGCCAAGGGCCTGGTCGTCGGCGAGCGGCTCGGCCGCTGGCTGTGGCGGCCCGGCGCGGACCTCACCGTGCTGCTCGCCAACGTGCACCGGCAACGCTTCGTCCGGCTGTTCTCGACCACGATCCACGGCGAGCTCGGCGCCTCCACCGAGGTCGAGATCTCGGCGGCCGGCACGGGGGACGCCGCGAACCCGCATATCGGCGTGATCCTGCGCGACGTGGCGCGGCGGCTGCCGCCGGCCGAGGACGCCAACCGGCTGATCTCGGCGCTCGGCCCGCTCACCGAGCAGATCGGCAAGACCTCGCTGCGCAAGCTGGTGCGGGACACCATCGGGGTGGTCGAGCGCCATTACGTGCGCGCCGCGCTCGACCTCGCGGGCGGCAACCGGACGGCGGCGGCCGAGCTCCTCGGCCTGTCGCGCCAGAGCCTGTATGCAAAGCTGAATCGGTACGACCTCGGCGACGACCCGCCCGCGGGCGGATCAGGGAAAGGTTGAATTCCACCGCCGGCCGCCGATTTCACTCCCGTTCGCCGCAAATGCTGGACGAGTGAGCCTCACTTTCGGTTAGATTAAGTCCCGAGTGTGTCCGGCGACGGGCACGAACGGCCCGGGTCGGCCCGCCGACGGGTCCGATCGACGTACGAGAACGACACCGGAGCACGGAGACTTGGGCGAGCCACTCTCGATCCCGCCGTTCGGACAGGCCGACCTGTCGAATTGCGAGCTGGAGCAGATCCATCTCGCGCAATCGATCCAGCCGCACGGCGCGCTGATGATGATGCGCGAGAGCGACGGCGTCGTCGTCCAGGCGAGCGCCAACGCGGCCGACTTTCTCGGCCTCGCCGAGCCGGTGCTCGGACGCCGGGTCGCCGACTTCGCGCCCGAGCTCGCCGAGGCGATCGCGCCGCATCTCGGCGAGCCGCTCGATTCGATTCCGCACGTGCTGCGCTGCCGGTTCGGCGGCCGCGGCTGGGACGTGCTCGTCCACCGCCCGCCCGGCGAGGGCGTGATCATCGAGCTCGAGGAGGCCGGCGCCACCCTGCCGCTGGCGACCCGGATCGAGAAGGCGCTGCAGGCGATCCTCGGCTCGCCCTCGGTGCGGGCGCTGTGCGACGAGGCGGCCCGCATCTACAAGACGATCACCGGCTACGACCGGGTGATGATCTACCGCTTCGACGAGCTCGGCCACGGCCAGGTTTTCTCCGAGCAGCGCGAGCCGGAGCTCGAGCCCTATCTCGGCAACCGCTACCCGGCCTCGGACATCCCGCAGATCGCCCGCCGGCTCTACCAGCGCAACCGCGTGCGCGTGCTGGTCGACATCGCCTACGAGCCGGTGCCGCTGGTGCCGCGCCTGTCGCCGATCAGCGGCACCGACCTCGACATGTCGCTGTGCACGCTGCGCAGCATGTCGCCGATCCACATCCAGTACCTGAAGAACATGGGCGTCGGCGCCACCATGGTCGCCTCGCTGATGGTCGGCGGCAAGCTGTGGGGCCTCGTCGCCTGCCACCACTACGTGCCGCGCCTCGTCTCCTTCGAGGTGCGCGCCGTCTGCGAGCTGCTCGCCGAGGCGATCGCCACCCGCATCGCGGCGCTGGAGAGCTTCGTCCAGGCGCAGGCCGAGCTGTCGGTGCGCCGGCTCGAGCAGCGCATGATCGAGGCGATCGCCCGCGAGGGCGACTGGCGCATGGCCCTGTTCGACAACTCGCAGGCGCTGCTGACGCCGGTGAACGCCACCGGCGCGGCGCTGCTCTACGACGGCCAGATCCTCACCACGGGCGAGGTGCCGGGCACGCCGGACCTGCGCGCCATCGGGGCGTGGCTCGACGGCCGGCCGCGGGTGCCGCTCTACGCCACCTCGACGCTCGGCGCCGAGATGCCGGAGTTCGCCCGCTGCGCCGCCGTGGCGAGCGGAATCCTGGCGACGCCGGTGTCGCCCTCGCCGGGCGAGTACCTGATCTGGTTCCGGCCCGAGCGGGTGCGCACCGTCACCTGGGGCGGCGACCCGCTCAAGCCGGTCGAGGTCGGCGCCTCGCCGAAGGACCTGTCGCCGCGGCGGTCCTTCGCCAAGTGGCACCAGCTCGTCGAGGGCACCTGCGACTCGTGGACCTCGGCCGACCTCACCGCGGCGCGGCTGATCAGCGACACCGTCACCGACGTGGTGCTGCAGTTCCGCGCCGTCAGCTTCCTGATCGCCCAGCACCAGCTCGACACGGTGCGCAGCCAGGTGCTGGTCTCCGACCAGCCGGCCGTGATCGCCGACGCGACCGGGCGCATCCTCCTGTGCAACGGCGCCTTCAACCGCCTGCTGCCGCTGACCCAGGGCGGGCTCGTCACCATCGACGACCTGGTGCCGCTGTTCGTCGACGCCGCCGAGGTGCGCCAGCGCATGCTCGACCTCACCGCCTATCACCGCACCTGGCGCGGCGAGGTGCAGCTCGCCGCCGGCCAGGAGGATCCGCGCCAGCTGCTGGTGCGCGCCGACCCGGTGTTCTCCTCGCCCGGAAAGGTGCTCGGCTTCGTGCTGCTGTTCATGGACCTGACCGAGCGCAAGGCGGCCGAGAGCGCCCGCAACCGCTTCCAGGAGAGCGTGGTCGACCGCAACGCCCTGTTCTCCGCCCGGCTGGAGCCGAAGGCCGACCAGATCTACCGCACCCTGCTCTCGCCCGTGGTCGAGAACGCCCAGCTGGCGGCGCTGGAGATCACCGACGGGCTCGACACCACCCGGATGGCCGAGATGCTGGGCAGCGTGCAGGCCTCGGTCTATCGCACCGCCGAGGTGCTGGCCCATCTCGCCTCGCACGCCGCCGGCGCCCAAGACGTCGCACACGACGACGGGCACGAGGGCGGCCAGCGCGGCGACAGGCCCGGCGAGCCGAACGGTGACGGCCACAGCCGCAAGGGGCCGGGCGAGGCCTGACGGCGCGGCGCGCCGGAGCGGCTCGGCCCGGGCCGGCGCGGCGACGCGGCGTCCGGCGGCAGTCCGTCGTCCGGCAGCCGCGGCCTACTCGGCCGGGGCCGGCTCCGGGGTGCGCGCGGCAGCGCCGCCGGCCGCCTCCTGGACCGCCCAGAACAGCGCGATGTTGAGCCGGAACGCCAGCATGGCCTCGGCCAGGATCGCGTCGGGGCGGTCGGTCTCGAAGGCGGCGCGATCGATCGCCGCGCGGTAGTCGTCCTTGTAGGCCTCGAGCCCGTCGATGCCGGCGAAGCGGTAGAGATTGCGCATGCCGACGTCGAGGCCGAGCGTCTTGGCGAGAACCTGGCTCACCGTCTGGCCGCCGCTGAGATCGCCGAGATAGCGCGTGTAGGCGTGGCCGATCAGGCGGATGCCGTCGCCCTCGGCGGACTCGGCCACCGCCGCCGCATAGGCCCGGCCCTCCGGCAGCAGCGGCACGGCGCGCGCCGCCGCGGCGCTGCCGCAGAGCGTCTCGACGTCGCGCGCGATCGCGTCGGCGCGATAGATCTCGGGCCGCACGATCAGGCGGACCGCCGGCGTGTCGCGGTGGCGCTCGAGGCCGCGCTCGATCGCCTCGTAGACGGCGTGCAGGTTGCGCAGCAGCAGCGTGTAGGCGGCACGGCTCGAGCGGCCGCGGACGATGTCGCTGATGACGCCGGCCTTCTCGGCCCGGCGGTGGAGCGGTGCCGTCACCTCGCGCAGCGCGTTCGCGAGGCCGATGCGCCGGATCTCCGCAGGGTCCGGCACGGCCGTGGCCGGCCCGGTGTCCTGCTCGGTCTCCGCTGCGGCCTCGTCGTCCCGGCGGGACGTCGCCTCGTCGTCCGTCATGTGGCCTCCGTACCGGATCGGACTAGACGTCAGGACAGGGCGGAAATCAATGCCGGAGCCGCAGGGCGGCTGCGCGGAAACCCTGGAGCACCGGCTCGCGGCGCTCCGCCCCGGCGACGCTCCGTCCCGGCGGCGTCCCGCCTCCTGCGGCCGTGTTCGACGGGCGTGCGCGCGGCCGCGACCAGCAGGTCCCGCCGGCCCGCGAGCACGGCCGGGCTCCTAGCGCAGCCGATCCGCTTGCGCGGCCGGATCGCGAGCACGGCCGGTCCGCTATCGCGGCCGGACTCGGCCCGGGACCGATCGTGATGCGCGCGCATCGCGGCGGGCGTCGCCGGCCCCCCAAAGACGAAATCGGCGTCGTCGGCCCGAGGGTCGACGACGCCGGTCGCGTTGCGGTCCGCCGCATCGCCGGCGAGCCGCCCGTGGGCGACCCGCATGGCCATGCTCAGGCTTTCACTTCGCTGCCGCCGGAGCGGCGGACGCCGTCCGTGCCGGAGCCGGCCCGATCAGGATCGGATAATCCTTGACCATGCTGGCGCCGTAGAGCGGCTTGTTCACGCCTTCGTGGCAGGTGGCGCAGTTCACTTTCGCGACGTCTCCCAGCGGCCCGAGGCGGGACGCGGGGAACTGCGGGGTCAGGGGCTCGAGGAACTGCGTGTTGATGTCACGCGTCATCCGAATCCCGTACCACGCGGTGGTGCGTTGCGGAGTGCTCTGGTCCCAGTCGAAGAAGGACCGCGAGTTGTGGCAGTACGTGCAGTTGACCCCCAGCCCCTTGGAGATGTGCATCATCAGGCTGTAGGTCCATTCCGTCTGCTTGATCGACGCCCGGTTGCCCGCCGGAAGCGCCGTGCCGGAGATCACCCGGATCTCGTTCGCGTCCTTGAGGAAGGGCGTGAACGGGTCGACCGGGAGAGCCGTGATGCCGCCCGCCGCCGAAGCGACGTTCTGACCGGCGAGATTGCCGGCCGCACCACGCGCCGTCTTCGGCGAGTCGAGATACCACACGCTCGCCGGGACGGGCTGCCCACGGTGGCAGGCCCAGCAGGTGACGCCCGTGTCGGCCACGTGCGTCTTCCAGCTTCCGTTGATGTACCGGACCATCTCCAGCATGCGCCGGGAGACGATCTTGGTGTACGGGCGTTCCGCGGCGAGATCGTTCTCGTCGTGGCAGTAGGCGCAGCCCTGCTCGGGCGACACCCAGGTCGTCATGTCCGTCATCAGCCTCAGGAACTCGTTGGCGTCCATGTCCCCGAGAACCTTGACGTTCGTGTAGACCTCCGAGGCCTTCTGGCCGGCCGGATCGGTGGCCGGCGCCGGCTCGGGCAGCTGGTTGGCTCTCACCTTGGCCCGGTCGGTCCGCGGATTGGAGTTCTCCTCCATCGCGAGCCCGCGATAACCGCGCTGGACGCTGTCAACCGGTGGGAACTCGAAGGCGTACACCACCAGCAGCAGCGCCAGGGCTGCGGAAATCCCGGCCAGCAGTCGCATCGTGAAGACGCTCATGACTAGCCTCCCGGAACCAGGGTCGGATCGGCGACGGACGGGAACACCGCGGGATACATCGGTGCCACGCCGTGCTTCACGGCCCAGAGATACCAATTGTCGACCACCGTGCCGGTCAGCAGGATGCCGATGCCGCCCGTCAGGGTGACCAGGACCGCGAACCACCAACCCCAGCGGTGGATGGATTCCGCCGTGGCGTTGAAGCCCATGGTCCAGCGCCAGAACAGCGCCGCCCGCTCGTAGGCCGTTCCGCGATCGACGATCTGCTCGACCTCCCTCTCACCGCCGAAATGGCTCACGGCCAGGATGGTCGCGCCGTGCATCGCGAAGAGCACCGCCGAGCCATACAGGAACGCGATCGAGAGCATGTGGAAGGGATTGTAGAACAGGTTGCCGTAGCGGATCGAGAACGCCGCCGTCCAGTCGAGATGCGGGAAGATCCCGAACGGAACGGCCTCGGCCCAGGCACCCATCAGGATCGGGCGGATGAAGCCGAGCGACAGGTACAGGAAGATCGCCGACGCGAACGCCCAGGCGAGATGGGTTCCCATCCCGAGGACGCGCGCGCGCCGATAGACCCGCACCCACCAGAGCAGGATCGAGAGCGTCAGGAAGAACCCCGCCATCAGCCACCATCCGCCCTCGTTGAGGGGCGGGATGCGGAGGCCGTAGGCGGGCGCCGGCGGCTCGAGCGCGAGCCACGGCAGCTGCCGGACGAACTGGATCGGATCCCAGTTCACCGAGGCGAACATGTTCAGACCGATGATCTCGAACGCGATGAAGCCGCAGAGCAGCGAGGCGATGCCTGTCCAACCGAGATAAACCGGTCCGACCTGGGCGTCACCCAGCTTGCCCAGCCAGTAGGAGAAGAACCCCTGGCCCACCCTGTAACCCGCGGTGCCTTCCACCGGCACGCCGGCGTAACCGGGACCGCGGATCTGCACCTGGGTGAAGATGTTCTGGTATTCGGCCATGTGAGCCCCCTCCTAGCGCCAGATCGGGAGGTCGAGCCACCAGGACCACCACTCGGGCCAGCCACGTGTCCAGAACGGGCCGCTGATGATGATGCAGATGGCGCTCCAGAACGCCGCACTGACCGCCAGGAACAGGCCGAGACGATGGATGCCGAGCGTGCCGATCGAGTAGCCGATCGTGTCCCGGAAGATCGAGTTCTCGTGTTCCGCTCCCTTCACGACCTCACCCGCCTTGGGATTGGCGGCCGAGATGATCAGGGACCCGTGCATCGCGAGCGCGAGCGCGTTCGTGAAGAAGAACGTGATCGCGATGCAGTGCGCGGGATTGTAGTGGAAGTGCAGGTACTGGTACCCGACGTTCGACACCCAGTCGAGATGGCTCATGATGCCGTAGGGGAATCCGTGCCCCCAGGCGCCCATGAGAATCGGCCGGATGACGACCAAGGCGACATAAGCGAAGATGGCAAAGCTGAACGCGACCGGGATGTGGAGACCCATGCCGAGCTTGCGGGCGATTTCCGCCTGGCGCAGGGCCCAGGAGCAGAACGCGCCGAGCGCGCACACGGTGATGATCTGCCACAACCCTCCTTCCTTGAGCGGAGCGAGCGCGAGCCCGTAGCTCAAGTCCGGCGGTGCGATGTTGATCTGCCAAAGGTTCCAGGTCGGCCCGAGGGCCGCGCCCCAAATGATGAGTGCCGTGCCGAGGAAGGTAAAGAAAACCGTCGTGACTCCGAAGAAGCCGACATAGAACGGCCCCACCCAGAAGTCGAAGAGGTCCCCGCCGATCAGCGTACCTCCACGGACGCGGTATTTTCGTTCAAAACTGAGCATGGCCATTGTTGGGATCCCCCGATCGACACCGGCCGGCAGGCTCGCGCGCGGCCTGCCTGCTCATTGCACATCGGCGGCGGACGAGCCGAGCAGAACGCTGGCGACTCGTCCGCCGTCCTTGGTCGATGTTACTTCGCCGGCAGCGGAGCATTCTGGGCCGCCGCGGCGGGCTTCGCACGCGGGGACTCCAGCCAGTTGAACCGGTCGGTGCTGAGCAGGATGAAGTGGATCAGCAGAGCCAGCCCGAACAGGAACGTGAACAGAGCGACCAGCGTCCGACGCGGATCGAAAAGAAGCCAAGCGCGCCACATTGTTCTTCCCTCCTACGACAGGTACGAGGCCAGGTGGCTGACCGCCACGTTCACGCCGTCGACGACCGACGCGTTCTTCGCCCACGGGCGCCACATCCACGCGAGGACGTGAGCGATCGCGGCGACGACGACGAAGCCGAGGAAGCTGGAGACGAAGACGCTGTGGAACTCCTTCGCTTCCGCTTCTGTCAGACCGGACAGAGACTTATCAGCCATGGAGATACTCTCCGATGAAAGGCCTTGCGGCCGTTACCGCGCCCATCCCGCGCGGCTTGGGAAGTCGTGGCGAGCCACGACGATCACTCGCCCGGCAGCGTCGGGCGAAGCTCTTGGTCAGTCCGTCATCCCATGAAGGCGAACGGGACGTACTTGCTGGCCGCCGCGCGCGCCTCGGCGATGACGGACCGGTCACCGGTGGCCTGGCTCATGCGCGACACACGCACCAGGAGCCGACGCCCGATGGCCTCCAGCAGGAAGGCCACGAAGGCCGCCGCGAAGATCAGGCGATAGTCCATCGCCTCCTTCGCCGAATGGCCCGCCAAGAGGCGATGCGAGAGGTGCTCGGTTCTCTCAGCCATGAGGATGCCCTCCTGTTGAATGACTGATCGCCGGCGCAGGCGCGCGGCGTGAATCGGTTGTCGAAATGGCGGCGGTCGCGGCCGGGTGCGGGAACGGGCTCATACCGTCTCTCCCATCACCGCGGCGTCGACGCCGAGAACACGGCGTTCCGTCACCCGCTCCTCGCCGGCGGCGCGGGCGCTGCGCTCGGCGGCGTCGCGCAGCCGCTTGGCGGCCGAGATGCGCACCAGCACCGGCTGCCGCTCGACCAGACGGTCGAGCGCGGCCTTGGCGGCGTCCTCCCACGGCAGCTCGCGGTGCAGCCGCGACGGCGTCGCCTCCACGGCATCGAGCGCGCTGCCGAGCGGCAGGATGTGGAAGAGCGCGTCGAACAGCGCGTTGCAGACCTCCTGCACCAGGTAGGTCGCGCCCGCGTAGCCCATGAAGGGCGTGCCGGTGTGGCGCCGCACGATCGCGCCCGGGAACGAGGCCGGGATGAAGGCGGCGCGGCCGCCGATCTCCGACAGATACATGCGCTCGTTGTAGGAGCCGAACAGGACGAGCGGGGTCTTCTCGTGGATCGCCTTGCGCACCGCGGCGTTGTCGGGCTTCGTCCCGGCCGAGCGCGCGACCGCGAAGTGGCACGGCAGGCCCATCTCCTCGGCGAGAAAATGACGAACCCCGCGGGCGTAGGTCTCGGTCGCGACGATGCCGAAGCTCGCCGTGCCGAAGAAGTCCTGGGTCACCGAGCGCCACAGATCCCACAGCGGCTTCACGGTGGTGTGCAGCTCGCGGGCGATGAAGGGCTCGGGATCGAGGCCCGTGAGCTCGCCCAGCGTCCGCAGGAACTTGGTCGTCGAGTGCAGGCCGATCGGCGCCTGCAGATAGGGACGCTCCAGCGTCTCGCACAGCAGCCGGCCGAACTCGCGATACATGCAGACGTTCACGTCGGCGTCGGCGAGCCGCGGGATGTCGGCGAGATGGGTGCCGAGCGGGAACACCAGGTTCACCTCGGCGCCGATGCCCTCGACCAGGCGACGGATCTCGGCGAGGTCGGACGGCATGTTGAAGGTGCCGTAGCACGGGCCGATGATGTTGACGCGCGGCGTCTCGCCGGGCTGGCGCGGCTTGCGGTCCGGCACCTTCTTCGAGCCGTACTCGCTCCACAGCCACGCCATCGCGCGGTTGGCGCTCTGCCACTGGTCCTCGTCGATGGTGCGCGGCAGGAAGCGCTTGATGCCGGTGCCCTCGGGCGTCACGCCGCCGCCGATCATCTCGGCGATCGAGCCGGTGACCACCACGGACGGCAGATCCGGATCGAGCACCCTGTGGGCGCGGTGCATGGCGCCCTCGGTGCCGTGCTTGCCGAGCTCCTCTTCCGAGAGGCCCGTGACCACGACCGGAAGCTCGTGCGGCGGCAGCGCGTCGGTGTAGTGCAGCACCGCGGTGACCGGCAGGTTCTCGCAGCCGACCGGGCCGTCGATGATCACCTGCAGGCCCTTCACCGCGGTGAACACGTAGACCGAGCCCCAGTAGCCGCCGGCGCGATCGTGATCGAGGAGGAGCATCAGATCATCTCCTCCGCCTTGCGCTTCCTGGCCTGGGCGGCGAGCTGGCGCCGCACCTTCTCGCGGAACTCGGGCCGCGCCTTCGGCACGTCCTCGTGCACGCCGGCGGCGTCGCCCGTGCCGACGCCGCGGAACAGCTCGGTCATGGCGTCGAACCGCGCCTTGTTGGCCATCGCCGTGTTGACCACCACGGCGAGCGAGCCGGCGCCGGCGACGCCCATCAGGGGCCGCGCCGAGATCAGGTTGGTGAAGTAGAGCGCCGGGATGGCGTGCTGCTTGGCGTGCTGCACCACCGGCGTCGTGCCGATCGCGAGATCCGGCGCGAAGGCGTCGACGGCGGCGAGGTCCTGCTCAAGCGAAGCACGGTACTGGACCTTCACGCCCCGCGCCTCGAGCCAGTCGCGGTCGCTCTCCGACCAGCGGGTGCGCGGGCACGCCGTGCCGACATAGGGAACCTCGGCGCCGCTCTCGATCAGCAGGCGGGCGACGAGCAGCTCGGAGCCCTCGTAGCCCGACACCGTGATGCGGCCGCGCACCGGATTGGCGGCGAGCGCGGCCTCGATGGCCGGCAGCATCCGGGCCTTCACCGCGTCGACCTTGTCGGCGGCGACGCCGCAGGCCGCGCCGATGGCCTCGAGCCAGGCCGCCGTGCCGTCGACGCCGACCGGCGCCGAGCCGACGATGCTGCGGCCCGCCGTCTCGAACTCGCGGACCGACGCCGTGTAGAAGGGATGGATGGCGGCGACCGCGGCGCAGTCCAGCGCCGCGTAGAGCTCGCGCCACTCGCGGGTCGGCACCACGGGTCCGGCGGCCAGGCCCATCGGCTCCAGCATCATGCCGAGCCCGATCGGATCGGCCGGGAACATCTCGCCGAGCAGCGTCACGGTCGGCTTGTCGCTCCTGCCGCCGCGCGGCGCCGCGACCGGGCCCTGCTCGGCCTCGGCGCGCGCATAGGCGAGCATCGCGCCGGCCAGCACGTCCTTGGCCTCGGCATGGGTCGGCACGCCGAAGCCCGGCACGTCGATGCCGACGACGCGGACGTCGTTGATGGTCTTGGGCAGGAGCTGCAGCGGCACGCCCGAGGCGGTCGGGACGCACAGATTGATGATCACCACGGCGTCGTGCCGGGCCGGATCGGCGAGCGCGTGGACGGCGTCGCGGATGTCCTCGAACAGCTTGCCGGTGACCAGCGTCTCGGAGTTGAACGGCACGTAGCCGACGCTGCGCCGCGCCCCGTAGAAGTGCGACGTGAAGGTGAGGCCGTAGACGCAGCAGGCGGAGCCGGACAGCACCGTCGCGGTGCGCCGCATCCGCAGGCCGACGCGCAGCGAGCCGAAGGCCGGGCACATCGACTGCGGCTGGTCGTGCGGGCCGACCGGATAGTCGGCGGCGTAGCGGTCGAGCGTCTCGGTCTTGCCGGCCGCGGCCGCCGCCTTGCGCATCTCGTCGACGCCGGCGTGGCAGCCGCCCTCGCCGGCCGCCCCCGGACCGACGCCGGCGACGACGCCGGCCGGCGTCGTCTCGACGTGCGTCGCGGCATCCAGCGTCACGGCCGACGTGGTGTCGTACACCACCTCGGTGCTGGCGCTCGGCGCGACTGCGGTTTCGGGTCGGCTCGACGACATGACGAAAAACGGATCTCCGAATCAGACGGTGTCGTAAATCACTTCGAGCGACGGCTTCGGCACGAAGCTGCCGCCGCGCATATCCTCCTGGGTGGCCGGCTCGAGCACCACGTCGCGGCCGACCGTGTCGCCCGAGAACAGCCCGAGCAGGGCCTCCTGGGTCAGCGGCTTCGGCCGCTGCGGCGGCGCCTCGGCGACGTTGGTCGCGAGCGCCTCGAACAGCGGCGCCCATTCGGTGCCGGGCCGGCCGACGATCTGATAGGCGGCGCTCTTGCGGCGGATGTCCTCGTTGGCCGGGATCGCGGCGAGCACCGGGATGCCGGCCTGGGCCGCGAAGGCGTGCGCCTCGCCGGTGCCGTCGTCCTTGTTCACCACCATGCCGGCGACGCCGACATTGCCGCCGAGCTTGCGGAAATACTCCACGGCCGAGCAGACATTGTTGGCGACGTAGAGCGACTGCAGGTCGTTGGAGCCGACCACGATGACCTTCTGGCACATGTCGCGGGCGATCGGCAGGCCGAAGCCGCCGCACACCACGTCGCCGAGGAAGTCGAGCAGCACGTAGTCGAAGCCCCACTCGTGGAAGCCGAGCTTCTCCAGCGTCTCGAAGCCGTGGATGATGCCGCGTCCGCCGCAGCCGCGCCCGACCTCCGGGCCGCCGAGCTCCATGGCGAACACGCCGTCGCGCTTGAAGCAGACATCGGAGATGGTGATCTCCTCGCCGGCCAGCTTCTTCTTCGACGAGGTCTCGATGATGGTCGGGGTGGCGCGGCCGCCGAACAGGAGCGAGGTGGTGTCGCTCTTCGGGTCGCAGCCGATCAGCAGCACGCGCTTGCCCTGCTGCGCCATCATGTAGCTGAGATTGGCGAGCGTGAAGCTCTTGCCGATCCCGCCCTTGCCGTAGATGGCGATGATCTGCGTCGCCTTGGACGCGGACGACGGCACCGGATCGGGCTCGATCGCGGCTTCGGCGCGCAGGCGTGCGGTATCGATCGGCATCGACGCGTTCATGCGTACCCTCTCCAGTCAAGGATCATCTTGAGACAGGTCGGATCGGTGAACGCGGTGCGGTACGCGGTCGGCGCGTCCGCGGCGGCGCAGCGGTGGGTGATGAGACCGTCGAGCGAGAGGCGTCCCTGCTCGATCAGGCTCTTCACGGCGACGAGATCCGGCTCGCGCCATTCGGCGGCGACCCGGATGGAGATCTCCCGCATGAAGGCGGGCGGAAACGCGAAGCCGAGCGGCTCGCTGTAGAAGCCGGCGAGGACGATCTCGCCCTTCGGGGCGAGGCGGCCGATCAGCGTGTCGAGCAGCTTGGAATCGCCCGACACGTCGTAGATCGCGTTGTAGTCACGGCGCGGATCGTCGTTCGGATCGACGACGCGGTAGCCCTGCGCGCCCTGGGCGCGACCGGCGTCGCGCTCCCACACGGTAGGCGGCTCCCCGCCCGCCAGCACTGCCAGTCGGGCGAGGAGACGACCGAGGACGCCGTGCCCGACAATCAGATCCGGAGGCGTCCGTTCGGCCCCCGCCATGGCGTGGCACGCCGTCGCGGCCAACGCCATGAGGACGCCTAGCTCGTTGAGATCGTCGGCGATCGGCAGCGCCTTGGCGCCGGGCACCACGACGCGCCGCGCGGCGCCGCCGAACAGCCCCCTGACGTCGCCGAAGCAGCGCGCGCCGGGGACGAAGACGTGCTCGCCGACCCGCCGGCCCGAGCGATCGCCCGCCGACGTGATCCGACCCACCGACTCGTATCCCGGCACCAGAGGATATCCGAGCCCCGGAAACGGCGGCATCCGCCCCGACCAGAGCAGACGCTCGGTTCCGGTGCTGATCCCGCTCCAGTCGATATCGACCACCACATCCTCGTCACCGGGATGGCTGAGGTCGAGACGACTGAGAACGAGGCGTTCGGGTTCCTCTAGGACGACCGCAACTGTGTCCATGACGTCTCCGAGCCGTTCCGCAAGGAGGCTAAAGCACCGACCTGAAGTGTCAGCCTACGCTTACTTCCCCCTATGTCAAGTCGTATTGTCAACTCGTTCTAAGGGCCGCGAGCATCTGCAACAACCAGCTGAACCAAAAGAGGATTCCGAGTTGTAACGAGAGTTGGACGGTGGAAGCCCGCGGCGTTCAGGAGAGCGCTCAGACCCGCCGGAGTCCGGGGCCGTCCCCGCCCCATCGCCATAAAGTAGAAACCAAAATAGGCTTCGCCCGCGGGCTCGGCGCCGGGCGCGCCGGACATCGGCTCGGCGACGATCACGCGGCCGCCGGAGCGTCCCGAGGCGGTCAGCGCCTGCCGCGCGGCGCGCAGCACGGCCAGCACGGTCTCGTCGTCGTGGTCGTGCAGGATCCGGACGAACGAGATGGTGTCGGCGCCCTCCGGCAGCGGGTCGCGGCGGAAGTCGCCGCCGTGCACGGTGGCGCGGCCGGAGAGGCCGGCGGCGGCGATTCGGGCGCGCGCCCGCTCGGCCACCGCCGGGAGGTCGAACAGCGCGAGTGTCAGGCCGGGATGACGCTCGGCGACGGCGCACAGGAAGGCGCCCTCGCCGCCGCCGACGTCGAGCAGGCTGCGGCGGCCGGCGAGCGGCGCCGCGGCGAGCACCTCGTCGGCGATGAACGCCTGGGTGGCCGCCATCAGCCGCGAATACGAGGCGACCGCCGCGTCGGGCAGCGCACCGGGCGCCGGGCTGCCGGCATAGGCCCAGAAGCGGGCCAGCGCCGTGTCGGTCCGCTCGCCCTTGAGGAGCGCCACCGGATCGGCGAGGTCGGCATAGAAGAGAGTGTGGTGCTCGATCATGTCGGCGAGGCCGCCATTGCCGAGCAGCGCCGCGCCGTGGACGCCGAGGGCGAAGCGCGCCGGCCCGCACGGCTCGACCAGGCCGAGGGTCGCGGCGGCGGCGAGCAGGCGGCGGGCCGCCTCCTCCGGCAACCCGGTCGCCACGGCGATCGCCGCGACGGAGCGCGGCCCGTCGGCGAGCTGCTCGAACAGCTTCAGCTGCACGCAGGCGAGCAGGACCTGGGAGTAGACGAAGCCGGCGACCAGATCGAACAGCGCCCGGCTGCGGCGCCGCGCGATCGGCCGGGTGAGCGGGAAGGCGGCGGCGGCGCGCTGGAAGCGCGGCGAGGCGAGCAGCCGGTTGCGCAGCCCGAGCCATCGCTCGCGCCATGCCGACGGATGCGGGTCCTGGGGCGTCGGATCTTTCACGTCGCCGCTCGCGCGCGTCTCGACTTCACCTCCCCCGGGCGGGGAGCGTCGCGTGTCCGTCGGTCCGGGCGCGAGAAGAGCCCCGCGCCCCCGGAAACCAGCTCCGGCTCGGCGTTTCGGGCTGTCGTCCCGGGTTCGCCGCCGGGCGGCGCCCCCCGGACGGCAGGTGTCAGGCGGCCGCCGCGGCGAGCCGCTTCGGCACGAGGCGCTTGGCCTCGGAGAGGATGAGGGTCCGCAGGTCGCCGGCGCCGGGGCACGGCGGGATCGCGGCGATGGCCTCCTTCACCAGGCTCTCGAGCCGGTGCATGGCGCCGTCGATGCCGAGGTCGCGCACCGCGCTCGGACGGCCGAGCGCCGCGTCGCGGCCGATCGGCTTGCCGAGCTCCTCCTCGTCGGCGGCGGCGTCGCGCAGGTCGTCGGCGACCTGGTAGGCGAGGCCGAGCCGCGCGCCCACGACCTTCCAGGGCTCCGGATCGTGGCCGGCCGCGGCGGCGCCCAGCATGGTGGCGGCCGAGAACAGCGCTCCGGTCTTCTGCTCGTGGTACTCGACGAGGTCGCAGAACGGCTCGCATTCCCACGCCTGGCCGGCCGCGATGCCGCCCGGCATGCCGACCGACTGGCCGACGATGCGCATCACGTTGGGCAGCCGCTCCGGCGAGCACGGCACGTAGGCGAGCTGCTCGAAGGCCAGCACGATCAGGGCGTCCCCGGCCAGCACGGCGATCCGCTCGCCATAGGCCATGTGGACCGACGGCTTGCCGCGCCGCAGCGCCGCGTCGTCGAAGCAGGGCAGGTCGTCGTGGATCAGCGAGGCGCAGTGCAGGAGCTCGATCGACGCGGCGGCCGCGTCGGTGAGGCCCGGCTGGTCGTCGCCGCAGGCCGCCGCGGCGGCCAGGCAGAGGCGCGGGCGGACCCGGGCGCCCTTGGGAAACACCGCGTAGCGCATCGCGGAGGCGAGCTTGCTGGGAGCGCTGGGTGTCTCGGCCCGGGCCAAGGCGGCGTTGAGAGCCTGCTCGATCCTCGTGCTACTATCCATGCGTTCAGCCCCTGATGGCGAGCAAAGATATGTAATGATCCATTGTCATGCTCAACTGTCACGCAGTATAGACACATGGACACCGAACTCAACGGTATTTCTCCGGATTGGTGAGCGTGGGGGGTGAGTCCGCGATCGTGGTCGGGGCCGGCGCCGGGGGATTGTCCGCGGCCCTGGATCTCGCGCTCGCCGGCTTCGCCGTGACCGTCGTGGAGACCGCCGCCGGCCCCGGCGGCAAGATGCGCGAGGTGGTGGTCGGCGGCCGCGGCGTCGATGCCGGCCCCACCGTCTTCACCATGCGCTGGGTGTTCGACGAGCTGTTCGCCGCCGCCGGCACGACGCTCGCCGACGAGCTCGCCCTGACGCCGCTCGACGTGCTGGCCCGCCACGCCTGGAGCGGCGGCGGACGCCTCGACCTCCACGCCGACACCGGCCGGTCGGCGGACGCCATCGGCGACTTCGCCGGTGCCGCCGAGGCACGGCACTTCCGCGCCTTCTGCGACCGGGCCGCCCGCATCTACAAGACCCTGGAGGAACCGTTCCTGCGCGCAGAGCGCTGCCGCAGTCCGCTCGATCTGGTGCGCCGGCTCGGCCTGTCGCGGCTGCCCGAGGTCCTCGCCATCTCGCCCTTCGCCACCCTGTGGGGCGCCCTCGGCCGGCACTTCCGGGATCCGCGGCTGCGCCAGCTGTTCGGCCGCTACGCCACCTATTGCGGCTCGTCGCCGTTCCTGGCGCCGGCGACCCTGATGCTGATCGCCCATGTCGAGCAGCAGGGCGTGTGGGTGATCGACGGCGGCATGCACCGGCTCGCCGAGGCGCTGGTCCGCGCGGCGCAGCGGCACGGGGCGGTGTTCCGGTTCGGCGCGCCGGTCGACACCGTGCTGGTCGAGCGGGGCCGCGCCGCCGGCGTCGTGCTCGCCGGCGGCGAGCGGCTCGCCGCCGACGTGGTGATCCTCAATGCCGACGTGTCGGCCGTCGCGGAAGGCCGGTTCGGCACGGCGCTGCGGCGCACCGCTCGCGGCGTGCCGCAGGCCGCCCGGTCGCTCTCGGCCGTGACCTGGTGCCTGGTCGCCGAGGCCGACGGCTTCCCGCTGCACCATCACACGGTGTTCTTCTCGGACGACTACCTGGCCGAGTTCGACCGTCTGCAGCGCGACCGCCGCCTGCCCGACGATCCGACCGTCTATGTCTGCGCCGAGGACCGCGACTTCGGCTCCCGCGGTGCCGGCACGGCGCGGTCCGACGGAGCACCGGGCGGACCCGAGCGTCTGCTCGTCCTCGTCAACGCGCCGCCGACCGGCGACGCGACGCCGCCCTCCGCCGCCGCGCTCGCCGCCTGCGGGCACGCCGCCTTCGACCGGCTGCGCCGTTGCGGGCTCGTGCTGCGCCACCGCCCGGAGGACAGCGTCGTCACCACGCCCGTCGACTTTCACCGGCTCTTTCCGGGCACCGGAGGAGCGCTCTACGGAAGGGCTTCGCACGGATGGATGGCATCGTTCCAGCGGCCGGGATCCCGCACCCGGATTCCGGGCCTGTATCTGGCGGGGGGCAGCACGCATCCGGGACCGGGCGTGCCGATGGCGGCCCTGTCGGGCCGGCTGGCAGCGGCCGCCGCGACGGCGGACCGCGATTCGACGAGCCGGTCGCGCCGGGCGGGTATCTGTGGTGGTACGTCGACGCGCTGAGCGACGACGGCCGCCACGGGCTGACCATCATCGCCTTCGTGGGCAGCGTGTTCTCGCCCTATTACGCGTGGGCGCGCCGGCGCGCCGTCCCGCGTGGCGCCGCCGATCCGCACGACCACTGCGCCCTCAACGTCGCGCTCTACGGCGAGACCCGCCGCTGGGCGATGACCGAGCGCGGCCGCGCCGCGCTCCGCCGCGACGCGTCGAGCCTCGCGATCGGCCCGAGCGGGCTCGCCTGGGACGGCACCACCCTCACCATCACGATCGACGAGACCACCGTGCCGGTGCCGTCGCGGCTGCGCGGCACCGTGCGGGTGCGGCCCGCGGCGCTCACCGGCGCGAGCTTCGCGCTCGACGACGCCGGCCTGCATCTGTGGCGGCCGATCGCGCCCTGCGCCGCGGTCGAGGTCGATCTCGCCCGGCCGGAGCTCGCCTGGCGCGGCCACGGCTATCTCGACAGCAATCGCGGCGAGACGCCGCTCGAGAGCGCCTTCGTGTCGTGGGACTGGTCGCGGGCCGCCCTGACGGACGGCGCCGCGGTGCTCTACCACGCGATCCGCCGCGGCGCCGCCGGCGCGACCGACGAGCGCGCCCTGGCGCTGCGCTTCGACCGCGGCGGCGGCGTGACGCCGTTCGAGGCGCCGCACCGCATCGCGCTGCCGGACACGCTGTGGCGGGTGCCGCGCGAGACCCGGGCCGACACGCCGGACGCCATGACGGTGACCGAGACCTTCGAGGACTCGCCCTTCTACGCCCGCTCGCTGCTCACCGGCACGCTGCTCGGCGAGCCGGTGGCGGCCGTGCACGAGAGCCTGTCGCTCGACCGCTTCGCCGCCCCCTGGGTGCAGGCGATGCTGCCGTTCCGCATGCCGCGGCGGCGGTGAGGCCGAGCGCGTCCTCCGCCGGAGTTCTCACCGGAGCAGCCCCCTCCGCTCATGCCCGCGCAGGCGCGCATCCAGGATGCGACGCGCCGTGGCGCCTCCTGGGTGCCCGCCTTCGCGCGGACGAGCGGAGCGTGAGGAGATGGGGCGATCGATGGCCGGCCTTCAGCCGCGGCTCACTTGTCGGGCGCGCCGGGGGCGCCGGCCGAGTGGTCCGAATAGGCGCGCTTGAAGGCATCGCGGTTGCTGCGCTTGCGCGTGAAGGCGACGAGCTGCATCACCGCGAAGGCCAGGAAGGCCCCGAGCGTCATCAGGGCGAGCGAGGGGATGAAAGCGTCCCACGACATGGCGTCCTCGTGTCTGCTGGTGTGACGACTGCCGGGAGGCTCACGGCCCCGCGCGGCCCGGCGCGGCGCGCCTTTGTCGAGCCAACGCGACGGCCCGGCTTTCGATCCGTTCGGTGTGGCGAAGCGCGCCAGACACGGCCGATCGCCGCGCCGGAAAATCCGCATCCTGATGATCAGCACCGCTCCGGATGGCCGCGTGCCCCGGACAGGAGGCCCGGGACACGAGGCTTCCGCGGTAGCGGCCGCCGAGAGGAGTCGATCAGAGGTCAGCGCCAGCGGATCTCGAACGCGCAGGCAGGCGCGCCTGCCGCTTCGCAGGCGGTCTCGATGACGCGTGCGTTCCGGTGCACCAGGGTGCGGAACAGGCGCTCGAAGGTGGCGCCGTAGTAGTCGCAGACCGGCCCCTCGGCGCGGGCGCCGCGGCACACCGGGTTGCCGGCGATGCGGAAGCGCACCGGATGGCCGGGCACCGCGGTGAAGATGCCGGATCCCGCGAAGGTCCAGGAATGCTTGCCGATGGCGGCGAGCAGGATCCGCGCCGAGATCGCCGCCGGCAGGACTTTCAGGATCGGCTGGATCGGCTTCGGGATGCGGTTCGCCAGGAGATAGTCGGCGGTGAGCAGGCCGGCCTGGCGCCCCACCGCCCTGGCCCGCGCGATGCCGAGCTCGGCGCGCACCACGGTGTGGATGGCGACGACGTCGCGCTCGTCGACCATGTGGTCGGGGGCGTGCACGAGATGGTGCGACAGAGCGGCGAGCCCGAACAGCCGCGCCGTCTCGGCGTCGCCCACCTGCTCGCGCAGCGCCTCGATCATCCGGATGATGGCGTTCGGCCCGATGCGGGCGATGCCGTCGGTGGCGTGACCGTGAGCATGGAACTGCTCGTCGCCTGCAACACGACTCACGGGTTCGACGCTGCTCACGACGACCGTTCCTGCGAAACTGGGCAGCCCGACGGGCGGCCCCTCTCCCGCGAGGGGAGAGGGTTCGAACGCGGCCGCCTCAGCAGGCCCGCACGGCTTCCTTCTTCTCGCCCTTCTTCTTGCGGCCCTTGGGGGCGGCCTGCAGGTCGGCGGACTGCGCCTCGGTGATGGTGCGCGTCTCGTCGAACTTGAAGTCGACCTTCTTGGATTGCGGCCCCCAGTAGCCGACGCGGCCGAGATCGTAGAACTTCCGCTCGAACGAGCTCTTCAGATAGGCCTTCATGCAGCCCATCATGTAGCGGCGCTTCTCGCGGTCCCGGATGAACGGATACTCGAGGAACATCTTCCGCATGTAGAAGCGGCGGTAGTTGTGCATCACGCGGTCGAGCAGCTCGGGCCGCGTCATCGCGTCCGGCTTCATGATCGGCGTGACGAAGTTGTACTTCTCGAAGTCGAACACCTCGACCTTGTCGCCCATCTCCTGGAACAGGTCGGAGAACGGCCACGGCGTGTACATCGACCAGTTGGCCATGTCGCAGCCCCAGTCGCGGGCCATCTGGTAGGTCTCTTCGAGCGTCTCGCGGGTCTCGTTCTCGAGGCCGACGATGAACTGCGCCTCGGAGACGATGCCGTGCTTGCGCAGGAGCTCGATGGCGCGCTTGTTCTGCGCCACCGTGGTCTCCTTGTTGAACAGGTCGAGCTTGAGCTGCGCCGCCGCCTCGGTGCCGAGCGAGATGTGGATCAGGCCGGCCTTGCGGTAGAGCGGCAGCAGCGCCTCGTCGCGCAGCACGTCGGTGACGCGGGTGTTGATGCCCCACAGCACCGGCAGCTTGCGGCGCACCAGCTCCTCGCACAGCGCCACGAACTTCTTGCGGTGGATGGTCGGCTCCTCGTCGGCCAGGATGAAGAAGCCGACGTCGAACTCCTTCACCAGCACCTCGATCTCGTCGACCACCTTGATCGGGTCGCGGACCCGGTAGGTGCGCCAGAACTTCCACTGCGAGCAGAACGAGCAGGTGAACGGGCAGCCGCGGGCGAAGTTCGGCACCGCCAGCCGGGTGCCGAGCGGGATGTAGTGGTACTGGTTCCAGTTGAGGATGCCCCAGTCGGGGCTCAGCATGTCGAGGTTCTCGATCGGCGGCGCCGCCGCGGTGGCGACGATGTTGGCGCCGTCCGAGTAGGCGATGCCCTTGACGCCGTCGGGGTTCTTCTTGAACTCGCCGGAGTCGACCGCGCGCACCAGGTCGAGCAGGATCTGCTCGCCCTCGCCGCGGATGACGACGTCGATCCACGGCGCCTCGGCCAGCACCTGCTTGTACATGAAGGTCGCATGGATGCCGCCGATCACCGTGATGGCGTTCGGATGCTCCTCCTTGGCGATCTGCAGCGCCCGCTCGGCCTTGTAGATGGCCGGCGTGATGGCGGTGGCGCCGATGATGTCCGGCTTCTCGCGGCGGAACTCCTCGCGGAGCTGCTCCTCCGTGAGATCGTCCGTCATCGCGTCGATGAAGCGGACGTCGGTGTAGCCGTTGGCCTTGAGGGTGCCCGCGAGATAGGCGACCCAGGCGGGCGGCCAGTTGCCGGCGATCTCCGCTCCGCCCGAGTGGTAGTTGGGATGCAGGAGCAGAATGCGCATGGCGAAACCTCCCGGGTGTACGCGATCAGCGATGTCGATCGGCGAGTTCGATCTAAGCGGGTTCGATCAGTGAGAGTGATTGTCAATCACCATTAGACAACAGCGACTGACAATCGGAATTGACAATTGTCATGCGGGGGCCGCCGCGGCGGCCTCCGCGTCAGGTCTTCAGTCCGGCGAGACGCGCCGCACGGACGCGGTCGGCGGTGCCCAGCTCGCGCTGGCCGAGGCGCTCGAACAGGTCGAGCACCCAGACGACGCGGCGCGCCAGGTCCCACCAGGGCGCGCGCGCCGGATCCGGGCGGACGCGGCCGAGCGGGACGACGGCATCGATCAGGAAACGGGTCTCGGCGAGCGGCTCCGCCGGCGGCGCCTTCGGCACCAGCGGCGCCGTCGCGAAGGAGCGGGCGAGCAGCGCGAGCTTGCGGCGGCCGCGCACATAGGCGCGCTGCGACACCGAATCGAGGCCGTTCGCCTCAATCACCCGGCCGATCTCGGCGTACATGATCCGAGCCGCGAGAATGCCGGGCCGGCAGCCGAAGGGCAGCCTGGCGATGCCGGCCTCGGAGCGGGCGTAGAGCGCGTCCGCCGCGGCGAGCAGCCGCCCGACGACGCGCGCCAGCCGGTCGTCGAACACCGGCGCGGCGAGCCAGGCGTCGGGGTCGAGCCCCTCCTCCCGCATCCACGACAGCGGCAGGTAGATGCGGCCCATGCGGGCGTCCTCGCCGACGTCGCGGCAGATGTTGGTGAGCTGCATGGCGACGCCGAGATCGCAGGCGCGGGCCAGCGTGTCGGGATCGCGCACCCCCATCAGCAGCGTCATCATGGCGCCGACCGTTCCGGCGACCCGGGCCGAGTAGGCGAAGACGCCGGAGAGATCCTCGTAGCGGCGGCCGTCGGTGTCCCAGGCGAGGCCCTCGAGCAGCGCCTCCGGAATCTCGCGCGGGATGGCGTAGCGCGCCACCATGTCGGCGAAGGCGCGGTCGGTCGCGGTCGGCAGCGGCCGCCCATCGTAGGCGAGCGCGAGCCGCTGCCGCAGGCGCTCGACCGCGTCCTTCTCGCTGCCCTCGCCGTCGACCTCGTCGTCGGCGAAGCGGCAGAAGGCGTAGAGCGTGTAGGCCGGCGAGCGCACCGCGCAGGGCAGCAGCAGCGAGGCCGCGAAGAAGGTGCGCGAGCCCTGCCGGATCATCGCCCGGCAGGCCGCCACGTCGGCCTCGGACGCGTTAGGATTCTCGAGCCAGATCGGCACCATGGGGCACCAGGGAGTCGAGCACGCGGGCGGACGACAGGACGCCGGGCAGGCCGGCGCCCGGATGGGTGCCGGCGCCGACCAGGAACAGCCGGTCGACCTCCTCGCTGCGGTTGTGGGGACGGAACCACGCGCTCTGGGTGAACACGGGCTCGAAGCCGAAGGCGGCGCCGAGAACCGAGCGCAGACGCGTGTGGAAATCCTGCGGCGTGACGATGCGGGACGTGACGACGTTCTCCTCCAGCCCGGGCAGGACCGTGCGGGAGAGGGCGTCGGAGATCGCTCGTCGATACGGCTCGGCGGCGTGCGCCCAGTCGGTCCCGCCCGCCAGGTTCGGCACCGGCGAGAGGACGTAGAAGGTGTCGCAGCCGGGCGGCGCCAGCGACGGGTCGGTCGCGGTCGGGTGATGGAGATACAGGCTGAAGTCCGGCGCCAGCACCTTGCGGTCGAAGATGTCGTGCAGGAGCTCCTTGTAGCGGGGCCCGAGCAGGATCGTGTGGTGGGGCACGCCGCGATACTGGCGCCTCGTCCCGAAATACCAGACGAACAGGCTCATCGAGTAGCGGGCGCGGCCGAGCTTCCGGTCGGTCCAGCGGCGCCGCACCTCGGCGGGCAGCAGGTGCTTGTAGGTCCAGGCGGCGTCGGCGTTCGACACCACGATGTCGGCCGCGATCGTCTCGCCCGAGGCGAGCCTGACGCCGGTGGCCGCACCGCGGTCGACCGTGATGGCGGCGACCTCGGCGTTGCAGCGGATGGTGTTGCCCTGCCCCTCGATCAGCCCGACCAGACCCTTGACCAGCGCACCGGTGCCGCCCTTCGGGAACCAGACGCCGAACTTGTTCTGCAGATAGGTGATCAGGCAGTAGATCGAGGTGACGGCGAACGGGTTGCCGCCGATGAACAGCGGGTGGAAGGACAGCGCGATGCGGATGCGGGGGTCCTTCACGTAGCGCGCGGCGAGGCCGTGGACGGTGCGCCAGCTCTGCAACCGGACGAAGTCCGGCAGCACCTTCGCCATCGAGGCGAGCGAGTGGAACGGCACGTTCGACAGCTTCTCGAAGCCGACCTCGTAGATCGCCTTGCTCTTCTCGAGGAAGCGCTCCCAGCCCTCGACGTCGCCGGGGGCGAGGCGGGCGACCTCGCGGCGCATGGCGTCGAGATCGCTGCATTCCGTGTAGGTTTCGCCGTCGTCGAACCGGATCTGGTAGTACGGATCGATCGGCTCGAGCGTGATGTCGTCGGAGAACTTGCGGCCGGCGAGCGACCACAGCTCCTCGAACACCTTCGGGAGCGTCACGATGGTCGGGCCGGCATCGAACGTGAAGCCGTCCTGGCGGAACACGTAGGCACGCCCGCCGGGCTGGTCGAGCTTCTCCAGCACGGTGACACGCCAGCCCCGCGCGCCGAGCCGGACGGCGGCCGCGAGGCCCCCGAACCCGCTCCCGATCACGATGGCATGCGGCGCGCGGCGTCCGGGTTCGACCCCGGCGGAAGGCGGCCTGTCGAGTGTCAAGCTGGACATCACGCCCGACTGTAACAGCGAATTGACAGTCGAGCTAGGCCGCACAACGCCGAATGGCGATATTCGTGGTTCTACTCATGCGACACAGTGAATGGGGAGGAACGGCCGATCGCGGCGAGTGTCACCAGTGTGGGCAACCCGCTCGTAGCCCGCATGGGAGCCCGAAGGGCGCAACGCGGGGAGCAGCGCCTGGAGCCTCCGATCCCGCATTCCGTTTCACTCCATGCGGGCTGCCGAAGTCAGGATCGGCGCCTTACCGGTCGTCCGGCCCCACCTCGCCCCAGAACTCGTCGATGAGGCCGGCGATCTCGGCCGGCTTCTCCTCGTGGGCGAGGTGGCCGAGGGTGCGCAGGCACACCACCCGGGCGCCGGGGACGAGGTCGCGGGCCTGGAAGGACTCGTCGGGCGGCACCGTGCCGTCGCGGCCGCCGGCGATCAGCAGGAGCGGCACGTCGAGGCGCGGCAGCTCGGCGGTCAGCGGCGCCAGATCCCAGCTCGCCATCATCGTGAGGGCGGCGTGGACGTGGCCGGGATTGCGGGCGAGCCGGGCGTAGAGCGCCTCGCCGTCGGCCGTGATGGTCGAGCCGGTGGAGTTCAGGATCCCGCGGATCGGGCCGTGGCCCTCGGCCCACCAGGCGAACAGGCGGGCCGTCAGGGTGTTGGCGGCGAGCACGCGGGCGATCGGCGCGAAGGTGTGGCCGGCGACGCCGCGGAAGGGAATCAGCGCGCCGTTGATCGAGACGATGCCGCGCGGCGCGATCATGCCGTCGAGCGCCATGCGGATCAGCACGGCGGCGCCGGCCGAGTGCCCGGCGACGAGATCTGGGCGGATCGCCAGCACATCGAGAAGGGCGCGCACCGCCGCCGCCATGCCGGGGAGCGACAGGCTCGAATCGTCGGGGCTGCGGGTGAAGCCGTGGCCGGGCAGGTCCGGCGCCACCACGGTGAAGTGCTGCGCGAGGCGCGGTGCGAGATCGCGCCACGAATGCGTCGCCGCTCCGGTGCCATGGAGGAGCAGCAGCACCGGGCCCTGCCCGAGCTGCTGAACGTGCCAGTGAATCCCTCCCGCCTCGACGAAGCGGCTCGCGGCGCGGTTCGGCCAGTCACGGCCGTCGCGGTCCCAGGCCAGAGGATCACCCATGCTGAAACGTCACGATCGAAAATTCTGTCGGGCCACGGCTCGAAAACGATACGCCGGGCGGATGCAGGCGGATCAGCGCCGGAGCCCCTCCGGCGCCGTCCGGTCGCGTCGCAATGTCACTTCGCGGTGTGGAACAGCTCGTCGGCCTTGAACTTCGGCGTCTCGTAGCTGCGCCCGCTGTGGTCGCGGTGATAGGCCTCGATGCGCTCCACCTCCTCGCGCGAGCCGAAGATCAGCGCGATGCGCTGGTGCAGCTTGGACGGCTTGATGTCGAGGATGCGGTCCTGGCCCGTGATGGCCATGCCGCCGGCCTGCTCGGCGATCATGGCGATCGGATTGGCCTCGTACATCAGCCGCAGCTTGCCGGGCTTGCCGGGATCGCGGGTGTCGCGCGGATACATGAACACGCCGCCGCGGATCAGGATGCGGTGGCAATCGGCCACCAGCGAGGCGATCCACCGCATGTTGAAGTCCTTGCCGCGCGGCCCGGTCTTGCCCTCCAGGCACTCGTCCACGTAGCGCTTCACGGCCGGTTCCCAGAACCGCGCGTTGGACGCGTTGATGGCGAACTCCTGGGTGGTCGGCGGCATCTTGATGCGCGGATGGGTGAGGATGAACTCGCCCAGATGCGGATCGAGCGTGAAGCCGTGCACTCCGGTGCCGACCGTGATGACCAGCATGGTCGACGGTCCGTAGATGGCGTAGCCGGCGCACACCTGCTTGGTGCCGGGCTGCAGGAAGTCCTCGGGCCGCGGCTCCACCCCGGGATTGGGAGCGCGCAGAATCGAGAAGATGCTGCCGACCGGGGCGTTGACGTCGATGTTGGAGGAGCCGTCGAGGGGGTCGAAGAGGAGAAGATACTTGCCGCGTGGATAGCGGGGCGGGATCGCCCATGGCATATCCATCTCCTCGGAGGCCATGCCGGCCAGCTGTCCGCCCCACTCGTTGGCGCGGATGAACATGTCGTTGGCGATGACGTCGAGCTTCTGCTGGGTCTCGCCCTGGATGTTGGTGGTGCCCGCCTGACCGAGGGCACCCCCGAGCGCACCGTTGGCCACCCGTCGGGCGATCGCCTTGCAGGCGAGGCCGACATCGATGATCAGGGCACTGAAATCGCCGGTGGCTTCGGGGAATCTGCGTCTTTCTTCAATCAGGAACTGCGACAGCGTCGTGTGATCGGTGAGCATCATCGGTCTCCCAATCGTCAACTCATAACGTCCACGACGAGCAGGCTGCAAGCGGGAAAGGGCCTCGGAACCGAAGCTGCCGGCCTTTCTCGGGGGAACCGCCGGCGTCGCTTGCTCGCGTCCCGATCACTATAATCTCGCGGCTGCGGGAAGACCACGTTTATGTACCATCACGAAGCAAAAACCGCCTGCGACGCGGAAGGCGCGCCGCAGCCGGTCGACGGAGAGATCATCCGGCCGGCGCCGTCACGCGCGCGGGCGTGAGCGACCCGAGGAACGCATCGTAGATGCGTGCGACGTCGCCGGGGCGCTCGAAATGCGGGAAGGCGCCGGTGTCGAACACCGTCACGGTCCAGTTGGGACGCCCGGCGAGACCGTCGAGCTGTGCATAGTCGACAAAGTCCCCGCGCGTGCCGTGCACCACCAGCACCGGCAGGCGGAGCTGCTCGTAGACGCGGGTGATGTCACGGCTGAACAGCAGGCCGCCGACGAAATAGAACGGGGCGTGCTCGGCGCCCGGCTGGTGCGAGGTCAGGTAGTCGTAGTCCCGCAGGCCTTCGTCGATATTCTTGGACCCCCACGCCTTTTCGAGGAACCAGCGGGCGCTCGGCCGGGTGTTCAGGAGATCGAAGACGGCGCGCCCCCACACCGGGAACGAGAACGCGCCGCGCAGGACCGTGCTGCCGCGCGTGCTGCCGGGTGGCCCGTAATAGGGTCCGCGCGAGTCGAGCCCGGTCGGGCTGACGAGAACGACGCTGCGGAACGAGGCCGGCGCCTCGGCGGCGGCGCGGGCCAGGAACTCGCTGCCGAGCGACAGCGCGATCGCGTCGACCGGGGCGTCGCCGTGGATGCGCTTGATCTCCTCCACCATGGCCAGGATCGCGTCGGTCATCAGGCGCGGCGTGTAGGTGCGGTCGCTGCGCTCGGAGAAGCCGAAGCCGGGGAGGTCGAGGGCGTAGACCGGGCGCCGGGTGCGCTCGCGCTCGTAGAGCGGCTTGACCTCGTAGGCGGAGGCGGCGGCGTTGACGCTGTGGATCAGGAGGAGCGGCGGCAGGCTCGTGTCCTCGGCCGTCGCCGCTTCGGCGGCCGGCGCGGTCGTCGGGGCCGGGCCGTCGGCGTAGTAGCTGATGCGGCCGGCGATCGAATCCATGTCGCGCTGGTCGCCCGGCAGGGCCGGCGGCAGCCGCATGCGGTTGGGGATCAGGAAGGTGCTGCAGGCGATCCAGCCGAGCGCCGCCACGGCCGGGACGGCGGCGAGCCCGCGCACCCAGCCGGCGCCGGTGCCGCGGCGGCCGGCATTGATGCCGCGGGCCGGCACCGCACGGCGGGCGAGAGTCGTCTTCGTCGACATCGAAAAAACCTCGGCTGGCGGGGCGGGCGCGCGCCCGAACACCTCCATAACGACCGGCACGGCCGGTTGGTTCTCTCGCTCGGGAGGATTCACCAACGCCGGACCGAAGCGTCGGCGCGATCCCTCTCCCCGCAGCGGGGAGAGGAGAAGGAGCGTCGAATGCCTACCCGGCGAGCGACTCGCGCGGCGGCGACACCGCCTTGACGGCGCCCGAGATGGCGGCGGCGTCCGCATAGGGCAGCGGCAGGTACATGGCGTCCATCTCGGCGGCGATCTTTCGCGCCAGCGGCCGGGGATGCGGCGCCGTGTCGACCAGGAGCGCGGTCAGGCCGGCGGCGCGCAGAAGGCGGGCGGAGGCCAGCGCGTCCTCCTCGGCCTTCGGCCGGCCCGGGGAGCCGTCGCGGGCGATGTTGGCGGAGCCGTCGGTCAGCAGGATCACGAACGGCGTCTGGCCCTTGCGGCGGATCTGGTCGGCCAGCGCCACGGCGAGATCGAGCCCGCAGGCGAGCGGCGTGCCGCCGCCGCCCGGCAGGCCGGCGAGGCTGCGCTTGGCCCGCACGAGCGAGCGGGTCGGCGGCAGCAGCAGCTCGGCCGCCTTGCCGCGGAACGCCACCATGGCGACCTGGTCACGGCGGACGTAGCACTCGGCGAGCAGCAGCTCGACGGCGCCCTTGGCCTCGGCCAGCCGGTGCAGCGCGGCGGAGCCCGACGCGTCGACCACGAAGATCGTCGCCGTCTCGGTCTTCTGCTTGAAGCGGGTGATGCGGAAGTCGTCCTTGCGCACCTCGATGCGGGCGGTGCGCTCGGCGTCCCCGGCGAGCGCACGCTCGCGCCGGCGCAGCGGCTGCCACGGCGCCGCGGCCCGCAACGTCTCGATGATGTTGAGGCGGGCGCCGCCGGCGCGCGGCTCGCCGCGGCGGACGCCGGCGGGTCTTCCGCGCAACTTCGTCTTTTGCAGATGCCCGGCGCGGCCCGACGACGGGATTTTCGGCTTGATCCGCCCCTGCAGCCGCAGCTGCTCCAGGAGACCGGCCGGGATCGCCGCCTTGGCGGCCTCCAGGATCATGTCCTCGAGCGGCCGGTCCTCGACGTTCTCCTGCTCCTCGTTGCGACCCTCGGGCGGCGGCTGGTCGTCGGGCTGCTGCTCGTCCTCCGGCGGCGTCTCCTCGGGCGGCGGCAGCGGCAGGCGGGTGGCGCGCGGCGCCAGCACCAGGCGGGCGGCGACCGCCGCATCCTCCTTGGCGATCTCGTCGCGGCCGGCGAGCGCCGCATGGGCGCGGGCGACGGCGAGCGCCTGCAGGGGCGCGCGCAGCGACCACACGCCGAGCGACAGCGCCGTGCCGCACAGCGCCTCGACCACGTCGGGCGGTGCGACGATGCCGTTCAGGCGGGCCCGCGCCGCGGCGATGTCGGCGGCGTCGGGCGCGTCGTCGGCCGGCGGCTCGGCCGACACGCCCTCGAAGTCGAGCCGGAAGGCGAGCCGGTCGGCGAGCGCGGCCGGCGGCCGCTCGTCCTCGGTCATGCCCTCGTCGAGGGCGACGATGCCGAACCGGGTCGGCGTATCGATGGCGATGCCGTCGCGCTCGACCGTGACGCCGCCATTGTCCAGCACGGCGCCGAGCCGCGCCGCGGTGCCGGCCGACATCCGTTCCGCCATGGCGGCGACGAGAACGCCGCCGTCGGTCTCGGCCAGAATCCCGCGCTCGGCGATCGGCCGGCCGGCCCGCAGGGTGGCGGCGAGGTCGAGCCCGCCGAGCAGGCGGCTGTCGCCGACGCCGTGCGGCAGGCGGCGCACCGGGGCATCCGGCGGCAGCAGCTGTCTCAGGGTGGCCAGCCAGCGCTCGCGGGCGAGGCCGGGCAGCGACCGCAGCGCCACCCCGACCGTGCCGCCCGGATCGACCGCGAACAGCGCCGCCGCCAGGACCGCGTCGGCCCAGGGGGAGCGTTCGGGCGCGGTCGCAGCGGGGTCGCTCATGCCGCGAAATGCTCCGCCAGCGCCCGTTCGACCCGGACGGTCGATCCCGCCTCGTCGAGCGGGTTGCGGCGCAGGCGGTGGCGCAGCGCCGAGGGCGCGACCCGCTTGAGGTGCTTGTCGCCGACCGAGGCGTCGCCGTCGAAGGCGGCGAGCGCGCGCGCCGCCCGGATCAGGGTCAGCTCGCCGCGCAGGCCGTCGGTGCCGAGCCCCATGCACAGCTTCGCAGCGCTCTCCAGCGTCGCGTCCGGCACCTTGACGGACGACACCCGCTCGCGCGCCGACAGGATCTTGCGGCGGAGCTTGTCGTCCTCCTTCTTCCACTTGGCGATGAAGGCCTCGGGGTCGCGCTCGAAGGCGTCGCGCCGGCGCACCACCTCGATGCGGGTCGCCAGATCCTCGGGGGTGCGCACCTCGACCGACAGGCCGAAGCGGTCGAGAAGCTGCGGCCGCAGCTCGCCCTCCTCCGGATTGCCGGTGCCGACCAGCACGAACTTGGCCGGATGGCGGATCGACAGGCCCTCGCGCTCGACCACGTTCTCGCCCGACGCGGCGACGTCGAGCAGCAGGTCGACCAGATGGTCCTCCAGGAGGTTCGCCTCGTCGATATAGAGGAAGCCGCGATGGGCGCGGGCCAGCAGGCCCGGCTCGAACGCCTTGACGCCCTGCGTCAGCGCCCGCTCGAGATCGAGGGCGCCGACCACCCGGTCCTCGGTGGCGCCGAGCGGCAGGTCGACCACCGGCACCGGGACCTGGCGGCTCTTCAGCTCGGCCTCGGTCTTGCCCCGGCAGTGCGGGCAGCCCGGCGCCGGCCTGGCCGGATCGCACGAATAGGGACAGCCGACCACCACCTTCATCTTCGGCAGCAGCTGCGCCAGCGCGCGCACCGCGGTCGACTTGCCGGTGCCGCGGTCGCCGAAGGCGAGCACCCCGCCGACGGACGCATCGACCGCGGCGATCAGCAGGGCGAGCTTGATCTCGTCCTGCCCGACGATGGCGGAGAACGGAAACACCAATGCCATGAGGGGCCCAATCTCGATGAGGCAATACGGAAACGGGGGCGCCGGGCCGCCGGCCGTCGGACGGACCGCGCCTTGTGTCAGGCCCGACGAGTATAGAAGGTGTCAACCCGGCGCAACATGCGTAACCCCCCGGAGGCCCTGGGATTAGTCGCGCCGGAGAGGTGTCGTGATTTGGACGGCGCAGTCGGACCAGCCGCGTGTCCCGGGCGCGGCGCGCCGTGACCCGGGACCCAGGGCGACAGAACGAAACGGTTGCCGGGACACCCCTCGGTCCGGCTCGCACTGCACCGCGGCGCGCTGCGGCGCGCCCGGGACACGAAGGCGATGCATCGGCGCTGAACCAGCGGCGAACTCGACAGGCCCCTACTCCACCCGCACCGCCTGTCCGGTCGCGGCGGAGCGGATCAGGGCCTCGGTCGCGGCGGCGCCGTGGACGATCTCGGCCGGGGTGATCGGGAAGGCCGGGCCGCCGGCGGCGGCGCGGGCGAAGGCCTCCAGGCCCGCGCGGGCCGTGTCGACGCGGGCCGCCGTCCAGGTCTCGGCCTCGCCCTTCACGGGCTGGAACCGGCACTCGGCGAACAGGCCGGTGCGGCGCTCCTCCGAGGAGGCGCCGGCCACGTGGGTCATGCCGTCGAGCCGCACCCAGCCGTTCGACCCGTAGGCCTGGATCACGAAGGCCGGCGCCGTCGCCATCATCATGCCGAGATAGGCCGAGGCGCCGCTCCGCATGCGGAACAGCGCCGAGGTGGTGTCGTCGGTCGGCAGATCCACGGCGCGCCGGGTGCTCTGGCAGTAGATCGTGTCGATCTCGCCGGCGAGCTGGATGAAGGCGTCGATGGCGTGCACGCCGAGCGGCGCCAGCGCCCCGCACGGCGCCTCCTCCGGCTTCGCCCGCCACGCCGTCTTCGGCATGAACAGCGCGTTCGGCACGGTCATGATGCACTCGATGTGCTCCAGCACGCCGAGCCCGCCGGAGCGGATCCGCTGGCGCAGCATCTCCATCTCCGGATGGAAGCGGCGGTTGAAGCCGATGCCGAGCGCGACGCCGGCCGCCTCGACGGCGGCGACCGCCGCCGCGGCCGAGGCCTTGTCGTAGGTGAACGGCTTCTCGCAGAACACGTGCTTGCCGGCGCGGGCCAGCGTCGTCACCTCGGCCGCGTGGCCGGACGGCGGCGTCGCCAGGATCACGGCGTCGATGCCGTCGTCCTTCGCCAGGTCCTCGACCGAGGGCACGTGGCGGAGCCCGCGCGCCGCGATGAACGCCGCGATCTCCGGCGAGACGCGCGGCTGCGCCGCCGCCACCACGGTCATCAGCGCCGAATCGTCCACCGACTCGACCAGCGTGCGCCCCCACCAGCCGAGCCCCGCGATGGCGGTCCTGATCATGCTTTCCCCCCGATTGTGGTGGTGTGTTCTGGACGTGCGGCCCGGGCGGGCCGGCCCCACTCCGGCACGGCCGGCGAGGCGGCGTCAACACGCCCGCGCGACAGGGCTGTCCTGTCGGCCCCACGCCGCTGCGGCGGGCCGCCGCACGGGAACCGGCACCGGCGGCGCGGCCTTATCCGAGAAGGGGAGCGGTCCTATAGTGCCGCCGTCATCGTCAGTGGAGTCGTCCGTGGACAGGTCCGTTCGCTACATCCTGCTCGCCGTCGTGCTGGTGCTCGGTTTCATGCTGGCCCAGCCCTGGCTTCAGCAGCAATTCTATTCGGCGACCACGCCGCGCGCGATCGAGCCGCGCGGCAGCCTCGCGGAGTGGGAGCGCACCACCATCGAGATCTTCAACCGGGTGTCCCCTTCGGTCGTGCAGGTCGCCGGGCGGGCCGGCGGCGACACGTTCGCGGGGGCCGATCCGGACGAGCAGAACGGCGGCGCCCAGACCGGCACCGGCTTCGTGTGGGACGCGGCCGGCCACATCGTCACCAACGCCCACGTGGTGCAGGGGGCGACCGAGATCGCGGTGCGGCTCGCCAATGGCGACGTCGCCCGCGCCACCGTCCGGGGCATCGCGCCGAACTACGACCTCGCTGTGCTCAACATCTCCAGCCGCGCGCTGCCGCCGCCGATCCCGATCGGCAGCTCGGCCGATCTCCAGGTCGGCCAGGCCGCCTATGCGATCGGCAATCCGTTCGGTCTCGACCAGTCGCTCACCACCGGCGTGATCTCGGCCCTCAAGCGCCGCCTGCCGACCCAGACGGGACGCGAGATCACCAACGTGATCCAGACCGACGCGGCGATCAATCCGGGCAACTCGGGCGGGCCCCTGCTCGATTCGGCCGGCCGGCTGATCGGCGTCAACACGGCGATCTTCTCGCCGTCCGGCTCCAATGCCGGCATCGGCTTCGCCGTGCCGGTCGACACGGTCAATCGCGTGGTGCCGGCGCTGATCAGGAACGGCCGGGTGCCGACGCCGGGCATCGGCATCGTCGCGGCGCCCGAATCGATCGCCACCCGGCTCGGGGTCGAGGGGCTGGTCGTCGTGCGCACCGTTCCGGGGTCGCCGGCCGACCGCGCCGGGCTGCGCGGCGTCGACCGCATGGGCGGCGTGGTCGGCGATGTGATCGTCGCCTGCAACGGCGAGCCGGTGCGCCGCCTGGTCGATCTCAGCGAACAGCTCGAGCAGGTCGGGGTCGGCAATCGCATCGAGCTGACCGTGCTGCGCGGCGACCGCACCGTGAAGCTGTCGGTCGACGTGGTCGACATCGGCGGACGGCCGTGACGCCGTGTATGCAAAGCGTGTGACGCCGCGCACAGTCGCGCCGCGGCGGGCGGGCGATCCTGCGCAGGACAGCCGGCGACGACCGTCCGGCGAACCGAGGACCCCGCCATGTCGCAGCAGAACCAGACGTCGGCGCTGATCTCCACCGTGATCGGCGACCTGTGGACCAGCCTCTTCGTCGAGACCGGCACGGCGCTCGGCCGCCTCGTGCGCCGCCCGGCGCGCGCGCTGCCGGCCGCCGCCGTGCTGCTCGCCCTTTCGGGCACGACCGGCTCCGCCATGGGCACGGCCGAGGAGCGCGCCGCCTGCATCCCGGACGCGTTCCGCCTGTGCAGCGCCGCGATCCCGGACGCGACCCGCGTGATCGCCTGCCTGAAGACCGAGCGCGGCAAGCTCTCGACCGCCTGCCGCACGGTGATGAGGCGCAACGGCGCGATCTGATCACGGCCGCGAGCTGATCATGTGAAGAAGGCCGCGCGGTGCGCGGCCTTTCGTCGTTCGGAACCGACCCGCGGACCGATCAGAAGCCGACGCCGAGGAACAGCGGGGCCCAGACGCGCTCGAGCCGCGACGCCACGACATAGGCGCTGCGCGACGGCACCGGCCGCACCGCGGCGGCCCGCATGGCCCGGTGCGGGCGCTGCGCCGTGCGGGCACGGACCGCCGACCGCGGCCTCGCGGCCGCCTCCGGCGATGCGGGCGGCCGGACCGCCGGCGGCTCGCTCGCGACCGGGGCCGGCATCTGCGCGGGAGCGGCACCGGCCGACTCCTGGACGGGAGCCTGGACCGGAGCCTGGGCCTGGACGACGGCGGGGCTCGTCGCCCGCGGATCGGTGGCGGCGCCCGAGAGGGCCCGGGCCGGGGTCGCGGCCGGGCCGATGGCGAGCACCCCGACGGCCAGCAGGCCGCCGACGAGCAGAATGGAGACGCGGGACGTGACGGTCATGGCTCGCTCCGTTCGGCTGCCGAGGGGTCGGACGGCGCGTCCGACCGCACCTGTCGTCCGGCGTCGCCGGACCGCATGCTGTCCCCCGGGGAGACGGTCCCGTCGACGGGACGACCGATGGTGCCGGTCCAAATGAGGTCGTTTTGCGGCCCGGCCGTTCGCACGGCCGGGGTCGTCGAATCAGAAGCCGATGCCGTGCATCACGGCACCGCCGCCGCTGCGGGCCGGTGCCGGACGCGCGGTCGCCTGCGCCCGCGCCGGAGGCGGCTCGCGCCGCGCCGGGGCGGGCTTCGCCTCGCGCTTCGGCTCGGGCTTCTCGCGCCGGGTCGCCGTCTCTTTTTTCTTCTCGGGCCTGGCGCGGTCCGCGGCCGGCGTCTTCGGCGGCTCCAGCGCGGCGAGGCAGTTCCGGATCGGCCGCTGCTGCTGCAGGTCGGTCAGTTCGCCGGTGGTCGGCGAGGACTCGCTGCGGCCGTGGCCCGTGCTGAGCCGGTAGGCGAGCAGCGCCCGCCGGGTGGCGTCGTTGAACACGCCGTTGTCGTCGCCCTGGTAGCAGCCGAGCCGGCGCAGCTCGATCTGGGCCGAGCGGACGATCTCCTCCTGGCTCGGCTCGCGGGCCGGCTGGGCGGCCTTGGCCTTCTCCTGCTCCAGCCGCAGCGCGGCCTCGCGCTGCGCCTTCGCCTCCGCTTCGGCGGCGGCCCGGGCGCGCTTCTCGTCCTCCTCGCGGATGCGGGCGGCCTCGCGCTGGGCCTTCGCCTCGGCCTCGGCGGCCGCCCTGGCCCGCTTCTCCTCGGCCTCGGCCGCAGCCTTCGCCTGACGCTCCTCCTCGGCGCGCCGGCGCGCCGCCTCGCGCTCGGCCTTGACGCGTTCCTGCTCGGACAGCCGGGCGAGCCGCGCCTCCTCCTCGCGCTGGCGGGCGGCCTCGCGCTGGGCCCGCGCCTCGGCCTCGGCGGCCGCCTTGGCGCGACGCGCCTCCTCGGCGGCCGCGGCCTTGGCCCGGCGCTCCTCTTCGGCGGCGGCGGCCTTGGCGCGCTTGTCCTCCTCCTCGCGGAGGCGGGCGGCCTCACGGGCGGCCTCGCGCTCCAGGCGCTGCCGCTCCGCCTCCTCGCGCTTGCGGTCGGCGATCGCACGCTCGATGATCTCCAGCCGGGTCTGGGCCACGACGGCCAGCGGCGAGGTCGAATAGCGCTTGATGAAGGCCCGGATGGCGGCCGGGTCGATCGAATCCTGCAGCTTCTCCCAGGCGAGCCGGTCCGGCGTCGCCCGCTCGGCCTCCTCGGGCGGGCGCTGCGGCGGCGTCGAGCGGTCGAGCGCCGCCACGGTCATGGCGTCCGGCTTGACCGCGGCGGCGAGCTTGGAGCGCTGCTGCTTGGCGAGCTCGGCGTAGAAACCGGTGCCGTGCACGGCCAGGAAGGCGTCCCAGGCGCTGACCGTGCCGACCCGCTCGGCCAGTTCGTAGTCGCCGCGCGGATCCGCGTGGGCCACCGGGGCCTTCTCCGGCTCCGGCACCAGCGAGACGGTGGCGCCGCCGAGCGAGCCGTAGACGAACGGCTCCTGACGATTGTTGGTCCGCTTGAGCACCTCGTCGCGCACGCGGCCGAGCGCGATGCGGATGTCGAGGCCGGGGATCGTGAGATTGTTGACCAGCGCCTGGGTGAACGGGCTGTTGCGGCCGGCGCCGTCCTCCGCGGTCGAGCCCGCCTTGGCCGCGTAGGCGACCAGCGTGTCGGTGCCCATCGGCTCGATCTTCGCGAGGCCCTGGGTGACGGCGCGCGAGGCGATCTGCCGCTGCATGGTGCGGACGAAGGGATTGTCGCGGCAGGCGTCGAGAATGACCAGCCGCAGCCGGCGCGTCGACTCGATGGAGCGGAAGATGCGCTCCAGCGCCACCGCCTCGTCCTCGGCGTCGTAGTCGCTGCGCAGCTTGGCGTCGGTCGGCACCATGTAGTTGACGCCGCCGACCTCGATGCCGTGGCCGGCGTAGTAGACGACCGCCACGTCGGCGTCGCGCGTGGTGTTGTAGAAGTCGCGCAGCGCCCGCTTGAACTCGATGACGCCGAGATCGAGCTTCAGCTCGACCGAGTCGAAGCTCGCCTTGCGGAACATCTCGGCGATCGCCGAGGCGTCGTTGAACGGATTGTCGAGCTTGACGACGTTCTGATAGGACGAATTGCCGATCACCAGGGCGACGCGCTTTTCGGCCGAGGCCTCGTCGACGGCCAGCAGGCCGGCGACGGCAGCGCTCGCGGCCACGACACACGCCCGCGCGATCACACGAAGGAATCGCCTGGTCATCTGTCGCCTCCCGCGCCCGTTTTCGACGGCTCCTGCCCCCGGGGAGCCTTCGGGCTGATGTTCGGAACGCAGGGCCGGCCGTTCACGAGGTGAAAAAGTATACGCTTTGTTAACACCCGTGGCAATTTTCACCCGGATCGCGGCCGGCCATGGATCTCGACTTCGCAGGTCGAGGTTAAGAGCGGACGGCTCCCGTCACTTGGACGCCGACTGCTTGACCTCGAGATTGACGATCTGCACTCGGCGGTTCTCTCCGGCGAAGGGCTGATCCGGCTTCTTGAGCTGCTCCTTGCCGTAGCCGGCGGTGACCAGGCTCTCCTCCGGGATCTGGAACTTCTCCAGCAGGAACCGCTTCACCGAGGCGGCGCGACGCTCGGAGAGCTTCTGATTGTATTCCTCGCCGCCCTTGGCGTCGGTGTGGCCGCCGAGCAGGAAGGTGCCGCCCCGCAGGTCCGGGCTCGACAGCGCCTTGCCGAGCTCCATCAGATCCGGCACGGCGCGCTGCACGATCTCGGCCGAGTTGTAGTCGAAATACACCTCGAGATCGATCTTCTGCTTGTCCTTGGCGATGTCGGCGACCTTGGTGCGCTCGTCGAGCGTCAGGGCGCGCGTCCTGCCTCGGATGGTCTGCAGGAACTTCTGGTCTTCCATCTGCTTCGGCGTGGTGGTGAGACCGCGCGTCTTCGGCGCCGGCTTGAGCGCCTCGAGAATGTCCGTCGAGGTCGGCCGCTGCTGCGCGAACGAGGCGTGGTTCGCGGTCGTCACCAGAGCACCCGCGAGCACCAGCGTCGCGAGGGTCGCTCCGAACCTGCTCCAGCGTGTCGTGGATTGGCGTGTCATCTGTCTGTCCTCCGGCTCGAGTCTAGGCGTCTCTGCCTGATCGCCGTCAGAATAGCGCGACCCCGCTCCGGTACCGTGACCGATCTCACACACGTTCCGCGCCCGTCCGACAAGCGAAATAGGGGTCACTTTTTCGTGACGCCGTTCTCTCGTTAGTGTCTGTTTCTCGGCCGATCGTTCTGGCCCCGCCATGCGGTCCGTCAAAAGTGGCTGCGGCACCGCGCCGCCGTCCGCGCGGTCGCGCTCCGCCGCCGGTCCGGACACCGAAACGAGGCCCGGGGACGCGGCACCCGGCGGCAGGCGCCGGGACGCAGGCGGCGAGAAGCAGGTGCCCTGAAAGCAGAGGCCCGGCCTTCACGGGAAGGCCGGGCCTCTTCGATGCGCGGTCGGGTTTGGCGGCGACCGCGCAGGTCTCGAAGCTCAGTACGATCCTCAGTACTTGGCGACGACCGGCGCCGGCAGCGGCGAGAACCGGTAGTTGACGCCGACCCGGGCGAGACCGCCCTTGAGATGGGCGTCGACCCCGACGTTCTCGTAGGAGTCCTCGCCGAGGTCGTAGTAGAGCCACTCGGCCTTGGCCGACCAGTTGGAGGTGAGGGCGTACTCGGCGCCGACGCCGGCGGTCCAGCCCTGGGCGATCCGGGACGACGCGGCGAGAACCGTACCGTCGAAGTTCGAGCGGATCTGCTGGGTCACGTCGGCCGCCGCGTAGCCGGCCTTCGCGTAGAACAGCGTGCGCTCCCAGGCATAGCCGAGGCGGCCCGTGATCGTCGCGAACCAGTCGAGATGCGTCTCGTCGGTGAGGAACGAGGACGCCGGGACCCCGAACAGCGTGCCGGGCAGCGGGTTGCCGATGGCGCCCTTGGCATTGCTCCAGGCGATGTCGCCTTCGAGACCGAGGACCCATGCCCCCCACTGGAAGTTATAGCCGGCCTGACCGCCGACCAGGGCGCCGCCGTACTTGATGTCGGCGCTGGCGAAGCCCGGATAATCCTCGTTGGACTTGCCGTAGATGGTCCCGACATGGCCGCCGACATAGAGGCCGCGCCACACCACCGGGGCGGCGACCGCCGCCGGCGGGGCCTTGTACACGAGTCCCTTGCCGGACAGCGCCGCCTGCAGCGGCTCGGGCGTGAACTGATAGCGGAGGCCGGTGTTGAGGGTCCAGCCTTCGATGTTCTCGCCGAAGCGATAGTCGCCGCGCACGTAGCTCAGCCAGCCGGTGTCGAGCACCTGGGCGGCGAAGCCGCCGGAGATCTGGCCATAGGTTCCGACCCGGTTGGTGGTCATCGTGCCGTTGGAGACGATGCTGAACCCACCGAAGTCGATGCCGGAATTGATCCGGGTGGTGACGTCGCCGGCGAACTCGTGGAACACGCTGGCGGTGACGAACGGCTGCACATAGGCATACGGCGTCGAGAAGCTCGTCCCGACCCGGACGCTGAGGCGGCCCAGCTCGCTCTTAATGTCGTCGATCTGCACGGTCCCGGGCAGGGACACGCCGGTTCCGAGCAGCAGCGTGCCGGTCACGTTCAGCGGGTCGACCTCGACCTTCGAGTAGGTGAAGCCGGCCGACGGCTCGATGAACCAGTTGTTGGGCAGCGCGAAATTGTAGCCGAGGCCGCCGGCGACCGACCAGCCGCGGGCGTTGAGGTTCTGGTTGAAGAGCCCGTTGCCGTTGTCGTTCAGGCTCATGTTGTAGAAGTCCCAGCGGACCTGGGCGTCGGCGAAGAAGCCGCCGCGGGTCACCGCGACGTAGCTGCCGACGAACGGCACCTCGGTGACCGAGTTGAAGGTCGCCGGGGTCAGGAGGTCATCGGTCTTGTCGCGGGCCTGCGAGGTCATGTAGCCGGCGGTCGCGCCCATGTGGACGTTCCAGCCGTTCCAGTTGAGCTTGGCGATGTCACGGCCGACCTGATAGCCGACGAAGTCCTGCCGGGTCTTGGTGTTGCAGTTCACCGTCGCGTTGGCCGTGTCGGTGCCGACGGTCGGAATGACCAGCGTCGCGCTGACATTGGCCGTGTTGGAGTTCTTGGTCTCGACCTGGCCGCCGAGGACGCGGCCCCACACGCCGCCGCCGTTCTCGCCCGGCGCGGCATTCGCCGGCGCGCTGACGAAGGCGGAGCCGGTCTGGGCCTGGAACACGCTGGTCGAGGTGTTGAGGACCGAGATCAGCGAGTTGACCGAGCCGCCGCGGGCGAAGGGCGCGAAGTACTCGGCGCCGGTGCCGCTCGAGACGCACTGGGCCTGTGCGGTGCCCGACAGGGCCATCGCGACCAGGAGGGCCGAGCTGCCGAGAAGGGTGGATGTCCGGTCGATCCTCGACCGCGAGTGTGTGCTGCGCATTGTCGTCCCCCGTCCCCCGACGAAATCGCGACGATCGTGTCCGAAAGTTTCCGCAGCAATTAAACAGACATCCCCGCTCGGCGAAAACACGAAGGGGGCGTTCCCCGGCGCAACCGGACGTTTTGCGAACCGCGCGTGCTCTTTCAGCAACACACGATTACGTTGCTCCGCGCGCCGGCGGCCATCGGCCTATGGCCTTGGCAACAAACGGCTAGTTCGATTGGGTGAGAGTCGGGCCGGATTCGGGGCGGACGTTCGGCCGCTCCCGCCGCGGCGCGGCCGGATCGAGACCGTTTTGTTTCGGAGTGTGAACCGCTGCCCCGACGGCCCGCCGAGTCGGGCCGCCGCCGCCTCGGCGGAGCCCGACGAAGGCGACAGCCCGGTCGTCGATCGAGACCCGTGCCCGGTCCCGGAGATGCGCCTCAGCGCACCCCGTAGCTCTCGAACTCGCGGTCGATGGTCGGGTCGAGCGCCTTGGCGCTGCGGATGTCGGCGTTGCCGGCCGTCGTGTCGCCCTTGCGGATCTTCGCCTTGCCGCGACCGAACAGGGCCGAGGCCATGCGCGGATTCATCCGCACCGCCTGGTCGTAGTCGGCGATCGCCTTGTCGGCGTTGCCGAGCCGCAGATGGACGAGGCCGCGGCTGTCGAGGGCGTCCGGATAGTTCGGCTTGATCCGCAGCGCCTCGTCGCAGTCCGACAGCGCGGCGTCGAGCTGGCCCAGCACGGCGCGGGTGAAGCAGCGATTGTTGAACGCCTCGGCGTCGCCCGGATTGATCCGGATCGCCTGGCCGAAATCCTCGGCCGCCATGGCGTATTCGCGCCGCTCCGCCCAGGCCTGGCCGCGCTTGTAGAAGGCCTCGGCATCGCGCGGGTTCTTCTCGATCTGGGCGTCGAGATCGCGGATCACCGCGTCGCGCCGGGCCGGCGGAGGCGCCGGCGGGGGCGGCGGCGTCACCTCGACGACCGGGGGCGGCGCCGGCCTGGGCGGCTCCGGCGTCACCACCGGGGCGGGCGGCGGAGGCGGAGGCGGCGGCGGGGTGACCACCGAGACCTTCGGCTCCGGTGCCGGCGGCGGAGGAGGAGGCGCGGGTGGCGTCACCGCCGGCGACGTCGTCGGGGCGCGCGAGAAATGGAAGTCCTCGATCAGCGAGGACGAGACCCACGGCACCTGCTCGTTCTTGGAGGCGCGCGACACGCCCATGCGGGTGTTGTTGAAGATCGCCTCGGCGCTCAGCCCGGGCGAGCGCATCTCTTTCAGGAGCTCGCCGACGAACAGGCTGTTCTCGCCGTCCGACTCGTTCGCCACCTTGTCGGTCGCGGCCGAGTACATGGCGAGCGTGCCGGCCGGCGCGGCCAGCGAGGCGAGGCCGGCCGAGAAGCCGCGGAAGCGGCGCTCGAACGGATTGCGCCGCGCCGCGTCGACGATCACCACCTTCACCGAGGCGCCGGCGCTGTTCATGTCGGCCAGGATCGACTCGATGCTGATGCCGTCGCGCCGCACCTCGCCCTCGGTCCAGATCTGGGCGTCGACCGGGATGATGAAGGACTGCTTGCCGGTCTGGATGCCGTAGCCGGAGAAGAACAGCAGCGCCGACGAGCCCGGCTTGATCTTCGCCCGGAAGGCGTCGAGCGCGGCGCGCAGCCGCTGCTTGGTCATGTCCTCGCCGGTCGTCACGTCGAAGCCGGCGCGGCGCAGTTCCTCGGCGACCGCGCGCGCGTCCTTGATCGGCTGCGGCAGCGGCCGGTTGTCGTCCGGATAGGTGGCGTTGCCGATCACCAGGGCGACCCGGCCGCCGCTCGCCTGGGCGAGCCGCAGCGGACCGGGCTCGGAGTCGGCGCCGAAGCTTGCCGTCGGCAGGGCCGCGGCCAGCAGAGCGACGACGGCGGACACGACGACGGCGAACACGGAGTGCTTCATGGCCGGACCTCGGCGCCCCGACCACGCGATCGCGTCCCCGGTCGCTGACAGACCGGTCGCGAACACACGTCGTGGCGGCTGTGGGAGCGACGTCTGCGCCCATAGACTGCGCGCGCACACAATAGTTACCTCGCCTTGCAATCTCAATACGTCCCGGCGGCCGCATCGAACCGCGCGCGGCGCCGGACGCTCCAACCCGGCGCCGCCGGCGGGACGACCAAAAAATCCGCCCCGCTTGACAGCCCGTTCCGGCTTCCCGAACGTTGTGCCCGGGCGGGCCCGGAACGTTCACCCCCGTTTGCGTCGGGCCACGCCGCAGGACCTGGGAATGCCGATCGCTCATTCGATGCATCGTGGTCCGATGGACCGCAGAGAGACGGCAGGAGCGGGCGGCGGTCGTCGCATCCTGTGCGTCTGCCCCCGCTACACGTCGTCCTTCGGCATGTTCGAGCATGCCTATCCGCTCACCGACGGCGTCCGCGCCCTGATGCCGCCGCAGGGGCTCCTGGTGATCGCCGCCGCGCTGCCGCCCGGCTGGGAGGTCCGCTTCGTCGACGAGAACATCCGGCCCGCCACCCACGAGGAGATCCAGTGGGCGGACGCCGTGTTCGTCAGCGGCATGCACGCGCAGCGCCGCCAGATCGAGGCGATCTGCCGGCGCGCCCACATGTTCGACCGGGTGACGGTGCTGGGCGGGTCCTCGGTGTCGGCCTGCCCCGAGACCTATCCCGAATACGACTACCTGCATGTCGGCGAGCTCGGCGACGCCACCGACGAGCTGTTCGCCCGCCTCGCCGCCGACCCGAACCGGCCCGAGCGGCAGGTCGTGCTCACCACCAGGGAGCGGCGCGACCTCACCGACTTTCCGCTGCCGGCCTACGAGCTCGCCGACCTCCGCCGCTATCTCACCGGCAGCATCCAGTACTCGTCGGGCTGCCCGTATCACTGCGAGTTCTGCGACATCCCGGCGCTGTACGGCCGCAATCCGCGGCTCAAGACGCCCGAGCAGGTGACGGCCGAGCTCGACAAGCTCGTCGCCTGCGGCCTGACCGGCCCGGTCTACTTCGTCGACGACAACTTCATCGGCAACCGCCGCGCCGTGCGCGAGCTGCTGCCGGCCCTGGTCGACTGGCAGAAGGCGCGCGGCTATCCGTTCATCTTCTCCTGCGAGGCCACCCTCAACATCGCCAAGCGCCCGGAGATCCTCGGCCTGATGCGCGAGGCGATGTTCGAGACCGTGTTCTGCGGCATCGAGACGCCGGAGCCCGCGGCGCTCGAGGCGATGGCCAAGGACCACAACATGATGGTCCCGCTGCTCGAGGCCGTCGACACGCTCAACCGCTACGGCCTCGAGGTGGTGTCGGGCATCATCCTCGGCCTCGACACCGACACGCCGGACAGCGGCCGGCGGGTGGTCGACTTCATCGAACGCTCGCACATCCCGATGCTGACCATCAATCTCCTGCAGGCGCTGCCGCGGACCCCGCTGTGGGACCGGCTGGCGGCGGCCGGCCGGCTGCTCGACGACGAGGAGCGCGACTCGAACGTCGACTTCGTGATGCCCTACGACGAGGTCATCGCCATGTGGCGGGACTGCATGGCGCGCGCCTTCGCGCCCGCCGCGGTGCTGTCACGCTATCGTCATCAGCTCGACCACACCTATCCGAACCGGCTGAAGGTGCCGCTGCGCGACCGTCACGTGCCGTGGCGCGACGTGGTGCGCGGCCTCAGGATGCTGCGCGCCGTGCTCTGGGAGGTCGGGGTCAAGGCCGACTACCGGGCCGAGTTCTGGAAGGTGGCGCGCGCCTGCCTGAAGCGCGGCCAGATCGAGCACCTGATCCGCATCGGCGTCATGGCGCATCACCTCGTGATGTCGGGCCGCGACGCCGTCGAGGGACGCCAGAAGGCGTCGCACTACTCGGCCCGCCCCCAGGAGGTGCCGGTGCCGGCGGAGTAGCACCGCGGCCACCCCTTCGCCGGTCATTCCGGAAGCGCCGCGAAGCGGCGCTGCCCGGAATCCATGACCCCGGTCAGTGAGCATGGATTCCGGGCTCGCGGCCTTCGGCCGCGCCCCGGAATGACCAGGTCTTTGCCAAATCCAAGTCCAAGTCCAATTCCAAGTCCGAGTCGTCCAAGTCCCGAGTCATGCCCACCACCGATCTGATCAAGGCCTCCTTCGCGGCCCTCACGGCGAAGAAATCCGGACCGACCCTCTACGACCTGTGCGATCCGCTGCTGCGTGGGGGCGGGCCCGGGGACGCGCATCTGCGCACCTTCTACGGGACCGCGGTCGCCAACCCGGTGCTGCGTCCCCTGATGGGCCGCGCCGGCCTGCCGGCGCTCGCCGATCCGGACCGCTTCGCCGCCCTGCAGGGCGCGATCCGCTCGGCCCGCGACGACGCGGCGCCCGACTGGGCGGCGATCGGGCGCGAGATCGCGCCGCTGATCGACGCGGTGCCGCAGCGGCATCCCCGCCGCCCACCGCTCGCCGGTACGCCCGCGATGCCGGCGCTCGCCGAGGTCGACCGGGTGATCCGCGCCTGCGCCCACCATCTGCTCGGCGCGTTCACGCGCAACAAGGGCTTCATCCCGGCCTACGCGGCCTTCAACCTGATCGGGGATCCGGACTTTCACGGGCGCGACCTCGCCACCGCGCTGGTCGGGCTCAACGCCCGCACCTACAAGAACGCGACGCTGCTGTTCAATCTCGCCCGCGCCTTCATCCTGCCGAACCGGCCGATCGCGGCGCTGCTCAATCCCGCCTGGTCGGGCTTCGCCGAGCCGATGTGGGAGCCGGTGCAGATCCGGCACCGCTCGGCCTATTACGACGCCTTCTTCGCCGAAGCGCTGATGGACTACGTGGGCAGCGGCCTCGCCACGCCGGACGAGACCGCCCGGTCGAAGACCGCGATCGCCGGCATGATCGAGTTCTGCCTGGCCACCAGCCGCGAGGAGGTGCGCCACCCGGTCGACGGCACGCCGTTCCCGGTGGTCACGGCGCTGGTCCGGCCGCCCGACGTCCGGATGAGCAAGTTCTTCTGGAAGCTGAAGAGCGATCTCGGCTTCGGCACCTACGTGCCCGACTGCGACACCACGGCCTGCTCGCTCTCCGCCGCCACCCAGTTCGGATCGGCCGACCCGATCCTCGATCAGCCCTTCCTCGACTTCTACGCCGGCTACCAGGTGCGGCCCGGCAGCAACCGCGAGCCGCCGTCGGTCGACATCAACGACCCGCTGGACTTTTCGGGCGGCATCGTCACCTGGATCGAGAGCGCCGCCGGCGACAGGCCGTTCGGCAACGACCTCGACCCGACCCTCAATCTCGACGTCCTCGAGGCGGCGTTCCGCAACCACGCCCGCTGGGACATCGTCGGCACGCCGCAGCGTCTCGATTTCCTGCGCGGCGTCGTCGCCTTCCACGACCGGCTGATCGGCTCCGGCCTGTTTGCCGATCCGCGCGCCCACATCTACTACCTGCCGGAGCTGTACGCCGCCTATTTCGGCCGCTGCCTCGCCGCCTTCCGGGCGATGCCGGCCGACATCCAGGCGAAGATCGACCCGCAGGCCCGCTTCGCGGCGATGCGCCTCGCCATCCTGGACTATGTCCACCACGACCTCGCCGCCCACGAGATGAACCCGTTCGACGCGGCGCTGGCGCTGCTGGCGCTCGCCAAGCTCGGCGGCGACCGGGCGCGCTACGCGCCGGCGCTCGACTGCATCCTGCGCAGCGTCGGCGAGGGCGGCCGCAAGGGGCCGTTCAAGGCCTACGAGTGGAACAAGATGAAGACGCCGACCCGCATCCTGGTCGGCGGGCCGGAGGTGACCTCGGCGTTCGTCCTGTCGGCGCTGGCGCACGCCCGCACGGCGCTGGCCCGCTCCGCCTGACGGCTGAACCGCCCGCCGCCGGCCGCCGACCAAGCCGGGAAGGCGTCCCGCCTCCGGAAGCACGAGCCTCCGGCCGGCGGGAGGAACGCAGACGATCCGGCACCTGCATGGAAATGCCGGGCTCGAAAGTGCTACAGATCACATACGGCCGACCGACGACATTCTATTCGAGTCTGTTGATTCTCCGATACGATGCGCCGCGCGGGCGCAGGAGGCACCGGACATGGTCTCGAAGAAGATCGCCGCCACCGCCGCCGGCGTGGTGCTGATCGCCGGCGCGCTCGCCGCCGTCCACGGCATTCCGGCCCGCGGCCTGATCGAGTCCTACAGCCGCGACGTGCTGGCCCGCCACGACCTCGTCCTCGACATCGGGGGCGACGCCCGCCTGACGATCTGGCCGCGGACCGGGCTCACCCTCGGCGACACGAGGCTGCGCGACGCGACGTCCGGCGACGAGATCGTGCGGGTCGACCGCGTGCAGGCCGGCATCGGGCTCTCCGACCTGTGGAACGGCACGGTCGACGTCGCCGAGCTGACCCTCGACCATCCGGTGGTGCGCACCGACCCGATGTTCGCCCGGGCGGCCCGGGCCGCCGCGGCGCGCAAGACCCGCAGCCTCGGCGCCGGCAACGCCGACGAGAGCATCCTGCCGGTCGACTCGGCGGTGAGGATCGGCTCGGTCGCGGTCGAGAACGGCATCGTCGTGGTGCGCGACGGCAAGGAGACGGCCGAGGTCAGGATCGACTCGCTGCGGCTCGCCAACCTGCCGGCGGCGGGCGGCCGCTCGAACCTGCATCTCGACGCCAAGGTCGGCGCCGCGACGGTGCGGCTGACGGCGGCCGGCGACACCCCGACCAGGCTCGCCGAGGGCCGCGCCGTGCCGATCGAGGCGCGGGTCGAGGCACCCCGGCTGTTCCGCACCCCGGCCACCGTGAGCGCCACCGTCTCGAGCGCCGGACCGGTGCTCAAGGCCGACAACCTCAACGGCATGATCGACCAGGGCCGGCTGCGCGGCGCCGTCACGGTGTCGTTCGCCGGCGCCAAGCCGTTCGTCGACGCCACCCTCGAATCCGAGCGGCTCGACCTCACCGGGCTCGTCGAGGCGGTCGCCGGTCCCGCCCCCGCGCCGGCGCCGGCCGGCCCCCGCGGCAGCGCGGCGGCGACCGCGGCGGCCCCGTGGAGCGACGCGCCGCTCGACCTGTTCGGCCTCGGCCTCATGGAGGCCAATGTCGCGCTCACGGCCCGCGAGGTGATGATCGAGAAGGTGCGCATCGCCCCGGCCGCGATCGAGGCGACCCTGATCGACGACACCCTGAAGGTCGAGCTCGGCCCGTCCGGCGTCTATGGCGGCCAGGCGACCGGCCAGGTGTCGATCGACCGCCGCCGCGACGAGCCGGTGGTGAGCGTCCGGACGAGCTTCTCCGGACTGTCCGCCCTGCCCTTCCTGCGCGACGCCGCCGGCTTCGAGTACATCGAGGGCCGGGCGCGCGGCAGCCTCGACCTGCGCGGCGCCGGCGCGAGCCCGCGCCGCATCGTCGACGGCCTCGCCGGGCGGGCCGACCTGACCTTCGAGGACGGTGCCGTGCGCGGCATCGACATGCCGGCGATGCTGCGCTCGGTGCTCGACGTGATCCTGGCCGGCTGGCAGTCGACCGCCGGCGGCCAGACCCGCTTCTCCACCTTCAAGGGCAGCTTCACCGTGGACAACGGCGTCGCCCGCACCACCGACGTGGTGTTCCAGGGGCCCTGGATGGTGATGAGCGCGGCCGGCAATGTCGACCTGCGCAACCGGACCCTGGACCTGCGCGCCGATCCGCGGCTGGTCTCCGCCCCGACGACCCCGGGCCAGAGCGCCAATGTCTGGGGCATCGGCGTGCCGGTGGCGATCCAGGGCCCGTGGTCGGCGCCGCGCATCTATGCCGACACGCCCAACATTCTCGCCGATCCCGACAGCGCGTTGAAGGGCCTGCGCGATGCGCTCGGTCCCGGCGGCGGCCAGATCGGCAAGATGATCGAGGGCCTGAAGGGCCTCGCCCCGAGCACGATCCCGGGCCAGACGCCGGGCCCGGCGACGCCCGGCAGCGAGCCGCCCCGCGAGCCCGGCACGCTCGCCGACGACATCATGAAGGCCCTGAAGGGCGTCGCCCCGGCACCGGCCCAGGCCCCGCCCGCCCAAGCGCCCCCCGCCCCGGGCCGGCCCCCCGCCTCGCGCGACATCAGCCCGTCGCCTCCGGCCACCGCGGCGGCCCCGCCGCCCGCACCGCCCGAGGCCGGCGTCAACCCGCGCCCGACCACGCCCCAGACCCGCGAGACCCGCCCGAAGCCCGCCCCGGAGCCCACCGTCCGCGAGCTCGAGCAGGGCGCCCGCGAGTTCCTGAAGGAGTTTTTCGGGCGGTAGCGGCGCCCGGCGGGGGCTCCCTGATGGATGAAACGAAGATCCTGGTGCTCGGCCTCGTGCCCCGGACAAGGCGCGGCAGGCCTGATGCGCCGCGGAGCCGGGGCCCAGGGGCGGCACGACGGGCGGCACGACGGGCGGCACAGCAGGGTATTGTCCGGCCGCCTCGCCTGATCGCCCCTGGGTTCCGGTTCGCGGCGCGATGCGCCGTGCCCGGGACACGATGCCTTCGCCGAGGCAGCGCAGCGGAACAGCGAGTTGCCGGGTACGACAAGTCGTCCCGGGACTCGGACTGAAGGCAGACAGTCAGTTCTTCGCCGTCGTCTCTTCCAGCACGGCGCGGACGCGGTCGCCTTCGCGCAGGAAGGTGCCGGCGCGACGGACCACCAGGTCGCCCTCGGCGAGGCCCTGGCGGATCTCGACATTGCCGCCCGACAGGAGGCCGATCGGCACCGGCCGGGTCTCGACCCGATTGTCGCGCACCACCTGGACGACCGGTCCGAGCGGCCCGAACAGGATCGCCGACAGCGGCACGCTCATGCCGCAGCTGGTGCCGACCTCGACGGTGGCGCGGGCGAAGGTGCCGATCTTGATGCGGCGGTCGTCGCCGAGCGTGATGCGGGCCTGCCCGGCCTGGGTCTGCGGGTTGATCTCCGGCGACACGGTGCGGACCCGGCCCATCACGGCGCCGAGCCCGGTGACGTCGATCCTGGCCGGCTGGCCGACCGCGATCTTGCCCATCCGGGTCGACGGGATGTCGGCCTGCAGCTCGACCTCGCCGCCGGCGATGATCAGGAACATCGGCGGGCCCTGCATCGACACCATGGCGCCGACCTGGGTCATGGTGCGGCCGACCACGCCGGCGACCGGCGCCTGGACGGCGAAGCTCGACGCCGGCGCGTTCATGCCCTCGATGCGGGCGAGCCGGGCCAGCACCTGGCCGGAGTTCACCTGGTCGCCGTTCTCGACCAGGATCTGGGAGACCCGCACGCCTTCGATGTCGGGACGCACCTGGGACTCCTCGCGCGCCACCACGGTGCCGGCGACCCGCACCGTGTCGGAGAAGCAGGCGCGCTTCGCCTTGACGACCGACACCGACATGCCGGCCTGCTCCTCGGCCGCCCGGGCCGGCGCCGGGACGCCCGCGCCGAGCGCCGCGGCGAGCGCCGTCACGGAGATCCCGGCCGCGAATACGGATCCGGCCCGGCGGCCACGACGGCCCCGGTGCCCGCGCCGCGATGACCCGGCACGCCAACGATCGGATTGGTGCTGAAACGTCATGCTCGCCTCGTCACGGTCCGCCGAGGAACGACAATCGTCCCATTCCTGCACGCGCGGACCCATCCGATCAAGGGTGCGCGGGCGCGGCGATCGGTTCGATCAGGCGGCGGACATCGGCCGGCGTCAGCCCCGCGGCGCGCAGCTCGGACAGCCCGGTCGCCCGGGTCGACTTCGACAGCTTGCGGCCCTCCGCGTCGAGGATCAGCCGGTGATGCCGGTAGGCCGGCGCCGGCAGACCGAGCAGCGCCTGCAGGACCCGGTGGATGGAGGTCGCCGCGAACAGGTCGCGGCCGCGCACCACCTCGGTGACGCCCTGGGCGGCGTCGTCGACCACGACGGCGAGGTGATAGCTCGCCGGCACGTCCTTGCGGGCGACGACGACGTCGCCCCAGGCCTCGGGCCGGGCCGGCACGCGGCCGGTCTCGCCGTCCGGCCCCTCGCCGCGCTCCTCGAACGCCAGGGTCTCGGCCGCGGGCCCCAGCCGGGCGAGCGCCGCCGAAAGATCGAGCCGCAGGACGTGCGGCTCGCCGCGGGCGATGCGGGCGGCCCGCTCGGGCGGCGGCATAGCCTTCGCGTCGCCCGGATACAGCGGCGCCCCGTCGGGATCGCGCGGCCACGGCCCCGCCGCCTCGCGCGCCGCGACCAGGCGGGCGATCTCGGCCCGGCTCTCGAACGCCGGATAGAGGACCCCGAGCGCGTCGAGCGTCGCCAGCGCCGCCCGGTAGTCCGAAAAGTGCTCGGACTGGCGGCGCACCGGCGTCTCCCAGGCGAGGCCGAGCCAGGCGAGATCCTCGGAGATGGCGGCCTCGTATGCGGGCCGGCACCGCGACACGTCGATGTCCTCGATGCGCAGGAGGAACCGCCCGCCGGTCTCCCGCGCCCGCGCCGCGTTCAGCAGGGCCGAGAAGGCGTGGCCGAGATGCAGGAGCCCGTTCGGGCTGGGCGCGAAGCGGACGATCTGGGTCACGGCGACCGGGAGCCCTGAACGACAGAACGACCGCGCCGAACTCCGGGCTTCCCCCTCCCTGTCCCTCCCCCGCACGCGGGGAAGGGACCGCTGGAGTCGCGGCCACGCTTCGATCGGGTCGACCGCAGTGTCGTGGCGAGCCCGTCGCGGCTCGCCGCAGCCTGCCCCCTCCCCCGCGTGCGGGGGAGGGGTGGGGCGGAAGAAAGTCGCGGGCTTCCGCGGCGCGCGGATCGTGGCAGCGTCATCGTCGGTCTCTCAGCTCCCCTCCTCCGCGTGGTGGCGGATGCCGGTGACGCTCGGCGCCAGGACGGCGAGCAGGAGGGCGCCGATCAGGATCGGCACGAAGGCGGCCAGCGGCTCGCCCGACAGATCCCAGGCGAGACCCGACAGCACCGGCGTGATCACGGCGCAGGAGTAGCTGATGGTGAACATGCCGGCGGCGAGGCGGTGGACGTCCTCGGGCGGCGCCAGGATCGACGGCAACGCGAAGATCAGGATCAGCACGCTGGCGTCGCACAGGCCGATCAGCACCGACGAGATCACGATCACGGTGGGCGAGCCGTACATCAGCCCGAGCAGCGCCACGAAGGAGACGAGACCCGCCGCGACGTACGGCCACACCTTGCGCACCAGCCGCCCGGCGAAGACGAGCAGCAGCAGCGAGGCCGGGATCTGGCCGAGATTGAGCGCCGTCAGGGTCAGGCTGATCAGGTCGGGCCGCCCGGTACGGGTGAGCACGTCCGGGATGAAGGCATTGGTGGTGAAGTACTGGGCGTTGACGGTGCCGAACATGATCCCGATCCGCCACAGCAGGCCGCTGCTCCAGTCCGGCCACCACTTGCGCCCGGTCACCACGGCGGCCGCACCGCCGGCGCCGCGCGGCGCCAGCACGGCGACGACGAGCGCGATCGCGACGCAGGGCACCGCCCAGGCGAAGAAGCTCGCCCGCCAGCCGCCGAGCAGCGGCACCAGCACCGGGAGCGTCAGGGCGACCGGCAGCACCTCGCCGACCAGCAGGCCGTTGGCGTAGACGGCGGTGCCGAACGGGATGCGGTCGGGCAGCCAGGTGCGCACCAGCGGCGGCAGCGACGGCTGCATCACGGCGACCCCGAACCCGGTGACCACGGTGGCGCCGTAGAGCAGCCAGACGTCCGGCGCGACGCCGCGCAGCGCCGAGCCGGCCGCGGTGGCGAGCAGGCCGATCAGCAGCGTCTTCAGTGCCCCGAACTTGGCGATCAGGAGCGAGCCCGGGATGGCGGCGAGCGCGAACAGCACCGACGGGATGCCGGTCAGGATGCCGATGTCGGTCGCCGACATCCCGAGGTCGTCGCGGATCATCGGGATCACCGGCGGCACCGACAGGATGGTCATGCGCAGGCCGGTGCCGGCGAGCCACAGGAGCGCCAGCGCAGTGACCAGATGGCGGAGACCCGGCGTGTCGCCGTCGACGGCGGGAGCCCTCATCGGCTCTTCTCTCTTTCTCGCGTTGGATGGAGGTGAAATCGGCTCACAGCGCCGACAGGCCGCTCGCCTCGAGCGCGCTCCGCGCCTCCGGCGACACCAGCCGGGCGAGCAGCGCCCGGGCGCCGGCCGGATTGCGGGCGGCGACGAATACGCCGCCGGCGAAGACCGTCACCTCCTGCACGGCCTCGGGCAGCGGACCGACCATGTCGATGCCCTTCACCGCCATCAGCTCGCTCATCTGCTGGATCGCGAGCTCGACCTCGCCGGAGGCGGCGCGCTCGCCCGTGAAGCCGTCGCGCACGACCGCCTTGGCGGCGATCTCGTCGGCGATCCCGAGCCGGGCGAGCACGCGGGCGAAGTGCAGCCCGCTCGCCCCGGTCTGCGACCAGGCGACCGCGCGGGCGGCGCGCAGGGCCGCGACCAGCGCCTCGACGGTCGCGATGTCGGGCCGCGGCGCGCCGGCCTTCACGGCCATGCCGACCAGGGCGCGGGCGATCCCGGCGCGGCTCTGCGGATCGACCACGCCCTCGGCGGCGAGCCCGTCGAGCGCCGCCCGCGTCAGCAGCACGAGGTCGCCGCGCTCGCCCGCGGCGATGCGCGGCATCAGCTCGTTGGTGGCGCCGTAGTCGATGTCGACCGTGAGCCCGGTCTCGCGCGCGAAGGCCGGCACCAGCGCCTCCAGCACGCCCCGCGTCGCCCGGGTGGAGAGCACCCGCACCGTCCCGTTGTCCGCCGTCACGGCCGCCTCGGCCCCCGTCAATCCGACCTCCCCTCGCATCCCGCGACTCGGCCCCGCGATACCGCCGGCGTGCCGGCGGAGGACCGGACCGGGTCGCGCACTCTTCCGTGCGTTCCGCTTTGACAAGCGGCCGCGCATGCCGTTCCATACACGCGTTTCGATCAAGACGACAAAAAATAAGATCCTGGGAGGAATGCAATGGAGTGGTATCGCAGCCTCGTGCTGGCGGCTGCCGTGGCGGCCGCGCCGCTGGCGGCTCTTCCGGACGCGGCCTCGGCGCAGGCGACCCTGCGCGCGTCGCATCAGTTCCCCGGCGGCAAGGGCGACGCCCGCGACGAGATGGTGCAGATCATCGCCCGCGAGGCGAAGGCCGCCAATGTCGGGCTCGACATCCAGGTCTTCCCGGGCGCCTCCCTGTTCAAGCCGAACGACCAGTGGAACGCGCTGGTCAACGGCCAGCTCGACATCTCCTCGTTCCCGCTCGATTACGCCAGCGGCAAGGTGCGGGCCTTCGGCGCCACCCTGATGCCGGGCCTGGTGCGCAACCACGAGCGGGCGCAGCGCCTCAACGACTCGCCCTTCATGAAGGAGATCCGCGCCAAGATCGACAAGGCCGGCGTGATCGTGCTGGCGGACGCCTGGCTCGCCGGCGCGGTGGCCTCCAAGAAGGGGTGCGTGCGCAGGCCGGAGGACATCCAGGGCGTCAAGATCCGCTCCGCCGGGCCGACCTTCGCGTCGATGTGGCAGAAGGCCGGCGGCTCGATCGTCTCGATCCCGAGCAACGAGGTCTACAACGCGCTGCAGACCGGCGTCGCCGAGGCGACCGACACGTCGACCGGCAGCTTCGTGTCGTTCCGGCTCTACGAGCAGGTGAAGTGCATCACGGCGCCCGGGGAGAACGCGCTGTGGTTCATGTACGAGCCGGTGCTGATGTCCAAGCGCAGCTTCAACCGGCTGACCAAGCCGCAGCAGGAGGCGCTGCTCGCCGCCGGCAAGAAGGCCGAAGCCTTCTTCAACGAGGCGACCAGGAAGCTCGACGAGCAGATGATCGACACCTTCAAGAAGAACAATGTCGAGGTGGCGACCCTGACGGCCGAGGAGTACGACGCCTGGCTGAAGGTCGCCCAGGAGAGCTCCTACAAGGAGTTCGCCAGCGAGGTCCCGGACGGCAAGGCGCTGATCGACCAGGCGCTCGCGGTGAAGTGAGCCACACAGCCGGCCGGCGCCGCCGGCCGGCTCCACGGGGGCGGGACGCGTGTCCCGGGGGAGTCTCATGAACGTCGCGATCCGGGCCGTGCGCGGCCTCTCGCTCGTCTGCGGGATCGTCGCCGCGGCCCTGACGGCCACGGCCGTGGTCGTCGTCTGCCAGATGGTGTTCGTGCGCTTCGTGCTGAACCAGAACACCATCTGGCAGACCGACTTCGTCACCTTCAGCCTGGTCGGCGCGACCTTCATCGGCGCGCCCTACGTGCTGATGACCCGCGGCCACGTCGCCGTCGACGTGCTGCCGCTGGCGCTCGGCGAGCGCGGCCGCTGGTGGCTGGCCGTCGTCGCCACGGTGCTGTCGCTGGCCTTCGTGGCCACCGCGACGGTGCTGACCGCGATGTTCTGGCTGGAGGCGTGGGAGAACCGCTGGGTCTCCGAATCGATGTGGCGCGTGCGCATGTGGATTCCCTACGCGGCGATGCCGATCGGCCTCGGCGTGCTGACGCTGCAGTACCTGGCCGACCTCGCCGAGATTCTCACCGGCCGGGCGCGGCCGTTCGGTCTCGAGGCGCCGCTGGAGGGCGGCATATGAGCCCCGCCACGCAGGGCGCCATCGTCCTCGTCGTCACCATCCTGGTGCTGCTCACCGGCGCCCCGGTCGCCTTCGCGCTCGGGGCCGTCGCGGTCGTCTTCCTGGTGCTGTTCCAGGGCGCCGACTCGCTCTCGGTGGTCGCGGAGACGCTCTATTCGGGCCTGCACGACTTCACCCTGGTGTCGATCCCGATGTTCATCATGATGGGCGCGGCGATCGGCTCCTCGCCGGCGGGGCGCGACCTCTACGTCGCGCTCGACCGCTGGCTCTACCGGGTGCCGGGCGGGCTCGTCGTCTCCAATCTCGGCGCCTGCGCGCTGTTCGCCGCCCTCACCGGCTCGTCGCCGGCGACCTGCGCGGCGATCGGCAAGATGGGCATCCCGGAGATGCGCAAGCGCGGCTATCCGGCCGAGATCGCCACCGGCTCGATCTGCGCCGGCGGCACGCTCGGGATCCTGATCCCGCCGTCGATCACCTTCATCCTCTACGGCATCGCCACCGAGACCTCGATCGGCCGCCTGTTCCTGGCCGGCGTGATGCCCGGGCTGCTGCTCACCGGCCTGTTCATGGCGTGGACCATCTTCTACATCTGGTGGAAGGGGTTTCGCGCCTACGCACCGGAGTTCCGCTACTCGTGGGCCGAGAAGCTCTCCTCCATCCCGAAGGTGGCGCCGTTCCTCGCCATCGTGGTCGGCGTCATGGTCGTGCTCTACGGCGGCATCGCGACGCCGTCGGAGGCGGCGGGCGTCGGCGCCGCGCTGTGCGTGGTGCTCGCCGTCACGATCTACCGGATGTGGAGCCCGAAGGACTGGTGGCGCATCCTGCGGGAGACGACGCGCGAGTCGGTGATGATCCTGATGATCATCGGCACCGCCGTGCTGTTCGGCTACATGCTGAGCTCGCTCTACATCACCCAGACGCTGGCCCAGGCGATCGCCGCCGCCGAGGTCAATCGCTGGGTGCTGATGCTGCTGATCAACCTGTTCCTGCTGGTCGCCGGCTGCTTCATCCCGCCGGCCGGCATCATCCTGATGACCAGCCCGATCCTGCTGCCGATCATCACCAATGCGGGATTCGATCCGGTGTGGTTCGGCGTCATCGTCACCATCAACCTGGAGATCGGGCTGATCACCCCGCCGGTCGGGCTCAACCTGTTCGTCGTCAACGCCATCGCGCCCGACATTCCGACCCGCACCGTGCTCTTCGGCTCGATCCCCTATGTCGGCGCCATGGTCGTGGCGCTCCTGATCCTCTGCGTCTTCCCCGAGATCGCCACCTGGCTGCCTGACGCGCTGATGGGGCCGGCGAGCGGAGGCCGGTGAGCGGAGGTCGGTGAGCGGACATCGGACCGGCCCCCGAACTCCGCCCGGTCCCGCGCAAGCGGGGATCCGGGTTTTTGTCCGCCGTGTCGCCCCCGGGTCCCCGCCGTCGCGGGGACGAGCGGAGCCACCCCGGATTACGGCCGCTCCGTGACGGTTCCGTCCGGCCGCGCGACACTGCCGTGCCGCGCCGCGGGGTGATTTTCGGCCCCGCCCTTGCTATGTTGCGGATGGACATCCGCCTCCGGCCGTCCACCTCCGGTCCTTCGGGGCGGCCGCGGGGCCAACAGGACGAGGCAGATGAACACGTCGTTCTTCGGCGAGCTGTTGCAGACGATCAGCGAGCGCGGCCGCCACCTGCTGGAGCGCCGGCGCGAGCCGCTGGGCCAGGTCCACTCGGAAAGCCTGGCGGATCTGTGCGAGGCGCTGCTGTCCGGCCGCGGCGAGGCGTCGGGCACCGCGCTGGCGCGAGAAATCCTGCAGCGCTACGAGGAGCTGAAGACCGGGCCGCGCATCGCCTTCTTCGAGGCGCTGGCGACGCGCTTCGGGCCCGACCACGCCAGGCTCGGCAAGGCCGTGCAGGCGTTCCAGGCCGATCCGAACGACGCCACGGCGCACGCCCTGCACCTCGCCACCGAGCCGCGCCGGCAGGAGCTGTTCCGCCGCCTCAACCTCGCCCCGCACGGCACCGCCTCGCTGGTGCGCATGCGCGAGCACCTGCTCGCCGCCATGGCGCGCCGCACCGACCTCGAGCCGATCGACGCCGACTTCCGCCACCTGTTCGCCTCGTGGTTCAACCGCGGGTTCCTGGTGCTCCGGCGCATCGACTGGTCGACGCCCGCCGCCGTGCTGGAGCGGATCATCCGTTACGAGGCCGTGCACCAGATCCGCGACTGGAACGACCTGCGCGCCCGCATCGACCCGCCGGACCGGCGCTGCTACGCCTTCTTCCATCCGGCCCTGGTCGACGATCCGCTGATCTTCGTCGAGGTGGCGCTGACCCGCGAGATTCCCGGCGCCATCGGCCCGATCCTCGCCACCGAGCGGGAGCCGATCGATCCGGAGCGCGCCACCACGGCGGTGTTCTACTCGATCTCCAACTGCCAGCGCGGGCTGGCCAGCGTCTCCTTCGGCAGCTTCCTGATCAAGCAGGTGGTGGCCGACATCTCGCGCGATTTCCCGCGGCTCTCCACCTACGTGACGCTGTCGCCGGCGCCGAACTTCGCCTCCTGGCTCAAGCGCGAGCGCGCCGCCGAGGCCTCGCTGCTGAGCGAGGCCGACCGCATCGCCCTCGCCCGCCTCGACGAGGACGGCTGGTGGGAGAACAAGGCGACGCTCGAGGAGGTGCGCGACCCGATGCTGCGCGCCGCCGCCAACTACTACCTGAACGCCCGCGACCGCCGCGGCCGGCCGGTCGACTCGGTCGCCCGCTTCCATCTCGGCAACGGCGCGCGGCTGGAGCGGCTCGACTGGCCGGCCGACCTCTCGACCCGCGGCCGCGAGCAGTCCTACGGCCTGATGGTCAACTATCTCTACGATCTCGGCGAGATCGAGCAGAACCACGAGGCCTATGCGGAGAGCCGCACCGTGATCGCCGCCAATGCGGTGAGGAAGCTCGCCAAGCCGCCGCGCGCCCTGGTCCCGACCAAGCTGATCGGCGGCGACAAGAGCTCCGACAAGAAGGCCGACGCCAAGGCCGCGAAGGCGGACGGCAAGGCGGAGGGCAAGGCGGAGGGCAAGGCGGACGCGAAGGCGCTGCCGAAGCCGGAGACGGCCGCGGCCGGCCCGAGCCCGGACGACACGCCGAAGCCCGCCGCCGAGGCCGCACCGGCCGCACCGGCCGCAGCGGAGCCGGAGAAGAAGGTCGAGGCCTCGACGACGGCGTGAGGCGGTGCCGTCAGCTCTCCCGGCGCGCGGGGAGAGGTCGCCATCCGCGTCCTCGCGCGGGTGGCGGGTGAGGCGGATGCGCCACGGCGCGAGCTCTATCCTTCCTCCGCCTCGTCCGCCGCCACCACGGCGAGCACCCGCCGCGCGCCGAAGCGGTCGGCCGGATCGAGGGCGACGACCTTCTCCAGCGCCGCGATCCCGGCCTCGACGTCACCGAGCCGCAGGCTGGCATAGCCCCAGGCGAGCAGCGCCTGCAGATAGAGGCCCGGGGCCTCCTCCGGAGCCGCGAACGACGCGTCGTCCGGCTCCACCAGCCGCCAGTCGGTGGCGATGTTGAGCCGCCGCGCCATGCTCTCGACGATGGCGGCGGCGTGCGGCAGCGCCTCGGCGAGACGGTGATCGTAGAAATAGAACCGGTAGGCGGCGAGCCGCGCCTCCAGGCTGTCCGGCGCCGCGGCGAGCGCCGCGTGCACGGCCGCCTCGGCCTGCGCCGGATCGGACCGCGCCCGCGTCGCGCCGGCGAGCAGGGCCGCGACCGACAGGGCGTCGTCGTCGGTCCGGTCGCCGTTTCCGTCATCGGTGCCGAGCCACGGCATGCTGCTGTCTCCATCCCGACCGGAGATCAGCTTAGGCGAGCCTCCGGCCGGAGCGCAAAAGGCCGGTCGGACCGGAGCCGTACGCGCCCGATCCGCGTCGGCGATCGCGGGGGCCCCGTGGCGGCGCCCCCGCGGCGACGACGCGCCGCTCAGGCCGCAGTCGCGGTCGTGCTGCTGGTCGACGTGCTGCTGGTGGCGTCTGACGGCGGCGGAGGCGGCGGGCCCTGCATCGAGGCGTGCAGGCTCTCGAGCTGGCTCGACAGCTCGTCGGTGCTCACCGAGCCGTCGCGGTCGGTGTCGAGCGACTCGAGCATCGCCTCGGCGTCGCTCGCGGTGCCGCCGTTCTCGGTGACGAAGGTCTCGAGCTCGCTCTCGGAGATCGCGCCGTCGCCGTCGCTGTCGAGCGTCGACACGATGGACTCGGCCATCTCCTCCTCGGACGGCGGCGGAGGCGGCGGCATCGCCTCCTCGGTGGCGGTCGTCGCGGTGGTGGTGGCGCTCTCGTCCTCCTGGGCCGACAGCAGGAGCGACATCAGCGCGCTGGACAGCGACGTCGTCTCGCTGGACGACGTCGAGGTGGTGGACGTGCTCGACGTCGTCGCGCTGCTCGACGTCGTGGACGTGGTGGACGAGGAGTCGGACTCGGTCGACTCGGTGGCGCTGGTGCGGAGCAGCTTCATCAGATCGGCGATCGCCGAAGTGTCGGTCGAGCCGACGCTGGACACGGACATCCGTCTCTCCTTTGTGCGCGGCCGGCGGCTGTCCGATGCCGCGGTTGCGGCGGAGGGGCGACGCGGGGCACGCGCTGACAGTGACAACCGTCATACGGGGAGCGCAGCGGTTCCGGTCCGATTTTTCTCAGTTCATCTCCATAAAATGGATCGGCGTTTTTGAAGTCGGAATGTTTTCGCTCATGAAAGAGACCAATTTTTATTACGACTCTTTGCACAATTACGAAAGCCGTTCCAAATCTGCATTTTTGTTTCCGTATTTTTCTACATCGTGTCGCGCCACGACGATTGTATTCGTCCGTTTCTCCGGCGCCCTCGCGATACGCACCGTGCGCAGCGAAGGCCAGCCGGGGCAGCGCCCGCCGTCGCCGCCCTTGACCCGTGCGCCGCCGCGAAAATAACGTCGGCGGCCCTCGGGACCGACCGTCGGACGCGCGGCCGCTCCGCGGCGCGCCCGGCCGCGGCGCCGCACCAACAACCACCCTGGAAACGAGCCTGGAACCGCCCATGTCCGGAAGCCTGTTCGCCCTTCTCCGCAGCCGCATCCCGTCGCAGGGCAAGGCGCTGATCGAGACGCCCTCGGGCGAGCGGATCACCTATGGTGACATGCTGGCGCGCACCGGCCGGCTCGCGAATGCGCTGGTGCGGCTCGGCGTGACGCCCGGCGACCGGGTCGCCGTGCAGGTGGAGAAGAGCCCGGAGAACCTGATGCTGTTCCTGGCGGTGATGCGGGCCGGCGCCGTCTACCTGCCGCTCAACACCGCCTACACGACGCACGAGGTCGAGTATTTCGTCAGCGACGCCGAGCCGAAGCTGGTCGTCTGCGATCCGGGCCGGCGCGACGGGCTCGCGCCGATCGCCGAGCTGCGGGGCGCCGCCCTGCACACGCTCGACGCCGACGGCCGCGGCTCGCTCGCCGAGCTCGCCGCCGCCGCGCCGGAGGCGTTCGAGGACGTCGGCCGCGCCGAGGACGACCTCGCCTGCATCCTCTACACGTCGGGCACCACGGGCCGCTCCAAGGGCGCGATGCTGACCCACCGGAATCTCGGCTCCAATGCCGACACGCTGGTCGGCTACTGGCGCTTCTCCGACGCCGACGTGCTGCTGCACGCGCTGCCGATCTATCACACCCACGGCCTGTTCACGGCCGCCATGACGGTGATGCTCGCCGGCGGCAGCATGCTGTGGCTGCAGAAGTTCGACGCCGACCAGGTGATCGCGCTGCTGCCGCGCGTCACCACCCTGATGGGCGTGCCGACCCACTATGTGCGGCTCGTCCAGCACCCGGGCCTCACCCGCGAGGCGACCGCCCACATGCGGCTGTTCACCTCGGGCTCGGCGCCGCTGCTCGCCGAGACGCACGAGCAGTTCCGGGCCAAGACCGGCCACGCCATCCTGGAGCGCTACGGGATGACCGAGACCGGCATGAACACCTCGAACCCCTTCGACGGCGAGCGCATCGCCGGCACGGTCGGCTTCCCGCTGCCCGGCATCACGGTGCGGGTGGCCAATCCCGGCAGCGGCGAGGTGCTGCCGGCCGGCGAGGTCGGCGTGCTGGAGGTGAAGGGCCCGAACGTGTTCGCCGGCTACTGGCGCATGCCGGAGAAGACCAAGGACGAGTTCCGCCCCGACGGCTTCTTCATCACCGGCGACGTCGGCATGATCGACGCCCGCGGCTACGTCCACATCGTCGGGCGCGCCAAGGATCTGATCATCTCGGGCGGCTTCAACGTCTATCCGAAGGAGGTCGAGAGCGAGATCGACCTCCTGCCCGGCGTCGTCGAGTCGGCCGTCATCGGCTGCCCGCATCCGGACTTCGGCGAGGGCGTCACCGCCGTGGTGGTGAAGGAGCCGGGCGCGTCCCTCACCGAGCGCGACGTGATCGCCGCGCTGGAGGACCGGCTGGCCAAGTTCAAGCTGCCCAAACGCGTGCTGTTCGTCGACGAGCTGCCGCGCAACACCATGGGCAAGCTGCAGAAGAACGTGCTGCGCGACCAGAACAAGGCGCTCTACGGCTGAAGCCGGCCGTCATCGTGTCGCAGGACGGGCACAGGCGCAGAACGCGCCGTGCCCGCGCCGTCGACGCTCTCGGACTCGGACACCCGGCCTCGTCTATAGACGCCGGACGGCGTGGGCGCCGCGCCTTCGGCGCGGCTTCGTCCACCCTACAGGCTCGCGGCCACGGCCTTCGCCACCGCCGCGAGGGTCGCGTCGCGCGCCTTCGGCGGCGCTGTGCACTCGGTGAGATAGGCCGCGACGACGAGCGGCGCACGGCCGGGCGGCCAGAACAGGCCGACGTCGTTGGTGGTGCCGCGCTCGCCCGAGCCGGTCTTGTCGCCGACCCGGACGTCCTTCGGCAGGCCGGCGCGCAGCCGGGCATCGCCGGTGCGGTTGCCGACCAGCCAACCGGTCAGCTTGTCCCGCGACGCGCCCGACAGCGCATGTCCCAGCACGAGCTTGCGGATGTCGTCGGCCATCGCCTCCGGTGTCGTGGTGTCGCGCGGATCGCCCGGAACCGCCTCGTTGAGGGCGGGCTCGGTGCGGTCGAGCCGCGTCTCGGCGTCGCCCAGCGTGCGGACCCAGGCGGTGAGACCGGCCGGGCCGTCGAGCGCGGCGAGCAGCAGGTTCGCCGCGGTGTTGTCGCTCATCACCATGGCGGCCTCGGCGAGCGCCTCGACCGTCATCTCGCCGCCGGCGTGCGGCCTGGTGAGCGGTGCCCACTCGAGCAGCGCCGCCGGGTCGATGGCGATGCGGCGGTCGAGCGTCTCGCGGCCGCCGTCGACCCGCGCCAGCACGGCGGCGGCGGCCAGGACCTTGAAGGTGCTGCACATCGCGAAGCGCTCGTCCGCCCGGTGGCCGCTGCGCGCGCCCGAGCCGGTGTCGATCACGGCGACGCCGAGCCGCCCGCCGCTCTCGCGCTCGATGCGGGCGAAGGCCGCCGCCATCCCCTCGGCCCCCGGCGCAGCGCGCGAAACCGCCGGCGCGGCCCCGGCGAACAGCGCCGCGAGGCCTGCGGTCACGGCGAAACGGCGTCGATCGATCATGCTGCGCTCTCCCTGTGGTGCCGGCCCTGTATCGCGCAGGACATGGACCGGCATGAGGCGGCGCCTGCCTTGTTTGTGCCGCCCGGTCCGGGACACCGGGCCGTATCACCCCAGCCCCCCCTTTTCTCCTGCCGGCCGCCCGACCATGACCTCCGCTGCCCGCCCGACCGCCTTCGTGATCGTCTCGACCGCTCACGGCACCATGCTGGTGAACCGTCACGACTACCGGCTGGTGAAAGGCGGCGGCATCGGCGTCGGGTTCCAGCTTCTGCAGCGCTCCGTCTACGATCCCGACGAGGTCGACATCGCGGTCAAGCTTCTGCAGCTCCGGCGCCAGTATTTCGGCGACGGCGTGGTGGCGATCGACTGCGGCGCGAACATCGGCGTCCACACGATCGAGTGGGCGAAGGCCATGCACGGCTGGGGCGAGGTGCTGGCCTTCGAGGCGCAGGAGCGGATCTTCTACGCGCTGGCCGGCAACATCACGATGAACAACTGCTTCAATGCCCGCGCCGTGTGGGCGGCCGTGGGTGCGCAGGACGGCAGCATCACGGTGCCACAGCCGAACTACCTCGTCCCGTCGAGCTTCGGCAGCCTGGAGATCAGGAAACGCGAGACGACCGAGTTCATTGGGCAGGAGATCGACTACGCCGACGGCCACGGCGTCGAGACGCGCCTGCTCGCACTGGACGGGCTGTCGCCGGAGCGGCTCGACCTCCTCAAGATCGACGTCGAGGGCATGGAGCTCGAGGTGCTGAAGGGCGCCGACGAGACGCTGCGGCGGTGCCGGCCGCAGGTGATCGTCGAGGCCATCAAGTCCGACGAGGCCGCGCTGCGCGACCGGCTCGCGGCGCTCGGCTATCAGGTCTTCCCGATGGGCAACAACCTGCTCGCGCTACACGAGACCGATCCCGGCCTCACGCAGATTCGCGTCACCTGATCTTCGCCTCGCCGGCGCGGTCGTCCCGCACGGCGTCGGACTCGTCCTTGAGCCGCACGCCCGAGAGACGACGGGCTCGCATCGCGCGCAAGAGATGCATCAGCGTGACGGCCGCCGCGGCGGGCAGAACGCCGTCGGCTCGGATGTTGGACAGGCAGTTGCGGTCGGCGTCGGTGGTGGCGGGCTGCGGCCGCCAGGTGAGATACGCCCCCATGCTGTCGGGCGACGACAGGCCGGGCCGCTCGCCGATCAGCACCACGACGCTGTCGGCGCCCAGGGCCGTCGCGACCGCGTCGCCGACCGCCACCCGTCCGTGCCGCACAACGACCAGCGGCGCCACGCGCCAGCCCTCGGCCGTCAGCGTCGGCAGCAGGCCGGCCAGCACCGGAGCGGCGTGCCGCTCGACCGCCTGCGCCGACAAGCCGTCGGTGACGACGAGAACGAGATCCCACGCGGCCGCACGCGGCGCCAGAATCGCCTCGGCATCGGCGGACAGGCGGCGCCCGAGATCGGGCCGCATCAGATACGCGCGCCGGTCCGCGGCGGCGCTCGCGACACTCAGGACTGACGGTCCGGCTTCAGCGAGGCGACGGTGCAGGCGAGCCTGCTCGAACGGCGCCTGCACGGCGTCTCGCGCGCGGGCATGGGCGAGCCGGAAATCGAGCAGCGGGGCCGTCGCCAGCGACGCGCCGGCGCGTTTCAGGCCGATGCGTGCCGCCGTGAGGCTTCGCAGCGCGGCCCAGGCTTCGGAGTCTCGATCGTCGATGTCGCGACGGGTCATGGCGTCACGCCGGCAGCAGCGCACGGAAATGGTTCGGAAGCGTGCCCGGACGGATGCGGGCGGCGGCATCCAGAAGGCCCTGGCGGGCGAGCCACGCCTCGAACTCCGGCGCCGGCCGCCGGCCGAGCAGATCCCGCATCGCAAGCGCGTCGTGGAACGAGGTGCTCTGATAGCCCAGCATGATGTCGTCGGCGCCCGGCACGCCCATCACGAAGGTGACGCCGGCAGAGACCAGCAGGGCGAGCAGCGCGTCCATGTCGTCCTGGTCGGCCTCGGCATGGTTGGTGTAGCAGACGTCGACGCCCATCGGCACGCCGAGCAGCTTTCCGCAGCAATGGTCCTCCAGGCCGGCCCGGGTGATCTGCTTGCCGTCGTAGAGATATTCCGGGCCGATGAAGCCCACCACGGTGTTGACCAGCAGCGGCGCGAAGCGCCGCGCCACCGCGTAGGCGCGCGCCTCCAGGGTCTGCTGGTCGACGCCGTGATGGGCGTTCGCCGACAGCGCGCTGCCCTGCCCGGTCTCGAAATACATGACGTTGTCGCCGACCGTGCCGCGCTGTTGCGACAGCGCCGCGTCGCGCGCCTCGTCGAGCAGCGCGAGGTCGATGCCGAAGCTCCGGTTCGCCGCCTGGGTGCCGGCGATCGACTGGAAGACGAGATCGACCGGCGTGCCCCCGCGGATCAGATCCAGCGTCGTCGTCACATGGGCGAGCACGCAGTGCTGGGTCGGAATGTCGAGCTTCTGGCGGATCTCCTCCAGCATGCAGAGCAGCGTCCGGGTGCGCTCCGGCGAGTCGGTCGCCGGGTTGATGCCGATCACGGCGTCGCCGGCGCCGAGCAGCAGCCCGTCGAGAATGCTGGCGGCGATGCCGCGCGGGTCGTCGGTCGGGTGGTTCGGCTGCAGCCGCACCGACAGCCGGCCCGGCAGGCCGATGGTCGAGCGAAAGCGCGTCACCACCGTGCACTTCGCCGCGATCACCATCAGGTCCTGCAGCCGGCACAACTTGCTCACGGCGGCCACCATCTCGGGCGTCAGGCCGGGCGCCAATGCGGCCAGCACCGGCGTCGTCGCGCCATCCGACAGGAGCCAGTCGCGGAAGCCGCCGACCGTCAGATGCGAGACGGCAGCGAAGGCCGCATGGTCGTGCGTGTCGAGGATCAGCCGGGTGACCTCGTCGCCCTCGTAAGGAACGACGGCCTCGCCGAGGAACGTCGCGAGCGGCAGGTCGGCGAGCGCCATCTGGGCCGCGACCCGCTCCTCGCCGGTCTCGGCCGCGATCCCGGCCAGCACGTCGCCGCTGCGCGCCGACGTCGCCTTCGCCAGCAGCGTCTTCAGGTCGGGAAACGTGTAGCGGCGAGTGCCGAGCGTGACGGTGTACATCGGGGCTCCGGGCCGGCGGTGACGGTCCTTGCTTCGCGCATGATCCGTCCCGAGAGCCGGAAACCACCTCTCGGGATCATGCTGTAGGAAGGCCGCCGACCGTGACGGTTCCGTGACGGGGCGCCGCGGCTCAGTCTCCGGCCCGCGGCGAGAGCAGACCGTGGATCAGCCCGGCCAGGGCGGACGACAGTCCGACATTCGGCTTCGCGGGGAGATCCGGCGACGGCGTCGGCGGCGCGGGGGGCTCGATCAGCGGCAGCGCGAGCGCCTCCTGCATGGCGCATGTGAGGCCTTCCAGCACCGGCACGGCGATGCGGCCGGCGAGATCGCGGCCGACGCCGGCGAAGGGCGCGCCGCCGAACAGCACGGCCTCGGCACCGTCCTGGGCCACACACGCGGCTGCGGCATCGACCATCGCGTCCAGAAACTGCAGCCGGTCGTGCGCGAGATCGAGCACGCTGCCGTCGAGAAAGCGGATCGCGGCCAGCCGGTCGGCGACGCCGGCCGTCGCCGCGGCGCGTTCCAGCTCCGTCCGCATGTGGCGGCCGAGGGTGACGACGGCGAAGCGGCGCCCGCCCGCCGCGGCAGCGGTCAGGCCGGCGCGGGCGAGGCCGATCACCGGCATGGGCGCGATCTCGGCGGCCGCCTCGAAGCCCGGATCGCCGAACGCGGCGATGACGGCGGCGGCGCAGGGCGGCGCCGCGGCGATCGCCTCCAGCACGGCATGGGCGGCGATCGCGAGCTCGGCCCGGCACTCGATCGAGGCGGCGCCGAACGGCGCCGTGACGCCCTCCACCTCCGCGACGTCGCCGGCGATCCGCCGTGCCTCGCCCAGGAGAATCGCGGTGACCCGCTCCGAGGTGTTCGGATTGATCACCAGGATCCTTTGGCGGTGTGCCGCCTCGCTCGCGTGTGTCTCGCTCACCGCCGCTCCGCTTCGCCGAACGTGTCGAGCCAGTGCCGCGCGATCGCCTGTCGCGGCGCGATCCAGGCGGTGCCGGAGCTCGTGACATGCGTCAGAATCCGGTCGAGCGCGCCCATGCGACCCGGCCGGCCGATCATCCGCGGATGCAGGCCGACCGACATCATTTTGGGCGCCGTCTCGCCTTCGCACGCCAGCCAGTCGAAGGCGTCGATCACGTAGTCGGCGAAGTCCGCCCCGCTGAAGCGCTGGGTGTGCTGGAAATGCATGTCGTTGGTGTCGAACGCGTAGGGCAGCACCAAGTGCCGCCGCTCGCCGACCGCGACGAAGAACGGCAGGTCGTCGTTGTAGGCGTCGCTGTCGTAGAGGAAGCCGCCCTCCTCGACCAGCAGCCGCCTTGTGTTGGGCGAGGCGGCCGAGCGCGTGTGCCAGCCGACCGGCCGCGCGCCGGTCGCCGTGGCGATCGCCCGCACCGTGCGGGCGATGCGGTCGCGCTCGGTGCGCTCGTCCATGCCGGCGTGGCTCTCCCACCGCCAGCCATGCGCCGCGACCTCGTGGCCGCGGTCGGCCGCGTCGCGGGCGATCTCGGGCACGCGCTCGACGGCGCGGCCGCAGGCGCTCACCGTCGCGGTCACGCCGTGGCGGTCGAGCAGGTCCATCACGCGCCACCAGCCGGCCCGCGTGCCGTACTCGAAATGGCTCTCGATGCACGGATCGGGCCCGTCGAGCCGGTGCTCGACCTCGTAGATGCCTTCGTTGCGCGGGTCGCCCTCCGACACCGAAAGCTCCGCTCCCTCCTCGAAGTTCACGACGACCGACACGGCGACGCGCGCTCCGCCCGGCCAGCGCGGATGCGGCGGCTTGCCGCCGTAGCCGACGAGATCGCGCCGCGTGGGGCGCCGCAGGCTGACGGGCGCGGTCATTCGCTCGTCCCCGCCATGCGGTGCAGGCCGATCAGGCGGTCGCTGGCGACCAGCAGGATCACGGTGGCGGCGAGGATCAGGGTGGAGAGCGCCGCCAGCGTCGGGTCGGGCGCCTCCTCGATGTATTGGAGCATCTTGATGGGCAACGTCTTGGTCCGCACGTCGGTCAGGAAGATCGACACCGGATAGTTGTCGAAGGAGGCGAGGAAGCTGAACAGCCCCGCGGTGAGGAAGGAGGGCGCCAGCGCCGGGACCATCACCCGGAGGATCGCGCCCGCATAGGTGCAGCCGAGCGTGCGGGCCGCCTCGACCAGGGTGAAGTCGAACAGCGCCAGCCCGGCGATCATGGTGCGGGCCACGTAGGGCAGCGTCACGACGAGATGAGCGAGCAGCAGCGCGCTCCATGTCGCCGTGAAGCCCACGGCGCGAAAATACTGCAGCAGTGCGATGCCGAGCACGAGGCCCGGCATCATCAGCGGCGACACCAGGGCTGTCGCCAGCGTCTCGGCGCCGGGCAGCCGGCCGCGCACGATGGCGATGGCGGCGAGCGTGCCGATGACAAGCGCGATCGCGGTCGACAGCAGCGCGATCTGCAGCGACAGCGACAGTGCCGGCCAGAAGCCGTCGAGCCGGCCGATGCGCGCGTACCAGCGCAGCGATGCCCCCTCGAGCGGCAGGTCGAACACCGGTGTCGGCGAGACGCTCGCCGCCACCACGGTGAGGAGCGGCACCGCCAGGAACAGCACCGCGGCGAGCGCGGCGAGCCAGGCGAAGCCGATCGCGAGGCGCGCCGTCATCGCGAGCCTCCGCTGCGGCCGAGGCGCGCACTGAGCGCGACCGCCGTCAGCGTTATGGCGAGCAGCACGACGCCGGCCGCGGCGCCGAACCCCGGCTGACGCGCCAGCAGGAAGGCTTTCGCGATGGTGGTGGAGAGCGTCGGATAGCGCTCGCCGATCAGGAGCGTCGGCACCACATAGGCCGAGACCGAGAGCGAGAACACCAGCGCGACGCCGGCGATGATGCCGGGCAGGGTCAGCGGCATCACCACCCGCACGAAGGCGACGACGGGCGACGCCCCGAGCGTCGCGGCCGCCTCGACGAGGCGATGGTCGAGCTGGGCGACCACGGCGTAGATCGGCAGGATCATGAACGGGAGAAAGATGTTCACGGCGCCGACGATCAGCGCCGTCTCGGTGAAGATCATGCGGATCGGCTCGTCGACGATGCCGAGCGCGATCAGCACGGTGTTCACCAGCCCGTCGCTGCGCAGCAGGATCGTCCAGGCGAAGGCCTTGACGATGACGCTCGCGGCGAGCGGCAGGAACAGCGCCGCCAGCATCACGCTGCGCAGCACGCCGCGGGCGCGGGCGAGCGCGAAGGACGCCGGATAGCCGATCAGGAAGGCGATACCCGTGGTGAGCAGCGCGAGCCGCAGCGAGTTCCAGATCACGCCGAGATAATGCGGCGTCGCGAGCTTCTCGTACTCCGACAGGGTCAGCCCGGCCGGGCCGGCGACGCTCGCCGTGAACAGGAGCGCCAGCGGCAGGGCGAACAGCACGACGAGCACGAGCGTCGCCGGGCCGGCGAAGCCGATCGCCAGCCAGCGCTCGCGATCCGGCGCCGGCGACACGACCGGGGACGGTGCGGGCAGCTCGGTCGCGGTCATGCGCGCGCCTCCGGATCCGGATAGGCGAAGGTCTCGGCCACGGGCCAGACCAGCCGGGCCGCGTCGCCGGGGTTCAGCGCCGAGGCGATGCGCCCGGGCGCCTCGGCGAGCAGGACCTGGTCACCGGCCGCGACCTCGATGCGGCTGCGCGAGCCCTGGAAGATCACGGCCCGGATGCGGCCGTCGACGCTGTTGCGGGCGCGGTCCGAACCCTCGTGGCCGACCGTGTCGGCGACGACCCGCAGATGCTCGGGGCGGGTCGCGACCACCACCGAAGAGCCCGCCAGGAACTGCCCCATCGCCGCGACGCGCCCGACCGGCGTGTCGACCGCGACCATGCCGTCGCCCGCCGCCGCCACGGTGCCGCGCAGCCGCGTCGACTGCCCGACGAAGCCGAGCGTGAACAGCGTCGCGGGGCGCTCGTACAGGGTCTTGGGATCGGCGAGCTGCTCGATGCGGCCGCCGTTCATCACGGCGATGCGGTCCGACATGGTGAGCGCCTCGTCCTGGTCGTGGGTGACGAAGATCGCGGTGGCGCCGATCTCGCGCAGGAGACGCCGCAGCTCCACCTGCATCTCCTCGCGCAGGTTGCGGTCGAGGGCCGAGAGCGCCTCGTCGAACAGCAGCACCTCGGGCTCGACCGCCAGCGCGCGGGCGAGCGCCACCCGCTGCTGCTGGCCGCCGGACAGCGCCGACACGCGGCGCGCGCCGAGATGCTCGAGCCGCACCAGCGACAGGGTGCGGGCCACGGCGCGGTCGATCTCGTCTCGCCGACGCCCGCGCACCGACAGGCCGAAGGCGACATTGCCGGCGACGGTCAGGTGCGGGAACAGCGCGTAGCTCTGGAACACCACGCCGACATTGCGGCGATGGGGCGGGACGCGGGTGACGTCGCGGCCGGCGATGGCGATCGTGCCCTCCTCCGGCGTTGCCAGCCCCGCTACGAGGCGGAGCAGCGTGGTCTTGCCGCAGCCCGACGGACCGAGCAGCGTCACCAGCTCGCCGCGGTCGACCGTGAGGTCGACGCGGTCGAGCACCGTGAGGGGGCCGTATCGCTTGGAGACACGGCGGACGGCGACGTGCGGGGGCGCGTCCGGAGCGGTCATGCCATCTCCTTGATCCATCGCTCGGTCCAGCCGGCCCGCTCCTTGGCGAAGAAGGCCCAGTCGGGGGCGAACAGCGCGGCGCTGTCGGGGAAGCCGGCCGGCGTGGTGGCGGCCGGGTTGGTCGGCGCCACGAAGGCCCTGGTGGCGAGGATCGACTGAATCTCGGGCGACAGGACCGCGTCGATCACGGCGTCGGCGAGCCCGTCGGCCGGCGCCCCCTTCACCTTGGCGATGCCGGACGGCATGGCGAAGCCGCCCTCGGCGGGAATCGCGAGGTCGACGGGCGAGCCCTCGGCCTTGCGGATCAGCGTGTAGGCCGAGAACTGGCCGCCGATCATCCACGCCTCGCCCTGCTCCAGCAGATTGATGGCCTGCGGCGCGTTGGTGTAGACGCTCAGCAGGTTCGGCTTGAGGCTCTTCAGCTTCCTGAAGGCCGCATCGATCTCGTACTGGGCCTCCTTGAACGGCTTGCCGGTCTCGAGATGCGCCGCGACCAGCAGCGTCCAGTAGCCTTCGGTGTTCTGGATCGACGGCACGATCACCTTCTGGCCGTAGCGCGCGTCCCACAGGTCGGCCCAGCGCGCCGGCGGCTGCTTCATCCGGCGGGTCGAGAAGGCGATGCCGGCCCACGGCTTCTGATAGTTCGCCCACAGGCCGTCGCGATGCACGGCGCCCGGCACCAGCCGGCCGAGATTGGGCACCGCGGACGCCGTCATCGGCGTGATCAGCCCCTCGGCGGCGGCCGGGATCATCACCGGATCGTCCATGATCACGACCGACATCTTGGGGCTCGCCTTGTCGGCCTGCATCTTCTGCAGGTTGGTGAGCGAGTTCGTTCCCTCGTAGAGGATCTTGGCGTCGAGCTTCTTCTCGATGACCGGGAAGACGTCGGCGTTGAGGTAGCGGGCCGCGCCGGCGGGGCCGCCGACCACGATCTCCCTGGGCGCCGCCCGCACCACGGCCGGGCAGGCGATGCCGGCGACGGCGCCCGCGACGGCGCCTCCGCCGAGCTGCAGGACGGAGCGGCGGGAAAGGCCGCGACGGATGGGTCGGAGGTCTCGGGTCATCGGTGTCCTCACTGCGGGCCGAACGGCGCTACACGGCCAGCAAAGCAAGCCCCGGGCCAGTTGTGCACATTTTTCTATGTTCCCGTGTTTGCAACGGCTTAGTTGAAGACTATTGTCGCGGCTGGGGATTGCCCCGACAAAATGTGCACATTCTCTGGATTAATGTGCACATTTCTGCGGCGCCCCGGGAGAGATGCGTGCCGAGCCGACAGCCACGGGCCCCCAAGGCCGATCCGGAGACCGACGAGGCGATCCACGCGGCGATCGCCCGCGCCGTCATGGACGGGTCGCTGCGGGCCGGCACCAAGCTGGCCGAGCACCGGCTGGCGGAGATCTTCGGCGTGTCGCGCGAGCGCATCCGCAAGGTGCTGCACCGGCTCGGCGCCGAGCGGCGGATCGAGATCATCCCCAACCGCGGCGCCCGCGTGCCGCAGCCGACCCTCGCCGAGATCCGCGCGATCTACGAAGCGCACCGGGTGCTGGAGGCCGGCGTGCTGATGGCGCTGCTGCCCAGGCTGGACGACGCGGTCCTGGCGCGGCTCGACGCGCATCTCGCCGAGGAGCGCGCCGCCGCCGAGCGCGGCGACCGTAGCGCCTCGGTGCGGCTGTCCGGCGCGTTCCACCTGCTGCTGGTCGACGCGGTCGGCAATGCCGAGCTGTCGCGCATCCTGCGCGACCTGCTCAGCCGGTCGTCCGTCATGGTGTCGGTCTACGAGCCGGCGAGCCAGTCGATCTGCGCCGTCGACGAGCACGGCGCCATCGTCGAAGCCCTGCGGGCCCGCGACGTCGCGCGCGCCGTCGCCCTGTCGGCCCACCACTTCCAGCATGTCGAGCAGCGCCTGCGGGTCGACCCGGGACCGGCACCCGCCACCGACCTCGCGGCGGCGTTCCGGCCCTATGCGCCGGCGAAGACGGTCCGCGCCCGGCGCGGCCGCTGACCGCCGCTCACGCCTTGCCGTACACGGGCACCACGGCGCCGCGGGTGACGCGGTTGTCGGGGGAGGCGAGGAACAGGATGGTGGCGGCCACCTCCTCGACCTTGGGCCAGGCCGAGAGGTCGGCCCTGGGCATGTCCTGGCGGTTGGTCGGCGTGTCCATGATCGATGGGGCGACGGCGTTGACCAGCACCCCCTCCTTGGCCACCTCCTCGGCGAGCGCCACGGTCAGCGCCGCGACCGCCGCCTTGGCGGCGGCGTAGATCGCCATGCCGGCGCCGGTGCGCCATTCGAGCGCCGGCCGCGCCGCCACGTTGACGATGCGGCCGCCGTTCCGCCCGCGCGAGAAGGCGCGCAGTGCCGCCCGGCAGCACAGGGCGCAGGTGACGAGATTGACGTCGATCTGCTGGCGCAGCACGTCCTCGTCGAGATCCCGCAGGGGGCCGAAGGCGAAGCCGCCGGCGAGGTGGATCGACGCCCACAGCGGCGGCAGCCGTTCGTAGAGCCCGTCCACGGCCTCGGCGTCGCCGAGGTCCATCTCGCCGTAGAGGATCACACGCGCGTGGTCGCGCATCGGAAACGCCGCCGCGGCGCTCTCGCGCTGATAGGGGACGTGACAGACGGCGCCCGCCTCGACCAGGGCCGCCACCACGCCGCTGCCGAGCGCCCCGGTGCCGCCCGTCACCACCACGTGCCGTCCGCTGAAATCCATTCCGTCCCCCCTGCCCGGCGCGCCGCGCCCCGTCGTCCGGCCCGCCCCGGCCGGCGAATCACCGCGTCCGCGACCATAGCGAAGATTCCGGTTGATCCGCGCGCCGTCGCTCCCCATCAAGGGGCCGAGCAGGACCCCGAGCAGGACCCGACCTGGCCTCCATCGCAGCGGACCCCCGATGCCCCGAGCCGTGGCCCCGACCCCCGCCCGCCCCGCCGGACGCGACGCCCGCCCTGCGGGCGACCGCGCGGAGAAGCATCGCCCCATGGTGCGGTTCGACACGGTGACGCGGCGCTTCGCCGACGTCACCGCGGTCGATCGCCTCGGCCTCGACATTCGCGAAGGCGAGTTCTTCGCCCTGCTCGGCCCCTCCGGCTGCGGCAAGACCACGCTGCTGCGCATGCTGGCCGGCTTCGAGCGACCCGACGACGGCCGCATCCTGCTGGCCGGCGAGGACATCGCGGCGGTGCCGCCCTGGCAGCGGCCCGTCAACATGATGTTCCAGAGCTACGCGCTGTTTCCCCACCTCACCGTCGCCGGCAACATCGCCTTCGGGCTGAAGCAGGAGCGGCTGCCCAGGCCGGAGATCGACGCGCGCGTCGCCGAGATGCTGCGCCTCGTGCGGCTCGAAGGGCTCGGCGGCCGCAGGCCGCACCAGCTCTCCGGCGGCCAGCGCCAGCGCGTCGCGCTCGCCCGCGCGCTCGCCAAGCATCCCAAGGTGCTCCTCCTCGACGAGCCGCTGGCGGCGCTCGACAAGAAGCTACGGGAGGAGACCCAGTTCGAGCTGATGGCCCTGCAGGAGCGGCTCGCCACCACCTTCGTGATCGTCACCCACGACCAGGAGGAGGCGATGACCATGGCGGACCGCATCGGCGTGATGAACCACGGCCGCCTCGCCCAGGTCGGCACGCCGGCCGAGATCTACGAGCAGCCGCGCTCGCGCTGGGTCGCCGGCTTCATCGGCGACGTCAACCTGATCGACGGCACGGTGGCGGCGATCGCCAGCGACGGGATCGAGATCGCCGACGCCGCCGGCCGCCGCTTCCGGGCCGCCGGGGCGCCGCCCGTGCAGACGGGCGACGCGGTCACGCTGGCGGTGCGGCCGGAGAAGTTCGCGGTCGCGACCGGCGCAGATGCGGCCGGCGCGGACGTGGCCGGCGCGGCACCGGTCAACAGCGTCGCCGGCAAGGTGGCCGACATCGGCTATCTCGGCGACATCTCGGTCTACAAGGTGCGGCTCGACGACGGCACCGTGCTGAAGGCCTCGGTGACCAACGCGCACCGGCACACCACGCCCGCCATCGGCTGGGACGACACCGTCCGGCTGTCCTTCCCGCCCGCCGCCGCCGCGGTGCTGACCGAGTGAGGAGGATGCGCAGCACGGTCGTCATTCCGGGGCGCGGCGAAGCCGCGAACCCGGAATCCAACCACACTCACGGCGCGCGTGGCTGGACTCCGGGTTCGCGAGCCGGAGGCGCGCGCCCCGGAACGACCGGCGAGTGAAGGCCATGCCCGACGTCACCGATCGGAGAACCTCCCCCGGCGAGCGGCTGATCGTCGCCCTGCCCTATCTGTGGCTGGTCGCCTTCTTCCTGGTGCCGTTCCTGATCGTCGGGCGGATCAGCCTGTCGCAGACCGCGATCGCGCAGCCGCCCTACACGCCGGTGCTCGACCTCTCGGCGGGCCTCTCGGGGATCGCCGACTTCGTCCGCGCCCTCTCGACCGAGACCTACGGGCTGATCGCGAGCGACGACCTCTATCTCTTCTCCTATCTGAAGAGCCTGCAGGTGGCGCTGGTGTCGACCGCGATCCTGCTGGTGATCGGCCTGCCGATCGCGCATGCGATGGCGCGGGCGCCGGCGCGGCTGCAGCCGCTCCTGGTCGTCGCCGTGATGCTGCCGTTCTGGACCTCGTTCCTGATCCGCATCTACGCCTGGATGACCATCCTGCAGCACGACGGCCTGTTGAATCAGGCCCTCCTCGCGCTCGGGCTCGTCGACACGCCGCCGGTCTGGCTCGCCACCGACACTGCCGTGATCATCGGCATCGTCTACTCCTACCTGCCCTTCATGGTGCTGCCGCTCTACGCCAGCCTGCAGAAGCTCGACGAGACGCTGATGGAGGCGGCCGCCGATCTCGGCTGCCCGCGCTGGAAGAGCTTCTGGCTCGTCACCGTGCCGCTGATCCTGCCCGGCGTCGGCGCCGGATGCCTCCTGTGCATGATCCCGATCGTCGGCGAGTTCGTGATTCCCGACCTGCTCGGCAGCTCGGAGACCATGATGATCGGCCAGACGCTGTGGACCGAGTTCTTCTCCAACAAGGACTGGCCGGTCGCCTCGGCGATCGCCGTGGTGCTGCTGGTGCTGCTGGTCGGGCCGATCGCCGGCTACGAGGCGCTGCAGTCGCGCCAGATCCGCGAGGGTCGCTGAGATGCGCCGCCTTTCGCCCTTCAATCTCGTCTCGCTCGCGCTCGGCCTCGCCTTCCTGTACGTGCCGATCCTGATTCTCGTCGTCTACTCGTTCAACGCCTCGCGGCTGGTCACCGTGTGGGGCGGCTTCTCGACGCGCTGGTACGTGGCGCTGATGCAGGACCGCGCCCTGCAGGAGGCGGCGCTGACCTCGCTCGGCATCGCGCTCGCCTCGGCGACGCTCGCCACCGTGCTGGGCACGCTCGCGGCGCTCGCCTTGACCCGGCTCGGCCGCTTCCGCGGCCGGCTGCCCTTCGCGGCCATGATCTACGCGCCGCTGGTGATGCCGGAGGTGATCACCGGCCTGTCGCTGCTCCTCCTGTTCGTCGCCGTCGGCTTCGAGCGCGGCGCCGCCACGGTGACGATCGCCCACACCACGCTGACCATGTGCTTCGTCGCCGTCGTCGTGCAGTCGCGCCTCGCCGGCTTCGACCGCAGCCTCGAGGAGGCGGCCCAGGATCTCGGCTGCCCGCCGCTGCGGACCTTCCTCACCGTCACGCTGCCGGTGATCGCGCCCGGCATCGCGGCGGGCTTCCTGCTCGCCTTCTCGCTGTCGCTCGACGATCTCGTGATCGCCAGCTTTACCACCGGACCGGGCGCGACGACGCTGCCGATCCGCATCTATTCGGAGGTGCGGCTCGGGGTGAAGCCGGAGATCAACGCCGTGTGCACGATCTTCATCGCCGTCACGGCCGTGGTGGTGATCCTCGCCTCGCTGGCGACGCGGCGGGCCGAGCGGCGCGAGGCGGTGTCGTCCTGACGGGCGGCAGTCCGCCGCCCGCAGGCGCGGGCCGTGTCGTGCCCCGGGCGGCTACGGCCCGCCGAGCGTGACGCTCGCCTGGGCGAACACGCCGTAGCGGTCGGTCTTGTACTTGAGCAGCTGACCGAAGGCGTCCGTCGCCTCGGTCTGCTGGTGCCACCAGCGTCCGCCGACGCCCACGTTGAGCAGCGACGTGACCTGCCAGCTCAGCACCGCCTCGGTCTGGAAGGCGTCGCCGGAGCCGTCCGCGGGGTCGGCCCCGAAGGTGAAGTAGTGGGTGTCGACGGCCGACTGCCAGACCCGGCCGTAGGCCGCCTCGGCGGTCAGCTTGACGGCCGGCGTGAACCACACGTCGACCACGCCGCCGAGCCGCAGCGTGTGCCAGGTGTCGTCCTCGGTGATCACCATGACCGAGGTCGGCAGGACCGTGGCGCTGCACACGTTGCCGCCGCCGATCTGGCGGCAGCCATAGGCGTCGATCGTCTCGTGCCGATAGTGGTACCCGGCGAAGGCGCCGAACCGCAGCGGCAGGCTGCCGGTGGCCCGCCCGTCCCACAGCGTGAAGCCGACGTCGACGCTGGCGTAGAGGAGCTTGCCGCTCGCCTCGCTGTCGGTCTTCGAATAGGGCGTGAACAGCGGCGGGAAGTCCTCGTCGTAGAGGGTGCCGCCGCGCGGCAGGCCGCCGCCGACATAGCCCTTGAGGAACAGGCCGCCGGCATTGTCGAGGCGGAAGAAGGCCTCGCCCGAATGGGCGTCGAGCCCGTCGTAGTCGAGGCGCGAGATGCGCGTCGTGCCGGCCCCGTCGGCGAAGTAGTCGTAGGCGTTGCGGCCGGCGCTGTACCAGTAGCGCCCGCCCGCCTCGAGGCTCCAGGCCGGCGCCAGCGTCGGCCGCAGCAGCGGGGCGAACGGCGCGCCGAGATCGGCCGCGGCAACGGGCGAGGCGGCGATCAGAACGGCCGACATCACCCCGAACAGACGCCCACGCATGGCCCACTCCGCGCTGCCGCCGGACGCACCGCCGGCGCCGCAAAGCATTAACCATGACGTGGTTAAGGCGACGTAAAAGGACCCGTTCTACGCGAGGGGCCGGCCGGGTGGGCCGCCCGTCACTCGCTGCTCTGGCCGGGCGGGCGGAGGATCACGATCAGGGCCCAGATCGGCACGATGATCACGGCGCCGAGCAGGAGGTTGGGCAGCACCACGGCGGCGGCGCGGCGGACCGACTGTGCCACCTGCTCGGGCGAGACGCCGAGCTCGCCGATCAGCGCATCCAGCGTGATGCCGAAATGGGCCAGGATTGTGCCGACGATCAGCGAGGCGACCGCGATCTTGACCACGGTGTGCAGCACTCTCCACATCGTCCCGGGCTCCACCCCCTCGACGCCGGCACGGCCGGCCGATTCGCGGCGAGCCATCATACAGCAACGCCCGGCCGGGACTGGCCGGCCGCGCGAGTCGGGAGGCCGTGGGCCCGGACCCTACCGGGTCGGCACCTCGGCCAGCGGCGGGGCCGGCTCGGGCGGCGGGGCGGCGGTGGCCTGGTCGCCCTCCGGCGCCGTTTCGGGCACCGGCACGGGCACGCCGAGACGGCGCAGCGTGGCGGCGCCGTCGCTGCCGCCGAGCCGCTCGATCGCCGAGCGCACCGCGTCGCGGGCCCGCTTGTCGGCGGAGACCGCGTCGAGCAGCGGCGCAGCGGCGCCGGAGCGGCGGATCAGCGCCTGGGTGTCGGGCAGCATGATCGGGTCGTCCCAGGTGCCCTGGACGAAGAACGGCAGCTCGAAGGTCGGCGGCTGCTCGATCGAGGCGGCCAGCAGGGTCGCCGTGCCGGTGAGGTCGAGCTCGCGGGCCGGCACCGAGGCGGAGCCGCCGACGGCGAGCCGGACATTGCCGCCCTCGAAGCGCGCCTCGTCGGCATGGGCGGTGCCCTGGGTGATCTTGAGGACGACGGTGAGCGTCTCGAACGGCGTGCGGCCGGAGCGGAAGTCGGCGCTGCCGGCGAGCGGCCGGCGCTCCAGCCGGCGCAGCAGCTGCTCGACATTGACGCCCAGCAGGGCGCCGTTGACGGCCTTGAGCGAGACGTTGCCGTTGAGGGTGCGGGTGACGCCGAGCACGCTCGATCCGGTGCCGTCGAGGCTCACCAGCACGTTGCCCTTGCCCTCCACCCGGCGCACCCCGATCAGCTCGGCGAGGCAGGTCTCGAGATCGACGTTCTTGAGCGCCAGCTGCGAGCGCATCGCCGCCCCGTCGGCGGTCCTGTCGACCGCCAGCGTGCCGGTGATGACGCCGTTGAACGCGTGGGTCTCGCCGACCGTGACGACCAGGCGGCCGTCGCGCAGCGTCGCCGCCGCCGCCGTGCGGCCGAACCGCGTCTGCGGCGTCAGCACCCGGGCGGCCGAGACGCGCAGGTCGAGGTCGAGATCGTCGAACCAGTCGAGGCCGATCGGCTTGCGGTTCCAGTCGCGCGAGTCGGAGGCCATCAGCCGCATCGCCGAGGCGTAGGGCGTCAGGTCGAGGGTGTCGACCGCCAGCGTCCCCTGCAGGGTGCGGCGGCCGCGCAGCCCGTAGGTGAGGACGCCCTCGGCGGCGTTGCCGTCGAGCTCGATGTTGAGGTTGGACAGGGCGACGGTGCCGCTGACCACGTTGGTCCGGGCCTTCACGGCGAAGCGGCCGAGCCCGACGCCGTAGAGCGGCCGGCCCGAGATCCAGCCCATGGCGCCGCGCAGCGAGGTCGCGTCGGCGGCCAGGGTGCCGTCGATCTTCAGGCTCGGGCGCATGCTCATGGCGCCCTCGAAGGCGACCTTGAGCGGCACCCCGCCGATGCGCAGCTTGAGGCCGGACGTGTCGCCGGCGAGCGCCGCCGGGAAGTCGCTGATCGCCAGCGACAGGTCGAGCGGCTCGTCCCGCCAGGTGACGCGGCCGGTGGCGGCGAAGCTCTTGGCGATCGACGGCCAGGCGAGCGACAGCTCGACGCCTTCCAGCGTCTCGTCGACGGCACGGCCGGGCTCCCGCAGCACCACGGTGCCGTCGGTGATCCGGATCTCCGAGAACGACAGGGTGCGCGGCTCCACCTGCGGATCGGGCCGCATGGCGCGGGCGAGCGTGTCGACCAGCGGCGACCAGTTGGAGCGGCCCTCGGCGTCGAACGTCACGGTGATGTGGGGCCGCACCAGGGCGATGTCGGCGATCTCGATGCGGCCGGTGAGCAGCGGCAGCCAGCGCACATTGGCGACCAGCGCCTCGGCGACGAAGGGAGAGGAGTCCTCGGCATAGCCGGCGAGGGCGACGTCGCCGAGCGACACCCGCGGCGACGGGAACATCGACAGGGTCGAGGCGCCCCGCACGGTCGGCTCGAGCCCGGTGACGCTGCGCACCTCGGCCGTCACGGCATCGCGGGCGGCGTCGACCGAGACCAGATACGACGCCACCCCGAGCACCACGAGGCCCCCCACCACCACCGCGGAGACGGCGGCGGCGAGACGCTTGAAGCCGGTGGGGACGCTCACGGGACGACGGATCCGTTTTTTCGGGTTGAGCCGGGCAGACGCCGGCCGATCGGCTCCGACCCTGCGCGATCTCTGTGACCCTTTCGTGGCCGCAAGAGTCGGTCGCGGAAGGGCTTTTGGACGAGATCGCGGTCCGAGAAGGGCGCCTCGCCCGGCCTCTCCCCGCGTGCGGAGAGAGGTCTGGAGAGCGCCCCCTGGTGCCGCGGCCCGCCGCCGTCAGGCGGCCTTCGCCAGCGCGACCTGGAAGCTCGCCTCGGTGTTGGCCTCGATGTCGTCGAGCGTGACGCCGTCGGCGAGCTCGACCAGGGTCATGCCGCCCGGGCCGTGCTTGTCGATGGTGAACACGCCGAGATCCGTGATCACCATGTCGACCACGTTGGCGCCGGTGAGCGGCAGGTTGCAGCGGTGCAGGAGCTTCGGCCCGTCCTTGGCGACGTGCTCCATCACCACCACCACCTTCTTGACGCCGGCGACCAGGTCCATGGCGCCGCCCATGCCCTTCACCATCTTGCCCGGGATCATCCAATTGGCGAGGTCGCCGTTCTCGGCGACCTGCATGGCGCCCAGGATCGACAGGTCGATGTGGCCGCCGCGGATCATCCCGAAGGAGTCGGCCGAGGAGAAGTAGCTGGTCGTCGGCAGCTCCGTGATGGTCTGCTTGCCGGCGTTGATGAGGTCGGCGTCCTCGTCGCCCTCCAGCGGGAACGGGCCCATGCCGAGCATGCCGTTCTCGCTCTGCAGCACCACCTTGACGCCGTCCGGGATGTAGTTGGAGACGAGCGTCGGGATGCCGATGCCGAGATTGACGTAGAAGCCGTCCTTCAGCTCGCGGGCCGCGCGGGCGGCCATCTGGTCACGGGTCCAGGCCATCACACTTCCTCCCCGGCGCCGGCGGGCACTTCCATCTCGCCGCGCTTGCGCGTGGTCCGCTGCTCGATGTGCTTCTCCGCCTGCACCTGCACGATCCGCTGCACGAAGATGCCGGGCGTGACGATGTGGTCGGGATCGAACGAGCCGGGCTCGACCAGGTGCTCGACCTCGGCGACCGTGATCTTCCCGGCCGTCGCCATCATCGGATTGAAGTTGCGGGCGGTCTTCCGGTAGACGAGATTGCCTTCGCTGTCGCCCATCCAGGCGTGGACGAGCGCGATGTCGGCGACGAGGCCGGTCTCCATCACGTATTTCTCGCCGCCGAACTCGCGCACCTCCTTGCCCTCGGCGATCACGGTGCCGACGCCGGTCTTGGTGTAGAAGGCCGGGATGCCGGCGCCGCCGGCCCGGATGCGCTCGGCGAGCGTGCCCTGCGGGTTGAACTCGAGCTCCAGGTCCCCGGACAGGAACTGCTGGGCGAACAGCTTGTTCTCGCCCACATAGGACGAGATCATCTTCCGGATCTGCCGGGTCTCCAGCAGGATGCCCAGCCCGATGCCGTCGACGCCGGCATTGTTGGAGATGACGGTCAGGTTCTTGGCGCCCGAGTCGCGCACGGCCTTGATCAGGCTCTCGGGAATGCCGCAGAGGCCGAAGCCGCCCGACATGATCGTCATCCCGTCCTGGATCAGCCCCGCCAGGGCCGTGGACGGATCCTTGTAGACCTTCCTCATGATCCCACCGCCGTTTCCTTCGCGTGTCCCTGTGTTTCCGCTATGTCCCGGATTCGCAAGTCGAATTGGTCGGGTTGCCGTACCGTCCGGCGGCGCGCCGAGTCAAGCCGCCGGCCGGGCCCGTAACGCTCGTCCGCGACGGCCGCGCGGCATCCGCCCCGACCGTCGGTCCGTCCCATGCTGCAGGTGCGGCACGATGCTACGCGAGCGGCGCGTCCGGGTCGAGATCGTCGGAGAGGCGAACCATGCGGATCACCGGGACGAGGCCGACCAGGACGATCAGCAGGGCGGCCAGCGCCCCCTCCTCGAAGCTGCCGCGGGTGGCGAACTGATAGACGTAGGTCGCCAGCGTCTCGGTGTTGAGCGGCCGCAGCAGCAGGGTGGCCGGGAGCTCCTTCAGGCAGTCGACGAAGACCAGGAGCGCGGCGCCCAGCAGCGCCGGCCGCACGAGCGGCAGGTGCACGGCGGCGACCACCCGGCGGGGCCGCGCCCCGACCGAGGCGGCGGCGTCGTCGAGGTCGACCGGCAGCCGGGCGAGCGCCGCCTGGGCGAAGCCGGTGGCGATGGCGAGGAAGCGGATCGTGTAGGCGATCGTCACGGCGGCGGCCGAGCCGGCGAGGAGCAGCCCGGCGCCGTGGCCGGTGAGGGCCCGCACCACGCTGCCGATCGCCTCGTCGACGGCGACCAGCGGTCCGAGCAGGCCGAGCGCCAGCACGGTGCCGGGCACCGCGTAGCCGAGCCCGGCGGCGCCGAGCAGCGCGCCGGCGCGGCGCCGCCGGATCAGCCGGGCCGCGAAGGCCACGCCGAAGCCGAGCGCCAGGGTGAGCACGGTGGCGCCGCCGGCCAGCATCACGGTCGAGCCGGCGTGGCGGACGAGATCGGGATCGAATCCGACCAGCAGCCCGCGCGTGAAGACCTCGCGCAGCAGGAACACGAAGGGGACCGCGAAGCCGAGCCCGACCGGCACCAGGCAGGCGAGGAGCGCGAGCGCGCCGGCCCGGCCGGCGAGCGGGACGCGGCGGCAGGCGCGCGAGTCGGCGCTGCTCGCCGCCACCGAGCGGCCGCGGCGGGCGTGGCGCTCCAGCGCGATCAGGGCCGCCACCGCGACCAGCATCACGCAGGCGATCTGGGCCGCGCCGGCGAGGCTGCCGCGGTTGAGCCAGGTGGTGAACACGGCGAGCGTCAGGGTGCGGACGCCGAGATACTCGGTGGCGCCGATGTCGTTGAGGGTCTCCATCAGCACCAGGGCGAGCCCGGCGGCGAGCGCCGGGCGCGCCATCGGCAGCGTGATGGCGCGGGCGATCCGGAAGCCCCCGGCTCCCAGCAGCCGTGCCGCCTCGGTGAGGGCGGCGCTGCGGGCCTGCAGCATCGCCCGCATGGCGAGATAGACGTAGGGATAGAGCACCAGGCTCATCACCACGACGGCGCCGCCGAGCGAGCGCACCTCCGGCAGCAGCGAGCCGGCCGGCACCGTGATGCCGAGCAGCCCGCGCAGCGCGCCCTGCACGGGCCCGAGCGTGTCGAGCGTGTCGGCATAGACATAGGCGACGATGTAGGTCGGGAAGGCGAGCGGCAGCGGCAGCAGCCAGGTGACGAGACCGCGGCCGGGGAAGTCGTGCACGGCGACGAGCCAGGCGGTGCCGACGCCGATCAGCGTGGTCAGCGCCGCGACGCCGGCGAGCAGCATCAGCGTGGTGGCGACCGCGTCCGGCAGCACATAGGCGGCGAGATGCGGCCACAGCTCGGGATCGCCGCGCGATCCGATGGCGACGAGGCTCGCCACGGGCGTCAGCACCAGCGCCGCGACGGCGACCAGCAGCCCCCAGGCGAGCGGGTGGCGGGGGCGGAGGCGACGCAGCGCGAAAGAGGCGGAGCGCCGGCCACGGCCTGCGATCACCGGGCCGGCGGGATCGGGCCCCTCCGCCCCGATCTCTTCCCGGTCATGCCCGGCCTCGTGCCGGACATCCACGCTGCGGCCGAAGGCCGCGCGAAGACGCGGATGGCCGGGGCGCGCCCGGCCATGACGCGGCGAGGGAACCGTGGCGGCCGGCGTGCTCAGTTGTCGAAGCCCACCTTGTCGACGAGGGTCGCGGCCGCCTTCTTGTTCTCGGCGATGGTGGCGATCGGCAGCGGATCGGCGGCGAGCTCGCCGTAGCCGGAGATCACCGGATGGGCCGTGACGCCGGGGCGGATCGGGTACTCGAAGTTCATGTCGGCGTAGATCTTCTGCGCCTGCTCGCCGACCAGCCACTCGATGAGCTTGAGGCCGTTCGCCTTGTTGGGCGCGTGCTTGGCGAGGATCACGCCGGAGATGTTCATGTGGGTGCCGGCGCCCTTGAAGGTCGGCAGGATCACCTTGGTGGCCTCGGCCCAGGCCTTCTTGTCGGGCTCGCGCTCGCTCATCAGGGCCCAGTAATACGTGTTGCCGACGCCGATGTCGCACTTGCCGGCGGCGATGTCGCGCGCCACCTCGCGGTCGCCGCCCGACGGCTTCTGGGCGAGATTGGCCTTCAGGCCCTTGAGCCACTCCTCCGCCTTCGCCTCGCCGAGATGGGCGATCACGGCGGCGAACAGGGCGTTGTTGTAGATGTTCTGGCCGGAGCGGATGCAGACGCGCCCCTTCCACTTGGGATCGGCCAGCTCCTCGTAGGTGATCTCGTTCTGGGCGACGCGCGCCTTCGAGGCGTAGACCACACGGGCCCGCGCCGACACGGCGTACCACAGCCGGTTCGGATCCCGGTACTGGGCCGGCACCACCTTGTCGAGCACCTCGGACGTGATCGGCTGGGCGACGCCGCGGTCGACGGCCTCCTTCAGCCGGCCGATGTCGACGGTCAGGAGCACGTCGGCCGGGCTGTTGGCGCCCTCGGTGGCGATGCGCTGCTCGAGGCCGCTGCTCGCCGAGATGGTGTTGACCTTGATGCCGGTGTCCTTGGTGAAGGCCTCGAACAGCGGCGCCACCAGCTTGGCCTCGCGATACGTGTAGACGTTGACCTCGCCGGCGGGCGTGCCCGTCTGGGCGACGGCGGCGGCGGGCGCGGCGATCGCGGCCACGGCGGCGAGAACACAGGAACGCAGGCGCGGGCTCGTCGGCATCGGGGGCTCCTCGGGGCAGGACAGGGTGTCGGCGAACGTGCCTGCAGAGCTAGGAGCCCGGTCACGTGTCCGTCAAGAAATTCGCTCGCGGCTGCATGTGGTTAGAACGGTTCCGAAACTGGAACGCTTATAACGTCGGGAGGGATTCGTCTGCCCGGGCCGCGGCCGCGATGCCGGACCCGGCGGGATAGCCTGGATGGGCGCGGCGTCAAGCCGCGCCGGCCGGACGATCCGGGCAGCTCGGCACGGTGGCTGGGATATCCTCGAATGCATATAATGATATCTTCAGGAGATATCCCATGGCCCTCTTCATCCGTGACCCTGCCGTGGACGCACTCGCCGAGGAGGTGCGCCGGCTCACCCGCGCCAAGACGAAGACCGAAGCGGTGCGGAACGCCCTGGAGAAACAGCTCGCGCAGGCGCGCCGCGCCCTGCCGGTCCGGGATCGTCTCGCCCGCGCGCTGGCACTGGCCGACGCCATGGGCCCGAGCGACCCGAGCGTCGACATGAAGGCCTGGACCGACGCGATGTGGGACGACCGCTGATGTTTCTCGACGCCTCCGCCGTCGTCGCGATCCTCGGACGGGAGCCCGGCTGGCAGGACATCGCGAACCGCCTCGCCGCGGTCGACGCACGTTTCTTCTTCTCTCCTCTGGCCAGGTTCGAGGCCGCCGTCGGCCTTGCCCGACTCAAGGCGGCGGGACGGTCCGGCAGCCCGAAGCTCTCGCCCGATCTGCTTCGCCAGGCCGGCGCGGCCGTGGATGCGTTCGTGGAGGACCTCGGCGTGGAGGAGGTGGCGATCACGCCGGACTTCGGCCACCGCGCCCTCGTCGCCTGCGCGACCTTCGGCAAGGCGGTGGGCCATCCGGCCGACCTGAACTTCGGCGACTGCTTCGCCTATGCGTGCGCGCAAGCGCTCGGCGTTCCCCTCGTCTACAAGGGCGACGACTTCGCCCGCACGGATCTGGCGTGAGGGATCACGCCCGCTCGAAACCCGCCGGCACCGGCCGGGGGGCAACGCCGCGCGATGACCATGCTCCGCGCAGGCGGAGCACCCCTTACGCCGCAGTCCTTCGGCTCGATCTCGTGCGTCGGTGGACACTGGGTCGTACGCCTTCGCGAGGGCTTTGCAGACTCCGTCATCCCGGGACGACGGAGCGATTCTGCAAAGCCCTCGCCGGCGCGGACGACGGCCACTGGGAATTCGGAGTGGAAAGCGATTCGGTGCCGACGCTGTCGCGCGCGCAACACATCGGAGATGTCCGCAGCGCGGCGCCCTTCGAATACCCTACCGCAGCCCGGCGGCGCGCGACGGTGGCGACGCCGCGGCGATCTCGGCGACCAGCTTGCTGATCAGCGCCTGGCCGAAGGCGGCGAAGTCCTGCGCCGTGATCACGAAGGCGCCGGGCCCGCCGATCACGTTGTTGCGGAAATAGGCGTCGAGGCCGCCCGCCGGGTTGGTGTGCTCGGCGTTCCACGACAGCGGCTGCTCGGTGAGGATCACGAGGCCGTTGATGGCGATGCCCTTGGCGATCGCCTCGTCGCGCGCCGCCGTCACCTCGCGGCCGGAATTGTTGGTGCCGTCGCCCGACACGTCGATGGTCCTGCGGCGCGCCGGGAACGGCGCGCGATCGAACTGGGCGGCGGCGAAGTCGATGCCGCCCGAGATCGAGGTGCGGTCGGCGAAGGCGCGCGGGCTCTCCAGGAGCTGGGTCGCGAACCGGCCGGCGCTGTCGGCGTCGCGGATCACAGTCCAGTCGATCACGGTCTTCTGGTTGCCGGCGCCGGACCATTCGATATAGGCGACCGCGATGCGGCCGAGCGTGCCGCCCGTGATGGCGGCGACGACACGCGGATCCTGGAGGGCGGCCGCGTAGCCGTCGCGCTGGAGCTGGAACTTCTGGCCGTCGACGCTGCGCGACACGTCGGCGGCGAGCGCGAGCAGCAGGTCGACCTCCTCGGCGGCCCGCGACGCCGTGGCGCCCAGCATCCCGACCGCGAGCACCAGGATGCCGAGCCCCGCCCGGATCACGCCCCGCAACGAGAAGCCGCGCATCCAGATGCCGCGCATCGCCGCCTCCGATCGCCCCCGGCGGTCGCCTCGTCCGTCGGGCGGACGACGACGCGGCGAACGCCCGCGCGGGGGTGTCGCGGAGCGAACGCGACCGGCGGCCCGGATGCCGGCGACTCGAAGCATAACGCAAGTGCGGCAGGAACGATCCAACCCCGGCGCGCGGCGCCGGCCGCCGCCGCGGCGACCGCGCTTCGCCCTACTCGGCCGGGATCTTCGGCCGCGGGAACGTCACCTCGACCAGGGTGCCGTCGTTGACCCGGCTGGTGATCGCGAAGGTGCCGCGGTTCGCCTCGGCGAGCGCCTTGGTCAGCGGCAGGCCGAGGCCGTTGCCGGCGGGCGGCGCCGTGTCGGCGCGGGCGAAGGGCTGCAGCGCCGTCTCCAGATCCTTGCGGCTCATGCCGTGGCCGGTGTCCCGCACCCGCAGCACCACCTGGCCGCGGGCGTTCTGGCCGGTGGAGACGATCACCTGGCCGCCGGGACCGCCGAGCCGGATGGCGTTGCCGATCAGGTTGAGGATGATCTGGTGCAGCGAGCGCGTGTCGGCGACGATCGGCGGCATCCGCAGGGCGAGCGAGGAGCGGATGATGATGCGCTCGCGGTTGGCCTGCGGCTGCATGGTCTTCACCGCGGCCTGGACGATCTCGTTGAGATCGACCGGCGCGAAGGTCAGCTCGAGGGTGCCGCTCTCGGCCTGCGACAGGCTGAGCGAATCGTCGAGCAGCGCCGCCATCTGCTGGGCGGCGGCGCGGACGTCGCGCAGGTATTCGCGGTAGCGCTCGTTGCCGACCGGGCCGTAGCGCTCCTCGAGCATCAGGTCGGCGAAGCCCATCACGGCGGTGAGCGGCGTGCGCAGGCCGTGGCCGAGCTTGGCCAGGAGACCGGTCGCGTCGCCGGCCGGCGGCGCGACGGCTCCGGCGCCCGGTCCGGCCGTCGCGGCGCTCCCGGCCCCGCGCGCCTGGGTGCGGTCGCGGAACACGGCGCACAGCCGGTCGCTGCCGTCGACCATCGGCCCCATCGTCATGACGAGCGGGATGGCGCCGCCTCGGCGTACCAGGCCGGTCACCTCGCGGCCGGCGTCGAGCGACACCCGGCCGCTCCGCCGCATCCGGGCCAGCCCGTCGGCGACCACGGCGCGGCTGTCCGGCGCGAACAGATCGGCGAACGGCGTGTCGGCGAGGCCGCCGGCCTCGGCCCCGAACAGCACCTCGGCGCTGTGGCTCGCCGAGACGATGCGGCCGTCGCGGGTCAGCACCACGACCCCGTCGAAGGCGGTGTCGAGCAGCGCATGGAGGTCGCGGATGGTCGCCTCGGCGCGCCGCAGCGCCACCTCGCCGGCGCGGGTGCGTTCGCCGCCGGCCGGGGCGAGCACCAGCGCGAAGGCGCTCTCGCCGTTCCACGGCACCGAGAACAGCCGCGCCGCGACCGGCTTGCGGTCGCCCCGCCGGGTCAGGATCGCCAGCGACTGGCCGTGCGAGTCGGGGGCCGTCGCGAGATCGGCGTCGCCGGCGACGAACAGGCTGTCGAGCCCGCCGGCGGCGGCGAGCGCGCCGAGATCCGGGTAGCCGGTGGTCTCCAGGAAGCTGCGGTTGGCGTAGAGGAGCTGGTGGAAGCGGTAGACCAGGATGCCGGCCGGCAGGCGGTCGAGCAGCGCCGTCGAGCCGAGCGGTCCGGCCGCCGGCGCCGATCCGTCGGGCGCGGCCGCGGACGCGTCGCCGGGCTCGCCCGGCGGCGGCGCATCGGCGTGGTCCCCGGGCTCCTCGATGTCGCCGGCGAGCCGCGCCTGGAGCTGGCGGGCGATCTCGCGGAAGGCGTTGTGCTCGCCGGCGCTGAGCACCGGGTTGGGCGCCGCCGGGCGGGACTCGGGGGCGCCGGGAAAGCGCACCACGTTCTCGGGCGACTCCGGATCGGCCGCGGCGCCCGCCGGGCGGTCGGTGCTCCGGCGCGCCGGCGTCGGCGGCTCGGCGATGGTGAAGATCGGCGCGTGGCGGATGCGGCCGAACTCGGTGAGCCGGTCGAGGTCGCGGCAGACGCCGAAGCCGCGATAGCCGAGATAGACCCGGTTGCGGTCGTAGACCGGCAGGCCGGAGAGCTCGACGTCGAGCCGCTCCTCGCTGCCGTCGACCGGGAACGACACGACGAGGCCGCTCCAGGTGTCGCGGGTGTCGACGGCGCGCAGGACGCGGCCTTCGGGATCGAGCCCGAGCACGGCGGCGATCTCGCGCCACGGCCGGCCGAGCGCCAGGGCGACGCGCGGCCCGATCACCTCGGTGAACTCGTCGGAGCCGAGCGTGAAGCGGCCCTCGGCGTCCATCTGCCAGACGAAGCGCAGCGGGTAGCGCCGCTCCGCGGTCGGCGCGTCGATCCGCAGCAGCGGCGGCGGCTCGCGCCGCGAGGGCGCGGCCGGCTCGCCGGCCGCAGCCGGGCCGCCCGGGTCGTCCCCGAGGTCGTCCCCCGCGGCGGTGTCGTGGTCGGCATCCGCCCGCCAGGCGGCCTCGTCGGCTTCGGCCGGCTCGGCGAGCTCCGGCTCCGCGGATTCCGGTTCGGCCGGCTCCGGTTCGGCCGGCTGCGACTCGGCCGGCGCGGCGGGCTCCGGCCCGGCCTCCGCGACGACGTCCGGTACCTCCGGCTCGGCGGGCGCCACCGGCGTCTCGTCCGCGGCGGGGGCGACGACCGCCTCCTCGGCGGCAGCCTGTTCCGCGGCGGGACCGGGCGCCGGTGCGACCGCGTCGGCGGCGAATGGTTCGGTGACGGCGGATTCGGCCGGCGGCACGGATTCGGCGGCGCCTTCCGCCGGCAGGCGGACCAGCAGCAGCGTGTCGGCCCCCTCGCCGACCCGCACGAGGGCGACGGGTCCGCGCGGCGTCTCGCCCGCCGCGCCGCCGCCGGCCAGCGCCGCGGCGGCGAGCGGCTCGGCCGCGAGGGCCGCGATCGTGCCGGCCTGCCGGGTCAGCTCCTCCGCGGCCGGATTGGCCGCGACCAGGCGGCCGTCCGGGGCGAAGGCCGCGACCGGGACGGAGTAGGACTCGCACAGGCGCCGGGCGCGTTCGTCGAGGCTCAGGCGCGGACCGGCCGCCTGCCCCGGCGCCTCCTGGGCGACCACCAGCACGGCGCCGCGGCCATCGACCGTCACGCGGGTGCAGGCGCACAGGCGGGCGCGGCCGAGCGGCGCGCCGAAGCCGCGCAGGCGGTGCAGGATGGTCGCGCCGGACGGATAGAGCGTGGCGGCGAGCCGCGCCACCTGGGCGATCGCCGGATCGGCGCGAACGAAGTGCGTGCCGGCCAGCGTCGCGAAGCTGCGGGCGCCGAGCGCCGCCGCACCGACCGGATTGGCCCAGAGCAGCCGGGTCGCATCGGTCGACCACAGCCACACCGGAACCGCCGCCGTCGCATGCGCGGCGAGCCGGTGGTCGAGGAGTGCCGAAAGGTCGTCCGACAGATCTCCCATCCGATCGCCCACCATCCGATCGCCCGCGTGTCGCGCCGAACTCCATCGTAAACAAACTCTTAATAGATGCCGCGGTGATCGCCGTCCACGCCCGGCTCCCGGCCGTCCCCCTCTACCCTTCGATAAGCTTAATGGCGCGGTGCCGCCGCCCGGCCAGCGGCGGGAAAAAATCCCGTACGGGTTGTTTCGGGTTTGCCAATCTCATGCTGCAGTGCAATAATGACCAGGTCGAAGGCGGCCCGCATCGAGCCCGCCAGGACAGGAGAGGAACATGACGACTGCCACGACCCCGTCCTTCGAGATTCCCGCCGAGATGCGCGCCGTGGCGGAGCGCAGCGTCGAGCAGGCGAAGCTCGCCTTCAACAACTACATGCAGGCCGCCCAGGAGGCCGTGTCGGCCTTCGAGGAGCGCGTCAAGGCGAGCCAGGTGGGCGCCCAGGGAATCAGCAAGAAAGCGATGAACTTCGCGGAACGTAACGTGATCTCGGCGTTCGAGTTCGCCCAGAGGGTGGTCCAGGCGAAGGACATCCAGGAGCTCGTCAAGATGCAGACCGAGTTCGTCCAGTCGCAGATGCATGTGCTGAGCGAGCAGCTCAAGGACCTCGGCGAGACCGCCACACGGACCGCCATGGACAGCGTCAAGGTGCCGGGTCGCGGCAACGGCGCTTGAGGCCGGCCCCGCCCGCCGTGCAGCGCACAACACATTCATACCATCATATGTTGCGCTGCACTCTGGTGGGCAGAAACCCACAATTCTGACGCGCATCGCCCCGCGAGGGGCGGACGCCGCTGCCGCGCCCGGTCCGCCCGCGGGCCGGCTGGACGGCGCCCCGAATCGCGCGCCGGCCGGGTTGCCGGATGGCGGCGCCCCAGGACCTGCCGTCCGCCGCCTGCGACGGCGGGGCTTTGCGGATTCCCTGTCGTTCCGGGGCGGCCCGTCAGCGCCGATCCGGGACCCGCGCCCTGTCTGTCGTGAGCCACCGGCACCGCGGCCGTGGAATCCGGGCTCGCGGACCGGAGCCTCGCCTCGGACCGGCCGCGGGCCGGACCCGAGGAGTCCGTGCCCCGGCATGACGATTTCCGCAAAGCCCTCGCGACGCCGGACACCGGAGGCACCCGCACGACCTCCGAAACCTGTCTTGCCGGCGGGCCCCGGGGTCGGACCACCGGGGCATCGCGCCGCTTCCGTCCGGGCCGGTGCGCCGCCGATCCCGCGTCGTCGGCGCGGCCGAGACACATTCCCGTTTCGGAATGCGACACCGGCCGCCTCGCGCTCAGCACTTCTCCGGATCGCACAAGCCCGTAGCCGCACTGCGAAAAGCCCGTTTCATGACAGGACCGCGGTTGATGCGGATTGCACCGGGGCGCGCCCGCGGTAATAACTCGCGGCGGGAGACCGGGACCGGGATCCGCGCACGCCGGCGCGTTCGCCTCGCGACACGCAGACGCCGTGGCCCGCTCGTGACGGCTCGGAACAAAGCGGGAGCGCCTCGTGACGACTAAGAAGCCCTTGAAGATCGTCGAAACCGTTCTGCGCGACGGCCACCAGTCGCTCGCCGCCACGCGCATGCGCACCTCGGACATGCTCCCGGTGCTCGAGCAGCTCGACGAGATCGGCTACTTCGCGCTCGAGGCCTGGGGCGGTGCCACCTTCGACTCCTGCCTGCGCTTCCTCGACGAGGATCCGTGGGAGCGCCTGCGCACGCTGAAGAAGTACATCAAGAAGACGCCGATCTCGATGCTGCTGCGCGGCCAGAACGTGCTCGGCTACAACCACTACGCCGACGACGTGGTCGAGACCTTCGTGCAGCGGATGGTCGACAACGGCATCGGCCTGGTGCGCATCTTCGACGCGCTCAACGACACCCGCAACCTGGAAGTCTCGATGCGGGCCGCCAAGAAGGCCGGCGCGCACGTGCAGGGCGCCATCGTCTACACCATCAGCCCGTATCACACGACCGAGAACTTCCTGAAGGTCGCGAGGGACCTCGTCGATCTCGGCACCGACTCGATCTGCCTGAAGGACATGGCCGGCCTGCTGGCGCCCTACACGGCCTACGAGCTCGTCAAGACCATCAAGGAGAAGCTCGGCGTCCCGGTCGACGTGCACTGCCACTACACCAGCGGCATGGCGTCGATGACCTATCTGAAGGCCATGGAGGCCGGCGCCGACGTGGTCGACTGCGCGCTGTCGCCGTTCGCGCTCGGCACCTCGCAGCCGGCGACCGAGGCGCTGGTGGCGGCGCTCGAGGGCCACGAGCGCGACACCGGCATCGACAAGGAGAAGCTCTATCCGATCGCCGACCACTTCCGGAAGGTGAAGAAGGATCTGGCCGAGACCTTCAAGCTCAACACCGCGATCGACATCGACACCAAGGTGCTGACCTTCCAGATCCCGGGCGGCATGCTGTCGAACTTCCTCAACCAGCTCAAGCAGCAGGGCAAGGCCGACAAGTATCCGGAGCTGATCGAGGAGCTGCCGCGGGTGCGCGCCGAGATCGGCTATCCGCCGCTCGTCACCCCGACCAGCCAGATCGTCGGCTCGATGGCGGCGTTCAACGTCATCCTCGGCCGCTACAAGGTGGTGCCGCAGGAGATCAAGGATCTGGCCCGCGGCGCCTACGGCCGCACGCCGGCGCCGATCCAGGACGTGATGAAGCAGGTGATCGCCGGCCAGAAGGTGATCGAGCACCGCCCCGCCGACGACATCGCGCCGCAGATGGAGCTCCTCAAGAAGAAGCTCGCCGAGAAGGGCTATCCGGACGCGACGCTGGAGGACGTGCTCTCCTTCGCCCTGTTCCCCGAGGTGGCCCTGAAGTTCTTCGCCGCCAACCGGGGGCCGGAGCTGGCGGCGGAGTGAGGGCTTCGCGCGGCTTTTACCGTCACTCGACACTGATCGGGCGCCGGCTTTGCCGGCGCCTTTATTTTGGCATGGACCGGCTGTAGCTGGCGCACTTTCGTCTCTCGATGCCCCTAGGTGATCACCTTGGCGCTTGGCTGTCGACATACCATCACACAATTATGAGTTGCCACCCTACGGTGAAATCCGATCATATCGCGATATTGTACGCATTGCGCTTCTCGGGACCACTCCGGCGAAGCGATTGAATTTGCCGCCGATCGCAATCCGCTCAGGGACCGTGAAGCATGCGGACAATGCTTGTCTTATTGTTGTGCCCCCTCCTGCTTGTTTTCTTCTTTTGCCAGAAGACCTTTGCTCAAAAGCCGACGCCATCCGCCGCCCAGCCTGCAATCGTGGATCTTACTCCATTGGATAAGTGCAGCGCGCTCGACCGCTTCTATAACGAAGATGAGCTGCTCGAACGCACCCTGAACAGAACAGCGACGACACCGCCCCCCCCCGATACTCCTACTGACAAAAGCAAAGAATCCGCTCGGCGCCGATCTCGGGAACGAGCACGACGTTCGCGGATTGACGAGACTTCCGCTGATCATCAAGATCGCTCGCCCCTCTCACGAACTGGACGATAAAACATGGCTGGCGAGCTATACCTATGGAGCTGCCGAGACAGACGAAAAACTGAAGACTCTCGACGGCAAGAATAGCAAGACACCGAGAGCGCGCGCCCCGATCGGCACCACGATCATCGACCGAAACCCCACGGAGATCACCGTATCTGTCGTCACTCCCTCCAACCCAGATCCTTTCAGGGCAGAAGTGTGGAGGCTGGTTATCACGTTATGCAACAAGGATGACGGAAAGCTTCTCGGGTTCGGAGTCGTAACGGCCTCGCTCACACCGCCTCAATTGGCCGCCGCAATCACGAGTGTTTGTTTTCTACTCGTATGGACTTTTCTGACCGCCGCCGCCTGGCAATTGAACAGCGACAAGCTCGATCGGCTTTGGCAAGAACATCATGAACAGTCGAACTCGTCACCGCCGGCGAGCAAGGCCGACGAGCTTCCGGATCAGAAGCTGAGACGACTGACCTGGAAGCTTCTGCATTCGGCCAATCCACTTTTCATCTCGCAGGACAGTCTCGGGTACGGGAGCTTGAGTCGCTTCCAAATACTGATCTTCAGCTCCGCGGTCTTTGTGGTTCTGCTGTTCATATTCATTCACAGCAATGTTGTGTCGCAGATGTCGGGCACGATCCTGGCGCTATTGGGAATAACCGTCGCTGGAGGCACATTCGCCAGAGCGGCGAGTGACTGGTCGGGCATCTCGTCCAGGAGCAGACGATTCCTGTTAGGGCAGAAGATCCTGACGATCCGCAACGGAAACCCCCGCTTCTTCGACCTTCTCGAGACGCAGGGCGAGATCGATGTGAGCAAGGTCCAGGCGCTGTTGTTCACGTTCCTCATCGTCGTGGCGATCGTGATCAAAGGGTGCGGGATTGCAGGCCTCGGCGAATTTCAATTGCCGGACCAGATCGTATGGCTCTCCGCAATCAGCCAAGGCGCCTATGTATCTGGAAAGGTTCTTCCCTCTGACACGAAGAAGCGACTGGAGCAGGACCTAGATCAACTTCGCATCTGCGCAAACAATCTCCTGAACTCGCCGAAGGATCCGAGCGCGTTGAACGCTTTCGAACAGTCGAGAACGCTTGCATCGTTCACCCTGTCGGAAACGTATCTCGGTCGATTCAGCGAAGAGAACTTCAACAAGATCACCGCCGAGCGTATCCTCAGGCGCGAAGTGTCGTTGTGAGCGAAGCGGCACTCGGCCGACGTCCGCCTTCATCGCTCCATCCGCCCTCGTTCGTCGGCGCACCCTCGCCTCTCCAGCGTCCCGTCCCCCGGCTGCGGGGGAGGGTCAGGGGGGGGGACGCCGCGCACTCGGCGGCCGCGGCCGCCCCCTATCCACCTCTCCCCCGCACGCGGGGGAGAGAGCAGGCTGCGGCGTGCGGCGACGGTGAAGCCGCTCTCGACGTGATCACGTCACGTCCGGTCGGGCCGGGGCGCCCGGCGAAGCCGGGGCTCGAAGGGCGACGGCCGCGGCGTCGCATGGTATCGGCGGCCAGCATGATCACCGCGAGGCGACCCCATGTCCCCTGATGCCTTCAACGCCTTCTGCCGCGCCCTGCCGGCCACCACCCATGTGGTGCAATGGGGCGGCGCCCATGTCTGGAAGGTCGGCGGAAAAGTCTTCGCGATCGGCGGCTGGAGCGACGACGGCGCCGGCGTCACCTTCAAGGTGAACGACATCGCCTACGAGATGCTGAAGGACCGCCCCGGCCTGCGCCCCGCCCCCTACCTCGCCTCGCGCGGCCTGAAGTGGATCCAGCATTACGAAAAACCCGGCCTGCCCGCCGCCGAGCTGAAAGACTATCTGCGGCAGTCGCACACGATCGTGGCGCAGGGGCTGTCGCGGAAGAAGCGGATGGAATTGGGGCTGGCGGTGCCGGCGGCCGTTCGTAGGGCGGATTAGCGAAGCGTAATCCGCCGCTTGGTTGCGGACTGGCGGCGGATTACGCTGCGCTAATCCGCCCGAAGAGTTGTAATAGGCGATGGAGCACGGGGGCGACATTGAAAGTAAATGAACTGAAGGGGCAAACCGCCCATCTCACCAATTTGAACAACATCAACGTAATCATGGGCCGCAATGGCGCAGGAAAGAGCCGTTTCCTTCGTGACATCGAGGAAATGACCAGTCGGAACAACCAACGCTTTTATGTCCGGTACGTCAGCCCGGAGCGGGCAGGGACGTTCAAGCGCAATGGCAGCGTCATCACAAATATGACTAGTAACCCTAACTGGCTCCGAGAATCTCGGGCAACAAATCAATCCAGCGACTTCAAAGCCGCATCGGCGATGCTATTCCGCGAAGCAGAAACACTTTACCTGCGTCGACTCGCCAGCACTCCGGAAATCCGACTGAATCAAACTCGCAACTTCGAGACGGACCGGCTGAGCAAGGTCAATCAACTGCTCACCAATATTTCGCTAGAGATGGGTAAAACCGATTTAGAGTTCCGCTCACTCGCCGACGGCCAAGTAATAAGACCGGAAGAAATCAGCAGCGGCGAATCAGAAGCGGTGGCTCTCTCCACCGAGATCCTCTATTTCTTCGACACGATTGAGCCTTCGAAGTTCAACCTACTGCTTCTTGACGAGCCGGACGTGCACCTTCACCCCGACCTTCAGGCGCGGCTCGGTAAGCTCATCATTTCTATGCTCGATGAGTTCAAGAACCAAGCGGAGAGCATCGCTGTGTGCCTCTCCACACACAGCAGTCCGCTAGTTTGCTCTCTCGCGGATTCGCCATACGTATCGATCGGCACCAAGAGCTTTGCTGTCGATGCGGTAGAACTCAAACCGATCAGCGCAGAGCTTCGTAAGGTTGCCCCGTTTTTTGGCCACCCCCTTTCACTTTCGCTGAGCGAAGACGTAGCGTTAATCCTCGAAGGCGAGGACGATGAGCGCGTCTGGCAGCAGGCTGCGCGAACGTCGAAAGGCCGGATCAAGGTCTTTCCTGTGCTGGCCGGCAGCGTAGACCAACAGGCGGAGCTAGAGAGCTTCTGCGTCGATCTGCTCGGCACGCTCTACGACAACCCGGTTGCCTTTTCCCTTCGCGACGGCGACGGCGTAGTTGATCAGCCGCTAGAACACTGCTTTCCTATTAAGAGATACCGACTGAATTGCTATTCAATCGAAAATACAATTGTGACTGACCCCTGCCTTGCCGTGATGCGCACGACTTGGCCCGACTTTATTGCTGCTGTGACTAAATGGGTCGAGGAAAACCATGATCACCCGGACAGCATCCTAATCAAGGAGCTTGCGGAATCGAACGATCGGCTGAGACACAAAAAGATAAAAAGGATCCGGCAGCTCGTCTGTGCCGTGCTTGAGTGCAAAAAGCCTTGGGAGGTGGTAGTTGGTCAAGCGATCGGAGCCTTGATGAGTAAGGATCTAACAAATTCTAACATGCTCGTCGATTTCCTCGGCGCGGAAATGGTCAGCGATATCATCTTTAGGAATGCGGCGTAAGGAAGTGAGACGCCGCAACGCTATCCCCATTCCGTATTAACCAGCGAATTATTCACAGTGCTTCGCACTATCTTCCGCCAGCTAATCGTTAGTTCTTCGTATATCGGCGGATTAGTGAAGCGTGATCCGTCGATCTGCACTGCGACCAAGAAGGCAGTGTAATGGAGGCCGTCGCCTGGACGGAGCGCAGAGACTGGGCAAGAATCGGCGGATCGAGGTGATGTAGGATTCGTCGTATGACGAATCGCCCGTTCAAGACCGGCGCGAGCCGGGCGCAGCCCAG
>NZ_JAUSUJ010000011.1 GCF_030813915.1 Rhodoplanes tepidamans
GCTCGGCTGCGCCCGGCTGACGCCGGTCTTGAACGGGCGATTCGTCATAAGACGAATCTTACATCAGCTCGACCCGCCGATTCTTGCCCAGTCTCTCCGCTCGTTGCGCCCTGCCGGCCGTCACACCACGGCGGGCACCTTCGTCGCCGGCGGGGTGTTGCGGCTGCGCGTCGTCCGCACGAGGCCGTCGATGATGGTCATGCCGATGCCGGGCAGGTCGCCGAGCTGGATCGACTCCAGAAAGTCCTTGCCGGCGGAGTGCTGGGCCTTGTCCATGATCACGAAGTCGGCAGCGCGGCCGACCTCGACCAGGCCGACGTCGAGCGAGCGCATGCGCGCCGTGTTGCCGGTGGCGAAGCAGAAGGCGATCTCGGCCGGCACCTCGCCGAGCGAGGAGAGCATCGACACCATGCGGATGATGCCGAGCGGCTGCACGCCCGAGCCGGCCGGCCCGTCGGTGCCGAGGATGACGCGCTCCAGCTGGCCGAGCTCGCGGGCGGTGCGCAGCGTGTAGAGCGCGGCGCGCTCGTTGCCGTTGTGGACGATCTCCAGGCCGCGCCGGCAGCCCTCGCAGATGCACCGGATCTCGCGGTCGGGCAGGGCGGTGTGGCCGCCGTTGATATGGCCGACCACGTCGGTGTCCGCTTCCAGCACCATGTCGGCGCCGATCAGGCCGGAGCCGGGGATCGACGGGCCGCCGGTGTGGATGGTCGACTGGATGCCGTACTTGCGGGCCCACGCGACCATCTGTCGCGCATTGGCGCCGTCCTTGACGCCGCCCAGCCCGACCTCGCCGAGCAGCTTCACGCCGGCGGCGGCGAGCTCCCTGAAGTCGTCCTCGACCATGCCGTGCTCCAGCACCGGCGCGCCGGCGTGCAGCTTCACGCCCGCCACCCGGAACGCGTCGAAGCAGCGCTGCGCCGTGATCGCCATGGCCTTGAGGCCGACGATGTCGCGCGGCCGTCCGGGGGTGTGCACCTCGCCCGCCGAGATCATCGTCGTGACGCCGCCGTGCAACGTGGAATCGATCCAGCCGAGCTGATTCTGCCGCGGCGTCCAGTCACCTGCGACCGGGTGCACGTGGCTGTCGATCAGGCCCGGGCTCACCACGGTGCCGTTGGCGTCCACCACCGTGGTGGCGCCCTCGACGTCGACGTCCTTCAGCCGGCCGATCGCGGAGATCCTTCCGTCCACCGCGACGATGGTGTCGGCGTCGAGGATCGGGTTCTCCATCGCGCCCGAGAGCAGGAGCCCGATGTTGCGGATGACCAGCTTGGTCGGGCCGGCGGGTCCCGTCGGAGCGTCGTGAGCCATGGTTTCTTCTCCTCGTTGCTGGACGGACCACGATCGCCCCGCTATCCGGCCCTTTCGGGCCGTTGACAAGGCTGCCGCGGCTCCGTCATATTGTTAGTACACTAACGAATGTCGGCCGCCAAGACGGCGACCGGAACTCCCGGCTTCCTGGAATTCCTCGAAGGTTCGATCCATGAGCAACTTCTTCGAAGAGCAGGTCCTCGACGTTCACCACTGGACCGACAGGCTCTTCAGCTTCTCGACCACCCGCGACCCCGGCTGCAGGTTCAAGAGCGGCCAGTTCGTCATGCTCGGGCTGCCGACCGAGGGCCGTCCGCTCATGCGCGCCTACTCGATCGCGTCGCCGCACTACGCCGACGTCCTCGACTTCTTCTCGATCAAGGTGCCGAACGGGCCGCTCACCTCGCGGCTGCAGCAGATCAGGCCGGGCGACCGCATCGTCATCGGCCGCAAGGCGACCGGCACGCTGGTGATCGACAATCTGAAGGCGGGCGAAACGCTGTATCTGCTCGCCACCGGCACGGGCCTCGCGCCGTTCATGTCGACCATCCGGGATCCCGACACCTTCGAGCGGTTCGAGAAGGTGGTGCTGGTGCACGGCGTGCGCACCGTCGCCGAGCTCGCCTACCGGCAGAAGATCGAGGAGGAGCTGCCGCAGGACGAGTTCCTGGGCGAGATGATCTCGCGGCAGCTGATCTACTATCCCACGGTGACGCGCGAGGAGTTCCGCAACCGCGGCCGCATCACCCACCTGATCACGACCGGCAAGCTGTTCGAGGACATCGGCCTCCCGGCGCTCGATCCGGTGCGCGACCGCGTGATGATGTGCGGCAGCCCGGCCCTGCTCGCCGACATGACGCCGATCCTGGAAGGCCTCGGCTTCACGGAAGGCAACACCGGCGAGCCCGGCGACTACGTGATCGAGAAGGCCTTCGCGGAGAAGTGACGGCCCGACCCTCCCCCTGAGGGGGAGGGTCGGGCGCGAGCGCAGCTCGCGACCGGGGTGAGGGTTTACGGCGCCCGTCGGATGGCTCGGCACCCCCTCACCCGGTCTCCACGCTTCGCGTGGAGACCGGCCTCTCCCCGCAGGGGAGAGGTGAAGAGAAGGAGCGAGCGGATCCGATTCGGAGCGCCCCGCGCCGCTCTCCTCACACCGCCAGATAGGCATCGCGCACATCGGGGCGCGCCTCGAGCTCGGCCAGCGTGCCGGTGAACTGGACGCGGCCTTTTTCGATGATCACGGCGCGGTCGGAGATCAGCCGCGCGAAGTGCAGGTTCTGCTCGGAGAGCAGGATCGACAGGCCTTCCTTCTTCATCGCCAGGATGGCGGCCGCCATCTGCTCGACGATCTTCGGGGCGAGGCCTTCGGACGGCTCGTCGAGCAGCACCAGCGAGGGATTGCCCATCAGGGTGCGGGCGATGGTGAGCATCTGCTGCTCGCCGCCGCTCATCCGGCCGCCCGGACGCTTGCGCATCTCGGCGAGGTTGGGGAACAGCTCGTAGAGCTTCTCGGGCTCCCAGGTCGGCGCGCCCTCGCGCGGCTTCTGGCGGCCGACCATCAGGTTCTCCTCGACGGTCAGCTCCGAGAAGATGCGGCGGTTCTCCGGCACGAAGCCGAGGCCGCGGCGGGCGATTTCGTAGGTCGGGAGAGTCGTGATCTCCTCGGCGTCGAACCACACCGTGCCGGTGCGGCGCGCCACCATGGCCATGATCGACAGGAAGGTGGTCGACTTGCCGGCGCCGTTGCGGCCGAGCAGGGCGACGACCTCGCCGGTGTGCACCGAGAACTCGACGTCGAACAGGATGTGGGCCTGGCCGTAGAAGGCATTGAGCTGGACGACGTCGAGCTGCGACGTCCGCGGGCGTTCGGTCATCAGTGAGCCCCCTTCGACGCGACGCCGGCGGCGTCCTGGTGGCGGGCGTCGTAGACGAGGCCTTCGCCGAGATAGATGGCCTGCACCTCGGGGTCGCGCCGCACCTCGGCCGGCGGTCCCTCCGCGATCAGGGCGCCGCGCGACAGCACCATCATGCGGTCGGCGTGCTCGAACACCACGTCCATGTCGTGCTCGGTGAACAGCACGCCGATGCCCTCGCGCCGCGCGATCTCGGCGGTCAGCCGCATCAGCTCGATGCGCTCCTTCGGCGCCATGCCGGCGGTCGGCTCGTCCATCAGGAGGAGCTTGGGCCGGTTGGCGAGCGCGATGGCGAGCTCGAGCCGCTTGAGGTCGCCGTAGGCGAGCTCGGCGGCGGCGCGCCCGGCGTACTGGGCCATGCCGACCAGCGCCAGCAGGCGGTCGGCCTCGGCGGCGTCCTTGGCGGCGCTGCCCCAGAATCGGCGTAGCGCGTGGACGTGGGACAGGAGGGCGACCTGCACGTTCTCGCGCACCGTCATCGACGCGAAGGTCGCGGTGATCTGGAAGGTGCGGCCGACGCCCATGCGCCACACCGCACGCGGCGGCTTGCCGACCGTCGGCTCGCCGTCGATGCTGATGTCGCCGGCGTCGGGCCGGATCTGGCCGTTGAGCATGTTGAAGCAGGTGCTCTTGCCGGCGCCGTTCGGGCCGATCAGCGCGAGGATCTCGCCGCGGTCGAGGCCGAACGAGACGTCGCGCACGGCCTGCACGCCGGCATAGGACTTGGAGAGGCTCTGCACCTCGAGCAGGCGGGTCACGGCTGGGCCTCCTGGCTGGCGGTGTCCCGTGACGGGCCCGCCTGATCGACGACGGACGCGACCACGCCGCCGGCGACCACGGCGGCCACCGCGGCCGCGGCGGCGACCGCCGGCGCGCGGCCCGCGGCGCGGCGGGCCTCGAAGCGGGCCCGCCAGTCGGAGAGGGTGCCGACGATGCCCTTCGGGAAGGCGAGGACGATGACGACGATGGCGGCGCCGAGCACCAGCTTCGAGTAGTCGGTCTGGCTCATCAGCCAGATCGACAGCGCCTTGAACACCAGGGCGCCGACGATCGGGCCGAGCACCGTCTCGATGCCGCCGAGCAGCACCATCACGAGCCCGTCCACCGAGGTCGGGATGCCCATCGCGTCGGGAAACACGCTGCCCTTCAGGAAGGCGAACAGCGCGCCGCCGAGCCCGGCCGCGGCGCCCGCCATCACGAAGGCGACCCACTGGGTGCGCTTGCGGTCGATGCCGATCGCCTCGGCCCGCAGCTCGGAGTCGCGCGTCGCCCGCAGCGCGTATCCGAAGGGCGAGAAGATCACCATCTGCAGGAAGGCCAGCGCCGGCACCACGAAGGCGAGCGTCACCCAGAAGAAGGCCGCCGGCGTCGCCGCGAAGGCGTCCGGCCAGATGCCGAGGATGCCGTTGTCGCCGCCCGTCACCGAGACCCACTGGAAGGCGATCGACCAGACGATCTGCGAGAAGGCGAGCGTCAGCATGGCGAAGTAGACGCCGGTCAGCGACACCGCGAACCAGCCGACGATCGCGGCGCCGACCGCCGCCAGCACCGGGCCGGCGAGGATCGCCAGCAGCATCGGCAGGCCGGCCGCCTTCACGGCGAAGGCGGCGCCGTAGGAGCCGAGACCGAAATAGGCGGCGTGGCCGAAGGAGGCGAGGCCGCCCACCGTCATCAGCAGGTGCAGGCTGGCGGCGAACAGGGTGAAGATCAGCAGCTCGCTGCCGACCGTCAGGGCGTAGTCGGACAGCCACAGCGGCTGCAGCGCGACGACAAGCACCACCCCGGCGGCGATCATCAGCTCGGTGCGGCCGAGCGGGCGCCACGGTCTCACGGTCGCGCCGGTCGTGGACTGGGCGGGCGGCGGCATCTTGCCGAACAGGCCCCACGGCCGCACGACCAGGACGATCGCCATCACGATGAAGACGAGGACGAGCGAGATCTTGGGGAAGACCAGGATGCCGAAGGCGTTGAGCTGCGACACGATGATGGCGGCGACGAAGGCGCCGGTGGTGGAGCCGAGGCCGCCGATCACCACCACCACGAAGGCCTCGACGATGATCCGCAGATCCATCGAGTGGTTGACGGCGTCGCGCGGGATCTGCAGGGCGCCGCCGAGCGCGGCGAGGAAGACGCCGAGCGCGAACACGCCGGTGAACAGCCATTTCTGGTTGATGCCGAGCGCCGCCACCATGGAACGGTCGTGGGTCGCGGCGCGCACCAGCACGCCCCATCGGGTGCGATGGAACAGCACCCACAGGGCGGCGAGCACCAGCGGCCCGAGGACGATGAGGAACAGGTCGTAGGAGGGAATGCGCTTGCCGAACATCTCGACGGCACCGGCGAGGCCGGGTGCGCGCGGGCCGACCAGATCCTCGGGCCCCCAGATCAGCAGGACGAGATCCTCGACCATCAGGGTGACGCCGAAGGTGGCGAGCAGCTGGAACAGCTCGGGGGCGTGATAGATGCGCCGCAGCAGCACCATCTCGAGCAGGCAGCCGATCACGGCGACGATCGCGGCGGCGGCGACGAGCGAGAACCAGAAGCCGAAGGCGCCGGCGAGGCGTTCGGTCAGCGTGTAGGCGACGTAGGCACCCAGCATGTAGAACGCGCCGTGCGCGAAGTTCACGATGCGGGTGACGCCGAAGATGATGGACAGACCGGAGGCGACCAGGAACAACGAGGCCGCGCTCGCGAGGCCGGTCATGAATTGCACGAAGACGAGCTGCATCGGCGGTCACGATCGGGTTGGAGGCCGAGGGGTTTCGGCGAAGATCCGCGACGCAGCGCGGCGGTGACGGGACGGCCCGTCGGGCGAACTCTCGAATTCACGGCACGGGGGGAGGGCGCCATCACCTCTCTCCGCTCGCGGGGAGAGGCCGGATCGCGAAGCGATCCGGGTGAGGGGGCGTCGCGGCTGAAATGCGAGCCGGCTTCACCCCCACCCCGGGTGCGTGCCGTGCACGCGCCCGCGTCTCGTCCCTCCCGCGGAGGGTGCTGTCCGCGCCAGCTCAGTTCTGCGGGCGCAGCTTCTTCACCTCGGCGTCACTCGGCAGGTACTTGGCGCCGTCGCGATAGCTGTAGTCGACCATCACGCCCTTGCCGTCCTTGACGGCGGTCTTGCCGACGAAGGCGCCCAGCGTGGACTGGTGGTCGACGTCGCGAAACGTCACCTCGCCGAACGGCGTGCCGACCTTCAGGCCCTTGGTGGCTTCGATCAGCTTCTCGGTGTCGGTCGACTTCGCCTTCTTGAGCACCTCGGCGGCCGACTGCATCAGAGCGTAGCCGACCACCGAGCCGAGCCGCGGATAGTCGTTGTACTTCGCCTGATAGGCCTTCAGGAACGCCTGGTGCGCGGGCGTGTCGATGCCGTACCAGGGATAGCCGGTGACGAGCCAGCCTTCCGGCGTCTCGCCCTTCAGCGGGTCGATGTATTCGGGCTCGCCGGTCAGGAAGCTGACCACGGTCCTGCCCTGGAACAGGCCGCGGGTGTTGCCCTCGCGGACGAACTTCACGAGGTCGGGGCCGAACGTCACGTTGAGGATCGCCTCCGGCTTGGTCGCGGCGAGCGCCTCGACCACGGCGCCGGCGTCGATCTTGCCCTGCGGCGGCCACTGCTCGCCGACCCACTCGATGTCGGGCCGCTTCTCGGACAGCAGCTTCTTGAACACGCCGACGGCCGACTGGCCGTACTCGTAGTTCGGCGCGACGGTCGCCCACTTCTTGGCCGGCAGCTTGGCGGCCTCCTCGGCCAGCATGGCGGCCTGCATGTAGTTCGAGGGGCGCAGGCGGAACGTGTAGTGGTTGCCCTTCGACCACACCATCGCGTCGGTGAGCGGCTCGCCGGCGAGATAGTAGATCTTCTTCTGCGCGGCGAAGTCCGCGAGGGCGAGGCCGATATGCGAGAAGAAGGCGCCGGTGAGCATCACCACGCCTTCGCGGGACACCAGCTCGTTCGCCGCCGTCACGGCGTCGGCCGGCTTGCCGGCGTCGTCCTTGGAGATCACGACCAGCTTGTCGCCGTTGATGCCGCCCTTGGCGTTGATCTCCTCGACCGCGAGCTGCCAGCCCTTGCGGTAGGGCTCGGTGAAGGCGGGCAGGCCCGAATAGCTGTTGATCTCGCCGATCTTGATGTCGGCGGCGAGCAGCTGTCCGGGCATCGCGAGCGCGAATGCGGCAGCCAGGATGTGACGGCTCGGAACGGTTTTCGACACGGCGATGATCCCTCTCTTCGCTCGACTCGACCGACAGCGACCCGGACGCCGGCTCTCGGGCGCGGACGCGGTGAGCGCCGTGGGGATGTGCGCCGTCGAAGCTGGTCTCGTCGTCCGCGATGGTCGCGAATTCGTTAGCACACTAACGGTATCAAGTCCGCGCCCGCACGCAAGGACGAAACGAAGGCACCGACGCGCCATTGTTGCATATTGTTTGGACGTGTCACCCGTGAAAAAAGCGAGCCGGCACCGGGCTGTTGCGTCCATTTGATGAGCGATGGCGCGGGCGCGTGCCTGCTTTTCTCCCAGTTCGCCGCAGTGCGAAAAAGACGGCCCGGGAGAGCCGGCTCAGGCGGCCGGCGGGTCGCGGCGCTTCGTCGCGGAGCCGCGCAGGAGACCGATCCCGACGACGCCGGCACTGACCGCGAGGCCGGTCATCAGCGGGTTGATCGGCAGCGGCACCACGAGCCTGACCGCGACCGCCGCGGCGGTGCTGCCGATCATCGAGGCGATCGCCCACGGCGCCGACAGCCGGCCGGGGCAGAACACCGCGAGCGACAGCGGCAGGAAGACGGCGGCGCCGCGCAGCGCCATCGACATGTAGTTCCAGTCGAGCACGTAGGAGTCCAGCGCCGACAGCGCGATCAGCATCGACACCGCGCCGACGCCGAGCACGCAGGCGCGATTGATCATCAGGATGGTCGCGTCGTCGGTGAGACCGAACAGGCCGCGGCCGATGTCGTTGGCCATCATGGTGCCGATGCCGAGCGCGAGCCCGGCGATCGAGCCGACCACCGAGATCAGGATGCCGGCCAGGCCGATGCCGCCGAGGACGCCCGGCAGGTACTGGATCAGATACACGGGGAGGGCCAGCACCGGCGCGAGCTCGGGATGGCGGGCATGCATGAACATGCCGACCGCGATCGAAGGCAGGCCGATCGGGATGGTGATCAGCGCCGCCGTCGCGGCGCCGACCGCGGCGACGCGGGTGTCGGACGCGGCGTAGATCGCCTGCACGTAGGTCTGGGTGCAGACCACGCCGACGATCAGCGACATCAGGTTGTACAGCGTCTCGCCGGCGCCGCGGCCCCACAGGCTGAACCACGGAAAGGCCGGAAACTGCGCGTCGAAGTCCGGCAGCTGGGCGAGCGACACGGCGGCGTAGAGGCCGGCGATCCACAGCGACAGCCACAGCACCGCCATCTTGAGGATACCGGAGACGCCGGCGCCCTTCAGCCCGCCGAACAGGCCGTAGGCGAGGACGAGCGCGACCAGCACGACCGCCGAGAGCCAGGGCGCGAGCCCGAACATCGCGACCATCAGATGGATGCCGGCGAGCGCGCTCGCCACCGCGCTGAACAGGATGCCGAGCGACGAGACGAGGCTCGCCAGCGGGCCGGCCGAGCGGCCGTACGGGATCGTCAGATATTGCGGGATGGTCTCGAGCCCGCTCCGGCGCAGCGGCCGGGCGTAGAACACCGCGAGGACGAGGAGCGCGATGCCGGTGCCGAGCGTGAACCACCAGCCCGACAGGCCGAAGGAGGCCGCCATCTGGGCGGTGCCGACCGTCGAGGAGCCGCCGACCGCCGTCCCCGAGATGCTGCCGGCGATCAGGATGGCGCCGGCCGAGCGGCCGTTCAGGCTGTAGCCCTGGGCGGAGCGGACCTTGCGCGACGACCAGGCCCCGAAGGCGACCACGAGGAGCACCGTGCCGGCGAGGCCGGCGACCTGGGAGAACGACAGCGAGAGCATTTCGAACGGACGCTTGCGGGTGGGGGTGTGTGCAATTTTTGCGATTGTGTGCAGAAGGTTAGTGCACCGCACCATGCTCCGGCGGCGGCGCGGCGTCCAATGCAGCGTTGCGTTTTTTTAATCGCGAAAATGGATTAGATTGGTTCGTCCGCGCGCGGCGGCCGCCGCCGCGGTTTCCGTTCGTCGCCGCGGAGGCGGGGACGCGGCGGCCCGCGTCTCCGGGCCCTCGCCGAGGAGAACCCCGCATGGACCTCAAATCGGTCCGCTGTTTCGTCGAGGTCGCCGAGAAGCTGCATTTCGGCCGTGCGGCCGAGCGGCTGCGGCTCGCCCAGTCGGTGGTGAGCCGGCAGGTCGCCGGCCTCGAGCAGGAGCTCGGCGTGCGGCTGCTCGAGCGGCACAAGCGCGCGCCGATCCGCCTCACCGCGGCGGGCGCGCTGTTCCTCGACGAGGCGCGCGCCGCGCTCGCCCGGTTCGAGCGGGCCGAGCTGGTGGTGCGGCAGGCCGGGCGCGGCGAGCGGGGCCGGCTGGAGATCGGCTACGTCGCCTCCGCCACCTGGTCGGGCCTCCTGCCGTCCGCCGTGTTCCACCATCGGCGCGAGCGGCCGGGCGTCACCGTCTCGCTCACCGAGATGGAGACCTGGCGCCAGCTCGAGGCTCTGGAGGAGGGCCGCATCGACGTCGGATTTCTCAGGCCGCGGCCCGACTATCCGCCCGGCCTCGCCGTCCTGCCGCAGCTGCGCGAGCCGATCCTCCTGGCCCTGCGGGCCGATCATCCGCTCGCCGTCGACGCGGGCGCGATCCCGGCGGCGCGGCTCGCCGACGAGGACTTCGCCGTGCCGCAGGCCGACGACCGCGTCGGCTTCGGCGGCCACACCATGGCGATCGGCCGCGCCGGCGGGTTCTCGCCGCGCATCGTCCACCATGTGCGCGACTTCATCTCGGTCCTGAACCTCGTCGGCGTCGGGCTCGCGGTCGCGGCGGTGCCGTCGTCGCTGCAGCGGGTGCGGCTGCCCGACGTCGTCTATCGCCCGCTCGCCGACTGCGAGGTCTTCGCGGAGCTCGTCGCGGCCTTCCGGCGCAGCGGCAACGCCGCCGTGGTGCGCAGCTTCGTCCGGGTGCTGCGCGCCCGCGGCGAAACCGTTCTGCCGGTGCGTCTGGATTGAGAACGGCGATACCGCGGCGGCCGGCGTCGCGGCGGGCCCGTTCTCTGCTCGCGATTTCGGTTGCCACGGTGCTGCGCCGGCGGCACACACGGGCGCCCCCGCCGCACCGCTCCGGTCCCGCTCATGCCCGCCCGCTTCACCGCCGCCCGCTTCACCGCGCTCGTCGACAGCCTGCCCGCCACCGTGCCCTTCGTCGGCCCCGAGACCCAGGAGCGGGCCCGCGGCAAGGTCTTCCGCGCCCGCATCGGGGCGAACGAGAACGCCTTCGGGCCGTCGCCGAAGGCGGTCGCCGCCATGCAGGCGGAGGCGGCCGAGGCGTGGAAGTACTGCGACCCCGAGAGCCACGACCTCCGGCACGCCGTGGCGGCCGCGCACGGCGTCTCTCCCGCGAACGTCCATGTCGGCGAGGGGATCGACGGCATTCTCGGGCTCGTCGTGCGCATGCTGGTCGAGCCCGGCATGCCGGTGGTGTCGTCGCTCGGCGCCTATCCGACGTTCAACTTCCACGTCGCCGGCTTCGGCGGGCGGCTCGTCACGGTGCCGTATCGGGACGACCGCGAGGACCCGCAGGCGCTGGTCGACGCCGTGCGCCGGGAGAAAGCCCCGCTCGTCTACATCGCCAATCCCGACAACCCGATGGGCACCTGGTGGCCGGCCGGGGACATCCGCCGCATGGTCGAGGCCGTCCCGGACGGCACGCTCCTGCTGCTCGACGAGGCCTATGCGGAGTTCGCGCCCGACGGCGTCTCGCCCGTGCTCGATCCGGACGATCCGCGGGTGCTGCGCCTGCGCACCTTCTCGAAGGCGCACGGCCTCGCCGGGATCCGGGTCGGCTACGCCATCGGGGCGCCGGCGCTGATCGCGGGGTTCGACAAGGTCCGCAACCATTTCGGCATCAGCCGGGTCAGCCAGGCCGGCGCGCTGGCGGCGATCCGCGATGCGGACCACGTGCCGCGGGTGCGCGGCGCGGTCGCGGCGGCGCGGGACCGCATCGGCGAGATCGCGCGGCGGAACGGGCTGTCGCCGCTGCCGTCGGCGACCAATTTCGTCACGGTGGACTGCGGGCGCGACGGCGCCTTCGCCCGCCGCGTGCTGCAGGCCCTGGTGGCGCGCGACGTGTTCGTGCGGATGCCGGGCGTCGCGCCGCTCGACCGCTGCATCCGGATCGGATGCGGCCGGCCCGGCGAGCTGGACATTCTGGCGGACGAGCTGCCGGCGGCCCTCGCCGAGGCGGCGCGGGCGTGATCCCGCCGGCCGGCCCGGCGCTCAGGTCGGGCCGGGTCTGGGCTCGGAGCGCCTGCGGGGCCGGCGGACCTGCGCCGGCAGCGTGCGGGCGAGGTGCAGCATCAGGTCGATGGCGGCCGCCCGGATGACGGACCGCTCGGCGGCCCCGAGGCCGCCCGACGGATTCTGTTCATGCTCCGGGCTGTGTCGCCGATCGCTCATCCGGATTCTCCCGATTCGCGAGGCGGGCAGGGCGATCGCGGCGGACTGTCCGCCATGGCCGAGAGACGCGTCGCTGCCGGCGGGCCGCTGCCGAGCCGGCGGAAAACCGATGCTGGACAACCCGGACGGCGGCGCCACGTTCCATGCGGCACACGCGGGGCGGGTATTTCGGTCCGCCGGCTCCGCAGCGGCACGGCCGGCCGTGTGAGGCACCTCACGGTGGGCATCGCGTCCGCCCGGCACTCTCGCGGCATCGAGGAGTGTCCGATGCCGCGTGCCGTCTCCGCCGTGCTGTTCGCCGTCCTGTGGACCGGCGCGATGCCGTGGGCACGGCGTCCCGACGGACTCGGCCTCGCCATCCTGGTCGCGGCCGGGGCGTTCGCCGGCCTCGCCTGGTACTGGCTCAGCCGGCCGGCCTGCGGATGCCGCGAGCCGGCGCCGCACTGAACGGCCCGGCGGGCCCGCCCGGCGCCCGCCCGGCCGTCGGTGCCGTCCGCGGCCCTCAATCGTGGTGGTTGTTGTTGCGGGAGTTGTCCCGGATCGCCAGCAGCCCGTCCTTGATGGCGTTGCGGATGCCTTCCTCGATCAGCGTGCGGGCGACGCCCGGCACGCTGGTGCCGTGCGTGCCCTGGCGCACCAGGCGCTCCAGGTAGCCGATCGTCGCCAGCGACAGCGTGATCGGGATTCGGTCGGTCTCGGCTTTCTCGGTGGCCATGACCGAAACGTTAACCCGACCAAATGTGTACGGAAAAGACTCTATTTCGACTCTCTGGCGTACCCGGCGCGTGACGTCTCGCCGCCGTCCGCGTCGGCGCGCGTCCTGCGCCAGGCGGCCGGCGACAGGCCGAAGGCGCGCTTGAAGGCGCGGCTGAACGCCTCCTCGGACTCGTAGCCGACCGCGTGGGCGATCTGCGCCGCGCTCCTCGCCGTCTCGCGCAGCTGGAGCCGGGCGGTCTCCAGCCGGCCGGCGGTGAGATAGCGGATCGGCGGCATGCCGACGAGGCGGCCGAACCGCTCGACGAAGGCGGTGCGCGACAGGCCCGCCGCCCGGGCGAGCCGGTCGGCCGACCACGGCGCCGCGAGATCGCGGTGGATGAGGGCGAGGGCGCGGCCGATCTGCGGGTCGGCGAGGCCGCGCAGCAGGCCGGCGTCGGCGGCCCGCGCCGCGGTGGCGTGGCGCATCGCCTCGGCGAGCAGGAGCTCGGACAGGCGCGACATCACCTCCGACGAGCCGAGCCGGCCGCTCGCGAGCTCGTTCGCGGCGAACCGCACCGAGGCCTCGATGAGGTCGCGCGACGCCGCCTCGCGGATGTCGACCTTCAGCACCCGCGGCAGCACCGCGGCGAGCGCGACGTGCACGTCCTCGGTGGCGAGGAAGCCGCAGACCATGCGGGTCTCGTCGCCGCCGCCGCCGTGGTCGATATGGGCGAGGCCGCCGTCCTCGGCCGGCCGGATCAGCGCGCGGGCGCTGACCGGCACGACGTCGGGCGCGCTCGCCATCACGTGGACGTCGTTGCGCGGCAGCAGCACGATCTCGCCGGGCCGCACCTCGAGCGGCGGCTCGCCGTCGATGATCAGCGCGAACCGGCCCGACACCGCGACGTGATAGGCGACGAGCTGGGCCGGCGCCTTCAGGAACGGCAGGCAGTCCTCCGCCGTCATCCGGGCCGAGATGCTCCACGGCGCCGTGAAGCGCGCGTCGAGGAACACGCCGCCGACCAGCCGCACCGAACGCAGCAGGTCGGACAGCGGATCGCCACCGGCCGCGGGCCGCTCCGCCGCAGAGGTGTCGGCCGGACGATCGGTCGGGTTTTCGGGCCGGCCGGTCATTCCGCCGGGACTCCGGGGTCGCTATCGATGCAGGTCCGGGGAGGTGCACTGGGGGCGCAAGGACGACACGTGCGCATGACTGTCTGTCGCTCCGGATCGCCGCACGGTTCTGCCGTGCCGCGGTCTCACGGGTCGGCCGCCGGCCCGGCCGAGGCTCCGATCATAGCCGGTTTCGCCGGCCCGCTCGACTCCGGTGCGGCACCGCCCGGCCGGTCCGACGCGGCGCTGTCGGATCTGATCGGCGACGTCTACGACGCCGCTCTCGACGACGGGCTGTGGCCGGGCGTCCTGCACAAGGCGGCCGCCTTCGTCGGCGGCTGCGCGGCCAGCGTCTACTCTAAGGACTCGGTGCATCGCACCGCCGAGATCACCCACGGGGTCGGCATCGACGACGCGTTCAAGCGCTCCTATCTCGACGGCTACGTGAAGATCGACCCGACCACGCCGGGCTTCTTCTTCTGCGGCGTCGGCGAGGTGGTGAACACGCCCGACATCCTGCCCTACGACGAGTTCCTGCAGTCGCGCTTCTACGCCGAATGGGTGGCGCCGCAGGGGCTGGTCGACCAGGTGACGACCGTGCTGGAGAAGTCGGCGACGAGCTACGCCGTGTTCAGCGTGTTCCGCCACGCCCGCGACGGCCTCGCCGACGAGGGCGCCCGCCACCGCATGCGGCTGCTCGCCCCGCATGTCCGCCGCGCCGTGCAGATCGGCCGCACCGTCACGCTCGGCCGTGCCGAGGCCGCGACCTTCGCGGACACGCTCGACAGCCTCGTGGCGGCGACCTTTCTGGTCGACGCGACGGGCCGCATCGTGCACGCCAACCGGGCCGGCCACGCCATGGTGGCGGAGGGGACGGTGATGCGGGCGGCGCGCGGCCGCCTCCTCGCCGCCGACGGCGAGTCCGACCGGCTGCTCCAGGGCACACTCGCGGCCGCGGCCGCGGCCGCGGCGGCGGCGGCCGGAGACGGCGGCGAGGGCGGCGCCAGCCTGCCGCTGCCCGGGCCGGACGACCGGCATCACGTCGCCCATGTGCTGCCGCTGACCGCCGGGGCCCGCCGCCGGGCCGGCGCCGGCTACGCGGCCACCGCGGCGGTGTTCGTGTGCCGCGCCCGCATCGAGCCGCCGGCGGCGCCCGAGGCGATCGCCCGGCTCTACGGCCTGACGCCGAGCGAGCTGAAGGTGCTGCTCGCCGTGTTCGAGGCGGGCGGCGTCGCCGACCTCGCCGCCACGCTCGGCATCTCCGAGACGACCGCCAAGACCCATCTGCGCCGCCTGTTCGAGAAGACCGGGACCCGCCGCCAGGCCGATCTGGTGAAGCTCGTCGCCGGCTTCGCCCCGCCCGGCCGCTGAACGCGCGTCGGGCCGCGTCGTCGTCCGTTCGGATGACGCCGCGGCGCTGCCGGTTGGCCATAAGGGCTCCTGCATGGCCGCGGCCCGGCCGCGGCGCAGGGGAGACGAGGCGATGGTGGCGCGCAGACAAACGCTGGTCCTGGCCGGAGTCGTCGCGGCGGTGGCCTCCGCCGGGCAGGCGGCCGACATGGCGCCGCCGCTCTCGGTGGCGATGGCATCGGGCGGCTGGGCCGCGACCTTCGCCAGCGAGGCGCGGTGGTTCTCGTGGTCCGGCACCCGCGGCACGCCGACCACGGTGGCGGCGAACGGCGGCGCCGGCACGCAGCTCTACGTGCCGGCCGCCCTGCAGCTCGTCGGCCTGCCGGGCGACGATCTCAAGGTCGAGCTGCTCGCCCGCGGCGGCTGGGTGACGGCCCGACAGTCGACGGTCGGGCTCGCCGGCGAGGTGGCGACCCCGACCGACACGGTCGCGTCCGGCACCTTCACCTAGCTCGGCTGGCGCGGCGTGCAGCCCTTCGTCTCGCTCGCCGTCAACATCCCGACCGGGCAGTCCGCGCTGTTCGGGACGGCGGCCAACACCCGCATGGATCCCGATCTCGTCGCGCTGTCGAGCTACGGCGAGGGCTGGAACATCGGCCCGACGCTCGGCGCCAACGTGCCGCTCGGCGAGCACCTCGTCTTCACGGCGAGCGTCGGCGTCACCCGGCGCGGCAAGTTCGACCGCGAGAGCCCGCTGACGCCGGCCGATCCGTCTCTGCCGCCGGCGGCGACGCAGTCGGCGACCACGCTCGATCCCGGCGACGTCGGCACCGTGACGGCGGCGCTCGCCTGGCGCGACCCGCGCTGGTCGGCGAGCCTGCTCGGCTCGATCTCGGAAGAGACCGAGACGGTCCAGAACGGCGTGACGCTCTACCGCGCCGGGCGTCGCTACCTGGTCGCGGCGACGCTCGGCCATGTCTGGCAGGGCGGCTTCGGCGCGACCACCGTGACGGCGGCGTTCGCGCACGCGCTGCGCAACGAGGTGCTGTTCCTCGGCGCCTCGGCACTGGTCACCGAGCCGGCGAGCACCAATTCCGACGTCTACCGGATCGGCCTGCAGCACCTCGTGCCGGTCGGGCCGCTGTGGCTCGGGCCGACCGGCAGCTTTCTCTATCGCGACGACAATTCCTACGACTCGGTGACGCTGCAGTTCGTGCCCGCCAAGCAGCGCTGGACGGCGGGCGGCATCGCCTACCTCGCCGCCTCCGACAGCGTGACGATCAACGCCCGGATGGAGCACGTCTGGGTGCACGAGAACGCCCGCGACGCGCTCGACGGCAAGGTGTTCAGCGTGCTCGCCAACGATTTCGTCGCCGGCTCGGCCGTGCCGGTGGTGTCGAGCCGCGGCTGGCAGATCGCCCTCGGCATCAACGCGAAGTTCTGAGAGGAGCGGCGGGATGATCACGACGAGATCCGGACAGGGCGGCGCGGTGATGCGCCGCGTGCTGCTGGCGGCGGGGCTGCTCGTGGTCGGCGGGGATCCGCTCGCCGCGCAGGCGGGCTGCGGCGAAGGCCGCACCGGCAGCGGCGTCTGCGTCGACGCGACGCTCGCCGAGACGGCCCGGCAGGCCGCGATCGTCTTCGCCCAGCCGAAGATCTCGCAGGCGGCGTTTCCGGTGCTCCCGGTCCTCGACCTGCGCTGGCGTTATCCGCACCAGCTCCTGCCCGATCAGCTCGGGCCGGCGCCGACCGGAACGCCGCTGCCGCCGCCACCGCCACCGCCGATCCCGTGACCGCCACCGAGTCCGTATCGGCTCCACGATCCGCACAACGGGTCGCGCGCGGAACGCGCCGCCCCCGGTCCACCCGACGAGAGGAGCTCCCATGCGAACACCCGTCCTGGCTCTCGCCATCCTCGCCGCGACGCTCGCCATGGGCGGCGTCGCGGCCGCCAAGAAGATCAATCTCACGGCGACCGTCACCCAGGTCCGGATCGCCTGCTCCAAGGTCGGCGGCCAGTTCGGCGTCCACATGGACGGCGGGGGCTACGGCTGCGTGAAGGAGAACTGCAACGGCAAGGGCGGCAAGTGCATCATCGCGTGCGACAACAACAACAACTGCGTCGGCACCTATCCTGGCCGTGCGGTCGCGGGCAATCCCGTCGTCGGTGTCCTGAACGACACCCGGGCGCCGGCCGGGAAGCACGCTCCGCCGGGCGGCGGCATTCTCGACGCCGGCCCCGGCTTCTCGCCGCAGGCGCCGGCCGCGACCGGCACGCCGCTGCCGCCACCCCCGGCACCGCCGACCGGCGGCGGAGTCATCTACTGACCCACTGACCGGCGGCCGTCCGCCGGATCGGGCGGACCCCGTGGCGGGGCATGTCCCGCCGCCTCGTCTCCAGATGCCATCACCCTGTGTCCCGACCGTGCGGGGCGATCGCCTCGCATGCGGCGCGATCGAGCCCGACGGTCCAACCGAGGAACCACCCCCCGTGACCACACTTCTCGTCGTTCCGGACATCCCCGCGATCAAGCAGCGCCAGCGCGCCGTCTGGGCGGCCGGCGACTACGCCGTGGTCGGCACCACGCTGCAGATCGTCGGCGAGCGCCTGTGCGAGGCCGTCGACCTGCGCGCCGGCGAGCGCGTGCTCGACGTCGCCGCCGGCAACGGCAACGCGACGCTCGCGGCCGCCCGTCACTTCGCCGACGTGACCTCGGTCGACTATGTCGGTGCGCTGCTCGACCGCGGCCGCGAGCGCGCCGTCGCCGAGCGCCTGCCGGTGACGTTCCGGCTCGCAGACGCCGAGTCGCTCCCGTTCCCGGAGGCGAGCTTCGACCTCGTGCTGTCGACCTTCGGCGTGATGTTCGCGCCGGACCAGGACACGGCGGCCGCCGAGCTGGCCCGCGTCGTGCGGCCGGGCGGGCGCATCGGGCTCGCCTGCTGGACGCCGGACGGCTTCATCGGCCAGCTCCTCGCGACGCTCGGCCGTTTCGTGCCGCCGCCGCCGGGCCTCAGGTCGCCGACGCTGTGGGGCACCGCGGAGCGCCTCGACGAGCTGTTCCCCGACGGCCGCATCAGGGCGACCAAGCGTGTCTTCACCTTCCGCTACCGCTCGCCGGACCACTGGATCGACGTGTTCAGGACTTATTACGGGCCGGTGTGCCGGGTCTTCGAGATGCTCGAGCCGGCCGCCCGCGCGGCGCTGCGGACCGAGCTGGTCGCGCTGCTGACCGCCATGAACCGCGCCGGCCCCGGCAGTCTGGTCGTGCCGAGCGAATACCTCGAGGCCGTCGTGGTCGCGTCGTGACGTGCCGGCTCCGTCTCCGATCCGGCGTTGCGCTGCGGCGCGCGGACGGCTACAGGCTCTCGAATATCACCCCCACCGGAACGATGGAGTGCGGAATGGCCGGAAGCGTCAAGGAGATGCTGGCGGCGGCGAATGCCGTGGTGCCGAAGATCACGCCCGACGAGGCGACGCAGATGATGAAGAACGGCGGCGTGCTGATCGTCGACGTGCGCGACGCGCCCGAGCTCGCCAGCAGCGGCAAGGTGGCCGGCGCCGTCCATGTCTCGCGCGGCATGCTGGAGTTCCGGGCCGATCCGGAGTCGCCCTACCACGACAAGGCGTTCGACAAGGCGAAGCCGGTCATCCTCTACTGCGCCTCGGGCGGCCGCTCGGCGCTGGCCGCCAAGGTGCTGAAGGACTTCGGCTACGACCGCGTCTACAATCTCGGCGCGTTCAAGGACTGGGTGGCGGCCGGCGGCGCCGTCGAGAAGCCGCTCGACACCGGCATGTGACGACGCCGGGCGCGGCGGTCAGTCGAGCAGCCACCGGAAGGACCGGCGGAGCCGCGCCGCTCCGTCGCGATCGAACCAGCGCCCGTGCGCGAAGATCACGCGCGCGGGCTCCCAGGCCGCGATCTCGCGGGCCGCGGCCTGCGCCGCGGGCCGGCGCCGGTTGATGGCGAAGCGCAGATGGGCCGGGGCGCGGCCGTCCGGCGCCGTCGCTCCGGCGAGCCGCAGCAGCGGCCGGGCGATCGGCCCGATCTTCTCCGGCTCGAGATTCTCGATCAGGTCGGTCAACACCAGAGTGCGGCTCGGGACGTGGAGGAACGCCACCTCGGTCACCCCGAACCCGCCCGGGACGACGCGCTGCTCGATCTCGCCGGCCCAGGCCGCCGGCGCCGCCGGGCCGAGGTCGTGGTCGAGCCGCACGCCCGAAGTCTTCACGGGCGTTCGCGCGCGAAGACCCGGCGCCGCCCAGGTCGTCGCGTCCGGGCAGGCGGTGCGCCAGTCCTTCAGGAACGACCAGTGCGCGACGTTGGGCGCCACCAAGTGGCGGATCGGCCCGATCGCCTCGATCGCCCGCTGCAGGCCCGGATCGTGCCGGGTCGGCGAGTGCAGCCAGACCTCGCCGCCGCGCAGGCGGACCACGGTCATCCGCACCGGCAGGGCGAGCCCCATCGCGTGCAGCGGACCGCTGTCGACGATCCACACGTCGTCCGCCACCGGCTTCAGGGTGTCGAGCGGCGGATAGACGGCGCGATGCGGCTCGTCGGACACTCAACCTCCGAGTGATTGTCCAGGCGTGCGGACGCCGACCGGCGTCGCCCCCGCGTTCCGGGGTCAACCGACTCCGGAGAACGGGGTTCCAGGGACAAAGGGAGCAGACCTTGTCCGCTCCATTTCACCGTCTACGCGTGGCCGCGTTCTGAATGACCGTGCCCATGAGCTGCAGCATCATCTGCTGCTGTTGAAGCTGGACCTCGCGAGCTTTCGTCGCCTGCTCCTCTTTTGCGACCTCCTGCTGGTAGCATAGGGACGCGCCGGAATGGCCCAATTCGGCCGCGCGACGACACAGCTCGATCTTGGTTTCGGCGGGGCTGCCCGGCACGACGTGGCCCCGGTCCACCATCTCGGCGAGGCTCACCATCGAATCAGCGTCGTTCAGTTGCGCGCCGGTCCTGAACATGGCGACGGCCTGGACCGGATCCTTACGGTCCATGTAGTACATCCAGCCTAGATTGTCGAAGGATGCGGGGTAGCGTCGGCTGGTCAGCTCCTGATGGAGTTGTAACGCACGTGGCCGGTCGGTCCATTGCAGAGCCCGCGCGAGCTGGTACTTGAACCGAAGCTGTTGCGGGTTTTGTCGCATTGCGATCTCGCAGTATTGGATCGCCTCCGTCGCTTGGCCTTTCAGAACCCCGAATCCGACGCCCTCCCCGACCTTGTTGCGGTCGTTCGGATTCGCTGCCAGCGAATCGCACATCCGTTCGGCCTCGGATGCTCGGGTCGCCTGCTCCTCCCGTTCACGCCGTTCTTGCTCCTTCTTGCGCTCGAGCTCCCTGCGAGCAGCAGCATCGCGCTCCTCGCGTTCCCGCCGCTCTCTGTCGATCTGCTCCTGCTGTCGGAGGAGCGCCTCTTTCTTGGCGGCGATCTCCGATTCGTAGGCTCGGGCCTCATCGCGGGTGAACTGTTTCAGTGCATCACCGTTGCGTGGGTGGAAACCGGGCCCATCGAAGAACTCGTAGTCGGCTTCCGCCTTGCGCCAGAACCACAGACGTGGCTGTCCGGTCAATGGATCGAACAGGATCACATTGCTGGAAAAGGTAATTCGATTCGGCACCTTCGGAACCGACGATTGTTGCGATTGCCAGTCTCGAGCGATGTCTTTCGTGATCGGCGTCAGCTCCTCTCCGGTCTGAGGATGGAAGCCCATCAGATCGAAAAGCTCGATGTGGCCCTTCTCGTCTTTGAAGTACCAGACGATCGGCTCACCGGTTCTGAGATCGAAGAACATCGGATCGGGAGACTGGATACGGCGGGGGCGGTTCCCCTTCTTGTACTCTTCCAACCGCTCGACGACCTCCGCCGTGAGGAGGCGGCAAAGACGGCCTGTCTGCGGCTCGATCTCTCCCGGCCGGTTCCAGTACTTCACCACGTTCGCCGTATCCCGGGTGATCACGTAACAGCGAGAGCTGTCAGCCTGCTGCTTGTGTGCGCGCCATTCCTTCTGAACGTCGAGATCGACAGGGTTCAGCGCCTCTCCGGTCTCCGGGCTGAATCCCGCGCGGTCGTAAAAGACGAATCCCCCACCCGCCGCCCGCGCGTACCAGAGGCGCGGCTTTCCCGTCATGCTGTCGAAGAAGTCGCCTTCGGTCGGATTGTCCAGACGACGTGGAGGCTGGCGGTCGAACTGGGCTCGCCACGCGAGGGGAACGTCTCGATCGACGGGCTGTAACTCCTGGCCGTCGGGATGGAAGCCCATCAGGTCGAAAAGCTCGATCGTCCCCTCACGCGTACGGATGTACCAGACGATGGCTTCGCCGGTGAGTGGATCGAAGAACTCGGGGTCGCGCATGGTCAAGCGGACTGGGCGGCGCCCGTTCTTATAGTCCTGAAGTTGCCTGAGCCGTTCGGCCGTGACCGGGCGACATGGGCGGCCCGTCTGCTGGTCGATCGTTCCGGGCCGATTCCCGTATCTCACGGGTTCGGCGGGATCTCGGGTCAGAACATAGCATCGTGTCGCGGTCCCCTCCGGAGTGAAGAAGTTCATCCGCCACGCATAGGCCAGGAGAAGCGATACCCCGACCGACAAGCCGAGAAGCCCTAGTCGCCCCAGTCGGCGCTTCAGCGGCGAGAAAGAGAAGCACAGTGTGGTCAGGGTCGTCGCCGCAGCGACGACGACGAGAAAGATAGCCTGGGCAAGGTATTCGTCGAGATCGAAGGCTCGCGCGATGTCGTCGATCCAACCTCGGACCTGGAGGGACCAATACAGGTTCGTTCCTTGGAAGATGAGAAACGCGAAAAGCCCGACGATCAGCACGATCAGCGCGACCATGACCGGAAGTGATATCCGGATAGAGGCGACGCTGTTCCATGCACGTCGGATCAAATCAAAAAGGCCGATCATGGCACCGCCAAATGTGAAGCCGCGACAGTCGATTGGGTCGGATGAGCCGACGACGTATCCTGCCGTGTTGCTCGGCCTTCCTTCAAGTCATGGAAAATGCGTGCAGTCGAGGAAGGCTTTTCTATTATTCGTTATTTGTCGCCCTTATGCCTATCGACATTCTTGTCGACAGTCGAATTCAATCTGGGACGGTTTCGAACACCGGCAGGCGCACGGTGGCGCGCAGGCCGCCGCCGGGGGCGTCGGCGAGGGTCAGGGTGCCGCCGTGCTGGGTGGCGACGCCGTTGGCGATGGCGAGGCCGAGGCCGGCGCCGCCGGTCGCCCGGTTGCGCGAGGCGTCGGCGCGGGCGAAGGGCTCCAGCATCGCGGCGCGGTCCTGTTCCGGAATGCCGGGGCCGTCGTCGTCGACCGTGACGATCAGCATCGCCGCCATGTCTCCGCCGCGCGGCGCCACGGTCGCGGCGATGCGGGCGACGCGGCCGTAGCGCAGGGCGTTGTCGACGAGATTCGCGAACAGCCTCCGCAGCGCGATGGCGTCGCCCAGGACCTCGGCCGCGGCCGCCTCCGGCGCGACCGTGAGGGAGACGGGCGGCGCCGCATCGGCGCCGTCGGCCGCCTTCGGCGTGCGGTCCGCGACCTCGCGGGCGAGCAGCGGCGCCACCGCGACCAGCTCCTCGTTCACCATCGGCGCGCCGGTGCGGCTGGCGAGCAGCGAATCGTCGAGCAGGCGGCTCATCTCGTCGAGATCGGCGACGGTGCGGGCGCGCTCCTGCGCGTCGGGAATGAGGTCGGCGCGCAGCCGCAGGCGCGTCACATAGGTGCGCAGGTCGTGCGAGATGCCGCCCATCAGCGCCATGCGGGCGCGCAGGAGGTCGGCGATGCGCCCGGTGAACCGGTTGAAGGCGCCGATCAGGGCGCGGATCTCCGGCGCGTTCGTCGCCCGGTCGGGGATCGGCGGCGCCGCGGTGCCGAGCGGCACGCGGTCGACCGCGGCGGCGAGCTCGCGCAGCGGCCGCGCCTCGCGGCGCAGCAGAAACAGCGCGAGGCCGGCGACCCCGAGGCCGAGCAGGCCGGCCCAGAAGCCGGGCGGCAGGCCGGCGATCGACAGCGCCAGGACGCCGCCGGCGCTCACCACCAGGGTCTCGCCGCCCTCCAGGCCGATCTCGATCTCGATGGTGCCGGGCGACACCCAGGCGAGCAGGCGGAGCGGGCCGACCAGGACCTCGCTCGACGGCTCGACCCGCACCCGCACCGGCCGGTCGCCGAGCCGGCCGAGATAGCGGCGCAGGATGAAGTCGACGAGCGGCGCCTCGTACCAGTCGGGCTCGCGCCCGTCCGGCCGGCGCTCGACGATGCGGACGGAGAGATCGACGCTGTTGGCGGCGCGCAGCACTTTCGGCCAGTCGGATCGCGGCAGGTCGTCGAGCAGCTCGGCGAGCGCCGCCGCCTGGTCGGGCAGCGGCAGGCGCAGCGCGCTGTCGGTGGCGCGGCTGCGCTGGAGCACGAAGGCGACGACGGCGAGGAGCTGCAGCGCCACCAGGCTGCCGACGAAGATCGCGACCAGGCGGGCGCCGAAGCCGAGACGCATCATGGCGGGGCTTTCCGCATGCTCGTCGTGGCTGCGCGGTTCGTGATCACGTCAGCTGCTTCACGGGGGCGACGAACAGATAGCCGGTGTTGCGCACCGTGGTGATCAGGGTGGTGCCGGGCGCCGCCTGGTCGATCTTCCGGCGCAGGCGCGAGATGGTCATGTCGATGGTGCGGTCGAACGGCTCGGCGTCGCGCCCGCGCGTCCAGTCGAGCAGCTGGTCGCGCGACAGCACGCGGCGCGGCCGCTGGACGAAGCAGGCGAGCAGGTCGAACTCGGCGCTGGTGAGCGGCACCGGCGCGCCGTCGCTGGTCTCCAGCTGGCGGGCGTCGAGATCGACGACGAAGCCCTCGAAGGCGTAGCGGCGGCTCGCCGCCGCCTCCGGCATGCCCCGGGTGCGCCGCAGGACCGCGCGCACCCGCGCCACCAGCTCGCGCGGCTCGAACGGCTTCACCAGATAGTCGTCGGCACCGAGCTCGAGCCCGACCACCCGGTCGATGGCGTCGCCCTTGGCGGTGAGCATCAGGATCGGGAGCGCGCTCCGCGCCCGCAGCCGCCGGCAGATCGACAGGCCGTCCTCGCCCGGCAGCATCAGATCGAGGATCACCAGATCGGGCGTCTCGCGCGCCAGGAGGGCGTCGAGGTCCGCCCCGCCGGCGGCCGGTGCCACCGCGAATCCCTCCTGCACGAGAAGGCCCGCGACGAGGCGGCGGATCTCGTCGTCGTCCTCGACGATGGCGATCAGGGCGTCGGACCGGACCATGCGGCCTTCATAGGCGGGGGAGGGCGCTGCGGACAAGCCTCGGCGGGCCCTCGTTACCAACCGTTACGCGCCGTGACCAAACGGCGAGAACCGTGACCCGCACGGCACATCCCGGCGACCGGCCGCCCCGAGGATGCGCCGGATCGAAAACGACGGGGCCGGTCCCGCGAGCCGGCCCCGCATCCGGAGGAGACCCATGCGCAAGCTCCGCCTCGCCTCGACCGTCCTGGTGCTGCTCGGCGGCCTCGGCGCCGCCGCCCAGGCGTTTCCGGCGCCGCCACCGCCGGCGACCCCGGCCGACGCCGTCGTCCGGGTGCACGGCTGCCACCGCTCCTGCGAGTGGGGCCCCGGGCGCGGCTGGCACCGGCACGGCGCCCTGTGCACGCCGATCGCCTGCGCTCCGCGGGCCGTCTATCCGGGCCGCTGCTGGGTCGACCGCTTCGGCGTCCGCCGCTGCCGGTGGTGAGGACTTCCGCGCCTCGGGGCGCGGAAGCGGGTGAGGGGACGTTCCCGTAGTCCCTGCGTCCCCTCACCCGTCTTCTGTCCGACCGGTCGCCGGCGTCGCGGCGCGCGAGCGTGCAGGCCGCCGCTTCGCCGCCGGCCGGAATGCGTTATGACGGAACGGGTCCGCCGTTCCACGAGGTTTTCGGTTCCATGCGCCGCACGGCCGTCATCATGGCGCTCGCGATGCTGCTCGCGGCGGCCGCCGGACCGGCGGCCGCACAGTCACCGCTGCGGGTGCAGGGCCCGCTGCGCGTGCAGGCGCGCGGCGTGATCGCCGCCTGCGCGGCCGACTACCGGGCGCTCTGCCCGGGCGTGGCGCCGGGCGGCGGCCGCATCGTCGCCTGCCTCAACGCCCAGGCCGAGAAGCTGTCGCAGCGCTGCTTCCAGGCACTCGCCGCGGAAGGCCTCGCCTTCGCGGCGGCGCTGCGGCTGTGCCGGGCCGACGTCGAGCGTCTCTGCGCCGGCACCCCGCTCGGCGGCGGCCGTGCCATCTCCTGCCTGCTGGGCAGCCGCGACCGCCTCTCGGCCGGCTGCCGCGACGCCCTGTCGGCGCACGGCTTCGAGGGGGAGGCGGACTAGAGAGGCCGGCGTTGCCGCGGCTCCGGGCGCGACGCCACATAGGCGGCGCAGGCGAGCAGCCCGGCCGCGACCGCCGCGGCCAGCAGCGGCCCCGGGCCGGCGCTCGCCCAGAACACGACGAAGCCCGCCGTCATCCCGGTGCAGGCCAGCACCTTGGAGCGGCGCGAGATCGCCCGGTCGTCGCGCCACGCCCGCAGCGACGCACCGAAGCGCGGATGGTCGAACAGCCACGCCTCCAGCCGCGGCGACGACCGCGCGAAGCACCACGCCGCCGCGATCAGGAAGATGGTGGTCGGCAGCAGCGGCAGCACGGCGCCGATCAGGCCGATCACCAGCATCAGGCAGCCGAGGCCGAAATAGAACGCGCGCGTCATGGGTCCGCCGAGTGTCTTTCGACGACGATCGTCGCCCGTCTTTTCGTACGCGGAACAGGTGGGGTGCCGGTTGCGCCCGGGCAAACATCGTGCCGACGGACCGTGTCCGGCCCGCCGTCACCCGTAGCGGCGCTGCGCCTCGATGGTGAGGCCGAGGCCGACGGCGCCGAAGCGGTCGCCGTCGACGACGGCGGCCTCCGGCAGCACGGCGCGCACGGCGGCCCGCACGCTCGGCACCAGGCTGCCGCCGCCGGTGAAGAACACGGCGTCGATCGCCTCGGCGGCGAGGCCGGCGGCCGCGATCGTCTCGCGGACGGTGTTGCGCAGGCGCTCCCCGAGCGGCACCGTCGCGGCCTCGAACTGCGGCCGCGTCGCCGCCGGGTGGAGACCCTTCTCCAGCCAGTCGAGCGGGATCGTCGTCTCCTCCGCGTCGGAGAGCGCGATCTTGCCGCGCTCCACCTCGATCAGCACCGAATGGCCGCGCCGCATCTCGATCAGGTGGATGAGCCGGGCGAGCAGCTTCGGCTCGCGCGCCTCGCGCCGGACCAGCTTCAGCTCCGGCAGCACCGCCTTGTCGTAGAGGCGGTTCACGGTCGCCCAGGTGGCGAGGTCGAAATAGGGGCCGGACGGCACCTCGACGTCGCCGCGGGTCATCAGGGTGCGGAAGCCGAGCGCCGGCATCACGGCGGCGAGCGCCAGCGCGCGGTCGTAGTCGGTGCCGCCGAGCCGGGTGCCGCCGCTCGCGAGGATGTCGCGCTTGCGCTCGTCGCGGCCGCGCCGGTCGGGCCCGAGCCGCACCACCGAGAAGTCCGAGGTGCCGCCGCCGATGTCGGCGACCAGCGCCAGCGTCTCGGCCGCGACGCTGCGCTCGTAGTCGAACGCCGCCGCCACCGGCTCGTACTGGAACGACACCTCGGAGAAGCCGGCCTGGCGGGCGATGTCGGCGAGCGTCGCCTCGGCGCGGCTGTCGGCCGCCGCGTCGCCGTCGACGAAGTGCACCGGGCGGCCGTGGACGACGCGGTCGAGCGGGCAGCCGGACTGCGCCTCGGCCCGGTGCTTCAGCGTCTCGACATAGGTGCGCACGATCTCCCGGAAGGCGACGCGCCGGCGCAGCAGCTGGGTCTTCTCGTCGATCAGCGGCGTGCCGAGGATCGACTTCAGCGACCGCATGAAGCGGCCCTGGACGCCGTCCACATAGGCGGCGATCGCGTCGCGGCCGATCAGGACGTGGTGGGCGTGGTCGAGCCCGAAGAACACGGCGCTCGGCACCGTGGTGCTGCCGTGATCGAGGGCGAGCAGCGCCGGCGCGTCCGCCCCCGCCACGCCGAGCGTCGAGTTCGAGGTGCCGAAGTCGAGCCCGCAGGCGCGGCCGTTCGGCGCGCGAAGGCGCGATGAGGATGAGGGCATGACGCAGGGTCCCGGCCGACGCTGAAGGGCCGGGTTGGATAGTCGATGTCGGTGCTCGCATCAACCCGCGGCGGCGAGAGGGGGCACGTCAGAACAGCGAGCCCTGGCCGGGGTCGGGCTTCGGCCTGGCGGCGCGGCGTGCCCCGGTCGCGGCGCGCTTCGCCGCCGGCTCGGGCGGGACGGCGGCCGGCGCCTCGGCGGGCGCTGCCGTCTCTACCGGGGCGAGCAGGTCGGGCGAATCGTTGGCCGTGCGGTTGACCGCGGTCGAGACCTCCCACGCCTCCAGGAGATCGTCGGGCGCCGGCGCGATCAGGGCCGTGGCGGTCGCGGCCTCGGTCGCCGGGTCCAGCCACGGGTCGAACGCCTCGGGCGGCAGGATCAGGGGCATGCGGTCGTGGATCGGCCGAAGCGTGGCGTTGGCGGTCGTCGTGACGATGCACACCGTTTCGAGCTCCTCGCCGTTCGGGCCCATCCAGGCCTCCCACAGGCCGCCGAAGGCGATCGGGCCGCCGCCGCGCCTGCGGATGTAGAACGGCCGCTTCGGTCCGCCGCCGGCCGCCTGCCATTCGAAGAAGCCGTCGGCCGGCAGCAGGCAGCGCCGCCGCTTCATGGCGTTGCGGAAGGCGGGCTTCTCGGTGACCGATTCGCCGCGGGCGTTGATCAGCAGCGAGAAGCCGCGCGGATCCTTCACCCAGGCGGGTATCAGCCCCCAGCGCATCAGCACGAACTGCCGCGCCCCCTCGAACAGCCGGACCACCGGAACGGGCTGGGTCGGCGCCACGTTGTGGCGGGGTGGGAAGTTCGGCATTTCGCCGTAACGGAATAGGGCCCTAATCGCCTCGGGCGAGGACGTGATGGCGTAACGACCACACATGGCTCGATTGCCGTTCCGATCGGGTTCAGACGTGCAACTTTTAATGCGCCCTTAACCGGCGACGCCGACAGTTTTCCGAAAAGAGCGCGCGCCTCTCGGTCGATGAACCCGCACCCCAAAGCCTCCCTGGACGAGCTTCGCGCGCGGGCCCTGGACCCCACGGTGCTGGCGCGGGCGAACATCAATCCGCTCACCCGCCTCGCCACCGATTATCTCAACCACTACAACGAAGTCATCATGCTGCTCGAGATGCTCGAGTCGTGCCCGGAGTTCGCCCCGGACATCCTCGGCTGGGAGCCGCGCGGCTACGACGAGTACTTCGAGAAATCGCATTTCAAGGACAAGGATCTCGCCCGCGTCGCCTGGGAGATGGCGGAGCCGAACTCACGGCGCGAGCTCGAAGGCATGATCGACCACATGAACGCCATCCTGGCGGCGACGCTCGACGCCCTGCGGCACAACCTGTCGCCGACGGGCTGCGCGCGGCTGGGGACCGAGGCCTCCGGCTGGCTGAAGCCGCTGGTGGCGCGGGCCGGGTCGGTGATCAACGGCGAGCACATCATGCCGGCCGCCATGACCGACGAGACGGCCCGCCAGGCCATGGTCGACGCCGTGTTCGAGCGCGGCGCGTGAGCGGGGCGGCGGCGTGAGCGGGGACCGCCTCTATCCGGCCCGGCCGTTCCTGGCGGTCAGCGCGGCGGTGTTCCGGTCCGGCCGGGTGCTGCTGGTGCGCCGCGCCCGGGCTCCGTCGGCCGGGCCGTGGACGCTGCCGGGCGGGGTCGTCGAGACGGGCGAGACCCTGCACGAGGCGTTGGTCCGCGAGATCGCCGAGGAGACCGCCCTGACGATCGCGCCGGCGGCGCTGGCCGGCCATCGCGAGGTGATCGTCCGCGATGCCGAGGGCCGCACCGAGCGGCATTTCGTGGTGCTGTCCTTCGCGGCGCGCTGGCTCGCCGGCGAGCCGGTCCTCGACGCCGAGCTCGCCGCCTGCGGCTGGCACGATCCGGCCGCGGTGGCCGGCCTCGACACCACCGAGGGCCTGGCCGAGATCGTCGCGGCGGCGCGGGCGATTCTCGGGGAGGGGTAGAGCCGGCGATCCGCCTTGCCGCCGACGCGATTGCGTCGCAGAAAGGGGCACCGATCCCGCGACCGTGCCGATGACCCGATTCCGCGCGTTTTCCGTCCTCGCCCTGCTGGCCGTCCTGTCGCTCGGGCCGCTCCGTCCCGCGGTGGCCCAGCAGGCGATTCCGTTCGACGGCGACCTGCGCCGCCTGTCCGAGATCCTCGGCGCCCTGCATTACCTGCGCGAGGTCTGCGGCGCCGCCGAGGGGCAGAAGTGGCGCAACGAGATGCAGCAGCTGGTCGACGCCGAGGCGCCGAGCGGGGCGCGCCGCGCCCAGATGATGGCCAGCTTCAACCGCGGCTACCGGCTCTACCAGCAGAGCTATCGCAGCTGCACGCCGGCCGCCGACACGGCGGTCCGGCGCTACCTCCAGGAGGGCGCCAAGATCGCCCGCGAGGTCACGGCCCGCTACGCCAACTGACGGCCGTGGCGTGGCGGTGACGGTCCGCGACCCGGCGCCGATCCCAACACCGATTCGCTCCGCCTTCTTCCCTCCGCCTTCGGGGCTGCACCGGCGTGCGGCCGGCGCGGGATTTCCCCCTACCCATTAACCTTTCGTAAAGGATTGGCTGGTCGGGCCCGGTTCATCTGGTAAGACTTCATTAAGAAACATGACGGCTGGGCACGGGGACCGGGTGGTCGCGAATGTCGATGGCAATGGACGAGACTTCCGAGCCGGGATCGGAGCAGGAGCAGAAGCGGGCGGCGCTCGGCCACATCAAGGAGGCCTGGGCGGAGGCCTGGGCGGACGGCATCGACGGGGATTGCCTGGCGCAGGCCTCGCTGTTCTGCGCTCTCACCGAGCTGGTCTCCACCTATGGCGAGGACGCCACGGCCCGGTTCGCCGAGGGCCTGCCGAAGCGCATCGCCGCGGGCGAGTTCTCGATCGTCCTGTCGCGCCAGTAGGCGCCGCACGAAGGGCGCCGCGCCGAGGGCGCCGCATCGGCGAGGCGGCGGAGCGCACCGCGCCGCTGCCCGCAATCCGGCCTTGAGCCGGGGGGCGTGCCGCCCTACCTTTCGGATCGACCCTGGCCCGAAAGAATCATGCAGGCTGCGCCCCTCACCGACCGCGGCGTCGTGCTCGTCTCCGGCGACGATGCCCGCCACTTCCTCAACGGCCTCGTGACCGCGAACGTCGCGACGATGAGCGCGGCGACGCCGCGCTTCGCCGCGCTGCTCACCCCGCAGGGCAAGATCGTCGTCGATTTCATCGTCGTGGAGATCCCCGCCGAGGACGGCGGCGGCTTCCTCCTCGACGTCCCGGCCGCGCTTCTCGACGGCCTGCTGACAAAGCTGAAATTCTACAAGCTGCGCGCCAAGGTGACGGTCGAGGACCGCTCGGCCGCCCTGGCGATCCTCGGCCTGTGGGGCGACGGGGTCGATGCGACCGACGCCGGCGCGGTCGACGGCCTGGTGATTCCCGACCCGCGGCTGCCGGCGCTGGGGCTGCGCGCCGTCGTGCCGGCCGGCACGGCCGCGGCGGTCGCCGGAACGCTCGGCGCGACGCTCGCCGACGCCGCCGACTACGAGGCGCACCGCGTCGCGCTCGGGGTGCCGCGCGGCGGCGTCGACTTCGCCTATGGCGACGCCTTCCCGCACGAGACCGACATGGACCAGCTCGCCGGGGTCGACTTCAAGAAGGGCTGCTATGTCGGCCAGGAGGTGGTCTCCCGCATGCAGCACCGCGGCACCGCGCGCAGCCGCGTCGTGCCCGTCGCGGTCGACGGCTTTCCGCCGCCGCCCGGCACGCCGGTGACGGCCGGCGAGATCGCGGTCGGCACCATGGGCTCGGGCACGCAGGGCCGCGGCCTCGCGCTGCTGCGGCTCGACCGCGTCGGCGACGCCCTCGCCGCCGGTACGCCGCTGATCGCCGGCGGCATCGCGCTGGCGCCGCGGAAGCCCGCCTGGGCGACGTTCGCGTGGCCGGGCGAGACGGCGGACGCGTCGTGACCGCGGCCGCGCATCCCGACGGGCTGAAGCGGTGCACCTGGCCGGGCCAGGACCCGCTCTACGTCGCCTATCACGACACCGAATGGGGCGTGCCCGAGCGCGACGACCGCGCCCTCTACGAGAAGCTGGTGCTGGACGGCTTCCAGGCCGGGCTCTCCTGGATCACCATCCTGCGCAAGCGGGACAACTTCCGGGCCGCCTTCGACGACTTCGATCCGGAGAAGATCGCCCGCTACGACGCGGCCAGGCAGGCGGCGCTGATGCAGGACGCCGGCATCGTGCGGAACCGGGCCAAGATCGACGGCGCCGTCCTGTCGGCCCGGGCCTGGCTCGACGTGATGGAGAAGGGGCCGGGCTTTTCCGAACTGCTGTGGGGCTTCGTCGACGGACAGCCGATCGTCAACCGGTTCCGATCCAGCGCCGAGGTGCCGGCCGAGACGCCGGTGTCGCGGGCGATGTCGAAGGAGCTCGCCGCCCGCGGGTTCAAGTTCTGCGGCCCGACCATCGTCTACGCCTTCATGCAGGCGGTCGGCATGGTCAACGACCACCTCGTGACCTGCCATCGCCACGCGGCGCTCGCCGGCGCCGCGCCGCGGCCGGCGCGGCGGGCGTCGGCACCGAAGCCGGCCTCGAAGCCGGCCCCGCGAAAAAAGACCTGACCATGCCGGCAAAACCCAGATCCGCACCGAAGCCGGTTCCGGCCGAGGGCGAGGCCCCCCGTGCCTGGCAGCGCATGTTGTCGGGGCGGCGGCTCGACCTGCTCGATCCCTCGCCGCTCGACGTCGAGATCGAGGACATCGCCCACGGCCTCGCCCGGGTCGCCCGCTGGAACGGCCAGACCAGCGGCGACCACATCTTCTCGGTCGCCCAGCACACGCTGCTGGTGGAGGAGATCGCGCGCCGGCGCTGCGGCGCCGTCGACCGCCGGCTCGGCCTCGCGCTGATGCTGCACGACGCGCCCGAATACGTGATCGGCGACATGATCTCGCCGTTCAAGGCGGTGATGGGCGGCGCCTACAAGGCGGTCGAGGGCCGCCTGCTCGCCGCGATCCACCTGCGCTTCGGCCTGCCGCCGACGCTGCCCGACGAGACGGTGCGGATCGTCAAGGACGCCGACCGCGGCGCCGCCTTCCTGGAGGCTACCCGGCTCGCCGGCTTCGCCGAGGCGGAGGCGAGGAAGTTCTTCGGCGCGCCGCCGGACCTGCCGGCCCGCGTCGAGACGGATTTCCTGCGCCCGTGGCCCGCCGGCGAGGCGGAGCGGCGGTTCCTGGAGCGGTTTTCCAGGATCGATGCCGGATGAGGGCCACATAGGCGCTGACGCGAGGTCCGCGCCCCGGGATCACGGAATTCTGCAAAGCCCCCGCCTGCGGACGACGACGATCGATGGGCCGTCCCTTCGATCTCGTCTCAGCGCCCATGGATGAGCGGCGCGGCCCGGGCCGATCAGCGCGCCCGGCGCTGTCCTCCCGCCGGCGGCTCGTGCTTGACACGGGACCCCGGGAGGATCACGGTCGCCCGGTGATGTAATAACATCCCGGTGCGAGCGGGTCGTCCGCCACGCCTCCGGCCCGCCATCGACGGGCCGGCCGCCGTCCGCCTCCCGGCGGATGGTCCGGGACCAGGATCGCCGCACCCGCTCCACGCCTCCGCGACACGAAGCGCGCCGAGTGCCCCGACCGTTCGGTCCCGACCGGCATGGCCATGCCGGTGGCGGACGGGCGCGGCCGCTCCGCCGGCGCCGAGCAGAGGAGACGGACGATGCGCATCGCGGTGGCGAGCCAGAACTTCCGGACCGTGACCGGCCATGCCGGCAAGACGCGCCGGTTCCTGGTGTTCGAGATCGAGAACGGGGGCCCGCCCCGCGAGGTGGAGCGGCTCGACCTCCCGCGCGAGATGACGATCCACGCGTTCCGGTCCGACGGGCCGCATCCGCTCGACGCCGTCGCCGCCGTGATCGCCGGCAGCGCCGGACCGGGCTTCGTCGACAAGATGGCGGCGCGCGGCGTCACCGCGGTGGCGACGACCGAGCAGGACCCGGTCGCGGCCGTGGTGCAGTTCCTGGCCGGGACGCTGCCGCCGGCCCCGCCCCACGACCACGACTGCGACCATGATCACGAGCACGAGCACGAGCAGGACCATCCGGACGGGACCGGCGACCACGACCGGGCCTCGGCTTCCGCACAGCCGGCCGCGCCGGCCCGGATGGACACCTGCTTCGACACCGAACGGGAAGGCCGGTATGGCGCCATCTGAGCCCGGCGGGGCCGCCGACGATCCGCATGTGCTGGCGGCCCTGGCGGACGTCCTCGACCCGGCGGTCGGCATCAACATCGTCGATTTCGGCCTGGTGTACCGGGCCCGCTTCACCGTGGCCGGCATCGAGGTGGACATCGGGGTGCCGCCGAGCTGTCCGGCGGCGACCCGGCTCGGCGAGGAGGTCCGGGCCGCCCTGGGGCGCCGCTTCCCGGAGGTGCGGGCGATCCAGGTGGCCGTGCTGACCGACCGGCCGTGGTCGCTCGACCGGCTCACCGACAACGGCCGGCGGGCGTTCGGCGAGGCGATGGAGGCCGACGCGGCTGCTGACCCCTGGGCCGCGGCCGCGGTCGGCGCCGGCCGGTTGAACTGATCGCTCCGCCATGATGTCGAACGCGTCGCTGAACGGCGTCCTGGCCGGCGGTCGTCACCGCATGGCCGTGCGAATCCACCGCGAGGACACGGATTTCTCGGGGATCGTCTATCACGCGAGCTACGTGCGCTTCCTCGAGCGCGGCCGCACCAACTACCTGCGGCTCCTCGGGACGAGCCAGGGGCGCCTGTGGGACGTCGGCGAGGACAGCGGGGCCGGCCTCGCCTTCGTGGTCCGCGCCATGACGCTCGATTTCCTCCGCTCCGCCCGCCTGGACGACCTTCTCACCGTGCTGACCGCGTCCGCCGAGGTGAAGGGAGCCTCGGCGATCCTGGCCCAGTCGATCGTCTGCGGCGACACCCGGATGCTCGAGGCGCGGGTGCGCATCGCGCTCGTGTCGGAGGGGCGCGCCCGGCCGTTCCCGCGCCCGCTCCGTGCGGCGATGCGGCCGCCCGACCCTGCGGCCTGATCGAAGCACGTGCATCCGGACCGCAGGCCGGCGGCCCGCCGGCGCGGTCTCGTGGCGCAGATCCTGCCTCGGATCGGGCAGGCGGCGGAGCCGAGCCGTGCGGCCTGCACGAAGCCGCCACATCCGGGCGCTAAAGCGGTGCCGAACACGAGGCTTGCGACTCATGATTCACGTCTGCTCGCTCGACCGGCTGGCCGAGACCGTCGCGGCGACCGGGGCCCGCCGGGTGGTGACGCTGATCGATATCGGCACGCCGGTGACGCGGCCCGGCGGCATCGCGGTCGAGCACCATCTGCATCTCGAGATCCACGACATCTGCCTGCCGCTCGACGGCTACATCCATCCGCAGGAGGAGCACGTCGCGCGGCTGATCGACTTCGTGCGCGACTGGGACCAGACGGCGCCGCTGGTGGTGCACTGCTATGCGGGCATCAGCCGGTCGACCGCGGCGGCCTTCACGGCGGCCTGCACGATCCATCCCGACCGCGACGAGCTCGCCATCGCCCGGGCGCTGCGCACGGCGTCGCCGACGGCCTGTCCGAATCGGCTGATCGTGTCGCTCGCCGACCGGCTGCTCGGCCGCGACGGACGGATGATCGCCGCCGTGGAGGCGATCGCTCCGCACGAGCCGTGCCTCTCGGCCGTGCCGTTCTGCCTGACGCTGGAGTGAGGGGCGCGCCGGCGCGCCCCCCGGGCGACCTCAGTCGGTCGTCTTGATCACGGCGGACTGCACCGGCGGCGGGGCGGCCGGGGCACTGATCGTGGTCGGGCGCAGGTTGAGCGGCCGCGGGCGGCTCGTCCGGGTCGTGCCGGTCGCCTCCTCGCCGGCCGCGCCGGAGCCGGTCAGGCGGGTGCGCGGGTTCTGCCGGACGAAGTCGCAATAGGCGAAGCCGAGGCCGGAGATCGAGCCGCGGAAGCTGTGCGCGCTGGTCTGGTCGACGTCGAAGCAGGGCTGGAAGACGAGGCCCTTCACCGAGGCGCAGATCGAGCTCGAGCTCACCTTGATGGTGCCGGCCGGCAGGGCGACGAAGCGGGGTGAGCGGCCCTTGATCTGCAGCGTCCCGACCACCGAGCCGTCATGATAGATGCGGCCGGTGCCGCGGGTTCCCTCGAAGCACGTGTAGGCGAACAGCTTGCCGGCGACGAAGCGGCGCGCCTCGTCGGGCTTCAACGGACCCGCTGCCGCCGGAGACGCACCGGCGAGCACGAGCACGATCGGCAGAATGGACAGATGGCGCGCGCGCATCTCGGACCCCGTACGGCAGTGAACTGAAGCAACATCGTCACGCGGGCTTAACCATACCCGGTGGCGATCATGCCGCCAGTTCGTCGATAAAGTCTGAACGCGTTTACCCGATCTTGACCACGATTCTGCCCCGGACCTGCCCTTCGACGATCCGGCGGCCAGCCTCGACAACGCCGTCCAGTCCGATTTCCTCGGTCATCTTGGCCAATTTGCGCCGATCCAGGTCGGTGTCCAGCCGCTGCCACGCTTCTCGGCGGAGGTGTTGCGGACACATCACAGAGTCGACGCCGAGAAGCGCCACACCCCGCAGGATGAACGGGGCGACGCTGGTCGGCAGGTCCATGCCGCCGGCGAGCCCGCAGGCCGCGATCGCGCCGCCGTAGCGGGTCATCGACAGGACGTTGGCGAGGGTGGTCGAGCCGACCGAATCGACGCCGGCGGCCCAGCGCTCCTTGGCGAGCGGCCGGACCTTCTCGGCGAGCTCCTGGCGGGCGATCACCTCGGCGGCGCCGAGCTCCTTCAGGTAGTCGGCCTCCTCGGGCCGGCCCGTGGAGGCGATCACGGTCCAGCCCAGCCGGGCCAGGATCGCCACCGCGACCGAGCCGACCCCGCCGGCCGCCCCGGTGACGACCGCCGGACCGCGGTCGGGGGTCAGGCCGTGGCGCTCCAGCGCCAGCACGGCGAGCATCGCCGTGTAGCCGGCGGTGCCGATCGCCATGGCGTCGCGCGCCTCCAGGCCGGCCGGCAGCGGGACCAGCCAGTCGCCCTTGACCCGCGCCTTCTCGGCGTAGAAGCCGAGATGGGTCTCGCCGCAGCCCCAGCCGTTCACCACCACCCGGTCGCCGGGCTTCCAGTCGGGATGGTTCGAGGTCTCCACCGTGCCGGCCGCGTCGATGCCGGCGATCATCGGGAAGCGGCGCACCACCGGCGCCTTTCCGGTGACGGCGAGTCCGTCCTTGTAGTTGACGGTCGACCACTCGACCCGGAGGGTGACGTCGCCCTCCATCAGCTCGCTCTCGTCGAAATCGGCGAGGCCGACGGTCTGGCCCGCCTCGCCCTTGCGGATGACGATCGCCTTGAAGCTCGACACCTGACGCCCCCGGTTCTGCCGCGGCCACCGGGCCGCTGGTTTCGGGGACCTTATCGGCCGTGAACCGGGCCGGACAAGGGCCGGTCCGGCGACCCCGCTATTCCGGTCGGCCCGCCCGGATCACGCCCGGGCGGCGGCGAGGCGGGCGACCGGCTTCTCGACGATCGGCAGGTTGATCACCGCCGACAACACGCCGAACAGCACCGCGAGCCACCAGACGAGGTCGTAGGAGCCGGTGCGCTCGAAGGCGATGCCGCCGATCCACACCCCGAGGAAGCCGCCGACCTGGTGGCTGAAGAAGACGAAGCCCGACAGCATGGCGAACCAGCGGGTGCCGAACATCAGGAGCACGAGCCCGGAGGTCGGCGGCACGGTCGACAGCCACAGCAGGCCCAGCACGGCGCCGAACACCAGGGTGGCGACGGGGCTCGCCGGGAGCGAGACGAAGATCGCGATCGCGATGGCGCGGCTGAAGTAGTTGGCCGCCAGGAGATAGCGCTTCGGCCAGCGGTTGCCGAGCCAGCCGGAGGCGAGCGAGCCGACGATGTTGAACAGCCCGATGATGGCGAGCGTCCAGCCGCCGACCGCCGCGGAGAGGCCGCGGTCGACCAGATAGGCCGGCATGTGAACGGTGATGAAGGCGAGCTGGAACCCGCAGGTGAAGAAGCCGAGCACAAGGAGCACGTAGGAGCGGTGGCCCAGCGCCTCGGCGAGCGCCTGACGGAGCGACTGCGGCGCGGCGTTCTCGCCGGACGCGGCCGCGCCGGGGAGCGGCGCCGCGGCCTCGGCGCGCGGCGTCGCCAGCGCGATCGAGAGCGGCAGGATCATCAGCATGGCGGTGCCGAACATCAGGAGCGTGGTCTGCCAGCCGAACGCCTGGTTCAGCCCGACCGCCAGGGGCGAGAACAGGAACTGGCCGAACGAGCCGGCCGCCGTGCCGGCGCCGAACGACAGCGAGCGCCACTCGACCGGCAGCAGCTTGCCGAACGAGGCGATCACCAGGTTGAAGGAGCAGCCGGCGAGGCCGAAGCCGATCATCACCCCGGCCGTGATGTCGAGGGCGAGCGGCGAGGTCGACCACGCCATCAGGGCGAGGCCGCCGGCGTAGAGCAGGGCGCCGACCGCGATCACCCGGATGGTGCCGAAGCGGTCGGCGAGCGCACCGGCGAAGGGCTGGGCGATCCCCCACAGCAGGTTCTGGATCGCCAGCGCGAGGCCGAACACGTCGCGGCCCCAGCCGTTGGCCTGCGACATCGGGGTGAGGAAGAAGCCGAGCGCCGAGCGCGGCCCGAAGGCGAGCAGGGCGATGCCGCAGCCGCAGACCACGATCACCAGCGGGGTGCGCCAGCCGAGGGGCGTGCGGGCCGGATCGAGAACCGAGGGGGCCGGTGCGGACATCGGGGGCGTCTCCTGAAGACGACAATCGCGCCGGTTGTGGTCTCCGGCGCGTTGCGCCGTCATAGCAGGTCCGATATCATGATTAAAATGAAACATGCTGATGATGATCATGATCGATCGGAATGATGTGGTCGAGGAAGTCGCTCGTCCCCGCGGAGGCGGGGACCCAGGGGCGTCATGTCGTGACGCCTGGATTCCCGCTTTCGCGGGAATGAGCGGAGGTCGGGGCGCGTTCTGCGGTCTTGCGACTGGCGCCAGAGCCGGCCGATGAACCTCGAGGACGTCCGCGCCTTCGTGGCCGTGGTCGACACCGGCTCGGTCGGCAAGGCGGCGCTGTGCCTGAACCTCACCCAGCCGGCGGTGTCGCGCCGCGTGCAGCGGCTGGAGGAGACGCTCGGCGTCACCCTGCTCGACCGCGAGTGCAAGCCCGCCCGTCCCACGCGGGCCGGCGACACGGCGTATCGCCGCTGCGTGGCGGTGCTGCGCGCCGCCGAGGCGCTCACCCGCGACAGCCGCTCCACCGTGGCGGCCGGGCCGCTGCGGGTCGGCCTGACGCTCGCCCTGTCCGAGGCCGTGCTGGCGCCGGCCATCGAGGCGGTGCGCAGCCTCTGCCCGGGCGTGTCGCTGCGTCTCGTCGTCGACCGCTCGTCGGTCCTGCGCCGGCAGATCGCCGACGGTCAGCTCGACGCCGCCGTGGTGGCCGAGAAGCCGGAGCGGCCGCTCGATCCCGGCCATGCGACGCCGCTCGGCACCGAGCGGGTGCTGGTCGTGGTGCCGGCCGACAGCCCGCTGCCGAGCCGGACGACGATCGCCGGGCTGGCCGGGCAGCACTGGGTGATCAACCCGGACGGCTGCGGATTCCGGGCCCAGCTCGATCGCGCGCTCGCCGATCGCGGCGCCCCGGTCGAGGTGGTGGCCGAGACCTGGGGGGCGGGCCTGCAGCTCGCCCTGATCGCCCGCGGCCTCGGCATCGGCCTGATTCCCGAGCGGCTGCTCGCCGAGTCGCCGTGGCACGAGACGGTGCGGGTCGTGACGGTCGACGACTTCGCCCCGGCGCTGACCGCCTGGATGGTGACGGCCGGCCCGCTCGGCCCGTTCGACGCCGCCATCGAGGCGATCGCCGCCACGGTGCGGGGATTTCTGGAGGAGGATGCGATGCCGGCCTCGTTCTCCGCGTCACCTCGCGGATCCCCCTCGGCCGCCGGTTGAATCCTGAAATCGTCTCGTCGTACGCTTCCGCTACACTGGCGAAGCGGCGCCGGATCGGGGAGGGACGCGATGAGCAAGCGTGGTGCCCGACGTGAGCCTGCCACCCCGAAAAAATCGCTGATGCGGCGCGCGGCGCGCGAGCCCGACACGGTGGAGCTGAGGCAGAAGCCCGCGGTCCGCAGCAAGCCCGCGCGCGCCGAGGTCGTGCGCAGCGTCCGCGCCGGCGGGGCCAAGACGACGCGTCGCCCCAAACGAAACGGCGGCGCCGCGCCGCCGCTGCAGGGCGAGGTGATGCGCAACGCCGTCGAGAAGGCGGCGATCGAGACGCTGTGGCCCAAGGTGGCGCGCAACGGCGCGCGAAAGCCGCCGAAGAACTACACATATGTCGAGGAGCTGGCCCGGCTCCAGTACGAGCTGATCAAGCTGCAGGAGTGGGTGCGCACCCGCGGCCTGCGGGTCGCCGTGGTGTTCGAGGGGCGCGACGCCGCCGGCAAGGGCGGCGTGATCAAGCGCATCATGGAGCCGCTGAACCCGCGCATCTGCCGGGTGGTCGCGCTCGGCACGCCGACCGAGCGCGAGCGCGGCCAGTGGTATTTCCAGCGCTACGTCGCCGAGCTGCCGGCAGCCGGCGAGATCGTGCTGTTCGACCGCTCCTGGTACAACCGCGCCGGCGTCGAGCGGGTGATGGGCTTCTGCAGCGAGCGCGAGTATCGCGAGTTCCTGCGCGCCTGCCCGGTGTTCGAGGAGATGCTGATCCGCTCCGGCCTGATCCTGGTCAAGTACTGGTTCTCGGTGAGCGACGCGGAGCAGGAGAAGCGCTTCGTCGAGCGGGCCCGCAATCCGTTCAAGCGGTGGAAGCTGTCGCCCATGGACCTCGAGTCGCGCGCCCGCTGGGTCGACTACTCGAAGGCCAAGGACGAGATGTTCGCCCACACCGACACCAAGAAGAGCCCGTGGAACGTGGTCGACGCCGACAACAAGAAGCGGGCGCGGCTCAACTGCATCGCGCATTTCCTCAAGCAGGTCCCCTACGGGCACGTGCAGCCGGCCTCGATCGAGCTGCCGCCGCGCCAGGTCGACGACGGCTATCGCCGGCCGCGGAAGTCGAGCCAGCGCTTCGTCCCTGCCGTGTACTAGGCCGTTCGGCCTCGCGCGCCGCTGGTGTGGTGCGGGCCATCATGGCCGCTCCGCGCCGCCGCCCCCTTGAACCACGATCCGACATGGCGGACCGTCGGGCCGAGGGATTTCGGCTCGGCCGGGGAGGATCTGTTCGCATGACGACCACCGAGAACCGCGGGCGGTCCGCGCTCGACCGGCGCGCCGTGATGGCGGGGGCGGCGGCGCTCGCGCTCGCCGGCACCGGCCGGGCCGGCGCCCAGCCGGCGACGCGGCCCGTGAAGGTGATGGTCGGCTTCCCGGCCGGCGGCGGCCTCGACACCATGGTGCGGATCATCGGCGAGAAGGTGCGCGAGACGACCGGCACCAGCGTCATCGTCGAGAACCGCCCGGGCACCGCGGGCCGCCTCGCCGCCGAGGCGGTGGCGCGGGCCGAGCCCGACGGCGCCACCCTGCTCGCGGCGCCGATCGTGGTGACGGCGTTCTATCCGTTCATCTACAGGACGCTGCCCTTCGATCCGATGGCCGACCTCGTGCCGGTGACGCGCTTCTGCACGTTCCAGTTCGCGCTCGCCGTCGATCCCAGGCTGAAGATCGACAGCGTTCCCGAGTTCATCGCCTATGCGAAGAGCCATCCCGGCAAGGTGAGCTTCGGCTCGCTCGGCGCCGGCACGCCGTCGCACTTCCTCGGCCTGATGTTCAGCAACGCCACCGGCACCGATCTGACGCACGTGCCGTATCGCGGCTCGGCGCCGGCGCTCCAGGATCTGGTCGGCGGCTCCATCCAGGCCGTGTTCGACACCACCGCGAGCCTGATGCCGCAGCACCAGGCCGGCACCGCCAGGGTGCTGGCCGTCACCGGCACGGCGCGCTCGCCGCGCCTGCCCGCGGTGCCGACCTTCGGCGAGCTCAAGCTCGGCCTCGGCGACATTGAGTCGGCCGATCTCTGGTACGGCTTCTTCGCGCCCGGCCGCACCTCGCCCGACACGGTGGAGCGCCTCGCCGCGACCATCCGGACGGCGCTCGCCGACGCCACGGTGCGCGAGCGTCTCGCCGGGCTCGACGTCACCGTGGTGTCGGACACGCCGGCCGGCTTCGCCGAGATCGTCAAGGCCGACCATGCCCGCTGGGGCAAGGTGATCCGGGCGAGCGGCTTCACGCTCGACTGAGCCGCAGGCGACGAGGCAGGAGGCGGGCCATGCCCATGAAGGTGATCCTGCTCGGCACCGGCGGCCCGCGGCCCGACCCGCGCCGCATGGCGACCACGACGCTGATCCGGCGCGGCGACGAGAACATCCTGTTCGACGCCGGCCGCGGCGTGACGCTGCGCCTCGTGCAGGCCGGCGTGCCGCTCGCCTCGCTCGGGCCGGTGTTCCTGACGCATCATCACTTCGACCACATCGGCGACCTCTACGACGTCGTGCTGAACACTTGGCTGGCCGGCCGGCGCACGACGCTCGACATCTACGGTCCGCCCGAGACCGAGCGCGTCGTCGATGCGCTCCTCACCCAGGTCTACGACAAGGACATCGGCTGGCGCAGCGCCGGCGAGCCGACCTTCGGGGGCTTCGCGCCCGTGGCGGTGACGGACGTCGTCGCCGGACCGGTGCTCGACACCGGGCGCTGGCGGATCCGTGCCGAGACCGTGTCGCACGGCGACGGGCTGGGCATCCCGCCGGCCTTCATGGCGCGCTGGACCTGCCTGGGATACCGCTTCGAGGCGGACGGCAAGGTGATCGCCATCTCGGGTGACACGGTGGCGTGCGACGGGCTCGCCCGGCTCGCCGAAGGCGCCGACCTGCTGGTGCAGTGCTGCTTCCTCGCCTCGCCCGAGATCCAAGGTGATCATTTCCGTCGGCTGGCGAAGCACACGCTCGCCTGCGGCGACACGGTCGGCCGCATCGCCGCCGCGGCGGGCGTCAAGACGCTGGCGCTGACCCATCACCGGCCGCGCGGCGACGACGCGATGCTGAAGGCGCTCGCCGACGAGGTGGCGCGCGACTTCTCCGGCCGGCTGGTGATCGGCGAGGATTTGACCGAGATCGAGGTGTGAGCGGCTGAGCTGCGCCTTGCATCCCCGGCCCGGGACGAGGCCGACGCATGCCTTCGCTTCGCCCGCCGCGCCGACATTCATCTTCACGTAAGCATTGTGGCGGCGCGCGGCGTGGCGGTGCGCGTCTGCATTCGTCGTGATCAGGGGCTGCCGATATTTGCTCCGTGAAACCGTCATACGAATCACGTAGCCTCGGCGACATGGCGGCTCGTGGATGGTGAATCGATGAGCAGGAAGACGACTCCGACATCACCGGATCGTCGTCGCGCCGCCCCTGTCGATGTCGCCTCCGGCGACGCCCTCTCCCTCGGCAGACCATCCGGGCCCCGCTCGCCGACCGACACGCCGCCCATCCCGGTGTCCGGCGTCGAGCCCGTCTACTTCGACCTTCCGTCCTCACCAGAACCTGTCGCGAGACGCGGCGCGCGCGCGCCGGCGTCGTCCCGTCGATTCGGCGAAAGGAGTCCGTCCTTGGGCAAGCAGTCCAGCAAGAAGAAGCGTCGCAGCGACCGATCGGCCGACACGGCCGAGATCATCGCCTTCGCCGGCGCCAAGTTCACGGCCGCCCGTGCGCTCCCGCCGATCGCGCCGCTGACGCCCACCCAAGGCGCGTATCTGGCCGCCCTGCGGTCGAGCCCGCAGGTGATCGTCGTCGGGCCGGCCGGCACCGGCAAGACCTGGATCGCCGCGACCCATGCGGCGGATCTCTACCGCACCCGCAAGATCGACCGGATCGTGCTGTCGCGGCCGAACGTCCCGTGCGGCCGCTCGCTCGGCTTCTTCCCCGGTTCGCTGAACGACAAGTTCGCGCCCTGGGCGGCGCCCGTGATCGAGGCGATCAAGGAGCGCATCGGCAAGGCCGCGTTCGAGATCGCGCTGAAGAACGGCGACATCGAGATGGTGCCGTTCGAGGTGATGCGGGGCCGCTCGTGGAAGGACGCCTTCGTGCTGCTCGACGAGGCGCAGAACACCACGCCGGCCGAGATGAAGACCTTCCTCACCCGGGTCGGCGAGAACTGCCTCACCGTGGTGGACGGCGACGTCAGCCAGTGCGACCTCGCCGCCGAGTCGGGCCTGCGCGTCGTGATCGACATGATCAGGACCCGGAACCTGCCCGTGCCGGTGATCGAGTTCGGCCGCGAGGACATCGTTCGTTCCGGCCTCTGCGCCATGTGGGTGGAGGCGTTCGAGGACATGGAGGCGCAGACGCAGCCACGGGCCTGATGTCCGGGGCGAGCGGAGCGAGAGAGCCTGGCGCCGTGCTCCGCTCGTTCCCGCGCAAGCGGGAATCCAGGGCCATACACTGCATCGGTTCGTCATCGGCGCGTCGTGTCGCTCTCGGTCCCCGCTTTCACGGGGACGCGCGGCTGGCGTGATCTCAGAACCGCTCCGGCCGCACCACGGCGACGTCCGAGACGGTGACGACGCCGATCTGGCGCGACACCAGGGCGAAGACGCCGTCCAGCACGGCGTCGAGCCGGACGGCGTCGACGACGGTGATCAGCATCACCATCTGCGACGCGGTGCCGATCTGGCCCTCGGCGGTCCAGTCGCCGTGCTGGCCGTGGCCGGCCAGGACCGGCACCACGGTCCAGCCGCCGACGCCGGTCTCGGCGAGCCGCGCCGTGATCCGCCGCAGCAGCGGCGCCTCCACCACGATCTCGATGCGCTTCTTCGGAAAGGTCTGCATGGCGAGGCCTCCGGAGGGGCGTGGCCGCCTCACGCCGTGATGCGGCCGGCGAGGGCGATGTAGAGCGGGATGCCGACGAGCAGGTTGAACGGAAACGTGACGCCGAGCGAGAGGGTGAGGGCGACGGCCGGATTGGCCTGCGGCAGGGCGAGCCGCATCGCGGCCGGCACGGCGATGTAGGAGGCCGACGCGGCGAGCGTGATCAGCACGGCCGTGCTGCCCTTCGAGAGGCCGATCGCCCAGGCGAGCCCGCCGGCCAGCACGGCCCCGATCAGCGGCATCACGATCGCGAAGCCGGTGACGGCGGGCGACAGGTACCGGCGGCCCTGGGCGAGGCCGCGGCCGGCGACCAGCCCCATGTCGAGCAGGAACAGGCACAGCACCCCGGGAAAGGCATCGACCAGGAACGGCTTCAGCAGGCCGGCGCCGCGCGCGCCGGTGACGGCGCCGATCAGGAACGCGCCGACCAGGATCACGATCGAGCCGTTGAACGCCACCTCGCGCAGCAGCGCGCCGCGGCTCTCGCCGGGCTCGTCGCCGCCGCTCCGGCCGCGCGCGATCAACAGCGCGGCGACGATGGCCGGTGTCTCCATGGCGGCCGCGACCGCCACCATGTAGCCGTCCCAGGCGATTCCGAGCTGGGTCAGCACGCCGGTGACGGCCACCAGGGTGACGGCCGAGATCGAGCCGTAGTGGGCCGCCACCGCGGCGGCGTTCACCGGGTCGAGGCGGGTCGTCCCGCGCAGGATCGCGTAGGCCAGGACCGGCGTCGCGAAGGAGAGCAGGATCCCGGCCGCGAGCGTCGCGACCAGCGTTCCGTCGACCCCGTGATGCGCGACCTCGGCCCCGCCCTTGAACCCGATCGCCATCAGGAGATAGAGCGCCAGGAGCTTCGCCACCGCCTCCGGCACCGTGAGGTCGGAGCGGGCGAGCGCGGCCGCCAGCCCGAGCACGAAGAACAGCACCATGGGCGAGAGAAGGTTCTGCAACGCGAGCTCGAACATGCGCGGTCGTCCCTCGGAAGCGGCCCGAGGGGCCGGTGAGCCGCGACCCTAGTCACTCTTGAGGCATGGCGAAAATTGATAGTACAAAGAACTATCATTGCCGAACATGATGGTATCGCCGTGCCCCGTCCGCTGCTCAATCTCGACCTCGACCTGGTGCGCACCTTCGTCGCCATCGCCTCGCTCGGCAGCTTCACCCGCGCCGCCGAGACGCTGCGCCGGCAGCAGTCGACCGTGTCGCTCCAGCTGCAGCGGCTGGAGGACGCGCTCGGCCGCAAGCTGCTCGACCGCAATCCGCGCAGCGTCCGTCTGACCGCCGACGGCGAGACCTTCCTCACCCATGCGCGCCGCCTGCTCGACGTGAACGACGAGCTGGTCGCCCGCGTCACCGAGCCGGCCGTGCACGGTACCGTGCGGCTCGGCACGCCCGAGGACTTCGCCTCGCGCCATCTGCCCGAGGTGCTGTCGCGCTTCGCCAAGGCCTATCCGGCCGTCGCGCTGGAGGTGACGTGCGATCTCACGCTGCATCTGATCGAGCGGTTCCGGCGCGGCGGCTTCGACCTTGCGCTGATCAAGCGCGAGCGGCTCGCCGGACCCGCCCTCGCTGGTCCCGGCGGCCTGCGGGTGTGGCGCGAGCCGCTGGTGTGGGTGACGGCCGACGCTGATGGTGGTCTTCCCGACGGGCCGCTGCCGCTGGTCGTGTCGCCGAGCCCGTGCGTCTACCGCAAGCGGGCGACCGAGGCGCTCGACCGGGCGCGCCGCCCATGGCGCGTCGCCTACACGTGCGGCTCGCTCGCCGGCTCGCTCGCGGCCGTACGGGCCGGGCTCGGCGTCACGGTGCTGCCCAAGGACATGGTGCCGGACGACCTGCACATGATCGACGGGGCGCCGCTGCCCGGCCTCAAGGACACCGAGATCGCGCTCCTGCAGCGCGACCGCCTGTCGCTGCCGGCACAGCGCCTGAAGGAGCACATCGTGCGGTCGCTGGGGTAGGGGGGCGGCGCGGGGGCATTCCCACGCCCCACGCTCGGCTCGTTCCCGCGCAGGCGGGAGTCCAGGAGCCGCTCGGCGCGTCGCCCCTGGGTCCCCGCTTCGCGGGGACGAGCGGGGCACGAGACGCCCGGCGGTGCCCGACGGCACAGCGCAGCGCGGCGAGTCACTCCGCCGCGACGATCTGCGGCTGCGGCGGCCCGCGGGTCAGCGCCTCGACCTTGCGCAGATGGGCGACGCCGCGGCGGGCGTCCTCGCTGTGCGTGAACATCGCCAGCGTCTCGGTCTCCTCCTCGGTGACCGGGGTGAGGGCGAGGTCCGTGTAGGGCCGGCGGGCCTGCTCGCGCTTCGCCCGGCGGCGCAGGAGGTCGAGGTCGATCCAGTGCTTCACCATTTGGGCATGCTTCGAAGCGATCTCCCAGGCGAGCCGGGGATAGAACGACCATGCCGGCTCGATCGGCAGCCCGGGGCGGCGGTCGCGCCGGTGCTTGAGCCGGAAGCCGCCGACCTGCAGCGGGTGCACCTTCTCGATGCGCAGCGCCGCCGAGAAGACGAACAGCACGGCGAGCAGGCGCGACAGGCCCATGCCGGTGGCGGCGCCGCGGCGGAAGATGGTGAGCGCGTGCGCCGGCGTGTAGTAGGCCTCCCACGCCTCGCGATAGATCGCCTCCCACTCGGCCTTGCTCATCTTCGGATGCGCCGTGGTGACGTGCTCGAGATCGTACTTGTTCATGTCGGGGTCCATGGCGACCCCCGTGGTCCACAGCGCCTTGTGGTCCTCCGAGCCGGGCAGCGGCGTGAGGAAGAAGAACTCCAGGATGTCGAGCGGCAGCTCGCGCTTGATGATCTCGATGTCGGCGCGGATCGAGTCGGGCGTGTCGCCCGGGAAGCCGAGAATGTAGCCCGCATAGGTCAGCACGCCGGCCCGCTTCCAGGCGAGCAGCATCTTGCGGTACTCGGTGATCTTGTTCTGCCGCTTGTTGGCGGCCATCAGGTTCGCCGGGTTGATGTTCTCCAGCCCGATGAACACCCGCGTCACGCCGGCGCGGCGCGCCTTCTCGATGAAGTTCTCGATCTTGTGGCAGAGCGTGTCGACCTGGATGACCAGGCGGACGTCGATCCCCTCCTGCTCCCGGATCCTGATGATCCGGTCGAAGATCGCCTCCCAGTCCTTGTTACGGGCGAAGTTGTCGTCGGTGATGAAGAAGCGCTTGATGCCGTGCGCCCAGTGGCGGCGGATCAGCGCCTCGACGTCGTCCGGCGAGCGGCGCCGCGACTTGCGCCCCTGCACGTTGATGATGGTGCAGAACGAGCACTGGAACGGGCAGCCGCGGCCGGCGTCGAAGCTCGCGTGGTGATCGAACACGCGCCCGACCGTCTCGCGCGGCAGGAAGGGAACCGGCGCGCTCTCCAGCCCCGGCAGGTCGTGCATGTAATCATAGACCGGCTCCAGCCGGCCCGCGGCGGCGTCGGCGAGCACCCGGTCCATGCGCCCCTCCGCCTCTCCGGCGAACAGGCTGATGCCGAGTTCGAGCGCCTCCTGCAGGTCGGCGGGGCGTTCGGGCAGCATGGCGATCTGGCCGGAGACGTGGAAGCCGCCGATCATCACGGGAACGCCCGCCGCACGCAGCGGCCGGGCGATGTCCATGGCGCGCGGGAACTGGTTCGACTGCACGCCGACGAGCCCGACGAGCCCGAAGCCGCCGTGGCGTTTCATGCGGGCGACGATCTCGTCGACCCGGATACGGGTGTTGGTCTCGTCGACGGCCGTGATGTCGAAGGTGACGTCGGGCCCGAGCACCTGTCGCTCGGCCGCGTCGGCGGCGAGCGCATGAACGCAGGCGAGCGAGTTCGCCGGGATCGACGAGCGCAGCCACTGGATGACGTAGCCGTCATCGTCGTAGTGCGACGGCTTGATCAGCACGAGCTGGAATCGTCGCGCGGCACCGGTCGCAGCCATGGCTGTCCCCCTCCTGGAGCGATCGTGCGTCAGTGGAGATACTTAAGCTCGGTCCGGGAGATGAAGGCAAGCTGCAACTTGGAGTAATACGATCGTACCAGTCCGGCGCGCCTGTCCGGCCGGAGCGGTCGCGCCCCGCCGTGGAGCAGACGGCCGGTGCGGTTCGCGCCCGCTCACGACGGTTCGCAGGCCGGCATACGATGGTGTCCGGAAAACGCGAGAACGCCGCGGCGGCGGGGCCGGCGCGGCGCGACTCGGGTCCGGACTGTCGTGATCAGAGCCGGTCGGAGATCTTCTCGGCCGGCGGCGGCAGCGAGGCGTCGCCCCAGGCCGGGCGGTCGGCGCCGTCGCCCCACTTGCGCGGGCGGTAGAAGGTGTGCACGCCGATCTTGTCGAGCTTGTGCATGGTCCGCACCCACCACGGCCGCACCCAGTAGGCGTGGTAATGGGTCGCCTTGCCGACGTCGGGCAGCCAGTGCTTGCCGTCGAGCGTCTCGGTCGCGACGCGCTGGGCCCGCTCCCAGGCGTCCGGCTCGGTGATCTTGTCCTTGATGCCGTCGCACGCGAAGGTGAACTGGCACGACAGATGCCGGTGGGCGTTCTGATAGACGACGCCGCAGACGTCGGTCGGATAGTAGCCGGAGAACACGCGGTTCATCACCACCTGGGCGACCGCGATCTGGCCGCGCAGCGGCTCGCCGCGCGATTCGAAGTAGACGGCGTCGGCGAGGCACTTCTCGGCCTTGGCGCGCTCGCCGCCGTAGAGGCCGAGGCGCTCGGCCGGGCTGCGCAGCGCATGGCCGCCGCCGAGCACCACCTCGCCCTTGCGCACGATCGTCTCGCCGCCGTCGGGATCGATGGCGGCGCTCAGGGTCTCGGGGCTCGGCGTGATCTCGTCGAGGGCGGCGAGGTCGCCGTCGTGGTCGGGCGCCAGCGACACGCGGTCGGGCGACCACGGCTGCAGAGCGCCGGCCGTGTCGGCGAGCGGGGCGGCACCGAAGTAGACGCTGGCCGTCATCAGGTTCGGCGACAGCGCCTCGCCGAGCGTCGGCACCGCCTCGTCGGAGTGGAACGGCTCGCTGTCGGCGTGCGGAATCGTGACCTGCGGGATCGCGGCCTGCGCCGCGTCCTCGGCCGGTGCCGCGTCGGCGGCCGGCGGGCCCTGCAGGTCGGCCTTCGGGGTGACGCTGCGCGGCAGCACGATCTCGCTGCCGGCACTGGCCAGCATGAAGCTCCGCGGCGCCGGCTCGGCCGCGGGCTCCGCGGCCGCTTCGGCGGTGGTCAGGGCGGGCGCAGCCTGCGGCGCGGGTGCCGGGACCGTCGCTGCGGCGGTCCGCTCGGCGACGATGGTTTCGGCGGCCGGCTTGCGGGCGGCCGGGGTGGCGACCTCGACCTTGGCGGTCCGCCGCGGGCGCGCCGTCCGGGTCGGCTCCGGCGTGCCGCCGAGCCAAGCCATCGACGCGCCGCTGAAGGCCTCGGCGGGCGGCGGCGGCAGCTCGGCGACCGCGGCCGGCGATTCGGTGGCGGCCGGCGCGGGCGCCGGCTCTGCCGGCGCGGCGTCGCCGGCCTCGCGGATGGCGGCTGCCATCTCGGCGGCGGCGCGCTTCTCGGCCTGGGGCAGCACCACCGGCCAGCCGGTGCGCGCCTTGGCGGGCGGCGCCGCGGTCTCGGCGGAAGCCGCGTCGGGCAGGGCGGCGACGACGGCCGGCGGCTCCGGCGCGGTGAGCGGTGCGGCGGCGGCGCGGGTCGCCTGCTCGCGGGCGATCCATTCGGCGACGGCCCGCGGCACCATCCGGTCGCCCTTGCGGGCCCGGTTGACGACGTCGCGGTCGAGCGCCGGCGGCCGTTCGGACAGGTCGAACAGCGCACGGCTCGCGGTCGAGCCGGTGAGCAGCTCGCGGTCGGCCTTCAGGTCGAGGCTCGCGACCCGGAAGCCGGCCGGCTCCGGGATCGCCGTGCCGACCGGGCGCGGGAACGAGAAGGTGGCGGCGTGGAAGGTGCCGAAGGGCGAACGGGCCTGCTCGCGCGCGAGGTCGCCGCCGGCGCTGCGGCCGGCGATCAGCGAGGAGAGGTCCTGATAGGCGACGGAGCTCGGGATCGCCGCGAAGGTCAGCAAGGCGAAGCCGAACGGCGCAGCGACGGCGCCGTGGCGTTTCAGCGAAGATCGCACCAGTGAGCCCAACAGGCCGTCCCCAAGGCGATTGCGAACCGGAATGCGAACCACGTGCTTTACCGATCGTCACCGCGACCGGTAAAAAAGCGGTTTGCACGTTCGCAACACGTCAACCATGCTGCGGGAGCACGGTTAACGTCGTGTTAACGAACGGCGCCGTCGCGCGCCGAGGCGCACGACCGAGCCGGCCGCGCGGCAGGCGGGCCGCACGGACGTGATCACGTCGTGTCTTGCTGAGCGATCCGGAGAAGCTGATCGCCACCGGGCGAGCGATGATGGCAACGGCGCCGGTCTTGCGCCGGATCGTCGCCATCATCGCGCCTCGGCACCCCCACACCCCCGTGCGTCGGCGGCAAGTCGATTTACGAATTTGTAACCAAGACTAAGGCGGCACTTTGGCGGCGCGGTCCGGTGCTTGCCGGAGCCCCTCCGGGGGCCGGACGAGGAGCGCGCAGATGCCCGTGGAATCGGGCCGAAGTGAGTTTCCACAGGCTCCGGCACGAGCCGTTCAGGCGTGCATACCGATCGCGGTCACCCGGCGTCCGCCCGGCGTGCGGTTCGTGTTCGCCGGGATCACGGCTCGCGTCGCGGCGGCGCCGCGGCGCTCGGTTTCTCGCGCGCCGCGTTCCGGCACCTGATCACGGCCTGGTTCAGCGCCGCGCCGTACACGAAGATGGTCGCGGTCCAGTACAGGAACACGAGCGCGATCATGGCGGAGGCGAGGCCCGCATACATCGAGACGTAGGTGCCGGCGAACTCCGACAGATAGCGGCCGAAGAGGACGCCGGTGATCAGCCACATCGCCAGCGTGACGGCGATGCCGGGGGCGATCTCGTCGAGGCTGCGCCGTCCCGCCGGCAGCCACTTGTGGATCAGCGTGAGCGCGACGACCAGGACGATGCTGGCGATGCCGAAGCGCGCCACCGTGAGCGACACCTCGAACTGACGCAGATTGGGAAACCACGGCACCAGCCGAGCGAAGATCAGCGGGCCGAGCACGATCAGGAAGGCGAGCACGATCAGGCCGAGCGCGCCGACCACCACGTAGGCGATCGATTCGAGCCGCAGCAGCCACCACGATCGCGTCTCCACCACCTCGTAGGACCGGTTCAATCCGATGCGCAGGCTCTCCACGCCGCTCGACGAGAAGTACAGGGCGAGTGCCGCCCCGATGGTGAGCAGCCCGCCGTGCGAGGTCGTCAGCACGCTCTCGATCTCGCTGGCGATCGGGGCCGACACCTCCTCGGGCCATGCCTCCAGGAGCAGCAGCGCGGCCTGGTCGGCGAGGTCCTGGGTGCCGAAATAGCCGGTCACGGCGGTGATGAAGATGAGGAACGGGAACAGCGACATCAGGGTCGACAGGGCGATGTGGCTGGCGATCGCCCAGCCGTCGTCGCGGCTGAAGGCGAGGAAGGCGTCGGCCGCGATCCGGGCCGGAAACCTCAGAAGGCGCAACCACATGACGTGAACCGGCCTCCCGAGCCCGCGCGCTGTTTCGTCTCGCGCCGGCCGGAGAATTCCCTCTCCACGCAAGTGCGAAAAGATGCCATCATTAGACCATGTCCGGGCGGGGTGCGAACCCGGTCGCCGCAGAGACATGCGATCACGATAAGAACCGCGAGAGCGCGATCCGGGTCCAACGGCCCGCCGCGCTCGAGGGGCGGACGTTTTTTCAACAAGTGCCCGTCGCGGCCCCGAGACCTTCGTCCCGGGCAACGCGCGATGCCGATTTCCGGAGAAGCCCATGTCGTTAGCCGCCGAGCGTTCCGACTCCGACCCCGATCTCGTCACCCTGGCCCATGCGGCTGCCGCGGCGCTGGACGCTGTTCTGGCCGATGCCGTCCGCAGCGTGCGGGCCCGCGTCGCGGCGCCGGCGCCCGGCGGCAAGCCGTTCGACCGCGAGCAACGCGCCACCCACGGCCTCGCCTGGCTCGCCACCTATGCCGAGGCGGTGCGCCAGCTCGCCGCCTATGCGGCCCGCATGAGCGAGGCCGGCACGCTCGGCGAGATCGAGGATCTGGTGGTCCGCATCGGGCTCGGCGAATACGTCGCCCAGGTCGCCGGCGGCATCCCGATGAGCCAGGGCGAGTTCGTGCGGCCCGCCGATCTGGGACTCGACACCGCCGACGTGCTGCGCCGGCTCGGCCCCTCGCTCGACGCGCTGGCGGCGACCGGCAACACGCCGGAGAACCGCGCCCGCCTGGTCGAGCTGATGCGCCAGCACCACGGCGCCACCGTCGGCGACTGCGGCCTCGAGGAGACCTACGAGCAGATCCGCGAGGAGATGCGCAAGTTCGCCGACAGCGAGGTGATCCCGCACGCCCACGGCTGGCACCGCGCCAACGCCTACATCCCGATGGAGACGGTCCAGCACATGGCCGATCTCGGCGTGTTCGGCCTGACCATCCCGGAAGAGTACGGCGGCATGGGCCTCGGCAAGGAGTCGATGTGCGTCGTCTCCGAGGAGCTGTCGCGGGGATACATCGGGGTCGGGTCGCTCGGCACCCGCTCGGAGATCGCCGCCGAGCTGATCCTGTGCGGCGGCACCGAGGAGCAGAAGCAGTACTGGCTGCCCAAGATCGCGTCGGGCGAGATCCTGCCGACCGCGGTGTTCACCGAGCCGAACACCGGCTCCGACCTCGCCTCGCTGCGCACCCGCGCCACTCGCGAGGGCGACGTCTACGTCGTCAACGGCAACAAGACCTGGATCACCCATCCGGTGCGGGCCGACCTGATGACGCTGCTGGTCCGCACCAACCCCAAGGATCCGGGCTACCAGGGCCTCTCGATGCTGCTGGCCGAGAAGCCGCGCGGCGACGACGCTGACCCGTTCCCGGCCGAGGGCATGTCCGGCACCGAGATCGAGGTGCTCGGCTATCGCGGCATGAAGGAGTACGAGATCGCCTTCGACGGCTTCACGGTGCCGGTCGCCAACCTGCTCGGCGGCGTCGAGGGGCAGGGCTTCAAGCAGCTCATGCAGACCTTCGAGGCGGCCCGCATCCAGACCGCGGCGCGCGCCATCGGCGTGGCGCAGGCGGCCATGGAGGAGGCGCTCGCCTATGCCGAGACGCGCGTCCAGTTCGGCCAGCCGATCGTCGCCTTCCCGCGCGTCTCCGACAAGATCGCCATGATGGCGGCGGAGATCATGATCGCGCGCCAGATCACGTACTTCGCCGCCAAGGAGAAGGACGAGGGCAAGCGCTGCGACCTCGAGGCCGGCATGGCCAAGCTGCTCGCCGCCCGCGTCGCCTGGGCGGCGGCCGACAACGCGGTGCAGATCCACGGCGGCAACGGCTTCGCGCTCGAATACCGCATCTCGCGCATCCTCTGCGACGCCCGCATCCTGTCGATCTTCGAGGGCGCCGCCGAGATCCAGGCCCAGGTCATCGCCCGCCGCCTGATGGACACGCGGAACTGAGGAGCAGGTCGCGCCGACGCGTGTTCCGTTTCGTCTTCGCCCGGAGGAGCCCGCGCCTCGGCGTCTCGACGGGCGCGGGCGGGCGTCGGCCGTCGATCCCGGTTCGGCCGGTGGGCGATGGGTCGGATCGCTGCCGGCCTCCGGCGTGACATGGCCACCCTGCGTGAGATGGCCACAGGTGCGAGGTGCACTCCCGTGGAGCGCTCCTCGCCGTGCGATCGAGGTTCGATCGAAGCGTTCACTCTCACGTCGGCGGCGTCCGCCGGGCGCGGGGCGGCAAGGCGCGGTCCGGTCGCTTCTCAGGCCACTGCGACGATGCGGTCCCCGGCGAGCAGCTCGGCGACCTCGGCCGCCGGCATCGGGCGGCCGAACAGAAAGCCCTGCGCCTGGCCGCAGCCATTGCTTCTCAGCATGTAGAGCTGCTCCGCCGTCTCCACGCCCTCGGCCGTGGTGATCATGCCGAGCCCGTTGGCGACCTCGACGATTCCGCGCACGATGGTTATGCAGTCGAGGTCGTGTGGCAGCTCCTTCACGAACGAGCGGTCGACCTTGACCTTGCTGAACGGGAAGCAGCGCAGATATTTGAGCGACGAGTAGCCGGTGCCGAAGTCGTCCACGGCGATCCGCACGCCCATGCTGCGGAGCTCGCTCAGCGTCTCGTGGATGAGCTTGTTGTCCTCGAGCACGACGGTCTCGGTGATCTCGACCTCGAGCCGATGACCCGGGAAGCCGGAGCGCTCGAGCGCCTCGCGGGTCGTGTCGACCAGCTTCGAGTTCCGAAACTGGACCGACGACAGGTTGACGGCCAGCGACACGTCGTTCGGCCACAGCGCGGCCTCGGCGCAGGCGTGGTGCAGCACCCATTCGCCGATCGAGGCGATCAGGCCGGTTTCCTCCGCGAGGGGGATGAAGTCCGCCGGGCGGATCAGGCCGCGCTCGGGGTGGTTCCAGCGCACCAGCGCTTCGAATCCCTCGATCCGATTGGTGGCGATGTCGGTCCACGGCTGGTAGTGGATGACGAACTCGTCGCGGGCGGCGGCGCGACGCAAGTCGTCCTCGAGATCGCGGCGGGCCTTGATGGCGGCGTCCATCGCCGGCTCGTAGAAGCGGAAGGTGCGACGCCCGTCGTTCTTGGCATTGTAGAGCGCGATGTCGGCCTGGGTGAGCAGATCGTAAGGGTCGAGCGCGCGGTCGGTCGCGACCGCGATGCCGACGCTCGCCGACACCCGGACCTGCTGGTCCTTGATCACGTAGGTGGAGCTCAGCTCGTCGACGATGCGGCTGGCGAGCGCGCTGGCGTCGGCGGCCGAGTCGACGGGGTCCTGGAGCAGGGCGAACTCGTCGCCGCCCATGCGGGCGACGGTGTCGGTCCGGCGGACACACCGTCGCAGGCGCTCGGCGACGATCCGCAGCAGACTGTCGCCGATCGGGTGGCCCAGCGTGTCGTTCACGGCCTTGAAGCCGTCGAGATCGATGCAGTGCAGGGCCACGCCGCGGCCCGGGGCCCTTCCGCTTGTGAGCGCCGAATCGAGGCGCTGGTGGAACAGCGTCCGATTGGCGAGATCGGTGAGCGTGTCGTGATGTGCAAGGTGGACGATGTGGGCCTCGTTGCGCCGTCGCTCGGTCACGTCGATCATGGCGACCAGCACGGCGGCGCGGCCGTCGTACTCGATCGAGCAGGAGTGGACGCAGACCTCGATCGGGGTGCCGTCGGCCGTGCGGTGGTGCACGACTTCTTCGTCCGCAGCGTTCAGTCCGAATCCGTCCAGGTCGTCGCTGCCCTCGTTGTCGACGAGGGCGTCCGTGGTCATCGCGAGCAGCTCGGCGCGATCGTAGCCGTAGAGTGCGAGGAACGCCCGGTTGGCGGCGAGGAATCGCTGGCTCTGCGCCTCGATCACCGCCAGCGGGATCGGATTCGCCTCGAACATCCGGTCGAGCGTGCGGGTGCGCGGCGCCGCGATCTCGACGTCGGTCGCCCTGATCAGCAGGCCGCCGTCGCGCGTCCGGCGTTCCTCGATGCGAGCCCGCCGGTTGCCGGCGAGCGTCAGATCGTAATCGGTGTCGTGTCCGTGCTGGGCGATGCGTTCGGCCAGCCACGCGTCCTCGCGGCCGATCGCGTCGGTGAAGCAGGCGCGCGCCAGCCCGTCCCGGAGCCAGTCCATGAACGACTGCCCGGCCCGCGGCGCGACGCCGGCGTCTCCGGTGAGCGCCGCCCAGCGCGGGTTCCAGGCGACCAGCCGGTTGTTTGCATCGAACACGGCGAGCGCCACCGGGGCCGCCTCGAACGCTGCGACTGCCGCGTGCGGCGGGCACGAGACGACATCGGCCGTCGTCGAGCCATCGGGCTCCGCGCTCACCTCTACTCTCTGTATAGCCAGGCTAGTCACAATTGGTCACCTAGTTTTCCAGAGTGTTTCTATAACACGTTGCGTCACCAGATTTATCACAAGTAAATACCGTGCTTAAGGGCTGGTGAGTATGTGTCTGTGGTTTGAAGTCACGGTAAATGAAGAGAAGGGGATCCTGCTTCGGACGTGACATTTCCGCGATGCTGCCTGCTTTCCTCTTCAGTTTCGACGAGCGTCGTCGAGCAGAAGACGTCCGCAAGCTGACGACCCAGAAGTACTTTGAGTAAATTTAAATCATTCGCTGACGCGCGCGCTTCTGGTCGTCGGGTCGGTCCCGCCGTGTCGCGGATGTCGAAGCGGTCTGTACGCGAGGAATTCATGCTGGGTCGCCTGGTTGATCGCATCCGGCCGCCGTCTCGCCGCTGCCGGTGCCTAGGCGGTGATCCGGGTCTCCTCGCGCAGCAGCGTAGCGGCCTGCGGGGCGGGCATCGCGGCGCCGAACAGGTGGCCCTGGGCATGCGTGCAGCCGTTGCCGCGCAGCACGTAGAGCTGCTCGGGAGTCTCGACGCCCTCGGCCGTCGTCATCATGCCGAGCCCGTTGGCGAGCTCGACGATGCCGTGGACGATCGTGACGCAGTCGAGATCGTGCGGCAGCTCGCGCACGAAGGAGCGGTCGATCTTGATCTTGCTGAACGGGAACCGGCGCAGGTAGCTGAGCGACGAGTAGCCGGTGCCGAAATCGTCCATGACGATGCGCACCCCCATGTTGCGCAGGTCGTACAGAATGTCGCGGATCAGGTTGTTGTCCTCGAGCAGGAGGGTCTCGGTGACCTCGAGCTCCAGCCGGTGCGCCGGCAGGCCCGACGCGACCAGTGCCTCGTGCACCGACTGCACCAGCCCGCCGCTGCGGAACTGGACCGGCGACAGGTTGATGGCGAGGAACACGTGGTTCGGCCATTTCGCCGCCTCGGTGCAGGCCTGGTGCAGCACCCGCTCGCCGATCGCCGAGATCAGGCCGATCTCCTCGGCCAGCGGGATGAATTCGGCCGGGCCGATCGGCCCGTTCTCGGGATGGGTCCAGCGCAGTAGCGCCTCGAATCCCTCGATCCGATTGCTCGCGAGGTCGATCCAGGGCTGGTAGTGCACCTCGAACTCGTCGCGGGCGTAGGCGGCCCGCATGCTGACCTCCAGGGCGCGCCGTGCCTTCAGCTGGACGTCCATCTCGGGGGCGAAGAAGCAGTGGGCCCTGCGGCCGCCGCCCTTCGCCTGGTAGAGGGCGATGTCGGCCTGGGTGAGCAGGTCGTTCGGGTCGTGCGAGGGGCTCGTCGCCAGCGCGATGCCGATGCTGGCCGAGAGCTGGATCTCGTTGCCGTTGATGACGTAGGGGGCGCTGAGCGACTCGATGACCCGGATGGCGAGCGCGCTCGCCTCCTGCGGGGCGCAGACGCCCTCCTGGATCACGGCGAACTCGTCGCCGCCAATGCGCGCGACGGTGTCTTCCTGGCGGACGCAGCGGCGCAGACGCTCGGCGACGATCCGCAGGAGGCCGTCACCGACCGGGTGGCCGAGGCTGTCGTTGACGTTCTTGAAATGGTCGAGGTCGACGCAGTGCAGCGCGACGCTGCCGTTCGGATCGCGCTCGCGGGCGAGCGCCTTCTCCAGGCGCTGGTGGAACAGGGTCCGGTTGGCGAGGTCGGTCAGCGCGTCGTGATGGGCCAGGTGGGTGATGTGGGTCTCCTGGCGCCGGCGCTCGGTGACGTCGAGGAGGGCGACCAGCATGGCCGGCCGGTTTTCCCACGCGATCGGCCGTGCATAGACGCAGACGTCGATCTCGGCGCCGTCGGCGCGGCGGTGGCGCCAGATCCAGTCGCCTTCGGAGTCGGCGTCGGCGCCGCCGGGCATCGTCCCGGGCCGCCGCGGGTCGGGCCAGCCGGTCTCGTGCGCCGTCATCATCAGGAGCTCGGCGCGCCCGTATCCGTACAGAGCCGTGGTGGCGTCGTTGACGGCGAGATATCGCCCGCTGGCGCGGTCGAGCACCGCGAGGGCGATCGGGTTGCTGTCGAACAGCCGGCCGAGCGCGTGCTCGCGGCGCTTCATGTCGGTGATGTCGACCAGCGCGACGAGCGTCCCGGCGGTCGTGCGCCGTTCCTCGACGCGAAGCCAGCGGCCGTTCGCCAGCCGATGCTCGTGGGTGCTGTCCTCGCGCCGGTGCAGCGCCATCCGGATCCGCAGCCAATCCTCCTCGCGGCCGACGGCGTCGGCGTAGATCCCGGCGGCGAGCGCGACGCGCAGCCACGCCTCGAAGGTCAGGCCGGCCGGCGACGGTCCGTCCTGCCCCGAGACGATCTCGACGTACCGGCTGTTCCAGCGGGCATGGCGATCGTCGTGGTCGAGCAGGGCTAGTCCCATCGACGCCGCCTCGAAGGCCTTTATGGCGAGGTCGTCGCCATCCGGGGACGTCGCCGCTGCGACCGCCGGTTCTGTCGATCCCTCCGTGTCATGGTGCTGCGATCCGGACAGATGATCGGGCGGGTCGGCGGGCGTAGCCTTCACCAGAAAGGCGTGGAAACCGTCGAGCAGCATGAAACGGGTCCCCCTCCGGGCGGCGCGATTAAGCAGGCGTCGCGGTGTGCTAGTACCCAAAAATAGCACAATCGGGTTAGGTTGCATTTTCTATTACAAGTAGTAATTAACGGTGTATTGATGAACAGCGTGCATTGCACGAGAACGGCAGGGTCCGCCGCGACTTGGGTCGCGGCCTCGGCGCCGGTCATGCGTCGCGGTGTGGCGGCTCGCCAGCAGAGCCTCGGCGGCGCCGGCCGGCTCGGCGCCGCTGATCGCAGGCCCGGGGCGTCGACCGATCAGCAGGACGGCGCCCGTCCGCGGCGGTGGCGGCGATCCGGCCTCCCCGATCCCGCGGCGCCGCGAGCCGGGTGACAGGCATCGGCCGCGAGCACAGCGAGTGCGTGTCGTGTTGCCGTGTGATCCGATCAGGGGGAGATGGCAATGCCCGAGTACATGATCCTCCGCAATCTCGCGACGCCCCGCACGGCCAGCGGTTTCGAGCGCTTCGGTCCGGCCGCCACCGTGGCGGCACCGACTCCTCCCGAGCCTCGCGTCGAAACCCGGGACCTGTCGCTGCGGGACGCCCTGAACGCGACGCGCGAGTCCGACGTGGCCGCGGTCGCGATGCCGATGCCGATCCGGCTCGTGCGGCCGCTGGAGTCCGCTGTGGGAGCCGCAGCGCCCGGCGATGCGTGGGGCATCGCTGCCGTGAAGGCCGACACGTCGCCGATGACCGGCGACGGCGTGGTCGTCGCCGTGTTGGATACCGGCATCGACAAGGCGCACCCGGCCTTCGCCGGTGTCACCATCGTCGAGAACGACTTCTCGGGATCGGGGAACGGCGATCGGCAGGGCCACGGCTCGCATTGCGCCGGGACGATATTCGGCCGCGACGTCGACGGCAGGCGGATCGGAATCGCCCGCGGCGTGAAGAAGGCGCTGATCGGAAAGGTGCTGGGCGACGACGGCAGCGGCTCCTCGGACATGATCTTCCGCGGCATCCAGTGGGCGCTCGACGAGGGGGCGCATGTCATCTCGATGTCGCTCGGGTTCGATTTTCCGGGCATGGTCAGGCAAATGGAGCAGGCGGGGCTGCCGACCGAGCCGGCGGTGTCGCGCGCCCTCGAGGCCTACCGGTCGAACTTGCGGTTCTTCGATGCGCTGATGCAGATGGTCAGGGCCCGCGCCGCCTTCCTGGACACCGCCGTGGTCGTCGCCGCCACCGGCAACGAGAGCGAACGGCGCGGGGCGCGTCCGTACACGATCGCGGCGTCGCTGCCCGCCGCTTCGGAAGGCATCGTCTCGGTCGCGGCGCTCGGGCAGGGGCAGGGCGGCACGCTCGACATCGCACCGTTCTCGAACACCATGGCCCAGGTCGCCGCGCCCGGAGTCGACATCCTGTCGGTCCGGGTCGGCGGCGGGCTGCGCGCCCTGAGCGGCACCAGCATGGCCTGTCCGCACGTCGCCGGCGTCGCTGCGCTGTGGTGGCAGGCGCTGCGGTCCTCCGGCGCGCTCAGGGCGAGCGCCGGTCTCGTCATCAGCAACATTCTCGCTCACGCGCGGACCGACGGCCTGGCGCCCGGTCTGGACACGGAGGACTACGGAGCCGGAATCGTGACGGCTCCGCAATAGGGCGTCCGAGGGAGCCGAACGAGCGCCGCCCTGCGACCAGCGGGAGGCCCTACGCCGCCGCGGTGCGGCGGCTCGCCAGCAGCGCCTCGGCGGCCTCCGCCGGCATGGCGCGACCGAACAGGTAGCCCTGGCCGAGCGTGCAGCCGATGGCGCGCAGGATCTCCTGCTGCTCGACCGTCTCGACGCCTTCCGCGATGGTGCTCATGCCGAGGCCGGCGGCGAGCTCGGCGACACCGCGCGTGATGGTCAGGCAGTCGATGTCGTTCGGCAGCTCGCTGACGAAGGAGCGGTCGATCTTGATCTTGTCGAACGGGAAGCGGCGCAGATAGCCGATCGACGAGTAGCCGGTCCCGAAGTCGTCCATCGCGATGTGCACGCCGAGCGCCCGCAGCGCGTGGAGGGTGGAGAGATTGGTGGCGTTGTCCTCGAGCAGCACCGTCTCGGTGATCTCCAGCTCGATCCGGGCCGGATCGAAGCCGCTCGCGCCGAGCACCGCCTGCACGGTCTGCACGATGTCGCCGCTGCGGAACTGGACCGGTGACAGGTTGACGGCGAGCTTGATCGGGGCCGGCCAGCGTGCCGCGTCGGCGCAGGCCCGCTGGAGCACCCATTCGCCGAGCGGAACGATCAGGCCGATGTTCTCGGCGAGCGGGATGAACTCGGCCGGCGACACCGGGCCGCGCTCCGGATCGGTCCAGCGCAGCAGCGCCTCGAAGCCGTCGATGCGGCCGGTGCGGAGATCGACCCAGGGCTGGTAGTGCACCTCGAACTGCCCGAGCTCGTGGGCGGCCCGCAGCTGCACCTCGAGGGTGCGGCGCGCCCGCAGCTGGACGTCCATCTCGGTCTCGAAGAAGCAGTAGCTGCGGCGGCCGCGCGCCTTCGCCCGGTAGAGCGCCATATCGGCGTGGTTGAGCAGCTCGTCCGGGGCCCGGCTGCCCTCCTCGAGCGTCGTGGCGATGCCGACGCTCGGCGTCACCGTGATCTCGTGACCATCGATGACGTAAGGCGCGCTGATCACGGTGATCAGGCGTTCGGCGAGGCCTCTGGCGTCGTCGGCCGCGGCGATCCCGTCCTGGATGACGGCGAACTCGTCGCCGCCGATGCGGGCGGCCGTGTCCTGGTCGCGCACGCACTCGCGCAGGCGGTCGGCGACCTGCTTCAGGAGCCGGTCGCCGACCGGGTGCCCGAGCGTGTCGTTGACGTCCTTGAAGCCGTCGAGATCGATGCAGATCAGCGCGATGCCCCTGCCGGGCGTACGCGGCTGGCCGATCGCGTGCTCGAGGCGGGCCCGGAACAGCGTGCGGTTGGCGAGCTCGGTGAGCCCGTCGTAATGGGCGAGGTGGCGGATGTGCGCCTCGTCGCGCCAGCGCTGGGTGATGTCGATCAGGGCGCCGAGCTTGGCGGGGCGGCCTTCCCAGGCGAGCACGCGGGTGTAGGCCTGGATCAGGATCTCGCTGCCGTCGGCGCGGCGATGGCGCCACACCCGCTCGCCGCGGGCGCAGCGGGGCGACCGGGCCGACGCCCGGATGGCGTCGTGGTCGGCCGGGTCGCGCAGGTCGAGCAGGGTCATCGTGAGGAACTGCTCGCGGCTGTAGCCGTAATGCGTGACCGCGGCGTCGTTCACGGCGAGGAACCGCAGCGTCTCGGAGTCGAACACCCACATGGGAACCGGGTTGGCGTCGAACAGCAGGCGGAACGACTGCTCGCTGCGCTTCAGGTCGGTGATGTCGATGCGGATCCCGATCGAGCCGCCGTCGCTGGTGCGGCGCTCCTCGACCCGGAGCCAGCGGTTTCCCTTCATGCGCTGCACGTGGCTGCCCGCATGGGCCCGGAAGCTCGCCATCCGCTCGGCCAGCCACTCCTCCTCGCGGCCGACCGCGGGCGGGATCAGGCCGAGCTTCAGCCGGGCGCGCAGCCGCTCCTCGAACCGCATGCCGGGGGTCAGCGGCAGCGGATTGCCCGCGTAGAGGTCCTCGTACAGCCGGTTCCACAGCACGAAGCGGTCGTCGGCGTCGAAGAAGGCGAGGCCGACCGGCACCGCCTCGATCGCCTCGCGCAGCCGCTCGTGGGCGGCGCGCGCGTCCGCGGAGGCGCGTTCCGCCTCGGCGCGGGCGTCGCGCAGCGCCTGCTCGCGCCGGCGGTTGTCGTGCAGCAGGGCCTGCAGCGACCGCGACAGCGACTCCACCTCGGCGTAATCGCGGACCTCCGGCAGGTCGACGTCGTGGAAGCGGCGCGCCGCGTTCGCCCCTTCGGTGAGACGGACCAGCGGGTCGGCGATGCGGCGGGCGAGGCCGAGCGCCAGCATCATGGCGATCGCCAGCGCGACGGCGGAGATCACGGCGCCGCGGCCGATCTTCAGGTCGGTCCGGGCCAGCACCTTGGCGCGTTCGACGGCGGCGACGATGCGGGCTCCGGACTGCGGAACCTCGACGACGCCGTAGATGCGGGCGGGCCCGCCGGGCGGCGCGGTCTCGATCCAGCCGCCCGGTGTTCGCATCAGGGCCTGCAGGCTGTCACGGTCGATCGGGGCGGGATCCGGCGGGGCGTCGCCGGACCGGTAGCTCGCCATGGCGGTGCCGGTCCGGTCGATCAGCCAGAGGCTCACCTCGGAGCTGCTCGGGAGCTGCCGGGCGAGATCCTCGAGCCAGGTCGGCAGCAGGACCGCCCCGATCAGCCGGGTCACGGCGCCCTCGTCGTTGAGGACGGGCAGCATGGTGATGCTGATCAGCGAGCCGGTCACCCGGCTCGAGATGAAGTCGCCGACCACGAAGCGCCGTTCGGCCATCGCTTGGCGGTAGTAGGCGCGATCGGAGAGATCGAGGCCGGTCCCGCCCGGCGTCGTCGAGCAGACCGCGATGCCATGCGGGTCGAGCGCCATCAGGCCTTCGGCCCACGGACGGGTCCGCTCGATCTGCGACAGGAACCGGCCGCAGGTCTCCGCCGTGCCATGGATCACCTCCGGGACGAAGGCGACGATGTCCAGCAGGGTGCGTGATTCGAGCAGCACCTCCTGATAACGCAGGGCGGCGCGGCGGGCGAGATCCTCCACCTGCAGGCCGGCGGCGTCGACGACCTGGATGCGCTCGCGATGGATGGCGGCCGCCATGGCGGCCATCAGCGGCAGCACGGCGACCAGGATCAAACCCAGAAGCCGCGCCCGAATACCCGAAAATCGCCGGGTCGATCTGGGTAAGCCGTCCGTCATCGCCTGCCCCACCTACCCGGGAACCATCGCCGACGGGCTACCTCACTCGCCTTAAGGGTCGAGGCTAATCAATCGTTAACGGCCGTTATGTTTGACAATCAGTTGTGTCGATTGCGGAGCGGTTCGGTTCCCTGCGCGACGGTTGACCCGGCCCCTGGCCGGCCTATGCTTTTTCGGGCTTGCCTTCACGTCAGGAGAGGCGACCCCATGACCAAGCTCAGCATTCCCCACGACGCCTTCGTGTTCGTCGGTGACGGCCGCAAGGCGCTCTTTCTGCGCAACGAGGGGGACGAGAAGTTCCCCAACCTGCGCACCGAGCGGGTCTTCGTCGACGAGAATCCGCCGGCCCACGAGCAGGGCACCGACGCCCCCGGCCGGGCCTTCGCCAGCACCGGCAGCCGACGCAGCGGCGTCGAGCAGACCGACTGGCACGAGATCGAGGAGCAGCGTTTCGCCAAGGATGCGGCGGCGACGCTCCACCGCCTGGTGCGGGACCGCAAGGTCAAGGCGCTGGTGATCGCCGCGCCACCCAAGACCCTCGCCGAGATCCGGCGCGCCCTGCACAACGAGGTGAAGGCCCGGGTGGTCGCCGAGATCGACAAGGATCTCACCAAGCTGCCGCTCTACGAGATCGAGAAGCACCTGGCCGCTGCGTAAGAGCCGCACTCTGCGGAGCGCCGTCGCTCCCGCCGGCCGCTCGTCCCCGCGCAAGTGGGGATCCAGGGGCGGCACAGGGTGCGTCCGAGATCCGGGCCCTGGATCCCCGCTCGCGCGGGGATGAGCGGCGGGTGGGGCGAAGCCGGGACCGATCAGGAACGACCGGCAATCACCGGCTCGGCGCGCTCACGCGCGTCGCGTCGCCCCGAGCTCGTAGAGGGCCGCGGCGAGCGCGGCCTCGAAGGGCGTGTGCGGGATTGCGTCGATCGTCGCGGCGAGCCGCCGCTCGTCGATCCGATGCGGCACGGTCCACAGGTAGTCGATGTCGACGAGCTCGCGGAAGACCGGCACCACGGGCGCGGCGAGGCGCAGCATCCACCACTGCATACGGTCGATCTTGAACGCGCGGCCGAGGGCGTGGACGATCGCGTCGATCAGCTCGCGGCCGGTGACGGCGTGCCCGGCGAAGCCGAAGGACGCGAAGGGCGGCAGCGTGTCGCGCACCGCCGCGAGCTTCGGAAACGTGGCGGCGAGGTCGGGCAGATAGGCCCAGGGATGCACCACGTCGAGCGGCCCCGGATAGGCGAGCCGCCCGTGGCTGATGTGGTTGAGGACGACGCGGTCGAGCCAGCCGCCGGCGTCGCCGCCGTAGAAGTCGCCGGCCCGCAGGATCACGACGCGCAGGCCGTCCTCGCTCTCGGCGCGCAGCCGCTCCTCGATGGCGACGCGCAGTGCGCCCTTGCGCGACGTCGGCCGCATCGGCGTGTCCTCGTCGAGCACCGCCGGCATGCCGGCGCCGTAGCCGTAGACGTTGCCCGGCATCATCAGGGTGGCGCCGGCGGCGCGCGCCGCCGCGACGGCGGTCTCGGCGAGCCGGAACGCCTCGGTCTGCCACTGGGTATAGGGAACGTTGAGGGCGTGCAGCACGACGTCGGCACCGGCGGCGGCCTCGGCGACCGACTCGGTGTCGCGGGCGTCGAGCGTGATCACCTCGGTGCCCGGGGCGGCACGCGAGGCGGCGCGGCCACGCACCAGGCTCGCGACCTGCCAGCCGGCGTCACGGAACATCTCCGCGGCGGCGCGGCCGAGCCGGCCGGCGGCGCCCAGCACCAGGACGCGGCCGCTCATGCCCCGGTCCCCCCGAGCGCCCGGTCGAGGTCGGCGTAGAGATCCTCCGGATCCTCGAGCCCGACCGAGAGGCGCAGCAGGTTGGTCGGGCAGGGCGAGCCCGGGCCCTCGATCGAGGCGCGGTGCTCGATCAGGCTCTCGACGCCGCCGAGCGAGGTCGCCCGCTTCCACAGCGCGACGGCGGCCGCGACGGCGATCGCCGCCGCCTCGCCGCCATGCACCTGCACCGACAGCATGGCGCCGTAGCCGGTCATCTGCCGGGTCGCGATGGCGTGGCCGGGGTGGTGCGGCAGGCCCGGATAGAGCACCCGCTCGATGCCGCGATGATGGCCCAGCCAGGTGGCGAGCAGGGCGGCGGCCTCCGACTGGGCCCGCACCCGGACGTCGAGGGTGCGCATCCCGCGCAGCAGCAGCCAGGCCTCGAACGGGCCGAGGATCAGGCCGTGCCGGGCCCGCAGCTCGGCGATCCGGGTCCACCAGGGATCCCCGGGGCGGGCGGTGGCGAGGCCGCCGGCGATCACGTCCGAATGGCCGTTGAGGTACTTGGTCGCCGAATGCATCACCAGGTCGGCGCCGAGCGAGAGCGGCCGGCTGAACACCGGCGTCGCGACCGTCGAATCGACCGCGACGCGGGCCCCGGCCGCGTGGGCGATCTCGACGACCCCGGCGATGTCCGTGATGGTCCACAGCGGGTTGCCGGGCGTCTCGATCCACACCAGCCGGGTCTGCCCCGGCACCACGGCGGCCCGGACGGCGGCGAGGTCGGTGGTGTCGACGATCTCCACCGTGTGGCCGTAGCGCGGCGCCTCGCGCAGGAGCCAGTCGCGAAACGCCCAGTACATCACCTGCGACGCGACGATGTGGCCGGGCTCCGGCAGCGCCATCACGGCGGCGGTCGCGGCCGACATGCCGGAGCCGAGCAGCATCGCGGCGGCGGCGCCTTCGAGGGCGGCCAGCACGCCCTCGGCCTGGCGCACCGTCGCGTTGTCCGGCCGGCCGTAGACGTAGCCGGACGAATAGCCGTTGTCGGGGTCGCGCAGGAACGTCGTCGCGACATGCACGGGCGGCACGATCCCGCCGGTCTGCGGCTCGATGTCGCCCAGGGCCTGGGCGGCGAGCGTGCGGGGCTTCGGGGACGAGGGGGGCTTGATCATCGGGGTCCGGACGGTTCGGGGCGCCCCGGCGCGGCGCCCGTGCGGGTCATCCTAGTGGCGCGAAAGAGCCGCGCCGCACAAGGGGCCTGGCCCGAAGGCTGCCATTCCCGCCGGGCGAAACATCCCTATATGCTGGCCTCGTGCCGCCGGCCCGGGCGGCCGGCCCGGAGCAGAGGACGACGGCATGGCGCACGCGCTCAGCATGTATGCGGTTCCGGTGGCGATCGGGGCGGTCGCCGTCGTGCTCCTGCTCGGCCTCGCCAACATGCTGCGCGGCGGCGCGCCGTCGACCTCGCAGCGGCTGATGCGCTGGCGCGTGGTGCTGCAGCTCGTCGCCATCGTGGTGATCATGCTCACCATCTGGGCGATGGGGCGGTAACGGGGCGGGATTGCCCAGGCGTCGAAATCCATTACGGTCCCGCTACCGTAGTGACCCGGCTGGATCGGAACCCCGCAGGATACGCCCATGGTCGTGCTCAATCGCATCTACACCCGCACCGGCGACGACGGCACCACGGCGCTCGGCACCGGCGAGCGGCGCAAGAAGCACGATCTGCGGATCGCCGCCTACGGCACGGTCGACGAGACCAATGCGGCGCTCGGGATGGCGCGGCTCTCCACCGCGGCCGAGCCGGTGCTCGACGCCATGCTCGGGCGCATCCAGAACGACCTGTTCGACCTCGGCGCCGACCTGTGCATGCCGGGCGAGGCCGGCAAGGGGCCGGGCGGCGCGCGGCTCGCCGTCACCGAGGAGCAGGTCGCCCGGCTGGAGCGCGAGATCGACACGCTGAACGCCGATCTGGCGCCGCTGCGCTCCTTCGTGCTGCCCGGCGGCACCCCGGCGGCGGCCGCCCTGCACGTCGCCCGCACGGTGTGCCGGCGGGCCGAGCGGCTGATGGCCGAGCTCGCCGAGCGGCCCGGCGAGGCGGTGTCGGGGCCCGCCCTGAAATACGTCAACCGGTTGTCGGACTTCCTGTTCGTGGCGGCGCGGTGGGCCAACGGCCGCGGCGCCGGGGACGTGCTCTGGCAGCCCGGACGCAACCGCTGAGCCGGTTTCCGACGGTGGCCGCGGGGCTCCGGATTCCGCCGCAGTTTGAAGGTTTTCCAGCCAGGACCCGGGTCGCTGTGCGGCACTGCGGCATGCGCGTTGACAGCCCCGGAACCGGGCCATAGGTTGCGCCGCCGCCGCGGGAGTGATGCAGCATGAAGGTCCTTGTCACAGTCAAGCGGGTCGTCGACTACAACGTGAAGGTGCGGGTCAAGCCGGACGGGTCCGGCGTCGAGCTCGCCAACGTCAAGATGTCGATGAACCCCTTCGACGAGATCGCCGTCGAGGAGGCGATCCGGCTGAAGGAGGCCGGAAAGGCGACCGAGATCGTCGCCGTCTCGATCGGCCCGGCCCAGGCGGCCGAGACCATCCGCACCGCGCTCGCCATGGGCGCCGACCGCGGCATCCTGGTGAAGACCGACGGCATCGTCGAGCCGCTGGCGGTGGCCAAGATCCTCGCCAAGGTGGTCGCCGAGGAGGCGCCCGGCCTCGTCGTCATGGGCAAGCAGGCGATCGACGACGACTGCAACCAGACCGGCCAGATGCTGGCCGCGCTGCTCGGCTGGCCGCAGGGCACGTTCGCCTCCAAGGTCGTGCTCGAGGGCGACGGCGTCACCGTGACGCGCGAGGTCGACGGCGGCCTGCAGACCGTCGCCCTGAAGGGGCCGGCGATCGTCACCACCGATCTGCGGCTCAACGAGCCGCGCTACGCCTCTCTGCCCAACATCATGAAGGCGAAGAAGAAGCCGATCGCCGAGAAGGCGCCGGCCGACTACGGCGTCGACGTCGCGCCGCGGCTCGAGGTCCTCAAGACCGTCGAGCCCGCGGGCCGCAAGGGCGGCGTCAAGGTCGGCTCGGTCGCCGAGCTGGTCGGGAAGCTCAAGGACGAAGCCGGAGTGCTGTGAGATGGCGAACCTTCTGGTTGCGGAACACGACGGCGGAACCCTCAGGGACGCCACCGCCAAGGCCCTGACCGCGGCGAAGGCGCTCGGCGGGGACGTCCACGTGCTGGTCGCGGGACAGGGCGTCTCAGGTGCGGCGGACGCCGCGTCCGGGCTCGACGGCGTCGCCAAGGTGCTGACCGCCGACGACGCCCGCTACGCCCACCAGACGGCGGAGCCGCTGGCCGCCCTGCTGGTCTCGCTCGCGCCGGCCTACGACGCGATCGTCATGCCGGCGACGGCGATCGGCAAGGACGTCATGCCGCGGGTCGCGGCGCTGCTCGACGTCATGCAGGTGTCCGAGATCATCAAGGTGCTCGGCCCGGACATGTTCGAGCGGCTGATCTATGCCGGCAGCGCCATCCAGACGGTGAGGTCGGGCGACGCCAAGAAGGTGATCACGGTTCGCATCTCGTCGTTCCAGGCGACCGGGGCCGGGGCTGCCGCGGCGCCGATCGAGCCGGTGGCCGCCGTCGACGATCCCGGCATCTCCCGCTTCGTCGGCGAGGAGCTGTCGAAGTCGGAGCGGCCGGAGCTCACCTCGGCCCGCATCGTGGTGTCGGGCGGGCGCGCCGTGCAGAGCCGCGAGAACTTCGCCAAGTACATCGAGCCGCTCGCCGACACGCTCGGCGCCGCGGTCGGCGCCTCGCGCGCCGCCGTGGACGCCGGCTACGCCCCCAACGACTGGCAGGTCGGCCAGACCGGCAAGGTGGTGGCGCCGGAGCTCTATGTCGCGGTCGGCATCTCGGGGGCGATCCAGCACCTCGCCGGCATGAAGGACTCCAAGGTCATCGTCGCCATCAACAAGGACGAGGAGGCGCCGATCTTCCAGGTCGCCGATTACGGCCTCGTGGGCGACCTGTTCAAGATCCTCCCCGAGCTCCAGGACGAGCTCGCCAAGACCGGCAAGTGACGCCTGCCGAGGACGCCCGATCCGGGCATCACGGCCGTGGCGGGGGATCGAGACTGGCAGTATAAGAGCATCCCGGTCCCCGGCCGGGCTCGCCGTTCGGCGGGCCGGTAGCCAGGGCCGCCAGTCGCTCGGGTAGGTGAGATGACGAACATCGACAAGGTCGCCATCGACAAGGTCGGCGTGATCGGGGCCGGGCAGATGGGCACCGGCATCGCCCATGTCTGTGCGCTCGCGGGAGTGAACGTCGTGCTCAACGACGTCTCCGCCGACCGCATCAAGGCCGGGCTCGCCACCATCAACGGCAACATGACCCGGCAGGTGAAGCGGAACCGCATCACCGAGGCGGAGCGCCAGGCCGCGCTCGCCCGGATCGTCCCCGCGGTCGGCTACGACGGCTTCTCGGACTGCGACCTCGTCATCGAGGCGGCGACCGAGAAGGAGGACGTCAAGCGCAAGATCTACGGCCAGCTCTGCCCGAACCTGAAGCCGGACGCGATGGTCGGCTCCAACACGTCGTCGATCTCGATCACCCGCCTCGCCGCCGCGACCGACCGGCCGGAGCGCTTCATCGGCATTCATTTCATGAATCCGGTGCCGGTGATGGAGCTGGTCGAGCTGATCCGCGGCATCGCCACCGAGGACGCCACCTACGAGGCCACCAAGGCGTTCTGCCACCGGCTCGGCAAGACGGTCGCGGTGTCGGAGGACTTCCCGGCCTTCATCGTCAACCGCGTGCTGATGCCGATGATCAACGAGGCGATCTACACGCTGTACGAGGGGGTCGGCACGGTCGAGGCGATCGATGTCGCCATGCGGCTCGGCGCCAACCACCCGATGGGCCCGCTGCAGCTCGCCGACTTCATCGGCCTCGACATCTGCCTGTCGGTCATGCAGGTCCTGCACGAGGGGCTGGCCGACTCCAAGTACCGCCCGTGCCCGCTGCTGGTGAAATACGTCGAGGCCGGCTGGCTCGGCCGCAAGACCCAGCGCGGCTTCTACGACTACCGCGGCGAGAAGCCCGTCCCGACCCGGTGAGGCGGGTCGTCGATCCGTAGGGGGGCGAAGGCGCGGAACGTGCCGTGCCCACGCGGTGACACGATCGCGTCGGACGGCGTGGGCACGCTTCGCCTTGCCCGCCCTACGACTTCCTCCCTCGCCGCCACTCCGAAAACGCCCTCCAGGCCCGCCCGTCGATCGCCACGAGGCCGGCCGCGATGCCGAGCATGCCGGCGATCTGGTGCGGCTCCAGGCGCTCGTCCATCAGCACGGTGCCGAGCAGCATGGCGCTGACCGGGATCAGGAATGTGACCAGGAGCGTATTGGTGGCGCCGGCCCGCGACAGAACCCGGAAATACAGGACGTAGGCGAGCGCCGTCGAGAAGGCGCCGAGCGCCAGCAGCGCCGCGACGGCCGGCCAGGACGGGGCCGGCAGCCGCCACGGCTGGTCGAGCAGCAGCACGGGCGGCAGCATCAGCACGATGGCGGCGACCGCCTGGCCGCCGCCCATCACGTTGGGCGAGAGGTGCTTGTAGCGCCGGGCGTAGATGGCGCCGACGGCGTACAGGAAGGCGGCGAGCAGGCAGGCGAGCTCGCCGCCGATATGGCCGCCGAGACCGGCGAGCGCGCCGGGCCCGATCATCACGGCGACCCCGGCGAGGCCGAGCAGCAGCCCGGCCGCCCGGGCGGGCGTGATGCGATCGTCGCGCGTCGTCAGGTGGGCCAGCACGATGGCGAACAGCGGCGTGGTCGCGTTGAGCACGGCGGCGAGCCCGCTCCCGATCCGCAGCTGGCTCCACGAGATCAGTGCGAAGGCGGCGGCATTGCTGAGGAAGCCCATCACCAGGAACGGCAGCCAGTAGCGCGGCATCTGCGCGAGCTCGCCGGCCTGCCGGCACAGCGCCAGCATGATCGGCGCGGCGACCGCCACCCGGATCAGCGAGATGGTCATCGGCGGCACCTCGGCGACCGCCACCTTGGCGAAATAGTAGGAGGCTCCCCACAGCGTGGAGAGGGCGACGAGCATCGCCCAGTCGCCGGGCGACATGGTCAGGAGGGGTCGTTGCCGCATGCCTCCTTGTAGGGGCGAAGCCGCGCCGGCGCGACCCCGAAAGGCGGCGATTTCTGCACATCCTGGGGGCAACGCCAGGATGGCGGGAGCCCGGCAAGCTCTCGTTAACCGGCCCGGGGAGGAGAGGCGTCCGCCGGGCGGGCCCGTTCAGGACTCGTCAACCGGTCGCGCGCCGGAATGGCACGGAGAAGTTGTGTGGCCCGGGGAGTGTGCCGCATGGAGATCACCACGGGACTGACGGCGGCTTGGCTCGACGCGGTGCGCCGCGCCCAGTCGGACATGGTCCAGCGATACGCCCGGCAGGCGCCGACCACCCAGCCGTCGTACCAGGAGCGGACCCTGACCGACGTGATCGAGCGCGCCGTCAAGGCGGGCGGCGCCGCTCCGCCGGCCGAGGGCCGGACCACCGACACCGCCGTCCAGCGGAGCTCGCCGGCCGCCACCGTGCCCAAGGGCACGGTGGGGCGAATCCTCGACATCGAGGTGTGAAAGGGCCGAACGGGCGGACCGGCTCCGCGGCCGCGGCGCGTCACGACGCTGGCGTCGCGCTGCACCGCGCCCGCGACACGCGGTACCCGCGTCGGCTCCCCCAGGCCTTCGAGCAGCTTCGCCCGGTCCACGTTGTTGGTGCCGTGGCCGAAATAGACTCGGTTGCCGGACGGCCCCGTCGAGATCGCGCCGTGCAGCTCGGTCGCCACCGGGCCGGTCGTGCCGGGCTCCTGGCAAGGCAGGCCGGAGTCGCGGATCTTCTTCGGCGCTGCCGATCGGAGAGGTCGTGCCGCGCTGGGCGCGTGACGGCTCGTTCGCCGTGCGGCCGACCGTGCCGTCAGGCCCCGATCGTGGCGAGACCCGCGACCGGCGGCGCCGTCCGGTCGCGGACCGGCACGCCGCCGGACTGCAGCACCGCATCCCACCGCGCGAAATAGGCCGCGTTGGACAGGCGCTCCCGATAGGCGTCGCGGGACAGGCCGCGCAGGGCCCGCCATCGTCCGAGCGTCTCCATCATGGCACGCGCGAAGCCGTCCGGGTCCTCTGCGCTCGCGATCGACGCAGGCGTCGAGGCGCCGACGAGGCCGCGCAGCGCCGCGCCGGTGGCGACGATCGGGTTGCCGGCCGCCAGCGCCTCGATGGTCTTGATCGAGATGCCGGTGCCGAAGCGGGTCGGAATCACGACGACGGCGGCCTGGGCGTAGACGGTCGTCACGTCGTCGACGACGCCGACGAACCAGTGTGCGTAGCGGCCGAAGAGATCCGGGCGGACCGCCTCCATGTGGCCGCCGATCCGTCCGGCGATCGCGATCCGGCAGCCGCGATCGAGCCGCGGTGCGACCTCGGTCAGGAACCAGGCGAGGCTCACCTCGTTGCCCGGATTGTTGTCGCCGACATAGGCGAAGTCGAAGCGCTCGCGATCCGCCGGCTCCAGGGCGAGGAGGCGGCGCTCGTTCTCGGGGGTGAGGGTGGCGCGGACGAGGTGATGAGGTCCGGGCAGCCGCGTGCTGAAATACGCCCGGTCGTCGTCGGTCACGTGGGTGAAGGCGTCGGCGCCGGCGGCGAGCCGTAGTTCGTCCCGCTCCAGCAGCGCCCGCGCGTCCGGCCGGCCGCGGAAGACGTTGGCGAGCCCGCCGTCCGCATAGAGCTCGGCCTGGACGTCGTGAGTTTCCAGCACGACGAGCGGCCGCGGCAGGCGGCGGCGGGCCATCTCCCGCAGCACCGTGTGCGCCAGCCCCATCTGGAAGCAGTGATTGACGACGATCACGCGCGGCGGATGGGCCTCGATGAAATCGAGAAGCGTCGCCGGAAGCGTGGCGGCGCCGCCGTAGCGCGCCATCACCGACAGCTGCGAGTCGCGTCCGCTGGCGAGCCATTGCAGATGGCTGCGCGAGCGCCAGGCGCGCATGCGGTGCGACGTCGAGGCGTGGCAGACCAGCGCGACGCCCTCGAAGCGCATCTGCTCCAGCATCCAGTCCCAGTAGCCGTGATACCTGGCGCGGTGAATGGGGAGATGCGGGCCGAGCAGAAGCGCGGTGCGATAGCCGCGGGTGTCTAGATACCTGCACTGGGCGGCGAAGATGTTGGAACTTCCGCAGCGGGGCCACGGCGACGCGATGACGAGCGCGGAGTCCTGCATGCAGCTGCTCGTCACCCGTTGGGTCGACACCATTCGGAAGCATTAGGAAACCATCCATTAATACCATGCCTTGCCGTGGCCGCCAAACGACACGTGATCACACGCCGCGGTGAGCGTCCAAGACCCCCGACGGCGCGGATCTGGACGTGACGAGCCGGGCCGGTAGGATCGTCCGGCGCGGCGACCCGGCCGCAGACATCGTCCCCTGTCGTCGCGGGCCGTCGGCCAGGACTCGCATGCAGCTTTCCCTTCCGCTCGTCAGCGTCGTCGTCACGTCCTACAATTTTGCCCGCTTCCTGACGGAGGCGGTCGCGTCGGTTCACGCCCAGGCCTATCCGGCGATCGAGTGCATCGTGGTCGACGACGCGTCGAGCGACGACACGGCCGCCGTGCTCGACGCCGTCGCGGCCGAGTGGCCGGCCACGACCGTGATCAGGCGCGAGACCAATGGCGGGCAGGGCGCGGCCTGCCGCACCGGCTACGAGGCGAGCCGCGGCCCCTATGTCGTGTTCATGGACGGCGACGACGTGATGGGGCCGGACTTCGTGGCGACCCACGTCTATGTCCAGCTCTCCTCGCGGATCCACGTCGGCATCACGTCGAGCGACATCTATCAGGTGGTCGACGGACAGGTCGTGCTCGGCACCTGCCAGGGCGTCAACGACCATATCGTCGCGCATGCGGGCAACGGTGCGGGGCTGTTTCGTCCCGTCGAGCCGGCGCCGGCGGGCCCGTGGACGCTCGACACGCCGGGGCCGGCGCTGCTCGATCGGCTGGTGCACGTGCCGCCCGGCCAGGTCCACTGGTGCTGGTCGCATCACAGCGCCAACATGTATCGGCGCGACGCCGTCGATCTGTTCGTCCGCTCCGACGAGTTCTCGGCGATGCGGATCTGCCTCGACGCCTTCCTCTGCACGGCGGTCGGGCATCGTTGCGGCGGGGTGCTGATCGACCGGCCGTTGTCGCTCCATCGCGTGCACGGCGGCAATGCCGGCATCCGGCAGGCCCAGCTGGTCAATGTGCGGGCCGCGCCGCCCGACAAGGAGCTGAGCACGGTCGCGCTGATGCGGCTGGTGGAGCTCTATGTCCGCGAGGCGGCCACGGTCGTGCCGCAGCTCTGGAACGCCGGCACCTACACGGCGCTGGTCGACCGGCTGGACGCACATCTCACCGGGCTCGGCCATCCGGGCGTCCTCGCGGCCGCGATGGCCCGCCACCACGCGACGCTGGTGCAGGCGCTCGGACAGGATGAGCTCACCGGATGGATGGAGCGGCGCGCGACCGGCGGACGGAAGCGGCGTTGGTCCAGACCGTGGCGAAAGCGTGCCCGAGGATGACGGCCGGCGGCCCGGGCTGCTGGTGACGTGCTCGTCGTGGGCGGCGGACCGAGTCGTTTTTCCCGCGGATCGATGGTATTGCTGTGATTGGCAGAGGTGGCCTCGCGACGGTTCGATGAATCGGACCGGCGACCCGCGCTCGATCCTCCCGGTGCGATTCCGAACCGGGCAGGCGAGACGGACATGACGCCGGCCGTTCGAGGATCGGGCCCGAGGAGCGCATTGATGCAGATCGCCCTCCCGCTGGTGAGCGTCGTCATCTCCAACTTCAACTACGGTCGCTTTCTCCGCGATGCGATCGAGTCGGTCCGGGCCCAGACCTACGAGGCGGTCGAATGCATCGTGGTGGATGACGCCTCCACGGACGACAGCGCCGTCGTGCTCGACGCGCTCGCGGTCGAGTGGCCCGATCTCGTGGTGCTGCGGCACGCCACGAACGCCGGGCAGGGCGCCGCGAGCGCTACCGGTTTCGCCGCGAGCCGCGGTCATTACGTCGTCTTCATGGATGCCGACGACCTGCTGTTCCCGGAGTTCGTCGCCACCCACGTCTATGTCCATCTGTCGGCGCGGCGGCATCCCGGCCTCACCTCCAGCGACGTCGTCCAGGTCGTGGACGGGCGAGCGGTGCTGACCACCGGCCAGGCCCTGAACGATCGTCTGATGGAGGACCGCCTCGCCGGCGCCGGTTCCGGCGGCCCGCCCGGGCACGCGTTCCGGCCGCTGGCCCGGGCCCCGGCGGGCCCGTGGACGCTGCCCGGTCCGGCCCCGGCGCTGCTCGACGACCTGGTCTCGGTGCCGCCCGGCCAGGTGAGATGGTGCTGGTCTCCAGGTACCGCGAACATGTTCCGGCGCGACGCCGTCGCGTTGTTCGCCGACGCGCCGGAGCTCGCCGCCACGCGGATCGGGTCGGATGCCTTCCTGTGCATCGCGGTGGGCCACCGCTGCGGCGGCGTGCTGATCGACCGGGCGCTGTCGGTGTATCGCATCCATGGCGGCAATGTCGGCACGGCCCATCCGCAGCTCGCCAATGTCCGCTGCATGAAGCCCGACTCGGAACCGTCGGATGCCGTGGTGGCCGCGCTGATCGAGCTCTACACCCGCGAGGCCGTCGCCATGGTCCCGCGCTTCTGGTCGGTCGAGAGCTACACGGGCCTGCTCGAGCGGCTCGACACGCATCTTGCCGGCGGCGGGCGGCGTGATACCCTCGCGGCCGCTCTGGCGCGGAACCGCGCGGCGGTGGTGCAGGCGCTCGGCCCCGAGCGGCTCGCCACCTGGACGACCAAGCGGCGCAAGCGGTGGTTCAAGCGGTGGCTCCGGCGCCGCCGGACGTGATCAGGTGCGGGTGCCGGGCCGGCGGCGATCCGGACAGACGCTGCCGAGACGGGGGAGAGTGGTGTTCCATTTCCTGAAGCGGATGGTGTCCCGCGAGGCGCCGGCCGGCGGCTTCGACGCCCGTCTCGATCCGCCGCGCTTCCTGTTCCTGCTGATCAACAGCCGCTGCAATCTCAAATGCGAGCACTGCAGCTTCTGGCACACCGACGACGCCGACAGAGCCAACTATCTCGACCGCGCCGGCCGCCGGCGGGTGCTCTCCGAGTTCGCCGCCATGAACCCGCACGGCGCCGTGGTGATCTGCGGCGGCGAGTCGATGCTCGACCTCGAGGACTATTTCGACGTGGCCGGCCACTGCCGCGCGCTGGGGCTGACCTGCCTGTCGGTCGTCAACGGCACCCGCATCCGCACCGACGCGATGGCCGAGCGGATGGTCACCGAGGGGCCGCACGAGATCTCGATCTCGCTCAACAGCCACCGGCCCCAGCTGCACGACCGCACCCGCGGCGTGCCAGGCGCCTTCGACAAGGCCTGCCGGGCCGTGCGCCTGCTGAAGGCGGCGCGCGACCGCACCGGCAGCACCAGCCGCATCTACGTGATGGGGCTGATCTTCGACGAGAACCACCGCGAGCTCGAGCCGTTCTACGACTTCGTCCTGAACGACCTGAAGGCCGACAAGCTGAAGCTGAACTTCCTGCAGCCGTCGTTCGGCGACACCCCGGAGGACCGGTTCTTCGCCGCCCATCACCGGATGGATCCGGACGTGCTGGTCGAAGAAATCCGCCGCTGCGACGCGCGCTTCGGCCTCGGTCTCAACCCGGTCTGGCTCGCCAATGTGCGCATGTATGTCGAGTCGATCGCGGCCGGTCAGCAGTACGAGAAGGGTTGGGCGGCGCCGACCCGCACCCGCGCCCACATCTGCAACACCTACGAGCGCAACATCATGGTCGATCACTACGGCACGGCGCGGCTGTGCTTCTCGACCGACTTTCGCGGCGCGAAGCTGCGCGCCGACGGCGACCTGAAGAGGTTCTGGCTCGGCGCCAACGACATCCGCTGCGAGATGCGCAAGTGCAACCGGCTCTGCGGCATCAGCCACAGCGTCCGCCGCATCGGCAGCACCCTGACCCCCGCCGCCTACAGCCTGCCCACCCGCAGCCTCGCCGGAACCGCGGCGGCGGAGTGATCCGACGCTGTGCGCCGCTCCGGAACGACCGACGAGTCGATCACCGGGACCCCCGTCACGAGACGGCTCAGCCGCCGGTGCCGCCGACCGTGATGCGGTCCATGCGCAGCGTCGGCTGGCCGACGCCGACCGGCACACCCTGGCCGTTCTTGCCGCAGGTGCCGATGCCGTGGTCGAGGGCGAGGTCGTCGCCCACCATGGTGATGCGGTGCAGATCCGTCGGGCCGTTGCCGATCAGCATGGCGCCCTTCACGGGCGCGCCGACCTTGCCGTCCTCGATCCGATACGCCTCGGTGCACTGGAAGACGTACTTGCCCGAGGTGATGTCGACCTGGCCGCCGCCGAAACTCACGGCGTAGAGCCCGTTCTTCACCGAAGCGAGGATCTCGGCCGGATCGTGGCGGCCCGCCACCATCACGGTGTTGGTCATGCGCGGCATCGGCACATGGGCGAAGCTCTCGCGGCGGCCGTTGCCGGTGGGCCGCATGCCCATCAGGCGGGCGTTCTGGCGGTCCTGCATGTAGCCGACGAGAATCCCGTCGTCGATCAGCACGGTGCGGTTGGTCGGCGTGCCCTCGTCGTCGATCGACAGCGAGCCGCGCCGTGACGCCATCGTGCCGTCGTCGATCACGGTGACGCCCCTGGCGGCCACCTGCTGACCCATCAGGCCGGCGAAGGCCGAGGTCTTCTTGCGGTTGAAGTCGCCTTCCAGCCCGTGGCCGACCGCCTCGTGCAGCATCACGCCGGGCCAGCCGGGGCCGAGCACCACGTCCATCTCGCCGGCCGGGGCCGGGACGGACTCCAGATTGACGAGCGCCTGGCGCACCGCGTCGTCGGCCGCGCCGCGCCACGCCGCCTCGCTCACGAACTGCTCGATGGTGGACCGGCCGCCATAGCCGTGGCTGCCGGTCTCCTGGCGATCGCCGTCGCCGACCACGACCGAGACGTTGACCCGCACCATCGGCCGCACGTCGCGATAGGTCTCGCCGTCCGGCCGCACGATCTCGACCACCTGCCAGGTCGCCGCGACGCTCGCCGTCACCTGACGGACCCGCGGGTCCTTGGCGCGCGTGTAGGCGTCGACGGCCTCCAGCAGCTTCACCTTCTCGGCGAAGGCGACGCCGGCGAGCGGGTTGGCATCGGTATAGAGCTTCGCATTGGTGCGCGGCGGCGCGGCGGCGAGCGTCCCGGAATAGCCGCCCTTGACCGCCTTCACGGCGTCGGCGGCGCGGCCGATCGCCTCCTCCGAGAGGGCCGAGGAATGGGCGTAGCCGACCGCCTCGTCCTTGACGGCGCGCAGCCCGAAGCCCTGCGTCGTGTCGTAGGTCGCCTGCTTCAGGCGGCCGTTGTCGAACATCAGCATCTCGGACTGGCGGTACTCGAGATAGAGCTCGCCGTCGTCGGCCCCCTCCAGCCCGCGCGCGATCAGGCGCGACACGTTGGTCCGGTCGAGACCGGCGCGGTCGAGGAGCGAGGTGGTGGCGGTCATGGCAGGTCTTTCTCGGCTTGAAAGGGTCGCCCGGAAGATAGTGGGTCCGGCGCCGCTGCGCGAGGGGGCTCCGGGACGGCGTTCAGCGCCGCAGCCCGCATGAAGTGAAACGGAATGCGGGGCGGCGCTAGCGCCCGGGGATCCCGTTTCCGCCCCGCGGGCTTTCTGCAGGCGAGGCCCCGGCGGCCTCACTCTCCCAGGACGTGCAGGCGGTCGAGGGTGATGTCGATCGCAACCGCCGTGCCGGGCTCCAGCCCGGCCGGCGCGGTGCCGTGGGTGAGGTCGACCGACACCTCGGTGCTGCCTTCGACGCCACCCGCGACCGCGATCCCGTAGCGCTCCGTGGCGCCCAGGAACTCCTTGAACCGGATCGTTCCCGGCAGGCGCGCCCGGCCTTCGGCGAGCGGGACGCCGGGGCGCGACAGGATGGCGTGGTGCGGACGGAAGACCAGCTTCGCCCCGGGCGGCACGTCGCCTCCGGGAAGGGCGCCGGCCGGCAGCGGGATTGTCCCTGCCGCCGTCTCGAAGGCCACGCCGCCGCAGTCGCGCAGCACCCGGCCCTGAAGGATGTTGGTCGTCCCCAGAAAGCCGGCGACGAACAGGTTTCTCGGCGCGTCGTAGAGCGCCGTGGGGGCACCGACCTGCTGCACCGTGCCGTCCTTCATCACGGCGATGCGGTCGCAGATGGTGTTTGCCTCCTCCTGGTCGTGGGTGACGAAGATCGCCGTGAGGCCGAGGCGCTGCTGCAGCTCGCGCAGCTCGCGCCGCACCTCTCCGCGCAGCTTGGCATCCAGATTGGACAGCGGCTCGTCGAGCAGCAGGACCTTCGGCTCGACCACGATGGTGCGGGCGAGGGCGACGCGCTGCTGCTGGCCGCCGGACAGCTGGGCCGGGCGGCGCTTCTCCAGGCCGCCGAGGCCGACGAGGTCGAGCGCGGCGGCGACGCGCTTCCTGATCTCCTGGCGCGGCAGCCGCCGCTCCTCCAGGCCAAAGGCGATGTTCTGCTCGACCGTCATGTGCGGCCACAGCGCATAGGACTGGAACACCATGCCGACGTCGCGCTTCCACGGCGGCAGGCCGGAGACGTCGCGCCCGGCGATCAGGACGCGGCCGCGGTCGGCCTGGTTGAAGCCGGCGATCAGGCGCAGCAGAGTGGTCTTGCCGCAGCCGGACGGCCCCAGGAACGCGAAGAACTCGCCCGGCTCGATCCGCAGATCGACGTCGCGCAGCACGTGATTGCTGCCGTACCAGAGATCGACGTGCTCGATGGCGATGTCGACCGAGGGGGCGGACAGGGACGATGCGGACGTGGGCGCGGCGGGCAGGGCGGTCATCGGGCTCCGGAGGCGTTCGTGGCCCTTCCGATTAGCCTCCCGGGTGCGTCTCGGCAAATCGCGCGCCGCGCGGCGCGGCCGCGCCGCGAAAACGAAAGGGGCGGCCCGCGGGCCGCCCCTTCGCATCACGTCGTCCTCCGGTCCGGCCTAGCAGCAGCGGAAACGGCCGCCCTTGCCGAAGCCGTAGCGCGCCTCCTGGCGCTCCCGGAAGAACTCCTCGTAGGTCATGATCGGCTCGTCGGGGTGCGTCGCCTTGCGATGCGCCACATAGGTGTCGTAGTCGGGCACGCCGACCATCAGGCGGGCCGCACGAACGGCCCACCCGGTGATGCCGAGCGTCTGGGGCCCTGCCTCAGGCATGGGCTGCCCGCGCGCTGCCGGCGACGCCGCCGACCTCGGCCGTGGTGACCCGCGAGGTCGCGAGCGCCCGGCGGATGCTGACGATGCCGAACACCAGCATGGCGAGGACGACGGCCACGAAGGCGGCCGACAGCGCCGTGTTGATGTAGTCGTTGAACACCACCCGGCTCATGTCCTCGATGGACTTGGCCGGCGCCAGGACCTTGCCCTGGGCGAGCGCGTCGCCGAACACCTGGGCGTGGGCCAGGAAGCCGATCTTCGGGCTCGGGTGGAAGATCTTCTGCAGGCCGGCGGTGAGCGTGCAGGCCAGCAGCCAGCTGGTCGGCAGGAGCGTGACCCAGGCGTACCGCTCGCGCTTCATCTTGAACAGCACGGTGGTGCACAGGATCAGGGCGATGCCGGCCAGCATCTGGTTGGAGATGCCGAACAGCGGCCACAGGGTGTTGATGCCGCCGAGCGGATCGACGACGCCCTGGTACAGGAAGTAGCCCCAGCACGTCACCGAGAGCGCGGAACCGATCAGGTTGTTGACCCACGATTCGGTGTTCTTGAAGGGCGGGATCACGCTGCCGATCAGGTCCTGGATCATGAAGCGGGCGACCCGGGTGCCGGCGTCGACCGTCGTCAGGATGAACAGGGCCTCGAACAGGATGGCGAAGTGGTACCATAAGCCCATCATGGTCTTGCCGCCGATCAGGCCGGACAGGATGTGGGCCATGCCGACGGCGAGGGTGGGCGCGCCGCCGGCGCGCGACAGGATCGTGTGCTCGCCGACGTCGCTCGCCATCTGGCTGAGCATGTCGGGCGTCACCACGAAGCCCCAGCCCGAGATCACCTGCGAGGCGTTCTCCACGGTCGTGCCGATGAGGCCCGCCGGGCTGTTCATGGCGAAGTAGACGCCGGGCTCGATCACGGTCGCGGCGATCAGGGCCATGATGGCGACGAACGACTCCATCAGCATGCCGCCGTAGCCGATCAGCCGGATCTGGTTCTCGTTCTCGATCATCTTGGGCGTGGTGCCCGACGAGATCAGGGCGTGGAAGCCGGAGACCGCGCCGCACGCGATGGTGATGAACAGGAACGGGAACAGGCTGCCGGCCCACACCGGGCCGGTGCCGTCGATGAACTTGGTCACGGCCGGCATCTTCAGCTCGGGCTGAACGATCATGATGCCGATGGCGAGCAGACAGATGGTGCCGATCTTGAGGAAGGTCGACAGATAGTCGCGCGGGGCGAGCAGCAGCCAGACCGGCAGCACCGAGGCGACGAAGCCGTAGCCGATGATGGTGAGCGCGAGCGTCTCGCCCTTCCAGTCGAACAGCACGGCGAGCGACGGCGTCTCGGAGACGGTCTTGCCGAAGATCAGCGCGGCCATCAGCAGCACGAAGCCGATCACCGACATCTCGCCGATGCGGCCGGGCCGGATGAACCGGGTGTAGACGCCCATCAGCATGGCGATCGGGATGGTGGCGACCACCGCGAAGGTGCCCCACGGGCTGCCGACCAGCGCCTTGACCACGACGAGAGCGAGCACGGCGAGCAGGATGATCATGATCAGCAGCACGCCGACCAGCGCGATGCCGCCGGCGACCGGGCCCATCTCGGCCCTGATCATGTCGCCGAGCGAGCGGCCGTCCCGCCGCGTCGACATGAACAGCACGATCATGTCCTGCACGGCGCCGGCGAACACGACGCCGGCGAGGATCCACAGCGTGCCGGGCAGGTAGCCCATCTGCGCGGCCAGCACCGGGCCGACCAGCGGGCCGGCGCCGGCGATGGCGGCGAAGTGGTGACCGAACAGCACGTAACGGTTGGTCGGGACGTAGTCGAGGCCGTCGTTGTGGCGCTGCGCCGGGGTCGGCCGCGCCGGGTCGACGCTCAACACCTTCTCGGCGATGAACAGGGCATAGAACCGGTAGGCGATCAGGTAGACGCAGACGGCGGCTACCACCAACCAGGCGGCATTGATGCTCTCCCCGCGGTTGAGCGCCACCACCCCGAGCGAGATGGTGCCGGCCACGACGATGAGCGCCCAGAGGGCCCAGTGCCCTCTCGGGTTGCTTCGCACGAGAGATGTCATTGAAGTCTCCTGATGCGGATCCCGCGCGTGATCCCGACCGGGAGATCGCGCGACTGCAGTGACGTGCGGCCGCAACGAGAACGCGCGACACGCAATGAACGTTCACTGCGGGATGGCTATCAAGAAAGGGGAATAATCTATAGTCGGGCGAGTCCTTATGACGATATGCAAGTCTTTCGAATTTCAGCGCTCCCGCGAAATTTTCGGAAGAGCTCAACCGTCGCGTGTCCTGGCGCGGAGGTATTGACCGAAGCAGCATAAGGGTTATTGCGGCGCACCGCCGTCGGCGTGCCGCGGCCGCGTGCGGCGCGGTTCCGCGTCCTCCGCCGCCGAAGGCCGGACGGCGGCGGAGGACAGGCGGCGTCAGGAAAAGCGGACCGTCACGTCGCCGAGCGGCGCGAGCCGATGCTCGAGCAGGCGGTCCTGGGGGCCGAGCATCAGCGGCGGCGTGATCGAGCCGGCGATGATCACGTCGCCGGCCCGGAGCGTCTCGCCGAGCGCGGCGAGCGTGTCGGCGACATGGCGGACGACGCGGGCGAGCGACCCGGTGTTGGCCGTCACGTCGTCGGGCGCCGGTACCGCCGTGCCGTCGCGCAGCACGGTGGAGGCGAGGCCGGCGGTGTCGCCGCGGGGGCGCGGCAGCCGCGGGCCGAAGATCACGTGCCGGTGAAAGATGTTGCCCGACAGGATCGCCTCGGCGTCGTCGGTCGGCGAGAAGTCGGCGAGCTCGATCGCCGGGCCGAGTGCCGCGATGGCGGCCGCGGCCGCCGCCTCGTCGCCGCCGCCCGGCAGGTCGGCGCCCATCTCGACCGCCACCTCCGGCTCGGCGACCGGCATGGCGAAGCGCGACAGCGGCACGGTGGCGCCCGAGGCGAGCACGTTGCGGTCGAGCAGGAAGCCGACGATCGGCGCCGTGATCTTCAGCTTGGCGAGCCCGGCGGGCGCGCCGAAGCCGACCTTCCAGCCGATCGGGCCGGCGCCGTCGCGCAGCGCGCCGCGGCGCAGCTCCATCTGGGCCGCCATGCCGCGGGCGAGCCGCGGGTCGTCGAGCGGGCCGCTCATTGCTCGCCCCCGCCCCGATGCGACGCGCCTTCGGGCGTCTCGTAACCCGAGTCCGCGATCGAGCCGGCGCCCATCCAGCCCCACACCAGCACCACGTCCCGGTCCGAGGTGTTGTTGAAGCCGTGCCAGCAGCCGCGTGGCGAATAGACCACGTCGCCCTTCCTGGACGGCTCGAGGCCGGTCTCGGTGATGATGTGGCCCTCGCCCTCGAGCACGATGAAGAACTCGTCGCAGTTCCGGTGCAGATGCGCCTCGTGGCTGGCGCCGGGCTTCAGCACGGTCCAGCCGACGACGTGGTCGGCGCCGGCCGACTTCTTGTCGATCAGGAACTGGACCTGCATGTCGATCCAGCCGTCGTCGCGCTTCAGGCCTTCGACCAGCGGCACGTCGGCCATGCGGGTGCGGAACATGGTGCTCATGACTGTCCTCCCAGCCGCCGGTAGACCTCGTGGGCGGCGACGAAATCGCGGTGGTCGATGCCGAGCCCGCGACAGGCGTTCATCATCTCGTTGGCGGCGGCGGCGAGCGGCACCGGGCTGCCGAGCCGGCGGCCGAGGTCGAGCGCCAGCATCATGTCCTTCTGCTGCAGCGTCACGTCGGCGAGCGGCTTCGCCGGCATCTTGCCCTCCAGGATGAAGGGGCCGCGATAGCCGAGCACCGGCGAGGCCGCGACGCTCTTGAGGATCGCCTCGACCGCGACGGCACGGTCGACGCCACCCTTCTCGGCGAGCGCCACCGATTCGCCGAAGCAGATCACCTCGACCATCAGCAGCAGGTTGACGGCGATCTTCATCTGGCAGGCGAGCCCGTTGCCGCCGACCCGCATCACCTTGGGACCGATCGCCAGCAGAACCGGGGCGATTCTCTCGTAGCCCGCCTCGTCGCCGCCGACCATCACCGAGGCCTGGCCGGCCTGGATGGTCACCGGGCTGCCGGAGATCGGCGCGTCGAGCATCACCCGCCCGGCGGCGGCGAACGTCTCGGCGACGCCGCGGCTCACATGCGGCGCGATGGTGCTCATGTCGGCGTAGATGCCGCCTTCGCGCAGGCCCGCCAGGATGCCGTCCGGTCCGAGCGCCACCTGCTCGACGGCGGCGCCGTCGGTGACGATCGAGAAGACGATCTCGGCGTTCGCCGCCGCCTCGCGCGGCGTGGCGGCGAAGCTCATGCCGGCCGCGATCAGCGGCTCGGCCTTCGATCTGGTGCGGTTCCAGCCGGTGACGCGATGACCGGCCGCCATCAGGCGCGGCACGATCAGCGATCCCATGTCGCCGAGACCGACGAATCCGATCTCCACGGTGTACACCTCGGGGGTTGGCGCCGTTCCGGCCGGATGCGGACCCGCGCCGCCGCGCGATGGGGCGGGCGATGTCACGCGCGGAACGGAGAGGCGCGGGGGAAGAAGGCTCCGCATGCTGCCGCGCCGCACGCGCCGACGCAAGCGGCACGAAACGTCCCGCTCCGGCCCGCGGGTCGGCCGGACGAGCGGGCCGGCCGGCGGCGGCGGCTCGCGCGCCGGCGTGTGCAGTGCGGGATGATCGTCCAAACGAGCTTCTATACAGAGCGCGACGACGGCGCCCGGGCCGGCCGATCCGGCAGCGCTCCGCCGAAACGTCGCGGAGACCTGCACGGCGCGCGGGACCCGCTTCGCAGCGCCGCAGCTTTGCCGATTGACAAATGGGCCGCTGCCCGTGGACTCTTCGTCCAACCGGCTCGCCGAAACGACGAGCGGACGACAATGCATAACAACATAACGACAACGGGGAGAGACGCATGAGCGAGCCGGCCGCGAGTGAGCCGACCGTCAGCGAACCGGCCGTGGCCCGCACTCCGGGCGCCAAGCGGGCCGGCCCGGGCGAGTACGTGTTCGAGCTCGCGAAGGTCAATCACATTCTCGGCGGGCCCGACTACTCGACCGCGAACGGGGCCTGCGTCGAAGGCGATCGGATGATCGTCGGCCTGATGCGCATGCCCGCCGGCACCGGCGCGGCGCCGCATTCGCATCCGAACGAGCAGTGGATCTACGTCCTCGAGGGCACGTTCCGGGCGACCATCGGCGACCGGCCGGTCGAGGCCGGACCGGGCTCGCTCGTCTACATCCCGGCCGACACGATCCATTCGGGTGGCGCCACCGAGGACGGCGACGTGCTGTTCTTCACCGTGAAGGACGCGTCCCACTCGCTGCACGGCATCAAGGCCTGACCCTGCCGCCGTCGAGCGGCGGCGCCCTCCACGCCCGGGTCGGGCGTCGCGTTCTGCACCACGACACAACGATCCGTCACCGATCGAAATCGACGGACGCATCCAAGGAGGAGAGCATGCAACGAACCGTGCTGGCCCTGATGTCGGCCGCCTGCGTCGCGGTGGCGGGTGTCGCCGCGACGTCGAGCGTCGTGGCGCAGGAGAAATACCCGTCGCGCACCGTCAAGATCATCGTGCCCTACGCGCCGGGCGGCGCCACCGACATCGTCGCGCGCCTGATCGGCGAGCACATGCGACAGGATCTCGGCCAGTCCTTCGTGGTGGAGAACAAGCCGGGCGCCTTCGGCATCATCGCCATCGAGGAGATGGCGCGGGCGAAGCCCGACGGCTACACGCTGATGATCGGCAACGTGTCGACCAATGCCATCACGCCGGTGCTGTTCCCGAAGAAGTTCAAGATCGACTACGTCAAGGACGTCGTCCCGGTCACCCGCCTCGTCGACATTCCGGAGTTCATGGTCGCCACCACCAAGGACTTTCCGCCGAAGAACGTGAAGGACGTCGTCGACTACGCCAAGAAGAACCCCGGCAAGGTGCGCTACGGCTCGGTCGGCGTCGGCAGCTATCCGCACTACGACGCGGCGCTGTTCGCCAAGCGGGCCGGCGATCTCGACATGGTGGCGATCCACAACAAGGCCGGCGCCTCCGGGGTGATCAACGACCTGGTCTCGGGCGACGCGCAGTTCGCCTTCCTCAACGTCGCCTCGACGGCGCCGATGATCAAGGCCGGCAACCTGCGCCCCTTCGCCCTCGTCAACCATGCGCGGCTGCCCGACTATCCGGACGTCCCGACCATGGACGAGCTCGGCTACAAGGGCGTCGGCACGATCGCCTGGCAGGGGCTGTTCGCCCCGGCGGGGACGCCGCCCGAGGTTCTGGAGACGCTGTTCAAGGCGTCCGTGAAGGCCATGCAGGCGCCCGCCGTCCAGGAGGCCTTCAAGAAGCAGAACTTCAACGTGGTGCCGAGCAAGTCGACGGCCGAGGCGAAGACCTGGCTCGCCGCCGAGATGGACGCCTGGAAGAAGATCGCCGCCGAGGTGAAGATCGAGCTGGCGGAGTAGGCGAACGGTCGCTCGGTTCCCGGCCCGTCCTCTCCTCGCACGCAGAGGCTGCTCTCCCTCTCCCCGCGCGCGAGGAGAGGTGAAGAGCCGACCTTTCCCGGACCATCGATATATCGACATACGGAGTGTCCTCAGTGCTGGACGTGAAGAGCGAGACGCCCGGCGGCGCCGGGACTGCCGGTGGCACGAGCAGCGGCATCCGGGTGGAGCGGAACGTCGACGTTCCGGTCCGCGACGGTGCCCGCCTGAAGGCGGACGTGCTGCGGCCCGATGCCGACGGGCGGTTTCCGGCGCTGCTCAATCTCGGCCCCTACCAGAAGGACAAGGTGTGGATCCCTCCGGAGAACCTGGAGGAGAAGCCGAACCCGCTGATGAACTGGGAGACCGTGAACCCGGAATGGTGGGTGCCGCGCGGCTACGCCTGCGTCCGCATCGACGCCCGCGGCACCGGCAAGTCGCCGGGCCGCACCCAGCCGTGGTCGCTGCAGGAATCGCTCGACTACTGCGACGCCATCGAATGGGCCGCGGCGCAGCCCTGGTGCAACGGCAAGGTCGGGCTGATCGGCATCTCCTACTTCGCCATCAACCAGTGGTTCGTCGCCAACCACCAGCCGCCCTCGCTCGCCGCGATCGTGCCGTGGGAGGGCTTCGCGGATCTCTATCGCGACGCCCTGTTCCACGGCGGCATCCTCAACCAGTTCATGACCAACTGGTTCGTCACGCATCTGTGCCACCACCTGATCGGCCGGGCCTATCGGGACAATCCGGACACCTTCACGGCCGACACGCTGTGGCGCTGGGTGCGGCACAATCTCGACACCGGTGCCTTCGCGGGCGAGCAGGCGCAGTGGGACAGGATCACGGTGCCGCTGTTCTCGGTCGGCAACTGGTCCGGCATGGGCCTGCATCTGCGCGGCAACACCGAAGGGTTCATGCGCGCGGCCTCGAGGCACAAGAAGCTGCGGATGCATTCCGGCACGCATGTGCATCCGTTCTACACCGAGGAGGCGCGCGGGCAGCAGCTCCGCTTCCTCGATCACTTCCTCAAGGGCGTCGACAACGGCGTCATGGACGAGCCGCCGGTGCGGCTGTTCATCCGCCACGGCAACGGCGAGGGCGTCTGGCGCGACGAGCACGAATGGCCGCTCGCCCGCACGCAGTGGACCAGGATGTATCTCGACCTCTCGGCCCCGAAGCCGGGCGCGGCGGCGAACAGCGGCAGCCTGGTGCCGGAGAAGCCGGCGGAGACGTCGCACCGCACCTACAACGCCAGCGGCGCGTCGAAGGGCGGCTCGGCGTCGGCCTCGTCGACCTTCCTGGCGTCGGGCGCCATGCAGGCCGGCATGGGCATCACGCTCGACACGGCGCCGTTCGCCGAGGACACCGAGATCACCGGCCCGGTCGCCGCGACCCTGTGGGTGTCGAGCGCCACCGAGGACATGGATCTGTTCCTCACCATCCGCGACATCGACCCCGACGGCAACGACGTCTGGGAGGTCGGGCAGCAGGGCCAGCAGGTGCCGATCGCCAAGGGCTGGCTGCGGGTCTCGCATCGCGAGCTCGATCCGACGCTGAGCACGCCGTGGCGGCCCTATCACCGGCACGCGCGGCGGCTCTATCTCGAGCCGGGCGAGATCGTGAAGGTTGAGGTCGAGATCTGGCCGACCTCTATGGTGTTCCGCAAGCGCCACCGGCTGCGGCTCGACATCCAGCCGCGCGACGGCGTGGGAAGCGTGCACTACACGCACTATCACGCCGACTACAACACCGGCACCAACACCATCTATTCCGGCGGCGACAAGGAGTCGTTCCTGCTGCTGCCCGTGATTCCGGCGCGATGAGCGCGGCGTTTCCGCGTGCCGTCGTTCCGGGGCGCGGGCGCAAGCCCGCGAGCCCGGACTCCATGGCCCCGGGACATTGTCCGCCGAGGCTCGCCTCGCGCTCCGCTCATTCCCGCGAAAGCGGGAATCCAGGGCCACACGTCGAGTCGCCCTGGGGTCCCGCTTTCGCGGGAATGAGCGGAACATCGGTGCGGAGCCTGCCATGACCGAAGCCTCCGGCTTTCCGATGACCCGGCCGTGGCGGCGGCTGATCCACCGCGACGTGCTCTCCGGTCTCCTGTTCATCGCGCTCGCCGGCCTCGGCCTGTGGCTGTCGCGCGACTATCCGGTCGGCACGGCGCTGCGCATGGGCACCGGCTACGTGCCGCGGCTGCTGTGCTGGATCCTGCTCGGCCTCGGCGCCGTGATCGCGCTGCGCGGCTTCATGGCACCGGGTGCCGAGCGCAGCACGCTGCCGATCGGCCTCGCCGCCGTCCGGCCCGTGATCCTGGTGTTCGTCGCGCTCGTCGTGTTCGGCGTCTCGCTGGAGCGGCTCGGGCTGGTGATCTCGATCCTCCTCCTGGTGGGGATCGGGGCGCTCGCCGGCCGCAATCTCCGCCCGGCCGAGACGGTGCTGGCGGCCGTTGTCCTGGTCGCGCTCGCATGGGGCGTGTTCATCGCCGGGCTCGGGCTGACGATCCCGGTCTGGCCGGAGTGGTAGGGGCGCCATGGAGTTCCTGTCCAACCTGGCGCTCGGCTTCTCGGTGGCGCTGACCCCCGCGAATCTGGTGTTCGCCTTCGTCGGCGCGATGATCGGCACGCTGATCGGCGTGCTGCCCGGCATCGGCCCGATCGCCACCATCGCGATGCTGCTGCCGCTGACCTTCCATCTCGAGCCGACCGCCGGCCTGATCATGCTGGCCGGCATCTTCTACGGGGCCCAGTACGGCGGCTCGACCACGGCGATCCTGATCAATCTGCCGGGCGAGACCTCCTCGGTGGTGACGACGCTCGACGGCCACCAGATGGCGCGCAACGGCCGCGCCGGGGCGGCGCTGGCGGCGGCCGCGCTCGCCTCGTTCCTGGCCGGCTGCGTCAGCACCGCCCTGATCGCGACGCTGGCGCCGCCGCTCGCCCGGGTCGGGCAGTCGTTCGGGGCGCCGGAGTACTTCTCGCTGATGGTGCTCGGGCTGATCGCCGCCGTGGTGCTGGCGCACGGCTCGGTCCTCAAGGCGATCGCCATGATCGTGCTCGGCCTGCTGCTCGGCCTGATCGGCACCGACGGCAACACCGGCGGCCAGCGCTTCACCTTCGGGCTCAACGAGCTCGCCGACGGGATCGACGTCGCGACGCTGGCGATCGGGCTGTTCGGCATCAGCGAGATCATGGCCAACCTGACGCAGCGGGAATCCTCGCGCGAGCCGGTGGTGCAGAAGATCACCCGGCTGTGGCCGACCGGCGAGGAGTTCCGGCGCGGCTGGCCGGCGGCGCTGCGCGGCACCGCCCTCGGCGCCGTGCTCGGCGTGCTGCCGGGCGGCGGCGCGACGCTCTCGGCCTTCGCGGCCTATGCCCTCGAGAAGCGCGTCTCCGACCGCCCGGGAATGTTCGGGCGCGGCGCCATCGAGGGCGTGGCCGCGCCGGAGGCCGCCAACAACGCCGGTGCGCAGAGCTCCTTCATTCCCATGCTGACGCTGGGCCTGCCCGGCAATCCGGTGATGGCGCTGATGATCGGCGCGCTGATGATCCACGGCATCCAGCCGGGCCCGCAGATCATGACCGAGCGGCCGCAGATGTTCTGGGGCATGGTCGCCTCGATGTGGATCGGCAATCTCATGCTGGTGATCATCAACCTGCCGCTGATCGGCATGTGGGTGCAGCTCCTCAAGGTGCCGTACCGGTTCCTCTATCTCGCCGTGCTGCTGTTCTGTGCCATCGGCGTCTACACGGTGAGCAACAGCCCGGCGGCCGTGGTGATGGCGGCGATCTTCGGGGTGGCCGGCTTCGTCTTCCAGCGGCTCTCCTGCGAGCCGGCGCCGCTGATCCTCGGCTTCGTGCTCGGGCCGCTGATGGAGGAGAACCTGCGGCGCGCGCTGCGGGTCTCGGGTGGCGACCCGATGATCTTCGTCAATCGGCCGATCTCGCTCGGCCTGCTGATCGTCGCCTTGGTCCTGCTGCTGATCGTCGCCCTGCCGGCGATCCGCTCGGGCCGCGAGCAGGCGTTCCAGGAGTAGGATGAGCGGAGCGGACGGCTGGAGCGGGCATCCGCTTCGATGTTTCGATGCGCGGCAGTCTCGCCGCAGGAGGAGACCATGGCGATCCATTTCAACGAGAGCGAGGTCGCGACCGTGCCGCTCGCGGCGGGCGTCGGCCGCCAGCGGCTGCTCGACGCCGCCCGGGTGCCGGGGGTGCTGTTCGAGCTCGACCGGATCGTGCTGGCGCCCGGCGCCGCCGTGACGTTCGACATCGCCGGCGACGCGCTCGCCTGGTTCCAGATGATCGACGGCGGCGGCGTGCTGCACATGCCGCAGGGAGGCGTCGAGGTGGTGTCGACGCATATCGGCCTGCTGCCGCCCGGGTTCTCCGGCACGCTCGCCAGCGAGAGCGGCGCGACCCTGCTGTTCGCCAGGGTGCCGGACGTCGGCACGCTCGACGCCCCCGTGCTGGCGAGCCCGCCGCCGTTCCGGCTCGTCGACTGGCGCGAGGAGCCGCTGCTGAAGTCCGAGCACGACGCCCGCAAGCGGATCTACATCGTGACCCCGAAGATGTTCGGCGTCCGGGCGATCCGCGGCGAGATGATCATCTATCCGCCCGGCACCACCTGTCCGGTGCACCACCACGAGGGCGGCGCGCATTTCATGTATTTCATCGCCGGGCAGGGCACCTGTTACGCCGGCGACGACCAGGAGATGCAGGTGAAGCCGGGCGACGTCGTCTATTATCACGACCGCGAGCCGCACTGGGTGAAGGGCGGCGACGCCGGCGACATGATCTTCTCGGAGTTCTTCGTGCCGAGCGCCGTCGCGACCGTGTGGGCCGACCCCTCGAAGATCTGCACCTGGATCCCGCTGGGCGTGAACCACCGCGGCGGCGCCCCCTCCCGCACCATCGAGAAGCACGCCCACGGGCCCATGGCCGAGGTGTGAGACCGGCACCGTTACCCTCTCCCCTCGTGGGAGAGGGTGGCTCGGACCGAAGGTCCGAGACGGGTGAGGGGGCGTCCCGCACACTCCGAATTTGCGGATCGCCCCCTCACCCGCCTCGCTTCGCTCGGCCCCCTCACCCGCGAGGGGAGAGGGTTTGGCCGTGCCTCGCGGAAGGCCTCTGGCGACGGTCCTGTCTCGTCCCCCGGGCTTGGCGGCGCGGCGCTCCTGTGGTCAAGTGCGCTCCCCGCCATCCCCGGACCCCGTAATGAGCAACGTCAACCCCAATCCGTTCACCACCCGTCCCGAGATCGAAGGCACGTTCGGGGTCGTCACCTCGACTCACTGGATCGCCACCGCGGTCGGCATGGCTACGCTGGAGAAGGGCGGCAACGCCTTCGATGCGGCGGTCGCCACCGCGTTCACGCTGCAGGTCGTCGAGCCGCACCTCAACGGCCCGGGCGGCGACGTGCCGATCGTCCTCTACGACGTGCGCAAGGGGCGCCCCGAGGTGATCTGCGGCCAGGGCCCGGCCCCGGCCGGCGCCACCATCGCCTATTATCGCGGACTCGGCCTCGACATGGTCCCGGGCACCGGACTGCTGGCGGCCTGCGTGCCGGGCACGTTCGAGACCTGGATGATGCTGCTGCGCGACTACGGCACCATGCGTCCGGTCGACGTGCTCGCCCCGGCCATCACCTACGCCCGCGAGGGACATCCGCTGGTGGAGCGTGCCAATGCCACCATCCGTTCGGTGGAAAAGCTGTTCCGCGAGCACTGGCCGACCTCGGCCGCCGTGTATCTTCCCGGCGGCGCCGTGCCGGAGACCGGCAGCCTGTTCGTGAACCGCGGGCTCGCCGACACCTATGCGCGCATCGTCCGCGAGGCGGAGAGCGGCGGCGGCGGGCGTGAGCAGGAGATCGGCCGCGCCTGCAAGGCGTGGTCGGAGGGCTTCGTGGCCGACGCGGTCGATCGCTTCTGCCGTACCCAGAAGGTGATGGACACCTCGGGCGAAGCCCATCGCGGCGTCCTGTCCGGCCACGACATGGCGAGCTGGAAGCCGCGCATCGAGGCGCCGCTCACCTACGACTACGGCCGCTACACGGTGTGCAAGGCCGGCGCCTGGTCGCAGGGCCCGGTGCTGCTCCAGCAGCTCGCGCTGCTGAAGGGATTCGCTCTCGACGGCCTCGACGTGACCGGCCCCGAGTTCATCCACACCGTGGTCGAGTGCGCCAAGCTCGCCTATGCGGACCGCGAGAAGTTCTACGGCGATCCGGACGTCGTGAAGGTGCCCATGGAGGTGCTGCTGTCCGATGCCTACAACGACGCGCGACGCAGGCTGGTCCAGCACGCCGCGTCGCTGGAACAGCGGCCCGGCTCGGTGGAAGGCTTCGGCGGCAGCATCACGCTGCGCCGCGCGGGCGCGGTGCCGGCCGCCGCCGGCGCCGGCGAGCCGACCGTCGGCCGCATGGGCGAGGTGCGCGGCGACACGGTGCATTTCGACATCGTCGATCGCGCCGGCAACATGATCTCGGCGACGCCGAGCGGCGGCTGGCTGCAGTCCTCGCCGGTCATCCCCGACCTCGGCTTCTGCCTCGGCACGAGGGCCCAGATGTTCTGGCTGGAGGAGGGGCATCCGGCGGCGCTCGCGCCCGGCAAGCGGCCGCGCACCACGCTGTCGCCGACGCTGGCGCTGCGCGACGGCGAGCCCTACCTGGCCTGGGGCACGCCGGGTGGCGACCAGCAGGACCAGTGGAACCTGCAGCTCTTCCTGCGCCATGTCCACGCCGGCATGAACCTCCAGCAGGCGATCGACGCGCCGGCCTTCCACAGCGAGCATTTTCCGATCTCGTTCTGGCCGCGCACCGCGCGCCCGGGCGTGCTGGTCGTCGAGGAGCGCGTGCCCGAGGAGACGCGGCGCGACCTCGCCGCCCGGGGCCATGTCGTCGAGGTCGGGCCGGCGTGGTCCGAGGGGCGCCTCACCGCCGCCTCGCGCGACGGCTGGCGCCGCCGCGCCGCCGCCAATCCGCGCGGCATGCAGGGCTACGCGGCGGGGCGGTGAACCTGTCTCCCCCGGTGCTGGTGTGTCCGACACCGGGTGCGGCATGCTCCGGATCACCTCTCCCCTGCGGGGAGAGGTCGACGCGCACAGCGCGTCGGGTGAGGGGGTGCCGAGGCCAGCCGACTGGCGCTGTAAACCCTCCCCCCGGTCGCGAGCTTGCGCTCGCGCCCGACCCTCTCCCTCGGGGAGAGGGTGAGTGCCCCGAGCCAATCCGGAGCCCGACCGGACCTCGTGGGAAGAATTCACGACAGCACGACGAACCGACAGCAGGACCCCATGACCAACGTGATCAGATCGTCGCGCGACGGCGCGGTCGCGACCCTGGTGATCGACCGGCCGGAGGAGAGGAACCTCCTCACGATCGCCCAGGTGCGCGAGCTGACCGCGGCGATCCGCGAGGCCGCGGCGAGCGACGCCAAGGCGATCGTCATCCGGGCGAACGGACCTGACTTCTGCCGCGGCCGCGATCCGCGCGACGGGTCGGGTCTCACCAACGCGCTGCAGCTGCGCACCACCACGCTGGAGCCGATCCTCGGCGCCTACGCGGCCATCGAGGCGGCGCCGCAGCCGGTGATCGCCGTCGTTAACGGCGCCGCGCACGGCTTCGGCTCGGCCGTCACCTCGGCCTGCGACATCGCCGTCGCGGCCGACACGGCCCGCTTCAAGCTGCCCGAGATGGAGCACGACCTGCCGCCGACGCTCGCCATGTCGGCGCTGGTGCCGAAGGTGTCCAGGAAGGCGGTGGGCTGGATGGTCTTCGCGCTGGAAGAGCTCACGGCCGCGCAGGCGCTGCAGATCGGTCTGGTCAGCACGGTCGTGCCCGAGGCCGAGGTCGATGCCGCCCTGGAGAAGGTGCTGGCGACCGTGACGTCGCGGGCGGCGCCGTCGCTCGTCGCCGTGAAGGACTTCCTGCGCGTCGCCTATCACATGGAGCCGCGCGGCCTCGCCGACTACTCGGCGAGCGCCCTCGCCACCGTGCTGTCGTCGCGCGAGCGCTGACATGAGCGCGGCCGGGGAGGGCGGCGGCTCGCCGTTCTGGCGCTTCTCGCTCGCCACCTACCGCAAGCCCGGCGTCGCCGAGGCCTGCCTCGCCCTGCAGGACGGCTGCTCGGTCGACGTCAATGTGCTGCTGTTCGTGCTGTGGCTCGGCACCCAGGGCCGGCGCCTCGACGCGCAGGCGACTGGGCTGGTGCTCGATCAGGCCGTCGGCTGGGCCCGCGAGGTCGTCGTGCCGCTGCGCGGCGTGCGGCGCCGCCTCAAGCAGGATCCGCCGCTGGTCGACACCGCGGCCGCACAGGCGTTCCGCAGCGAGGTGAAGCGGCTCGAGCTCGAGGCCGAGCGCCTGCAGCAGGAGGCGCTGTTCCGGCTCGCCGGGACGCTGCCGTCAGCCGACGGAGCGCCGCCCGAGGCCGCGGCCCGGGCCAATGTCGGGATGCTGGCGCGGGTGATGGGGACGGCGTTTCCGGCCGCCGAGGTCGAGCGGCTGGTGGAAGCGGCTGTCCCGGAGCGTGCGTAAGGCCGTACGGCACGGCCTCTCCGGAGTCGTCGTCCGGGCAGGCGGACGGACCCGGGACACGCCGGCGTCGCGGTCGATCGCCGAGGCTGCGGCGTACCGGGTGCTCCGCCCTGCGCGGAGCACGACGGAGAGGACCGCGGTGACGCCGACCGGTCGTTCCTCAGCGCGTGATGACGATCTTCTGGTACAGGCCGCCGAAATAGGAGGTCCGCGGCCAGTCCTTCTTGGACCAGGGGGCGGGCATCCAGGTGGTCAGCTTGTGGTTCCAGAGATCGAGCGCGAACGGCTCCAGCACGGCCAGGACCGGCTTGAACCAGTAGCGCCACGGGTGCCACCAGTCCGGCTTGGCGTAGTCGACGATCACCACCTTGCCGCCCGGCTTCACCACGCGGAAGATCTCGGCGAGCGTCTTCTCGCGATGCTCGACCGGCTGCTCGTGGAACAGCAGGTAGACGATGGCGCGGTCGTAGCTCGCGTCGGGCAGGTTGAGGTCGGCCGAATCCATGTTCAGGAGCCGCACCGGCGCGTCGGCCTTGAGCTTGCGGCGCACGTTGCGCAGCTGCGCCGGCACGATGTCGATGACGTCGAGGCGCCCGCCGCCGGCGGAGACGCGGTCGCACAGGTGCGGCGTCAGGTCACCATAGGCGCAGGCGACCTGCAGGGTGCTGCCCGGAAGCTCGTCGCCCATCTCGGCGAGCGCGGCGTTCCTCAGCTTGGCGTAGTTGCCCCACAGGATGAAGTTGATGATCGGCTGATGGTCGAAGAAACGGATCGCGTTCGGGTGAATATAAGCCCACCAGTAATGCTTCTCGAGGTAAGCAGGAATGGAAACGACGGGAGCTTTCGCACTATCTACCGGTGAGCCGGCCTCGATTCGCACCGAAGTCGGCGTTCTGACTGCAGTACTCTGCATGTGTAATGACCTCGAAACGGGTGGGGGATCCCGCAAGAGTTCATGCCCCCTGTAATCGACCATCGCATTCACCCCGGTACAACACCTTGAGATAACGCAACACTAAACCATCGGGCACGTCCGCCATGCGCGGCGGACGGGGCGGGGCTCAGCGGGTCACGACAATCGCCTGGTAAAGTCCACCAAAGTACGAGCGCCGCTCGATTTTCCGGTCGTGCGGCAGATCCGGAATCCAGGCCGCGACGTCCTCGCGCCAGAGATCCAGGGCGAAGGGTTCGAGCGCGGCCAGCACCGGTGCGAATACGTATCGCAGCGGGTTCCACCAATGCGGGCGGGCGTAGTCGACGATGACGACGCGGCCCCCGGGCTTCACCACCCGCAGGGCCTCGGCGAGGGTGCGGCGGCGCCAGCTCTCCGGCTGCTCGTGCAGCAGGAAGAACAGGAGCGCGCGGTCGTAGGTCGCGTCGTCGAGCGGCAGCGCCGACGAATCGGTCTCCACCAGCCGCGCCGGTGCATCGGCCGGCAGCTTGCGGCGCAGATTGTCGAGCTGCACCGGCAGCACGTCGACGATGTCGAGCTCGCCGCCCCCGGCGGCGACGCGATCGACGAGATGCGGCGTCAGGTCCCCGTAGGCGCAGGCGACCTGGAGGGTGCGGCCCGGCAGCGCCCCGCCCAGGAGGGCGAGGGCGGCATCGCGCAGGCGCGCGTAATTTCCCCAGAGAATGAGATTCGCGAGCCACTGGCGCTCGAACACCCGCACGGCGTTCGGGTGCACATAGGCCCACCAGTAGTGAACGTCGAGATAGGAGGGCACCTGCGGCGCCGCCTGCGCCTCGAGGTGCGGCAATCCCGCCGGGGCGCCGCCCGAGACCGCCTGCGTCGCGACCGCTGACTTCATGTCGTGCTCCCCCCACCGTCCGGAACCAACAGATCCGAACTTATCGCATAGCACACAGCCGATGGGCGCAACATCCTTGGCTTTACAGACACGTTGTCACGAGATCCTTACGCGGTCCTCCTTATGGTGGATCACGGATGGTCGAGATCCGAGGCGTCGGCTGCCTTTTCCGATTGCCGCGCCCGGGCGGCGGGTCGATACTCGGAGGTGCTCGGAGCTCGGTGCGGGCCGCGGACGCGGCGAGGCGCGCCGCCGGGTGCGGGGCGGTGCGGCACCGGAGCGATCCGAGCAGGAGAAGCCGCAATGAAAGCCCGAGACGTGATGTCGAGCCGGGTGGTGTCGGTCGCCCCCGAAGCCACCATCCAGGATGCCATCCGGCTGATGCTGGACAACCGGATCAGCGGGCTGCCGGTGGTGGATGCCGCCGGCACCCTGGTGGGGATCGTCACGGAAGGGGACTTCCTGCGCCGCGCCGAGACCGGCACGCTGCGCAAGCGGCCGCGCTGGCTCGAGATGCTGATCGGCCCCAACAGCCTCGCGACCGACTATGTGCGCTCGCACGGCCGCCGGGTCGAGGAGGTGATGACCCGCACGCCCGTCACGGTCGGCGAGGACGCCGGCCTCGACGAGATCGTCGCTCTCATGGAGCGCAAGCGGGTGAAGCGGCTGCCGGTGGTGCGCGGCCGTGAGGTGGTCGGCATCGTCAGCCGCGCCAACCTGCTGCACGCGCTGGCGAGCGTCAGCCGCGACCTGCCGCCGGCGCCGGCCAGCGACGCCGAGATCCGGACCCAGGTGATGGACGAGCTCGCCCGCCAGCCCTGGGCGCCTATCGCGCTCGTCGACGTCATCGTCAAGGACGGCGTCGTCGAGCTGTGGGGCAGCATCACCGAATCGAAGCAGGGCGAGGCCCTGCGGGTGGTCGCCGAGAACGTGCCCGGCGTGAAGGGCGTGGTCAGCCATCTCGCCTGGATCGAGCCGATGTCCGGCCTCGTGATCAGCGAGCCCGACGTCCCGCCGACGCGAAAGACGGGATGACGGTGGGCTTTTCCCTGGGGCGGCGCGGAGAGGCTGCCGCCCTGTCTCGCCCTCACCCCGAGGAGCGAACCGCGGGTTCCCGTCTCGATGGGCGAGGGCGGCCACCGAGGTCGGTGTTCGCCGTCTGCACGGACGGCGGGGCCTCATGGTTCCAGACGCGATCCTGCGGGCCGCTCCTCGCCACGAGGGGAGGAGCATGCCCTGCACGCGCCGCATCGGCACATGACATACAAGGGGTGGTCCGCGTCTCCGGCAGCCGCTATGACAGGCGGTTCTCGGAGGAAACACAACAATGCCCAATGCGAAGACGATCGACACGCACGCTCACATCCTGAGCGACGAGACCATGCGGCTGATCGCCAAGGAAGCCCCCGCGATCTCCCCCAAGATCACGCCGATCGACGACGAGTTCTCGGTGCTGGACGTCGCCGGCGTGCCGTACCGGCCGTTTCCGCGCGGCGGCTGGAACCTGGAGAAGCGCCTCGCCGACATGGACGTCGCCGGGGTCGACATGCAGGTGCTGTCGAACACGCCGCAGACCTTCCTCTACAACATCGACGCCTCGCTGAACGCGACGCTCGCGGCGCTGCAGAACGACCAGATCGCCGCGACCGTGAAGCAGATGCCCGACCGCTTCATGGGCATCGCCACGCTGCCCATGCAGGCGCCAGAGGCGGCGGCCGCCGAGCTGACCCGGGCGATGCGCTCGCTCGGGCTGAAGGGCGCCCAGATCGGCTCCAACGTCAACGGCCGCAATCTCGACGACCCGGCGCTCGAGCCGCTGTGGGCGGCCGCCGACGAGCACGCCGCCTTCGTCATGATCCATCCGACCCAGGTGGCCGGCATGGACCGGCTGAAGTCCTATTACCTGAACAACCTGATCGGCAATCCGCTCGACTCGACCATCGCGGCGGCCGCGCTGGTGTTCGGCGGCGTCGTGTCGCGCTTCCCCAGGATCAAGTTCCTGTTCGTCCACGGCGGCGGCTTCGTGCCCTATCAGTTCGGCCGCTGGATCCACGGCTGGACGGTCCGGCCCGAACCGCGGGTGCACCTGAAGGAGTCGCCGGAAGCCGCGCTGAAGACGCTGTGGTTCGACACCATCCTGCACGCCCCGGAGCCGCTGGAGTACCTGATCTCGTCCGCCGGCGTCGCGCGCGTCGTGCTCGGCAGCGACTATCCCTACGACATGGGCACGCTCGAATGCGTCCGCCAGGTGCGGGCCCTGTCGATCTCCGACGCCGACAAGGAGCGGATCCTCTCCGGCGGTCCGCTGGCGCTCGCCGGCGCGCGCGCCGAGGTGCCGGCATGAACGCGCCTTCCGTGTCGTTCCGGCGCGCCTCCGCGGCCGGGGTGAAGGGCCTGATCGCCGACTGCCTCGCCGCCGCCGGCGCGCCGCGCCCGGACGCCGAGGCGGTCGCGGGCTTGATGACCGAGGCCGATCTCACCGGAGCCGACGCCCACGGCGTCTTCCGCCTGCCGCAATATGTCCGCCGGCTGCGCGCCGGCGGCTTCAACAGGACCCCGTCGATCGCGGTCGAGCGCACCGCGCCCGCGACCGCCCGGGTCGACGGCGACAACGGCATCGGCCATCTGGTGGTGAAGCGTGCCGCCGAGACGGCGATCGAGATCGCCCGCGAGACCGGCGTCGCCTGGGTCGGCGTGCGCGGCTCCAACCACGCCGGCTCGGCCGGGCTCTATGCCGAGATGGCCGCCGCGCACGGCATGATCGGCATCTACTCGGCGGTGGCGAGCGCCAACCACATGGCCGTGTGGGGCGGCAACGAGCTGCTGCTCGGCACCAACCCGCTCGCCATCGCGGTGCCGACCGGGACCGGGCCGATGGTGCTCGACATGGCGACCACGGTGGTCTCCTACGGGACGATCAAGAAGCACGTCCTGCAGGGGCTGCCGATGCCGGAGGGCTGGCTGATCGACCGCGACACCGGCGAGCCGATCACCGATCCGGCGAAGGCCGGGCGGGGGATCCTGCTGCCGATCGGCGGCTACAAGGGCTCCGGCCTGTCGCTGATGCTCGGCGTGCTGGCCGGCATCCTCAACGGCGCCGCGTTCGGCCGCGACTGCGTCGACTTCAACGCCGACGACACCAGCGTCACCGACACGGGCCAGCTGGTGATCGCGGTCGACGTCGCCCGATTCGTCGGGCTCGACCGCTTCACCGCGGAGGTCGACCGCCACATGGCGGCGCTGCGCGGCTCGGCCCGGATGGCGGGCGTCGACGCGATCCGGCTGCCCGGCGATCGCCGCCGCGAATGCCGGGCCGAACGCGCCGCCTCGGGCATTCCGCTGCCGGCGGCGCTGGTCGCCCAGCTCGACACGGTGGCGACCGAGCTCGGCGTGAAGACGCTGGGGGAAAGATAGCGGCGGGATCGCCGGCACGAACGTCGGCATGGCCGGGCTCGTTCCGGCCATGCCCGGTCTCCTCGGGCGCGTTCGTCGTGACGGCGTGGATGGCCGGGACGAGCCCGGTCACGACGAGTCACCGCCGCACAGCCGCCGCCGTCCTCACCCCGCGTCCTCCGCGAACACCTTCTCGCGGCCGGCGCGGATCGCCGGAAGCAGCAGGATCAGCACGACGATCGCGGTGAGGATCAGGAAGACGAGGCTGATCGGCCGCTCGACGAACACGGCCGGGCTGCCGTGCGAGATGAGGAGCGCGCGGCGCAGGTTCTCCTCGATCAGCGGGCCCAGGATGAAGCCGAGCAGCAGCGGCGCCGGCTCGCATTGCAGGCGGGTGAGCACGTAGCCGACCAGGCCGAACACGCTGGCGACGATCACGTCGAGCGCGTCGTTGCGGATCGAGTAGACGCCGATGCAGCAGATCAAGAGGATCGACGGATAGAGCAGCCGGTACGGCACGGTGAGCAGCTTCGCCCAGAAGCCGACCAGCGGCAGGTTGAGGACGACCAGCAGCAGGTTGCCGATCCACATCGAGGCGACCAGCCCCCAGAACAGCTCGGGCTTCTCGGCGATCAACTGCGGGCCGGCATAGAGGCCGTGCATCATCAGGGCGCCGACCATCAGCGCCATCACCGGGCTCGCCGGCAGGCCGAGGGTCAGCAGCGGGATGAACGCGGTCTGCGAGGCCGAGTTGTTGGCCGCCTCCGGCGCGGCGACGCCCTCGATGGCGCCCTTGCCGAACTTCTCCGGCTCGTCGGAGATGCGCTTCTCCAGCGCGTAGGCCGAGAAGGAGGCGAGCACCGGGCCGCCGCCCGGCAGGATGCCGAGCGCGGCGCCGAGGAACGTGCCGCGCAGGGCGGGCCGCACGATCTCCTTGAGATCGTGCGGCTTGGGCCACAGGCCCTTGTAGTCCTTCACGTACTCGCGCGCCTCGGCGCCTCGGCCGAGATTCGTGATGGTCTCGCCGATGCCGAAGATGCCCATGGCGATGACCGCGAAGTCGATGCCGTCGCCGAACTGCGGCACCCCGAAGGTGTAGCGCGGCAGGCTGGAATTGACGTCGATGCCCATGGTGCCGAGCAGGATGCCGACCAGGATCATGCCGATCGCCTTGATCACCGAGCCGTGCGCCAGGATGACGGCGGCGACCAGGCCGAACACCATCAGCGAGAAGTAGTCGGCCGGCCCGAAATCGAGCGCGAACTCGGCGAGCGCCGGCGCCGCGAAGGCGATGATGAAGGTGGCGATGGTGCCGGCCATGAAGGAGGACAGCGCCGCGGTGGCGAGCGCCAGTCCCGCCTTGCCCTTGCGGGCCATCTGGTAGCCGTCGAGCGTCGTCACGACGGACGAGGATTCGCCCGGCAGGTTGACCAGGATCGCCGTCGTCGAGCCGCCATAGGCGGCGCCGTAGTAGATGCCGGCCAGCATGATGATGGCCGACTGCGGCTGCAGCGTGAAGGTGACCGGCAGCAGGATCGAGATGGTCGCCACCGGCCCGAGACCCGGCAGCACGCCGATGGCGGTGCCGAGCAGCACGCCCAGGAAGGCGTAGACCAGGTTGATCGGCTCGAGCGCGACCGAGAAGCCGAGGGCGAGATTGCTCAGCACGTCCATCGGAGCCTCACCACTGCGGGAAGGGGCGGAGCGGCAGGCTGAGGCCGAGCCAGAACAGCGCCGCGACGAAGGAGACGAGGCCGAGCGCCAGGAGCCCGACCTCGAGCGGCCGGAAGTCGCGGTCGGCGAGCCGCGCCAGCACCACGACCAGGATCGCCGAGATCACGAAGCCGGCCTTCTCGACCAGCAGCCCGAACAGGATCGTTCCGGTGAGGACGAACAGCAGCGGCCGCAGCGAGATGCCCTCGATGCGGTCGCCGGGAGCGAAGAGCGAGCGGGCGACCAGGATCAGGCCGAGCAGCACCAGGCCGGAGCTGACCAGCATCGGATAGTAGCCGGGACCGATGCGGGCCGGGGTGCCGAGCGGGTAGTTCCAGCCGTAGACGATGGCGAACAGGCCGAGCGAAACGAAGAGCAGGCCGGTGACGAGATCGGTCGAGAGTCGCATGCGCACGGGCACCTCCCTTCGCCATGGAAACACCATCGCATCGTCGCGGCACGGCGGTGCGCGACGGCGGGTCCATCAGGACGATGCGGCCGGACCGCGAGGCCCGGCCACCCACGCGAACGGATCAGTCCGGCTTGGCGCCAGATTCCTGGATCACCTTGGCCCAGCGGGCCGTTTCCTTGCCGATGAAGGTCTTGAACGCCTCGGGCGACTGGCTCGCCACCGCCGAGACCCCGCCCTCGAGCATGCGCTGCTTCACGGTCGGGTCCGCCGTCGCCTTGACGATCGCCTGGAACAGCTTGTCGACGATCGGCTTGGGCGTGCCGGTCGGCACCAGGAAGCCCTGCCAGGAGGTGGTGACGATGTCCGGATAACCGAGCTCGACCACGGTCGGCACGTCGGGCAGCGCCGGGCTGCGCTTCGAGTCGGTGATGGCCAGCACCTTCACCCGGCCGGACTTGATGTGCGGCATCGCCGAGGGCAGCGTCACCGACATCACCTCGACATGGCCGCCGAGAATGTCCGCCACGGCCGGGCCGGCCCCGCCCTTGTAGGGCACGTGGTTCATGTCGAGGCCAGCCGCCTTCCGGAACTGCTCCATCTCCAGGCGGTCGACGCTGCCGCTGCCGGGCGAGGCGAAGTTCACCTTGCCGGGCCGCGCCTTCACGTAGTCGACGAACTCCTTGATGGTGTTCGGCGGGAACTTGGGATTGGCGATGAAGACGCTGGGCGTCTCCGAGGCCACCGAGACCGGGATGAAGGCCTTGTCGGGCTTCACGGTCATGTCGGGGAACAGGGTCGGGTTGATCGACACGGTGCCGACATTGCCGAAGAACAGGGTGTAGCCGTCCGGCGCGCCGCGGGCGGCGACGTCCATGCCGACATTGCCGGCGGCGCCGGCGCGGTTCTCGATGACGATCTGCTGGCCAAGCGCCTGCGACATAGGCGCCTGCAGCAGCCGCATCGCGAAGTCGGAAGCGCCACCCGGGGCGAAGGGCACGATGACCCGGATCGGCTGGCTCGGATATTTCGACGGGTCCTCGGCGGCGAGGGCGCCGCCCACGGAGCCGAACGCGATCACGCAGGTGGTCGCGAGCAGGGTGCCCAGAACGTGTCGACGATTCATTCCGATCTTCCTCCGAATGACTCTCTGACGGAGTCTCTGTTGCTAGGCGACGGGGCGGCGGCGCCGTCCCGTCCGGCGTCTGGCCGCCAGGTCGTCAGCTCGGCAGGTCGGCCGGGTCGAGCGGCACCGGGACCGGCTTCTTCAGCTTGGCGGAGAGGTCGAGCGCCTTGGTCAGCATCAGGTTCCGATGCGCCTCGGCGGCCGTGGCGGCGACCGTCGGGATGCCGAGCGCCATGCGGTTGAGCCACGACATGGTCTCCTCGGCCATCGGGCCGCGCAGCTCGCCCATCGCCATGTCGCCGGGCGGATAGCTGCCCATGAAGTCGACCAGCCGGCGTTCGTCCGGATTGTAGCCTTCCGACTGCGGCTTGGAGACCGCGAGGATGATGTCGCGATGGGTGTCGTCGATGGTCAGCACGCCGGTGGTGCCGGCGATGCCGACCTCGAGGCTGTACACGGCGGCCGGCCAGGTCACCGGCATGGCCCAGGAGATGTTCAGATGGTAGATGGTGCCGTCCGAGAACATGATCATCCCGGCAGTCGCGTCGATGCCCTGGTAGAGCGGCCCCAGCACCTTGTCGACCGAGCGGGCGTAGACCTCGGTCGGGGTCTTGCCGTCCAGGCACCACATGCAGATGTCGAGGGCGTGGGTGCCGGAGATGACGAGCGGGGAGATCGTCGACGGATCGTCGGTGCGCTTGTAGTTGTCGATCGCGACGAGGCGGTTCATGAAGGCGCGCGAGGTGACCAGCTCGACCTCGCCCAGTGCGCCGGACTGGCATTTCTCCCGGGCGGCGAGCCAGCGGCGGCGGAACCGCTGGGTGTAGCCGACCACCGCGTCGAGCCTGGCCTTCTCGATCTCGGCCAGCACCGTGGCCGAGGCGCCCAGATCGGTGGCGAGCGGCTTCTCGATCAGCATCGGCAGGCCACGCTCCACCGCCGCCATGATCGGGTCGATGTGGAGGTGCTCGTCCGTCGCGATGATGACGCAGTTGACCTCGGGCCGGGCCAGGAGCTCGCGATGGCTGTTGGTGACGAAGTCGGCGCCGATCTTCTCGGCCACCGAGGCGGCACGGTTGGGATTGAGCTCGGCGATTCCGATCCACTCGACGGAGGGATGGCGGGTCGCGACCTCGCCCCGGAACAGGCCGACACGTCCGGCACCGACGATCGCGAGTCCGAGTTTCTTCGGCGTCCGACCCTTCATGGCAACCCCCGATTTTTCTTGAGACGTTGATCGAGGTCATCACGCGGTCCAGATGCCGTCAACGGCCCGGCTAGACCTGTCATGCAGAGCTTCCATGTTCAGATGCAGCACTCCGGCGCGCCAAACGGCACGGCCGGTCACGGCAGCCGACACGCCGGAGCCGCGGCACGCCGCCCGCCGCGGCACCCGCCGGAGCCGCATCGGCCGCTGGACGCCCCCGCCGGCGGGACGGTAAGGAAGGTTCCGAGCCAGGAGGCGCCGTCGGGGCGTGCCCTCCGGTCGCAAACCCCTTGTCTCGCCGGAGGAACGACGTGACCGATCTGGTCGGATGCCGCCGCGACCGCGACGTCGCGGTGATCACGATCGACAATCCGCCCGTCAACGCCCTGAAGGCGGAGGTGCGGGCCGGCCTGATGGCCGCCATTGCTGCGGTGCAAGATGATCCGGACGTGGCCGCGGTGGTGATCCGCTGCGCCGGGCGCACCTTCGTGGCCGGGGCGGACATCTCCGAGTTCGGCAAGCCGCCGCTCGCGCCGCTCCTGCCGGACGTGATCAGGGCCGTGGAGGAGAGCCGCAAGCCGGTGGTCGCGGCTCTGCACGGCACCGCGCTCGGCGGCGGGCTGGAGATCGCGCTCGCCTGTCATCATCGCGTCGCGGTGCCGGGCACCCGCATGGGCCTGCCCGAGATCCGGCTCGGCCTGATCCCGGGCTCCGGCGGCACCCAGCGGCTGCCGCGGCTGGTCGGGCCGGACCGCGCCTTCGCCATGGTGCTGACCGGTGATCCGATCGACGCCGAGACGGCGCTGGCGGAGGGGCTGGTGGACGCGATCGTGGCGGACACCGAGGCGGCGGCGGTCGCCTTCGCCCGCACCGTGGCGGCGCACGGCGCGCCGGTCCGCACCCGCGACCGCACCGAGAAGATCGCCGAGGCCGCGGCGAAGCCCGAGACGCGCGAGGCGCTGGTGGCCCGTCACGCCCCGAAGGCGGACGGGCGCGAGGCGCCGCCGGCCGCGGTGGCGGCGCTGTGCGCCGCGCTCACGCTGCCGTTCGACGAAGGGCTGGCGCGCGAGCGCGCCCTGTTCGTGAGCCTGCGCGACGGCGACCAGTCGGCCGCCTATCGGCACCTGTTCGCCGCCGAGCGCGAGGCCGCGCGGCTCGACCTGCCGGCCGGCGTCGCGGCGAGAAAGCCCGCCCGGGCCGCCGTGATCGGCGCCGGCACCATGGGGGCCGGCATCGCCACCTGCTTCGCCAATGCCGGCATCCCGGTCACCATGGTCGACGTCTCGCCCGAGAGCCTGGCACGCGGCAGCGAGACCATCCGCAAGACCTGGGCCGGCGCGGTGGCGCGCGGGAAGATGACACAGGCCGAGATGGACCGGCGGCTCGGCCTGCTCGCCACCGGCACGGCGCTCGCCGACGTCGCCGGCAGCGAGGTGGTGGTCGAGGCGGCGATCGAGGAGATGACGGTGAAGCGCGACATCTTCGCGACGCTCGACACCATCGTTCCGGACGCCGTGCTGGCCACCAACACCTCTTATCTGGACATCGACGACATCGCGCAGGCGACCACACGGCCGCGGCAGGTGGTCGGCCTGCATTTCTTCAGCCCGGCGCCGGTGATGAAGCTGGTCGAGGTGGTGCGCGCCAGGGAGACGTCGCCCGAGGTGCTGGCGACCGCCGTGTCGCTCGCCCGCACGCTCGGCAAGACGCCCGTGGTGGTCGGCGTCTGCCACGGCTTCGTCGGCAACCGCATGCTGCGGGTGCGGAGCACCGAGGTCGAACGCCTGCTGCTGGCCGGCGCGCTGCCGCAGGACATCGACGGCGCGCTGACCGGATTCGGCTTCGCCATGGGGCCGTGCGCGGTGGGCGATCTCTCCGGGCTCGACATCGCCTGGCGGATGCGCAAGGCGCAGGGCGCGCGCGCCGAGATCGCCGACCGGCTGTGCGAGGCGGGGCGCCTCGGCCAGAAGACCGGCCGCGGCTATTTCCGCTACGAGCCGGGCTCGCGCACGCCGCTGCCCGATCCGGAGGTCGAGGCCCTGATCGTCGCGACCTCGCAGGCGCTCGGCGTCGCGCGGCGCCGCTTCTCGGCCGACGAGATCGTCGAGCGCCTGCTGCTGCCGATGGTCAACGAGGGGGCCCGAATCCTCTCGGAAGGGATCGCGCAGCGGGCCGCCGACATCGACGTGATCTGGGTGAACGGCTACGGCTTCCCGGCGTATCGCGGCGGTCCGATGTACTGGGCCGACCGGCTCGGCCTCGCGCATGTCCGCGACCGCCTGACGGCGATCGCGGCCGAGACCGGAGAGCCGTCGCACGCCCCGGCGCCCCTGCTGGTCGACCTAGCGCGCGCCGGGGCGGGATTCGCGGACGCGCCGCGCCCCGGAGTGACGGCGAACTGATCAACCGGAAACACTGTGACGGATTACCCCGCCGCGGTCGCGCGGAGCACCAGCGTGGCGCCGGAGGCGATCAGGATCACGTAGATGATCCGCAGGAACTGATCACGTGTCAGGCGCAGCGTGACGTGATGGCCGGCCCAGGTGCCGAGCAGCATGCCGGGCACCAGCAGCACGGCGAGGACCAGGAGCCTGCCGTCGGTGTAGAGGCCGGCCAGGGCGAAGATGCTCGCGCGGGTCAGCGTCGACAGCCCGATCAGCGCACTCTGGGTGGCTCGGATGGCGTCCTTGTCGGCGAGCCGGCGGCCCAGATAGATGGCGTAGATGAAGCCGCCGCTGCCGAACATCGCGCTGACGATGCCGCCGATGCCGCCGAACGGCAGCACCCAGCCGCGCGACAGCCGGCCCTGCGGCGGGCGCGCGAGGAGCGCGTACACGGCGTAGGCGACGACGAAGAGGCCGAGCGCCAGCATCATCGGACGTGGCGGCACGATCATCAGCAGCCAGGCGCCGACCAGACTGCCCGCCACCATCAGCGGCACCAGCGAGAACAATTCGTCGCGTGCCACCTTGTCACCGATGCGCAGCCCGTTGACGATCGCGGCGGCGCAGTCGAGCAGCGCGAGCGTCGGCACGATCGCGGCGACCGGCATGGCGTGCGCCAGCACCGGCGCCGCGATCAGGGCGGTGCCGAATCCGGCGATCCCGAAGATCACGTAGGCGAGCGCCACGGTCGGCAGCGCGACGGCGATCTGATCCAGCGAGGGAAGCGCGTCGAAACCCATCGCCGGTGGTCCACGGTGGCAGGAGGGGCGGCAGGAGGAGGCGTCTCCTTTGGCACGCACGCCGGACCGGCGCAATCGCGGGCGGCCGCCCCGGCCGTGGCGCGGATTCGTCGCCGGCTCCGCAAGCGCCTGGGTTCCTTGGGGATATTCCAGTTCTCGACAGCCACTTGTGGCACTGTCGACCCGCCGTCCACCGCGACTCCGGCCTGCCCGCCGCGCTATTGACGCGGCCCGGACCGGTCCCTATCGTCCGCGCGCCGTCGCCCAGGGTGAGCGCCGAGCGTCGTTTCCCCGAGTCGGACCGTTCCATGCCGCTGAACGATCTCGTCGCGCCGCAAGCGGTCATTCCGGCGCTCAAGGTCAACAACAAGAAGCAGGCCCTGCAGGAGCTCGCCGAACGCGCCGCCGAACTCACCGGTCGGACGGAGCGCGAGATCCTCGAGGTGCTCATGCAGCGCGAGCGGCTGGGCTCGACCGCGATCGGCAACGGCATCGCGATTCCGCACGGCAAGCTGCCGCGGCTCGACAAGCTGTTCGGTCTGTTCGCGCGACTCGACCGGCCGATCGACTTCGAGGCGCTCGACGGCCAGCCGGTCGATCTCGTCTTCCTGCTGCTCGCGCCGGAAAGCGCCGGCGCCGATCACCTGAAGGCGCTGGCGCGCGTCGCCCGCATGCTGCGCGAGCCGGAGATCACCCGCATGCTGCGCGATTCGCAGGATCGCGAGGCGCTCTACGCGGTGCTGGCGATGCCGCCGCCGGTGTGCTGACGCGGCCGGCTCCCCCGCGCGAATCCCGTCGCGAATCCCGTCCTCGAAACGACGATGCCCGGCACGGTGGCCGGGCATGTCGATATCGGTCGGACGACGGGTCGGGCGCGCCGATGCGGCGCGCCGCCGGTCGGGTCAGTGGACGCTCACCGCCTCGAGCTCGTGGCTCCAGGCGTTGGCGACCGCCGCCTCGCGGCTGTCGGTGATCATGATCGGCGTGCCGTCCGCGGCGTGCAGGGCGAACAGGCGAAGGCCGGGCGCCACCTGGGGCGCCTGCGGGAACAGGGTGGGCAGATCCTCGGAGCGGATCGGCTTCACATAGGCGATGCGGCCGTCACCGAGATGCGCCAGCGCCTCCGGCGTGATGGCGGTCTGGCGGGGGGTGGTTTCGTTGTTCATGGCCCTCGACTCCTTACTTTTCTGGCTTTGCCGAGTCCTGTGCGTGACCGTCAGTCGGTGTCCCTGATGGCGATCGATCGCACCACGCGCGCCGGTTCTGGACGCGCCAGGTCGATCGACAGCAGGCCGTTCCTGAGGTCGGCCCCCAATACCTCCATCCCGTCAGCCAGCAGGAAGGTCCGCTGGAACTGTCGTGCGGCGATGCCGCGATGCAGATACTGGCGTGTCTTGTCCTCCTGCTGCCGGCCCCGGATCAGGAGCTGGCTTTCCTCGACCGTGACGTCGAGCTGCTCCCGGGTGAAGCCGGCCACCGCCAGGGTGATGCGCAGCCGCTCGGGCTGCCCGTCGCCGCCGGCGACCCGCTCGATGTTGTACGGCGGATACCCGTCGGCGCCCTTTGTCACCCGGTCGAGTGCCCGCTCGATCTCGTCGAAGCCGAGCAGAAAAGGGCTGGAGAGCGAAGACACACGCGACATGGTCTCAAAGTCCTGTGCAGCGACTTTGGGTTCGAGGCCCTTGCGGCGCCCCATCCGGCCCCGGCAGCCCACGGGCCTGCCTGTTCCGGACACCACAGAATATGGTCAGAACTTTTAAGGGTTCAAGAACGGCGACGCTGCAACTGCGAAGGTTCGGCCCGGCGCGAGGGGAGGGGACGCCCGGCAAACCCGCCTCCGGCGCATTCCAGCCGCTCCCGGCGGCCCCCTGCCACGGCGGCGTCCGAAGGAGTAGAGCGGTTCCGGCGGATTCAACGGGAGGGCGACCATGCGGATCGCGGTGATGGGATCGGGCGGGCTCGGCGGCTTCTTCGGCGGGCGGCTCGCCAAGGGCGGGGCGGACGTCGTCTTCATGGCGCGCGGCGCCCATCTCGCCGCCCTGAAGGCGACTGGGCTGACCATCGAGAGCCCCGAGGACCCGTTCACGCTGCCCGCCGTCCAGGCGACCGACGACCCGGCCACGATCGGGCCCGTCGACCTCGTCCTGTTCACCGTGAAGCTGTGGGACACCGAGGCGGCGGCCCGCGCCATCGCCCCGATCGTCGGCCCGCGGACCGCCGTGGTGTCGCTGCAGAATGGCGTCCAGAAGGACGACATGCTGCGTCCGATCCTCGGCGACAACGCCTTGATGGGAGCGATCGCCCAGATCTCGACGACCATCGCCCGCCCGGGCGTCATCGCCCAGACCGGCACCATGCAGCGGCTCGTCTTCGGCGAGTTCGACGGCGCCCGCTCCGAGCGCGCCGAGCGGTTCCTGGCGGCCTGTCTCGCCGGCGGCATCAAGGCCGAGATCTCGACCGACATCACCCGCGAGATCTGGCAGAAGTTCGTGTTCCTGGTCGGCCTGTCGGCGCTCACCTGCGCGACCCGCTGCACCATCGGGCCGGTGCGCGAGAACCCCCACACGCGGGCCATGCTGCTCGGCGTGATGGAGGAGGTGGTGGCGGTCGGCCGCGCCCATCGGGTCGCGGTGCCGGAGGACTTCGCGGCCGAGCGGCTCGCCTTCATCGACACCCTGCCGGCCGGGATGGTCGCGTCGATGTTCCACGATCTCGCCGCTGGACGGCGGCTGGAGCTGCCCTGGCTGTCGGGCGGGGTGGTCGACCTCGGCGCCGCCGTCGGGGTGCCGACCCCGCTCAACCGGGCGATCCGCGACGTCCTGGTTCTCCACGCCGACGGCCGTCCGGCCTGATCTGGCCGGTTCGGGCTAGGGCGAGCGGGCGGGTTTTCGTCCGCTCCCGTCCGGTCGCGGAGAGCGTCCGCCGCGGCGCGCCACCTGGGCGTGCGGTAGCGCACTGCCGTCCGATTTCTGCTTCAATCCTGTGGTCCCGGTCGTGCGACAATGTCGTGCTTTTCCGGGGAGGTGGACATCTTGCGCGCCCGCACAGCGACTCTCGCCGCGCTGCTCGCCCTCGTGGCGGCCGCGGTTCCGGCCTCGGCCCAGACCGGCCGTTTCGGCTCGGTGGAGACCCTGAAGATCGACGACCAGCCCGGCTACGTGCCCGACGACGAGCGGCTGCCGCCCTCGCTGCAGCGTCAGCTGGTGTTCTTCCGCACCACCGAGCCGCCCGGCACCATCATCGTCCACACCTCGGAGCGCTTCCTCTACGTCGTCCAGGGCAACAACCGGGCGCTGCGCTACGGCATCGGAGTGGGCCGCGACGGGTTCCAGTGGCAGGGCCTCAAGACGATCGTGCGCAAGGCCGAATGGCCGGACTGGACGCCGCCGCCCGAGATGATCGAGCGCCAGCCCTACCTGCCGCGCTTCATGGCCGGCGGCCCCGGCAATCCGATGGGCGCCCGCGCCCTCTATATCGGCGGCACCGTCTACCGCATCCACGGCACGAACCAGCCGCAGACCATCGGGCATGCCGTCTCGTCCGGCTGCTTCCGCCTCGTCAATTCCGACATCGAGGACCTCTACGAGCGCATCCCGGTCGGCACCCGGGTCGTCGTACGCCAGGCCCCGGAGCTCTGAGCCATGACCCTGCCGATCAAGACCGCCGCCGCGGCGGCGACCCTCGCGCTCGTCCTCGCGCCGGCCGCGGGCGCCGGCGCCCAGACCCTCGACGCCGTCAAGGCGCGCGGCACCCTCGTGTGCGGCGTCAGCGAGGGGCTTCCCGGCTTCTCGGCCAGGGACGACAAGGGCGCCTGGAAGGGCTTCGACGTCGACTTCTGCCGCGCGCTGGCGGCGGCGATCTTCGACGACCCGGCCAAGGTCCGCTTCGTGCCGCTCGACGCCGACACGCGGTTCGCCGCCCTGAAGGCGGGCGAGATCGACGTGCTGTCGCGCAACTCGACCTGGACGCTCGCCCGCGAGGCCGAGCTGAAGATCGTGTTCCCGGCCACGACCTACTACGACGGCCAGGGCTTCATGGTGCGCCGGAGCCTCGGCGCGCAGTCGCCGCTCGACTTCAAGGACGTCAAGGTCTGCGTCCGCGAGGGCACCACCAATGTCCGCAACGCGACCGACTGGTTCCGGGCGAACGACGTCAAGGCGACGCTGGTCCCGGTGGCGAACGCGCGCGAGGCCGCGCGGGGCTACGACGAGGGCCGCTGCCAGGTGCTGACCAGCGACATCTCGCAGCTCCACGCCGAGCGCGCCGGCCTGAAGACGCCGGCCGATCACGTCATCCTGCCCGACGTGATCTCCAAGGAGCCGCTCGGTCCGGCGGTGCGCCAGGGCGACGACCGCTGGGCGCTCCTGGTCAAGTGGGTGCACTTCGCCATGCTGAACGCCGAGGAGCTCGGCGTGACGGCGCAGACGCTCGACCGCGCCCGGGCATCCGAGAAGCCCGAGATCAAGCGCCTCGTCGGCACCGACGGCGATCTCGGCGGCCAGCTCGGCCTGACCCGGGACTGGGTGGTGCGGATCGTGCGGCATGTCGGCACCTACGGCGACGTGTTCGAGCGCAATGTCGGAACGGCGACGCCGCTCGGCATTCCGCGCGGTCTCAACCATCTGTGGACCACGGGCGGAATTCAGTACGCGCCGCCGCTGCAGTAAGGCGACGGTAAGGTTTTAGGACGACCACGCGTGACGTTCTGCGAGCCCGATGATCGGGCTCGCCCTGCTCTCGCCGCGATCGGAGACCAGGAAAGAGACGGGGAACGACCGTGGCGCTCGGGGCGTCGCGGTGGCACGCGGGATACGAATTCGATGGAGTCGAACCACACGGCGATGTCGCGCCGGGGATTTGTGCGCGCCTGCGGCGCGGCGGGAGCCGCGCTGGCGCTCGCCGGCTGCGCCGGCATCGGCACCGATGCGCCGGCCTACGACGCGTCCGCCCTGACGACGCAGCCGACCCTGATGGTCGCCACCAACCGTCGTGCCGCCAACGGCGCCCAGGCGGCGCCGTGGTTCGGCACCGAGCGCGGGCCGATGACCATCGCGCGCGCCCGCCTCGTGCCGCCCGACTCCAGCCGCTTCTCGCTCGCCTCGGTCGGCCTGTCCGACTGGAAGCTCGCGGGAATCGACCGGGTCGGGCAGGTCGACGACCTGTTCCGCGGCATGCCGACCGGGCGCGACATACTGCTCTACGTCCACGGCTACAACACCACCTTCGAGACCGCCGCGCTCGACGCCGTGAAGCTCTCCGACGGCGTCAGCTTCCGCGGCGCCACCATGCTGTTCTCGTGGCCGTCGCGGGCCAAGCTGCTCGACTACGGCTACGACCGCGAAAGCGCGATGTGGTCGCGCGACTCGCTCGAGCGGGTGCTCGACCAGATGATCGTCAGCCCGACGGTCGGTCGCATCAACATCGTGGCGCACTCGATCGGCACCATGCTGACGCTGGAGGCGCTGCGTCAGGTCTATGCGCGCCGGGGCGACGATCTCGTCACCCGCATCGGCGCCATCGTGTTCGCCTCGCCCGACATCGACATGGACGTGTTCGTCTCCTCGGTCGGGCGGATCGGCGGCCTCGCCGAGAAGATCACCGTCGTGACGGCGACCAACGACCGCGCGCTCGCGGTGTCGCGGATCATCGCCGGCGGCGTCACCCGGGTCGGGGCGGCCGAGAAGGCGCAGCTGGAAGGCATCGGCATCCGGGTCATCGACGCCTCGGAGACGGGCTTCGGCGTGATCAACCACGACCTGTTCCTGTCGAACGAGTCGATCCGCGGCGTCATCCGCCGCGCGATCGAGCAGGGAACCTACGGCAGCGTACCGATGTCGGGCGGTCCGGTGCCGGGCGGTCCCGCCGGCAGCTATGGCGGCAGCGCCTACGGTGGTGGTGGCGGATACGGCGCCGCCACGTCCGGCAGCGCCCATGCGGAGCCGCCGCGGCCGGGCGCCGCCGCGCTGCAGCCCTACTGATCACACCGCGTCCAGACTGCATCTGATCACGACGCCGCCGGCGCGCCGGGCGGTACGGCCGTGCGACCGCGCCGGTGCCCGAGCGCCGCGCCCGGTCTCATCATGCCGTGGCGAAGCGCGGACGGGCTTCGCCGCCGTTCCGTCGCCGCACCGCGCCCGCCCGATTCCGCCCTCCGACCGCTCGACGCACGGAACGCCGCTCCCGACTTTGGATTGATCTCACGGCGAGGCGAGCCCGCCACATCCGGACAATCCATCGCGTACGACGCGCAGACGAGGAGAACGGCTTTGTTCCTGCATCAACGCAAGCTGCAATACAACGCCCGGCCGGACGCGCCGGACCCGATCTTCGCCAAGATGCTGCAGGAGCCGCTCGGCGGGCAGTGGGGCGAGATCAGCGTGATGATGGCCTATCTGTTCCAGGGCTGGAACTGCCGCGGCCCGGCCAAGTACCGCGACATGATCATCGACATCGCCACCGAGGAGATCGGCCATGTCGAGATGCTCGCCACCATGATCGCCCGCCTGCTCGAGACCTCGCCCGTCGAGGCGCAGGAGGACATGGCGAAGAACTCCCTGGTCGGCGCCGTGATGGGCGGGGCCCGTATCGAGGACGCGATCGTCGCCGGCATGAATCCGCAGCACGTCATCGTCTCCGGCTCCGGCTCGCGGCCGACCGACTCGATCGGCAACCCGTGGACCTCGACCTACATCGTCGCCAGCGGCAATCTCCTCGCCGACTTCCGCTTCAACGTGACGGCCGAGAGCCAGGGCCGCCTGCAGGTCTGCCGGCTCTACAACATGACCGAGGACAAAGGCGTGCGCGACATGCTGTCGTTCCTGATCGCGCGCGACACCATGCACCAGAACCAGTGGCTCGCCGCCATCGCCGAGCTCGAGGCGGAGGGCTTCGACGAGACGCCGGTGCCGGCCAAGTTCCCCCAGGAGCTGGAGAAGGGCGACGTCGCCTACCAGTTCATCAACGCCTCCGACAGCGGCGAGAGCAGCAAGGGCCGGTGGGCCAAGGGGGCCTCGGTGGACGGCAAGGGCCAGTTCAGCTTCACCAAGATCAAGCCGCTGACCGACGACGACGGCCGGCTCGGCCAGGTCGATCCGCGCACCTACGGAACGCCGGCCGTGCCGGTGCCAGCCAAGGCCGCCGAGTAGCCTCCGACTCGGTCGTCCGGGGCAGGGGATCGGCCCGCGCGGCCGGTCCCCGCTCTCTCGTGCCGCACCCGCATTGTCGACGCTGCGGGTGCTCGTTATGGTTCCGTGCCGGCCCGTGATCCGCATTCCTGCGGCGGGCCATCCGCACGGGGCGCCTGATGCCGAGTTCCATCGGACCACGACCCAGCCGGGCCGCGATCCGGTCTGCCTTGCTCGGTCTCCTGCTGATCGCCGCCACGGCCTTCGCCCTCCTGGCTCCGGCCCGGGCCGCGCGGGCCAGCGAGGCGCGCACCGCCCTCGTCGTCGGCAACGGCGCCTACGGCTTCGCCCCGCTCGCCAATCCGGCGAACGACGCGACCGACGTCGCGGCGGCGTTGCGCGGCGCCGGCTTCGACGTGACGCTTCTCACCGACACGGACCGGGCGGCCCTGGAGGCGGCGGTGCGGCGCTTCGGCCAGCGGCTGAAGGAGCGCGGTGGCGTCGGCCTCTTCTTCTTCGCCGGGCACGGCGTCCAGGTCGGCGGCGAGAACTACATCGTCCCGGTCGGTGCGCGCGCGCCCGCCCCGGAGGAGCTGAGGTCGGCCTCGCTCGCCGCCTCCGAGGTGGTGGACGCCATGGCGGAGGCCGGCAACGCGCTCAACATCGTGGTGCTGGACGCCTGCCGCGACAACCCGATTCCCGGCACCGACACCAAGGGGCTGTCGCGCATCGACAGCGGCGCGCGGCTGTTCGTCTCCTTCTCGACCTCCCCGGGGGCGGTCGCACTCGACGGCGAGGGACGCAACAGTCCCTACAGCAAGCATCTCGTCCAGGCGCTGCAGACGCCGGGCCTCGCGCTCGAGGACACCTTCAAGCGCACCCTCAAGGGTGTGTACCAGGAGACCGGCGGCCGGCAGACGCCGTGGCTCTCGTCCTCCTTCTTCGGCGACTTCGTCTTCCGCGACGCTCCGGCGGCGGGCGGTGCATCGTCCACCGCGGACCGGCGGGAGCGGCCTGCGGTCCGTCCGGGCGTCGCCCCGCAGGTCGCCGGCATCTACCGGGCGGAGGGCCGCAACCCGGACGGCACGCGCTACCGCGGCATGGCGGCGCTGCAACCGGACGGCGCGCGCATGCGCTTCACCTGGTGGATCGGCAACCAGGTCTATCGCGGGACCGGCGAGTTCGCCGGCCGCATGCTGGTGGTCGACTGGGGCGAGAAGCATCCGGTCGTCTACACGCTCGATTCCGGCCCCGTGCTCGAGGGCGAGTGGGCCGACGGCACGGCGACCGACCGGCTCGTCCCGTTCGGCCTCGCCGCCGGCACTCCCGTGGCACCCCCGCAGGGCCGCTATCGGGTCGCCGGGCGTAACGCCGACGGCAGCCGCTACAGCGGCAGCGCGACGCTGCGGCCCGACGGCGACCGCATCCGGCTGAGCTGGCGGGTCGGGTCGGGCTACCAGGGTACGGGGCGGCTCGCCGGCAACGTGCTCACCGTCGACTGGGGCGGGGCGACCCCGATCGTCTACGGGCTCGGCGCGGACGGCATCCTCCGGGGGCTGTGGGACGCCGGCCGGGCCGAGGAGGTTCTGACCCGCGAGTGAGCCGGTTCGAGCGGCGGTCATGCCGGCCCTGCCATACGGAGGCCCCAGGGCCTGCCGCGATGTGCTATCGGACCCGCGTCCGCCGCGCGCTGGAGACCCCCGTGTTCCGAAACGCCGACGTCAACCGGCTGGCCGTGCATGCCGGGCTGCGCCAGTTCGCCTGGGGGCTCGCCGGGATCTTCTTCTTCGCCGTGCTGCTGCGGGCCGGTCTTTCGCCGGCCGCCGCCTTCCTGGTCCTCGCCGCGATGCTGGCGCTGCGCTTCGCCACCCGGCCGGTCGCCTTCGCCCTGATCCGCGGCTTCGGCGTGCGAACCGCCATGCTGGTCGGCTGCGTTCTGTTCGCTGCCCAGTTCCCGGTGCTGGCGCTGGTCGATGCCGGCCGGATGTGGACCATCGCCGCCTATGTGCTCGCGGTGGCGCTCGCCGACGTCACCTACTGGACCTGCTATCACGCCGTGTTCGCGGCGGCCGGCGATCTCGGCGAGCGCGGCGCCCAGGTCGGGGTGCGCACCGTCGTGATGGTCGCGGCCGACACGGTCGCCCCGGTGGTCGGCGGCCTGCTGCTGACCTGGCATCCGGCCGCCGCCTTCGCGGCGGCGACCATTGTCGCCCTCGTCGCCATCGTGCCGTTCCGGGCGGTTCCGGCGCCGCCCGTCGACCTCTCCGGCGATCACGGCGTTGCGCCCTTCCGCGACGGGGTGCGGCTGTTCGCCACCGACGGCTTCCTGATGTGCGGCTTCGCCGTCACCTGGGGCCTGATCATGTTCGAGGCGTTCGACCGCCGCTTCGACGCCTTCGGCGGGCTTCTCGGCGCGGCGGCGCTCGCCGGGGCGGTCGGCGGCCTGCTGCTCGGCCGGCTGATCGACGCCGGCCACGCGGCGCGGGCCGTTTGGCTCAACCTCGCCGCCATGACGGTCGTGGTGCTGCTGCGCGTCGGTCTCGCCGGCACGCCGACCGGGGTCGTGGTCGCGGCACTCGCCTCGATGGCGCTGTTCGGCCTCTACGTGCCGACCGTGATGACCGCCGTCTACAACGCGGCCAAGACCTCGCCCTGCGCGGTGCGGTTCCACTATCTGGCGGAGGCCGGCTGGGACCTCGGCGGCATCGCGGCCTGCCTGGTGACCGCCGGAGCGCTCGCCGCCGGCGTCCCGGCGCGGCTCCTGCTCCTCCTGGCACTGCCGGCGCTCGCCCTCCAGGCCTGGTGGCTGCAGCGGCGCTACGCCGACGAGAACGACGCGCGGCAGCAGGTCGCGGCGGGTGGCGATACGCATCACAGTACCATCCTGGCCGGCCGAATCGATTGAGCGGATCGGCGGCGTCGGTCGCCCGGCGCCCTCGCGAAGCGTCCGGGAGCCTGCGGCAGCGCGGCCGTGCGACCGGGCCCGTGCGTCACGATCCTGCAATCGGTGATCGGCAGCGTGCTCCGCCACCATCGTCGCAGACCCGGATCGTTCGATGCCCAGCGTCCTTCGCTCTCTGCTGCCCGCCGTTCTTCTGATCCTCTCGGCTCTCGCCGCGTCGCCCGCCCCGGCCCAGCCGGCCGCTCCGACCCCCTCGACGCCGCAGGGCGCCGCGGCCCCACCGGAGCTGAAGGTGGCGACCCGGGTGCTGCCACCGCTCGTCGTCGACCAGCATGGCCAGCTCGGCGGCTTCAGCATCGACCTGTGGAACGCGATCGGCGAGCGTCTCGGCGCCAGGACCGCGCTCCAGGTGGCGCCGGACGTGCGGGCGCTGCTGGAGATGGTCCGGTCCGGCAATGCCGACTTCGGCATCTCGGCGATCTCGATCACGGCGGCGCGCGAGAAGGAATTCGACTTCTCGCAGCCGATGCTCAATGCCGGCCTGCAGATCATGATCCGCGGCCAGGGCGCCGGGCAGGGGCAGGACGGGGAGGCCGATCCGCTGCGCGACCTGCTCGGTCTCCTGTTCTCGAAGGCGATCCTGGTCTGGCTCGGCATCGCACTGCTGCTGATCCTGGTGCCGGCCCACGTCGTCTGGCTGCTGGAGCGGCGGCAGAAGGACGGCATCATCCCGACGCCGAGCTACATTCCCGGCATCTTCCATGCGCTCTACTGGGCGGCCGGCACGCTCGTCGCCCAGGGCGAGCAGCAGCCGCGCCAGTGGCTCGCCCGCATCGTCGCGCTGCTGTGGATGTTCACGGGTGTCGTCTTCGTCGCCTTCTACACGGCGCAACTGGCCGCCACCCTCACGGTGCAGCAGATCCAGAGCGGCATCCGCGGTCCCGACGACCTGCCGGGCAAGCGCGTCGCCACCACGCGCGGCAGCACCGCCGCCACCTATCTGCGCCAGATGAACGCCCAGGTGATCGAGGTCGGGCGCATCGACGAGGCCTTCACGGCGCTGGTCGACCGCGAGGTCGACGCCGTCGTGTTCGACGCGCCCGTGCTGCAGTACTACGCGGCGAATGCCGGCAAGGGGCGGGTCCAGATGGTCGGCCCGCTGTTCCGCAAGGAGGACTACGGCATCGTCTTCCCGCAGGGGAGCGCGCTGCGCAAGCAGGTCAACGCCGCGCTGCTGGCGTTGCGCGAGGACGGCACCTACCAGCAGCTCCACGACAAGTGGTTCTCGGTCAAGTAGCCGTGTCTCGGACGGCCTCCGGCTGTTCGATCCGGTGGCCACTGTCGGGCGGCGCGCAGCCCCGAACCCGAAAACCAGCCCGGGCCGGAAAGCTCGCCGTCGGTCCCCCGGGGCTCGACGTCGGCGCGCCCCGGACCGGCGGCGAACGGATCGCCCGAGCCGGGCCTCAGGCCGCGCGCCCGGAATAATGGCCGAGCGGACCGTGCCCGTGCGGCCGGTGATGGTGCGGCCCGTGACGGTGCGCGAACAGCTGCCAGGCGGCGGCCGCGATGGCGGCGACGATCAGGAGCGCGGCCGCGGCCAAGCCGATCTGCGACCAGTCCACGGCCGGAAGGTCCTCCGGGTGCTTCGCCACCAGAAAAGCGAAATGGGTGAGCCGGGCGACGAGGAACAGGCCGCCGATGCTGCCGACGAACACGAGCAGGCCCGCGACGAGTCCGGGTGTCCGATCCGCGTTCATTCCGAAACCTCCGGGATCGACCGGGCCGCTTCGGGCGGCCCGAAGACGATCAGGATGCTAAGCCACGCGGGTGAGGCCGCACATCCGGAGTTTTTGGGAGGCAGCGGCGCATTTTCGAACGGGTGGCCCCACACCGCCGGCCTGCGCAATAATGGTCCGTGATCACGACAGCGGCGGCGACCGGCCGCCAGGGAGGCACGGATGCACGCGCCGGGATTTCTGGATTGTTTCGATCGGCTGGTCGCCTTCGACGCGGAGACCACCGGCAAGCGCGCGCCGGAGGTCGCCTTCGTCCGACGGCAGCCCTCCGGCTGGCGGGCGCCCGGCCTCGTCATCGAGGTCGGCTTCGTCGAGCTCGTCCGCGACGGCGACGGCTGGCGCAAGGGCGACACCTGGCGGACGCTGGTCAATCCGGACGCGCCGATCGAGCCCGCCGCCATCAAGGTGCACGGCATCAAGCCCGCCGACCTGAAATCGGCGCCGCGCTTCCCGGCGATCCTCGACCGGCTGCGCGACTTCGTCGGCGAGGCGCCGATCGTCGCCCACGCCTCGGAGAACGAGCAGAGCTTCCTCGACTACGAGTTCGCCCGCGCCAAGGCGATCGGCTGGGGCGAGAGCGCCTACGAACCGACCCGCTACGTCTGCACCCAGCGGCTCTATGCGCACCTCTTCCCCGGCGCCTCGACCTCTCTCACCGCCATGTGCGACCGCCTCGCCCTCGACGCCAGCGCCCGCGACGACCGCCACGGCGCGCTGCTCGACGCCGACATGACGGCCGACGCGCTGATCCTGCTCGAGCGGATGCTCAAGGACGGCGTCGCGGCCAGCGCCGCGCCGCGCACCTGGACGTTCGGCGGCTGAGGGCGGGCGACCGGAACCTCAATCGTCGTCCGGCGGCGGAACCAGCCAAGCGTCCGGCGGTGCCGTCCCGCCGGCGCCGAGCGAGCGCTGGACCATCACGACGTCGGTCCACCGGCCGTATTTGTAGCCGACCGCCGGCAGGTATCCGACCTGGCGGAAGCCGCAGCGCTCGTGCAGCCGGAGCGAGGGCGCGTTGGCGGAATCGATGTAGGCGATCATCTGCCGATAACCTGCCGCCGCGCAGGCGTCGATCAGGGCCGGCAGCAGGATTCGTCCGATGCCGGCGTGCAGATGGTCCGGATGGACGTAGATCGAGTGCTTGACCGTGTAGCGATAGGCCGGGCGCTTGCGAAACAGCACCGCATAGGCATAGCCGACCACGCCGCCGCCCTTCTCGGCGACCAGATGCGGCAGGCGGTGCCTGCGCATGTTGCGCCGCCGCCGCTTCAGGTCGTCCGGCAGCAGCACGCCGTCCTGTCCCAGGAAAGACGGATCGAGGCCGCGGCGGACGTGGTGCCGGTAGATCGCCAGCATGGTCTCGATGTCGGCATCGGCGGACGGGCGGATGCGGATCGGCTCCGGCGTCGCGGTGGCGGCGGTCGCGGCCGCCGACGGGGCGGGGTCGGGCATGGACGTCACTCGCGAACCACGTAGGTATGGAAGCGGATCGCACCGCTCGCATCGATCTCGCGATAGACGCCCTGGATCTCGGCCTCGAAGCCCGGGAACAGGTTTGCGCTGCGTTCGAATGTCCTCAGATAGTCGATCATCGGGGCGGCCCGGTCGTCCAGGCGCTCGCCCGGGACCACGGTGGCGATGCCGGGCGGATAGACGACGAACAGCGTCGTCGCGATCCGCCCCTGGATGGCATCGATCGGCAGGTAGTCGACATTGTTGCGGACGAGCTCGCGGGCCGCCTCCCGCGGCGTCATCGCCGGCTCCGGCAGATGGCCGGTCGTGAACTGCGCCCGCTGCAGGGCGCTCACGTCGGCGGACCGGAAGAAGGCGTGCATGTCGGCACACAGATCCCGCAGCCGCACCCCGCGATAGCGTCGCGGCCGCGCCGCGACGAACTCCGGCATCGCCTGGTCGAGCAGGACGTTGTCGTCGTGTAGCCGCTTGAACGCGACCAGCGCGCTGACGAGCGTGCCCGCCTTGCTGGCCTCGACGCCCGGGGTGAGGAGGAAGAGCAGCGAGTTGAGGTCGTTCTTCTCGGGCACCACGCGGTTCTCGCGCAGATACTGGGCGACGATCGGGGCCGGGACGCCGTGCGGCTCGTACTCGCCGGTCACGCGGTCGAAGCCCGGCGTCAGCAGCGTCAGCTTGTTCGGATCCGTGATGGCGAATCCGGGCGCGACATGGGAGAAGCCGTGCCACGCCGCGCCGGGCTCGAGCTCCCAGAACCGCGCATGGCCGGCGAGCGCGTCGGTGGCGACGCTCTCCCAGGCGACCTCGTGGAAGCCGCCGCCGGTCGCCGCGTCGGGAAGGCGGACGCGGTCGGGCACGAACGGATCGAAGAACCAGCGGCGCGCCGGGTCGGCCTCCTTGCGCTCGAACTCGGCCCGCACCGCCCGGAGCTTCTTGCGCAGCTCGATGCCGAGCCGGATCGTGTCGTCCCACAGGACCTCGCCGGAGCGGCCCTTCATCATCTGGGCGCCGACGTCGAGCGAGGCGAACAGCGGATAGAACGGCGATGTCGAGGCGTGCTGCAGGACGCTCTCGTTGAAGCGCCGGTGCTCGACGCGACGCCGCTGGCCGCGGATGTGGTTGTCCTTCACGTGGATCTGCGAGGCCTGCGAGAAGCTGGCGAGCTGCTTGTGGGTGGATTGCGTGGCGACGATGCCGGGCGCGCTGTCGTCGAGCCCCTGCAGCCCCATGGCGAATCGGCCGGCGTAAATGGGGTGGAACTTCATGAAGCCGGCCCAGGCCTCGTCGAACAGGATGTAGTCGCACAGCGGCGCGAGCCGCGAGAGGACGAGCTGCGCGTCGTGAATGGTGCCGTCGTAGGTGCACTGCTCGATCACGGCGGCCCGGAACGGCCGCTCGCGCCGCCACGCCTCCGGGTCCCTCACCAGCGGATTGCGGCGGATCGCCTCCCGGATCGCGGTCTCGTCGAGCGCCTCGGGATGGATCGGCCCGATCAGGCCGTAGGCGTTGCGGTCGGTCGGCAGGTAGACCGGGATGCCGCCGCCGAGCAGCAGCGCGCCGTGATGCGCGGCCTTGTGGTTGTTGCGGTCGAACAGCACGAGGTCGCCCTCCGCGACGAGCGCGCCGAGCACGATCTTGTTCGAGGCCGAGGTGCCGTTGAGGACGAAATAGGTCCGCTCGGCCCCGAAGATCGCGGCGGCCTCCTTCTGGGCCTGCAGGGCCGGGCCCTCGTGGGTGAGCAGGTCCCCGAGCTCGAGCACCGAGTTGTCGAGGTCGTCGCGGAACACCGCCTCGCCGAGATGCTCCATGAAAATCCGGCCGACGGGGCTGCGGCTGTAGAAGATGCCGCCGTTGTGGCCCGGGCAGGTCCACAGCTGGTTGCCTTCCTCGGCGTAGTCGACCATGGCGCCGAAGAACGGCGTCTTCAGCGTCTGGGCGTACTGGGTGAGCCGGCTGACCAGGTTGCGTGCGATGAACTCCGGCGTCTCCTCGGCGAGGAAGACGTAGCCGTCGATGAAGTCGAGCACCTCGACCGGCACGTCCTCGAAGCGGGTGCGGCGGACCAGGAGCACGATCGGCATCTCCAGGCCGCGCCGGCGCATCACGTTGATGAGCGACGCCGCCTTGCCTTCCAGCCCCTTCTTGCCCCAGTCGACCACCAGGCAGCCGATGGCGGCATCGGTCTTCACCGCCATCTCGGCGTCCTCGATCCGGCGCGCCCGGACGACCTGGAAGCCGGAGCGCTCGATCGCCGTGATGATCTGCTGGATGCGGAGCCCTTCGAGGTCCTCGGCGTCGAAGCTCGGGGCGGAGAACAGGAACGTGAACCGCTGGATGAAGTTCATGATGGGTGCCGCTCTCGGGGTGGGCCGCACCGTCCCGGGTGAGCATGACAGACGTGTGACGGGTGGGAGCGCCTCTGCTACGCTTGCCGCGGCGACCTGCGATCCGGGCGGGCCGGACGGAGCCGGCCACCCTGCGCCGACCGGCTCACGACGCGATCGGGGGCGGTCGTGGGGGCGGGCGATCAGGCGACGGTGGTCCGGCACGGCGGTCCGGCACGGCGGTCCGGCACGACGGTCGCGCGGGGCTCACGGGGGGCTCGGGGTGAGACGGCTGATTCGGCTGATGCAGCGCCTGCTCGTCCTGGCGCTCGGCGTCCTTACCGTCTGGCTTATCGTCTTCGTCGTGTTCGACACGGCGGACCAGCGGCTGCCGTGGATCGCCGCGGTCGCCGTCACCTATGCGGTCGCCGCCTACGTGATTCTGCCGCGGGCCGTGCGCACCGGCCTGAAGATCCTGCAGCGCAAGAGCATCCCGAGCTTCACCGTGACCGGGGACGGCCTGCCCGCCGATCCGGTCAATCTCGTGCTGGTCGGCACGCTGGCGGAGCTGCGCGAGGCCTTCTCGGCCGCCGGCTGGACCGAGGCCGAGCCGCTCACCCTGACGAGCTCCTGGCGCATGGCGCGGGCCTTCGTGCTGAACGAGCCCTATCCGGCGGCGCCGTTCAGCACCCTGCATCTGTTCGGCCGCGGCCAGGACATCGGCTTCCAGCGGCCGATCGGCGACAGCCCGCGCCAGCGCCATCACGTCCGCTTCTGGGCGCTCGGCCTCGAGCGTGCCGAGATGCCGCTGTCCACGCCGGAGTTCTGGCTCGGCACCGACCGGCCGCCGGAGGGCGACCGCGTGCTCTGGGTCGGCGCCGCCACCCGCGACACCGGGCTGTCGCTGACCCGGCTGACCTTCCAGATCACCCACGCGACCGACGACGACACCAACGCGGAGCGCGACTTCATCGTCGCCGAGCTGACCGAGCGGCGGCTGATCGAGGACGTCACCTGGGTCCGCGCCGGCGAGGCACTGCCGGTCCGCCGCGTCAACCACTACACGGCCGACGGCGAGATCACGGTGGCGCGGCTGGCGTGAGCATGGCCATCGTTCCGGGGCGGCGTCATCGGGGCAGGCCTTCGCCCGGCCCGGCGACAGGCTCCGCGCCGAACCCGGACTCCAGCCCCACTCTCGGTGTGTGTCGCTGGAGTCCGGGTTCGCGCGCTGTCGCGCGCGTCCCGGAATGACCAGAAACGGATCACGCGGCTCTCGCTTCACCTCGCGCCGGACGCGCTGAGGTTCTGGGCGGCGAAGTCGCGCAGAACGGCGTTGCCGCGGGCCACGGCGGACGTCAGTGCCGCGGCCGGGGTCTTGGTGCCGGCGAGCGCCTGCTCCATCTCCTCCTCGACGATGTCGCGGATCACCACGTAGGAGCCGAGCCGCAGCCCCTTGCGGCCGGCGGCGGGCGGCTCGAGGCCGAGCTGGCGGATGGCGATGTCGGCGCCCGGGTTCTTGCCGTAGAAGCCGCTCTTGCGGCTCGCCTCGTACGCCGCGCGGGTGATCGGCAGGTAGCCGGTCGTCTGGTGCCAGCGCGCCTGCACGGCCGGCTGCGACAGATAGGCGAAGAACTTCGCCACCCCGGCATATTCGGCGTCCGGCCGGCCGCGCAGCACCCACAGGCTGCCGCCGCCGATCAGCGGCGGGTGCGGGGCGCCGCGCACGTCCGGCCAGTAGGGCAGCGGGCCGAAGCCGACCTTGAAGGTGGCATTGTTCAGCATCTCGGCCCGCGAGGCCGACGAGCCGAGAAAGATCGGGCATTCGCGGCCGAGGAACTTGGCCTCCGCCTTGGTGGCGCGGCCGCCATAGGCGTAGAGGCCGGCCCTCTGCCACGCCACCAGCGCCTCCAGGTGGCGGAGCATCAGCGGGTTGTCGAGGGCGAGCTCGGCGTCGAGCCCGTCGAAGCCGTTGCCCCTGGTCGCCACCGGCAGGCCGTGGACGGCGGAGAAGTTCTCCACGTTGATCCACGACGGCCAGTCGGTGGTGAAGCCGCAGGTCTGGCCGGCGCCGCGCAGCCGCTTCGCCGCCGCCTCGACCTCCGGCCAGGTCTTCGGCGGCGCCTCGGGGTCGAGCCCGGCCGCCTGGAACTTGTCCTTGTTGTAGAAGAGGATCGGAACCGACGAGTTGAACGGGATGGAGAGCATCTTGCCGCTGCCGTCGGTGTAGTAGGCGGCGACCGCCGGGATGTAGGCGGCGGGATCGAACGGCGCCTTCTCCTGGCGCATCAGCGCATCCACCTCCACGACGGCGTCGCGCCGCGTCATCATGGTGGCGGTGCCGACCTCGGCGATCTGCACGATCGCCGGCTGCTCGCCGATCCGGGTGGCGAACAGGGCGGCCAGCATGGTCTGGGTGTAGAGGCCCTTGAACACCGGCACGATGCGATAGTCCGGCTGCGAGGCGTTGAAGCCGGCGACCAGGTCGTCGAGCGGATAGGCGAGCTCCCCCGGCATGCCGTGCCAGAACTGGATGTCGAGGGCGCGGGCCGGCCGCGTCGCCGCGGCGACGACGAGCAGGGGCCCGGCGAGCAGAAGCCCGGCGATCAGAAGGCCGAAGATCCGCTTCGACGACCGCATCGGTCCCACAGGACGTCCTCCCCTTGCGCGCCGCGGCGGCGACGGCCTGGCCGTGGTCCGCGAGCGGGGCGATCCTACAGGAGACCGGGCCGGGACCGGAACACCGCCGTTCGGGCGGCCGGCCGGGCTGCCCAAGATGATGGCATGCCAAGGGCGAGCCGGCTTGCTAGGATCGGCCGGTCATTCCCGGTCCGTTCCGGACGTCGCGGGACGGACGTGCACGCGTTTCTGCAGGATCATTGCCCATGTCGTTCCAATCCATCGCCCGGCCGAGCCGCCGCCGCGTGCTGGCCGGGGCCGCCGCGGCCGGTGCCGTTCTCGCCGCCCCCGCCGTCGTGCGGGCCCAGTCCAAGGCCCTCAAGGTCGCCGTCGTGCTGCCGCGCTCGGGCCTGTTCGCCGCCGCCGGCCAGGCCTGCCACCGCGGCGCCGTGGTGGCCCCGAAGGTGCTGGCCGACCTCGGCTTCGCGGTCGAGCTGATGCATGTCGATTCCGAGTCGAACGTCGACATCGCCCGCACCCAGGCCGAGCGGGCGATCTCGGAGGGCGCGCAGTGCGTGGTCGGCGCCTTCGAGTCCGGCGCGACGCTGGCGATCGCCCAGATCTGCGAGCAGCGCAAGGTGCCGCTGATCGTCAACATCGGCTCGGTGCCGCAGCTCACCGAGCAGGGCTACACGTATCTGGTGCGCAACTTCCACACCAACGTGATGGTGGTGACGAGCGGCCTCGCCCTCGTCAAGGCGCTGATCGCGGCGACCGGCGTGCAGTTCAAGACCGCCGTCTTCGTCCACGCCAACGACACCTTCGGCACCGCCCAGCGGGCCGCGATGGACAAGCTGTTCCCGGCCTCGGACATGCCGTTCCGCCTGCTCGAGTCGATCGCCTACGACCCGAAGGCGCAGGACCTCGCCGTCGAGGTGACCAAGATCCGGGCGCTGGCGCCCGAGCTCGTGCTGTCGACGACGCGCTCCTCCGACGCCATCAAGCTCATCCGCGACATGGTGCGGCAGCGCTTCGAGCCGAAGGCGATCATCTCGCCCGGCTCGCCCGGCCTCTACGACGAGGAGTTCTACCAGGCGCTCGGCCCGCTCGCCGACTTCCACATCACCAACCTGCCGTGGGCGAATCCCAAGTCGGCGGTGACCCGGGCCCTCGCCGCGGCCTTCAGGACGGCGCATCCGAGCAACCGCTTCGAGGTCGACTGCTTCAACGCCGGCTTCACGTTCGAGGCCATCATGGTGGCGGCGGACGCCTTCAAGCGCGCCGGCACGGCCGAAGGCCCGACCCTGATGAAGGCCGTGAAGGCGACCGACATCGCCGAGCACGTGATGACGGGCGGCCCGATCCGCTTCGACGAGAAGGGCCAGAACAACAACATCCAGGCCGCCGTGGTGCAGAACCGCAACCGCACCCCGACCGTGGTGCTGCCGCCCGAGTTCGCCGTCGCCGCGCCCGTCGTGCCGATGCCGCCGTGGCAGGGCCGCGCCTGACGCCGTCGGGCGCCGGCCGGCGCCCGACGCATGATGGTCGGCGGGCGCCCGCGACAGCGGCTCGCCGCCTGCGACCGTCCCGCGGGCGGCGGCGCGGCTCGGTCGGTCCCGCAGCGTGCCGGCTGCGCTTCGTCACGCCGTGACGGCGCGGGCCGGCCGCGCGGTCAGGGCGTGCGGGGCTTCTTCAGCACGAACACGTCCATGACCCAGCCGTGCGCGTCGCGGCAGGCCTGCCGCTCGCGCGCGATGGTGTCGATCACGTCGCCGACGCGGCCGGCGACCAGCCGCTCGTCGGCGGTGCCGAGGCAGGCGCCCCAGAACACCTCGTGATCCGGATCGACCGCCCGCAGGCCGTCGCCGCGGTCGAGCATCACCACCACGGTCTCGGCGCCCGCGGTTCCGGCGACATCGGCCGCGCCGGCGGCGAGGCGGCGACCCGTCGTGATCAGGATCGAGCCGCCGATCTCGGCGAGCGGGATGCGGTGCTTCGCGGCGAGCGCCTGCACGCTGCCGATGCCGGGGACGACGTCGAAGGCGAGCGCGATCTCGCCCGCCGCTTCGACCCGGTTCAGCACCCGGATGGTGCTGTCGTAGAAGGCGGGATCGCCCCACACCAGGAAGGCGCCGCGCTCGCCGTCGCCGAGCTCCTCGCGCAGCAGCCGCGTGAACGTCGCGGCGAGGCCGGTGTGCCAGTCGGCGACGGCGCTGCCGTAGTCGCCGGTGTCGCGCCGGGCCGGCACGGCATAGGCGACGGTGCGCAGCGGCCGGTCGCCGGCGAAGCGGGCGCAGATCGCCTGCCGCACCTGCGCGAGCTCGGCCTTGCCGGCGCCCTTCTCGGGAACGAACACCACGTCGGAGCGGCGGAGCGTGTCGATCGCCTGCAGGGTGATCTGGTCGGGATCGCCGGAGCCGATGCCGACGACCGACACGGTGCGGACGGGGCGGGGAGGGGGTTGTGTCATGCGGCCGGGGTCTCCTCGAAGGGGCGCGCCGAAACCAGCGGGCCGAGCGCGGTCCAGACCTCCGCGGCCCACAGCTCCGCCGCGCGCTCGTCCGCCTCGGCCGTGTGGCCGGGGCGGGCCGGCGGACCGGGGCGCCACGTCACGCGCCGGCCGAGCCGGCGCGCCGTCTCGAAGTCGACGCTGCCGGGCAGCGGCGCGAGATCGACGATCACGGCGCGGTCCGGCAGGCGGGCGAGGATACGCCCGTCGACGAAACTTGTGAGATCGGTCGAGACGACCAGATCGAGCCGCGGCGCCAGCGCCGGCAGGTCGGCGAGGCGGTGCGGCACCGCGCCTTCCGCCTGCAGGCGTGCGTGATCCTCGGCGGTCGCGGCCGTGACATGGGTGCGGGCGCCGTGGGCGATGAGCCGGCGGACGAGTGCCGCGGCGTGCGCGTCCTCGCCGAGCACGCAGGCCTGCCGTCGCAGGTCGGCCGGGCCGCCGGCCTCGCGCCCGGCCGCGGGAGCGACCACCGGGATGCGGGGGCCCGGGCAGCCGTGCCCGAGCGTCATCGGCGGCGGGTCGGGTTCGGTCGTCAGCCCGGGCCCCGTGGCAGCACACCGGCCGGAGCGCCGCGCCGCGGCGTCCGGATGCGCGCCGCGCAGGACGATCCAGGTCGCCGCCGCCTCGAGCCAGCGCAGCACGGCACGGCCGAGCCGCTCCCGCAGGCCGGCCGCCCGGGTCCGCGGCCGCGGCGGTCGCGGCGCGATCGCCGCCGAACGCCGCGTGTGAAAGCCGGCGGCTCCGCCGGCGCGCGGCATCGCCGCCGGGGAGCCGGCCTCGCCGCCGCGGTCGGCGGCGCGGGCGGCGCGATCGGGCACGGTGTCCATCAGCGCACCCAGAACCAGCCGGGTGGGATCTCCGCCGGACGGCGCGGCGGTTCGGTCTCGGATCGGCCGGCCGGGCGGCCTGCCGGAGACTGCCGCGCGGCCCGCCGCCCGAGCAGGTCGGCGGCCTTCTCGATCGCGTCGGGCGCCGTGGTGAAGGCGGCATCGGCGCCGACGATCGCGGCGAGGCTGTCCGGGCGGTCGAGCGCGATGCGGCCGCCGACCAGCACGACGAGATCGCGGGCGCCCGCCGCGGCGCGGGCGGCCCGGATGTGCGCGGCGACGCCGTCGAGCGCGGCCGGATGGCGGGCGATGTCGCCGAGCAGCAGCACGAGCACGTCGCAGGGCTCCGCCCGCACCGCCGCGCACAGATCCGCGGCGTCGTGCGGGAAGGCGACCTCGACGCACCAGCCGGCATCGCGGAAGACGTCGCCGACCAGCGTCACTCCGAGCACGCTCGGCTCCGCCCGGTGGGCGGCGACCAGCGCGGTGCGGGCGGCGGCCGCGGGCGATCCGTCCGGCGGCACCGCCGCGCCGAGCCGGCGGGCGCCCTGCTGCAGATGCGCGAGCGCCAGCGTCGTCTCCATGTCGCAGCAGTGGTCCGCCTCGCGCCAGTCGCCGATCCGCCGCGCCGCCGGCTCGATGATCGCGCCGCGCAGCGTCCGCAGGTCACGGCCGGCGCGCAGCTCGCCGTCGAGCAGCGATTCCACGGCCCGGCCCGCGCCGGCCATCGCGCAGGCGGCGAGGTCGGCCACGATGGCGTCGAGGTCGCTGCCGCCCGCCTCCGGCGCGTCGGCGCCGCGGCCGAGGATCTGCAGGTCGCCGAACATCCGAACCGGCGTCGGGCTTTCGCCGAGCAGCTCGGCGGCCGCCAGCCGCGGATCGGTGCGCGCCGCGCGCCAGATCGCCCGCACCGCGTCGGGCGGTCCTTCGAGCCAGTGGAAGACGGTGCCGCGGTCGTGCAGCAGCAGCCCGCCGATGCCGAGGCCGCGGAGCCGCTCGCCCGTTGCCGCGAGCCCGGCCTGCAGGGCGGTCGCGTCGGCCGCCGCCGCCCGGGTGCGGAAGGCGAGCGAGAGCAGGGCGCCGGGCGGCGGCGGCTCCGGTTCCGCGGTCGGATGGAGTGGGGCGAGTGCGTCTTCGGCCCGCGGGCCCTCGGCGCGCGGGCGTCCGGCCCCGGTGCCGGGAGCGCCGGAGCCTCGCGGATCCGGGGCTCGCGCACCCGGTCCTTCGGTCGAATCGGTGGTGTCGGTCGGCATCGAGATCCCCGCCTCGCTGCGGCGGGGAGAGGGCGGGCGCAGGGACGCGGACGCGCAGGACGGCGCCCACCCATGCGTTCCGCCGGTGCACCCCGCCCGTGAACGTCGTCCGTCGTGGCAGGTCTCCTGGCTCGCGGGTCGTCACCCCTGTCTCGCCTTCCCGACGGCATCCCGTCAGTGGCTTCGGTCGACAGCGGCTCGCCGCTCACAGTTGCGGGGGCAGCTCCGGATTCGCGCGACGCTCACCGGATTCCCTCTTCGCCTCCGGGATCGCACCCGGAGGACCACGACCCGGCAATTCTCCACCCCCGGAGGCCGGCGTCAAGCCGGAGCGCGGCAATCTGCGGTGGTTCCGCGTCAGGGTTGGTAGCGAAGGCGGTGGCGCCTTCGGGAACATATTGCGAACGGAGAACAGATGGTGTACATAGGGACATGGAGGCGCGGCTTGCGTTGTCGACCCTCCGAATCCCGGGCATAGAGGAGGCGTTGATGGCGTCGGCCCCCCTGCGAGTCGTAGAGAATACCTCCATGGACAAGACCAAGGCCCTGGATGCCGCGCTCACCCAGATCGAGCGCGCCTTCGGCAAGGGCTCGATCATGCGGCTCGGCAAGTCGACCAAGCCGCTCGAGGTGGAGACGGTGTCGACCGGCTCGCTCGGCCTCGACATCGCGCTCGGGGTCGGCGGGCTGCCGCGCGGCCGCGTGGTCGAGATCTTCGGGCCGGAATCCTCGGGCAAGACGACGCTGGCGCTGCACACCGTGGCCGAGGCGCAGAAGAAGGGCGGCATCTGCGCCTTCGTCGACGCCGAGCATGCCCTCGATCCGGTCTATGCGCGCAAGCTGGGGGTCAATCTCGACGACCTTCTGATCTCGCAGCCGGACACCGGCGAGCAGGCGCTGGAGATCGCCGACACGCTGGTGCGCTCGGGCGCCGTCGACGTGCTGGTGGTCGATTCGGTCGCCGCCCTGGTGCCGCGCGCCGAGCTCGAGGGCGACATGGGCGACGCCCAGCCCGGCATGCAGGCGCGGCTGATGAGCCAGGCGCTGCGCAAGCTGACGGCGTCGATCAGCCGCTCCAACACCATGGTGATCTTCATCAACCAGATCCGCATGAAGATCGGTGTGATGTACGGCTCGCCCGAGACCACGACGGGCGGCAACGCGCTCAAGTTCTACGCCTCGGTGCGGCTCGACATCCGGCGCATCGGCGCCATCAAGGAGCGCGACGAGGTCACCGGCAACCAGACCCGCGTCAAGGTGGTGAAGAACAAGCTCGCCCCGCCGTTCAAGCAGGTCGAGTTCGACATCATGTACGGCGAGGGCGTCTCCAAGCTCGGCGAGATCATCGACCTCGGCGTCAAGGCCGGGCTGGTCGAGAAGTCGGGCGCCTGGTTCTCCTACGACTCGACCCGCATCGGTCAGGGTCGCGAGAACGCCAAGGCGTTCCTGCGCAACAATCCCGACGTCGCCGGCAAGATCGAGCAGGCGATCCGTCAGAACGCCGGCCTGATCGCCGAGCAGATCCTCGCCGGCGAGCCCGAGGCGGACGACGAGGAGGGCGCGGAGGAGTAGGCCTCCCGCCTTCGAGCCGCCGCCTCGCGGGCGGCGCCGGTATGGACGACCGGAGCGCGATCCACCCGCAGCGGGACGGAGCGCGCTCCGTCCTGTCTTCGAGAGCTGAGCCTCCGTGGTGGGATGGCCAGCGGACGTCTCCGCCCGGCGGTCCCCGGACCGTGGGCGGAGACGTTCGGACCCGCCGTGGTCCGGAGGCGGTCCCGCGATCCCGAGGTCCGCCCCGCGACGTGGTCGCGTTCTGATCCGCGGCGCGCGAGCCCGCGGCAGTCGATCCGGGCCCCGCTCCCCGCCCCCCAGGTCCCCCGTTGCCTCGGAGACCCGCCGCCTCGGCGCCGGGAGGCCGGGCGGGTGCCCGGCCCGTCGGGATTGCCCCGCGGACGCTCCTCCGCTAGGCCGGCGGCATGTGGACGACACCCCGAGCTTCGGCCGATCCGGCCGCCGTCCGGCCGGCCCGGCCGGCCGGCGTCTTCGGCGCCGGCGGGCCGGCGGCCGAGCCCCCGGTGCTCGGCGGGCTGTGGAGCACCGCGACCGCACGGCCCGGCGCGGCCCCGCCCGCCGGCCCGTCCCGGCTCGGCGCGCTCGGCTGGATCGCGGTCGCGGCCGTGGCGGCGATCGCCCTGGCCACGGCGGTCGCGACGTTTCTCGCCTATGCGGCCGCTCCCGACGCGCTGTGGGTCGACGTCCACCACGACCGCAACGGTCATTTCGGCTTCGGCCTCGACCTTGCCCTCGCGCTGCGCGGCGGCGACCCGGTCGCCTTCGTGTCCCACCTCGCCAAGGCGGTGGTGTGGCCGCCGGTGAACGGCCTCGTTCTCTCCGGCGTGCTGCTGGTCGGCGGCCTCGACCACCGGCTCGCCATCCTGCCGAGCCTCCTCGGCTGGAGCGCCACCGTGATCCTGACCGCGATGCTGGCGCGCCGGCTGCTCGACCCGCCCCGGACCGGATCGGCCGATCCGGCACCCGCCGCCGGCGCGTCCGCCGCCGTCGCGGCGGCGGTCGCCGGGGCGCTGGCGCTGTCGAGCCCGGCCTTCGCGCTGCTCGGTGCGGACGTCATGCTGGAGGGACTCGGCGCCGCGCTCTCGGCCCTGGCGCTGCTCTGTTTCGCCCGCGCCATGGACGCCCCCGCGGACCGGGCGCGCTGGCGCGCCCTCGGGATCGTCCTCACCGTCCTGTTCTTCCACAAGGGCAACTACTGGGGCCTGGTGCTGGTCGCGCTCGCCGTGACGGCCGCGATCGGCGCCCGCGCGCCGCTCGGCCGGCTGCTCCGCGATGCTCTCGCCTGGGCCGCGGCGCGGCGGCCCGGCCGCGTGCTCGCGGGACTCGCCCGGGACCCGCTGCTGATCGCCGCGTTCGTCCTCGCGGTGGCGATCGCCGCCCTCTACCGCCGCGGCCCGACCAGCCTCGACCTCTTCGGCCGCAGCGTCTCCCTCTACCCGCCCGAAAACCTCGTCACGGTCGCCTATGCGTTGGTCTTCGCCCGGCTGGCGATCGCCTGGATCCGGCTCCGCCCGGCGCTCGCGCCGCGCCTCGGCGTGCCCGGCCTTTCGATTCTCGCCTGGCACGTGCTGCCGGTCGCGGTGTCGTTCCTGATCCCCAAGCGGCTGTCGGCCTTCCTGTGGTTCATCGGCCCGTCAAACGCGCCGGCCGGGTCCGGCTTCGACCCGCTGCAGGGCGCGACCTACTATGCCGGCGTCGCCGCGACCGCCTTTCACGCCAGCCCCGGCGCGGCGATCGCCGCGGCCGCCCTGTTCGTCGCCGGCCTGCTCGGCTGGCGCCGCTGGAGCCCGGGCGGTCGCGCCGCCTTCGTCCTCGCCCTGGTCGGCGCCGCCGGCGTGGCCGTCCATCCGTACCATCAGGGCCGCTTCCTCGCCTCCTGGTTGTTTGCCGTCTGGATCGGAGCCGGCGCGGGCGCCGGCCTCCTGGTCGGCCTCGCCGCCCGGCAGGCGCCGCTCCTCCTGCTGCGGGCCGGGCTGGCGGTGGGGCTCTCCACCACCGTCCTGGCCGCGGCGGTGCTGTGGCGGGCGCCGCCGACCACGGCCGTCCTGGCGGCGGCCAACCGCTATCCGGGCCCCTCGGCCCTCGCGCTGGTGCGCGGTGCGCAGCCGGCGCTCGCCGGCGCCCGGCTGATCGGCGTCGCGTCGACCACCGGCCGCACGCCCTTCTTCGCCTGGGCCCTGCATGTCGGCTGCCGCTGCGCCGTGCCGGTCGAGTCTCCCTGGCTGGTCGCCGGGGCGCCCCGTGACGCGGTCGCCCGCACCGTCGCCGGCTGGCTCGCGACCACCCCGGCCGACCGGCTGCTGGTGGTCGACGTCCCGCTGTCCGCCCAGAGCCTGCCGGAGCCCGGCTTCCTCGGGGTGCTCGACGCGGTCGCGGCGCAGACCCGCTTCGTGCCGCGCGCCCGCCTCGCCGTTCCGGACCAGGCCGCCACCGTCACGGTGTGGGAGCGTCGCGATGCCGTTCCGGCGCCGTCCCCGACCCCCACGCCGTCCCCGGATTCCGCCCGGCGGGACTGATCTGCGTGCCGCGCCGGCGGCGCCGGCGCCGCCGTCCTGGACAGCCCCGAGCCGCACCGCTAAAACGACCGTGAATTGCAAAGGCAGGACCGTCGCTTAGCTCGCCCGGGGAGGCGCGGTCGCGCGTCACCAGGAACAGAGCTTTCGATGAGCGGCGTCAACGACATCCGGTCTGCGTTCTTGAACTTCTTCGCGAAGAACGGCCACGAGATCGTGCCGTCCTCGCCGCTCGTCCCGCGCAACGACCCGACCTTGATGTTCACCAATGCCGGGATGGTGCAGTTCAAGAACGTCTTCACCGGCCTCGAGAAGCGCCCCTACAGCCGCGCCGTGACGGCGCAGAAATGCGTGCGGGCGGGCGGCAAGCACAACGACCTCGACAATGTCGGGTACACGGCGCGCCACCATACCTTCTTCGAGATGCTGGGGAATTTCTCCTTCGGCGACTACTTCAAGGAGCGGGCTATCGAGCTCGCCTGGACCCTGGTCACCAAGGAGTACGGCCTGCCGGCCGACCGCCTCACCATCACGGTGTTCGCGGACGACGACGACGCCTTCACTCTGTGGAAGAAGATCGCCGGCCTGCCGGATCGCCGCATCATCCGCATCGCCTCCTCGGACAATTTCTGGGCGATGGGCGACACCGGGCCGTGCGGCCCGTGCTCGGAGATCTTCTACGACCACGGCGACCACATCCCGGGCGGCCCGCCCGGCTCGCCCGACCAGGACGGCGACCGCTTCATCGAGATCTGGAATCTCGTGTTCATGCAGTACGAGCAGCTGCCGGACCGGCGGCTCGACCTGCCGCGGCCGTCGATCGACACCGGCATGGGGCTGGAGCGCATCGCCGCGGTGCTGCAGGGCACCCACGACAACTACGCCATCGACCTGTTCGGGGCGCTGATCCAGGCCGTGGTCGACCGCACCGGCGTCGACGCCGACGGCCCGATGAAAGCCTCGCACCGGGTCATCGCCGACCACCTGCGTGCGTCGTCGTTCCTGATCGCCGACGGCGTGCTGCCCTCCAACGAGGGCCGCGGCTACGTGCTCCGTCGCATCATGCGCCGCGCCATGCGCCACGCCGAGCTGCTCGGCGCCCGCGAGCCGCTGATGTGGAAGCTCGTCCCGGTGCTGGTGCGCGAGATGGGCCAGGCCTATCCGGAGCTGGTGCGGGCCGAGGCGCTGATCACCGAGACGCTGCGCCTGGAGGAGACGCGTTTCCGCAAGACGCTGGAGCGCGGACTCGCCATCCTGGAGGACGAGGCGCGCGATCTCGCGCGCGGCGACAAGCTCAAGGGCGAGGTCGCCTTCACGCTGTACGACACCTACGGCTTCCCGCTCGACCTCACGCAGGACGCGCTCAAGTCGCGCGGCGTCGAGGTCGACACGGCCGGCTTCAACGCGGCGATGGAGCAGCAGCGCGCCAAGGCGCGCGCCTCGTGGGCCGGCTCCGGCGAGGCGGCGACCGAGACGGTCTGGTTCGCGCTGCGCGAGAATCTCGGGGCGACCGAGTTCCTCGGCTACGAGACCGAGACGGCCGAGGGCGAGGTGCTGGCGCTGGTCAGGGACGGCGTCCAGGCGACCGAGCTGAAGGCCGGCGAGACCGGTGCCGTCGTCCTCAACCAGACGCCGTTCTATGGCGAGTCCGGCGGCCAGGTCGGCGACACCGGGACGATGACGGGCGACGGCGTGCGCTTCCGCGTCACCGGCACCAACAAGAAGGCCGGCGACCTCTTCGTCCATTCCGGCACCGTGGAGGAGGGGACCCTGAAGCCCGGCATGGCGCTCGCGCTCGAGGTCGACCACGCGCGCCGCTCCGACATCCGCCGCAACCATTCGGCGACCCATCTGCTGCACGAGGCGCTGCGCCTCGTGCTCGGTGATCACGTCGCGCAGAAGGGCTCGATGGTGGCGCCCGACCGGCTGCGCTTCGACTTCTCGCATCCCAAGAAGATGTCCGACGAGGAGATCGCCCGGGTCGAGGAGATCGCCAACGCCCAGGTGCTGGAGAACACGCCCGTCGTCACCCGCCTGATGGCGGTCGACGACGCCATCGCGTCCGGCGCCCGCGCCCTGTTCGGCGAGAAGTACGGCGACGAGGTGCGGGTGGTGGCGATGGGCGAGGCGTCCAACGCGCTCGGCTGGTCGGTCGAGCTGTGCGGCGGCACTCATGTGAAGCGCACCGGTGACATCGGCCTCGTCTATATCGACCAGGAGGCGGGCGTCGCCGCCGGCGTGCGCCGCATCGAGGCGATGACCGGCGCGGCCGCGCGCCGCCGCCTGAGCGAGGCCGACCGCCGCGTCGCCGCGCTCGGCCAGCTGATCCGGGTGCAGCCGGCCCAGGTCGAGGAGCAGGTGACCAAGCTGCTCGACGAGAAGAAGCTGCTCGAGCGCGAGCTCGCCGACGCCCGCCGCAAGCTCGCCATGGGCGGCGGCGGCAAGGCCGGGGCGGACGACGGCGTCCGCGACCTCGGTGGGGTCAAGTTCCTCGGGCGTGCCGTCTCCGGCATCGAGATCAAGGACCTCAAGAGCCTCGCCGACGACGGCAAGAAGCAGGTCGGCTCCGGCGTGGTCGCCTTCGTCGGCGTCACGGCCGAGGGCAAGGCCGGCCTGGTGGTCGGCGTGACGGCCGATCTCACCGGCCGCTTCAGCGCCGTGGATCTGGTGAAGAAGGGCGCCGAGGCGCTGGGCGGCAAGGGCGGCGGCGGCCGGCCCGACATGGCCCAGGCCGGCGGTCCGGACGGCGGCAAGGCCGACGCGGCGCTCGACGCGATCGCGGCGGCGATCGGGCAGGGGTGACGTCGCAGCTGTGACGGTGACGCCGCGGTAACGTCGCTCGGCCATGATGATGGACGCTCCGCGGGAGGGGCGCACCATGCGGGCGCGTGCCAGGCGTGCGAGCGAGCTGAGACGGCGGGTCGGCGAGATCCTCGACCACGGCGTCGGCGCCGACCGTGCCAGCGTCCTGGTCGACCGCACGCTGATTCTGCTGATCCTGCTCAACCTGATCGGCGTCGTGCTGGAGTCGGTGCCGGACATCGACGCCCGCTGGCACCCGGCCTTCGTGACGATCGAGATCGTCTCCATCGTCGTGTTCACGGCCGAGTACGCGCTGCGCATCTGGAGCGCGCCCGAGCACGCGCTGACCCGCGCGCTGTCGCCCGGCCAGGCGCGCTGGCGCTACGCCACCAGCGCGGTCGGCATCGTCGACCTGCTCGCCATCCTGCCGTTCTGGTTCATCTTCGCGGTGCCGGAGGATCTGCGCGTCATCCTGGTCTTCCGGGTGGTGCGCTTCCTCAAGCTCGGCCGCTACTCGCCGGGCATGCGCTCGCTGCTCGACGCCCTCTACAACGAGCGCCGGGCGCTCGCCGCCTGCCTCGTCATCTTCTTCGGCACAACGCTGTTCGCCGCCGTGTTGATGTACCTGGCCGAGCGCCACGTCCAGCCGGACCGGCTCGGCACCATCCCGGACGCGATCTGGTGGGCCTTCGTGACGCTCGGCACCATCGGCTACGGCGACGTGGTGCCGGTGACGCCGATCGGCAAGGTGATCGCCGGCGCCACCATCCTGATGGCGATGGCCATGGTGGCGATGCCGGTCGGCATCATCGCGACCGCCTTCGCCGAGGAGATCCACCGCCGCGACTTCGTCGTCACCTGGGGCATGGTGGCGCGGGTGCCGCTGTTCGCCGGGCTCGACGCCGCCGCCATCGCCGACATCATGCGCTACCTGCGGGCCCAGACCGTCGACGCCGGCGACGTCATCGTGCGGGTCGGCGATCCGGCCCACTCGATGTACTTCATCGCCCGCGGCGCCGTCGACATCGACCTCAAGGGCCGCCATATCACGCTCGGGGTCGGCCACTTCTTCGGCGAGATCGCGCTCCTGCGCCGCGCCCACCGCTCCGCGACCGTCACGGCCCTCACCCGCGCCAACCTGCTGGTGCTCGACGGCGAGGACCTGCGCCGCCTGATGGAGCGCGACCCGCGCATCGCCGAGCGCATCCAGGAGGTGGTGCGCGAGCGGGTCGGCGCCGACATCGTCGGCAGGCGCGGCGATCTGGTCGGCGAGGAGATCGCCCAGGGGCGGGAGCACAAGGCAGACTGAACCGACCTTCGGGTTCCGGCGTCGACTGGGCGGATCACGCCGGCGAGCGGCCCCAGGCGTCGATGCCTTCGGCGAACCGCACGGCAACGACGTTGCGGACCGCCTGGGCGACCATCTGGACCGCCAGCGACGGCACCATGTCGGTCCGGGTGGTGAAGCCGACCGGACCCATCGTGTCGGAGGTGTCGATCGGCAGGCGGACCAGCGTTCCCTGTTCGACGTCGCCGGCTGCATTGCTCCACGAGATAATCCAGATCGCGTCCGTCATCCGGACGTAGCTCCGTGCGAACGCGGCCGACACCGTCTCGATCATGCTCGGGAACGGCCCGATCGCATGCGCGGTGAGAAAGCGGTCGACGGTCGGCCGTACGATCGAGCCGGCCGGCGGCAGCAGCACCGGAAAGTCGCCGAGCGCCCCCACGTCGAGAAGAGGGGGTGTGAGGAGCGGATGGCCCGGCCGTACGACGACCGCGATCTCCTCGGAATACAGCGGCTCGAACGACAGTCCCCGCATCGAATCGGGCTCCGCCATGCGGCCGATCACGAGGTCGACATCCCCGTCCCGGAGCTGCGACACGAGAACCGACAACGGTCCGTCGACGACCCGCAGCGTCACCGCGAAGCCCTGCGTGCTGAACTGCCGGATCGCGGCCGGGAGGATGCTGCCCGAGACCGTGCCGGCAGCCCCGATCGCCGCCACCGGTTCGGTGCGGGTCAGCGATCGGACGCCCTGCTTCAGGGTCGCGAGGCTGGTTCCGGCGTATCGCAGGAACACCTCGCCGTAGCCGGTCGGAACCAGGGTTCGCCGGGTCCGGTCGAACAGCGGAACGCCCAGGATGTCCTCCAGCTCGTGCAGGGTCTTGGAGACGGCCGGCTGGGTCACGCCCAGCAGCTCGGCGGCGCGGCCGACGCTTTTGAGCCGGGTCACTTCGAGGAAACAGGTGAGGTGCCGCAGCCTGATCCGCGGGTCCAGAATGTCGTCGCGCCGGCGCATCATAACCTCAGAGTTATATAGACGGTCGAATAGCTCATTTTACATGAATTGCAAGAGCTCTTAAGCGTCCTCTCATCGCGATGGTGTCGCCGGTGAGAGTCGGGCGCCGTGACCAGCGTCTCGGCTCTCGACTCTCTCGGCAGCATTCCCGGCCATCCGTGTCCGCGTCGGTCGCTCCCCGGCCGCCGCTCCGATCACCCCCGACACCGCCATGGCGCCGGGATCGACCGCAAGGCGGTTCCGGCGTCCCACCTGTCCCCACACTGTCGAAGACATGGCCATGACGTTCACTGTCGGAACGGTTCCTCCGGGCGGCGCGGCGACGCAATCCCCGGCTGCGGCGACGCCCGCCCCCGGGACGTCGCTCTCCACCTCGTCGATGCTGTCGCTGGGCGCGGCCCTCGTCGTTCTCGTCGGCATCTGCATGCTGCCGCTGCCGGACGGCCTGAGCCGCGCCGGCCTGCACATGATCGCGGTGCTCGCCTTCGCCATCGTGCTGTGGCTGACCGAGGCGGTCAGCTACGAGGTCAGCGCCTTGTTCATCTCGGTCGTGCTCACCTTCCTGGTCGGCATGGCCTCGGCCGGACCGGGCGGCACCGGCAGGGCGTTCGGCACCGCTAAGGCGCTCAACGCCGCGATGTCGGGCTTCTCCAACTCGGGCTTCATCATGGTGGCGGCGGCGCTGTTCATCTCCACCGCCATGATCATCACCGGCCTGGACAAACGGATCGCCTACACGATCCTCTCGAAGGTCGGTGCCTCCAGCCGTCGCATCATCGTCGGCATCATCGTCGTCGTCGCGCTGCTCGCCTTCATGGTGCCGAGCGGCACGGCGCGCACCGCCTGCATGCTGCCGATCGTCATCGGCCTCATCTCGGCCTTCGGCACCGGTCTCAACTCCAATCTCGCCGCCGCCCTGATGCTGGTGGTGCCGCACACCACCCAGCTGTGGAACATCGCGGTGCAGACCGGCGCTGCCCAGAACCTCCTGATGGTCGGCTTCATGGACACGCTGCTGCACCAGCGCGTCACCTGGGCCGAATGGTTCGTCGCCGGCATCCCGTGGTCGCTCGGAATGTCGGTGGTGCTCTATCTGGTCGTCACCCGCCTTTTCCCGCCCGAGGTGGAGGAGCTGCCCGGCGGCCGGAGCGTCATCGCCAAGACGCTCGAGGAGATGGGGCCGATGACCGGCCCGCAGAAGCGCCTTCTCCTGGTGACCGTGGTGTTGCTCGGCTTCTGGATGACGGAGAAGACGCTGCACAACTTCAACACGACGGCCACCACGCTCGCCGGTCTCGCCCTCCTGCTGGCACCGGGCTACGGCGTGATGACCTGGAAGGAGCTGCAGCAGCGCACGGCCTGGGGCACGATCGTGGTGTTCGGCGCCAGCCTCGGTCTCGGCTCCGCCCTCCTCGCGACCGGCGCCGGCCAATGGCTCGGCCACTGGCTCGCCACTGCCACCAATATCACGTCCTACGGGCCGTTCGGCGTGTTCATGATCGGCAGCCTGTTCCTCATCGTCGTCCACATCGGCTTCGCCAGCGTCACCAGCCTGACGGCCGCGTTCATGCCGATCATCATCGCGATGCTGCAGACGATCGACGGCATCAATCAGCTCGGGATGACGATGTTCCTCGGCTACATCATGAGCTTCGGCTTCATTCTGCCGATCAACGGCGCCCCCAACATCGTGGCAATGGCGACCGGGGCGTTCAACAGCCGCCAGTTCATCATGTCGGGAGTCGCGATTACGATCGTCGGCTACGCCCTGATGATCCTGATGGCCCTGTTCTACTGGCCGATGCTCGGCTGGATGTGAGCGGATGCGACGGCGCGCCGCCCTCCGGCGGCCGCCTCCGATCCTGCACGGCTGTTCCGAGACAACACGGACTTTCTCATGTCGACGATCGATTCCGGCTGCGAGGCCGACACAGGGGCGTCGCCGCGCGGCCTGCACTGGGTGCGGGCCGGCCGCGGTCCGCTGGTGGTCCTCGTCCACGAACTGGGCGGCTCGCTCGCCAGCCTCGACGGAGTGGCGGCGGCGCTACGCCCGATCTTCACCGTGCTGCGTTACGACCAGCGCGGTCACGGCCGCTCCGTCAGGGTGGCGGACGGCTACGACCTGGAGAACCAGATTCTCGATCTGCAGGACGTGCTCGCCGCCGCCGGGCATCGCGGGGCGTTCTGGCTCCTCACCGTGGCGGCGGCGTCCCCGATGGCGGTGACGCTGGCGTCGCGGTCCGCCGACGTGGGCGGGCTGGTGCTCTGCTCGCCTGCCGTCGCCATGGACGAGCAGCGCGCGGCCGGCCTGTGCGCCCGCGCCGACGAGGTCGAGCGCGACGGCATGGCGGTCGTCGTCGACAGCAGTCTGGAGCGCTCGTATCCGCCCGAGGTCCGCGGCGACGGCGCGGCGTTCGCCCGCTACCGGTCGGCGATGCTGGAGAACGATCCGCGCTGCTACGCGCAGGCCAACCGCGCCCTGGCGGCGACCCGAACCGCCGAGACGGCCCGCCGTCTGCGCTGCCCGGTGCTCTGCATTGCCGGGCGCCACGACCGAGTGCGCCCGCCGGCGCTGATCCGCGAGCTCGCGGCCAGCATTCCCGACAGCCAGTTCGCCGAGATCGAGGGCGCCCATCTGCTGCCCTACCAGAATCCGACCACCGTCGCCGCGCTCGCCGGCGAGTTCATCGTCCGGCGGTCCAGTCCGCGGCTGTTCGCTCGAGGAGTCCTATCGTGACACGTGCCCTGCTGATCGTGACCATGGAGCCGCCGCCCGGATTGGCGGAGGAGTTCGACGACTGGTACGATACCGAGCATTTTCCCCAGCGCGCCAGGCTGCCGGGCTTCGAATCGGCCTCGCGCTGGGTGTGCCTGGACGGCTGGCCGCGCTGGATCGCCGTCTACGACATGACGTCCGCGGCGGCCGTCACCACGCCCGAGTACAAGGCGGTGTCAGGCGCGAACTCGACGCCCTGGAGCAAGCGGGTGCTGGCCCGCACCATCGGCCGGCAGCGCCACGTCGCTGTGGCGGTGGGCGACCAGCCGTCCCTGCAGGCGCAGGGGCCGGCCGTGTCGCGTCTGCTCGCCGCCGAGTGGGCCTGCCCGCAGGGCGAGGTGGCCTCCTTCGCGCGGGCGCTCCGCCGGACAGCGGGCGATCTTCCGGGCGCCGTCCAGGTCCGCGTGTTCGCCGTTGACAAGGGCGAGACCGCGCTCGTCTGGCTGTTCGTGACGTTCGATGCGCCGGTGGTCCGCGCCGATCTCGGCCCGGTCGCCCGGGTGGAAGGCCGCGGCGCCCGGACCTTCAATCTCTATGCGCCGTATTTCCGCACGTCCGGGTACTGATCGGGGATTCGAGATGCTCACGAGAGCAGATACGTTCACGGCCGCCGTGAACGGCACGTCGCTTCGCGTCCGGCTCGACGGTCCGGCCGGCGCCCCCTGGCTGGTACTCAGCAACTCGCTGGCCACGGATCTGCGGATGTGGAACCAGCAGGTGGACGCCCTGAAGGACCGCTTCCGGATCCTGCGCTACGACCAGCGTGGCCACGGCGGCTCGGCGCCGCCGCCGGCCGGCACCGACTTCTGCGCGCTGACCGCCGACCTCGTCGCGCTGCTCGACCATGTCGGCGTCGAGACCGCGGTCCTGGTCGGCGTCTCCATGGGCGCCGTCACGGTGCTGCGCTGCGCCGCCGTGGCGCCGTCGCGCTGTCGCGCCGTGGTCGCCTGTGACGGGCAGTGGACCGCGCCGCCGACCGCGATGGCGGCCTGGGGCGAGCGGATCGCGCTGGCCGAGACGAGCGGCATGGCCGCGCTGGTCGAGCCCACGGTCTCGCGCTGGTTCCTGCCGGACTTTCCGCTGCGGCAGCCCGCCAACGCGGCGCTCGTCGCCGAGATGATCGCGGCGACGCCGGTTACCGGCTATGTCGGATGCGCCCGCGCCCTGCAGTCCTACGATTTCCGCGCTGACTATCCTGGGCTGACGGTTCCGGTTCACTACGTCGTCGGGGAGAAGGACGGGCTGTTGCCGTCCGTGATGGCCGAGATGGCGCGAGTCACCCCCGGCAGCCGCTTCGTCACGGTGCCGGCGGCCGGGCACCTGCCGAACCTGGAGCGTCCGGATGAGTACCAGGCGGTGCTCGACGCCATTCTGTCAGGGCTGCCGACGGCCGCTCCGGTGCGGACGGAGATTTGACCATGCGGCTCGGCCCGCTCGATCCGGCGACACTCGATCCTCATCAGAAGGCCGTCTACGAAACGGTCGCCGGCGGCCCACGCAAGGGGGTGCGGGGGCCGATCGCCGTCTGGCTGCGCCGCGCCGCCCTCGCCGAGCCGGCCCAGGCGCTGGGCCGCTACTGCCGCTACGAGACCTGCCTGCCGCCGCGGCTCTCGGAGCTCGCCATCCTGCTGACCGGCCGCCACTGGCGTGCCGCCTACGAATGGGCCGCGCACGCGCCGGTCGCGATCGCCGCCGGCCTCGACCAGGCGGTCGTCGAGGCGATCCGGGTCGGCGCGACGCCCTGCTTCGAACGCGACGACGAGGCGCTGGTGCACGCATTCGTCACCACCCTCTACGCCGCCGGAAGGATCGACGACGCCCTCTACGCCCGTGCCGTCGGGACGCTGGGCGAAGACGGCGTCGTCGATCTGACCGGCCTGCTCGGCTACTACGCGTTGATCTCGATGACCATCAACGTGTTCGACATTCCCGCCGCCGGAGGCGCGGCGGGAGTCGATCCGTTCGGGCCGGCCGCGCCGGCGTCGTGACCCCGCGGGGCGTCACGGCGCCTTGCGCAGGAAGACGTAGTCGGCCGTGTAGGCGGCGCCCTGCACGGCGCCGGGCGTCTCGCACGCTCCCTGCAGCACGCCGCCGCGCGTGTTGATCCGCTGCACCTGGACGACGTCCGCCAGGACGCCGGCGCCGCGCTTCTCCACCGCGTCGGCCTTCAGCCAGGGGATCGCACCGTCCGGCGACGGGGCGCTGGCCACCGCCTTGATCACCACGGCGCTGCCGTCCTGGTGCTCGAAGGTCGGGCCACGATAGTGCCGGCCGACCGTGGCGCCGTCGCGCATCAGCGATGCCACCGGCTCGCGGAACGTCCAGGCGAGCTTGCCGTCCTGGCCGGATTTGCACTCGTAGATCTGGGCGCCGGCGGCGCCGACGGTGAGAACCGGGCTCAGGCCGGGCGCTTCGATCGCCGCCGGCAACTCGGCGCGCGCCGCGCCGGCGAGCGTCGCGACGACGAGGGCAGGGATCACGGATCGGATCGGCGGCATCGGGGGGACTCCTCCAGCGATGGTGCCGGGAAGAGATCACCCGGTTTCGTTGCGGGCAAGTCGCGCTGTCGTGATCGCGAGCCGCCGGTCCGGCGGATCAGGGGCCGGTGCCTCGCGCCGGCCGGAACGACCGGCCGGCGATCGGGCGCGTCAGCAAGGACCGGCCATTGCCGTTTGGTGCCGCGACGACGGCGCAAAAAAAAGGGCGCGCCGGAGCGCGCCCTTTCGACCCGACAGGCGGTCGTGCCGCCCGCCCCTCAGAGCGCCGCGATCGCGGCGTTCAGGGTGGGGCTCGGCCGCATCGCGGCCGACGTCTTGGCGTCGTCCGGCACGTAGTAGCCGCCGGTGTCCACCGGCTTGCCCTGCGCGGCGATCAGCTCGGCGTTGATCTTCGTCTCGTTCTTGGCGAGCGTCTCGGCCAGCGGCTTGAAGCGGGCCTGCAGCGCCGCGTCCTCGGTCTGGGCGGCCAGCGCTTCCGCCCAATAGAGGGCGAGGTAGAAATGGCTGCCGCGGTTGTCGATCTCGCCGACCCGGCGGGCCGGATTGCGGTTGTTCTCGAGGAACTTGCCGATCGCCGTGTCGAGCGTGTCGGCGAGCACCTGGGCCTTGGCGTTCTTGTAGGTCTGGGCCAGATGCTCGAGCGAGGCGCCGAGCGCCAGGAACTCGCCGAGCGAATCCCAGCGCAGATAGCCTTCCTCCTGGAACTGCTGAACGTGCTTGGGCGCCGATCCGCCGGCGCCGGTCTCGAACAGCCCGCCGCCCGCCAGCAGCGGCACGATCGACAGCATCTTGGCCGAGGTGCCGAGCTCCATGATCGGGAACAGGTCGGTGAGGTAGTCGCGCAGCACGTTGCCGGTGACCGAGATCGTGTCCTGGCCCTTGCGGATGCGCTCGAGCGAGAACTTCATCGCCTCGACCGGCGCCAGGATGCGGATGTCGAGCCCCGACGTGTCCTCGTCCTTCAGGTAGGTCTCGACCTTGGCGATGACCTGGGCGTCGTGCGCGCGGTTCTTGTCGAGCCAGAACACCGCCGGGGTGTTGGTGAGGCGGGCGCGGCGGACGCCGAGCTTGACCCAGTCGCGGATCGGCGCGTCGCGGACCTCGCACATGCGGAAGATGTCGCCGGTCTCGACCGGGCGCTCGACCAGCACCGTGCCGTCCGCGGCGACGACCCGGACCGTTCCGTCGGCGGGCACCTCGAACGTCTTGTCGTGCGAGCCGTACTCCTCGGCCTTCTGCGCCATCAGGCCGACGTTCGGGACCGAGCCCATGGTCGTGGGATCGAACGCCCCGTTCGCCTTGCAGTCCTCGATGACCGCCTGGTACAGCGTCGCATAGGCGCGATCCGGGATCACGGCCTTGGTGTCGTGCAGCTTGCCGTCGGCGCCCCACATGCGGCCCGAGTCGCGGATCATCGCCGGCATCGACGCGTCGACGATCACGTCCGAAGGCACGTGCAGGCAGGTGATGCCCTTGTCGGAGTTGACCATCGCGAGGCCCGGACGCTTCGCGTACTCGGCCGCGATGTCGTCCTTGATCGCCTTCTTCTCGGCCTCCGGCAGCGTCTCGATCTTCGCCAGGAGATCGCCGAAGCCGTTGTTGAGATTGACGCCGAGCGTCTTCAGGGTGGCGGCGTGCTTCTCGATCACGTCGGCGAAGAACTCGGCCACGACATGGCCGAAGACGATCGGATCGGCGATCTTCATCATCGTCGCCTTGACGTGCAGCGAGAACAGCACGCCCTGCTTCTTCGCGTCCTCGATCTGCTCGGCGAAGAAGGCGCGCAGCGCCTTGCGGCTCATCACCGCCGCGTCGATGATCTCGCCGGCCTGGAGCGGCGTCTTCGCCTTCAGCACCGTGACGGTGCCGTCCTTGCCGACCAGCTCGATGCGCGCGTCGGTCGCCGCCGGGACCGTGGTCGAGACCTCCGAGCCGTAGTAGTCGCCGGCCGGCATGGTGGCGACGTGCGACTTGGAGTCCTTGCTCCAGGCGCCCATCTTGTGCGGGTTCTTGCGGGCGTACTGCTTCACGGCGCCGGCGGCGCGGCGGTCGGAGTTGCCCTCGCGCAGCACCGGGTTCACGACGCTGCCGAACACCTTGGCGTAGCGGGCCTTGATCTCCTTCTCGGCGTCCGTCGTCGGATTGTCCGGATAGTCCGGGACGTCGTAGCCCTTGCTCTGCAGCTCCTTGATCGCGGCCTTGAGCTGCGGGATCGAGGCGGAGATGTTGGGCAGCTTGATGATGTTGGCTTCGGGCCGGGTCGCCAGCTCGCCGAGCTCGGCGAGCTCGTCGTTGATCCGCTGCGCCGGGGTGAGCTTCTCGGGGAAGTTGGCGATGATCCGGCCGGCCAGCGAGATGTCCTTGAGCTTCATGGACACGCCTGCCGCGCCGACGAAGGCTTCGACGATCGGCAGCAGGGAATAGGTCGCGAGCGCCGGGGCTTCGTCGACCTTCGTCCACACGATTTCGAGATCAGGCATGCTTGCACCTCTGGTCGTCGCCTTGTTCAGGCCGAGCGGAAAGTTGGGCCGAGCGGAAGCAGAGCATTGACGGCGCGGGGGTCTGGCGTCTCCCTCGCGCCCTCGCAGGAATCGGTCTCGCCGCCGCGTCCCCCAGCGCCACGCCGCTGCAGGACACCCGGCAGGGGGCGTGCGCCCCCGTCCAGCGGGCGCCGTATAGCATCCGCGACCCGGCTGTGAAAGCCGGCAATCGGAATTATGAAGCAAGATTCGCACGGCGGGGCAAACGGCCCGAATCCGGCCGCCCGGACCGGGTCCGTCGAAAAATCTGAAATTATTCTCGTGGCTTGCCACTGAAATAGCGGTTCGCACCTTCAGGGCCGCGATCGCCATCCTGTGAACGGCGGACCGCCGTCTCGGCGAGCCGGGTCCGACACCGGCCGGCCCGCGGCTTTTGCCGGATGACCTGCGGCTCTTGCCGGAAGAACGGTGCTCGACTCCGGCTTGTGCGGGGGCCCGCCGAGGTGTATAAACGCGCATCGACATTTGGCCGGACAATCGGGCCGTTTCGCCTTCGCTGAATGCGGGCGCACGTTCAGACTCTCTCCAAAGATCGAGACACCGGACCGGACCGTGCGTGCACGGGACCGGACCACCTGCATACGCACAGCGAAAGGACGCTCCCATGACCCGGGGCACCGTGAAGTTCTACAACGACCAGAAGGGCTACGGCTTCATCGCGCCGGACGACGGCAGCAAGGACGTGTTCGTCCACGCGACCGCGCTCGAGCGCGCCGGCCTGCGCAGCCTGCACGAGGGCCAGAAGGTCGAGTTCGACACCCAGGCCGATCGTCGCACCGGCAAGATCGCCGTCGGCACCATCCAGGCGGCGTGATCCGACGCGTCGACCCGCCGGCCAGCCCCTCGCGGGCGGCCGGAGGGGCTCGACCCATGGCTCGCACGAGCCGAGAGAAGCCGCCTTCCGGGCGGCTTTTCACGTTTTCGGGGCTCGCGCCGTGATCGACCCGAACGACGATGGCCCGGCACACCGGCCGGAGTGGTCGTGCCAGGCCTGCGGGGCCTGCTGCGCCACCTCGGCCGAATGGCCGCGCTTCTCGCTGGAAACCGAAGCGGACCTCGCCCGCATCCCGGCCGCCCATGTCGACGACGGCGCCGGCCGGATGCGCTGCGAGGGCGACCGCTGCACGGCGCTCGCCGGCGAGGTCGGCAAGGCCACGGCCTGCTCGGTCTACGCGGTGCGGCCCCTGGTGTGCCGCGAGTGCGAGCCCGGCGACCCCGAATGCCTGATCGCGCGCGCGCGCTGGGGGCTGCCGACCGCGGTCGACACCCGGGGCGCGATCGGCTAGGGGAACGCGCCCCCGCGAGCCCCTGTTCGAGAATCCCGAGACGATGCCCGGCGCCGGAACCGACAAGACCAAGACCTGGGTGGTCGCCCCGGGCCCCGTGATCGTGCTGGTCGAGCCGCAGATCGGCGAGAACATCGGCGCGGCGGCGCGCGTGATGGCGAATTTCGGCCTGTCGCGGCTGCGCCTCGTCGCGCCCAGGCAGGGCTGGCCGAACGACAAGGCCCGGATGATGGCGGCCGGCGCCGACCGGGTGCTCGAGGACGCCGTGCTGTTTCCCGACCTGAAGGCGGCGATCGCCGACTGCACCTTCGTCGCCGCCTGCACGGCGCGCGGCCACGACCAGGCGAAGCCGGTCGTCTCGCCCGAGGCCGCGGCGCAGCGCTTGGTGCCATTGGTCGCCGGCGGCGAGACCACGGCCGTGGTGTTCGGCCGCGAGCGCAACGGCCTGGAGAACGACGAGGTCGGGCTCGCCGACGCCATCGTCACGTTTCCGGTCAATCCCGCCTTCGCGTCGCTCAATCTCGCCCAGGCGGTGGCGCTGGTCGCCTACGAGTGGTTCAAGCACGCCGGCACCGGCCTGCCGTTCGGCATGCCGGTGCGCTCCGGTCCGGCCCCGAAGGAGCAGATTCACGCTTTCTTCACCAATCTCGAGCGCGAGCTCGAGAAGGTCGAGTTCTTCCGGCCGCCGGAGAAGCGCGAGACCATGACGGTCAACCTGCGCAACATCTTCTCCCGCATGCAGCCGACCCGGCAGGACATCCAGACGCTGCACGGCGTCGTCATGGCGATCGCCGAAGGCCGCAAGGGCCCGGCGCGGGGCGGGGTCCTGGACGGCGACGAGGCGGCGCTGCTGCGCCGGCTGCTGGCCGAGCACGGCGACGGACGCGTGCCGTCCGAGCGCGGCCCGGTGCGCGGGCTGTCGCGGCTCCTGCGCCGCAACCCGACCGAGGCGGAGCGTGCCCTGTGGGCCGTGCTCGTCGCCGACCGCCGCTTCGCCGGCCGCGGCTTCAAGCGGCAGGTGCCGGTCGGCCCGCACATCGCCGACCTGGTCTCTTTCCCGCTGCGTGTCGTCATCGACATCGCGCCCGCCGACGAGGCGGTGGAGGCGGCGCAGGCCCGCACGGAGAAGCGCGCCTGGCTCGCCGCGCGCGACTATCGCGTGGTGCCGCTCGACGCCGCCACGGTCGAGGCGGACGCCGCGGCCGCGCTGGAGAACCTCGCGGCCGCGCTCGGCCTGTGACGCCTCGCCGCGGCGCGTCGCCGCCCGCCTTGCTCTGAATCAAGGCGATCGCGGCGCCGCCGGCCCATACGTATTCACTTCCTGCTATCCATTCCGGAACGGGTTGTCCGGACACGAGGTCGATTGCGATGGCTCTGCGCAATTCTTACGAGGCTTACGGCGCGATGGCGCGCCTGTTCCACTGGCTCACGGTGGTCCTGGTGATCGCCGCGTGGGCGATCGGCATGTTCCGTGGCGGGCTTCCGGACGGAGCGGCGCGGGCGACCGCCATGTTCCTGCACTTCAATTTCGGCCTGGCGATCCTGGCGCTCCTGGCCGCCCGCATCCTCTGGCGGCTCGCCGATCCGGCGCCGCCGATGCCGAAGACCCCGCTCGGCCGGCTCGGCGAGATCGCCGCCGCCTCGGCCCACGGCCTCAGCTATCTGCTGCTGCTCGCCGTCCCGCTGATCGGCATCGCCATCGTGTTCGCGCGCGGCCGACCGCTGCCGGTGTTCGGGCTCGCCGAGATCGCCTCGCCGTGGGCGCCCGACCGCGACTTCGCCAACATGCTGAAGCCGTGGCACGGGCTGCTGGCGAACGCCCTGATGCTGATCGCCTTCCTGCATGCGGTGGCGGCGCTCGTGCACCACTTCGTGTTCCACGATCCCACGCTGCGGCGGATGATCGGCCCGGCGCCCGAGCGGCCCTGAGCCCGGCCGTCGGCGAGAGAGGCCGCGGGACGCCGCCGGTCGGCGTCCTGCGGAGGCGGGGCGCGGCCGTCCGCCGCGCCCGGAACCAGCCTATTTCGAGGCCTTCACGGACTCCACGGCTTGGTCCATCAGCTCCAGCATGGTGCGGCGGATCTGGTGGTCGGACTGGCTGACGCCCTTGGCGTCGAAATCCTGCCGCAGCTTCTGGAAGACGTCGTCCTCGCCGGGCGTGTCGAAGTCGGCGACCACCACCTCCTTGGCGTAGGCTTCGGCCTCGGCGCCGGTCAGTCCCAGCTTCTCGGCCGCCCACAGGCCGAGCATCTTGTTGCGCCGGGCCGTCGCCTTGAAACGAAGTTCCTCGTCGTGGGCGAACTTCTTCTCGTGGGTCTTCTCGCGGTCGTCGAAAGTATTCATGGCGTCCCTCGTAACGTCATCTGCTCTCGGTCGTGCTCGCAGTCGTTCTTGCAGTCGTTGCTGCCGTGCTTTCGCCCGGCAGAAATCTCGCCGGATTTTGGTCGCAAACGCGCCTTGCACACCGTCCGGATACGGTCAAGGGCGCCTCGACGCTCGCACAAGTCCTCATTGCACGGGCCGCCCCGGCGGTCTATGTCGATTGTGCTCGCCGCCCCCTTCGGATACGGTCCGCAGGAATCGTGACGAGCGTGTCTCGCGTATGCTCGAAGACGCCGCGGGCCTTGAACCCGGAACTCGGAGCCACGGCACCCTATGGATTTTCTCAAGCCACGGTACACCCCCATGAGCCGCCGCCGCCGCATCTACGAAGGCAAGGCGAAGGTCCTGTACGAGGGCCCGGAGCCGGGAACGTTGATCCAGCACTTCAAGGACGACGCCACCGCCTTCAACGCCAAGAAGCATCAGGTGATCGAAGGGAAGGGTGTGCTGAACAACCGCATCTCCGAGTACCTGTTCCAGCACCTGAACGACATCGGCGTGCCGACGCACTTCATCCGCCGGCTGAACATGCGCGAGCAGCTCATCCGCGAGGTGGAGATCATTCCGCTCGAGGTGGTGGTGCGCAACGTCGCCGCCGGCTCGCTGTCGCAGCGCCTCGGCATCGAGGAAGGCACCCAGCTGCCGCGCTCGATCATCGAATTCTACTACAAGAACGACGCGCTCGGCGACCCGATGGTGTCGGAGGAGCACATCACGGCGTTCGGCTGGGCGACGCCCCAGGAGATCGACGACATCATGGCGCTGGCCATCCGGGTCAACGACTTCCTGTGCGGCCTCTTCCTCGGCGTCGGCATCCGTCTGGTCGACTTCAAGATGGAATGCGGCCGGCTGTGGGAGAACGACATGATGCGGATCGTCGTCGCCGACGAGATCTCGCCCGACTCCTGCCGGCTGTGGGACATCAAGTCGAACGAGAAGCTCGACAAGGACCGCTTCCGCCGCGACCTCGGCGGCCTTCTGGAGGCCTACACCGAGGTGGCGCGCCGGCTCGGCATCATGAGCGAGAACGAGCGGCCGATCGGCAACGGCCCGGTGCTGGTGAAGGGCTGATACGGTTTTCGCCGGGCGTTTCGCCCGATGCCCAGGCTGAAAACGCCGCGCGAACCCTCGCGCGGCGTTTTTCGTTTTACGGGCCGGTGTCGGGGCGCGTGCCCGGACGCCTGTCCGGGCCGGTCGCGCCCGGGTCGTTCGTGCCCGGGCTAATCGTGGCTGGACCGTTCGTGCCCGGGCTGGTCGTGGCTGCGGCGAACCCATCGTGTGACCCCCAAAAGGCCGTCGCTCACCCCGATGTGGGGATCCTGCCACCGCCCGTCGAGGGGACGGCGCCGCGACACGGCGTCCGGGTGTGCCGGAGGGGAGGGTGGGCCCGGCCCGAGGCCCCCGGCTGGAGGTTCGTCCGCCGAGGCCCTATCTTCACGCGAGGCGAGGCGGTGACGCCGTCGGCCCGGGACGTCGGAGGAGCCGCGATGGGTGTTCCGAGAATCAGCGCCGCGCCGCAGACCATCGAGGAGTTCTACGACTTCACCGACCGCCAGCCGGACGAGGAGAAGTGGGAGCTGATCGAGGGGGAGTTCGTCCTGCAGGCGTCGCCCGGTTTTCAGCATCAGTTGATCGTCATGAACCTTTCCGTGGCGCTCAAGAATCGGCAGCGCGAGCACGACGCCTCGTGGGAGGTGCTGCCCGGCCTCGGGGTGCGCATCTCGACCACCAGCCGACCCGAGCCGGACGTGCTGATCCTGCCCAAGCTGCCGCCGCCGCTCGATCCGACGCTGCGCGACCGGGATGACGTCCTCGTCGTCTTCGAGGTCCTGTCGCCCTCGACGGCCGAGCGGGATCTGCGATGGAAGCGTGAGGCCTACACGTCGCTCGCCTCGCTCACCCACTATGTCGTGATCGCCCAGAACGCCTGGGATGTCGTGGTGTTCGCCCGCGACACCGACTTCGCCGAGCTGCGGCTTTCGGGGCGCGACGATGCGCTCGCCTTCCCGGCGCTCGGTGTCACCCTGCCGCTGTCGGAGATTTACCGCGACACCGGCCTGTAGGCGATCCGGCCGTCCGGCGACGGCCGGGATCCGCTCGAAAGACGTCCGCGGTTGACCTCGGCGACGCCGGACCCTAAGCACCCTCTGTCCGGCCGGACCGGCCCGGCCAGGACCGTTGCGATAGTCCCGAGGCGACCCATGAAAGCCCGCGTCACCGTCACCCTGAAGCAAGGCGTCCTCGACCCGCAGGGCAAGGCCATCGAGGGCGCCCTGAAGTCGCTGGGGATCGACGGCGTGGCGAGCGTCCGCCAGGGCAAGGTGTTCGACGTCGAGGTGCCGGGCGGCGACCGCGGCCGGGCCGAGGCGGCCCTGAAGGAGGCGGCCGAGCGGCTGCTCGCCAACACCGTCATCGAGGACTACCGGGTGGAGATCGTCGGTTGACGCCGGCGCGTCACCCGCGGCGAGGCACGTCATGAAATCCGCCATCCTGGTCTTCCCGGGCATCAACCGCGAGCACGACATGGCCCGCGCGCTGCGCCTGTGCGCCGGCAGCGACACCGCCATGGTCTGGCACACCGAGACGGCGCTGCCGGACGGCACCGACCTGGTCGTGCTGCCGGGCGGCTTCTCCTACGGCGACTATCTGCGCTGCGGTGCCATCGCGGCGCGCGCCCCGGTGATGGATGCGGTGCGGGCCTTCGCGGCCAAGGGCGGCCTCGTGCTGGGCGTCTGCAACGGCTTCCAGATCCTGTGCGAAGCGGGGCTGCTGCCGGGCGTGCTGATGCGCAATGCCGGCCTCAAGTTCATCTGCAAGGACGCGTATATCCGGGTCGAGCGGGCCGACACGCCGTTCACCCGCGGCTACAATGCCGGCCAGGTGATCCGGGTGCCGGTCGCCCACGGCGAGGGCAACTACATGGCCGATTCGGAGACCATCGCCCGGCTGGAGGGCGAGGGCCGGATCGTGTTCCGCTACACGGCGCCGGACGGCACCCCGTCACCGGAATGGAACATGAACGGCTCGATCTACGCGATCGCCGGCATCCTCAACGACCGCGGCAACGTGCTGGGCATGATGCCGCACCCCGAAAACCACGTCGAAGACCTGATGGGCTGCACCGACGGCCGCGGCCTGTTCGCCGGGCTGGGAGGGCATTTCGCCGCCTGAGCCGGGCAGGGCGGCCCTGGCCGCCCCCCGGCTCGTCGCGGGGCGCCGCCCGGCCGTCACCGCTTGAGCGGATGGCCCGGCATCAGCTCGTAGGGGGGCGCCCACCCCGGGAGGGCCTTCAGCCGCTCCAGCCAGGCGCCGATGTGCGGATACGCCGCCGGGATGTCGAAGCCGAACTCTTCGGCCGGGTAGTACAGGTAGCCGCACATCGACACGTCCGCGATGGTGGGCGCCTCGCCGAGCAGCCAGGGCCGGTCGGCGAGCCGCTTGTCGACGATGGCGAGCGCCCCCTTGGCGCGGCCCTCGAGGAAGCCGAGCACGGCCGGGTCGCCCGGCGTCTTGGCGAGCGTGCGCAGGAACCGGAACGGCCCCAGCATGCCGTTCACCTTCTGGTTGTCGAAGACGATCCAGCGCCACGCCTCCAGCTCCTGCTCCTCGCCCTGCGGCAGGTACTGGCCGGAGATGCGCGAAAGGTATGCCAGGCAGACGCTCGACTGGCTGAGTCGCCGGTCGCCGTGCCGCAGCACCGGCACCTCGCCCATCTCGTTGACCTCTCCGCGGAACTCCGGGCTGCGCGTCTCGCCGGCCTCGAAGAAGTCGACCCACACGGGCGCCCAGTCGGCGCCGATCAGGTTCAGCATCAGCGCCACCCGGTAGGCATTGCCGGATTGGGCGAAGCAGTAGAGCTCGTAGTCGGCCATGTCGGTTCCCCTCGCGGCGTGCCGCGGTCTGCTCCTGAGGCCCGGTCCGCCCGCCTCCGCGGCCTTCGGCGCGGCGCGGCCGCGGTCGCCGGACCGCGTCGAGCCGTTGCGCCCAAGTTGCCGAGGATGAACGAAGATCGTCCCGTGCCCCTACCCTTTTACGCTTTTTAGACGCCTTGCTCCTAGAGTTCGTTAGGCGTCCGGCGGGTATGCATCGGCCGGGGCGGGCGCGTCCGAAGCGTCATGTGCTGGAGTATCGTATGGACATCTCGACCGCGCTCGGCCTGATCTCCGGCCTGATCGTGCTCGTCACCCTGATCATGATGGGTGGCGATCTGCGGATGTTCCTCGACATCCACGCCTTCATCGTGATCTTCGGCGGTGCCTTCGCGGCGACCCTGATCCGCTTCCCGCTGTCCTCGATCTTCCACGGCCTGCCGCTCGGTCTCAAGTTCGCGTTCACGCTTCGCCGCATGACCCAGCGCGAGCTGATCGACGAGATCTCCAACCTCGCCGAGATCGCCCGCAAGCAGGGGCCGATCGGGCTGGAGAAGGTCGAGGTCGAGGACACGTTCCTGGCCAAGGGCGTCCGGCTGGTCGCCGACGGCTACGACGTCGACTTCATCCGCGACAATCTCGAGCGCGACCGCGACAACTTCCTGACCCATCTCGACGAGGGTCAGAAGATCTACCGCGCCATCGGCGACTGCGCCCCGGCCTTCGGCATGGTCGGCACGCTCATCGGCATGGTGCAGATGTTCGCCAACATGACGGACCCGTCCAAGCTCGGTCCCTACATGGCGGTCGCGCTGCTCGCCACCTTCTACGGCGCGGCGGTCGCCAACCTGTTCTGCCTGCCGATCGCCGACAAGCTGCACGGCAAGCTGGTCGACGAGGAGATCAACCGCACCCTGATCATCGACGGCGTGCTGATGATCCGCGACTCCAAGAGCCCGTCGGTGGTCCGCGAGATGCTGCTCGCCTACGTGCCCGAGAAGAACCGCGACGAGATGGCCGAGGCGGCCGCGGCCTGACCGGGCCGGAGCGAGGATCGGGGAAGTCGAGACATGGCGCGCCGCAAGGACGGAGGGCACGGCGGAGGGCACGGGTGGTTCGTCACCTTCGCCGACCTCATGGGCCTGCTGGTGGCCTTCTTCGTGATGCTGTGCGCCTTCTCGACGCAGGATCAGCAGAAGCTGCAGATCGTCGCAGGCTCGATGCGCGACGCCTTCGGCGTGCAGGCGAACATCCGCTACTCCGGCATCATCGAGATCCCCGGCCTGCCGACCCGCCCGAAGCTGAAGAACGCCGCCCACATCCCGCCCGAAGAGGCGTCCGCCAGCCCGAGCCCCGACCAGCACGACCGGCAGCGCAGCTCCGGCGCCCGGCTGAAGCAGGACAAGGCCTTCGCGCTCGCCGCCGCCTCGCTGCGACAGGCCCTGCAGGACATGCCGGAGCTGACCGAGGTCTCGAAGCACATCATGATCGAGGAGACCCGGGAGGGCCTCAACGTCGAGATCGTCGACCAGGACGGCCGCTCGATGTTCCCGGAAGGCTCGCGCGAACCCTACGAGCGGACCCGCCGGCTGATCGAGAAGCTCAGCGTGCCGCTGAAGTCGACCCCGTTCCGCATCTCGATCACCGGCCACACCTCGGCCACCCGGACGCCGTTCCGGCCGGGCTTCGGCCCCTGGGAGCTCTCCGCCGACAGGGCCAATGCGGTGCGCCGCATCCTGGAGGAGGAGGGGGTGCCGAGCGCCAACTTCTTCATGGTGGCGGGAAAGTCCGACAACCAGCCGCTGTTCCCGGACGATCCCTACATTGCGGCAAACCGACGCGTCACCATCACCCTGATGCGGGAGGAGCCGCCGATCCCCCTCGACTTCAATCCCTGACGGGTTCGCGCCGGTTTCCGGGCCCGCCCGGGCCGCCGCGCCCCGGTTCCATCGCACCGCACGCCGGTCATCCCCCGGTGGCGGCATAGCCCGTCCAACCCCGGGGCGGTTGTGCCGGCCCCCGGGCGTGCTATTGGCGTGACGAGGCGGCATGCCCGGACGTCCGACGGACGGACCGGCGGCCGCGGTGCGGCGCGATGGCGGGGACCGATCGGCGATACCATGAACGAGGCGACCCGCGTCACCGAGTCCCAGGACCGGCACGACCATTCCGCGCGCAGTGCCCACCATGACTCGTCGAGCTTCTGGGCGCTGACGCTCGGCAGCGTCGGCGTGGTCTACGGGGACATCGGCACCAGCCCGCTCTACGCGTTCCGCGAGGCGCTGCGCTCGGCGGTCGGCGACGGCCCGATCACCCAGACGGCGGTGCTCGGCGTGCTCTCGCTGATCCTCTGGGCCCTGACCCTGGTGGTCACGGTCAAGTACGTGCTGCTGCTGCTGCGCGCCGACAATCACGGGGAGGGCGGCACCCTGTCGCTGACCGCGCTCGCCTCGCGGGCGCTCGGCCGGCGCACGATGCCGGTCGTCACCCTCGGCATCATCGGGGCGGCCATGTTCTACGGCGACTCGGTGATCACGCCGGCCATCTCGGTGCTGTCGGCGGTCGAGGGACTGACCATCGTCACGCCCGCCTTCGAGCACGCGGTGCTGCCCCTGACGGTCGGCATCCTGGTCGTCCTGTTCGCCGTCCAGTCGCGCGGCACCGCGCGGGTCGCCGCCTTCTTCGGGCCCGTGATGGTGGTGTGGTTCGTGGCCCTGGCGGGGCTCGGCCTTCTCCACATCGCCGACGATCCGCACATCTTCTGGGCCGCGAACCCGCTGTACGGGATCTCCTTCGTGGTCGAGCATCCGCTGATCGGGCTGGTGACGCTCGGCCTCGTCTTCCTGGCCGTCACCGGCGGAGAGGCGCTCTACGCCGACCTCGGCCATTTCGGCTGCAAGCCGATCCGGACCGCCTGGTTCGGCCTCGTCTTCCCGGCGCTGGTCATCAACTATTTCGGCCAGGGCGCCATGGTGCTGGCCAATCCGGGAGCGCTGGAGAACCCGTTCTACCGCATGGTTCCGGAGCCCTTCCTGCTGCCCATGGTGATCCTCGCGACCGCCGCGACCGTGATCGCCAGCCAGGCCGTGATCACCGGCGCCTACTCGATCACCCGGCAGGCGATCCAGCTCGGCCTCATCCCGCGGCTGGCGATCCGCCACACCTCCGAGATCCATTCGGGCCAGATCTACATCCCGCGGGTCAACACGGCCCTGCTGGTCGGCGTGCTGCTGCTGGTCGGCATGTTCAAGACCTCGAGCGCCCTCGCCTCGGCCTACGGCATCGCCGTCACCACCACCATGGTGGTGGACGCGCTGCTCGCCTTCGTGGTGATCTGGAAGCTGTGGGGCTGGAAGCCGTGGTCGGCGGCGGCCCTCATCGTGCCGTTCGTGCTGATCGACGGCACCTTCTTCATCGCCAATCTGCTGAAGCTGTTCGAGGGTGCCTGGGTGCCGCTGCTGTTCGCCGGCGTCATCGTGCTGCTGATCATGACCTGGCGGCGCGGCTCGCGCCTGCTCGCCGCCAAGACGCGGCATCTCGAAATTCCGCTGGAAACGCTCGTCCAGACGCTCACCAAGAAGCCGCCCCACATCGTGCCGGGCACCGCCGTCTTCCTCACCGGCGATCCCGATTCGGCGCCCACGGCGCTGCTCCACAACCTCAAGCACAACAAGGTGCTGCATCAGCACAACGTGGTGCTGACCATCGAGAGCGCCGACACGCCGCGGGTGACCGAGGAGGACCGGGTGCGCATCACCCGCCTGTCGCCGCTGTTCAGCAAGGTTGTGCTGCGCTTCGGCTTCATGGAGACGCCGAACGTCCCCAAGGCGCTGGCGATCGCCCGCAAGCAGGGCTGGCACTTCGACATCATGTCGACGTCGTTCTTCCTGTCGCGGCGCCTGCTCAAGCCGGCCGCCCAGTCCGGCATGCCGAAGTGGCAGGACAATCTGTTCATCCGTCTCGCCAAGTCGGCGAGCGACGCGACCGACTTCTTCCAGATCCCGACCGGCCGCGTCGTCGAGGTGGGGACCCAGGTCACCGTGTGATCACGGGCGCTCGGCCGCGTCGTGGCGGCCGATCGCGGATGCGCGCCGTCGCGACGGCCCGCGACGCCCGCCGCCGACGGACCCGCGGCCGGTGCCGCCCCGCCGCGGCGCGAGCGGACCGGTCTCCACGGCCTCATGCGATCGCTGCAATGCCGCTACGCTCTGTCGCGTCCGCGGCGCGGTGCTATAAGCCCGCGCCGTGTCGGAAGAGGCGCGAGGCGCATGATGACCGAACGTATCGCGAGTGACGAGCCGTCCGAAGCGGTCGTCGCGGTCGACGCCCGCGGCCCCGGCGGCCGGGCTCCCGGCTCGCCCTTCGTCGCCCTGACGGTGGGCAGCATCGGCGTCGTCTACGGCGACATCGGCACCAGCCCGCTCTACGCCTTCCGCGAAGCCGTGACGGCGGCGGGCGGCGGGGTGGCGGATCGGGCCGCCGTGCTCGGCGTGCTGTCGCTGATCCTGTGGGCGCTGGTCCTGATCGTGACCTGCAAGTACGTGCTGATCCTGCTGCGCGCCGACAACAACGGGGAGGGGGGCACCCTCACCCTGATGGCCCTCGCCAGGCGTGCGGCCGGGCACGGGCCGGTGATGCTGGTCTTCGGCATCGCCGGGGCGTCGCTGTTCTTCGGCGACGCGCTGATCACGCCGGCGATCTCGGTGCTGTCCGCCGTCGAGGGCCTGAAGATCGTCACCCCCGCCTTCGACCACGCCGTCGTGCCGCTCACCGTCGCCGTCCTGGTCGTGCTGTTCGCGGTGCAGTCGCACGGCACCGCCCGTGTGGCGGCGCTGTTCGGGCCGATCATGACGGTGTGGTTCGTGGTCATCGCGGCGGCCGGTCTGGCCCACGTCGCCGACGATCCGGAGGTCTTCTTCGCGCTCGATCCGCGCTGGGCCGTGGCCTTCCTGTGGACGCACGGCCATGTCGGCTTCGTCACCCTCGGCGCCGTGTTCCTGGCGGTCACGGGAGCCGAGGCGCTCTACGCCGATCTCGGTCATTTCGGCCGGCGGCCCATCCAGACGGCGTGGCTGGTTCTCGTCCTGCCGGCGCTGGCGCTGAACTATCTCGGCCAGGCGGCGCTGGTGCTGGCCCGTCCCGAGGCGATCGAGAACCCGTTCTACCTGATGGTGCCGGACTGGGCGCTGATCCCGATGGTGCTGCTCGCCACCGTCGCCACCGTGATCGCCAGCCAGGCCGTGATCACCGGGGCCTTCTCGCTGACCCGGCAGGCGATCCAGCTCGGCCTGCTGCCGCGGCTCGAGGTGCGCCACACCTCCGATGCGCAGGAGGGGCAGATCTACATGCCGCGCGTCAACCACGCGCTGGTGCTCGGCGTGCTGTTCCTGGTCGCGCTGTTCCGCTCGTCGAGTGCGCTGGCCGGCGCCTACGGCATCTCGGTGACCGGCACCATGGTGGTCACCGCCGCCATGGCCTTCGTGGTGATCTGGAAGGGGTGGGGCTGGTCGCCGCTCGCCGCCGCCGCGCTGATGGCGCCGTTCTTCGCCATCGATCTCGGCTTCCTCTCCGCCAACCTGCTCAAGGTCGCCGACGGAGGCTGGGTGCCGCTGGTCTTCGCGATCTGCGTCGCCGTCGTGATGTTCACGTGGCGGCGCGGCACGCAGCTCCTGTTCGAGAAGACGCGCCGGCTGGAGACGCCGCTGGAGGCCCTGGTCGCCATGCTGGAGCGCAAGCCGCCCCAGCGGGTGCCCGGCACCGCGGTGTTTCTCACCGCCGACCCGGCGAGCGCTCCGACCGCGCTGATGCACAGTCTCAAGCACTACAAGGTGCTGCACGAGAAGAACGTGATCCTTCACGTCCTCACCCTGCACACGCCGCGGGTGAAGCCGTCGGATCGCGTCACCATCGAGCCGATCGGTCCGACCTTCTCGCGGGTGACGCTGCGCTTCGGCTACTCCGAGAGCCCGAACGTGCCGCGCGCGCTGGCCGTCGCCCGAAAGCTCGGCTGGCAGTTCGACATCATGTCGACCTCGTTCTTCCTGTCGCGCCGCCTGCTTAAGCCGGCCGCCCGCTCGGCGATGCCGCGCTGGCAGGACCGCCTGTTCATCACGCTCGCCCGCACCGCCAACGACGCCACCGAGTACTTCCAGATTCCGACCGGCCGGGTGGTCGAGATCGGAACCCAGGTGACGATCTGAGACGTGGTCTTGCGGATCGGCTCGGCACCGCCCCGAAACCACCGCCGGGGCGAACGGCCGGACACGGCAGGACCGGGGCGGGTGGCGCCAGCCGGCCCGCGGAACCCGGCCCGCTCTTGAAAGTGTCTCGCCGGTGCCCAAATCTGGCGGGCCGGAGGGGGGATCGCCGATTCGGCGCCCGGACCGGGCGTCGCCGCCGGATCTCGTGCTGGGAGGGCTCATGTTCGGACTGTTCGGACGCAGCGTGGTGCGCGATCTGAGCGCGGAGGAGGTTGCGGCCGAGCTCGCTGCCGACCGGGTGATGCTGGTCGACGTCCGCGAGCCGGGCGAGACCGCGCGCGAGCGCATTCCCGGCGCGGTGCTGATGCCGCTGTCGATGTTCGACCCCGCCGAGCTGCCCGATCCGGCCGGCCGCGAGGTAGTGTTCTCCTGCGCCTCCGGCATCCGCTCCGTGAAGGCGGCCGAGATGGCCCAGGCCGCCGGTCTGCCGTACCGGTCGCACCTCGCCGGCGGCATCGCCGCCTGGCGGCGGGCCGGCCTGCCGACCGAGCCGTGAACGGCCGCGGCGACGAAATCTTCGGAAACGAGGCCGCGGTCGTGCCCCGATGGACGGCGCGTGCCGGCGCGCCTATGAAGGGTGTCGTCTGAACAGTGTCCGCCCGGCCGTGGCCGGGACGCGACGTCGCGAGGAGGCGAGATGCGCGCGCTGCTGCTGGGAGCCGTCGTGGCCGTGACGCTGGCCGCCGGGGCCGGTCGGGCCGAGGCCGATCCCTTCGGGATCTGGTCGCCGCCGTCCTGGGCCACCTGGTATCCGTGGTGCGCCAAGCTCAACATCGGCTTCGAGCAGGTGAGCTGCGCCTACACCTCGTTCGAGCAGTGCATGGCGACCGTTCGGGGTGTCGGCGGGTTCTGCGACCGCAACCTCTATCCGCCGCCGCCCGGCCCGCCGCCGCGGGCCAAGCGCTCGCGCAAGCGCAGCCGCTGAGCGCGGCCGCGACGACCCCGAGGCGACCCCGATGCGCCCCGCCGCCGCCGCACCCCGTTCCGCCATTCTCGGCGTCCTCGCCGCCGTCCTGGCCGTACTCGCGCCGGTTCCGTCGGCGGTCGCCCAGGACCGCGTCGTCAACGTCTACAACTGGTCGGACTACATCGCGCCCGACGTCGTCGAGGCGTTCTCGCGCGAGACCGGCATCAAGGTCCGCTACGACACCTTCGATTCCAACGACACGCTGGAGACCAAGCTGCTGGCCGGCCGTTCCGGCTACGACGTGGTGGTGCCGAGCGCCTTCTTCCTGGAGCGGCAGATCAAGGCCGGCGTGTTCCTGCCGCTCGACACGGCGAAGCTGCCGAACCTGAAGAACGTCTGGCCCGAGATCGCGACGCGCGTCGCCACCCACGACCCCGGCAACCGCTACTCGGTCAACTATCTCTGGGGCACGGTCGGCATCGGCTACAACGTCGCCAAGGCGCGCGAGATCCTGGGGCCCGACGCCAGGATCGACTCCTGGGACGTCGTCTTCAAGCCGGAGAACCTGCAGAAGTTCAAGGCGTGCGGCGTCCATATGCTGGACTCGGCCGACGACATCATGCCGGCGGCGCTGCACTGGCTCGGCCTCGATCCCAACTCCACCGACCCGAAGGATCTGGAGCGTGCCGCCGAGGTCCTGGCCAAGATCCGCCCGTCGGTGCGCAAGTTCCACTCGTCCGAGTATCTGAACGCGCTCGCCGGCGGCGAGATCTGCCTCGTCGTCGGCTTCTCCGGCGACATCATGCAGTCGCGCAAGCGCGCCGCGGAGGCGAAGACCGGGATCGAGATCGGCTACGCGATCCCGAAGGAAGGCGCGCAGATGTTCTTCGACCAGCTCGCCATCCCGAAGGATGCCGAGCATGTCGCCGAGGCGCACGCCTTCATCGACTATCTGCTGCGGCCCGACGTGGCGGCCCGGACCTCGAGCGCCCTCTCTTACGCCAACGGCAATCTCGCCAGCCAGCCGTTGATCGACAAGGCCGTGCTCGAAGACCGGACCATCTATCCGGATCCCGCCACCATGGCGCGGCTCTACACCAACAAGGCGCGCGACGCGCGGACCACGCGGCTGATGAACCGCCTGTGGACCCGCATCAAGACCGGGCGGTGAGGGGTGCGGAGCAGAGAGCCGCGCTCGCATCCTTAAATGTTTAGCGGTCGCCACAAGCCGGATTTAGGCGCTCCGGGTCATGATGTTCCCGTCCTGCGTGCATGCGCTCGGGAGTTGACCATGGTGCGCTCGGGTTTCGATCCTGTCCTGGCCGGCCGCATCGCTGCGGCGGCCGCCGCTCTGCTGCTCGGCCTCGCCGCCGTCTCCACCCCGGCCGAGGCGCGCAAGCTGCGCCTCCCGGTCTGGCGGTCGAGCGCCACGCCGGCACCCCGCCCGGTTCCGGTCCAGTCGACGCCGGTGCGGCCGCACGCGACCGTCTACGTGACGTCGGGAACTCGTCCGGTCGCTCCGACCCGTGCCTCCGCCGCGGGCGAGGGCGACCTCGCCCGGCTCGCCGGCCCCGATGTCGCGAGCGCGGCAGCGAGCCCGGCGCTCGCCGGCGAGAAGACCCACGCCGAGGAGAAGAACGCCCATCGCAAGGCTTGGCTCGACTTCTGCCAGCCGAAGCTGTCGGCCCCCGATCGCTACGGCATCGAGCGCTGGGTCTACGCGCACGAGGGCTGCCAGTTCGGCCGCACCGAGTGACGCCGGCCATGGCAAGGCTCGTCGGGAAGGCCGGCGCGCGGCTCACCGCCAGCGGCGGTGCAGCCACAGCCATTGCTCCGGGTGCTCGCGCACCCAGGTCTCGACCACGTCGGTGATCGCCTGCATGGTGCCGGCGACGTCGATGCGGCCGTCGGCGTCGCGCACCGGGGCGACCGCGTCCGTGATCTCGCCCGTGAAGCAGCCCGCCGGCAGGCGGATGATGCGCACCCCGTGGATCGGGCACTCGTACTCGCGCGCCAGCTTGGCGATCAGCGGGCTCACCCGGCAGGGCCGGCCGAAGAACGTCACGACGACGCCCTTGGAGTCGTGCTGGTCGACCAGCATGCCGACGTGATGGCCGGTCTCCAGGCCGCGGGCCAGTCGCATCGGGGCGCCGAAGCCGGACGGCACCAGCGTGCCCATCAGGGGCTCGCGCATCTCGATCAGCACGTCGGCGACCGAGCGCATGTTGGGACGCCGGTAGAGCGCCATCGAGCGCAGGCCCTCGATGCCGGCGACCACGGCCGGCAGCTCCCAGTTGGCGAGATGCGCCGTGAAGATCACGGCCGGCCTCTCGGCGTCGCGCAGCGCCTCGAACTTCTTCAGCTCGCGCTCGCCGTAGGTGATGAACTGGCGCTCGCCGCGCGCCCCCTGGGCGGCGATGCGGTCGAGATTGATCACCTCGACGGCGACGCGGCCGAGATTGTCCCAGACGCCGGAGAGGATTCTCTCGATCTCCTGGTCCGACTTCTCCGGGAACGCCGCTTTCAGGTTGGCGCGGCCGATCCTGTGCTCGCGCAGCAACGGGCCGATCCGGCGCATCACGGCGCCGGCCTTGTCGCTCGCGCGCACGCGGTCGAGCCGGCGCAGCAGCCCGATCAGCGGCCGCACGGCGCCGCGCAGCAGCCGGTCGAAGCCGCGCTTGACCACCAGGCCGGAGCGCCAGGTCCAGTATTTCCAGTAGTGCAGGGGCGAGTGCATCGAACCGCGATCAGAAGGTGACGACCACCTTGCCGAACACCTGTCGGCCGGCGAGGCGATCGAGCCCGCGCTCGAACTCGGCGAGCGGCACCTCGGTGTCGATCACGGGCTTCAGGCCGGCGGCCATCTTGTCGAGCGACTGGGCGATGTTCCTCATCGTCGCGCCGAACGAGCCGATGATGCGGTACTGCTGCTGGAACAGCTGCATCAGGTTGAGCGTGATGCTCGGGCCCGAGGTGGCGCCGCAGGTGACGAGGCGGCCGCCGCGCTTGAGGCAGAGCAGCGAGCCGTTGAACGTGTCGGCGCCGACGTGCTCGAACACCACGTCGACGCCCTTCTTCTGCGTCAGCTTGCGGGTGACGCCCTCGAAGCGGTCGGTCTTGTAGTTGATCACGTGGTCGGCCCCGAGCGCCTTCGCCTTCTCGGCCTTGGCGTCGTCGCCCACCGTGGTGATCACGGTGCAGCCGATCTGCTTCGCCATCAGGATCGCGGCGGTGCCGATGCCGGAGCCGCCGGCATGCACCAGCACGGTCTCGCCGGGCTCGAGCTTCGCGTTGTCGAACAGCATGTGCTGCACGGTGGCGAAGCCGATCGGCGCGCAGGCGGCGTCGGCGAGCGACACGCCGGCCGGCACCGGGACGACGAGGCGCGCCGGCAGGTTGATCAGGTCGCGGGCGAAGCCGTCGATGTGGAAGCCCATGATGCCGCCGACGTTCTCGCACAGATTGTCGCGGCCCTCGCGGCAGGCCTTGCAGGTGCCGCAGGTGAGCGCGCCGTACATCACCACGCCCTGGCCGGGCGTGAAGCCGGTCACCCCGGAGCCGACGGCGGCGATCTCGCCCGACGCCTCGACACCGACCACGAGCGGCATCTTGCGCTTGGCGAAGGCCATCCCGCGATAGCCCCAAACGTCGAGATAGTTCAGCGCGACGGCCTTGACCCGCACCTGCACCTCGCCGCTCGCGGGCGGCGGCGGCGGATCGATCTCGGTCAGCTCGAGCTGTTTGTCGCCGAGCAGCATCAGGGCGCGCATGGAGAGAACCTCTGAGGACGGGCCGCGCCGCGGGGCGCTGGACGATCAGCGATGGACACCGATGGCGGCGGAGAGGCCGCCGTCGATCGGCAGCACGGCGCCGGTCAGGTAGGCGGCGGCCGGCGACAGCAGGAAGGCGACCAGGGCGGCGATCTCGTCGGGCCTGGCGAAGCGCCGCGCCGGGATCTGGCCTTCCATCTGGGCCCGGTACTTCTCGTAAGGCGCCATCATGGCGGTGTCGATGAAGCCGGGCGCGACGTAGTTGACGGTGACGCCGTTGCGGGCCGTCTCGATCGCCAGCGTGCGCACATAGGCGAGCAGGGCGGCCTTCGAGGCCGCGTAGGCGGCGTTGCCCTGGTTGGCCTGCAGGGCCGTGATCGAGCCGATGGCGACGATCCGCCCGGTCTTGGCGCGCATCATCGGCCGTGTCAGTGCGCCCACGAGACGGGTGAACGACCAGAAGTTCACCTGCATGGCCGCTTCGGCCTTCGCCTGGTCGAGCATCATGGCGAGCGCGTCGTAGCTCTGCCCGGCATTGTGGACGAAGCCGGCGAAGGCCGGCATGTCCGCGAGCGTCCCGGCGAAGCTTTCGACGGCGGCGCGGTCCGACAGGTCGAGCCTCTCCACGGCGACCTTGCGGTCCGGCGCGGCGGCGGACAGCTCGGCGATCAGCGCCTCGGCCTCGGCCGTGGCGGACCGCACCGTGAAGCTGACGTCGAAGCCGGCCGCGACGACGGCCCGCACGATGGCGGCCCCGAGCCCGCGGCCGCCGCCGGTGACGAGGACGTGTCCGCAAGAGGTGGTCATCGTGACTCCAGTCGAACCGTTCCGACGTCATTCCGGGCCGCGCGCCCGAGCGCGCGGACCCGGAATCCAGCCACCGCCTCCGAGCAGGCCGCTGGATTCCGGGTTCGCCGCTGCGCGGCGCCCCGGAATGACCGCGAGGAGCTGTCCGCCATCACGCCGGCTCCAGGCCCATCACCAGGGTGACGTTCTGGCCGCCGAAGCCGAAGGAGTTGGAGAGCGCGTGCGTGACCCGGGCGTCGCGTGCCACGTTCGGCACGACGTCGAGCGGGATCGCCGGGTCCGGAATCTGGTGGTTGATGGTCGGCGGGATGCGCTGGTTCATCAGCGTCATCACGGTGAACACCGCCTCCACGGCGCCGGCCGCCGACAGCGTGTGGCCGACCATCGACTTGTTGGACGAGATCGGGACCAGGGGGGCGCGCTCGCCGAACACGGCGGTGACGCCCAGGCACTCCATCTTGTCGTTCTCGGGCGTCGAGGTGCCGTGCGCGTTGATGTAGTCGATGTCGGCGATGGTGAGCCCGGCGTCGGCGATCGCCTGGTTCATGCAGCCGATGATCGGCTTGCCGTCCGGGCTGGTGCGGGTGCGGTGGAACGAGTCCGACAGCTCGCCGCAGCCCTCGACCACGCCGAGGATCTTCGCACCGCGCGCCTTCGCCGATTCGTAGCTCTCCAGCACCAGGGCGCCGGCGCCCTCGGCCATGACGAAGCCGTCGCGGTTCTTGGAGAAGGGCTTCGCCGCCTCCTCGGGGACGTCGTTGGCGGTGGTCAGCGCCGACAGGAGCGAGAAGCGCACCAGGCTCTCGGTGTTGACCGAGCCGTCGGTGCCGACGCACAGCGCCGCGTCGGTCTCGCCGCGGCGGATCGCCTCGACCCCGAGCTGGATGGCGCTGGCGCCGGTTGCGCAGGCGGTCGACAGCGAGATCGGCATGCCCTGGGTGCCGAAGCGGGCGGCCAGGTGATCGGCCACCGAGGCGAACTGGAAGCGCTCGTGATGGGCCTTGAAGCGGCCCGTGGCGGCGGCCCGCAGCATGTCGTCGTAGGTGGCATGGCCGGCGGCGCCGGCGGCTTCGGCGAGCTCCACGCGCTGCGGCCATTCGATCTCGACCGGGGCGACGCCGAGGAACAGCGGCCCGGGGAAATGCCCGGGCGTGCCGATGCCCGATTCGGCGATCGCCTCGTCGACGGCGAGCTCGGCGAGCCGCTCCGAGAGCAGGGGGGCGCTGAACGGCTCGGCGGCGACGAAGTCGACGCAGCCGGCGATGCGGGTCTTGAGCCCCTCGGTCGGGAACCGGGTGATGGCGCGGATGCCCGACCGGCCCGCCGTCAGCTTCGACCAGTTCTCGCTCTTGCCGGCGCCCAGCGAGGTGACGATGCCCATGCCCGTCACCACCACCACGGGGCGGCCGGCCTTGTCGCGCACTGCCATGTCGGGTCTCCTCACAGTGGAGCGCGGCAGGACCTCTGCCCGGCTCCCAGCCTCGTCATTCCCGAGGTCTCGCGACGCGGGTTGTCCGGAATCCGCGACCCCTGCTGGTGTTCATGGATTCCGGGCTCGCTGCGGCGCGGCGCCCGGGAACGACGGAGTGCCTAGTCCTAGCGCACCGCCTCGACCAGGGCGAGGCCCTCGCCGCGCCAGTGGCCGACGCCGGTCACCACCACCCGGTCGAGCGGACCGGCCACGGGCTGCTCGAAGCCGGTGGTGTCGCACGGGCCGAACAGCCGGCCGTGGCCGAGCGCCAGGACGGCAAGCGCGATGTTGAACACGAATTGCGGCTCGATCGAGTGGCCGGCGACGCTGCCGGTCGCCCGCACCGGCAGGCCGCGGGCGGCCAGCAGCTCGCGCTCCTCGTCGGTCGCTCCGGCGGCCCCGGTGGCGCCCGACAGCACGGCGGCCCGATCGGCCGCGACGGCCGGCAGGCGGCCCCACAGCCGGTCCAGCGAGGCCTTGACGGCACCGGGCTCGGTCCGCGCCGCGCGGTCGCTGACGACGGCCGTCAGCTTCGCCAGCGGTGTCGCCCCGCGCGCCTCGGCGTGGGTCCGCTCCTCGATCACCAGGAAGGCACCGAGCGAGCCGGTGGCGAAGCCCGGCTGCCCCGCCCGGTCCCACACGGTCCGGTACGGCGCCTTGAGAGCGTGGCCGCCGAACTCGAACAGCATCAGCAGGTCCTTGCGCTCGCCGTTCTGCGAGCCGCCCACCAGGGTGACGTCGCTCTGGCCCGCCGCGATGCGGGCGGCGGCGATGCGCACCGCCTCGATGCCCGAGCCTTCCTCGCCCATGAAGGTGCGCGAGGAGCCGGTGACGCCGTGCACGATCGAGATGTTGCCGGCCAGCAGGTTGGAGAGCTGGGCCAGGAACAGGGTTGGCCGCAGGTCGCTGGTGAGCCGCTCGTTGAGATAGGCGCCGGGATCGTTGGCGCCGGCCAGGCCCGACACGATGGCGCTGTCCACGGCCCAGTCGCGCTCGCCGCCGCCGGCCGCGACGATCATGTCGGTGCGGCCGAGGATCTCGGCCCGGCCCTTCAGCCCGGCCGAATCGAGGGCGAGCCCGGCCGCATAGGTGCCGGTGCGCTGCCACTGCTCCATCTGGCGCTGATCGCCCTTCTTGGGGATCTGCGCATCGAAGGAGGGGAGGGCGAGCGGGTGGACCACGTAGGGCGCGAAGGTGGTCTCGTCGTAGACGGCCTTGCCGGCGTCCAGCGCCTGCCAGTGGGCATCGGCGCCTTCGCCGAGGCAGGACACGAGCCCGACCCCGGTGATCCAGGCCTCGCGGGGCGCGTCAGCCATGGGCGGTGATCTCCAGGGGGTATCCGATCCGCCGCGCCACCTCTTCCATGTTGGTCCGGAAGTCCGGGTGCGGGAACGGCACGATGCGGAAGGTGAGGTCGGCCTCGCAGACGGTCTTGCCCTCGACCCTGACGCTCGCATGCGTCACGGCGAAGCCGGAGCCGTCGTGCTCGAGTCGGCCGGTGATCGACAGTGCCTGCCCGGGGGTCACGAAGGTGCGGAGCTTGGCCTCCTTGACGGCGGCCAGGAAAGGCATCCGGGCGAGGCCGTTGAGGCCGAGCAGAAGCCAGCCGCAGGTCTGCGCCATGGCCTCGATCAGCAGCACCCCGGGCATCAGCGGATGGCCGGGGAAGTGGCCTTCGAAGATCGTGCTCGTCTCGGGGACCTGCGCATGCATCTCGATCGTTCGCGCGTCGAGGTCGAGTGCGACGATCCGGTCGATGAGCTGGAAATACTCGAGACGCATCGGGGGCGCTCAGGCGCCCTTGGCGGCGACGAGCTGGTCGATGCGAGTACAGAGGTTGCCGAGCACGAAGTACTGCTCGGTGGTCGCCTTGCCGTCGTTGACCTCCTGGGTCCACTGCTCGAGCGGCAGCTTGATCCCGAAGGCCTTGTCGATCGCGAAGGCGATGTCGAGGAAGTCGAGGCTGTCGATGCCGAGATCGTCGATGGCGTGGCTCTCCGGCGTGATCTTCTCACGCGGAATGTCGCATGTTTCCGAGATGATATTGGCGACGGTATCGAACGTCGAGGACATCGGTGACTCTCTGAATGCCGTGAATCCTGCCCGGCACGCGCAAGCGCATGCCCCCCAATACGGCGGCGATGGGTCGCTCTTTCGTTCCGGTCCGTATAGCCAAGACCCTGCGGGAGCGCAATGCGCGCCGCCGGCTGTCCCCCGCTGGACCGCAATGTCTTGCCGGGCCGCCCGAATCGGCCGCCGGCCGCAGCCGCGCGGCGGGGCTCGCGCGACCCCTCGTCCGGGGGCCCCTCACGGCCCCGGCGGCGTCTTGGGCAGCGGGACCGGGGTACAGCCGGGCCGGCCGCTGAGCACGCAATCCTGGCTTTTCCGCTGATCCGCCATGGTGGCGGCGATCCACAGGCCGCCGCCGATCAGGAGCGTGAGCACGACCAGGGCGGCGATGTTGGTGAGCACGCGGTGGCGGTAGTCGTCCGGCTCCTCGCCGGCCTCGTAATGCGAAAGGTCGGCCACCACGGTCGCGGGAGGCGGGGCCGACCGGCCGGAGCGGGGGCCCGGTGCGCCCGGGCGGGGCACGAAGGGGATCACCCGGCCGCGCTCCTCGCTCGGCTCGGCGTCGCCGCGGGGGCGGTCGCCGGGACCGAGGCCGCGCCGGCGCTCTCCGCCTCCGATCCGTCCCCGGGTGGGTCCGCCCGCCATGCTTCGCTCACCTGCCGGTTCGATGATGGTGGAATCCCGGGCCGGCCATGGACATTCGGCACCGGTTCGACCCGAAGCGACCGGCGCAGCGATCGAGTGCCATTGTATCACTCCGGCGGCCGTCGTGACCAAGCCCGTGTGGGGCTTCGCGTCAACGTTACATCAACACCTCCTGCCGCATAAGTGTTGCGATGCCGATCCTTCACAGCGTGGTCCGATGCGCCCTCTCGTGACGCTCCTCGCCGTCGTTCTCGCCGTCCTGGCCCTGTCCGGCCCGCCGGCGGCGGCCCAGACCTATCGGACGGGCGCCATCGAGATCGAGAACCCGTGGGCCCGCGCGACGCCGGCCGGCGCCACCGTCACGGCCGGCTACATGCGGATCACCAACACGGGCGCGGTGCCGGATCGCCTGCTCGCGATCCGCTCGGCCGCGGCCGGCAGCGTCGATCTCCAGGAGCTGTCGCTCGACGACAACGTCATGCGCCTGCGCACCCTCGCCCGCGGCCTCGCCATCGCGCCCGGCCAGACCATCGAGCTGCGCCCCGGCTTTCCCTGGCAGGCCGTGTTCGCCAGCCTGGTGAGCCAGCTCCGGCCCGGCGACCGGGTTCCGGCCACGCTGGTGTTCGAGCAGGCCGGCAGCGTCGAGGTCGACCTCGCCGTCCATCCGATCGGCACCGGCCTGCGCCGCGCCAGCGCAGCCGGCGGCTGAGCCGGCCGGCCTGAGGCGATTCGGCTCCGCCATACGTTTGATTAAGGATACGTTTGATTAAGGGACCTCGGTTATTCGGTGAGGGTCCAGGATCGCGATCCGGGGAGCCCATGACGAGCGAGCCGACCCAGACAGGCGCCCGCGGCGGGACGGGCGGAGCGGCGACGGCCGGCAGGATCGGGGTCGCCGAGGCGCTGCGCGAGACCTGGCTCGAGCTCTGGTACCAGCCCAAGATCGACCTGCGGAAGAAGTGCCTGGCCGGCGCCGAGGCGCTCGCCCGCATCCGTCATCCCGAGCTCGGCGTCCTGCTGCCCGGCCGCTTCCTGCCCGGCCTCGACGAGGCCGGCCTCGTCGAGCTCGCCGAGTACGCCCTCGTCTCGGCGCTCGCCGACTGGTCGGTGTTCCGGGCCGCCGGCTTCAACCTGCGGCTCGCCGTCAACGTGCCCGTGCACGTGCTCGGCCGGCTGCCGATCGCAGCGATCGTCGCCGCGCATCGCCCCGACGGCGCCGACTGGCCCGGCCTGATGGTCGAGGTCACCGAGGACCAGATCGTCCGCGACATCCGGCGGGCCCAGGCGATTGCCGCGGAGCTGCGCGACAGCGGCATCACGGTCTCGATCGACGATTTCGGCGCCGGCTACTCGTCCTTCTCCAGCCTGCGCGAGCTCGCCTTCGCCGAGATCAAGCTCAACCACTCCTTCGTCAAGGACTGCGCCACCGACGCCACCAACGCGGCGATCTGCCAGACCGCCATCGATCTCGCGCACCGCTTCGGCAGCGCCGCCGTAGCCGAGGGCATCGAGAGCCTCGCCGACCTCCAGGCGCTGCAGATCATGGGGTGCGACTACGGGCAGGGCGTGCTGCTGGCGCCGCCGATGCCGAAGGACAGGTTCCTCGGCCTGCTGCAGCAGCGCTCGAACCGGCCTCAGGGCGGCGCCGACCATCCGGACGGCCTCGCCGCCGCTTCGGCTTGAGGATCGTCCGGGCGCCGACACCTGTCGCATCTGTCGCCGTCGTTCCGGCGGGCCCGACCGGGCTGCGGCACCGCTGCCGCCGGCCCTCGCGCGCCGCGCGTGCTGTGGTCCTGGATCAATGTACGAAATGTATTCCTGTAGTTGCATGTCGCGTGAGATGAAATCTTTCGTGGCTTCCGCAGTCCAATTTACATGAAGCGTAAGATTATACCACAGGATGGACACAATTCGAATTCACTGGACCTGAGATTGGTCGATGCCGGGCCCTCCAATACTGCCGAGCGGCAGTCGGAGGCCGTTCGGCGCCGTGCATGTCGCATCACTCGTCGATCGCGGACCCGACCGACCGGTCCGGGAGCCGAGCGGCGCCCGTGTCCGGCCGCGTTTCGGAGGATGCCATCGTGCACAGGGTCTTCGGTCTCGTCCTGGCCGCCTGGGTTTCGGTCCTGGTCGCTCTGCCGGCCGCGGGGCAGGGAAGCCGGCAGCCACCCGCCGCCGCCGTCCCGACGGCGGCGACGCCGCTGCGGAGCGGCGGCGCGGCGACACAGGTCTGGCACTTCCCCGATCGCGACAAGGTCAACGAAGGCACGGTGACGATCATGACCGGCCCGGTCGGCGGACTGACGCCGATCATGGGGTCGGATCTGGCGCGCGTGCTCGACGACGGCGAGGCGCTTCGCGTCCTGCCGGTGGCCGGCAAGGGCTCGGTTCAGAACATCATCGACATGCTGTTCCTGAAGAGCGTCGACATGGGCTTCGTCGCCTCCGACGTGGTCGAGTTCTTTCGGCTGCAGTACAACGTTCCGGACATCTCGCATCGGCTGCGCTACATCGCCAAGCTGTACAACAACGAGATCCACATCATCGCGCCGACCTCGATCCGCTCGGTCTTCGACCTCGCCGGAAAGACCATCATGGCGCCGAAAGATCTCGGCCTGTTCTCGACCCGGATCATTCTGTCCCGGCTCGGCATCGACGCCACCATCGACTACGCGACCGACGACACCCTGGCGCTGCAGAAGGTGATCGACGGCAAGGCGGACGCCTTCATCGTCAGCGTCGGCAAGGTGTTCCCCATCGCCCGCGGCATCGAGAACGCGAGCCGGCGGCTGCATCTCGTCTCGATCCCCTACGACAAGCGCCTGTGGGATCTGTACATGCCGTCGACCTTCTCCAGCGACGAGTATCCGAACCTGGTGGCGCCGGGCGAGATCGTCGAGACGCTCGCCACCAGCAACATCCTGGCGAGCTTCAACTGGCCGGAGAACACCGACCGCTACCGCAAGGTGGCGCGGTTCACCGAGGCGTTCTTCGCCAAGAGCGGCGAGTTCTATCGGCCGCCGCGGAATCCGAAGTGGAAGGAGATGGCGATCGGGGCCGACGTGAAGGGCTGGACGCGGTTCAAGGCGGCGCAGGACTGGCTCGATCGCAACGGCGTGAACGCCCGCACCCGGCCGGCGGCGCTGCCGGCCGGCGAGAACCCCGCGACGGCCGAGCAGTTCGAGGCGTTCCTCCGCCGGCGGCAGAGCGGCAACCATTCGCCGGAAGACGTCCAGCGGCTGTTCCGGGAGTTCACCGAGTGGTCCCGCAGCCGCGGCAGGTGAGTCCGGCAACCCTGGAGCCGCGCTACGGCCGGCACGCGCCGCGGCCGGGCGCTCAGAGCTTCGGTTCGGGGAAGGGCAGGGGCGCGTCGCCGGGCACCGGCACCCGGAAGGCGTCGAGCGTCATCGCGACGAGCGCGTAGTAGCCGAGGATGCCGAGGAACTCGACCATGCCGGCGTCGCCGAACAACTTGTGCAGCCGCCCGTAGGTGCGGTCCGAGACGCGCCGCTTCGCGTAGAGCTCGGTGACGAAGGCATGGACCGCCTTCTCGTCCGCCGCGGCGCGGGCGGGGGCCCGGCCGGCCTTGAGATCCGCGATGGTCGCCGGCTTGACGCCGGCCTTCTGGGCGATCGGCGCGTGCACGTGCCACTCGTAATGGGCCCGCCACAGCCGCGCCGTCACCAGGATGGCGAACTCCGACAGCCGCGGCGGGATCGACGTGCCGAACCGGCAATGGGCGCCGAGCTCCTGCGCCAGCGCCCCGAAGGCGGGCGCGTGCAGGAACACGCCGAACGGCCCGCGCAGGCCGAGGCCGGCGCCGCGCGGGCCGGCCCGCATGGCGGCGAGGAGGTCCCGCTGCGCCGGGGCGAGCGTCGCCTCGTCGAGGTCGGGAAGGCGATAGGCCGGCGGCGCGGCGGCCCGGCTCCGCGTCTTGGCTGGCGTCTTGGCGGGCGTGGTGACGGTCTTCTTGGCGGCCCCCGCGGTCGTGCGGCCGGGCGCGCGGGCCGGCGACTTGCGTACTGCGGACTTACGAGATGCCGGCTTGCGGGCCGGCGTGGCGGCGGGGCGGGGCGATCGGGCCATGGAGGTCTCCGGACAGGGACGCGGCGGATCGCGCCGAACGTCGCCAGCGTTGTCCGATTCCACCGGTCCTGACAACGCCGCGCGACCTCCCGGGGCCGGTCGCTAAAATTGTCCGGACCGGCTGAACCGGGCCGAAAAGCCTCCGTGTCATGGTGCTTCCCGTGAGCGCGTGACGGGGGACGAGGCGATGTGGGCCACGGTGATCGCGATCATCGTACTGGTGACGGCCATGCTGAACGGCACCGGCGAGCCGAGCGAGAGCGCGATGCGCAACGCCTTCGCGCAGACGTTGTCGGACGAGGTGCGCGCCGTGCTCGACTTCGTCGCCGAGACCGAGGGCACGGTCGGGATCGCCCGCATCCGCCGCGCCGGCACGGCGCTGTTCGAGCTGCGCCGCTTCACCAAGCACGACTGCAGCCGCACCTCCGACGGCGACCACGACTGCGCCTTCGCGGTCGAGATCGGCACCGTCGCCGGGCCGCTGCAGCATGCCGGCCGCGGCCGCTTCCGCGCCGGGCCGCGCGGGCTCGTCTTTCTGCGCGACGCCTGACGGCGCCCTGCACGGCGCAGGGATGTGTCGAACAGGACGTGCCAAGCGGGACGTGCCAAGCCGGGCCGACGCATGTTATAGCCGATCAGTGGATCGGATCGCGCGACGCCTCGGGTCGTGTCCGGTCGCCGCGCGCGAGGACGGAGCCGCAGGACAGACCATGAAGGCCGCCCTGGTGTTCGCGGGTCCGACAGCCGCCACGGCGACGTTCCGGCCGTACCGGTCGCGCGCCTTCCTCGATGCCCTCGCGGCGGACGGCATCGAGATCGTGGTGATCGATCTCGACCTCGATACGGAGCGGCGCTTCGAAACCCCGCCGATCGAGGCGCCGGGCCTCGTCAGCTACCGCAACCAGGTCGACCGCCTCGCCCTGATCGTCGCCCAGGAGCGGCCCGCGCTGGTGCAGACCTTCGGGGCGACCGCCGCGCTCGGCCCGGTCTGGCGGAGCGCGGCGCGCGCCGACAGGCCGGTCGTCCATTTCGTCTCCTCCGAAGGCGCGCTCGCCGATCCGCCGGCCGGGACGCCGCGCGGCCTCGCCGACCTGTCGCGGCGCAGCCGCGGGCTCGCTCATTGGCGGGCCCGCAGCGCCTCGCGCCACGTCGCCGCGGTGCTCGGCTCGAACCGCGCCGACATGGGCCGCCACTTCCGGCACGGCTTCTTCTCGCGGGCCCGCTTCTCGGTGGTGGCCCCGCCGGCAGTCCCGCGCGCCGCCGACGCGCCGCAGGCGAACGGGCGCGAGCGCTATGCCGTGCCGGTGTTCGGCGTCTTCGATCCGGACGCGACCGTCGAGGCTCTGGAGCGGCTGGTGCGCGCCGTCGCGCTCACCGGCCAGAGCGGCCTGTTCGACCTGCGCGTCGCCCCGGCCGCGCTGGCGCGGCGGATCGACCTGCCGGCCGGCGTGACGGCGGTCGACGCCGCCGACCCGGCGGCCTTCCTGCGCGACCTCGATGTCCTGGTGGTGCCGGCCGCCGACGATCGCGCCGCGGCGGTGGTGCTCGCCGCGCTCGCCGCCCGCCGCAGCGTCGTCGTGCCCGACACGGGCGCGCTGGCCGAGATCGTCGACTACGGCCGCCGCGGCCTCCTCTACACGGCCGGCAGCGCCTATCACCTCGCCATGGCCATGAACGTGATGGCGCAGTCCTGGACCAACCGGCCGTTCTCGTTCGACGGCGTCGCGGAGGCGATCGACCGGGCCGCCCCCGACGCGGTGGCGCGCGTGTTCGCGCAGGCGTGGCGGCGGCTCGCGTGACATGACCCGCATCGCCCCCGGCATCGCACCCCGCTTCGGCCTGATCGTGATCGGGCGCGGCGATCCGCGGCTCGCCGCCGCGACGCTCGCCGCGACGCGGGCGTGGCCGTATCCGCCGGTCCGTGCCGTGCTCGCCGTGCCGAAGGGCCGCGAGCACGCCTTCGCGGCGGTCGCCGCATCGGCGGCCGCGGCCGTGGTCGCCGTGGCGGAACCCGACCTCGTCGCCGCCGCCGTGGCGGCGCTCGCCGGCGACGTCGACGTGGTGATCGCGGCGCCGGAGGGCGTGGTGCTGGATGCGGCCTGGCTCGCCCGCCTGCGCGACCACGTGATCCTGTTCGAGGACTCGATCGCCGGCGTCGATCTCGTCCATCAGGTCGTGAAGATCGCCACCGACGGCGCCGCTGCCGACCTCGCGGTCGCCGACCGGCCGCGCGAGCCGGCCGTGCTGTCGTGGCTGCGCGGGCTGATCCGGGCCCGCAGCCTGCTCGGCGCGGTGTTCTGGGCGCGCGTCGACACCCTGCGTCAGGTGAAGCTCGCGACCGCCGGCGAGGGCGGCGACGCCGTCACGTTCCTGCTGGCGCTCGATCAGCTCCGCCCGCGCGGCCGCACCACGCTCGGCTTCACCCGGCATGCCCGCCACGTGACCTTGCTGCCGGAGCGGCGCACCGGCTTCGATGCCGGCTACGGGCTCTACCGGCGGCTCGAGCAGCTCGCCGAGGCCCGCCGCGCGGCGGCCGCGGTGGGCGCCGCCGCGGCGAGCCACATCGATCTTCGCCTCGAGCGGCTGCGCCTGATGACCGAGCAGACGGTGCGCTCGCTGCTCGGCCGGGCCGGACGCCACAACGCGGCGACCTTCCTGAAGGGGGCGCTCGCCGCCCGCCGCGACGCCCTCGCGGTGCGCCGCACGATGGTGCGGGATCTGCGCGAGCTGAGGTGATCAGGTCGATCCGGCGGCGGGCGGTGCGGCGCCTTCGGCGGCGATCAGGTCGAGCGTGAGGTCGTCGCGCACGCCGCCGCACCAGCGGTCGAGTGCCTGGGCGAACACCGGCTCCTGCGCCGCGGCGGCCTCGAACAGCGTCATCGACGAGCGGAACTTGAGGTCGTCGGGCGAGCCGAAGATCGCGTGCAGCGACGGCGCCTCCGCTGACAGCACGGCGCGGGTGCTGTCGATCAGCCGCGGCCCGAGCAGCGGGTGTGCCAGATAGGCGCGCGCCTCGGCGAGCGAGCCGATCCCGTAGGCCTTGGCGGTCGGCGAGCGGCCGAGCGCCCGGTGCTGCGGGAACACGAACCACATCCAGTGGCTCCGCTTGCGGCCGGCCTTCAGCTCGGCCAGCGCCGTCGCGTGGACGGGCGCCTGCGCCGCGACGAAGCGGGCGAGATCGAACGGATCGGACATCGGCCCTCCGCCTCCGGATCGTGGACGCCGCCGCCGGCCCGCCGCGGGCCGGCGCGGCGAGCCTGCCGAAAATATGAACAGCTGCGCACCGTTCCGCCAGTCCCGCCGGCGCGACGGGCGCCCGCCGCCGCGGAGGGAGCCGCGCCGGGCCGGGCCACTGTCGGTGCGGACCGCCGGACGATGCGGCGGCGCAGCGTCTCGAAGTCGTGTACCGAATAACGGCACATTGTTCTGAATTCTGGCATGATTTATGAATGGGCGTCCCGGTCGCACTGCGAGCCCGAGGTGACGCATGGCCGAGCTGCCGATCGACCCCGACGAGCTGGTCGCGTTGACGCTCGCGCTGTGCAACATCGAGAGCCCCGCCGGGCAGGAGGCCGAGGTCGGCGCCTACATCCACGACTGGATGGCGCGCGAAGGCTTCGCGCCGCGCCGCATCGGCATGTTCCCCGACCGCTTCAACGTGCTCGGCATCCTGCCGGGCCGCGGCGACGGGCTCAGCCTGATCTTCAACAGCCACATGGACACGGGCCGCAGCAAGGCTGACCGCTGGAGCCGCCGCGCCCCCGACGCAGCGATCGATCACGGCGCCTGGGTGGAGGACGGCGCGCTGCACGGCGAGGGCGTCGTCAACGACAAGGGGCCGATGGCCGCCTTCCTGATCGCCGCCAAGGCGATCAAGCGGGCCGGCATCCCGCTGCGCGGCGATCTCCTGCTCTCCGCCGTGCCGGGCGAGATCGGCTACGAGGCGGTCGACGAGTTCGAGGCGCCGCAATACCTCAGCAAGGAGGTCGGCACCCGGTATCTGATCCAGCACGGCGGCGTCGCCGACTTCGCGCTGGTCGCCGAGGGCACCGACTTCCGCTACGCCGGGATCGAGGCCGGCAAGGCGTTCTTCGAGATCACGGTGTTCGGCGAGCCGCAGTTCTACACGCCGTTCGTGCCCGACGCCGAGGTCGACGCGGAGCATCCCAACGCGATCGTGCGGGCCGGGCTGCTGATCCCGGCCCTGCAGCGATGGGCGCGCGACTACGAGAAGCGCGAGGTCTATGCCTGCGAGCACGGCACCATCGTGCCCAAGGCGGTGATCGGCGCGATCCGGGGCGGCAATCCGTATCACGTCACCCGCACCTCCGAGCTGTGCGCCCTCTATCTCGACTGCCGGCTCACGCCCGACTCCGATCCGCTCGACATCCGCCGCGAGCTGCGCGAGCTCCTCGCCTCGTTGAACCTGCCCGGCACCGTGGAGCTGTTCCTCTACCGCCGCTCGTACGGGGCGGGCGACACCGGCGCGCTGCTCGACGGACTGAAGACGGCGCACCGCGCCGTGCACGGCGAGGCGCTCGCGCTCGCCGCGCCGGTCTATTCCAGCATGTGGCGCGACGTGCTGATCTTCAACGAGATGGGCATTCCGTCGATCACCTACGGCCCGCCGCGCAGCTTCCGCAGGCAGGCGGTCGCCATCGCCGACCTGGTGCGCTGCGCCGAGGTCTATGCGCGGCTGGCGATCGACGTCTGCAGTCGCGAGAAGCCGCCGCGCACCGTCCGCGCCCGGCCCGCCGTGCCCTGACGGTTCCGTGTGCCGGGCGTTTCCGCGACCCGTTCGTTCCTGCGCCGTTCGTTCCCTGCCCCGAGCGTCTTCGTGCATCACAAGGAGAGACCGTCGATGCGACCAGCCGCCCCCCTGCCGCACCGCGTCCCGCGGACCCCGACGCGCCGGCGCGCCGCCGCAGTGCTGTCCGCCGTCCTGTCCGGTCTCGCCCTCGTCGGCTTCGGCCCGGGCGCGCCGGCCGGCGCCGCCGACTTCCCCAGGCAGCCGATCCAGATCGTGGTGCCGTTCACGCCGGGCGGCAACACCGATCTGCTCGCCCGCATCCTGGGCGAGAAGCTGCAGGCGAAGTTCGGCGAGACCGTCACGGTGGTCAACCGGCCGGGCGGCGGCACCAATATCGGCGCCGCCGCGGTCGCCTCGGCGCGGCCGGACGGCTACACGCTGCTGATCGGACCGCCCGCCTCCTACGTGGTGAACCAGTTCATCTATCCCTCGATGCCGTTCAACCAGGACACGGCGTTCGAGCCCATCTCGCTGATCGCCAAGTTCCCCAACGTGATGGTGACGGCGCCGTCGACCGGGATCACGTCGATCCAGGATCTGATCACCAAGGCCAAGGCCGATCCGGGCAAGCTCAACTACGCCTCCGCCGGCATCGGCGCCGCGAGCCACCTGTCCGGTGCGCTGTTCAACCAGATGGCCGGCATCGACACGGTGCACGTGCCCTACAAGGGCACGTCGCAGTCGCTGCAGGATCTGGTCGCCGGCCGGGTCTCCTACACGATCGACAATCTCGGCCCCATCTATCCGTTCATCCAGTCCGGCCAGCTGATCGCGCTCGGCGTCTCGACCAAGGAGCCGGTCGGCATCATCCCGAAGGTGCCGCCGATCGCCACCGTGCTGCCGGGCTACGAGCTCTCCTCGTGGAACGTGCTCGCCGCGCCGGCCGGCACCCCGAAGGAGATCGTCGCGCTGCTCAGCCGCGAATGCGCCGCGATCCTGAAGATGCCGGACGTCGCCGAGAAGATGCGCGCCTTCGGCTCCGAGCCGGTCGGCGGCACGCCGGCGGAGACGGCGGCGTTCCTGAAGAGCGAGCGCACCCGCTGGGAAGCCGCCGTCAAGGCGGCCAGGATCAAGCCGGAGGATTTCAAGTAGGACGGTCACTCCGTCCCCCGGGGCACGGCCGCACCCCGGGCACCGTCATGCCCGGCCTCGTGCCGGGCATCCACGGACGGCCGAAGCCCGTCAAGACCGGTGTGAAGACGTGGATGGCCGGGACGAGCCCGGCCATGCGCGTGACGCCGACGATCGTGCCGGATACGCCCCCGGCCTCACCGGCAGTGGGGCATGATCTCCTCGGCGAACCAGTGGATCTGCTCGAGGTACTCGGACTGCGAGTTCACGGCGAGCGCCATGGCGGAGCAGTGGTCGACGCCCATCGCCTTCAGCTGGTGGATCTTGTCGATGATGAGCTGCGGCGAGCCGACCAGGTTGCCGGTGACCTGGTGGGCCGGGTCGCGGCCCGTATAGGCGAGGGATTTCCGGTGTGCGACGAGGCCGCTCTCCATGTAGGTCGCCTCGGCCGCCTCGTCGGTCTTGCCGATCAGCAGGGAGAACTGCGGCGCCACCTCGATCGACATCGGGTCGCGGCCGAGCTCCTCGGCGCGCCGGCGCAGGATCTGCACCCGCTCGGCGATCTCGTGGAACGGCCGCCAGCCGGGCAGCCAGCCGGCGCCGAGCCGGGCGGCACGCTCGATCGCCTCCATGTTGTGGCCGCCGATGTAGAGCGCGAACGGCTTCTGCTTCGGCTTGGGAAACATCTCGAGATCGGTGAACGAGTAGTACTTGCCCTCGAAGGTCGAGACCTTGTCCTCGGTCAGCGTCTTGAAGCAGGCGAGGCCCTCGTCCAGCATGTCGCCGCGCCGCGCGCCCAGATAGCGCTTGCCGGCCCAGGCCTCGAATTCCTCCCGGTAGGCGCCGAGGCCCACCGCGAGGATCATCCGGCCGTTCGTCATCTGGTCGATGGTCGCGACCTGCTTGGCGAGGTAGACCGGCTCGCGCATCGGCATGACGAGCAGCGAGGTGCCGAGCCGGATGCGGCTCGTCGCCTGGCCGATCATGGCGAGCGTGATCAGCACGTCGTAGAAGTTCGGCGGCTCGGGGAAGATCTCGCGCACGTAGTGCTGCGTGGTGATGTGGTCGTTGCCGAACACCGCGTCGTAGCCGAGCTGCTCGCACAGCACGCCGGTCTTGATCAGGTCCTGCGGCTCGCAGAACGGGATCGGATAGACGAGGCCCTCGTATCCGGTCGCCAGGCACACCGAGAATTTCATCCGCTTCACTCCGATCCGACCCTTGATCTCACACGCATGCCAGGCTCAGAGACGGCGCAGCGCCGTGTCGAGCGTCATCAGCGACTCGGCGCCGTCGCGTGTCACCCGCACCATGTCCTCGACCTGGATGCCGGCGAAGCCGAGCTCGTAGTAGGGCGTCTCGACGCAGATCACCATGTCCTCCTCCAGCACGCTCGTCGTGGAGGCGGCGATGTTGGGCGGGTCGTAGCCGTCCACGCCGATGCCGTGGCCGACATGGCTGCGGTCGAAATGCGGGATGCCCTCGCGCCGCACAGTCTCGACCACCTGCGCGAACAGGTCGCGCACCTTCAGGCCCGGCCGGACGATGTCGTAGGCGCGCTTGACGCCCTTCTCGACCGCCGCGTAGTAGCGCGCCACCTTGGGGTCGGGCTCGCCGAGCACGGCGCCGCGCGACATGTCGGAGCGATAGTTGCGATAGCGGCCGCCGACGTCGAAGCGGATCAGGTCGCCGCGCTTCAGGGCGCGGTCGGAGGGCTGGACGTTGATCATCGCGCTGCGCGTGCCGAAGCCGATGCAGCCGACCACCGGGGCGGCGTCGTTGGTGACCAGATGGGCGTTGAAGGCGCGCAGCATCTCGCGCTCGGTGACGCCCTCGGCGGCGATCGCGAGCGCCGCGTCGATGGCACCTTCGGTGATGCGGGCGGCCTTGCGCAGGATCGCGATCTCGTCGGCCGTCTTCACCGAGCGGACGTGCTCGAACAGCGCGAAGGCGCGCACGAAGGTGGCGTCGGGCAGCATCGCGACGAGCTGGTCCATGCACTGCGGCGTGATGCCCATCTCGTCGAGCCCGAAGCGGCCGCGGGCGAGGCCCTTCTCCTGGATGGCGGCGACCAGCGCCTCGACCGGGCCCTTGGCGGCCGGGCTCGCGAACAGGTCGCGCTGGAGCGTGTCGGCGGCGTCGAGCGTCGCCGTCGCGTCGACGTTCATCTCGAAATAGCCGTAGCGCCGGATCTCGGTCACCCGCAGATCCTGGTCGGGCACCAGGTCGAGAATGCCGGAATTGGCGACGATGCAGGGTGTCTCGTCCTTCGGCTGCAGGACGTAGGCCTGCGGGCCGCGGCGCACCCACTGCGACATTGCCCAGAAGCCGCTCAGATAGGTGACGTTCTCGGGGCAGGTGGCGATCACGGCGTCGAGCCTCTCGCGCGCCATCACGGCCTGCAGGCGGGGAAGGTTGGTGAGCATCCGCGATCTCGATCTGCTGTGTACCGAAAATCGGTACAGTGTTTCAAAATAGTGTGGCCGGGCCCGCCCGCGAAGTCAATCGGCGGCCGTCCGGGGCGCGGAGCAAATTGACAACGACGGCGGCGCGATGCGACTGTCCTGGAACAGTGTCCCGTTATCAGGTGCACGTTCCGGACGACGTCCGGGCGCGCACCCGCGGGACGCGCCGGTCCCGCCGCTCCGGAGCTCTCGGTGAAGCCGCCGCCCTTCGACTACGCCTGCCCGACGTCGCTCGCCGAGGCGATCGATCTCATCGCCCGCCACGACGGCGACGCCAAGCCGATCGCCGGCGGCCAGAGCCTGATGCCGATGCTCGCCTTCCGGCTCGCGGCGCCGACGCTGCTGGTCGACCTGCGCCGCGTGCCCGGCCTCGACGGCATCACGGTGGACGACGACGGCGTCATGCTCGGAGCGCGGGTGCGCTGGTGCGACATCGAGGCCGATGCGCGGCTCGCCGCCGCCTGTCCGCTGCTCGCCGCCGCGATCCCGCACGTCGCCCATTATCAGATCCGCAACCGCGGCACCGTCGGCGGCAGCCTCGCACACGCCGATCCGGCCGCCGAGCTGCCGGCCGTGGCGCTCGCCTGCGCGGCCGAGATCGTCGCGCAGGGGCCCGAGGGTCGCCGCACGATCGCCGCCGACGACTTCCTGGTCGGTCCGCTCACCACGGCGCTCGAGCCGACCGAGCTGATCGTCGCGGTGCGGTTTCCGCCGTGGCCGGCCGGGCGCCACCACGGCTTCGCCGAGTTCTCCCGGCGCAAGGGCGACTTCGCCATCGTCGGGGTCGCGCTGTTCTTCGACGACGCGGACGGGGCGATCGCCGGTGCGACCGTCGTCGCCTTCGGCATCGGCGACCGGCCGCAGCGCCTCGCCGCCGCCGAGGAGGTGCTGAACGGCGCCGCCCCGTCGGCCGAGCTGTTCGCCCGAGCCGCCGCGGCGGCGGCCGACTCGGTCGAGCCGCAGACCGACATCCACGCCGACGGCGACTATCGCCGGGCGCTGCTCGCCACCCTCCTCGAACGCACGCTCGCGCAGAGCGCAGGTCTGGCCTCCGCATCATGACCACGGCCCGCATCACCCTGACGATCAACGGCACCGCGACGACGCTCGACGTGCCGGTCCGCATGACTCTCGCCGACGCCCTGCGGGAGAAGGCGCGGCTCACCGGCACCCATGTCGCCTGCGAGCACGGCGTCTGCGGCGCCTGCACGGTGCTGGTCGACGGGCTCGCGGTGCGCTCCTGCCTGATGCTCGCCGTGCAGGCGGACGGCGCCGCCGTCACCACGGTCGAGGGCCTCGCCCGCGACGGTGCGCTGTCGCCCCTGCAGGCGGCGTTCCGCGACCACCACGCGCTCCAGTGCGGCTTCTGCACGCCCGGCATCCTCACCACCATGCACGCGCTGCTGACGGCGGAGCCGGACGCCGACGAGGCGCGCATCCGCGACGTGCTGTCGGGCAATCTGTGCCGCTGCACCGGCTATCTGCCGATCGTCGAGGCGGTGCTGGCGGCGCGCGACGCCTACCGGGCGCCGGACGGCGGGCCGGAGGCCGCGCGATGAGCCGGCCGAACGCCTGGATCGGCAGCCCGGTCCCGCGGGTCGAGGACGAGCGGCTCGTCACCGGGCGCGGCCGCTTCGTCGGCGACCTCGTGCCCGAGCGGCTGCTGCACGCCGTGATGCTGCGCAGTCCGCAGGCGCACGGGAGTCTGCGCAGCATCGATGCGGGCGCCGCGCGCGACCTGCCCGGCGTCGTCGCCGTGTTCACGGCCGCCGACGTCGGGGCGGCCGGCGCCGTGCCGCTGATCCCGCAGCGCCAGCACGCGCTGCCGGAGGGCGAGGCCTACCGTCAGCCGGTGATCGCGGTCGACAAGGTCCGCTATGTCGGCGAGCCGGTCGCCGTGGTCATCGCCGAGGACCCGGCGATCGCCGAGGACGCGCTGGAGCTGATCGAGGTCGACATCGACCCGCTGCCGCCGGTCGCCGACCATGTCGCGGCGGACTCCGATGCCGCGCTGCTGTTCGAGGCGGCCGGCTCGAACCGCATCGCCGTGCTGCGGGCCCGCGCCGGCGACGCCGACGCCGCCTTCGCGGCGGCCGACTACACCCGCCGCGCGCAGTTCGGCATCCAGCGGCACACGGCGCTGCCGATGGAGCCGCGCGGCCTGTGCGCCACCTTCGACCCCGCGAGCGGCCGGCTGGTCCTCTACGGCGCCACCAAGGTGCCGTACTACAACCGCCGCGCGCTCGCCGGCATGCTCGGCCTCGACATCGCCGCCGTCGACCTGATCGAGGTCGATGTCGGCGGCGGCTTCGGCGCCCGCGGCGAGATCTATCCCGAGGACTTCCTGGTCCCGTTCGCCGCCATGCGGCTCGGCGCCGCGGTGCGCTGGATCGAGGACCGCCGCGAGCACCTGTCCGCCTGCAATCACGCCCGCGAGTTCCACGCCGACCTGGAGATCGCCTGCCGGCGCGACGGCACCGTGCTGGCGCTGCGCGGCCGCGTCGACGCCGACCTCGGCGCCTATGCGCGCACCAACGGCTTCACGCCGCCCCGCAACGTCGTGCAGTTCATGCCCGGTCCGTACCGGATCGATCATGTCGCGATCGACGGCCATCTGCTCGTCACCAACAAGACGCCGGCCGGCACCTATCGCGGGCCCGGGCGGTTCGAGACCAGCTTCTTCTGCGAGCGGCTGTTCGACATGGCGGCGCACGACCTCGGCATCGACCCGGTCGCGTTCCGCCGCCGCAACCTGCTGCGCAAGGACGAGCTGCCGCGGCCGTTCCCCGGGATCGTCGGCGTCGACGCCGCGACCGAGCTCGACAACGGCGACTACGCCTTCGTCTTCCAGCGCTGCCTCGACGACTTCGGCTGGACCGAGAAGGCGGCGCTGCAGGGCCGGCTGATCGACGGCCGCTACCATGGCATCGCGGTGGCGAGCTTCATCGAGGGCGGCGGCGGCGCGCCGCGCGAGAACGCCCGCATCACGGTCGAGGCCGACGGCGGCGTCGCCGTGGACGTCGGCTCGTCGGCGATCGGGCAGGGGCTCGCGACCGTGCTGTCGCAGATCGCCGCCGACGCGCTCGGCCTGCCGATGAGCGCGGTGACGCTGCGCCACGGCTCGACCACGCTGGTGACCGAGGGCTTCGGCTCCAACCATTCGCGCTCCACCGTGATGGGCGGCTCGGCGATCCTGGTCGCCGCCGAGGCGCTGCTGGCGGAGCTGCGCACCGTCGCGGCGGCCGAGCTCGGCGGCGCCGCGACGGACGTCCGCATCGCCGACGGCGTCGTGCACGGGGCGGCGGGACAGCGGCCGCTGTCGGCGTTCGCCGGCCTGTCGGTCGAGCGCACCTATCACAACACGAAGTACACCTACAGCTACGGCACCCACGCCGCTCACGTGGCGGTCGACCCGCGCACCGGCCACGTCGAGGTGATCGACTACGTGACGGTCGAGGACGTCGGCCGCGTGATCAATCCGGCGACCCTGCACGGCCAGGTGATCGGCGCCGTCGTACAGGGGCTCGGCAGCGTGTTCCTCGAGCATCTCGTCTACGACGAGACCGGCCAGCTCCTCACCGGCTCGCTCGCCGACTATCTGGTGCCGACCGCCACCGACGTGCCGCGCATCCGCGGCGTCTCGCTCGGCCTGGAACGCTGCCCCAACAATCCGCTCGGTGCCAAGGGCGCCGGCGAGGGCGGCCTGATCGCCACCGGCGGCGTGATCGCCAACGCGGTCGCGGCGGCGTTGCGCTCCTTCGGGGTCGAGCCCAATCACCTGCCGCTGTCGCCGCCGCGCGTCTGGCGGCTGATCCAAGAGGCCCGCCGGCGGCAGGCCACACCACACGAGACCGGTCAGGGGGCCGCATGACGTCGCTGCCGCAACTCGGGATCCGCCTGCATGGCGGCCAGACGCCGGGCGCCTGCGTGGCGCTCGCCACCGCCGCCGACGCGGCCGGCCTCTCCGGCCTGTGGTTCGCCGAGAACGCCTTCGCCCGCGGCATCCTGCCGGCCGCCGCGGCCTGCGCGCTGGCGACGCGGCGGGTGGCCATCAATGCCGGCGTGTTCAATCCGTTCAGCCGGCACCCGACCATGATGGCGATGGAGATCGGCGCGATCGACGAGCTGTCGAACGGCCGCGCCGGCCTGTCGATCGGATCCGGCATCGCCTCCGCGGTGGCGAAGCTCGGCATGAACGCCGAGAAGCCGGTGCCGGCGCTGCGCGACACGCTGGTGATCGTGCGCGGCCTGCTGCGCGGCGAGGAGGTCGATCACGCCGGTCCCGCCTTCACGGCCCGCAAGGTGAGGCTCGACCACGCGGCGCGCGCCGACATCCCGATCCTGGTCGCCGGCCGCGGCAATCTCACCGCCCGGCTCGCCGGCGAGCTGGCCGACGGGCTGATCGTCTCCAACATGTGCTCGGCCGCCTTCGCGGGCCGGGTCGGGGCCCTGATGCAGGAGGCGCGGCAGGCGGCCGGCCGGACCGGCCGGGCCCGCGTCGTGCAGTACCTGCCGTGCGCCGTCCACCGCGACCGTGCCGTCGCGCTCGCCGCCGGCAAGCGCGCGGTCGGCGCCATGGTGCCGGGCTTCTGGGCGCTCGGCCAGCGGCTCGCCTCGGCCAAGGAGGCGCTCACCGACGGCACCGGCATCGCCGAGGCGGAGTTCGCCGCCGCCGCCGCCCGTCTGCGCGCCGGCGAGGACGCCGCCGCCGTGCTGGACGAACGCTACACGGACGCCTTCGCGCTCGCCGGCACGCCCGACGACTGCCTCGCCGCGGCGGCGCGCTACGCCGCGGCCGGCGTGACCGAGCTCGCCCTCACCTTCGAGGGCGAGACCGCCGCCGCCGACATCGCCACCATCGGGGCGGCGCTCGGCGCCGCCGCGGGCCGGGCGTGATGGACAAGCGCCGCGACCTGCGCTTGTGTGCGCGCCCGGGGTCCCTCCGGAGACACGGGGAGGCGTGATGGCGGCGATCGGCAGGGCAGGGGCCGAGAAATCCGAGCGGCAGAGCGCCGAGAATCAGTCGGTGGCGCGGGCCCTCGCGGTGCTGGATCTGCTGGCCGAGCAGGCCGAGCCGCTCGGCGTGCGGGAGATCGCCCGCCGGCTCGGGCTGGCGCCGTCGATCGCCCAGCGGCTGATCAGGACGCTCGCCAACGCCGGCTATCTCGAGCAGGTCGACGCGACGCTGCGCTACCGCATCGGCTACAAGGCGTTCCATGTCGGCAACGCCTTCGTCGGCCAGAGCAGCCTGCACGCGGCCGTGATGCCGGAGCTCTACGCGCTGGCCGAGCAGGAGGTCAGCGGCTTCCTCGGCGTGCGGCGCGACCGCAGCGTCGTCTATCTCGCCACCGTGCAGAGCACCGGGCCGATCGCCGTCAACCACCGCCCCGGCGCCCAGACGCATCTGCACTCGACCGCCATGGGCAAGGCGCTGCTCGCCGAGATGAGCGACGAGGAGGTGCGCGCGCTGCTCTCGCACAGGCCGCTGCCGAAGCTCACCGAGCGCACCAAGGTGGCGCTGCCGCAGCTCGTCGCCGAGCTCGCGACCATCCGGCGGCTCGGCTACGCGACCAGCGACCAGGAGAACCGGCAGGGCTTCTTCTCGGTCGGCGCCGTGGTGCGCGACGCGACCGGCGCCGCCGTCGCGGTGATCAGCGGCGCCGTGCCGACCGCCGGCCTCAAGAGCCAGGACCGCGGCCGTATCGCCCGCCTGGTGCTGACCGCCGCGACCAACGCGTCGCGCAGGCTCGGCGCGCCGGCGGCCCGCGCCGTCCTCGCCCGCTGATCAGTCGCGAGCGGAGACCTGCCGTCGCCGTGCAGGGCGGCCCGCCGGTCCCGGCCGGCCGGCGAGGCGCAGCAGCAGCGCCGCGAGGGCGATCCCGGCGAGAGCGCCGAGCGTGTCGACCGCGAGGTCCGACCAGCGCGCGTGACGCCCGGGCGCCAGCACCTGGATCAGCTCGACCCCGGCCGTGAAGAGGATCGCGGCGGCGGCCTGGAGCCGCCAGCGGCCCGGGGCGGCGAGCCCGGAGGCGAGGCCGAGCAGCAGGAAGATCGCGGCGTGCTCGACCGCCTGCGGCGCCGCCACCGGGCGCAGCCCGGGCGGCACCACCGACAGCGTCACGATCGCCAGCGCGACCGCGGCCGCGGCGAGGCGGCCCGCCTTCTCGACGGCCCGGACGGCGGGCGTCCGGCCGTCGGCCATGTCGGTCATGCCTGCACCGTGCGGGCGTTCGGCGCGACCGCGGGCGGGCGGTTCAGCTCGCCGGCGAGCGCGATGTACTCGGCGCCGATGCGGTCCCAGCCGTAGCGCTCCGCCGTCGCCCGGGCGCCGATGCGCAGCCGCTGGCGCAGCGCCGGGTCGTCGAACATGTTGCGCAGCTTGGCGGCGATGTCGGCGGCGTCCGCGGCGATCCGGTAGCCGTTCACGCCGTCTCGCAGATAGTCCTCGATGCCGCCGACCGCCGTCGCGAACACCGGCACCTCGGCCGCCATCGCCTCCATGCAGACCAGCGAGAAGGTCTCGTAGGAGGTCGGAAACACGAAGGCGTCGGCGGCGGCGTAGAACGCCGCGACGTCGCGCCGCGCGCCGGCGAACACCAGCCGGTCGCCGGACCGCTTCGCCATGCGGCGGAACGGCGCCGGATTCTCCGAGCCCACCACCAGGAGCCAGGTGTCGGCGTCGAGCAGCTCCAGCGCGCCGACCGCGTGGACGAGTCCCTTGCGGTCGAACTCGTGACCGACGAAGAGCAGCAGCTTGGCCTCCGGCGGGATGCCGAACTCGGTGCGGATGCGGGCGCCGGCCTCGGTGTCGGCGCGGAAACGCTGCAGGTCGATGCCGTTCGGGATGACGCGGATGCGCGACGGCGGCACGCCGTAATGGCGCTGCAGCTCGTCGGCGACCCGCGACGAGACGGCGACGAACATCCGGTAGCGCAGCCCGCCGATCATCCAGCGGTCGCGCACCGCCACCCACAGATGGGTCGGATTGAGCAGCCAGCGCCAGCTTCCGGCGCGCCGCTTCTCGGCCAGGCTCTCGGCGTTGACGGCGTGCACCACCAGCACGTCGCCCATCAGGCTGTCGCCGTGGCTGATCACCACGGCGCCGCGATGGCGGCGCGCCGCGGCCGTCGCCGCCACCGTGAACAGCGGCACCACCAGGGCGCGGCCGAGATGGCGCAGCGCGCCGCGGGTGGGCACGCGGGCGAGCCAGGGGGCGACGCGCTCGACCATGGTCCGCCGGTCCGGCACGTCGCCGACATTGGAGGCGATCACCGTGTTGGCGACCCCGGCACGGCCGAACACCCCGGCGAGCTCGAGCGCCACGCTCTCGACACCGCCGACCGAGCTCAGTTCCTGGACAATCTGGATGATTTCGAGTGTCATGACGGAATGCCCGGAGTGGTCGACGAATGAGACGGACGGGACGCGGCGTCGCCGCCGTGCTGTGGCTCGCCGGCGACATGCGCTTCACGGCGCTCGATCCGCGCGGCGCCGGCACGTTCCGGCTGGAGGGCGAGGACGGCCTGCTGCTCGTCTGGCAGAACCGCCCGGGCTGGGTCGACCGGCCCGGCCGCACCTGGACCGTCGACCTGCCCGACTGGGCCCGGACGGCCGAGCTGCGGGGCTTGGACGGATTGAAGACGACTCTCCAGGTTCATGGCGGCATCAACTCGATCGGTGGGCTTCAGGACAACCGGACCTGGATGTTGCGGGTGCCGCGGCACCCTGAGTTCGTGTTGCATCGCCCGGAGCGAAGGTGCGCGTGTTCGCGAAGCGACCGCGCCGGCTCGACGGCGATGAGGCGTCGTCAATCGTTTCCGACGAGTGAAGGTGATACCTTCGTTTCCGAGCTACTTCCATTTTTATCCAGTTTCTCACGAGATTTTGTCTCGCGTGCCGCGGCCGCCCACGCGCCCGACAGGGCCTTCGCGACGGCTTCGTATGTGAAGCGGGCCAGGACGTTGCGCTGTCCGTCCTCGCCCTTCCGCGTGCGCGTCTGCGGATCCGCCGCGAGGGTCTCGACCAGTGCGGCGAGCGCGACGGGATCGCTCTCGGGGACGATCCAGCCGCCGGCGCCGATCACGTCCGGAATGGCGCCGCAGGTCGAGCCGATCACCGGCACGCCGCAGCTCTGCGCCTCGACGATCACGCGGCCGAACTGTTCGCGGACCGCGTCCGTCGTGCGCGTCAGCAGGATCAGCGCGTCGAGCCCGCGGATGAACGAGGCCACCTCGGCCGGCGACGCCCAGCCGCGGATGTCGACGCGGTCGCCGAGCCCGAGCGTCGCGATCCTCTCGCGCAGGCGCGGCAGGTAGGGCCCTTCGCCGAGGATCGACAGCGTCACCGGCGCCTGCGTGCGGGCCATCGCGTCGAGCGCGTCGTCGAGCCCCTTCTCCACCACGATGCGGCCGACATAGCCGAGCCGCAGCGGCTGCTCCGCCGACGCCGCGCGACGCGGCGGAGCGGCCGCGGGATCGGGCCGGAACGTGTCGCGGTCGACGCCGTAGCCGATCGGGCTCACCGGCCCCGCGTAGCCGCGGGCTCGACACACCATCGTGGCGTCGGGGCTGCGCGAGAGCAGGTGCGCGGTCTGTTTCAGAACATGTCTGCGGATGCTCTCGAACGGCGGCGGCAGGGTCTTCAGGATGTTCTGGTCGACCTCCAGCACCAGCGCGGCCGGCCCCTTGAGCAGCGCCGCCTGCAGGGCGACGACGCTCCACGGCTCCTCCCACAGATGGATCACGTCGGGCGAGAGCGTCCTGATCAGCTTGCGCAGGCCCGGATAGAAGTGAAGGTACCAGCTCATCGGCCCGGCCTGCTTCAGCCGGATCGGCATCACGTGCAGGGTGACGCCGGGATCGGGCGGCGGATCCGCCGTCATGGTGCGGCCGAACTGATGCCAGGTCGCCGGCACCACGAGATGCACGTCGAGGTCGTCGCGGGTCGCGAACGGATAGTAGCGTCGCCGGCCGACGTCGCGGCTGACCGCCGGATGGGCGATCGACAGCACCTTCAGCTTGCGGCCGTCAGACACGGCCGAGCACCCGGGCGGCGACGCCGGTCATGCCGGTGAGGTGCAGCTCGGCGAGCGCCAGGTGGCGCTGGCTGCCGCCGAGCGTCACGCGCGGCAGGCGATAGGCGTCCTGGCCGCGCCTCACCAGGCCCTTGCGCGTGGTGGCGCCGCTGGCGAAGCCGGCCTCGCGGACGAGGTCGAAGTCGCGCGGGCCGCAGTCGCCGGAGCGGCCGTACGGAAAGGCGAAGTGGTGGCAGGCGACGCCGAGCCGCTCGCGCAGCCGGCGGCGGCAGCCGTCGATCTCGTCGAACGCCTGGGCCGCCGACAGGCTGGAGATGCGGGCATGCGACATGGTGTGGCCGCCGATCTCGACCAGCGGATCGTCGCGCACCGCGTCGAGCATCTCCCACGACATCGCGTGCTTCCAGTGCATCGCCTCGGCGTCGACGCCGTTCTCGGCGCAGAAGGTCGCGTAGCGCTGCGCCGGCACGTCCCTGTCCCAGTCGGCGGCGATGCGGTCGTAGGCGGCGCGCTTCGCCTCGGCGGTCGGCACCGCGATCGTCTCGCCGTCGGCCGTCACGCGGTCGTTGTTCAAGAGCACGTCCTCGAGGCCGGCCCAGCACATCGGCAGGGTCCCGTCCGGGATGCCGGTGGTGACGAACAGGGTCACCGGGACGCCGTGCCTGCGGAACAGCGGGATCACCGCCTCGAAGGTGTCGCGATAGCAGTCGTCGACCGAGAAATTGACGAAGCGGTCGCCGGCCCTGCCGCGCGCGGTGCGGCGCAGCGCCTCCTCGATGGTGACGACCGACCAGCCGGTGCGGGCGAGATAGCCGAGCAGCTCGTCGAGGAAGTCGAGATCGAGGTAGAAGTTGCGGTTCGGCAGGCGCTCCCACAGCTCGGGCGGGGCGGCGCGGTGGAACGTGAACAGGCAGCCGCGCGAGCCGAGCAGCGCGTCGACGGCGGCACCCATCGGGCGGACGAGCCTCTCGGCGCCGGAACGGCGCGAAGGGGGAGCGGTGGCGATCGGAACCATCAGGACCTCCTCGTGTCGAACAGACGCTTGCGGATGCGGTCGAGGACCGCGCGACAGGTCGCCGGCATCAGGACGGCGGCGGCGACCGCGATGCTGAACAGGCAGGCGAAGCCGCCGGCGACGAGGCGCGGCAGCGTGCCGGTGACCTCGGTGTGGATCAGCCAGCCGAGACCGGCCATCACGGCGGCGGGGCCGAGCCCGATCAGCACCAGGACGAGAACCCGGCGGCGGCACTCGAGCGCCAGGATGGTGCCGCCGAGCAGCACCAGGCTGCGCACCGCCTCGCCGAGGCCGATGATCAACGGGCCGTACTGAGTGGCCGTCTGGAGCCCGGAGGTCGCGAGATTGACGGCGACGTTCGCCGCGTAGGCGGCGATCAGGATGGCGGCGGCGTGCAGGTTGCGGCCGGTGCTGTTGAGGGTGCGCAGGAGGATCCAGCCGAGCGTCGAAGCCCACAGGCCGACCGCGATGCCGCGCAGCGCCTGGCTGGTGAGCAGCACGCCGTGCTCCGTGAAGGCGCCGCGGAAGAAGACGAGCCGCACCACGTCGGGGGCGAAGACGACCAGGTAGACGGAAGCCGGCAGCGCGACGGCGAGCACCGGGGCGGCGAGCGCCTCGACGCGGGCGCGCTCGTCGACGGGCGGATGGCTCGACAGGACGCCGAGCCCGACCGGCTGGCTGACCAGCAGCACGGCACTCTCGGTGAGGGTGCGGGCGTAGTCGAGCGAGGCGACCGTGCCGGTGGCGATGCGCGACGCCATCATCCGCTCGACCCAGACGTTGATCTGCTCGGCGAACGGCAGGGCGAGCAGCGGCCGGAGCCGGCGCAGGAAGTCCAGCCCGGCCTCCAGGGCCAGCGCAGGGCGGGCGCCGGCGAAGCTGAACTCGCCCTCGCGCCACAGCGCCCACACGCCCCACACGGCGAGCGCGTTGAAGGCGATCGTGAACGCCCAGGCGAGCACGTCGAGGCGGCCGGTCAGCACCAGCAGGACGAGCCCGAGCATGATGCAGATGTTGAGCAGGCCGGCGCGCAGATTGGTGATGCGCGAGCGGCCGAGCGCGATCTCGCCGGCGGCCAGCACGTTGAGGGCGACCGACGCCGGCATGCCGAGCGCCATGATGCGCACGAAGTCGAGGGTGAGGGCGCGTCCTTCGGCGACGAAGCCGCCGACCACGGCGTCGACCCAGAAGGCGCCGGCCGCCTGCACGGCGAGCATCAGCAGCACGGCGAGCAGGGTCAGCGCGACGGTCAGCGAGGCGAGGCGCTGCGCCGCGTCGCCGCGGACATGGGCGTCGCGCTGGATCGGGATCAGGATCGCCGGCACGCTCTCGTTCTGCAGGAAGGCGAGCGGCAGCAGGATCGCGGTGAGGGCGCCGCGGAATCCGTCGGCGACCAGCGAGGCGCCGAGCACCTGCGCCATCAGGAGCTCGCGGGCGAAGCCGAGGAGCTTGCTGACGAGGGCGCCGCCCATCAGCACGGCGACCAGCCGGCGGGTCGATCGCGCGCGCGCGCTCGGCGGGGGCTCGTGGGTCACGGCGGTCATGCCGTGCCCCGGACCGGCGCCCGCGGCGCCGGGGACACCAGCACGACGAAGGTCCAGAACAGGAAGCCGAGCTCGCCCGCCGCGATGCTGGAGAGCGGCATCTGCACGAGCCCGCCGCAGGCGAGGGCGCCGACCAGCACGGCCTCGCGCCGGCCGTCCTTCACGGCGGCCGCGATCGCGCGGCCGGCCGCCCAGACGAAGCCGGCCAGGCAGGCGAGGCCTCCGACGATGCCCATGCTCAGCCAGCAGGCGATGATCATCCCGTCGATCGCCATGGCGCCGGCCGACCCGACGTCCGTCACCGTGAAGCCGACGCCGAGCAGCGAGGAATCCCACTGGCTCCACAGCGTCACGTACTGCTCGAGCCGCTCCTGGGCGCTGCCGTCCTGGCTGCCCTCCGTCAGCGTGGACAGGCGCTCGCCGATCACCTCGCCGAACGGCGTCAGCGTGGCGGCGATCACGGCGGCGCCGACGAGGCCGATCAGCACGGTCGCCGAACGGCGACGCGTCACCGCGAAGGCGAGGCAGAACAGCAGCCCGACGGCGAGCGACAGCCAGGCGGTGCGGTAGAGCGACAGCAGCAGGGCGAGCGCCGCCGGGCTCGCGAACAGGAACGTCTGCCAGGGTGGCCGCAGGAAGCCGACCAGCAGCAGGCCGACGGCCGTGAAGGTGGCGAAGCTCGCCGGGCCGTTCATGGTCGAGAAGGTGCGCACCCCGAACGGGATCGGCTGGCCGGCCGACATGATCGGCGCGAAGCTCATCCAGTAGCGGTCCCAGTTCGGCGGATCGACATACTGCCAGATGCCGTAGAGGCCGATCGCCGGCAGGATCACCAGGAACGCGGCGGCGGCGCGGCGCACCAGCTCCTCCGGCTCGGCGGCGTCGATCAGCACGGCCGCGTAGAGGAGCGGCACCGACCATTTGAGCGCGCCCGTGGCGGCGTTCATGAGGTCGCCTTGGAACAGCGACAGCGCGGTCGCGTAGGCGACGCAGGCGCCGACCAGCAGGATCGGCCCGAAGCGGGGATCGAACGGCCGGTCGCTCTCCAGCCGGCGGACGAGCTGGGGGAGCGGCGCGAGCAGCGCCAGCAGGGGACCGACCAGCATGATGCCGGCCTGATCGTAGCCGACGGCGAGATCGACGACGCGGCGCGCGAACGGCGCGAAGGCGAACAGCACCAGGGCGGCCTGCAGGTGCTCGCCGGGGCCGCGCCGCCAGGCGTACCAGCCGGCGGCACCGCAGCCGGCGATGAAGGCGATGCGGGACAGGCCGCCGAGCGCCGGGCCGGCGAGCGCCGTCGCCGCGAGGAGAACGACCGCCGGCACCCATCCGGGCACCGGCCCGGAGACCCGGCCGGCCGCCGAGAGGGTACGGGTCATGCGCGGGCTCCCGCCGCGGGGTGGTCCCCCGCGACTCGGGCGATCACGGCGGCGACCGCGTCCTGCATGGCGGCGACGCCGTAGCGGCGGCGGGCGCGGGCCTCGGCGCGGTCGATCTGGTCGGCGGGCACGCCGGGCGTGTCGAGCACGCGGGCGAGCGCGGCGGCGAGCGCCATGGCGTCGGCGGGCGGCACCAGCGTGCCGGCGCCCCCGTGATCGAGAATGTCGGGTGCGGCCCCGGCTTCGGTCGCGATCACGGGCACGCGCGACAGCATCGCCTCGACGAGCGTCCGGCCGAAGGGCTCGGGCGACACCGAGGGATGCACCATGGCGTCGACCGCCTGCATCAGCAACGGCACGTCGGGGCGATGGCCGAGGAAGAGCACGCGATCGGCGAGGCCGAGCGTCTCGACCTGCCGGCGCAGCGTGGCGGCGTAGGCCTGCTCGCCGAACAGCGCGTCGCCGACGATCAGCAGCCTCGTGTCGGGCAGCGCGCGCAGCGCCTCGATCACGACGTGCTGGCCTTTCCACGGGGCGAGGCGGCTGAACACGCCGACGAGCCGTCCCGCGGGCAGGCCGAGGTCGCGGCGCAGGTCGTCGCGCGAACGCGGGTCGCGGACGATGTCGACGCCGTTCGGCACCACCTCGACCAGGCCGTCGCGGCCGCCGGCCGAGACGAAGGCGGTCGCCGCGGCCTCGGACGGGACGATCACCCGGGCGGCGAAGCGGTTGGCGAGCGCCACCTGCAGCCGCCGCTGGCCGGCGCCGAAATGACTGCCGTCGATGATGTCGTGCAGGTGCCAGACCAGCGGCCGGCGCGCCACCGCATGGGCGAGCGCCGCCAGCACGAAGGCCTTCTGCGAGTTGGCGTAGATCACGTCGTGGCGGCGCGCCGCGCCGGCGATCTCCAGGGTCACGCCGGCGAGCCGGCCGGCGAGCGGCGCCGCCCGCCACAGCGAGGCGTCGCGCTTCACCACCGCGAGGCCGCCGCCGAAGCGCGATTTGACGATGTCGAGGCCCTTGCCGCGCATCGCGCCTTCCAGCGGCCCGTCCTCGAACAGGAACGCGGTGGCGCCGCGCCATGCCCGCACCACGTCGAGCAGCACCAGCTCGGCGCCGGCGATGGCGCTCGTGTGGTTGACGAACATGACCCGCGGCGACGCCATCAGGCGGCCCCGAGATAGGCGACGGGGCGCACCGGCCTCGCCTCGTAGAAGGGCAGGTCGTCCGGCTTCACCATCGTGATGGTCATGCCGAACACGTTGCCGCCGGCGGCCCGCAGGCTCTCGATGGTCGCGGCGGCGCCGGCGATCGACGAGCGGCCCCAGCGGGTGCAGCACAGCACGCCGTCGACGTGCTTGGCGAGCACGTGCGCGTCCATCAGCACGTCGGCCGGCGGGCTGTCGATCAGCACGAGGTCGTAGGCCTCGGCGAAGCGCAGCGCCTCGACCATGGTCTTGCTCATCAGGAGCTCGGTGGAGGTCGAGGTCGGCCGGCCGGCCGGGATCACGTCGAGGTTCGGGATGCCGCTGCGCACCACCGCCTCGCGCAGCGGGAACTTGCCCGACAGCACCGCCGTCATTCCCGGACCGCCTGTGAGGTCGAGGGCGGTCGCGATGGTCGGGCGCCGCATGTCGCATTCCATCACCAGGACGCGGCGGCCGGTGGCGGCGACCAGCTGGGCGAGCGCCAGGGTCGTGAAGGTCTTGCCTTCGGCCGGGCCGGACGAGGTCACCAGGATGGTGCGGAAGCGCTCGTTGGAGCCGGCCAGCACGATGCCCGCATAGAGCTTGCGCAGCGCGTCCTGCAGATGCGGGTCGCGGCGCGCCTTGTCGAGCGCCGCCGGCAGCGGCAGCTCGCTCTGGCGGCTGAGCATCATGCCGAGCACCGGCGTGGCCGCGGCCCGGGCGACGCGCGGCAGCTCGGCGAAGATCGGCGCGCCGGTGACCGAGGCGAGGTCGCCGGAGGCCCGCACGCTGCGGTCGGCGCGGTCGCGCAGCAGCGCCGCCGCGAAGCCGAGCAGGGTCGCGAAGGTGAAGCCGGCGGCCAGGAACGGCAGCTTCTTCGGGAAGAACGGCCTGGTCGGCGCCTCGGCGAGGCTGACCAGCCGGGTGCTGCCCAGCATGACGCGCCGCTCGGTCTCCAATTCGCTCGCCCGGCGGTACAGCTCGGAATACTTCTGCCGCTTGATGTCGGCGGAGCGCACCATGCTCTCGATCGAGGCCTCGTCGGCGGTCGCGGCGGCGACCTCGGCCTTGATGGCCACGGCCTGCTGCTTGAGCGAGGCGACGAGCGCGTCGGCGGCGTCGTAGGACTTCTGGGCGCTCGCCGCGACGGTGGCGACCTCCTGGCCGAGGCGCTGCTCGAGGATGTCGCGCTCGCGCTGCAGGGCGCGCAGCGACGGATGCCGCTCGCCGAGCGTGAACGCCATGTTGGCGAGCTGGCCCGTCACCGTGGTGAGCTGCTGCTTGAGGTCGGCGACCGAGCGGCTCGACAGCACCGACGGGGCGTCGGCCGCACCGCGCGCCTGGCTCGCCTTGATCTCGCGCAGCCGCGCCGCGGCCTCGGCCCGGGCCGCCTCGGCGGTGGCGAGCTGCTGATTGATGCTGGTCAGCCGCTCCGACGAGATCGGCGCGGCGGCGCCCCGCATCAGGCCCTTGGCGCGGCGGAACTCCTGGATGGCCGCGTCGTTCTCGCGCACCTCGGCGTCGAGCTGCTTGAGCTCCTGCCACAGATAGGCGGCGGCGGCCTCGCGGCTCGACGACAGGTTCGCCTTCTGGTCGTCCAGGAAGGCGGTCACGAGCGCGTTGGCGAGCGTCTGGGCGACGTCCGGCAGCGGCGACTGGTAGGCGATGTTGATGACGCGCGAGCGGCCGACCGTGCCGACCTTGTAGCGGGCCATCACGTATTCGATCAGCTCCTCGCTGTCGGGCGCGAGCTTGTCGCAGGCGTCCTCGCGCGAGGGGAACAAGAGGCCGAGCAGGCCGCGGCCGGCCTGCCAGCGGCATTCCCGCAGGACCGCGTCGTGGGCGCCCGGCATCGCCATGGCGAGCCGCATCACGCGCGGCGAGCGCACCACCAGGAGCTGACTCTCCAGGTCGGCGGGGTCGCCGATCTTCTGGGCCCAGGCGGCGGACTGGTTGGGCACGCCGGGCTCGGGCTCGGCGACGATGACCGAGCCGTTCGCCAGATAGCTGACCGGCAGCACCAGGAGCGCCGCCACGGTCACGACCATCACGGCGAGGAACACCGAGCCCGCGATCCAGCGTCGGCGCCACAGCCGCACCAGAAGGCCGTTGCGGCGCGGCGTGCCGGCGAGGTCGGTGACGGTGGCGAGGGAACCCATGGACATGGTCGTCACGCGTAGCTGCGGGTGTTGAGCAGCGAGCCGGTGGCCGCGTCGCGGGCCCGCCGGGCCTCCTCCATCTGCTTGTCGACGAAGGCGGTGAGCTCGGAGCGGAAGCGCTCGGCGGAGAAGCGCGCCGCCTGCTGGCGGCAGACGGTGCGCGAGAAGGTGTGCTCCTGCGCCGCGAAAGCCCGCACGCAGGCGGCGATGTCGTCGGGCGACGGCGTGAGGAAGAACATGCCGGAGCGGTTCGGCAGCGACGAGGAGACGATCTCGCGGGCGCCGCCGAGGCCGAGCGCCAGCACCGGCGTGCCCTCGGACATCGCCTCGACCATGATGATGCCGAAGTCCTCCTCGGCCGCGAACACGAAGGCACGGGCCGTCGCCATCAGGTGGCGCAGGTGCTCGTCGCTGACGAAGCCGGCGAAGGAGACGTTGGGGGTGGCGATCTCGCGCAGCTTCCGGCCCTCGGGCCCGGAGCCGGCGACGACCAGCTCGAGATCGGGCATCAGGGCGAAGGCGCGCACCACAGCCTCGATGTTCTTGTAGGGAACCAGCCGGCTCGCCGCCAGGAAGTGGTTGCCGCGCGGCACGTCGGCGCGCTGCATGGCGAGGTTCACGGGCGGATGGATCACGGTGGCGGCGCGGCCGTAGACGCGGCGGATGCGGCGGGCCACGAAGGACGAGTTGGCGATCATGGCGTCCGGGCCGCTCGCCGTGCGGCTGTCCCACAGCCGCATCCGGTGGAGGATCACCCGGGCGATGGCGCTCTTCACGCCCTTGGCGTAGCCGCTCTCGCGCAGATAGCTGTGCTGGAGATCCCAGGCGTAGCGCATCGGCGAATGGACGTAGGAGACGTGCACCTGGTCGGGGCCGACCAGGACGCCCTTGGCCACCGCGTAGCTCGACGAGATGATCAGATCGTAGCCCGAGAGATCGAACTGCTCGATCGCCAGCGGCATCAGCGGAAGATACGAGCGATGCTGCGAGCGGATGAAGGGCAGCTTCTGCAGGAAGCTCGTGTGCGCCGTCTCGTAGCCGATCTTGGCGCGCTCCTCGGGGGAGAGGACGTCGAACAGCGTGTAGACGTCGGCGCCCGGATAGCACTGCAGGATTTCCCGGAGCACGCGCTCGGCGCCGCCGACCGTGTACAGCCAATCGTGAATCACAGCGACGCGCACGGGAGCCTCCACTTTTCCGCTGTTGGAGTTCTTCTTCAGCGTTCCCCTCACATACGGGGTCGCCGGTCGCGCGCTCAATCCATTCCTGAAGAGTTCGTTAACGGCGGAGCGTTAATTGTCGCGACCCGAATGTGTCCCGTTTACCACCATTCATGGCCGAAAGCCGCCTAAATGGCGTCGGAAATGAGGCAGTGTTTACCATGGGCGGGCAATCGGCGCAGCCGAAGCGCGAATCGTCCAGCAGTCTGCGTGAGTTGATTGCATCGCGGGCCGCCCGTCGCCGGCCGGCGTTGACGCGATCGTGATCCTCGCCGCGGGCCGGGGACGGGCCGCCGCCTGCGCCGGCTCCGGCGCCTTGGATGCGTCTCGCCGGACGCGCGTCGATCCGCCGGCGTGCCGCTCAGCGCTTCGGCGGCTCCACCTTGGTCCACCGCGCGTCGGGATCGAAGGCGTCGATCCGCGGCGCGATCCGTCCGGTGTCGGGGCCGAGATCGGCCTCGTAGACGACCCCTTCGTGATTCACGGCGAAGGTCTTGATCCCCGAGATCCCGTATCGGGCCGGCCAGGCGAGCGCCGCGAAGCCGCCGATCAGCCGCCCGCCGGCCAGGTAGTCGTAGGCGCCGCCCGGCGCCTTCGGCCCCTGCGCGGTGAGCATGCGGAAATGGTAGCCGTGGAACGGCACCGGCCCGCCCTTCGCCCGGTAGCCTTCGCGTACGGCATCGGCGACCAGCGGCCCGAGCGGGCTCTCCGGCTCGCCCTGCGCGGCGGGCCAGAACAGGCCGTCCTTCTTGCCGGGGCTACTGCGGAAGCGCCGCGCGTAGGCGGCGGCGCCACCCTCCTGGTGCAGGCGGGCCGCATAGTCGCGCTGGGCGTCGACCACGGCGAGCAGCGTCTGGATGGCGGCGAGCTCGTTGCGGCCGATGGTGCGGTTGAGCACCTCCTCGCGGCCGGCCTCCGGATCGAAGCGCCACCGCGTGCCGGTCTTCACGAGCGGGAACGGGAACGGGAAGCCGTCGTCGCCGACGGTCAGCACCGCCCTGGCGCCGCCCTCCGGGACGATCGCCGATTTCTTCGCGTAGGCGTCGACGAACCGCGCCACCCGGGCCTGATCCTGCACCGGGTCGCCGCTGACGATCCAGTCCCGGACGGCGGGGCCGAGGATCGCCACCACGGCCTTGCGGTCGCGCGCCTTGGCCGCCTCGAACAGGGCGTCGGCGGCGGCCTGCGGCGTTTCGAACCCGCGCGGCGCGACGGCCGGGGCGGCGGCGAGCGGCACGGCGGAGACGCCGACGAGGCCGGCGAGCGCCAGAAGCACGAGGGCCCGTGCGATCGAGGCGAAGCGGACGAACGGCATGGCGGTTCCCTCCCGGGCCGATGCGAGGACGGGCGAGGCGGCGCGGATCGGGCTCATCGCCGCCCCCCGCGTCCACCGCCGCCGCCGCGGAAGCCGCCGCCACCGCCACCGCGGAAGCCACCGCCGCCTGCAATCGCGGGCCGGCCGCCACCGCCGCCGCCGCGCAATCCGGCCGGCGGTCCGCCGCGCGGTCCGCCGCCGCCGATGCGGGCCGGCGCCGCCGCCCGGCTGGCGGCGCCGCGGGCGCTCTCGCGCCGCACCTCGCCGCCGCGGCCGAGGCCGTCGAACGCGTTGCCGCCGCGCGCCGCCTCCCGGGTGCGGGCGACGTCGCGGCCGCCCCGCGCGCGGTCGCCGAGACTGCCGCGGTCGCCGACCCCGGGCCGGTCGGCGGGGCGGACACGGTCGCCGGCGACGGCGCCGGGGCGGACACGGTCGCCCACGACGGCGCCGGCGCGGTCGCGGAACGGATCCTGGCCGGCCTGGACGCGGCCCCGGAACGCCTCGCGCGCGGCAGCGTCGGCGGCGGCCCCGCGGCCGAACCGGCCCGCCAGGTCGGCATTGCCGTAGGGGACGCCGCGCCGGTGGGCGACGTCGTGCCGCCACGTGCCGTCGACGATGTTGGTGCGGTTGAAGTTGTTGAACCGGTTGACGTTGATGTCGACCCGCCGGTTCCACCAGTTGAGGCCGCCCCAGATCGCCGCGCCGGCGGCGACGCCGGCCCCGAACCACAGGGCGCCGCTCGCCACGTAGCCGGGCGGATACCACGCGAAGGGCGGGTAGGCCGGATAGGGCCACGGGCCGAACACCACGTTCGGGTCGTAGGCCGGCACGAAGACGACCTGCGGATCGGCCTGCTCGATGACGAACACGGTGCGGCCGTCGGAGCTGCGGGTCGAGACCTTCTGCTGCGGGGTGCTCTTCAGCGTGCCGGCCGCGTCGGCGCGGGCCCGCAGCCGCTGCACGGCGTCGAGCACGTCGCCCTGCTGGGCCAGGAAGGCGTCGCCGAGCCGCTGGGTCCAGTCGAGCTTGTCGTTCATCATCGCCAGCGTCTGCGGCACCGGCACCAGAGCCTTGACGCTCGGATCCCAGGGCTGCTGCAGCAGCGCGTCCTGCAGCGCCTTGCCGGTCAGCCGGGCGTTGTCCTTGGCCCAGCGCGCCGCCTGCACCACCTCGAGCGGATAGGTCGAGGCCATCAGCACCTGGGCGAGGAGGTCGTCCGAGTAGAGCGCGATCGGCGCGACCAGCGCCTCGATCTGCTCGCGCGACAGCGGCTGCTGCTGCGCCGCCGAGGCCGGCGCGGCGGCCGGTGCCGCCGTCTGGGCCGTGGCGGTCGCCCCCGGCAGCAGCGGGCCGAGGCCGAGCAGGATCGCGAGGGCGGCCGCTCCGGCCATCAGGCCGGGCCTGCCGTGTGATGACGCCGTGATCGGAAACGAGCGCGCGAGACGCAAGCGATCCTCCTGTGGCGGGTGTCGCCGGAACGGCGTCCCGCAACCGTAGAACGGTCGCGCCCGGGAGGGACTCAGGGCTTTCACATAGCCGGTTCGGGCGAGGCGGCAGGGCCGGCGCCGCTACTGGCGGCGCCGTGCCGGCTCGCGCTCCGGCCCGCGGTCAGCTCGGCCGCACGGGCGCGCCGACCAGGCAGTTGCGGCCGTTCGCCTTGGCCTCGTAGAGGTGGCGGTCGGCCCGCTCGATCAAGGCGACGGCGCTCTCGCCCGGCGCCCACGCCGCCACGCCGATCGAGAGGGTGACGTAGCCGAGCGTCTCCTTGGTGGCGCGGCGCAGCAGCGGCCGCTCGGCCACCCCCTTGCGGATCTGGTCGCCGATCGCCATCGCCTCCTCGAGGCTCGCATTGGGGAGCAGCACGGCGAACTCGTCGCCGCCGTAGCGGGCGACGAGGTCGCTCGCCCGGACGTTGTTCTTCAGCGTGAAGGCGACCAGCCGCAGCACGTCGTCGCCGGTGGTGTGGCCGAACTGGTCGTTGAACCGCTTGAAGCGGTCGATGTCGATCATCGCGAGGGAGAACGGCTGCGGCGCGTCCTCGTCCTCGGCCCGGGTCGTCGCCTGGCTCAGCGAGAAGTCGAAATACTTTCGGTTGGCGAGCCGGGTGAGCGGATCCGTCATGCTCTCCAGCCGCAGCGTCTCCATGTTCTCCTGCAGCAGCCGGAACTGGTCCTCGGACTGCTTGAGCTGGGCCTGGAGCAGCGCGTTGGTCTGCTGGATCGCGTCGGTGGAGCGCACCAGCGACTTGACCAGCTCGGAGACCGAGAGGTCGGCCCGTCCGCCGCCGAGCGCCTCGGCGGCGCTCTGCAGGTCGATGCCGTAGTCGGCCGCCGAGCCGCTCGCCACCTGTATGGCGTTCTGAACCTTGCGGGTCTCGCTCCCCAGCGCCTCGCCGACCGACAGGAACTGGCCGAAATGCGGCTCGGACGAGAAGTGGCGCTCGCGGATGCTGTGCACCCGGGCGCGCGACAGGCACTCCGCCTCGGCCGCGTCGACGTCGCGCACCAGCGCCTGGTTGTGGCCCTGGAAATACGTGAACCACACCTCGAAGGTCGGCGGATCGGGGATCTGGCCGAGCCCCCGGATCCGTTCCAGAGCCTTGAGCGCGATGGCGAAAGCCGTCGCGGGATCGTCCGTGTTGGTGGTCTGCGACATGGGGGGCAACGTGCTCGGCATTCCATCGGCCCGGACAAGAACCGGATTCTGCGGCTGACCACCGGCAACCGGTGATCGTAAATAATCTGGACCCGGCATGGTTTACGAGTCCTTAAGGGCGGGTCTGGATTACCATCGGCTGCAACCGGACCGCAATCCTTCCTGCCGGCCACGGCTCGGAGCCGCTATCGCCGGCCGTCGCTTGTTCGCCTCCGGAGCCTTTGTTATGAGCGGCGGCGTCCCCCGTCCGACCGACCCGAAAGGCTGGCCCTCGAATGCGCGTGGCAATGATCGGCACCGGCTATGTCGGCCTGGTTTCCGGCGCCTGCTTTGCGGACTTCGGTCACACCGTGACCTGCGTCGACAAGGACGCCCGCAAGATCGAGGCCCTGCAGGCCGGCGACATCCCGATCTACGAGCCCGGGCTCGACCGCCTGGTCGAGACGAACGTGCGCGAGAAGCGGCTCGACTTCACCACCGCGCTCGCCGGGCCGGTGGCGGAGGCCGACGCCGTGTTCATCGCGGTCGGCACCCCGTCGCGGCGCGGCGACGGCCACGCCGACCTCTCCTACGTCCACGCCTGCGCCCGCGAGATCGCGGCGGCGCTGTCGGGCTTCACCGTGGTGGTGACCAAGTCGACCGTGCCGGTCGGCACCGGCGACGAGGTCGAGCGCATCATCCGGGAGACCCGGCCGGACGCCGACTACGCGGTCGTGTCGAACCCCGAGTTCCTGCGCGAGGGGGCGGCGATCCGCGACTTCAAGCACCCCGACCGCATCGTCATCGGAACCACCGACGAGCGCGCCCGCCAGGTGATGACCGACCTCTACCGGCCGCTCTACCTCAACCAGGCGCCGCTGCTGTTCACCCAGCGCGGCACCGCCGAGCTGATCAAGTACGCCGCCAACGCGTTCCTGGCGACCAAGATCACCTTCATCAACGAGCTCGCGGATCTGTGCGAGAAGGTCGGCGGCGACGTGCAGGAGGTGGCGCGCGGCATCGGCCTCGACAACCGCATCGGCACCAAGTTCCTGCATGCCGGTCCCGGCTACGGCGGCTCGTGCTTTCCGAAGGACACGCTCGCCCTGATCAAGACCGCCCAGGACCACGAGGCGCCGCTGCGCATCGTCGAGACCGTGGTGGCGGTGAACGATCAGCGCAAGCGCGCGATGGCCCGCAAGGTCGCGGCGGCGCTCGGCGGCAGCGTGCGCGACAAGACCATCGCGGTGCTCGGCCTCACCTTCAAGCCCAACACCGACGACATGCGCGACGCGCCGTCGATCCCGCTGGTGACGGCGTTCAACGACATGGGCGCCACCGTGAAGGCCTACGACCCGGCCGGCATGGAGCAGGCGAAGCGCGACCTCGACGGGCTCGTCACCTTCTGCGCCAACGCCTACGAGTGCGCCGAAGGCGCCGACGCGCTGGTCATCGTCACCGAGTGGGAGCAGTTCCGGGCGCTCGACCTCGACCGCCTGAAGGGCGTGATGCGCCGGCCGGTCGTCGTCGACCTGCGCAACGTCTACCGGCCCGACGAGATGGAGCGGGCGGGCTTCACCTATTCGAGCATCGGCCGCGCCCCGGCGCGGGGGTGAGGGCGAACACGTCTTCTGACGAGCCTGTCCGCCGTCGTTCCGGGGCGCCGTGCAGCGGCGAACCCGGCGACTGTCTTGAATGTCAAGCGTGCGAGTATGCGACGTCGGCTTTGACGAGGCCGTTGGCGATGACGAGGATCTTTCTG